>NZ_CP074406.1:1287942-2575884 GCF_018388425.1 Nocardioides faecalis | reverse complement strand
CGCACCGCACTTCGGCTGCGCGGCGGGTTCGAGGTCGTGGGGGAGGCGGGTCGTGGCGACAGTGCCGTGGAGCTGGCGCACGAGCTGGCCCCGGACGTGATCGTGCTCGACCTCGTGCTGCCCGACGTCGGCGGCCGTGACGTGCTCCTGAACCTGCAGGAGGCCGCACCCGCGGCGGACGTGGTCATCTTCTCCGGGCTGGACCCCGAGGATCCCGCGTGGTTCGAGGACCGCGCCCGGGGCTACGTGGTCAAGGGTGACGACGTCGAGCGGCTCGTCGAGGTGATCGGCGGCGTCGGCGACCCCGACGGCGTGGTCGAGGCTGCCGTCCAGCTGCCGCGCGACCTGGCGAGCGTGGGGGAGGCCCGGGCCTTCGTGCGGTCCCGGTTGGAGGCGTGGGGGCTGGGCGAGCTGATGGACCTGGCCTACCTGGTGGTCAGCGAGCTCGCCGCCAACGCGATCACCCACGCGGACTCCCACTACGAGCTCAGCGTCGTCGCCGCCGAGCACGGCGTGCGGATCGCGGTGCGCGACTACGGCCCGGGCATGCCCGCGCCCGGTCCGCCGCAGCTCTCCGACGAGCACGGCAGGGGCCTGCTCCTGGTCTCCGCGATGTCCTCGGCCTGGGGCGTGGAGCACCGCGAGGTCGGCAAGGTCGTGTGGGCCGAGCTGCGCCGCGAGCAGGACGCCGTCGCCGACTGAGCGGCGGGATCAGTCGCTGGCCGGCTCCGGGGCGGCCCCCAGGCGCTGCAGTAGCCGCACCGCGTCGTGCGGGGCGTGGCCGCGGGCGTCGTTGTCGAAGTACACGTGCACGTCCACCCCGGCCGCGCTCCACGCCGCGCAGCGTTCGGCCCATGTGTCGAGCAGCCGGTCGGAGTAACGGCTCGCATACAGCGTCGAGTGACCGTGCAGCCGCACGTAGCGGAACGACGCGGTGTCGGCCTCCAGCACCGGCCAGGCGCCAGGGGAGTCCGAGTGCACCAGCGCCACGTCGTGGGTGGAGAGCACGTCGAGCGCCTCCGGGCTGCCGTACGACGTGTGCCGCGGCTCCAGCGCGTGCCGGATCCGGGCGCCGGGATCGGCGGGCTCCAGCCACGTGCGGTCCGCCGCCAGCCGGTCGTCGTGCCGAGCGGCCAGCGCCGCCGCCTCGCCGGCGGTGCGTGGCAGCACCGCCAGGAACTCCTCCAGGAGCGCCGGGTCGCAGTGCAGGCGTGCCGGCAGCTGCCACAGCACGACGTCGAGGCGCTCGCGCAACGCCAGCACCCCGGAGGCGAAGAAGTTCGCCAGGCCGGGCAGCGGGTCGCGCAGCTGCTTGAGGTGGGTGACGTAGCGGCTGCCCTTGATCGCGAGCACGTGTGAGGGTGCGGCGTCGTCGTACCACCGCTGGAACGTGGTGGGCCGCTGGAGACGGTAGAAGGTGGCGTTCACCTCGCTGGCGGTGGTCCGCTCGGAGAGGAACCGCAGCTCGTCGCGCTGGCGCAGGCCATCGGGGTAGAAGTCGCCACGCCACGCCGCGTACGACCAGCCCGAGGTGCCGATGAGCAATCGCCCGGACGCCACGACTACGCGGAGTCCTCCGCGTCGCGCCCGGTCGCGTGCGAACCGGTGTCGGGGCCGGGCCACACCGCGAGCCGGTCGCGCAGCCACGTGGTCGTCCCGGGCCGTAGTCCCTTGAGCTTCGGCCGGCCGGCGAGCGGAGCCACGATCAGCGCCGCGTCCTCAGCCAGGCTCCACTTCAGCTCGTGGTAGACCCGCGACAGGCTCGCGGTGCTCTCCACCGCCACGAGGTCCTCGGCCAGATGGCGCACCTCCACCCACGGCCCGACGAGGTCGTCGGGGAAGGGCACCGAGGCCCAGGCGAGGTGGACGTCCATCGTCGCTCCTGCTCGTCTCGGCCGGCCCGCACCGGGACCGGGTGGGAAAACCGAACGGTCCACAGCTCCGGTCCGCGAGCGTATCGAGACCGGTGCGGTGGACCGTGGTCGTGAGCGCCGACCGGCGCTGGGCGGGCTGTACCGGCCCGGCGATCACGTGCGCCCCGGGCACCATCCGGGGCGCGAGCCTCACGCTGCGGAGGTCTGCTGCATCCCTCCCACCGCAGTACGGAGGTCTTCGAGGATCCGCTTGAGCAGGCGGGAGACCTGCACCTGCGTCACGCCGAGCTCATCGGCGATCTCCTGCTGGGTCATCTGCTCGTAGAAGCGCATCCGCAGGATCTTGCGATCGCGCTGCTTGAGCCGGCGGCACACGGGCGCGAGCACGGCGATGGCCTCGCCGTGGCCGAAGCCGGGGTCCTCCTCGGCGAGCAGGTCACCGAGCGCGCTGCCGCTCTCGGAGACGGGCTCGTCGAGGGAGGAGGTACGGCCGAGGTCGGCGCACGCCTTGGCCTCCTGCACCTCCTCGACGGAGCAGGAGAGCTCGTCGGCGAGCTCTCCCAGCGACGGCGGGCGTCCCAGCACCTGCGACAACAGCTCCTCGGCCTCGACGAGGCGCGGGCGCAGCTCCTGCAGACGGCGCGGCGGCCGGATCGACCAGCCGACGTCGCGGAAGTAACGCTTCAGCTCGCCCAGGATCGAGGGCACGGCGAAGACCAGGAGGTCCTCCCCGCGCTCGGGATCGAAGTTCTGGACGGCTCGGGTCAGCGCCAGGCAGGCGACCTGCTGGAGCTCCTCGAGCGGTTGGCCGCGGTTGCGGTAGCGCGCCGCGAGCGAGTGGGCGACGGGGATGTTCAGCACGATGACCTGCTCCAGCAGGGCGTCGCGCTCAGCACCGGTGACCTGCCGAGCCTCAGCGATGAGCTCGGCGGTACGGATCTTGCGCTCCTGCGGTGACCGGGTGTGGCCACGCTCCGCTGGGGCAGGATTGGCGCCAGTGGTGGGGGTGGTGAGTGACAAGACGGACATCTCGACTCCTGGCAAAGACGCGCACGACGTGGCGGTGGGCTGGGCCACGAGAAAGCGTCTGCCCGGGCCATTACCCCTGGCCGAAACGCGCCAAACCGTCAATGTGGAATATATCTTCGAAGTGGTTGACGGGACGTGATCCCTGGTGGAGGGGCCGCGCCAGGGTTCGCCGCCGGGCTGCCGCCGCCGCCCGCGCGGGTACGACCTGGAGGTGAGCACCATGCGGATGAGCGCGCACCGGAGTCGGCGATGACCTCGGTGCTGTGGCTGCGCCGCGACCTGCGCCTGAGCGACCACCCGGCGCTGCACCGCGCGGCCGAGGAGGGCCTCGTGGTGCCGCTCTTCGTCCGCGACCCCGCCCTGGCCCATGCCGGTGACGCCCGGCGCGCGCGCCTCGAGGCGTCGCTGGCCGCGTTCGACGACAGCACCGGCGGTGCGCTCGTGGTCCGCACCGGCGACCCCGTCGACGTCGTCGCGGCGCTTGCTGCCGAGGCCGGGGCGCGCACGGTCCACGTCACCGGCGAGCACACGCCGTATGCCCGCCGGCGGGACCGTGCGGTCGCTGAGCGTCTGGAGCGCGACGACGTGCGCCTGCGCGCCGCCTCCTCGCCGTACGCCGTGGCACCGGGGAGTGTGCGCAGCGGCCAGGGCACGCCGTACCGGGTGTTCACGCCGTACGCCCGCGCGTGGCGCGACGCCGGTGCACCCCCACCGGTTCCGCCACCGTCCGGGCTGAGGTGGCGACGCAGCGTGACGGGCGAGGAGCTCGACGCCGCACTCGTGTCGCGCGGCCGCGAGCACGGACAGGTGGGTGAGGAGGCGGCGGTACGGCGCTGGGCGACGTTCCGCGACAGCGCCCTGACCGACTACGCCGACGGCCGCGACCGCCCCGACCTGGACGGCACCAGCCGGCTCTCCGCCGCGCTGCGCCACGGGGAGATCCACCCCCGCACCCTGCTGGCCGACCTGGGGCCCGATGAGGGCCCCGGCGCACGCGCGTTCGCCACCGAGCTCGCCTGGCGCGAGTTCTACGCCGACGTGCTGTGGCACACCCCGGAGTCGGCCTGGTGGGACCTCACTTCGGGCCTCGCCCGGATGGAGTACGCCCATGCCGACGACCCCGCGGTCGCGCCGCACGTCGAGGCCTGGCGCACCGGCCGCACCGGCTTCCCCTTCGTCGACGCCGGGATGCGGCAGCTGCTGGAGAGCGGCTGGATGCACAACCGCCTGCGGATGGTCACCGCCAGCTTCCTCGTCAAGGACCTGCACGTGCGCTGGCAGGTCGGTGCGCGGCACTTCCTCGACCACCTCGACGACGGCGACCTGGCCTCGAACAACCACGGCTGGCAGTGGGTCGCGGGCACCGGCACCGACGCCTCGCCGTACTTCCGGATCTTCAACCCCCTCACGCAGGGCACCAGGTTCGACCCGAGCGGCGACTTCGTGCGCCGCTGGGTGCCCGAGCTGCGCCACCTGCCCGGCAAGACGGCGCACGAGCCGTGGCGCCACGACGACGGCTACGCGCACGGATACGCGGAGCGGATCGTCGAGCACGGCGAGGAGCGCCGGCACGCGCTCGACCGCTACGAGGCGGTGCGCGCCGGCGCCGGCCCGTCGGCGAGCCGCACCCCCGACAGCGCCCACCGGGCGCCGGGCGGGAAGAAGTTGCGGTAGGTCAGCCGGGCGTGGGTGCCCGGGGTCAGCGCCGACCCGCCCCGCAGCACCATCTGGCCGGACATGAACTTCCCGTTGTACTCGCCGATGGCGCCCTGCGGCGGGTGGAAGCCGGGGTAGCCGAGATAGGCCGAGGAGGTCCACTCCCAGCAGTCGGTGAGCAGCTGGCGCAGGCCCGCGCCTGCTCCGGTGCCCGCCGACGTGCCCGCCGCGGCGCGGGGGTGCAGCGTCATGCCTGCCTCGGGGGCGCCGGTGGCCCGGTCGTGACGCCTCGCCGCCGGGCCGTGCAGCGAGGCCGCGTGCTCCCACTCCGCCTCGGTCGGCAGCCGGTGCCCGGCCCAGGTCGCGAACGCGTCCGCCTCGAAGTGGCTGACGTGACAGGCGGGCAGGTCGGGGTCCACCGGCCAGGTGCCGTGCAGGGTGTGCTCGAACCAGGTGCCGTCGACCTCCTCCCAGTACAGCGGCGCCCGCCAGCACTCGGCCTGCACCCGGGCCCAGCCGTCGGAGAGCCACAGCTCGTGGCGCCGGTAGCCGCCGTCGGCCATGAACGCCAGCCACTCGCCGTTGGTGACGAGCCGGTCGGCGAGCCGGTAGGGCTCCAGGTACGCGCGGTGGCGGGGCAGCTCGTTGTCGAAGCAGAACCCGTCGCCGTCGTGCCCGACCTCGACCACGCCGCCCTCCACCTCCACCCAGCACATCGGTGTGGCCTCGGCGCCTGAGGGCAGCGGCGCGTGCAGGTACGCCGGGCGCAGCGGGTTGCGCGAGAGCACGTGCTTGATGTCCATCAGCAGCAGCTCCTGGTGCTGCTGCTCGTGGTGGAAGCCGAGCTCGATGGTGGGGGCGAGCCGGTCCAGCGTGCCGTCGTCGAGCTGCTCGAGGACGGTGCGGACCCGCTCGTCCACGTTGGCGCGGTAGCGCCCCACCTCGTGTGCACCGGGTCGGGAGATGTTGCCCCGCTCGGCGCGGGCGTAGCGCGGTCCGACGCCCTCGTAGTAGCTGTTGAACAGGAACCAGTACGTGTCCTCGTAGGGCTCGAAGCCGGGTTCGTTGCCGGCGAGCACGAAGGTCTCGAAGAACCAGGTGACGTGGGCGCGGTGCCACTTGGTGGGGGAGACGTCAGGCATGGACTGCACCGTCTGGTCCTCACCCGAGAGCGGTGCGGCGAGCCGCTCGGTGTGCGCACGCACTTCCGCGAAGCGTGTCGAGAGCTGCGTCGCGGTCCGGTCCCTGGCCGGTTGCGGGGCCGGGGCCGGTGCTGGCGAGGGGGAGGGAGCGGGAAGGGGACGGACGCTCATCGCGGACCTCCTCGAGGCCGGGCGGTCGGGGCGCTGCCGGACTCCTCGATCCTAGGCAGGCCCACCGACGTCCTCCACGGTCCGCGCTCGAACCGGCGCTCGAACCGGCGCTCGAACCGGCGCCCGCCCGGTGTCCTCAGCCCGGCCCGGTGCGCTGCAGGTCCTCGGTGCGCAGCCGGTGTCCCGCGCGCAGCCGGGCGAGCAGGATCAGCGCGCAGGCGGGGGTGATCAGCAGGTTCGGCAGCGCGATCGGCCACAGCTCGTTGGCGAAGCCGTAGACCACCCAGGCCGCACCCTGGACGGTGGCGATCGACCAGGTCCACACCGACAGACCGCGCAGGGCCTGCGGGTCGTGCCAGCGGCGCAGGGCGTGCCGGGTCTGCGGCAGGAACTGGGCCACGTCGACGATGCCGACCAGCCAGCCGAGCACGATCACCGGGGACCCGCCCGGCGACCCGCCCGCTGATCGGCCCGCTCATCTGCCGGCTGATCTGCCCGGTGTCGGCGCGCGGAGCCGGTGATGGTGGCCAGGATGACGGTCGCGCACAGCAGGTTGACGAAGCCCGCCAGCACGACCGGGCGGGCGTGCTCGAGCCAGCCGTAGCAGACCAGGAGCACGTTGAAGAGCACCGCGATGGTGTAGCTGGCCCGGCTCAGCGCCGAGAGCGTCTCGGCGTCGTGCCGGTGCCGCAGCGCCCGGTACGCCTGGGGCAGCCACATGGTCGCGGCGCCCGCGGTGCCGACGTACCCGACCACCTCCATCACGCGCGTGACCCCTCCTGCTCCCCGCGCGGGCTGAGCGCCGGCGCACCGAACAGTGTGCCGCGCTCGGCGAGCCCGCCGCGAGACGGCCCCGGGGCCGGCTCAGGCCACGGCTCAGGTCACGGCTCAGGTCACGGCTCAGGTCACGGCTCAGCCCACGGCTCAGCCCACGTAGGGGCGCTCGCGGCGCAGCTCCTCGCGCGCGATCGAGCGGCGGTGCACGGCGTCGGGGCCGTCGACGATGCGCAGCACGCGGGCCCAGGCGTAGAAGTAGGCCAGCGGGGTGTCGCCGGAGACGCCTGCTCCGCCGAAGACCTCGATGGCACGGTCGATGACGGCCACCGCCATCGCCGGCGCGGCGACCTTGATCGCGGCGATCTCGGTGCGCGCCCCCTTGGCGCCGTGCTTGTCGATCAGCCAGGCGGCGTTGTAGACGAGCAGGCGGGCGGAGTCGATGTCGATGCGCGACTGCGCGATCAGGTCCCGCACCCCGCCCTGCTCGGCCAGCGGCTTGCCGAAGGCGACGCGCTCCTTGGCGCGCTCCACCATCAGCGCCAGCGCCCGCTCCGCCATGCCGATCGCACGCATGGCGTGGTGGATGCGACCCGGCCCGAGACGGGCCTGGGAGATCATGAACCCGTCACCTTCGCCGGCGAGCAGGTTGGTGGCCGGCACCCGGACGTCGTCGAAGACGATCTCGCAGTGGCCGTGCTGGTCCTGGTAGCCGAAGATCGGCAGGCTGCGCTCGATGGTGAGCCCGGGGGTGTCGCGGGGGACCAGGATCATCGACTGCTGGCGGTAGGTCTCGGCGTCGGGGTCGGTCTTGCCCATCACGATGAAGACCTCGCACCGCTCGTCGGCGGCGCCGGTGATCCACCACTTGCGTCCGTTGATGACGTAGTCGTCGCCGTCGCGAACGATGCGGGTCTGGATGTTGGTGGCGTCCGAGCTGGCCACGTCGGGCTCGGTCATCGCGAACGCCGAACGGATCTCACCGGCCAGCAGCGGCTCCAGCCAGCGCTCGCGCTGCTCGGGGGTGGCGAACAGCTCGAGGGTCTCCATGTTGCCGGTGTCGGGGGCCTGGCAGTTGATCGCCTCGGGGGCGATCACCGGCGACCAGCCGGAGATCTCCGCGATGGCGGCGTACTCCAGGTTGCTCAGCCCGGACAGCTTGGGCAGGAAGAGGTTCCACAGCCCGCGCTCGCGCGCGGACTCCTTGAGCCGCTCCATCACCGGCGGGTGCGCGTGGTCGCCGTGCTCGGCGAGGTAGGCCGTCCACTCCGCCTCGGCGGGGAACACCTCGGCGCGCATGAAGTCCCACATCCGCTCCGAGTAGTCGCGGGCGGCGGGGGAGAACTCGAAGTCCATCATCGTTTCCGTTCGTCGAACCGTGGGCTGGTGTCGGTGGGCTGGTGTCGCGGGTGGCGTGCCGGGCGGGCCGGCGCTCAGATCAGCTCGAGGCCGTCGCGGGCAAGGGCGAGGATCTCGGCGTCGAGGTTGCCGAAGTCCTGGCCGCCCATCGCCCCGGCGGCCGACCGCGCGGAGACGCCCTGGGCGATGACGGCGAACTTGAAGTGCGCGAAGGCCTGGTAGTAGGCCATGTCCGCCAGGTCGGTGCCCGAGGCCTCCGCGTACGTCGCCAGGACCTCCTCGCGGGTCAGGAAGCCCGGCAGGTGGGTGATGCCGGGGATCAGGCTGAACTGCTCCTCGCCGGCCTCGCGCCAGAACAGCGTCAGCAGGCCCAGGTCGGTCAGCGGGTCGCCGAGGGTGGACAGCTCCCAGTCGAGGACGGCGTTGACGCGCCCGGCGTCCTCGGCGTCGTACACGACGTTGTCGATGCGGAAGTCGCCGTGCACGATCGTGGAGCGCTGCTGCGGCGGGATGTTCGCGGCGAGGCGGCGCCTCAGCTCGTCGAGCTCGGGCACGTCGTGGGTGCGGCTGGCCTCCCACTGCCCGCCCCAGCGCCGCACCTGCCGCTCGAGGTAGCCGGTGGGCCGGCCGTAGTCGCCCAGGCCGACGGCCTCGGGGTCGAGGGCGTGCAGGTCGGCGAGGGTGCGCACGAAGGTGCGCGCCATGGTGCGCCGCTCGGCCTCGGTGCTCGCGTAGCCGGCGGGCAGCGCCTCGCGGATCACGTGCCCGGGGACCTTCTCCATCACGTAGCACTGGATCCCGATGAGGTCGCCGGGGTCGTGGAACACGATCCGCGCGGTCGGCACGGCGGTGGGGCCGAGCGCCTGCTGCACCCGGGCCTCCCGGCCCATGTCGTGCGCGCTGGGCAGCAGCTCGCCGGTGGGCGGGCGGCGCAGGATGAGCTCGCCGGCGCTGCTGGAGAGCACGAAGGTGAGGTTGGACTTGCCGCCGCTGATCAGCTCGGCGTCCACGTCGCGCCAGGCGTCGTCGCCGAGCCGCTCGGCGAGCGCGGTGCCCAGGCGGTCGAGCGGGAGTAGGTCGTGCACCATGACAGCTCCTGTCTGAACAGTTCGTGAATGATCGCACGGTCGCGTTCACTCCGTCGAGACCCTCTAAGATGTTCAGCGTGGCTGAACACGAGGTGGCGAGCGGGCAGGTCGCGGCGGCCGTCCGCGCGCATCGCACCGCCCAGGGCACGAGCCTCCGCGCCCTCGCCGGCGAGGTCGGGGTCAGCCCCGCCACCCTGAGCGCCATCGAGACCGGCAAGACCCCGCTGACGGTCCAACGGCTGCACCTGATCGCCCACGCGCTCGAGGTGCCGGTCGGCCGGCTGCTGTCCGGTGCCTCGCCGGATCCGGCGCGCGGGGAGAGCGCCGCCGGCGACGGCGGCTGGCGCACCTTCGCCCCACTGCGTCTCGACGCCGTCCTCGACGCCGCGCTGCGGATCTTCGTCGCACGCGGCTTCCACGCCGCGACCATGCGCGAGATCGCCGCCGAGATGGGCGTGAGCGTCGCCGCGATCTACCACCACTACGCCAGCAAGCAGCAGATCCTGCGGGCGCTGATGGACCTGACCATGTCCGAGCTGACCTGGCGCCTGGAGGCTGCCCGCGCCGAGGGTGGCAGCGAGAAGGAGCGGTTCGCGCTGATGGTGGAGGCGCTGGCGCTGTTCCACGCCCACCGTGCGGACCTGGCGTTCCTCGGGGCCAGCGAGATGCGCGGCCTGACCGGAGCCGACCTCGCCCGGGTCACGGCGCTGCGCGACGACGTGCAGCACGCGCTGGACGAGCAGGCGGCCCGTGCCTTCCCGGAGGTGTCGCAGAGCGAGGTGCGGACGGCGTGTCGCGCCGTGGCGACCATGTGCACCTCGCTGCCGTCCTGGTTCTCCGTCGCCGGCCCGGTCACGGCCGAGCAGGTCGCGCACCGCTACGCCCGGTACGCGGTGGGGATGTTGTCCGGTGCGGAGGGCGTGGCGGGCGCGCCGGGGGAGTCGGGGGAGCCGGGGGAGCCGGCAGGTGCAGCGGATCGAGGAGAGGAAGCGCGATGAGGGTGCTGGTGACCGGAGGGGCCTCCGGGCTCGGAGCGGCGATGGTGGCGCGGTTCGCCGCGCGCGGGGACGACGTGGTCGTCGCCGACCTGCCGCACGCGCTGGCGGCGCTGGAGGGCCAGGGCGATCCCAGCGGCGAGGCGCCAGGACGGCTGCACCCGCTGCCGCTGGACGTGACCAGCGACGCCGACTGGGCGGCGGCGCGCGCGTGGGTCCACGAGCGCTGGGGCGGGCTGGACGTGCTCGTCAACAACGCCGGGGTGGCCACCGGCGGCCGGATCGACGTCGTGGGCCTCGAGGAGTGGCAGCGCGTCATCGACGTCAACCTGCTCGGCGTGGTCCGCGGCTGCCGCACCTTCGCCGGCGACCTGAAGGCCCAAGGCAGCGGCCACATCGTCAACACCGCGTCCCTTGCCGGCCTGGTGCACCCGCCCGGCATGGCGTCGTACACCGCGGTGAAGGCGGGCGTGGTGGCGCTCAGCGAGTCGCTGGCCTACGAGCTGCACCCCTTCGGCGTGCAGGTGACCGCGTTGTGCCCGGGCTTCATCCGCACCCCGTTGTCGGGGTCGCTGACCGGCTCGGACACCGCGATGGACGCGGTCGCGGCGCGGCTGATCGACTCCTCGCCGTACACCGCCGACCAGGTCGCCGACGCACTGCTCGCGGGCATGGCCGCCGGCGACCTGGTGGTGCTGCCCGACCCGGCCGCGGAGGCGGCGGTGCGGTCCAAGCACGAGGACCGGGCCGCCTACGACGCCGAGCAGCGCCGGTTCGCGGCGCGGATCGCGCAGCTCGAGGTCGGCCAGGACGCGTCCGGGAAGGACGAGGGATGAGGCGGCTCTACCTGGTCCGGCACGGCCAGGCCTCGTTCGAGGCCGACGACTACGACGCGCTCTCGGTGACCGGCCACGAGCAGGCGCGGCTGCTGGGGCGCGTTCTCGCCGAGCGCGGTGTGGCACCCGACCTGGTGGTGCGCGGTGACATGCGCCGCCACGCCGAGACCGCCGACGGCCTCCTTGAAGGGCTCGGTCGCTCCGGCGCCGTCGCGGTGTGTGAGGACCGCGGCTGGAACGAGTTCGACTTCGACCACGTCGTCCGGGCGGCGCGCCCGGACTTCACCAGCCGCACCGCCCTGCTCGCCGAGCTGGCCGCCGCCGGCGACGCCCGCGCCGGCTACCAGCGGGTCTTCGAGGAGGCCACCCAGCGCTGGTCCGGCGGCGCCTTCGCCGAGGAGTACGACGAGCCCTTCGCCGCCTTCGTGGAGCGGGTCCGGGTGGCGCTGCACGCCGCCGCCGGGGCGCAGCCCGAGCACGGCACGGTGCTGGTGGTCAGCTCGGGCGGACCGATCGGCGTGGTCGCCTCCCTGGCGCTGGCCGGGGACGCCACGCTGTGGGGCGCCCTGAACCGGGTCGCGGTCAACACCGGCGTCACCAAGCTGCTGCACGGTGGTCGCGGGCTGAGCCTGCTGACCTACAACGACCACTCCCACGTGGAGCACGACCGGCGGCTGCTGACGTACCGCTGACGCCCGAGGGGCCCGGGGGTGTCCGGGGAGTGTGTCCGGGGAGTGAGCAGCGTCTTGCCGCTGCGCCGGCCACCCCCAATGCTGCCGGATATCGTATATCCGTTCTCGGGCATGGCAGTGAAGAGGTCCCCATGGCTCGTCTCCCCGTTCGCGTCCGGCGACTTCTCGTGGGCGGCGTCGCCGGCCTGGTGGCCGCCTCCGTCGCGCCCGCGCTCCAGGCGCCCGTGGCGCGTGGCGACGCGCCGGCGGACGCCCCCGAAGCGACCGTCTTCAGCCGGGTCGACGTGGACACGGTCCCGGGTGCGTCCTTCACCGTCGTCGGGGAGGTGTTCGCCGGGGAGAAGAACCTGGTCGTGTCCGGGTACGGGGCGCTGAACAGCTCCGGCGCCCCACAGGGCGGCGGCACCCTGCAGGTCTACCGTCCGGGCGCCTACATCGGTCAGTGGACGAAGGTCTCCGTGATCACCCCCGGCGACGGCATCGTCTTCCCGAACCAGGTCACGCTCACCGACATGGACGGCGACGGCGACACCGACCTGCTGCTGCCCTCCGGCTACTTCTTCGACAGGGACCAGCCCCGCAGCGCGATCACCTGGTGGGAGAACCGGGGCGTCGGGGCCGACGACGTGGCCCGTCCGTTCGTGCGCCACGACGTGATCACGGGACAGCTCGGCAGCTACCACGGCGTGCAGCACGTGGACCTGGACGGGGACGGACGCAAGGACCTCGTCACCACCTCGGAGGCCGGCCGCGTGGCGGCGAACCTCGACGACGACATCGTCGCGCTGCAGGTGTTCCGCGGGCTCGCGGGCGGGAAGTTCGCCGCCCCCGTCACGATCGGCACCGAGGGCGGCAGCATCCCGGTGGTCGCCGACGTGGACGGCGACGGTCGCCTCGACATCGCCTCGTCGCAGTACTTCGGCACCGGCTCGATGGCCGACAACCCCACCCGCGCGTCCTTCCTGTGGTGGCGGCAGACCGGGGACCTGTCCGACGGCATCGCCGCCGGCGACTTCACGATGCATGTGATCGCCACGCTGGCGCAGACCGGCCCGGGCTTCCAGATCCGCCCGGTCCCCGACTTCCGCGGTGACGGCCGGACCGTCTGGGTCGGCACCAACCACACCGGCCGCTGCACGTTCTCCACGCCCCAGCCGGCCGAGGGTGTCTTCGAGCTGACCCCCGGTGAGGCCATCACCGAGCCGTGGGGCATCACCCGGCTGTCCACCCCGGCCAACCCGGACCCGAGCTGCCCCGCGGAGTTCAAGAACGACCGCAACATGATCTTCCCCGGCGACGACATCACGTCGCGGGCCGTGCCCGGCCAGGCCGCCCCCGGTGTGTTCGGCTACGGCGACGTGGACGGCGACGGCGACATCGACCTCGCCGTGTCCGGCGACGGCGACCACCGCCTCTTCTGGATCGAGCAGCGCGAGGACGGCTCCACCCGCCTGCACACGCTGACCGCTCCCGGTGAGCGCTTCGGCCAGTCCGGCGGGGCCGTGGTGGCCGACCTCGACGGCGACGACGCCGCCGAGCTCGTGTTCTCCAGCTTCGACCGCAACGCGGTCGCCATCTGGCGCAGCGGTGCCCCGCTGGAGTCCGTGGTCGTGCCCAGCACGCTGCGGGTCTCCGGTGCCGGCACCGTGCGTGCCGGCCAGCAGACGGACCTGACCGCGACCCTGACCGGCCTGGACACGCAGGTGCCGGCCGAGCGTCCGGCTCTGCGCGTGACGTTCACCCCCGCCCGGACCGGCAAGCCCGTCCTCCGCGGCATCTTGGCGCTCGCCCGCACCCGGAAGGGGACGTTCGTCGGCCGTTGGCGGGAGCGGGTCGCGCAGGCCGGCACCTACCGGTTCCACTACGCCGGCCGGAAGAACGACCCCCTCATGCAGGCCGGCGCGGCGTCGTACGACGTGCGGGTGGCCGCACGCAGCGTGCTGACGAACCTGTCGGTCCCGCGGAAGCCGACGAGCAAGAAGCGGGTGAAGGTCTCCGGCTCCGTCCTGCCCGCCGTGGGACGCAAGGTGCGGCTGCAGCGCTCCAGCTGTGTCCGCAAGCGCGGCGAGCGCGTCTGCACCTGGCGCACCGTGAAGACGACCCGGACCAGCACCGCCGGGAGGTTCTCGTTCACGACGCGGGTGCCGCGCGGCAAGAGCCGGTGGCGGGTCGTCGTGGCCGCCGACGCGTCCGGTACGGCGCTGACCAGCAGCGTCCGCGTCGTACGGCGCAGGTGAGGCGCACCCCCACCTGAGCGTCGTCGACGCCACCGCCGGCCGGGTCTGCTCAGCGGACCCGGCCCGCGCGCAGGTACAGGACCTTCGGCGCGTAGCCGGGGCGGTGCGCCGTGACCACGACCCGCAGCACCTTGCCGCGGTCGGCGCGGCGAATCTGGTAGCGGGCGCGGGTGGCGCCCGCGACCGGCCAGCCGGCGACGGTCCACCGATAGGTCCGCGCGGTCCGGGAGTCGCTGAGGGGCCTCAGAACCCGTGCCGGCTGCGCAGGTCCGCGAGCCAGTCGTGGGCCGCGGGCAGGCCCCACGCGTCGACGATCTCGAGGGCACGATCCGCGTGCGTGCTCGCGGTCGGCGTCTCCCCGGCCGCGGCGGCGGCCAGGGCGAGGAACGCGTCCACCGGGCCGAAGAGCATCCCGTCGGCACCCGAGGCGCGCCCGGCGTACGGCGCCAGCCGCTCGTGCGCGTGCCGGCCCAGGTCGGCGTCGCCGAGGTGGAGCGCCGCCTCGGCGATCCCGCACCACAGCGGGCTGGAGAAGGCCAGCTCACGCTCCAGCAGCGCGTGCAGCTGCTCGGGGTCGAAGGCGGCCACCGCCTCGGCGTGGCGCCCCGCGCGCGAGTTCGCGACGACGACGAAGACCTGCATCGGGAACCCGGCGTCGATCCGCGCCTGCAACCCGGGCAGCGCGTCCAGCGGCCGGCCCTGCCACAGCCGCACCGCGAACAGGTCGAAGTGGGTGTCCAGGGCGAGCTCGGCGTCGTGCCCGGTGCGGGCCAGGAGCCCGAGGCGACGCTTGATCGTCACCAGCATCTCCTCGCACTCGGCGAACCGCCCCGCCGCCGCGGTCCAGGCCACCTCGATCTCGTCCAGCACCAGGTCGGCGTAGATCACCCGCAGCTCGGCGGCCAGCGCCCGGGCGAGGCCCATCGAGTGCCACATCTCCTCGACCCGGCCCAGCTCGCCCAGGACCACCGTGCTCATCGTCCGCGCCATCAGCAGCGCGTGCCGGTCCCCGACCGACTCGGCCAGCCCGACCGCTTCCTGGGCCGCGGCCAGGGTGTCGGGCGCGGTGGGCGAGGTCCACGTCGAGATGCCGGTGTGCAGCAGCACGTCGCACAGCAGGGCCGGGTCGTCCAGGGCGCGGGCGAGCTCCAAGGCACGACGGCACAAGGCGGTGCGCTCGATCAGCGGCACCTCCTCGCGCAGCTCGTTGGCCAGGCTCACGAGCACCCGGCAGCGCAGCGCGTGCTCCGCCGGGTGGGACTCGCCCAGCCGCGCCAGCGCCCGGCGCAGTGCGCCGACGACCACCTCGTTGACCGCCCCGAACGGCGCGGAGCGCCACAGCATGCGGTGCGTGGTCTGCGTGGCCGCGTGCGCCAGCGCGGTGACCTCGCCGAGCTCGTCGGCGGCTGCGATCGAGCGCTCCACGGCGCCGATCAGCTCGGGCAGCATCCCGGCCCAGCGGTAGACCTCGATCGCCTGCTCCAGCAGCGCCAACCGCTCGCGCGGCCCGGCCGCGGGGTCGCCTGCCTGCAGGGCGAGCGCGGTCTGCAACAGCTCGGCGGCGTCGTCGTAGGCGTGCACACGGGAGGCGGCGCGTGCCGCGGCCGCGCCGGCCCGCCACGCGGCGCCGGCGTGCGCGGGCCCGGCGGAGCGCCAGTGCCAGGCGAGCTCGGCCTCACGGTCGGCACGACCTTCGAGCAGCTCCGCGACCAGCCGGTGGGTCCGGGCCAGCCGGGTGGAGCTCGTCGAGGCGCAGAGCACGTCGACGACCAGGGCGTGGGAGAACCGGAACAGCTCGACGCCGTCCTCCTCCAGCAGCCCCGCCTCCAGCGCCGGCTCCACGGTGTCGAGCAGCTCCTCGGGGGTGATCCGGACCAGCTCGCCCAGGGTCTGCAGGTCGAAGAGCCGGCCGAGGACGGCGGCACTGCGCAGGACGGTGCGGGTGGCCTCGGGCAACGCCGCCAGCCGCTGCTCGACCACCTCCGTCACCGCCCGCGGCAGGGCGCCGGCGTGCAGCAGGTCGCTCACGTCGCGGTCGGCCTCGCCGGCGAGGCGGGCGAACTCGACGACGAAGAACGCGTTGCCGTCGGTGCGCCGGTGCAGCTCGGCGGCCAGCGGGGCGGCGAGCTCGCGGCCCGCGACCTGTGCGTACACCGTCCCGGTGGCGGCCACGTCGAGGCCGGCCAGGTCGCGTCGTACGGCGTGGCGGCGCGCCATCGCCTCCGCCACCCCGCTGAGGTCGCGCGCCGAGGTGGCCGGGGTCCGCCAGGTCGCCACGACCAGCAGCCGCTGCGGCCCGGCCGCCTCGGTGAGCAGCCGCAGCACGCCCAGCGTCGAGGAGTCCGCCCAGTGCAGGTCCTCCAGCACCACCAGCACCGGGGCGGTGGCGGCGAGGCCCAGCACGGCACGCGCCACGCCGGCCCGCACCCGGAACTGCCCGCCCGCCTCGGCACCGGCCGTGGCCAGGTCGTACGACGTGCCGAGCATCTCCAGCGCGGAGAGCCACGGCCACAGCGGGGGAGCCCCGTCCTCCTGCGAGCAGTGCCCCACCGCCACCTGCCAGCCCTGAGCGAGCGCGTGCGCGGCCAGCTCGCCGACCAGGCGCGACTTCCCCACCCCGGCGCCGCCGGTCAGCACCGCGAACCCGGCCGTGCCCGCGCCGGCGCCGGCCAGCGCGCCGTGCAGCGCCGCGACGTCGTTCTCGCGACCGACGAGGGGCCACGGCGCCCGGGGCAACCGGGTGGAGGCTTGGCGCGGTGGTGCCGGCGCGGCCGGGGGCGGCGCGAGGTCGGTGACCGAGGGGTCCTGGCGCAGGATCGCGGTGCGCAGCTCGGCCAGTGGCGGGCTGAGGTCCACGCCGAGCTCGTCGGCCAGGTGTGCGCGCAGCTCGTCGAGCACCGCGAGCGCGTCGGCCTGCCGGCTCTCCCGGGCCAGGGCGAGCGCCCGCAGCGCCCACCAGCGCTCGTGCAACGGATGCTCGGCGGTGCGGGCCTCGAGCTCGCCGCGCACGACGTCGTGCAGGCCGAGGGCGAGCTGCCCGACCGCCCGCAGCTCCCCGGCCATCCGGTGCAGGTCCTCCAGCCGGATCCGGTGCGCGTGCGCGACCGGGTCCGCGCCCAGCTCGGCGTACGGCGTGCCCCGCCACAGCGCGAGCGCCTCGTCGAGCTCGTCGAGGGCCGCCTCGACCGCCTCCCGCGCGTGTGGCGCGACCCGCGGCCGCAGGTGGTCGGGCACGACCTCCAACCGGGCGCGGGCGGAGGCGACGAGCCGCTCGAACCGCACCTCGTCGCGGGCGGACGCGGGCACCTGCAACCGGTAGGTGTCACCGCGGGTGAGGAGCACGGTGGCCGGCCCCCGCGGTGCCCGGTCGGGCTCGAGCGCCCGGCGCAGCGCGGCGACGTAGCCGTGCAGCGTGGTCAGCGCGGTCGGGGGCGCGGCGTCTCCCCAGACCCGCTCGATGAGCCGCCCGCTCGACAGCGGCTCGCCGCCCGCGAGCGCCAACGCGGCCACGACCTGGCGCTGCCGCGGCGTGCCCAGGTCGACCTGGTGCCCGTCACGGCACACCTGCACGGCGCCGAGGACGAGGATCTCGAGCCTCCGCGCGCTGCCCACCACCGTGGTGGCCGCCACGGCGGCGTGCACCGGGTCCACGGCGTCCACGGTGTCCACGGGCTCCTCCACGGGGGTGGTCGTGGGTGCATCCGTCAAGCAGCGTAGCGAGAACCGGGCCCCCTCGTCTCCGCCGTCGCACGCCGTCGCACGCCGTCGCGGATGCTCAGGTGAAGATCGGACCCACCCGGCCGCCGTCGACGGAGACGACGGCGCCGTTGGCGACCCGGGCCCGCGGGGAGGCGAGGAACACCACCACGTCGGCGACCTCCGCGGCCCTGACCGGGCGGCCCAGGGCGTTGCCGGCGGCCGCGGCGGCGTACTCGGCGTCGCCGTCGTTGCGCTCGGTCACGGTCAGCCCGGGGTGCACGCAGGTGACGGCGATGCCGGCCGGTCCCAGGTCGTCGGCCAGGTTCTTGCTGAGCGCGACGACCGCGATGTTGCGCACCGACCCGGCGATGTTGCCGGTGGTGCGGGCGTTGACGCCGGAGATGTTGACGATGGCGCCGCCGCGCTCGCGCAGGTACGGCGCCGCGGCGCGAGCGGTGCGCAGGTAGCCCAACGCCTTGGTGTCGACGTTCTGCAGGAAGTCGGCGTCGTCCAGGCCGGCCAGGCCCGGCGCGGTGGGCGCGGTGGCCCGGGGTGCGGCGGCGTTGACGAGCACGTCCAGCCCGCCGAGCAGCTCGGCGGCGGTGTCGATGGCCGCGCGCACCGCGGCGTCGTCGGTGGTGTCGGCGACCACGACGCCCGCGGCGCCGATCTCGGCCGCGGTGGCCTCCAGCGCCGAGCGGTCCCGGGCCAGCAGCACCACGCGGGCGCCCTCGGCGACCAGGGCGGCGGCGACCGCCTTGCCGATGCCGCGGTTGCCGCCGGTGACCACGGCGGCCGCTCCGTCGAGCCCGAGGTCCATCAGCGCTCGCCTCCCTCGCCCGGGGAGGCGCTCATCTCGGGGATCGGGGTGCGCAGCGTGCCGGTGGCCAGCCAGTCGTCGAGGTTGTCGAGGGTGAGCCGGCGCATCGCGGCGCGGGTCTCGTGGGTGGCCGAGCCGACGTGCGGGGCGAGCACCACGTCGTCACGGACCAGGAGCGCGGCCGGCACCTCCGGCTCGCGGGCGAACACGTCGAGCGCGGCACCGCCGAGGCGGCCCTCCTGCAGCGCGGCGACGAGGGCGTCCTCGTCCACCACCGACCCGCGGGCGACGTTGACGAGCAGCCCGCGGGGTCCCAACGCGTCGAGCACGGCGGCGTCCACCAGCCCCTCGGTGCCGGGGCCGCCGGGCACGATCACGATCAGGTTGTCGACGCCCGCGGCCAGCTCGGCCGGGGAGGCGGCGTAGGCGTAGTCGACGCCGGGCACGGGGCGCCGGTTGTGGTAGCTGATCGCGCAACCGAACGCCTCGAGCCGGCGCGCCACCGCGCGGCCGATCCGGCCCAGGCCGAGGATGCCGACCCGGCTGCCGGAGACCTGGTCGGTGAGCGGGAACGCGCCCTTCGACCACGCGCCGTCGCGCACGAACAGGTCTGCGGTCACGATCCGGCGCCGGGCGGCGAGCAGCAGCGCGAGCGCGGTCTCCGCGACCGCGTCGTCGAGCACGTCGGGGGTGTGGCTGACCGCGATCCCGCGCGCCAGCGCAACGTCGACGTCGACGTTGTCGTAGCCGACCCCGTGGTTGGCGATCACCCCGAGCCGGGGCAGCGCCTCGATCAGGCTCGCGGGCACGGGGGAGAGGTTGGAGCACACGATCGCCACCACGTCACCGCCGTGCTCGGCCAGGAACGCGGCCCGCGCCGGGTCGTCGGCGACGCCGGGGTCGCCGGGGTCGCCCGGCAGGTCGAGGGCGTCGTACCGCTCGCCGGTGGCGGCGTGGAGCTCGGGGCTGATCGGGGGGACCCGCAGGACGGTGCCGGTGCGAGTGGTGCCGGTGCGTGCGTTCACGGGACAAACCTAACGTGATCGCTTGGATGCATATATCATCTATTCCATGGCCTTCAGCACCATCACCGACCTCGATGTCGCCGCCGCCCAGGACAACAGCCGCGCGCTCCGTGAGCGGCTGCTCACCACGCCGTCGCAGACCTACGTCACCGGCCCCGTCGGTGCCGGCAACGGCGAACGCGTGCTGGTGCTGGGCGGCACCGGCTACATCGGCCGGGCGCTGGTGCCCGAGCTCGCCAGCCGGGGCTACGCCCCCGTCGTGCTGGCCCGCGACGCCGCGGTCAAGAACGACGCCGAGTTCGCCGACGCCGAGATCGTGGTGGGCGACCCGACCCGCGCCGCGGACGTCGTCAACGCCGTCGCCGGCGGGGACACCGCCGTCGTGATCTCCCTGCTCAGCGGCCGCCGGCCCAACGACGCCGAGGAGTGCCGCCTGGTCGACCACGAGGCCGTGGTCAACGGCATCAAGGCCGCCGTGGAGCACCGGGTGCGCCAGTTCATCCACATCAGCGACTTCGGCGCCTACCGGCCCGAGCTGATCCCGCAGGTCTACAAGCTGCAGGTCGAGGGCGAGCTGATCGGTCAGCACCACGGCGCGCTGCCCTGGACCATCATCCGGCCCACCGCCTACTACCCGTACCTGTCGATGACCTTCGGCGACGTCAAGAACGGCCTCGCCTACCGGATCTTCGACCACGGCGAGTACAACGTGGTCAACCCGATCGCCCGCGAGGACCTGGCCGAGTTCATCACCAACCAGGTGCTCAACGCCGACGCGCTGGGCCGCGTCCTGCCGGTCGGTGGCCCCTGGGTGGCCGACAACGTCGTGACGCTGAAGGACGCCGGCCAGATGATGTTCGACATCACCGGCCGCGAGCCGCAGTGGGACGTCGTGACGATGGCCAGCTGGGACAAGAAGATCGCCCGCCTCACCCGGCTCGGCAAGATCTCCAAGCAGCTCAAGCCGGTCGCCTTCTACCTCGAGGCGGCGAAGTACTGGTCGGTCGTCGACCACGTCGCCCCCGCGTACGGCGAGCGGACCCTGCGCGGCTTCATGGAGAAGCTCAAGGACCGCGAGTTCCCCACCGGCAGCTTCCGGGAGCGGATGAAGAACGGCACCAACGTGATGCCGACCGACATCTGAGGCTCCCCGACTCGTGAGTTCCCGTCCCCCGAGTCGGGACCTTCCGTCCCCCGAGTCGTGAGTTCTCGTACGCCGACTCGTGAGTTTCCGTCCGCCGAGTCGGCAGGTCGCGGCCTCAGGCCGGATCGTACGACGCGCCCGCGTCGGCCAGCATCGTCGCGATCGAGTCGTCGGTGCACTCCGCCCAGAATCCGCCGACCACGTCCTCGACCTGGCTGAAGGACTCCGCGGCGTAGAGCACGTGCTGGTAGTCGGTGATGTCGTAGGCCTGGGTCGCCATCGCGGCGATCTCCAGGGGCTTCAGTGTGACGCCGCGGAACGCCTCGATCTCGCCGGGGGAGGAGAGGATCCCGGCGCCGTACGCCTTGAGCTCGCGGTCCTCCCACAGCACGCCGAACTCGAGGGTGAACCAGAAGACGCGGCTGACCGCCTCCAGCGCCGCCGGCGTGCGCACCCGGCGGGAGGCCTGTCCGGCCAGCTCGTAGAGCGCGGTGAAGCGCGGGTCGGCCAGCGTGTTGCCGTGCCCGACCACCTCGTGCAGCACGTCGGGCTCGGGGGTGTAGAGCGGCACGGAGTGGTGCCGCACGTACTGCGTGGACCAGAACGCGCGCTCGTCGAGCGCGCCGTAGAACTCGCGCAGCGGCACCAGGCCGGCCGCCGGCCGGTAGCCGAACCCGGTGAGCGGTGCGAGCCACCCGGAGACCTCGCTGAGCTGCGGGACGTGGTCGATCGGCAGGTTGAGCGCCTCCTTGCCGTCGAGGAACTCCCGGCAGGCACGGGCGCGGTGCTTGGCGACCAGCGCCTCGCTGACCACCCGCCAGACCTCGTGCTCGGCGTCGGTGTAGTCGGCCTCGGGCAGGGGGTCGCCAGGTCGCCAGGTGCTGGCCAGGGTGGCCAGTGCGTCGCGGCGGGCGCGGTAGTCGGGATCGGCGAAGCCGGGGTGCCCGGAGCCGAGGTGGACGCTCACGGTGCCGTCGGCCTCGGCGTGCACGGGCGCGAAGTACTGGCCCTCGGTGAACATGGCCCCACTCTCCGACCGTGTCCGGGCATTGGCGAGCAGCATCGGACGAATGGCTTCCGCGCGGGGGTATTCGATGGCAGAGTGCGGGAGATGGACGCCGTCGACCACGCGATCCTGGACGTGCTGCGGGCCGACTCACGGACCTCGATGCGGGAGGTCGCCGAACGGGTCGGGGTGAGTCGCTCCAGCGCCTACGACCGGGTCCGCCGGCTGGTCGAGGGCGGGGTCATCCGCGGGTTCACGATCGACGTCGACCCGGCCGCGCTGGGCCTCGGGCTGTCGGCCTACGTGCACGTGCGGATCAAGCAGAACTCCTGGAAGTCGTTCCGGGCCAGGGCCTGGGACCTCCCCGAGGCCGCGCACGTGGCGCTGGTGGCCGGTGACTTCGACTGCGTGCTGCTGCTGCGCGCCCGCGACTCCGACCACCTCCGCGAGGTGGTGCTCGAGCGGGTGCAGGCGCTGCCCGAGGTGCTGGGCACGCAGACCGTGCTGGTCTTCGAGGAGCACACGGGTCACTCCTGAGACCGGCCGCTGCGCCGAGCCACGGGCTATAACGTGTTCTCGTTCGCGGGGTCTCGTACGACGTCAAGGAGCCAGGCATGCAGCGGTTGGAGGGGCGCGTCGCCCTCGTCACGGGAGCGGGCAGCGGCATCGGCCGGGTCACCGCGCAGCGGCTCGCCCGCCGCGGCTGCGACCTGGCCCTGGTGGACCTGCGTCCCGAGGGCGTCGAGGAGACCGCCCGGCTCGTGCGTGCCGAGGGCCGGCGCGCGTCGGTGCACCTGGCCGACGTCTCCGACGCCGAGCGGATGGCCGCCCTGGTCGACGAGGTGCTCGCCGAGCACGACGTGCTGCACGTGCTGGTGAACAACGCCGGCATCACCTCGGTGGGGGCGTTCTCCGCGGAGCGGCTGGAGGACCTGCACGCCCTGGTCGACGTCAACGTGTGGGGCGTGGTCCACGGGTGCCGCTTCTTCCTGCCGGTGCTGCGGGCCCAGGAGGAGGCGCACATCGTCAACGTCTCCTCGATGGCGGGCCTGATGGGACTGCCGCACACTGCCGGCTACGCGCTCACCAAGGGTGCGGTCAAGGCCTTCACCGAGGCGCTGCGCGGCGAGCTGGTCGACACCTCGGTCGGCGTCAGCGTGGTCTTCCCGGGCACCCACCGCACCGGGATCACGGCCGGCGCTCTCGGTGCCGACGGGGCCCGGATCGCCCAGGTCTCCTCCGGCCGGCTGGCGGTGCTGATGCCGCCGCCGTCCCTGGTGGCGCGCCGCATCGTGAAGGTGATCGAGAAGGACCGCCCCCGCGCCGTGGTCGGTCCGGACGCGCGGATCGTGGACCTGGCCTCGCGCATCGCGCCCGGGCGCACCGGCCTCATCGGCCGGATCACCGGCCGCCTCGCCAGCCACTGAGCGCACCGAGGAGGAGCCGGCGGCTACTGCAGTGCCGCGGTCAGCCGCATCACGTTGTCGAGGTACCGCGTCCGGGCCGGACGCCGGTCCCACTCGCTCAGCGTGAGCTCGCGCGAGAGCGCGCGGTAGCGGTCCTCGACCTGCCGCATCCGGGCCACGACGGCCGGGGCGGGCAGCATCAGGGTGACCTCGAAGTTCAGCCCGAACGAGCGCATGTCCATGTTGGAGGAGCCGACCACGGCGACATCGTCGTCGATGGTGAAGTGCTTGGAGTGCAGCACGAACGGCGCCGGGTAGAGGTGGATCCGCACGCCGGCCTCCAACAGCGCCCGGTAGTACGACGCCTGCGCATGGCCCACCATCACCTGGTCGGAGACCTCGCTGACGAACAGCTCCACCTCGAGCCCGCGCCGCGCCGCGGTGGTGACCGCGTAGAGCAGCGACTCGTCGGGCACGAAGTACGGCGAGGTCAGCGACACCCGCCGGGTGGCGGCGTAGATGAGGGTGGTGAACATCCGCAGGTTGTTCTCCGCGACGATGCCCGGCCCGCTCGGCACCACCTGGCAGGGCACGTCGAGCTCCTCGTCCTCGCGCGTGTCCGGCTCGCCGTGCACGGCGACCAGGTCGACGGTCTCGCCGGTCTCGACGTACCAGTCCGAGGCGAAGACCGCGTTCAGCCCGGTGACCACCGGCCCCTCCAGCCGCACCATCAGCTCGACCCACTCGCGGCCGATGCGGTGGTTGCGCGGGTGGTGGTAGCCCGGCTCGATCAGGTTCAGCGAGCCGGTGAACCCCACGGCGCCGTCGACGACCAGGATCTTGCGGTGGTTGCGCAGGTCGGGGCGTCGGAACCGGCCGCGCAGCGGGTCGATGGGGAGCATCGGGTGCCACTCGATGCCGCTGTCGCGCAGCCGGCGCAGCGTCCGGTGGTAGCCGCGGATGCGGCGGGTGCCGAGGTGGTCGAAGAGCAGCCGTACGTCGACCCCGCGCTCGGCGGCGCGCTGCAGCGCGGCGAAGAGCGGATCGGTGACCTCGTCCCAGGCGACGATGTAGAACTCGACGTGCACGTGGCTGCGGGCCCGGTCCACCTCGGCGGCCATCTCCGCGATCACCGTGCGGTAGTCGGCGAGCAGCTGCACCTCGTTGCCGCCGGTCATCGGCAGGGCGCCCAGGGTGCGGTTCAGGTCGGCCACCCCGGCCAGCGTCGGCGGCAGCGCGGAGGTGTCGAAGGAGAGGTCGTGCGCGGCCACGCGCCTCCGGATGGTGTCCACGGCGACGCGTTGCCGGGTGATCCGCCGCCCGCCGATCCGGGTGCGGCCGAACAGCAGGAAGATCGCGAAGCCGATCAGCGGCTCGACCATGATCAGCAGCAGCCAGGCCATCCCGGTCGAGGGCTTGCGGTTGCCGGGGATCACGCCGAGGGCGACCACGCGCAGCGCGAGCTCGACGACCAGCACGACCCAGCCGAGGGCGGAGCTCGGCTCGGGCCAGGTCATGGTGGAACCCTAGGGCGCGCGGCGCACGAGGGCTCCGCGGTGTCCCGTGGGCTGTTCAGCCTTCCTGGCCGTGGACGTCGTTGAGGATCTCCCGCACGCCCGCCAGCGCGAAGCCGGTCCACGCCCGCGATCGGCGCAGCAGGTAGTGGCCGACGTCGCCCATGTCGGTGAAGCGGGCGTCGCCGACCTCGTTCGCCCGGGCCACGAAGGCGCGCGTCGCGGCGGCGGAGGTGACCCGGTCTCCCGTGCCGTGGGCCGCGCGCAGCACCTTGCCCGCCAGCGGGGTCACGTCCTCCCCAGCAGGCAGCCACGGCGCCAGCGCGACGACGCCACGCACGGCACGGTCGTCGGCCACGGCGACCGCCGTGCGGGCCCCCATCGAGTGCCCGACCAGCACCACCGGCAGGTCGTGGTGGCGCGCCAGCGCGCCCAGCGCCCAGCGCGCGTCCCGGACCGGGTCGGGGTCCCCGGCGTCGTTCCACCCCTTCACCCGGTAGCGCAGCAGCACGACGCCGACGGCGTCACGGCGCAGCGGGCGCGCCAGCGACCGGGCCAGCAGCCGGCCACGCTGCCACGACAGGCTGCGCGCCCCCACCGGATCCGTGCCCGTCTCCGCGCCGCCGTGCAGCACCAGCGCCAGGGCCCGGGGACCGTTGGGCACCCAGCGGTGGGTGAACGCGGGCTCGCCGACCGCCTCCATGCTCATGGCGCCATGCTGCCGTCCTGGGACAACCTCGCCCGGGCTCAGAGGCTCAGAGGCTCGCGGGCTCGCGGGCTCACGGGCTCACGGGCTCGCGGGCCGCAGGGGCGGCCCGGCGGGTGGGGCTACGGTGAGGGGGTGAGAGTCCCCGTGTACTCCGACGACCGACTCGCCGCGGACGTCGCGGCGGCCGCCGCCGAGCTCGGCGAGCCCCTCACCGCCGCGTCGTACGACGCCTGGCAGCGGGGTCGCGACGCCGCCTCGCCGGCCCTGCTGATCCGCCGGTTCGGCTCGTGGACGGATGCCTGCGCTCGCGCCGGGGTGCAGACCAACAAGACCCGGTCGACCACGCGACGCTGGAGCGACGACGACGTGGTCACGCTGGTCGCCAGCTATCTGGCCGAGCCGGGTGCCACCGGCAGCTTCGCCGACTACTCGGCCTGGGCTCGGGAGCAGCCGGACGCACCGAGCGGAGCGACGTTGCGCCAGCGGTTCTCCTGGGCCGAGGTGAAGCGGCGCGCCGCGGCCCGCGCCTGACGTCCACCCTTCGTACGGCGCGTCCACGGTTTGCGGCGGGCAGGGATCATGGTCCCGCCACCGACCAGGGAGTGACGATGACCAACGACGTGACCAGCGACCCGACCAGCGACCCGACCAGCGACGTGACCGGCGACCCCGCTGCCGCGGCGGCCCGGCTCGCCGAGCTCGAGCCCGCCTGCGACCGCGACGAGGCGCTGGCGTTCTTCGACACCCTCCCCGCGGTGCGGGCCGAGACGCTGCGTGGCCAGTGGCGCGGCCGGGAGCTGGCCACCGGCCACCCCATGGACGGGCTGCTGGAGGCCTCGGGCTGGTACGGCAAGCGGTTCGACTCCGCCGACGAGGTGCACCCGCTGCTGTTCACCGCGCCGGGTGGCCGGATCGTCTCCGCCGACCCGCGGCGCATCCCCTTCGGCATGCTCGACTCGATCCCCGAGCAGGTGGTGTCCCGGGGCCGCGCGGTGATGGGCGTCGCGCTGCCGCTGCTGGTCACGAAGAAGCCGCGTGCCCGGCTGCGCAACGTGGAGTACCGCGGTGTGGTCACCGCCGGGATGAGCTACGACCACCTGCCGATCATCGACCTGTTCCGCCGCGTCGACGACACCACGCTGCTGGGCTGCATGGACCTGCGCGCCGCGCCGCCGTACTTCTTCGTGCTGCAGCGCGACTGAGCCGCCGGCGGCACCGGCGCGCCTCCGCACGGCGAGCCGGCGGCCTCGACCCTGGCGCTCGGGCGCGGGATCGGTGATCATCGCCAGATGAGCACTCGGGGCGCCGCCGCGGGTCGGGCGAGGCGCCCGGGCCCCGGATGAGCGCGGCCCCGCCGCCGGCCGAGCCGGGGCGCAGCCGTCGCGGGTTGATCGGCGCGGCCGGCGCCGCCGCGGCGGCAGCGGTCGGTGTGCCGATCGTGGTCGCGGACCGCCTGGTCGACCGGGCCGCGGACAAGGAGGAGCAGCTGGCCCGGGTCACCCCGATCCGGGTCTCACGCCGCGCGGCCGGCCTGCTGACCGACACCGCCGGTGAGTTCGACGACCTCTCCGGCGGGGCAGCAGGCGGGGGCGAGGTCGGCACCGTCGAGCAGGCGAAGGCCGGCACCGGCTCGGTGCGGCTCCGTACGCCGCGCGGCTCCGAGGCCCCCGTCGTGGCACTGCGCCGGTTCGCCTCGGTCGACCTCGCCGCGCAGCACCTGAAGCTCTGGGTCCGCGTCGAGGGCTGGGACGACCTGGGCAACAGCCAGGTCCGGCTGCACTCCACCGACACCGACTACTTCGCCTTCAACCTCGGTGCCGCGATCGCGCGTCCCGCCCGCGCCGAGGGGGAGTGGACCGAGGTCGTGCTGCCGCGCTCGGCGTTCACCGAGAGGTCCGGCGATCCCCGCTGGGCTGCCGTCACCGGTCTCGGGTTCACGGCCTGGTCGCCGTCCGGCACCACCGTCGAGCTGCTCTTCTGCAACGCCGTGCTGGTCCCCGACACCCCCGCGCCGGGCGTGGTCTCGCTGACCTTCGACGACGGCTGGGCCAGCCAGTACCGCGCCGCGCAGCTCATGGACGAGCACGGGTGGGTCGGCACGGCCTTCGTGATCCGGCAACGGATCGGGACCGACGGCTACCTCAGCGACGAGGAGGTCACCGACCTGCACGAGCGGGGCTGGGACATCGGCGGCCACGGCGACACCCCGCTGCGCACGCTCGACGACGACGCGCTGGTCGAGGCGGTGAGCGCCGATGCCGCCTGGCTGCGCGAGCGCAACCTCCGCGGTCGCCAGCACTACGCCTACCCGAACGGTTCGGTCGACGACCGGGTGGCCGCGGTCCTCCGGCGGTACTTCGTCACCGGGCGCACCATCAACGAGGTCAACCAGTCGCTGTCGTGGGTCCAGGAGCACCGGCTCTCGGCGATCTCGGTCTATGCCGAGCAGGCCGACGCCGAGGTGCGGGCCCTCGTCGACGCGGCCGCGCGCGACGGCGACTGGACCAACCTGGTCTTCCACAAGATCGGTGACGAGGGCGACGACCTCTCCTGGACCGAGCACCGGTTCCGCGACCTGCTCGCGCACATCGCCGGCTCCGGCGTCGTGGTGCAACCCCTGGGCGGGGTGCTCTGAGGGGCGGCCCCCAGAGCACCCTGCGCCGGGCTCTGCGCCGGGCTGTGCCCGGCCGGGCACCTCAGGTCAGAGCAGCCCTTCCTCCTTCAGCCACTCCTTGGCGATGGTGGCGGCGGGCAGCTGCTCGTCGACGCTGCGGGCGTTGAGGTTGACGAGGTCCTCGGGCGACATCGCGGCACTGATCCGGTTGATCACGCCCGCCGCGTCGTCGTCGACGTCGTCGCTGGCCACGGGCACCACGTGCGAGGCCACGAACAGGCCCTTGGTGTCCTCGAGCGCCACCAGGTCGTTCTTCTTCAGCGACGGGTCGCCGGTGTAGATGAACGCCAGCTGGATGTCGCCGTCCTTGAGCGCCTTGACGGTGAGCGGGCCGCCGCCGTCCTCGATCGGGGTGAAGCCGACCTCGACGTCGTAGACCCGCTTGAGACCCTTGGGGCCGTTCGGCCGCGTCTCGGACTCCGAGTTGGCGCCGAAGACCAGCGGCTCGGTCACCTTCTTCAGGTCCTCGATCGAGGTCAGGTCCCACTTCTCCGCGAACTCGCGGGTGACCACGTAGGCGTCCTGGTCGGTGGCCGGGGACTGGTCGAGGACCCGCAGCCCGTCAGGGGTGGCCTCGACCAGCGCGTCGTAGACGTCGTCGGAGAGGGTGACGGTGGTGTCCGGCTCCCACACGAGAAGCAGCGGACCGGTGTACTCGGGGAACAGGTCGATCGAGCCGGACTCGATCTCGGGCAGGTAGGCCTCGCGCTGGCCGATCTTGAACTGGCGGTCCACGTCGTAGCCCTCGGCCTCCAGCGCCTGGGCGTACGCCTCGGCGAGGATCTCGCTGGAGTAGTAGTCCTGGGAGCCGATGACGATGGTCTCCCCGCCCTTGTCGCCGGAGCTCAACGGGTCGGAGTCGCCTCCGCCGCAGGCGGCGAGGGCGACGGTGAGGGTGGCGGCGGCCGCGAGCGCGACCCCGGTGCGGAAGCGGGTCATGCATCAACCTTTCGACGGTGCGGCCCGGAGCGGACCGCTGGTACCGGTGAGACCCGTCCCGCGGGTGCGGGCACGGGCGGCGCGCTGCAGTGCGGCCAGCGCGATGTCGACGAGCAGGGCCAGCGCGGCGACGAGCAGCGCACCGGCCAGCATCTGCGGGTAGTCCCGGGACTTCAGGCCGGCGAACAGGTAGCGCCCCAACCCGTTGTCGGAGATGTACGCCGCCAGGGTGGCCGTGGCGACGACCTGCAGCGTCGCGGCGCGGATCCCGCCGAGCAGCACGTCCGCGCCCAGGGGCACCTCGACACGGCTGATCAGCTGCCAGGTGCTCATGCCCAGGGCCCGCGCGGCGTCGACGGCGGTGCGGTCGGCGGACCCCACCCCGGCGTAGGCGCCGGCGAGCAGGGAGGGGAAGGCGAGCGCGACCAGCGCCAGCAGCGGCGCCTCCAGCCCGATCCCCAGCCACAGCCCGAGCAGGGTGAGCAGGCCGAGGGTGGGCACCGCGCGCACGGCGCCGGCCAGCGCCACCACCAGCACCCGGCCGCGACCGGAGTGACCGATGACGATGCCGAGTGGCACCGCGACGAGCGCAGCCAGCGCCACGGCGGCGAAGCTGATCCACAGGTGCTGCACCAGGCGGGTGTCGATGCCGCCGGGGCCGCCCCAGTGCGCGCCGTCGCCGATCCAGGCCAGCGCCTCGGAGAACAGGTTCACCGCGCCACCCCCGGTACGACGTCCGGCACCGCGCTCGGGCCGGGGACGCCGACGCGGGCCCGGCGCCGGCTGGGGCGGCGGTTCCACGGCGTGAGCACGATGCCGAGCCCGACCAGCACGAGGTCCAGCAGCACCGCGAGCGCCATCGTAGCCACCACGCCGGTGACGATCTCGGCCTGGATGCCGCGCTGGAAGCCGTCGGTCAGCAGGTTGCCGAGGCTGGGGATGCCGACCAGTGCGCCGATCGTGACCAGGCTGACCGTGCTCACCGAGATCACCCGGATCCCGGACAGCAGCACGGGCAGGGCCAGCGGCAGGTCCACGCGCAGCAGCAGCCCGGTGCGGGAGTAGCCCATCGCCTCGGCGGCCTCGCGCACCCGGGGATCGACCGAGCGGAACGCCTCGGCGGCGGTGCCGGCGAGCAGGGCGGTGCCGTAGACGGCCAGCGCCACGACGAGGGTCAGGCCCGAGCGCAGCGGGATGCCGAGCAGCACGGGGATGACGATGAGCAGGGGCAGTGCCGGCACGGAGTAGAGCAGCCCGGCGGCGCCGAGCACCACCGCGCCGGCCCGCGGCCAGCGCCAGGCGATGCGGCCCAGCAGCACGGCGACGACGACACTGATCGCGATGGCGGGCGCGGCGAGGCGCAGGTGCTGGAGCGTCATCTCCAGCACGAAGTCCCGGTTGAGGGACAGCCAGCTCACGCGAGCACCCCCACCGGCCGCCCGTCGCCGTCGACGACCAGCCGCCGTCCCTTCACCTCGACGGTGCTCAGCGTGCGTTCGGACCGCTCGGTGCCGACGAAGTCGCGCACGAAGTCGTCGGCCGGGGCGGCCACGATCTCCTGGGGGGTGCCGGCCTGGGCGACGACGCCGCCGGTGCGCAGGATGATGACGGTGTCGCCGAGCCGGAAGGCCTCGTCGACGTCGTGGGTGACCAGGACGATCGTCTTGCCCAGCTCGGCCTGCAGGCCGAGCAGCTGGTCCTGCAGGTCGCGCCGCACGATGGGGTCGACCGCACCGAACGGCTCGTCCATCAACAGCACCTCGGGCTCCGCGGCCAGCGCCCGGGCGACGGCCACCCGCTGCTGCTGGCCGCCGGAGAGCTGGCCCGGGAATCGGCGGGCCAGTGAGTGCTCGAGGCCGACCAGGGTGAGCAGGTCCATCGCCTTGTCCCGGGCGGCGCGCCGTGGGGTGCCGGTCAGCACGGGCACGGTGGCGACGTTGTCCACCACGCGGCGGTGCGGCAGCAGGCCACCGGCCTGCGGCACGTAGCCGATGGAGCGGCGCAGGGCGACCTTGTCGAGCTCACGCACGTCACGTCCGTCGATCCGCACCGTGCCGGCGGTGGGGTCCACCATCCGGTTGACCATCCGCATGAGCGTGGTCTTGCCCGAGCCGGAGGAGCCCACGAGGGCGAGCGTGCTGTGCGACTCCACGGTCGCGGAGAAGTCCCGCACCGCCACGGTGCCGTCGGGGTAGGTCTTCGTGACGGAGTCGAATTGGATCCCCATTGCTGTCCCATCGCGTGGCCGTCGTCGGTGCCGGCCCCGGTGCGCGCGGGCCGTTGGTGAGCCTAGGCGGTGGGGGTGAGCGTGCGCATCACTCTGCGCACCACTCTGCGCAGCGTTCGGTGGGGCGCGGGCTCAGCCGGAGTGGTCCGAGTGGCCGTGCGTCGGGGGGTAGGGCCGGAACGAGCGCATCCGGCGCATGTACCCCGGCACCCGGCGTGCCGAGAGCGAGCGCGGCCAGTCGCTGGCCCGGAACCACGCGTCGGAGCCGCCGTCGACGAAGATGATGCTGCCGCACAGGAAGTCGGCGGCGTCGGAGAGCATGAAGGTCACCCAGCGCGCCAGGTGGTCGGGGTCGCCGAACCCGCCGATCGGCACCGGGAACGCCTTGATCCGCTTCGCCTCCGCCGGGGTGGCCAGCTGCTGCTGCAGCAGCGGCGTCAGGATCGCGCCGGGCGCGATGGCGTTGAGCCGGATGCCGGCGCCGGCCCACTCGCGGGTCACCGCGTGGCGTCGTACCCAGTGGCTGACGGCGATCTTGGAGGCGCCGTAGGCGAACGACGGCGCCATCTTCGCCCCCAGGAGCCGGATCCTGCGCAGCGCCTTCTCCATGTCGCGGTCGATGATCGCGTCGGTGGTGGCGCGCGCGATGAGCGGCACGGTGGTGGTGGAGTTGCTGGAGAAGACCACCACCTTGGCGTTGCCTGCGGCGGCCAGGGCCGGGCGCCAGGCCTCGAGCAGGTCGACGACGCCGAGGAAGTTGACCTCCAGGATCAGCTGCGGCCGGTCGGCGCCGGGGGCGGGACCGATGCCGGCCGCGAGCACCGCACCGTCGAGGCGGCCCTCGCAGCGTTCCAGCACCTCCCGGGCGGCCGCGCCCCGGCCGGTCGGCGTGGACAGGTCGGCGACGACGTCGGCGTCCTTGATGTCGACGGTCAGCACGGTGTGTCCGTCGGAGCGGAGCCGGTCGACGACCGCCGCGCCCATGCCGGAGGCCGAACCGGTGACTGCGTAGGTACCCACCCGGCCACTGTAGAACTTGTTCTCGAGAACCGGGAGTGGTCTCGGCGCGCCCGCACGACTCTCCGTGCCACCGAGGGGCGCCCGCGCCCGCGTCGTGCGCTAGCCTGGGAGGCACCACCGGACGTCCGTCGTACGACGCCGCTCCCGGTGACGTTCACCTGATCGGCGGTCTCCCGCAGCAGCGCGAGCCGTCGGCGAACCTGGCGGGGCCAGCCCCGTCGTCGGAAGGACACCTGTGGGTCGAGGAGGCCAGCGGGGCGCGACGCAGCAGCGGCGCGGCTCCCAGGCGTCGCGTGCGCGGCGCAACGAGGAAGGCATCATCCCCCAGCTCGCGCGTGCGGTGCGCGAGGTGGAGTCGGCGGTCGCCCGGCGCTCGGCCATGCCGGAGGTGCGGGCGAAGTTCCAGGTCGTCGCGCTGCTGGCCCGCGAGGAGCGGACCCGGGTCAAGAACGACCCCGACCTCTCCGAGAGCCGCCGCGGCGAGGAGCTGAAGCGCCTCGACGGGATCGCCACGATCCTGGCGCAGACCGCGGCCCGCGACAGCACGCTGTTCACCCTGCTCGACGAGAACGCCGAGATGTCGGAGTCGGCCAAGGCGATGCGCCGCGAGCTGCTGCGCAAGGCCGGCGTCGAGGAGCCCGAGTCGGAGCCCGAGCCGCAGGCGGTCGACCCCGAGGCGGCGGCGCTGGCCGAGAAGCGGGTCATCCCGCCGTCGGTGCAGGCCCGCCAGCTCGCCAACCCGTTCCTGGCGCCCGACTTCACCCACGCCCGCGCCCGCGTGCGTCCACGCCGCCTCGCCGGCTGGGAGCTGCTCGAGCCGCTGTTCCGCTCCTTCGAGCGGGCCGCGCCCGACGCCCCGGCCTGCATGGCGATGCCGGACGCCGACCAGCTCACCTCGTTGACCGGCCGGCACGCACCCGCGGGACGCGAGCTGATGCCGCACCAGGCGCAGCTGGTGGCCTCCGCGGCCGCCGGGCACCGCACCTACCTGCTGGCCGACGAGCCGGGCCTGGGCAAGACCGCGCAGGCGCTGCTCGCCGCCGAGGCCGCCGGCGCCTTCCCGCTGCTGGCCGTGGTGCCGAACGTGGTGAAGACCAACTGGGCCCGCGAGGTCGACCTGTGGATCCCGAACCGCCGGGTCACCGTCCTGCACGGTGACGGCGAGGACGCCGACGGGTTCGCGGACGTCTTCGTGGTCAACTACGAGATCCTCGACCGCCACGTCGGCTGGCTCGGCACCCACGGTTTCCGCGGGATGATCGTCGACGAGGCGCACTACATCAAGAACAAGACCTCCCAGCGCTCGCAGAACGTGCTGGAGATCTCCGAGCGGATCCGGGCCCGGATCGCGCGCCCACTGATGATGGCGCTGACCGGCACCCCGCTGATCAACGACATCGAGGACTTCCGCGCGATCTGGCAGTTCCTGGGCTGGATCGACGACGTGGTGCCCCAGGGCGAGCTGATGGAGGCACTCGAGGAGACCGGGCTGACCCCGGCCGACCCGGCGTTCTACCCGGCGGCGCGGCGCGCGGTGATCGACCAGGGCATCGTGCGGCGCCGCAAGATCGACGTCGCCGCCGACATCCCGGCACGCCGGGTCGCCGACATCCCGGTCGAGCTCGAGGGCGAGGCCGGCCGCTCCATCCGCAAGGCCGAGCAGGAGCTCGCCCGCCGCATGGTCGAGCGGTACGACGCCGCGCTCTCCACCCGCCGCAGCGGCGCCGTGGTCGAGGGCATCGACCACCGGCTGGTCCGTCAGGTCGCCGGCTGGGAGCGCGAGGACAGCTCCGCCAAGACCGGCGAGAACGTCTTCGAGATGCTGCGCCGCATCGGCAAGGCCAAGGCCGGCCTGGCCGCGGACTACACCGCGCAGCTGGCCCGCAACGTGGGCAAGGTCGTCTTCTTCGCCAAGCACATCGACGTCATGGACACCGCCGAGAAGACGTTCGCCGAGCGCGGCATCCGGTTCACCTCGGTGCGCGGCGACCAGTCCTCCACGGTGCGGCAGAAGGCGATCGACGCCTTCGTCAACGACCCGGACGTGCAGGTCGCGGTCTGCTCGCTGACCGCGGCCGGGGTCGGGCTCAACCTGCAGGTGGCCTCCAACCTGGTGCTGGCCGAGCTGTCCTGGACCGACGCCGAGCAGACCCAGGCCATCGACCGGGTGCACCGCATCGGCCAGGCCGAGCCCGTCACGGCGTGGCGCGTGATCGCCACCCAGACGCTGGACACCCGCATCGCGGAGCTGATCGACAAGAAGGCCGGGCTGGCCGCGCGGGCGCTGGACGGTGCCGGCGAGGACGTCGAGGGTGCCGCCGTCGACATGCAGACCGAGGCGCTGGTCGCGCTGCTCACCGCAGCCCTGCAGGCCCGCGGGGACTGAGCGGGCCCGTCCCGAGCACGGCGGCGGCGGGCGCGACAGATGTGCCCGCCGATGCCGTGTCACATCCGGGCGCGCTGTCTCGTCCACCCGGCATGGACGACAACCACATCTCCACGAAGATCGCCGTCGCCGGCGGCACCGGGCTGCTCGGACGCCTCGTCACCGAGGAGGTCCGCGTCCGCGGGCTCACCCCGGTGGTGATCGCCCGCTCCCACGGCATCGACCTGACCACCGGTGCCGGCCTGGACGCGGCGCTCGCCGACGTCGACGCCGTCGTCGACGCCAGCAACGTCGCCAGCCTCAGTGCCCGGCGCTCGATCGCCTTCTTCACCGCGGCAACCACGAACCTGCTCGCCGCGGAGCAACGCGCCGGTGTGCGCCACCACGTCGCCGTCTCCGTCGTCGGCTGCGACCGCGTCGACCTGCCGTACTACCTCGGCAAGCGTCGTCAGGAGGAGCTCGTCGCGGCCGGCGGCGTGCCCTGGTCGCTGCTGCGCGCCACCCAGTTCCACGAGTTCGCGGCCCAGGTCGCGGGCCAGGGACCACCCCTGCTCGCGCCGGCGCCGCGGATGCGGTGCCGACCGGTCGCCGCACGCGAGGTCGCGGCCGCGCTGGTGGACGCCGCCGTGGGGCCCGCCCGCGGCCGGCTGCCCGACCTCGCCGGACCCGGCCCGGAGCGGCTCGACGACCTCGTGCGCCGTGTGGTGCACCATCGGCGCATGCGTCGTGTCGTCGTACCCGTGCCGCTGGTGGGTGCCGTCGGCCGCCAGGTGTCCGCCGGCGGGCTGCTGCCCGACGCACCGGCGGTCATCGGCCGCGAGACCTGGACCGAGTGGCTGGCCCGTGCCTGACCCCGTGCCCGGCTCCGTGCCTGACCCCGTGCCTGATCCCGTGCCTGACCCGGTGCCCGGCTCCGGTCGCCTCGAGGAGCTCGCCGTCGCCTACGACGCGCTGCGGCCCCGGATGGTGCGGGTCGGGTACGCGATCGTGGGCAGCCGCGCCGAGGCCGAGGACGTCGTCGCGGACTGCTGGACCCGGCTGGTCGACGCCGACGCGGGCCCGGCCGGCCCGGTGCGCGACGTCGTCGGCTGGCTGACCGTCGCGGTCGCCCGGGCGGCCACCGACGTGCTGCGCTCGGCGCGCCTGCGCCGCGAGCAGTACGTCGGCCCGTGGCTGCCCGAGCCCTTCGTCGACCCGCTGCCGGGCGCTGGCGCGGGCGCCGCGGCTGCGGGACCGTCCGGGGGCGCGGCGGCCGGCGACCCCGCGGACCGGGTCACCCTGGACGAGTCGGTGGGCTACGCGCTGCTGGTGGTGCTGGAGGCGCTGTCACCGGCCGAGCGCACGGCGTTCGTGCTGCACGACGTCTTCGGGATGCCCTTCGGCGAGGTCGCGGACGCGGTGGGTCGCAGCCCGGCGGCGGTGCGGCAGCTGGCCTCCCGGGCCCGGGCGCACCTCGCCGCGCACCCGGTGAGGTTCGAGGTCTCGCGCGCGGCCCACGAGGCGGTGCTGGGCCGGTTCCTCGCCGCGGCCGGCGGCGGCGATCTGGCGGCCCTGGTGGCCACGCTGGACCCCGACGTGGTGCTGACCTCGGACGGCGGCGGCGTGGTCAGCGCGGCGCGACGGCCCGTGCACGGCGCGGACCGGGTCGCCCGATTCCTGCTCGGCACCCTGCAGCGTGCCGCCACCGACGCCGAGGTGGAGCTGTGGCACGCCAACGGCGCCCCGGCGATCGGCATCCGCGAGGGCGGGGTGCTCACCACGCTGGTGGTGCTCACCGTCATCGGCGAGGCAGCCTCGCGGATCGACCTGATCCGGGCACCGGACAAGCTCGCCGCCGTGGAGCGGCAGCGAGTGCCCTGAGGCGCCCCGCCACGAGGGCAGGTCGCGAAACCCCTCCGACCAGCGCGATAAAAGGCCGTGCCTACTACTCGATCCCATCCGCATTGGAGGGAAATCCCATCGGGGCTGCCGGAACCTCTGGCGAGCCGGACGGCGTTCGGGACACCGCCATCTGACGCAAGGGACGGCCACTGACCCGCGTGCGCGAGCCAACCCGAGAGCGCGATCATTTTTCGAGGCAATCGCGATCTACCCCACGAGCCTCAGGGGGTCAGCAGCCGCTGGATGGCGTCGCCGTACAGCTCGACCAGGTCGTCGGTCGCGGCCGCGGTCAGCGTCGGGTCCTCCAGCATGAAGAGGGCGTTGAGCAGGCCGCCGAGCTGGGCGACGGCGAGGGCGACGCGCAGCTCGCGGCGCTCGCCGGAGAGCCGGGGCGCCAGCGGTCCGACGTACTTCTCCAGGTTGTGCCGCACGATCTCCTCCCGCACCTGGCCCAGGTGCGCGGCGCGGGCGATCGCGACGTAGCGCTGGCGCAGCACGGTGCGCTGGGGGTCGAGGAAGTAGGCGACCAGCCGGCGGCCGAAGGTCTCCAGGGGCCCCTCGACGAGCGCGTCGATGCCCAGGGAGGTGTCGACGGTGGCGAGGAAGAGTGCCTCCTTCGACCCGAAGTGCCGGATCACCAGGGCGGGGTCGACCCCGGCCCGGGCGGCGATCGCGCGCACGGAGGTGGCGTCGAAGCCACCGGCGGCGAAGAGGTCGCGGGCGGCCACCTCGATCGCGTTCCGGGTGGCGCGGCCGGCGGGCCGCAGCCGGTCGGCGTCGCGAGGTGCGGCGCGTTCGGGCGACGAGATGTGGGCCACGCCACCACCGTAGGCCATCGCAGACTTCGGTCAACACTGTTGACACGCATGGAGTCAACGCCGTTGACTCTGCCCTCGTGACTCAGACCTCATCCGGCGCGGGCTCGGCCGCGGACGCCGTCCCGAACGACCCGAGCGAGCTGGGCCGGCGCGGCACCCCGCTGCTCACGGTGGTCGTGCTGTGCCTGGGCGGCCTCGTCGCCGCGCTGACCCAGACGATGGTGATCCCGATCCAGGGCGAGCTCGGCCGGCTGCTGTCCACCTCGGAGGCCAACGCCTCCTGGGTGGTCACCTCCACCCTGGTCTCCGGGGCGGTGGCGATGCCGATCGCGGGCCGCCTGGCGGACCTGTTCGGCAAGCAGCGGGTGCTGATGATCTGCTCGCTCATCCTTGTGCTCGGCTCCGGTATCTGCGCGCTCAGCAACACGCTGGCGCCGATGCTGGCGGGCCGGATGCTGCAGGGCTTCGCGATGGGCTTCATCCCCGTCGGCATCGCGCTGATGCGCGAGGTCACCCCGCCGCGGCTGACCGCGTCGGCCATGGCCGCGATGAGCGCGACCCTCGGCGTGGGTGGGGCGATCGGCCTGCCGCTGTCGGCCTGGATCGTGGAGTACTTCAGCTGGCACACGCTCTTCTGGGTCTCCACCGCGCTGGCCGCGGTGGTGGCGCTCGCGGTCGCCACCCTGGTGCCGCACGTGCGCGACGCGGTCGGCGGCCGCTTCGACGTCGTCGGCGCCCTCGGCCTGGCGCTGGGCCTGGTCGGGCTGCTGGTCGGGGTCTCGAAGGGCAACGAGTGGGGCTGGGCCTCGGGTCGCACCGTGGGGCTGCTGGTCGCCGGCGTCGTGGTGCTCCTCGCCTGGGGGGTCTTCGAGCTGCGCAGCAGCGACCCGCTGTGCGACCTGCGGGTCAGCGCCCGGCGTCCGGTGCTGCTCACCAACCTCGCGGCGATCGCGGTCGGCTTCGGCATGATGGCCCAAGGCATCGTGACCCCGCGGCTGCTGCAGTCTCCGTCGGCCACCGGCTACGGCCTGGACCAGACGCTGCTGGAGACCGGGCTGTGGATGGCTCCGGGCGGCATCGTGATGATGCTCTTCTCGCCGGTCTCGGGCCGCCTCATCGGCGCCCTCGGTGCTCGAGTGACGTTGATGATCGGCGGCTCCGTCATCGGGTCGGGTTATGTGTTCATGGTCTTCCTGACCGACGCGCCCTGGCAGCTGATGGTCGCGGGCTGCATCATCTCGGCAGGCGTCGGCATCGGCTACGCGGCGATGCCGACGCTGATCCTGCAGTCGGTGCCGATGAGTGAGGCGGGCTCCGCGGTGGGCATCAACAGCCTGATGCGCTCCGTGGGCACCAGTGTCTCGGCGGCGGTCATGGCCGCGATCCTGACCTCCGCCACCCTCGGGCTCGGTGGCCACGAGCTGCCCAGCGAGGGCGCCTTCACCGCCTGCTTCATCGTCGGGGCGTGCGGTGCGTTCCTCGGCGTGCTGCTCGCCGCCCTGGTGCCGAAGGCCGTGCCCGAGCGGTCCGCAGCGGCGCTCCAGGGCCGGAGCCGGGTGTGATCTGGGTCTGATCCTGGCCCCGACCAGGGATCGGGTGCCCGGGTGTGGGCAAGGATGACGGTGTGTCCGCACCGTTGCTCTCCACTGACCCCGCTGCCGACGCGATCCGGCGCGCAGCCCTCCGCCGGATGCGCACCGTGGCGGTCTCGCTGCTGCTCTTCGCCGCCGTGGTCTACCTCCTCACCCTCGACGGCGAGGGGGTGTGGGGCTTCGTCAACGCCGGAGCGGAGGCGTCGATGGTCGGCGCCATCGCCGACTGGTTCGCCGTCACCGCCCTGTTCCGGCACCCGATGGGCCTGCCGGTCCCGCACACCGCGCTGATCCCCAAGCGCAAGGCCGAGCTCGGCCGCGGGCTGGAGGAGTTCGTCGGGGAGAACTTCCTGCAGGAGGAGATCATCCGCGAGCGGGTGATCAACGTCGGCATCGCGCAGCGGGTGGCGGACTGGCTGGCGGTGCCCGCGAACGCCGACCGGGTGGTGACCGAGGGCTCGGAGATCGCCGCACGCGTCCTCGGCAAGGTGCGCGAGGAGCACATCGAGGCGCTGGTCACCGAGGCGCTGGTGCCCCGGTTCCGCGAGGAGCCGATCGCGCCGCTGCTGGGCGGCCTGCTCACCGAGGCGCTGCACGACGACCTGCACCACGGGCTGGTCGAGCTGATGCTCGAGGAGATGCACGGCTGGCTGCTCGCCAACCCGGAGACGGTGCGCGAGGTCCTCGGCGAGCGCGCCCCCTGGTGGTCCCCGGACCGGCTCAACGAGTTCGTCATCGACCGCGCCCACATCGAGATGGTCCGCTGGGTCGCCGACATCCGGGCCACCCCCGACCACCGCGCCCGCAAGGCGCTCGACTCGATGCTCAACCGGCTCGCCGGGGACCTGCTCAACGACGCCGCCACCCAGGAGCGCACCGAGCGGCTCAAGGAGCGGGTGCTCGAGCACCCCGCCGTGCTCAACACCGCCGTGTCGCTGTGGAAGGCGTTGCGCAAGGCGCTGCTGGGCTCGCTCAAGGACCCCGAGGGCGCGGTCCGGCTGCGTCTGCTGGCGGAGATCGAGCACGGCTCGGCCCGCCTGCGCACCGACGCCGCGCTGCGCGAGCGCCTCGACCGGCACGCGGCCGACGCCGCCGTCTTCGCCGTCGAGCGGTACGGCGCGGAGCTGACCGCGGTGATCACCAACACCATCGAGAAGTGGGACGGCAAGGAGGCCGCGTCCCGCATCGAGCTGCACGTCGGGCGCGACCTGCAGTTCATCCGGATCAACGGCACCATCGTCGGTGGCCTGGTCGGCGTGCTCATCCACGCCGTCGCGGTCACCCTCCACTGATCGAGTGGCCCGGGCGGCCGCCTAGGCTGGGGGAGTGGCAGCACCCATGGACGTCGGCATCCGCGACGCGTCGATCCGGCTCGGTCAGTTCCTCAAGCTCGCGAACCTCGTGGAGTCCGGCGCGGAGGCCAAGCCGTTGATCGCCGACGGCCTGGTCCGGGTCAACGGCGAGGTCGAGACCCGCCGAGGCCGTCAGCTCGTCGCCGGCGACCTCGTCGAGCTCGGCGGCCAGGCCGCGCGGGTGGTCGAGGGCGACGTGCCCGACAACCTGCCCTGGTAGCCGGAAACAGCCGGGCGAGCTGGAAGAAGCACCGCGCCGCCCCCCGGTGCGGGGAGCGGCGCGGAACGTGGCTGGCGTGCTGTCGAGCGCGGTGGCTCAGCTGACCTCGAGCAGGTCGACGACGAAGATCAGCGACTCGCCCGGCTTGATGACGCCGCCGGCGCCGCGGTCGCCGTACCCCAGGTGCGGCGGGATGACGAGCTGACGGCGACCGCCGACCTTCATCCCCTGCACGCCGGTGTCCCAGCCCTGGATCACCTGGCCGACGCCGAGGCGGAACTTGAGCGGGGCGCCGCGGTTGTACGACGCGTCGAACTCCTCACCGGTGGACAGCGCCACGCCGACGTAGTGCACCGAGACGGTGCTGCCGGCCCTCGCCTCGTCACCGTCGCCGACGGTGATGTCGGTGACGACGAGGTCGGTGGGCGGGGTGGGGTCGACGAAGTCGATCTCGGGCTTCTCCATGCGCCCAGCCTACGGGCACGCACCGGTCCGGGGACCGCCGCGGCCGGTCCGCCGGCGCCGGGCCCGGTCGCTGTGATCTGCCTCCCAATGGGCGGCACGGGTTGCCCGAGGGCCGAACCCCGGGGATACTCGGCAAACTAGAACATGTTCTACGTGGGGGATTGGTTCGAGTGTACGACTTCGAAGGAGCACACGGCGAGGGGGCCGGGGGTGGTCCCTCCCGCGCGCTGACGCTGCTGGAGCCGGCGCGCTGGAGCGTGGAGTACGGCGCCTCGCGCCTGCTCGAGCTGCTGCCCGCCGAACGCGGACTGGGGGAGGACCGCCCGGTGCTGGTGCTGCCCGGCTTCTCCGCCCACGACGCACTGACCGGACGGCTCCGGGCCCACCTGCGCCGCCGCGGCTGGCACGTGCACGGCTGGGGGCTGGGCGCCAACCACGGGCTCACCGAGGCGATCGTCTCCGGCCTGCCCGCCCGGTTCACCGAGCTCTCCGAGCACCACGGCCAGCCGATCAGCGTGGTCGGCTGGAGCTTCGGCGGCCTGCTCGCGCGCTGGCTCGCCCACGAGCACCCCGAGGCGGTGCGCCAGGTGGTGTGCCTGGGCTCACCGTGGCGCGCGGAGGGCGAGCGCACCCGCGCCACCGCCCTGTTCGAGCGCTCGCGGGTCAAGCACGGCATCGTCGAGAACGCCCGCGAGATCGTGGACCGGCTCCGCGGCCCGGTGCCGGTGCCGTTGAGTGCGGTCTGGTCCCGTTCCGACGGTGTCGTGCCGTGGCGTGGCTGCGTCGTCGACGAGAGCGACCACCCGCCGGCGGAGAACGTCGAGGTCGTCTCCAGCCACGTCGGCCTCGTGGCGAACCCCGTCGTGCTGCGCGTGGTCACCGACCGGCTCAGCGCCGACCCCGCTCGGTGGCGGCCGTACGCGGCCTCCGTCCCCGGGGCCTGCGCGGCCCAGGTCGGCGCGCCCACCCCGGCGGGTGCGCGATGAGCGCGCTGGAGCAGCGCGACCCGGCGTACGTCGCCGCGGCGCTGCCGCTGCTGAGGCTGGCGGTGAAGGGCTACTTCCGCTCCACGGTCGAGGGCATGGAGAACGTGCCGGACGGTGGGGCGCTGCTGGTGGGCAACCACTCGGGCGGGCTCACGCCGATGGACGTGCCGATCATCCTGGTCGCCTTCGCCGAGGCGTTCGGCACCGAGCGGCCGCTGCACTGCCTGGCCCACGACATGCTCTTCACGGGCGCGGCCGGTCCGCTGATGCGCCGGTTCGGCTTCGTCCGGGCCGACCGCGAGAGCGCGCAGGAGATCCTCACCTCCGGCGGCGCGACCATCGTGTTCCCCGGCGGCGACTACGACACCTTCCGCCCGACGCTGCGGGGCAACGTGATCGACTTCCGCGGCCGCACCGGCTACGTGCGCACCGCCCTGCGTGCCGGCGTGCCGATCGTGCCGGTGGTCTCGATCGGCGGGCAGGAGGCACAGCTCTTCCTGACCCGTGGGCAGGCGCTCGGCCGCCGCTCCCCGCTGCGCAGGCTGATGCGCACCGACCTGCTGCCCTTCGGGTTCGGCTTCCCGTTCGGTCTCGCCCCGGCGCCGCTGAACTTCCCGCTGCCGACGAAGATCAGCACCCGGGTGCTGGACCCGATCGACCCGGCGACCGCGCTGGACAGCGACGACGTCCCGGGTGACGGCCCGGGTGACGGCCCGGGTGACGGCCCAGGCGGGATCGAGGCCGGCAGCGACGAGCACGTCGCGCGAGTCGACGCGCTGGTGCGCGAGCGCATGCAGGAGGCCCTCGACGAGCTGGCGCGGGCCCGACGCTTCCCGGTGCTGGGATGAGCAGCCGGATGGGGGGCCCGCTGGGCTGGCTGCGCACCCAGCTGTGGGTGTTCGGGGTGCTGGTGCGCAGCCGGATGCTGGTGCCGATGAGCCCGGCCAAGTACGTGCGGCTCATCGGGGTGCTGCGCGCCCAGGGCACCAACGCCACCACCAGCTTCGCGCTGGCTGCGGTGCGCGACCCCGACGGCGCGGGCCTGGTCGACGAGCGCGGCACGCTCACCTGGCGCGAGCTGCAGGAGCGGTGTGCGGCCCTGGCCGTGGGGATCGCCGAGGCCGCCGGTCCGGTGGACACGATCGCGGTGCTGTGCCGCAACCACCGCGGCTTCGTCGACGCGCTGCAGGCCGGCTCCCGGCTCGGGTGCAGCGTCCTGCTGCTCAACACCGGCTTCTCCGGTCCGCAGCTGGCCGAGGTGATGCAGCGCGAGGGCGCCCGCGTCATCGTGTACGACGAGGAGTTCACCGGCATCGTCGGCGACGCCCGCGCCCGGGTGCCCGGCCTGGTCGAGATCCTGGCGTGGACCGACGCCGAGCCGGGGCCGGAGACGCTGAGCACGGAGCGGATGATCGCCGCGCACGCCGGCAAGGCACCGCCGCGTGCCGCCACCCGCGGCCGCGTGGTGCTGCTGACCTCGGGCACCACCGGCACCCCCAAGGGCGCCCGGCGCAGCGGCGGCGGCGCCGACGAGCTCGCCGGGATGCTGGAGATGATCCCGTGGCGCGGCGGCGAGCGCACCGTCGTGGTCGCGCCGATGTTCCACGCCTGGGGCTTCGGTCAGCTGATCATCTCCGCGACCATGACCTGCACGGTGATCACCCGGCGCCGCTTCGACCCCGAGGCCACGCTGGCGCTGGTCGACGAGCACCGTGCCACCGGGCTCAGCGTGGTGCCGGTGATGCTGGAGCGGATCATGGACCTGCCGCAGCAGGTGCTGGAGCGCTACCGCCTCGACAGCCTCCGCTTCGTCTCCGCCAGCGGCTCGCGGATGCGGCCGCAGTCGGTGGTGGCGTTCATGGACCGCTTCGGCGACCTGGTGCACAACAGCTACAACGCCACCGAGGCGGGCCAGATCAGCGTGGCCCGACCCGCGGACCTGCGCCATGCGCCCGACACCGCGGGCCGGCCGGTGCGGGGCACCCTGCTGCGCGTCGTCGACGACGAGGGCCGCGACGTGCCGGCGGGCACGGTGGGCCGGATCCTGGTCTGCGGCGCCTCGCCGTTCGACGGCTACACCGGCGACTCGGAGAAGGAGTTCATCGGCGACTTCATGGTCAGCGGCGACGTCGGCCGGCTCGACGCCGAGGGTCGGCTCTACGTGGTCGGCCGCGACGACGACATGATCGTCTCCGGCGGCGAGAACGTGTACCCGATCGAGGTCGAGAAGGTGCTCGGCGAGCATCCCGGCGTCCGCGAGGTCGTCGTGGTGGGCGTGGACGACGAGGCGTTCGGCCAGCGCCTGGCGGCGTACGTCGTGCCGGCCGCGGGCGCACAACCGCTCGACGTCGGCGTGGACGACCTCAAGGCCCACGTGCGGGACCGGCTGGCCGGCTACAAGGTGCCGCGCGACGTGGTGCTGCTCGACGCGCTGCCGCGCAACGCCTCCGGCAAGGTGATGGTCCGCGACCTGCCCGGGCCGGGCTGATGACCTCCGGGAGCGCCCCGAGGCCGGTGCGCCCCGCCATCGAGCGGATGACCGGCTTCGACGCCGGCTTCCTGTACATGGAGACGCCGGCGGTGCACATGCACACGCTGAAGATCGCCGTGCTCGCCGGCGGCGAGGACCTCAGCTACGACACGTTCGTCGCCGGCATGCTGGCCCGGCTCAAGCGGCTCCCGCCGCTGCGCCGCCGGGTGGTCGAGGTGCCCTTCGGGATCAACCACCCGGTGTGGGTCACCCAGCGCCGCATCGACGTGCCGCACCACATCCGCCGGCACCGGATCGGCGGCACCGGCAGCATGCGTGACCTGGAGCAGCTGATCGGCATCATCGCCTCCACCCCGCTGCACCGGGACCGGCCGCTGTGGGAGCTGCACTACTGCGAGGGCCTCGAGGGCGGCCGGGTGGCCGTGGTCGGGAAGATGCACCACGCGCTGGCCGACGGTGCTGCCGCCAACGCGCTGCTCGCGAACGTCACCGACGTGCGCTCCGCCGCCAACGCGGAGGCGGCGGCCGAGGAGTTCGCCACCACCGACCGGCTCCCGCGGCGCCGCGACCTGGTGCGGCACGCCTGGGCGGACGCCGCCGCCCAGGCGCGGCTGCTGCCGGGCCTGCTGCGGCGCACGCTGCGCGGCGCCCGGGGCGTGCTGCGCGCCCGCCGCGCCGGCGCCCGCTCGCCGGTGCCGGTCCTGCATGCGCCGCGGGTCTCCTTCAACGGCGCGCTCACCCCGCTGCGCTCGTTCGCGACCGTCTCCGTGCCCCTGGCGGAGATGAAGCGGGTGCGGGCCCAGCACCCCGGGGCCACGCTGAACGACGTGGTGCTGGCGACCACGTCCGGGGCCCTGCGCCGGTGGCTGGCCGAGCGCGGCGAGCAGCCCTCGTCGTCGCTGCTGGCCGGCGTCCCGGTCAGCACCGACGCCCGCGACGCGAAGCCTCGGCTCGGCGGCAACCACGTCTCCAACCTGTTCACCACCTTGGCCACCGACGTCGACGACCCCGCGGAGCGGGTGCGCCGGATCGGCGAGACGACGCGCGACGCCAAGGAGATCCACCACCGGCTCGGCGCCTCGATCCTCCTGGACTGGTCCCAGTTCGCGCCGCCGCGGCCCTTCGCGGCGGCGGTGCGCGCCTACTCCTGGCTGCACGCAGCGTCCTGGCACCCGGCGCCGTTCTCGGTGATCGTGTCCAACGTGCCCGGGCCCCGCGAGCCCGCCACCATCGGTGGTGCCCGGCTGCTGGACCTCTACAGCGTCGGCCCGCTCGTCGACGGTGTCGGCCTCAACGTCACCGTGTGGTCCTACGTGGACCAGATGAACTTCTCCCTGCTTGCCTGCCCCGACCTGCTGCCGGACGTGCACGTGCTGGCGTCGTACTTCCCCGAGGCGCTGCGCGAGCTGGACCTCGCGCGCCCGGGCGCCACGGCGCCGGTGCGCACCGCCGAGGCCGACGACGACGAGCACCGCGGCGCGCAGTCCAGCGCGTGAGCACCCCCTGTCTGCCCCGTCTGAAGGAGTCCCGATGACCATCAAGGTGATCCGCAGCCTCGGACGCCACGCGGTGCGTGCGCAGCTGGCCGGCGCCCGGATCGGCGGGCGGGTGCTCGTGCGCGGCGTGCGCACCGGGATCCGGCGCCACCACCGCGTCCCACGGCTGCCCGACCTGCCGCCCGGACGGCTCGTGGACCTGCCCGGGCGGGGGGAGGTGTTCGCCGTCGACACCGGCGCCCCGCACCCCGGAGCGCCGACGCTGCTGCTCTTCCACGGCCTGGCCACCACGTCGTACCTCAGCTGGTTCACCAGCATCGAGGACCTGAGCGCCAGCTACCGGGTGGTGATGCTCGACCAGCGCTGGCACGGCCGCGGGATCGTCTCGGAGCGGTTCTTGCTCGAGGAGTGCGTCGACGACGCCGCGGCGCTGCTGGACGTGCTCGGCATCGACGAGGTGGTCGCCGTCGGGTACTCGATGGGCGGCGCGCTGGCGCAGCTGTTCTGGCGTCGGCACCGGGAGCGCACGGCGGGCCTGGTGCTGGCCTCCACGCTGGCCCGGTGGCGCTCGAGCCGGGGCGACCTGTTGTTCTACTCCGTCCTCGAGCTCGCCAACGTCCCGCTGCGCGGGCACTACCGGCGCCGGGTGGAGACGGTGCGCACCGCGCTGCCCGACCCCGGTGAGCCGGGCATGGACCTCTCGGAGTGGGCCTGGGGGGAGTTCCGCAGCACGAGCGCCTGGGCGCTGCCGGAGGTCCTCGGTGCGCTGGGCGGCTTCGACGCCCGCTCCTGGCTCGGCGCGGTGGACGTGCCGACGGCGGTGGTCGTCACCGCCCGTGACCGTGCCCTGTCCACGCGCCGGCAGCGCCAGCTCGCGGCGCTGATCCCGACCGCCACCCTCCACGAGGCGCCCGGCGGGCACACCTCGGTGGTCTTCGACGTGGAGCACTGGCTCCCGGTGTTCCTCGCCGCGGTCGCCGACGTCGTCGCCCGGACGGGGCACGCCGCACCGCTGCAGCGCGAACGGCGCGCCTGAGCCAGCAGGAGCGTGGGGCGGCTCAGCCCTGGTGCATGTAGCTGTCGAGCTGGTCGCGCTCGAACTGCAGCTGGTCGATCTTGTGCTTGACCAGGTCGCCGATGCTCACGATGCCGACCAGGTCGCCGTCGTGGAGGACGGGGAGGTGGCGGAACCGTGCCTGCGTCATCACGGCGAGCACCGCGTCCAGCCGGTCGTCGACCGAGCAGGTGCGGACCTCGGAGGTCATGATGGCGGCGACCGCCTTGTTGATCACGGTGCCGTCGCTGTGCAGCGTGCGCACCACGTCGCGCTCGGAGACGATGCCGTCGAGGGAGACGCCGTCGGCGCTGACCACGACGGCGCCGATGTTGTGCTCGGCGAGCACGGTGAGCAGCTCGCGCACCCCTGCCTGGGGCACGATGGTGACGACGTCGCGCAGCGACTTCGAGTTGAGCACGTCGCGAATCAGCATGTGACGCAGGTTACACTTCGGGCTCCCGGTCGTCACGGTTCTCCTCCGCCGCCCGTGCTCGGTGGGCACGCAGGTCGGAGACGCTGCCCGGGCCCGTGCTCGGCCAGTCGGGGTCGTCGTGCGCACCCGCCGCGGTCCCGGCGTCGCCGAGGAACGACAGCGCCGCCTCGTGCAGGTGGCCGTTGGTGGCGACCGCGTTGCCGCCCCACGGGCCCTCCGCCCCGGCCAGCGAGGTGAACCGGCCGCCGGCCTCGCGCACGATCACGTCGAGCGCGGCCATGTCGTAGACCTCCAGGTCCGGCTCCGCGGCGATGTCGACCGCCCCCTCGGCGAGCAGCATGTAGGACCAGAAGTCGCCGTAGGCCCGGGTGCGCCACACCCGGCGCATGAGGGCGAGCACGTCGTCGCCGAGGCCGCGGTCCTCCCAGCCTGAGAGCGAGGAGTAGGAGAACGAGGCGTCCTCGAGGCGTCGTACGTCGGAGACCTGGCAGCGCGTCGCCTTCATCAGGGAGCGGCCGGTCCAGGCGCCCTGGCCCACCGAGGCCCACCACCGTCGCTGCAGCGCGGGCGCCGAGACGACGCCGAGCACGACCTCGTCGTCGACGACCAGCGAGATCAGCGTGGCCCAGACCGGCACGCCGCGCACGAAGTTCTTGGTGCCGTCGATCGGGTCGATGATCCAGCGGCGCTGGGAGTGGCCGGAGGTGCCCTCCTCCTCGCCGGTGATCGCGTCCCGGCTGCGGGCCTTGGACAGCGTGCGCCGGATCGCCTCCTCCACGCCGCGGTCCGCGTCGGTGACCGGGGTCAGGTCGGGCTTGCTCATCACGTGCAGGTCGAGGGCACGGAAGCGGGCCTGGGTCAGCGAGTCCGCGTCGTCGGCGAGCAGGTGCGCCAGACGTAGGTCGTCGGTGTAGTCGGGGGCAGCCACAGGGGCACCCTACGGCGCGGCTCTGTCCCGCGGCGTGGGAGGCGGCTCAGGCCGGCCCAGCAGGTCGGCCAGCAGGTCGGCTCAGTAGTCGGTGACGGAGCGGGCGGCGAGCAGGCGCCGGAACGAGTCGACCCGCTCGGGGTCGGCCTGGCCGGCGGCCAGCGCCTCGTCCAGCCCGCACTCGGGCTCCCCGGCGCCGTGGGTGCAGCCGCGGGGACAGTCCTCGGTCATCTCGTCGAGGTCGGGGAAGGCCTCGATCAGGTGCTCGGGCTGCACGTGGGCGAGCCCGAACGAGCGGATGCCGGGGGTGTCGATGATCCAGCCGCCCCTGCCCCACGACGGCAGCTCCAGCATCACCGCGGAGGTCGAGGTGTGCCGCCCGCGCCCGGTGACGGCGTTGACGTGGCCGATGCGCCGGTTGGCGTCGGGCACGAGCGCGTTGACCAGCGTGGACTTGCCGACGCCGCTGTGGCCGACCAGCACGCTGACCTGGCCGGCGAGCCGCTCCTGCACCTCGTCCAGGCCGAGGATCGACCGGTCCGGTCCGCGCCGGGTGACGACCCAGGGCACGCCGAGCGAACGGTAGGTCGACAGCAGCACCTCGGGGTCGGCGAGGTCGGACTTGGTCAGGCACAGCAGCGGCGACAGCCCGGCGTCGTACGCCGCCACCAGGGCGCGGTCGATCAGGCCCGAGCGCGGCTCGGGGTCGGCGAGCGCGGTCACCACGACCAGCTGGGTGGCGTTGGCCACGAGGACCCGCTCGACCGCGTCGTCGTCGTCGGCGGTACGACGCAGCACGGTGCGGCGCGGTACCACCTCCACGATGCGCGCCAGGCTGCCGTCGGCGCCGGAGACGTCACCGACGACGCGGACGTGGTCCCCGGTGACCACACCCTTGCGCCCCAGCGGCCGGGCCTTCATCGCGGTCACCACGGTCTCGCCCACCACGACGGTGTAGCGGCCGCGGTCCACGGTGATGACGACGCCGTCCACGGCGTCGTCGTGGCTGGGCCGGTCCTTGGTGCGCGGTCGCGTGCGCCGACGGGGACGGTCGTAGTGCTCGATGTCCTGGTCGGTGTAGCGCGCCACGGCGGTCCTTCTCAGTCCCGTCCCGGCGCCGCGCCGGGGAACAGGCCGGACCAGAAGCCGGCGAAGTCGGGGAACGTCTTGCCGGTGGTGGCGATGTCGTGCACGGCCACTCCGGCCACGGCGGCGCCGATGATCACTCCGGCGTGCGCCATCCGGTGGTCGGCGTAGGTGCGGAACTCGCCGCCGTGCAGCGGGGCCGGTCGCAGGGTCAGGCCGTCGGGGTGCTCGGTGACGTCGGCGCCGAGCGCACCGAGCTCGGTGGCCAGCGCGGCGAGCCGGTCGGTCTCGTGGCCGCGGATGTGGCCGATGCCGTGCAGGTGCGAGGGCGTGCCGGCCAGCGCGCACAGCGCGGCGACGGCGGGGGCGAGCTCGCCCACGTCGTGCAGGTCGGCGTCCAGGCCGCGCAGTCCGCGGAGCCCGTCAGTGGGACCGGTGACCGTCAGCCCGGCCTCGTCGAGCCGTACGGTGCAGCCCATCCGTGCGAGCAGGTCGCGCAGCGCGTCCCCGGCCTGGGTCGTGGCCGCCGGCCAGTCGCGCACGGTGACGGAGCCACCGCTGACGGCCGCCAGCGCGAGGAAGGGTGCGGCGTTGGAGAGGTCCGGCTCGATCGTCTCCTCCAGCGCCGCGATGGGGCCCGGTGCCACCGTCCACCGGTCCGGCTCGTCGTCGGTGACCTGCACGCCACGCTCGCGCAGCATGCTCACCGACATCTCGATGTGCGGCAGCGAGGGGATGGGCGAGCCCCGGTGCTGCACGTCCACGCCGGCGTCGAACCGGGCGCCGGCGAGCAGCAGCGCCGAGACGAACTGCGAGGAGGCGGAGGCATCGATCACCACGGTGCCGCCAGGTACGGCGCCGGTCCCGCGGACGGTGAAGGGGAGCGCGCCGGGCGTGCCCGTGCTGGCGTGGTCGACATCCAGGCCCAGCGCGGCGAGGGCGGTGAGGACCTCGCCGACGGGCCGGTTGCGCATGTGCTCGTCGCCGTCGAAGGTGACCTCGCCGCGGACCAGGCCGGCGACAGGCGGCACGAAGCGCATCACGGTGCCGGCCAGGCCGCAGTCGACCTGCGCGGAGTCACCGGGCACCGAGCCGTCCAGGGGGACCACGCTCCAGTCGGCCCCCGAGGTGTCCACCTGGGCGCCGAGGGAGGTCAGGGCGCGGGCCATCAGCAAGGTGTCGCGCGAGCGCAGCGCGCGTCGTACGACGGAGGGGCCGTCGGCGAGCGCGGCCAGCACCAGCGCCCGGTTGGTCAGGGACTTGCTGCCGGGCAGCTCCACGGTGAGGTCCAGGGGACCCGTCACGGTCGGTGCGGGCCAGGGGTCCGGGTGGTGCGCTGCGCTGCTCATGTCCGGGCGAAGTCTACGGGTGCCGCGCCGCACGGTGGGCGGCGCGGCACCGGTGCCCGGCGGCGGAAGCGGCCGGGGGAGTGCTCGTGTGATCGCGCGTGGGACTGCTGGGCGGAGTGCTCGGTCAGCGGACGCGCTCGCGGACCTTCGCGCTGGCCTCGGCGGCGCTGCGCCGGGCATGCTGGGCGGCGTCCTGGGCAGCCTGGGCGACCTGGGGTGCGCGTGCGGCGGCCTCCTGGGCGGCCCGCGAGGCGCGCTCGGAGGCGACCTGGGCGGCGCGGGAGACCTGGTCGGCGACGACCGGAGCCTGCTCGGCGGCCTTCGCGCTGGCCTCGCTGGCGAACCGGGAGGCGTGTGCGGCGGTGACCTGGGCGGCGCGGGAGACCTGGTCGGCGACGACCGGAGCCTGCTCGCTGGCCTTCGCCGCGACCTGCTCGGCGATCCGGGAGGCGTGCTCCGCGCCGCGCAGGCCGGCCTGGGTGACGGAGTCGGCGACGATGGGTGCCTTCTCGGCGGTCTTCTCCGAGACCTTCTTCGCGGCGACCGACGCCTGCTGGCCGGCGACCGCGGCGGCCACGGCGGCGTGCTTGGCGGCCTGCTCTGCCGCGCTCTTGAACTGGGCGGCGCGGTCGCTGCCGTTGCTCGAGCCCGACGGGGTCAGCTTCTGCACGCCCTTGGAGGCGCCCGCGCCGGCCGCGTGGGCCGCGCCGGTCACGGCGGCTCCGGCGGCCTGCGCGCCGTGCTTGGTCTTCCACAGCACGCCGGGACGGCCCTCGGTGTCGAGCGCCGCGATGGCCAGGCCGCCGGCCAGTGCCGCGTTCTTGGTGAAGTGGGCCAGCTGCTCGCGTCGCTCGGCCGGGTCGCTGGACTCCCAGAACCGGTGCCGGGCGGCGGTGGAGGGGATCAGTGTGGCCCCCAGCACCGCGGAGGAGAGGCGGGGGAACTTGCCGGTGGCCAGGGCCAGGCCGGCCGCGATCTGCACCGCGCCGCTGATCCGCACCCAGGTGGCCGGGTCCTGCGGCACGACGACGTTGTCGGGGGTGGCGTCGTCGACCATCGGAGCCAGGCGGTCCGTCACCGGGGCGACCTGCTTGGCCAGGTCGGGGGTGTTGCGGAGGTCCTGGATCCCGTTGGCCAGGAAGTACGACGCGAGGAGGGGGCGGGCGAGGAGTCTGCTGAGAGCCATGCCAGCGCGGTACCCCGGCGCGCGCGGTCCACACAACGCAGTTAGGCAGTCGGAGCCGATTGTGCGCCGCGTGGCCCGGTTCCGCGTCCAGCCGCGGCTAGATTGAGCGCATGTGTGGACGCTACGCATCCAGCCGCAGTCCCGAGGACCTCGTCGACGAGTTCGAGGTGCTCGACCCGCGCCTGGAGCGGGCGATCGGACCGTCATGGAACGTCGCACCCACCGACGAGGTCTACGCCGTGATGGAGCGCTCGCCGCAGGACGCCGCCGAGCCGGTGCGTCAGCTCCGGACCCTGCGCTGGGGCCTGGTGCCGTCGTGGGCCAAGGACGCCGGCATCGGCAGCCGGATGATCAACGCCCGGGCCGAGACCGTCGCGGAGAAGCCCGCGTTCCGCAAGGCGTTCGCCTCCCGCCGCTGCATCCTGCCCGCCGACGGCTACTACGAGTGGTACGCCGGCGAGGCCACGACCTCGCGGGGCAAGCCGCCCAAGCAGCCCTTCTTCATCACCCCGGCCGACGGTTCCGTGCTGGCGATGGCCGGGCTGTACGAGATCTGGCGGGACCCGAGCCGGCCCGAGGACGCACCCGACGCGTTCCGGTGGACCAGCACCGTGCTGACCACCGAGGCGAGTGACGAGCTCGGCCGGATCCACGACCGCATGCCGCTGGTGGTCGACCGTTCCTCCTGGGCGCAGTGGCTGGACCCGCGGGTCCGGCTGGCGGACCCGATGGAGCTGCTCGTGCCCGCGCAGAGCAGCGGGCTGACGGCGTACCCGGTCTCCGCGGCGGTGGGCAACGTCGCCAACAACTCACCCGACCTGGTCGAACCGATCCCGATCGCCGAGGACGGCGCGGAACCGGGCGAGACCGACGACGCTCAGGGGCGGCTGCTGTGAGCGAGGAACGGCTCGTCGAGACGCCGCACGGCGAGGGCCGCCTGGTGATGCACCGGGCGCGCCGGCCGGTGGTCACGCTGCTGCTGAGCCACGGCGCCGGCGGCGGCATCGAGGCCCGCGACCTGGCTGCGCTCGCCGCCGGGCTGCCGGCCAACGGTGCGAACGTCGCGCTGTTCGAGCAGCCCTGGCGCCGGGCCGGACGCAAGATCGCCACCGCCCCACCGACGCTGGACGCCGCGCTGCGCTCGGCCGCCGACGCACTGCGGGTGCGCACCCCGCTGGTCGTCGGCGGCCGCTCCGCTGGCGCCCGCTCCGCGGCCCGCACCGCACGCTCGCTCGGTGCGCGCGGCTGCCTGGCGCTGTCGTTCCCGCTGCACCCGCCGGGCCGGCCCGAGCGATCGCGGTACGACGAGCTCGCCGGGGTCGGCGTCGCGACGCTGGTGGTGCAGGGCGAGCGGGACCCGATGGGCCGGCCCGAGGAGTTCGGCGACCCGCTGCCGGCGGGGGTGGACCTGGCGGTGGTCCCCAGCGCCGACCACGGGCTCGCGGTGCCCAAGCGCGGGCCGATCAGCGAGGACGAGGCGATGGCGATCGTCGTGGAGTGCACGCTGGAGTGGCTCGTGCGCGACGTGGTGGGGAATGCAGGCGGTGGGTGAGGCGTTCGGTGGACATGATCGCGATGCTGGAGCGCTCGGCGGAGGGCTCGCCGACGACGCCTGTGCCGCCGCAGCCTCTAGGCTGGGCGTCGATGCCTGAGATCTCTGACCTGCCGGCCCTCGACAGCGACCTGGACCCCGCTCCGCTCCCCGCGGAGGAGGTCGACGTCGCCACCGAGACCCCCGAGGAGCGGGCCGCGCGCTTCGAGCGCGACGCGCTCGTCTTCCTCGACCAGCTCTACGGTGCCGCGATGCGAATGACCCGCAACCCCACCGACGCCGAGGACCTGGTCCAGGAGACCTACGCCAAGGCGTTCTCCGCCTTCCACCAGTTCCGCCCCGGGACGAACCTGAAGGCCTGGCTGTACCGCATCCTGACCAACACGTTCATCAACAACTACCGCAAGAAGCAGCGCCAGCCCCAGCAGGCGTTCGCCGGCGACACCGGCGACGTCGAGGACTGGCAGCTCGCGCGCGCGGAGTCGCACACCTCCACCGGCCTGAAGTCGGCCGAGATGGAGGCGCTGGAGCACCTGCCCGACAGCCAGGTGAAGACGGCGCTGCAGCGGTTGCCGGAGGAGTTCCGGCTCGCGGTCTACCTCGCCGACGTCGAGGGATTCGCCTACAAGGAGATCGCCGAGATCATGGGGACCCCGATCGGGACGGTGATGTCGCGGCTGCACCGCGGCCGCCGTCAGCTGCGCGACATGCTCTCCGACTACGTCCGCACCGGCGGCGACGCCCCGCTGGAAGGCGACGAGCGATGAGCGAGCACCTCGAGCACGCAGGCCACCCGCACCAGCCCGGCGGCGACCCGAGCAACGCGGAGTGCGCCGACTTCCTCGAGCGCATCGTGCGGCTCATCGACAACGAGCTCGAGGCCGGCGACTGCGCAGTCGTCCGCGCCCACATCGACTCCTGCAGCCCGTGCCTGGAGCGCTACGACCTGCAGCGCACCGTGAAGTCCGTGGTGGCCCGCTCCTGCTCCGAGGTCGCCCCCGCCGACCTGCGCGCGCGGGTCCGGGTGCAGATCCAGGAGATCCAGCTCAGGCTCCGCTGACGGCGGCGCCGAGGCCCGTGCTGAGCGGGCGCCGGCCCGGGACCGTCAAAAGCAACGAACCCCCGGACCGGTGTCGGTCGGGGGTCCGGGCGAACGCTGAGTGTCAGCTGTTCGGGCGCTTGCCGTGGTTCGCGCCCTTCTTGCGGCGAGCGCGGCGCTTGCGTCCAGTCTTGCCCATGGGTTCCTCCTCAAGTCGAGAATCGCGCCATTCTCTCAGGTCGAGCGGTGAGTCCCCAAGTCGGGGCCCGCGCCGGGGCCTGCGCCCGGTTCACCCGGGGCTCGGGACCCGGGACAGGAAGCGCTCGGCATCGACCACCACGCGGGTGACCTCGCCGGAGCCCACCAGCTTCCCGGCAGCGCCGTCCGCGGCGAGGTTGCGTGCCGCGACCGCGAACCGGCGCAGCCGCCCGTCGGTGTGCACCACCCGTGCGGTGACCTCCACCGCCCCGGCCACCGGGGTGGGCGCAAGGTGCTCCAGCTCGACCCTGGTGCCCACGCTCGTCTGGCCCTCGGCCAGCTCAGAGTCGATCGCGGCACACGTCGCCTGCTCGCACCACGCCAGCAGCCGCGGCGTGCCCAGCACCGGCAGGGAGCCCGACCCCAGGGCGTGTGCGGTGTCCTGCTCGGTCACGGTGAAGACCAGCCGCGCCCGGCCCGCCTCCTGCTCCACGGCCCCTCAGATCCCGAACGTGTTGCGCGGGTAGGCCGCGTTCACGTCCGTGATCACGTTGACCAGGTAGGGCACGCCGGAGGCGAACGCCCGGTCCAGGGCGGGGCCGATGCCACGCGGGTCGGTGATCGTCTCACCAGCCCCGCCGAGCGCACCGACCACCTTGTCGTAGGAGGTGGCGGCGGCGAGGTCGGCCGCGACGTCGTAGCCGTAGAGCATCTGCATGGGGCCCTTCTCCAGGCCCCAGGCGGAGTTGTTGCCCATCACCATCACGACCGGGAGGTCGTGACGCACCAAGGTGTCGACGTCCATCAGCGAGAACCCGGCGGCGCCGTCGCCGAGCAGCAGCACGACCTGCGAGGACGGGCGGGCGACCCGCGCCGCGATCGCGGCACCGAGACCGGCGCCCAGGCAGCCGTAGGGGCCGGGGTCCAGCCAGCCGCCGGGCCGGCGCGGCTCGACGTACTTGCCGGCGAAGGAGACGAAGTCGCCGCCGTCGCCGATCACCACCGCGTCGTCGGCCAGGCGCGGCACGAGCTCGCCGTAGATCCGGGCCGGGTGCACCGGGTCGGCCTCGGCCCGCAGCAGCTCGGCGTCCTTGGCGTTCGCCGCGGCCACCGTGTCCTGCAGCAGCGAGATCCAGGCGGCCCGGTCCGGCTGTGCGGCGCGGGCCAGGCCCTCCAGCAGGCCGTCGAGCACGGTGCTGAGGTCGCCGGAGACCGAGTCGGCGAGGTCGGCGTGGGCCGAGACCTGGGCGGGGGAGTCAGCGATGTGCACCACCGCCGCGGGCCGGGCCCCGTCCTTGCCGCCGAAGACGCCGTAGCCCAGGCGGAAGTCGAGCGGCGTGCCGACGACCACCACCAGGTCCGCGCCGTTCAGCGCGGTGCTGCGCGCCTTGGTGACCAGCATCGGGTGCCCTCCGGGTACGACGCCGCGGCCCATGCCGTTCGTGATCGCGGGCAGCCGCATCTCCTCGACCAGGCGCAGCGCGGCATGCTCGGCGCGGTCGGCCCACACGTCGGTGCCGAGCACCAGCAGCGGACGCTCGGCGCGGGCCAGCAGCCGCACGACCCGGTCGATCGCGTCGGTGTCGGGCGCGGCGCCGCGCAGCTCGCCGACCGTGGGCACGGTGCCGGTGCCGACGTTGAAGAACTCGTCCATCGGCACGTCGACGTAGGTCGGGCCGCGGTGCGAGGAGCGGGCCAGGGTGAACGCGGCGTCGAATCCGGCGGCCACGTCGTCGGCGGTGGTCAGGGTGGCGGCGTGCTTGGTGACCGGCGAGACGATCGGCAGGTGGTCGATCTCCTGCAGGGCGCCGGTGCCCCACCGGTTGTTGGGGGCGCGGCCCCCGACCACGACCATCGGCGAGCCGGCGAACGAGGCCTGCGCCATGGCGCTCACCCCGTTGGTCACCCCGGGCCCGGCGGTCAGCACCGCCAGGCCGGGCACCCGGGTCAGCTTCCCGGTCGCCTCGGCGGCGAACGCCGCGGTCTGCTCGTGGCGCACGTCGATGATCGCGATCGGCTGCGGGGCGCCGGGGTCGGCCTCGCGTGCCTGCGCGGACTTCACTGCGCCGTCGTACATCGGGAAGACGTGGGCGCCGGAGAGGGTGAACATCGTCTCGACGCCGTGGGCCTGGGCGACCGCGACGGCGAGCTCGCCGGCGTGGCCGGTGCGCTGCGCGTCGTCTCCGGTGTCGCCGGTGCCGGTGACGTCGAGGGCTGCGGGATCGGGAGTGGTGGAGGTCACGTGCGCACCCTAGCGAGGCTGTGGCGAGGCGGGGTGGTTCAGCGGGTCAGCAGCGCCGGGTGGATGCGCCGCAGGGAGGCGACGACGCACAGCAGCAGGTCGGAGCGGACCTCGGGCTGGCGCGGGGACACGGCGAGCTGCAGGTAGAGCGCCCGCAGCACCGCCTGGGCGTTGCCGGTGCGCAGGTAGGGGTCCTCGCCCCGGGACGGCTTGACGCGCGCGCCCATCTCGAGGCGCGCCACCCAGGGCTCGAGGATGGACAGCGGCACCCGGTCGCGCAGCAGGATCTCCAGCACCGCGTGCGCGATCCGGTCCGGCTCGCCGTGCACCAGCAGCGGGGTGCCCGGGGCCAGCACGCGGTCGGCGATGACGTCGAGCAGCACCGTCAGCTCGGGGACATCGAGGTGTGGGGAGCGGGCCAGTGCGCCGAGGGCGTCCGCGCCGTGGGCCGCGGCGTGCGCCCAGCCCTTGCCCGGCACGAAGCCGCGCAGGTCCTGCTCGCGCACGTACCACCCGGCCAGCCGGTCGCCCCAGCCCAGGATCCGGTCTGCGGGCTGGCGGCGCACCACGGTGTCGCGATCGATGCACTCGGCCAGCACGAGCGCGGAGAAGCTGCGTCGGAACACTGAGTCGGTGTCGGTCTCGCCGAGGCCGACGGTGAGGCCGGCGCACATGCCGTCGCCGAGGCCGGTCAGCAGGTCGTCGTACACGCCGTGCTCGGTCCAGGTCGCCAGGAACGCGTAGGCCAGCGTGTCGCGGACCTCGGGGTCGGGGTCGCCCAGCATCCGGGTGAGCTGTGCGGTCAGGTCGTCCAGCGGGTGCTCGCTCGGAGGTCGCCGCTCACCGTTGCGCAGGCGCTCGCGCAGCAGCGCCCAGTCCACAACCACGATGAGCTTCCTCCCACAGGACGAGCGGGATGACCCCGACCCCTTATCTTGCCAAACCTCCTCGCCTCCCGCACCGCCGAGGTGCGGCGCCCGGACCTGTCCTAGGTTTGCCGTCGTGCCCTCCCTGTCCGCGATCGCGCGCCGCCACACCGACCTCGACGCCGCCGACATCGCCTGGCTCCAGCTGATCCAGGCGGACTGGCAGGTGATCGCCGACCTCTCCTTCGCCGACCTGGTGCTGTGGCTCCCGGCCCGGGACGGCACCGGCTTCTGGGCCGGGGACCAGATGCGGCCCACGACGGGGCCCACGGCCTACGTCGACGACATCGTCGGCACCCACCTGCCTCGTGGCCGGCGCCCCCTCGTGGACACCGCCTACGAGGTCGGCCGGATCGCGCGCGAGGGCGACCCGGAGTGGCGCGACGAGGTGCCGGTGCGGGTGGAGGCGATCCCGGTGCGCCGTGAGGGCCGGGTGATCGCGGTGATCAGCCGCAACACCAACCTGCTCGGGGTGCGCACGCCGAGCCTGCTGGAGATCAACTACCTGCAGGCGGCCAGCGACCTGGCGAACATGATCGCCCTCGGCCTCTTCCCGAGTGAGGGTCAGCGCAGCGACCACGCCGACTCACCCCGCGTGGGCGACGGCTTCCTGCGGGTGGACGCCGACGGCCGGGTCGTGTTCGCCAGCCCGAACGGCCTGTCGGTCTACCGCAAGCTCGGGCTGACCGGGGACCTGACCGGCCACCTGCTCGCCGACCTGACCCGCGAGCTCGTCCCGCCCAAGCGGCGCCCGGACGAGGAGACCCTCAGCGCGGTGCTCGGTGGCCGGGCGCACCGCGACACCGAGCTCGGCTCCGGTGGGGGACCCGGGGACGACGTCTCGCTCATCGTGCGCGCCATCCCGCTGCGGCCGAAGGGCGAGCACATCGGCGGCATCATCCTGCTGCGCGACGTCACCGACCTGCGCCGGCGCGACCGGGAGCTGATCACCAAGGACGCCACCATCCGAGAGATCCACCACCGGGTGAAGAACAACCTGCAGACGGTGGCGGCGCTGCTGCGGCTGCAGGCACGCCGGATCGGCTCACCGGAGGCCGTGGCCGCGCTCGAGGAGGCGGTACGGCGCGTGGGGTCGATCGCGATCGTTCACGAGACCTTGAGCCAGGCCGTCGAGGAGTCGGTGGCCTTCGACGACATCGCCGACCGGCTCACCCGGCTCGTCACCGACGTCGGGTCGACCACCGCGCAGGTCCAGGTCCGGCGCGAGGGCAGCTTCGGGGTGCTCGACTCGGAGGTCGCCACTCCGCTGGCGATGGTGGTGATGGAGCTGATGCAGAACGCCGCCGAGCACGGTTTCGAGGCAGGCGCCTCGGGCCGGATCACGCTGCACGCGCAGCGGCACGGTGCCGTCCTGGAGGTGACCGTGGCCGACGACGGCCGAGGACTGCCCGAGGGCTTCGACCTCGACAACGCCACGAGCCTGGGGCTGTCGATCGTGCGGACTCTCGTGGAGTCCGAGCTGGGCGGTCACCTCACCCTCGGCCGCGGCCCCGACGGCGGGACGCGGGCGGGGATCAGCATCCCCGTCGAGTGAGCCGGCAGAAGAAAAGCCCGGACCGCTCGTGCGGCCCGGGCGTTCGGAACGATTCGGTCAGACGGGGGTCCGGACCCGGGCCCGGGCGTTGCGGCGCTTCAGCGCACGTCGCTCGTCCTCGCTGAGGCCACCCCACACGCCGTGGTCCTGGCCCGCCTCGAGGGCCCACGCGAGACACTGCTCGCGTACGTCGCATCGCCGGCACACCGCCTTCGCCTCCTCGATCTGGAGGATGGCGGGGCCGGTGTTGCCGATCGGGAAGAACAGCTCCGGATCCTCGTCGAGGCATGCGGAACGGTGTCGCCAATCCATGGGGGAGGTGCCTTCTTTCCTACGTGGCAAGGGGCCCGGCTGAGGGCACGCGTGAGACCGCAAAAGTGAACGGCTTCACGATCGCGCTTCTGCTAGGTTTCCAAGGAATCGTTCACATATCAAGCGAATCCCTTGGTCGTTTGTGTCACAAAGATGTCGCCTGGGCACACGCCGGTGCTCCTGACTACGCTGGAGCGGTGACCGATAGCCCTGCGAACGACCCGGCGGGCAACCCGCCTCCTCTGACCGTAGCGGCCTCCCTCGTGGCAGTCCAGGGTCTCACGCTGGTCCTGCTGTCGGTCCTGGAGCTGGCGAGCGTGAGCTCCGCCCGCCTCGGGCTCGGTCTGTCCACGGCCGGGTTCCTCGCGGCGTACGGCGTGCTGCTGCTCGCCGCGGGGTGGGGGCTGCGCCAGCGCCTGTCCTGGACCCGCGGCCCCGTGCTGCTCACTCAGCTGATCTCGCTCGGCCTGGCCTGGAACGTCAGGGAGCACGCCGTGCTGGCCATCGCGCTGCTGGTGACGGCGCTGGTCGTCCTGGCGGGGATGCTGCACCGCGACACGATCGAGGCCCTCGAGCGCTGAGGCTCAGGCCTCTGCCTCCAGTGACTGCCGGAGCTGCTCGAGGGTGCGGCTGAGCAGCCGCGAGACGTGCATCTGGGAGACGCCGATCTCCTCGGCGATCTGCGACTGGGTCATGTTCTTGAAGAAGCGCAGCAGCAGGATGCGCTTCTCGCGCGGCGGCAGGTTCTCCAGCAGCGGCTTGACCGACTCGCGGATCTCGACGTGCTCGAGCGCCTCGTCGTCGATGCCGATGGCGTCGAGCATGCTCTGCCCGCCGCCGCGGTCGGAGTCGTCGTCGGTGGCGTCCAACGACAGCGTGGCGTAGGCGTTGCTGGACTCCAGGCCCTCCACGACGTCCTCCACCGAGCACCCGATCGCCTCGGCGAGCTCGCGGGGGGTGGGGGAGCGGCCGAGGCTCTGGGTCAGCTCGGCGGTGCTGGCAGTGATCTGCATGCGAAGCTCTTGGAGCCGGCGGGGCACCCGGATGGCCCAGCCCTTGTCGCGGAAGTAGCGCTTGATCTCGCCGATGATGGTCGGGGTCGCGTAGGTCGAGAACTCGACCCCGCGGTCGGTGTCGAAGCGGTCGACGGACTTGATCAGTCCGATGGTGCCCACCTGGACGAGGTCCTCGTAGGGCTCGCCGCGGTTGCGGAACCGGCGGGCGCAGTGCTCGACCAGGGGCAGGTGCAGGTGCACCAGGTCGTCGCGGGCGACGTCGCGCTCGGCCTGCGAGGCGGACTCGTCGCGCAGCACGCCGAACAGCTCGGCGCTGCGCCGCCGGGTCGCCTCCACCGCCGCGGAGCGTGCGGTGCCGGGCGCTCCGCCGGCGGTCTCCGATACCGGGTCGGAGTTCATGACTCTACGGAGGAGCGGACGGTGAGCCGCACGGCGTAGCTGTCGGGCGTGGTGTCGATGGCGGCCTCGGCCGTCAGCGTCGCCAGCACCTGCCAGCCGAAGCTCTCGTAGTCCGGGTCCTCGGGCTCGGTCGCGGTGGTCGCGATGGTCAAGGCGAGCTCGCCGGCGCTGAGCCGGAAGGTGCAGTCGAGGACGGCGTCGTCGTCGGCCTGCTCCAGGACCATCGCGGCGGCCTCGGAGACGGCGATGCGCAGGTCCTCGATGTCGTCGAGGGTCAGGTCGAGCCGTGCGGCCAGCCCGGCGGTCAGGGTGCGCAGCACCGAGGCGTAGGCACCGTCCGCAGGAAGCCGCAGCTCCACCTCGTCGGCGAGGTCCTTCTCGGTCGGCGACACGCTCGGGCCACCTCGGACGACGTTGAGGGAGACGACGCTGCTCGGCTCGGACATACCGTTCCTCCGCGGGATCTGCTGGTGTGACGGGTGGTGTGACGGGCGTGGGCCGCGCGATCGCGAAGAGCCTACGGCAACGGCCGCGCCCCCGTGCGGGAGCGCGGCCGTCGCCACGCAGCAGGCTCAGTCCAGGATCGGGCCCAGGCCCAGGAGCCGCAGCAGGTCCTGCAGGCCCGGCAGCTTGAGCACCGCGTCCAGTCCCAGGATCTTGACCAGGTAGCCCAAGCCGAGGCTGTCGAGCACCTCGCCGAGGAAGTCGAGCGGGTTGGCGCCGGCCGCGATCGGACCGGGCACCGCGCTGTCGCCCGCCTGGCAGGCCCGGTAGGCCGACTGGGTGGCGCTCACCGAACGGACGGCCGTGGTCTTCGTGGCACGGGCCTTGCGGATCTGCTTGTCGGTGCCCTTGATGCGCTTCTTGTAGTGGGTGACCTTCTTGGCGGCCTTGCGCTTCGCCTTCTGGGTCTTCTTGACGGACTGGGCCTTCGTGGCCTTCTTCAGCAGCTTCTTGAGCTTGGCCTTCTTGGCCTTGAGGTTCTTGAGCTTGCTGTGCGAGGCGGTGTAGGTCGTCTTGGCCAGGCCGACCGCCGACGCCTGCACCGTGCAGTCCTCGGCTGCGCGGGCGCTGACCTCACGCGCGGGCGCCGGTGCGGCCGTGGCCACGGGCGCGGCGGTCAGCGTGAGGCCCAGGGCGACGGCGATGCCCAGGACGATCTTGAGAAGGGCGCGATGCATCACTGAAGTGGTTCTCCCTCGGGAATGCCGGCCGCCGTCAGTGTCCCTCCGAGCGACGACCGGGAACGTCTGCCGGGCTCATGGGGGGCCCGGCTCGGCGCACACCCTAAGGGACCTTGGTGGACCCTCGCCACGAATTCCGGGAATCGGGCATGCCCCACCCGGGCCCCAGGTCCCTGTCCTGATCGTCCGAAAAAGGTACAGGCCCGCGGGATCGTGTCCCGCGGGCCCGTGAGGGAGGTCGTGTCCTGACCGCTGGGCTCCTCTACCTGCCGGGCAGGCCGCCCAGCAGGGCGCTGAGACCGAGCGCGTCGAGCAGGTCGGTCAGCCCGGTCTCGGGGAGCAGGTCGCCCAGGCCGCCGGCGCCGCCCGGCAGCTGGCCGAGCAGGTCGCCCAGGCCGATGGTGCCCAGCACGGTCTGCAGCACCTCGAGCAGGTCGGCGGGGTCGAAGTCGGCCGGCACCTGGCCGCCGAGCAGGTCGCACAGCGGCTTGGCCTGCGGAGCCTGCGCGCACAGCGCCCCGATCGGGCTCGCCGAGGAGCCGCCGGGGACCAGCTTGGCGAGCTCGTCACAGACCTGCTGCGGCAGGCCGGCGTCGCACAGGGCCTGGATCGGGCTGTCCTTGCCCGTCGCGGGTGCGCCGCTGCGGCAGCGCTGCAGAGCGCCGGCGCTGTAGTTGCGGGTGACCGCGGTGCGCTGGGCGTACTTCGTCCGTGCGTCCCGGTCCGAGCGCGCCTTGGTCACCTGCTTGCGCAGCTTCTTGACCTTCTTCGCCTTGGCCTTCTTGGCCTTCTTGGACTTCGCCTTCTTGTGGCTGACCTTGGCCTTCTTGAGCTTCTTCTTGAGCTTCTTGAGCTTGGTCTGGGCGCTCTTGGCGGCCTTGACGGCGGCGGTGTGCGACCTCGCGGACTGGTTGTAGGCGTTCTGCGCGGCGGTGCAGTCCGGTGCGGCGGCGGCCTGCGCGGGTGCCGCCGGTGCGGCGGTGGCTCCCGGCGTGGCTGCCAGGGTCAATCCCAGGGCGACGGCCAGGCCGACGATGATCTTGAACAGGGCGCGGTGCATCGCGCGGTCTCCCTCCGGTTGGACCATCCCGTCGCCCCGGTCTCCCTCGGGGGCGTCGAGTCGGTGTCTGCGCCGGGCCATTGGGCCCGGTCCGCCGCCCACCGTAGGGCCGATCGGCCTCGATGTGACCTAGGACACCGGCAAAAACACCCGACCGTGCACCCGAATTGGATGCACGGTCGGCGGAGTCGGGACCTAGGTCCTCGGGGGTCGGACCCAGAGGGCTACGCGCCCGAGGGGGTCCCGTCCCTGCCCCGAGCAGGCTCGGGGCTCAGGCTCACTTCTTGGTCTCCCAGAAGATCTCGGCGATCTCGTCGATCTTCGCGAGGAGCTCGTCGGCCTTCGCAGCGTCGAGGTTGCCCTTGGTGCCGGTGGCACCGGCCAGCTTCGTGGCGTCGTTGAACAGCGTGTGCAGCTGCGGGTACTTCTCGAAGTGCGGCGGCTTGAAGTAGTCGGTCCACAGCACCCACAGGTGGTGCTTGACCAGCTCGGAGCGCTGCTCCTTGATGAGCACGGCACGGGTGCGGAAGTCCGGGTCGTCGTTGTCGGCGACCTTGGCGATGATCGCCTTGATCGACTCGGCCTCGATCCGGGCCTGAGCCGGGTCGTAGATGCCGCAGGGCAGGTCGCAGTGCGCAGAGACCTCGATGGTCGGGGCGACCACGCGAGAGATGAGACGCGAGAACATGTGGGTCCTCTCCTGTCTTTCGTCGGTAAGAAAGGTGCGCCTGCGACACTACTCGCCATGGGCGAGCACGTGGCGCAGGGCCGTTCCGGCAGGCGGCCGCGCAGGCTCGGTGCCGCGATCGTCCGAGGCGACTCGATGTACCCGACGCTGAGGTCCGGTGACCGCCTCCTCGTCACCTACGGGACGCCGGTCCGGGCCGGGCACGTGGTGGTGGCGCGACTGCCTGATGGGACGGTGGCCGTCAAGCGGGCCGCCGAGCGTCGGCCCGGCGGATGGTGGCTGCTCGGAGACAACCCCGCGCGGAGCACCGACTCGACCCGCTGGGGCGTGATCGCGGAGCACGACGTGTGGGCCGTGGCCCGGCTGCGGATCGCGCCGCGTCCCGCGCTGCTGCGTCGCCGGCGGACCCAGGACTGAGCCCCCGGACGCCGCAGCGAGCCTGTCTCTGCGTCCTGGGTCCCATGGCCCGGGTGGTGCGTAGCCCTGCGCTGCCGTGTGGGAACATCGATGATCGTGGCCATCGAAGTCCCTTCCTCCCACCCGCGCGCCGGAGACCCCGTCTTCGACCTCCACCTCGGCGGAAAGATGGCGACCGTACCCACCGCGGACGTCAGCACGAAGGACCAGCTGTCGCTGGCCTACACGCCAGGTGTCGCCGAGGTCTGCGAGGCCATCGCCGCCGACCCGTCCCTGACCCGGCACTACACGTGGGTGCCCAACACCGTCGCCATCGTGACCGACGGCACCGCGGTGCTCGGACTGGGCGACATCGGCCCCGCCGCGGCGATGCCGGTGATGGAGGGCAAGGCGGTGCTCTTCAAGCAGTTCGGTGGCGTGGACGGGGTGCCGATCTGCCTGGCCACCACCGACGTCGAGGAGATCATCGAGACCGTGGTCCGGCTCGCGCCGAGCTTCGGCGGGATCAACCTCGAGGACATCTCGGCCCCGCGCTGCTTCGAGATCGAGGACCGCCTCAAGGAGGCCCTCGACATCCCGGTCTTCCACGACGACCAGCACGGCACCGCGGTGGTGACGCTCGCCGCCCTCGTGAACGCGCTGCGGCTCACCGGGCGCGCCCCGGAGTCCACCCGCGTGGTGATCTCCGGTGCCGGTGCCGCCGGTGTCGCGATCGCCAGGATCCTGCTCGCCGCCGGCGTCGAGGACATCGCGGTGACCGACCGCAAGGGCGTGGTGAGCTCGGAGCGGCACGACCTGACGCCGTCCAAGAAGGCCCTCGCCGAGCTGACCGCCGACCGCTGCGGGCGTCGGGGCACCCTCGCCGACGTCTTCGAGGGCGCCGACGTCTACATCGGTGTCTCCGGTGGCACCGTGCCCGAGGACGTGGTGGCGACCATGGCCGACGACGCGATCATCTTCGCGATGGCCAACCCGAACCCCGAGGTGCACCCCGACGTGGCGCACCGGCACGCCCGGGTGGTGGCCACCGGCCGCTCCGACTTCCCGAACCAGATCAACAACGTGCTCGCTTTCCCGGGGATCTTCCGCGGAGCCTTCGACGCCCACGCCAGCGCGATCACGGAGGGCATGAAGGTGGCCGCCGCCGACGCCCTCGCTGCACTGGTCGGCGACGACCTCTCCGAGGACTACGTGATCCCCTCGCCGTTCGACCCGCGGGTCGGACCGGCGGTCGCCGCGGCCGTCGCCGAGGCGGCCCGCCGCGACGGGGTCGCACGCTCCTGAGCTCGTTGGGGCGGTCCCACTAGGCTGCGGCACGTGTTCGCCGTCTACGCCGATTCCTTCGCCAGCTCCGCCGACGACCCGCTGACCGGCCTGGTCGTGGGGGAGCGACCGGACCCGGTCGCCCCCGAGGGCTGGACCACCGTCACCGTCAAGGCCGCCTCCCTCAACCACCACGACCTGTGGTCGCTGCGTGGCGTGGGGCTCAAGCAGGAGGCGCTGCCGATGATCCTCGGCTGCGACGCCGCCGGCTACGACGAGGACGGCAACGAGGTCGTGGTGCACGCCGTGGTCTCCGACCCGGACTGGGCCGGCGACGAGACGCTCGACCCGCGACGCTCCCTGCTCTCCGAGCGCCACCAGGGCACCTTCGCGGACAAGGTCGTGGTGCCGCGGCGCAACGTCGTGCCCAAGCCGGCCTCGCTGTCCTTCGAGGAGGCCGCGTGCCTGCCCACCGCGTGGCTCACCGCCTACCGGATGCTGTTCGTCCAGGGCGGCCTGAAGGCCGGGGACACCGTGCTCGTGCAGGGGGCCGGGGGAGGCGTGGCGACGGCGCTCATCGCGCTCGCGCGCGCCGGCGGGCTGCGCGTGCTGGCCACCAGCCGTGACCAGGCGAAGCGGGACAAGGCGCTCGAGCTGGGCGCCCACGAGGTCTTCGAGTCCGGGGCCCGGCTCCCGGCCAAGGTCGACGCCGTCATGGAGACGGTCGGCCGGGCCACGTGGTCGCACTCGGTCCGCGCGTTGCGGCCGGGCGGCAAGATCGTCATCTCGGGAACCACCTCGGGTCCGAAGCTGGACGACGCCGAGCTGACCCGGATCTTCTTCCTCCAGCTCAGCGTGATCGGCTCGACCATGGGGACCCGCGGCGAGCTGGCCGCCCTGGTCAACCTGCTCGACAGCACCGGCGTGCGCCCCGTGATCGATCGCGTGCTGCCGATGACCGAGGCGCGCGAGGGCTTCGCGGCCATGGCGGCCGGCGACGTCTTCGGCAAGGTCGTCTTCACCCGCTGAGCGCGGAGCCGCTCGAGGGCGGCGCCGGGGGAGACCGGTCCCGGGAATCAGATCGGCCGCGCGAGCATTGCATCCCCCGGGGCCGATCGGTCCTGCCGTGACGTCGGCGCCGACGAGCAGAAGGACCCTTCCATGACCGCGCCCCTCGAGACCTCCGGCCCGACCGAGGTCCCCGCCCGCCACGACCGCGGGGCCGGGGCCGGGTCCGGGTCCGGGTCCGTCGCGCCGGTGGGCCGCACCCCGCTGGTGGTCAAGCTGCTCGTGGCGGCCACCTTCGTGGTGATCCTCAACGAGACGATCATGGTCAACGCGATCCCGCGGCTGATGGTCGACTTCTCGATCACCGAACGGACCGCGCAGTGGCTCTCCACCGCGTTCATGCTCACCATGGCCGCGGTCATCCCGGTCACCGGCTGGTTCCTGCAGCGGGTCAGCACCCGGACGGCGTACACGGCGGCGATGGCGACCTTCTCCGCCGGCACGCTGATCGCCGCACTCGCCCCCACCTTCGAGGTCCTGCTGGTGGCGCGGGTGGTGCAGGCGGCCGGCACGGCGGTGATGATGCCGCTGCTGATGACCACCCTGATGACCGTCGTCGCGGCCCAGGACCGCGGCCGGGTCATGGGGCAGGTCAGCCTGGCGATGGCGTGCGCGCCCGCGCTGGGCCCGACCGTCTCCGGGGTCCTGCTGGAGCTCGGTTCCTGGAGGCTCATCTTCGTCGCCGTGCTCCCGGTCGCGGTGCTCGTGGCGGTGCTGGGCCTGCGCCAGCTCGAGAACGTGGGGGAGACCCGGCGCACGCCGGTCAGCTGGCTGAGCGTGGCGCTCGCGGCGGGCGGCTTCGGCAGCTTCGTGTACGGCGTCAGCCGGATCGGTGCCACCGGGTGGGTCGAGCCCACCCTCATCATCGCGGTGGGGGTGGCGCTGATCGCGTCGTTCGCCGCCTACCAGCTGGTGCTGCAGCGCGGGTCCGGGCCGCTGATGGACCTGCGCACCCTGCGCCACCGCAACTACGCGATCTCGCTGCTGCTGATGTCCGCGGGCTTCATGGCCTTCCTCGGCTCGATGATCCTGCTCCCGCTCTACCTGCAGAACCTGCGCGGCCTCTCGGAGCTGGAGACGGGCCTGCTGGTCATGCCGGGTGGTGTCGCGATGGGCCTGCTCGGCCCGACGGTGGGGCGCATCTACGACCGCGTGGGTTCACGGCCGCTCGTGATCCCGGGCTCGATCGGGATGGTGGCCTTCCTGTTCGGTCTCAGCCGGATCGGCACCGATACGCCGTACGCGCTCATCCTGGCGCTGCACGTGGGCCTGATGGTGACCCTGGCGATGATCTTCACTCCGGTGTTCACCATCGGGCTCGCCGACCTGGCGCCGCACCTGTACTCGCACGGCAGCTCCCTGCTCGGCACTCTGCAGCAGGTGGCCGGCGCGTTGGGCACGGCCCTGCTCGTGGTCATCCTCGACGGACGCTCGGAGCACCTGGCGGCGTCCGGCGCCGCGCCCGCGGACGCCTTCATGGGCGGGCTGCAGTGGGCGTTCGCGGCCGGGGCCGTGATCGGCGTCGTCGTGGTGGGGCTCGCGCTGCTGCTGCCGGCGAAGGTGGACGCGCCCGAGGGCGCCCCCGCGCCGCACTGACCCGGACTGAACCCCGCGCTCAGTCGGGCTGGGAGCGCCAGTTGATGGCGCCGACCAGGAGCATTCGCAGCTGGGTCCGGGTGGTCTCGGCGATCCGCTCCTCGTCCGGCGAGGACGGGGCCACCGAGATCAGGCGCTCGGCGGTCGACACCATCGCGCCCACGATGAGGCCCGACAGCATCTCGCGGTCGCGTGCGCTCCACTGGTCGGTACCCGGCAGCTGGGCCAGGTCGGCCGCCAGCTCCTTCTCCGCCAGGTCGATGCCGTGCTCGATGGCGGCGCGCACCGCCGGCGGCCCGGCGAACCGCTCGCGAGCGATGAAGCCGAAGTGGGCGTGGTGCTGGCGCACCTGCTCGACGAGGACCGTGACGGACCCGTCGATGATCGTCCGGTAGTCCGCGCCCGCGCCGCGGCGCAGCGCACGCAGCAGGGTGCGCAGCGTGTCCAGGGACTCCTCGACCAGGGTGAGGCCGAGCTCCTCGATCGAGTCGAAGTGACGGTAGAACGCCGTCGGCACGATGCCGACCTCCTTGGCGACCTGCCGCAGGGACAGCGCGAGGAGGGTGGACTCGTCGGACAGGCCCAGCGCCGCGTCCAGGATGGCGCGCCGGGTCCGCTCCTTCTGCTCCAGCCGCGGCACCGTCACGCCTCCATCCTACGAGCAGTGCACATGTGTCCACTGTCACGTGGCCGAGGCGTTGAACGACGCCCGGCTCTGCGTACTGTTTTCGGTGTACGCACGTACACTGAAATCCGAAGGAGGCGCGATGACCGCGCTCATCCCCGAGCAGGCAGTGCCTGCGAATCCCGGCTCCCGGCTCCCGGTGACGCGGCGGGTGCTCGACGGCGTGCTCCGCTCCCGGCTCACCGCCGCCCTGACCACGCCGCACGGCGTGGACCGCTACCTCGAGCGCTTCCACCCCATGTGGGCCGCGCACGACGTCCGCGCGCGCATCGTCTCGGTGCACCGGGAGAACCCGTCCTCGGACGCCGCGCCCGTCGCCACGTTGACCCTGCAGCCCACCACCAGCTGGCGCGGGCACCGCGCCGGCCAGCACGTCCTCGTCGGCGTCGAGCTGCCCGGCTCCGCCCGCCGCCTCACCCGCGCGTTCTCGATCTCCTCGCCCGCCTCGGCGCCCGGCGAGCAGATTACGCTCACCATCCGCGCCCACGCCGAGGGACAGGTCTCCTCGTACCTCGTCAGCGAAGCGCGGCCGGGCATGATCCTGCACCTCTCGCAGGCCCAGGGCGAGTTCACCCTCGCCGAGAGCCCCGCGACCCCCACGGCCAACCACCTGCTGTTCCTCACCGGCGGGTCCGGCATCACCCCGGCCATGTCCATGGTCCGCACCCTGCTGCGCGACGGGTACGACGGCCACGCCGGCCGGCGGGTGACCTTCTTGCACTACGCCCGCAGCCCCGAGGACCAGATCTTCGCCGAGGAGCTGGCCGCCATCGCCGCCGCCGACAACGGCGTCGACGTCCACCTGCGTCACGGCGAGGAGACCTTCAACGAGCTCGAGCTGCGGCGACTGGTGCCGGACTTCCGCAACACCGACACCTGGCTGTGCGGGCCCGCCGGCCTCGTCGAGCTCGTCACCGAGGCCTACACCGACCGCGACGGCGTCCTGGCGCCCCGGTTGCGGATGGAGTTCTTCAAGCCGCTCGTCGCCCGAGCCGCCCGCGGCGACCAGGACGTCACCGGGGAGGTCGCCTTCGCCCGTTCCGGGCTGAGCGCGCCCGCGGACGGCACCAGCCTCCTCGAGCAGGCCGAGGCCCTGGGGCTGAGCCCCGAGCACGGCTGCCGGATGGGCATCTGCTTCTCCTGCACGCGGACCAAGGTCGCGGGCACCACACGCAACCTCCTGACCGGCGAGGAGTCCTCCCTGCCGGACGAGGAGATCCGGATCTGCGTCACCGCCGCTGCCGGCGACTGCCAGATCGACCTCTGAGACGCGCCACCCGCCGTACGAAGGAGCCAGACATGACCAGCACCACCGACCACACCGCCGAGTCCACCGACCACACCGCTGCCGACACCGCTGCCGACACTGCCGATGACACCCGGTACCACGGCCTGACCGCCGAGCAGGTCGAGAGCCTGGGCAAGGAGCTCGACGCGCTGCGCCAGCGCGTGCTGGCCGACCTCGGCGAGGCCGACGCCGCCTACCTGCGCAACGTGGTGAAGACGCAGCGCGGGCTCGAGGTCGCCGGCCGCGCCCTGTTCTACCTGCCGCCCGCCTGGCCGCTCGCGGTCGCCGCGCTCTCGGTGTCGAAGATCCTCGACAACATGGAGATCGGCCACAACGTGATGCACGGCCAGTACGACTTCCTGGGCGACCCGGCCTTCAACTCCCGGATGTTCGACTGGGACACCGTGTGCCCCGGCGAGCAGTGGAAGTACTCGCACAACTACATCCACCACACCTTCACGAACATCATCGGCAAGGACCGCGACATCGGGTACGGCATCCTGCGGATGGACCCCGACCAGAAGTGGCACCCCTACTACCTCGGCAACCCGGTCTACGCCTTCGCGCTGATGGTGCTGTTCGAGTGGGGCGTGGCGCTGCACGACCTCGAGGTCGAGAACATCGTCTCCGGCAAGCGCAGCCTGAAGGACAACAAGCCGCTCTACCCGGGCCTGCTGCGCAAGATCAAGCGCCAGGCGCTCAAGGACTACGTGCTGTTCCCGGCCCTGACCGGCCCGCTGTTCCCGCTGACCTTCGCCGGCAACGCCACCGCCAACCTGGTGCGCAACGTGTGGGCGTTCAACATCATCTTCTGCGGGCACTTCCCGGCGGGCGTCGCGTCGTTCACGGCGGAGGAGACCGCGGAGGAGACCCGGGGGCAGTGGTACCTGCGCCAGATGCTGGGTTCCGCCAACATCACCGGCAGCCGCCTGATGCACCTGATGAGCGGCAACCTCTCGCACCAGATCGAGCACCACCTCTTCCCCGACCTGCCGGCGCGCCGCTACCCGGAGATCGCCGCGGAGGTCCAGGACATCTGTGAGCGCTACGGCCTGCCCTACAACACCGGTCCGCTGCACAAGCAGCTGTTCAGCGTGTTCCGCAAGATCGTCCGGCTCTCCCTGCCGGGCGGTCAGGCGCAGGAGGCACCCGTGCCCGGGCCCGACGCCGGGCGCGACGACGCAGTGGCCGCCTGAGCCAGGTCGGGGGACACTGAGCCCATGAGCCCACGTGATGAGCTGAGCCGAGCCGAGATCGCCAAGGACGCCGTGCAGGCAGGTGCCCAGGCGGCGGCCCACACCGTCGGCGAGGTGACCTCGATCGTCACCCGAGCCGTGGGCGACGTCGCCGGCGCCGTGGGCGGGTTCGCGACCGAGCTCTTCGAGATCCGGGACTCCTCCCGCCGGGCGCTGGCCGAGGCCGCCAGTGGGGACGGTCTCGGGGACGGCCTCGGCCCGGTCGCGGAGGTCGCTCAGATGAACGAGAGCCGGAACCGGTCCATCCGGAACGAGCCCAGCTGACGCGCTCCGGCGAGGAACCCCAGGGGACCCTGGGGGTCGAACGTCCAGCGCGCCCGGCAGGGGAGCGCCTTGGCCGATCCCTTCATGGTCACGAAGGCGGTGTCGGGGTGCTCGGCGATGCCCGGCTGCACCACGTCGCCGGTGAAGGGCACCCGCGGCGCCGCCCGTGAGACGTCGGTGAACCGTGCCGTCACGATCGGTGCGGACGCGGTGCTCGCACCCCAGCGCGCCGACGTCAGCGGCCCGCGGGTCGCGGTCTCGGCCTCGAAGTCGCACAGCTGTTTGGGGATCGCCCAGAGCTCGCGACCGCCGGCCTGGGAGGCGGCCGAGTCGACCCAGATGTCGGTGATCGTCACCGCACCCTTGCCCTCGGGCGTCTTGGTCGTGCGGGCGAGCAGCAGCTCGCGGTAGGTCAGCGGGCTGGGCGCCTCGTAGGAGACCAGCGCGACGCCGTACTGGCCGGCGGGGTGGTGCTCGTCGACGTCCTCGCGCAGCCGCAGGACCGAGAGCCACAGCGAGCCGTGCATGTGCCAGGGAGCAGGGGGGTAGGCGGTCACGGCGGCCACCCTAGTGACGCAGCACACGTGTGGGCGAGGGTCGTGGTCACGCCGTGGACAGGCCCGTGGACAGGCCGGGACGCAGCAGACCCCGGCCCGATGGGCCGGGGTCTGCTGCGTGCCTCGTGCGTCCGGGTCAGTCCTCCGGGTCGTCGAGCCGTGCCAGCCAGGTGGCGAACCGCTCGACGGCGACCTCGAACTCGGGGTTGATGTCGACGAACTCCTGCAGCCGCTCACCCAGCCACGCCAAGGTGACCTCCTCGTCACCCCGACGCCGCTCGAGCTCCTCGATACCGCGGTCGGTGAAGTACACGTCGCCGTCCCCGGATCAGGCGAAGGCCTGCCCGATGAGCACCTTCGCCTCCTCGAGGTGGCGCTTGGCCGTGCCCACCGCGGTGGTCGACGACGCCGCCCGGGTGACCGGCTCGACCTCGCGACCCAGCTGGGGCACCACGTTGAGGTGGTACGTCGGCCACGGGCCCTGGTTGAACGGCTCGTCCTGCACCCAGCGCACCTTGGCGTTCGGGTACTTGTCGAGCTCGGCCTTGATCTCCTCGACCGGCCACGGGTAGAGCTGTTCGACCCGGACGATTGCGACGTCCTCGCGCTCGGACTTCTTGCGCTCCACCACGAGGTCCCAGGTGAGGCGGCCCGAGACCAGCAGCACGGTGCTCACCTTGGCGGGGTCGACGGTGTCGTCGCCGATGACGTTGCGGAAGGCGCCCGAGGTGAAGTCGCCGGGCTGCGACGCCGCCTCCTTGCGCTTGAGCATCGACTTCGGGGTGAAGACGATCAGCGGCTTGTGCTCCTCGCCGAGCGAGTGGCGACGCAGCAGGTGGAAGTACGACGCCGGGGTCGACGGCTGCGCGACGACCATCGCCTCGTCCGCGCACAGGGTCAGGAACCGCTCGATGCGGGCCGAGGAGTGGTCCGCGCCCTGGCCCTCGTAGCCGTGCGGAAGCAGGAGCACCACGCCGGAGTCCTGGCCCCACTTGGTCTTGCCGGAGGTGATGTACTCGTCGATCACCGACTGGGCGCCGTTGACGAAGTCGCCGAACTGCGCCTCCCACAGCACCAGCGCCTCGGGGCGGGCCACCGAGTAGCCGTACTCGAAGCCGAGCGCGGCGTACTCCGAGAGCAGGCTGTCGTAGACGTGGAACTTGGCCTGGTCCTCGGTGAGGTTGGCCAGCGGAGTCCACTCGTCGGCGTTGTGCCGGTCGATCACGGTCGCGAACCGGGACACGAACGTGCCGCGCCGCGAGTCCTGGCCGGCCAGGCGGACCGGGCGACCCTCCATCAGCAGCGAGCCGAAGGCGAGGATCTCGCCGGTGCCCCAGTCGATCGGGCCGTCGGCGATCGCCGCGGCACGACGCTGCAGCTGCGGCATCACCTTGGGGTGCACCGTGAAGCCCTCGGGCGGGCTGACGTAGGCGTCCGCGATCCGCTTGAGGACCTCGTTGGGCACCGCGGTCTGGGTCTCGCCGGCCGGCTTGTCGGGGTAGTCCGGCACGGTGGTCCACTCCGACGGCGCGGCAGTCGCCTCGCGCACCTCGGTGAAGACGCGCTCGAGCTGCTGCTGGTAGTCGCGCAGGACCTGCTCGGCCTCCTCGATCGTGATGTCGCCACGACCGATCAGGGACTCGGTGTAGAGCTTGCGCACCGAGCGCTTCTGCTCGATCAGGTCGTACATCAGCGGCTGGGTGTACGACGGGTCGTCACCCTCGTTGTGGCCGCGGCGGCGGTAGCAGACCAGGTCGATGACCACGTCGCTGTTGAACTGCTGGCGGTACTCGAACGCCAGCCGCGCCACCCGGATGCACGCCTCGGGGTCGTCGCCGTTGACGTGGAAGATCGGCGCCTGCACCATCCGGGCGACGTCGGTGCAGTAGAGCGTGGAGCGCGAGGAGCCCGGCGAGGTGGTGAACCCGACCTGGTTGTTGATGACCAGGTGGATGGTGCCGCCGGTGCGGTAGCCGCGCAGCTGGGAGAGGTTGAGCGTCTCCGCCACCACGCCCTGGCCCGCGAAGGCCGCGTCGCCGTGCACCAGCACGGGCAGCACCGGGAACTCGGCACCGCGGTCGAGCACGTCCTGCTTGGCGCGGGCGATGCCCTCCAGGACCGGGTCGACGGTCTCCAGGTGCGAGGGGTTGGCCGCCACCGAGACCTTGATGGTCTCGCCGGTGCCGGCGACGAACTCGCCCTCCGCGCCGAGGTGGTACTTCACGTCGCCGGAGCCCTGGACCGTGCGCGGGTCGATGTTGCCCTCGAACTCGCGGAAGATCTGGTTGTAGGACTTGCCGACGATGTTGGCCAGCACGTTGAGCCGGCCGCGGTGCGCCATGCCGATGCAGACCTCGTCGAGGCCCGACTGCGCGGCGGCCTCGGCGATCTCGTCGACCACCGGGATGGTGGTCTCGCCGCCCTCGAGGCTGAACCGCTTCTGGCCGACGAACTTCGTCTGCAGGAACGTCTCGAACGCCTCGGCCTGGTTCAGCTTCAGCAGGATCCGCAGCTGCTCCTCGCGCGGCGGCTTGGTGTGCGGCTGCTCCACGCGCTCCTGGATCCAGCGCCGCTGCTCGGGATCCATGATGTGCATGTACTCGATGCCGGTGGTGCGGCAGTAGGAGTCGCGCAGGATGCCCAGGATGTGGCGCAGCTTCATGAAGCGGCGGTCGCCGCCGCCGAAGGAGCCGGTCGGGAACTCCCGGTCGAGGTCCCACAGCGTCAGGCCGTGCGACTCGATGCGCAGGTCCGGGTGGCTGCGCTGCTTGTACTCCAGCGGGTCGGTGTCGGCCATCAGGTGGCCGCGCACGCGGTAGGAGTGGATGAGCTCGAGGATCCGCGCCTGCTTGTCGATCTCGTCGTCGTGCGAGGTCGCGATGTCGGCGTTCCAGCGGATCGGCTCGTAGGGGATGCGCAGCGCGCGGAAGATCTCGTCGTAGAAGCCGTCGGCGCCGAGCAGGTACTGGTGCACCTGGCGCAGGAACTCACCCGACTGGGCGCCCTGGATGACCCGGTGGTCGTAGGTGGACGTCATCGTCAGGATCCGGGAGATCGCGTTGCGCGCGATCGTCTCCTCGGAGGCACCCTGGAACTCCGGCGGGAGGTCCATCGAGCCCACGCCGATGATGGCGGCCTGGCCGGCCATCAGCCGCGGCACCGAGTTGTTGGTGCCCAGGCCACCGACGTTGGTCAGGCTCACCGTCGTGCCGGAGTAGTCCTCCATGGTGAGCTTGTTGTCCTTGGCCTTGCGCACGATCTCCTCGTACGCCGTCCAGAACTGCGCGAAGTCCATCGACTCGCAGGCCTTGATCGACGGCGCCACCAGCTGGCGGGTGCCGTCCTTCTTCTGCTGGTCGATCGCCAGGCCGAGGTTGATGTGCGCCGGGGTCACCATGGCGGGCTTGCCGTCGACCTCGGTGTAGGTGTTGTTCATCGCCGGCTGGGCCTTGATCGCCTTGATGATGGCGTAGCCGATGAGGTGGGTGAACGACACCTTGCCGCCGCGAGCGCGCTTGAGGTGGCTGTTGATGACGATGCGGTTGTCCCACAGCAGCTTCACCGGGATGTTGCGCACCGACGTCGCGGTCGGCACCGACAGCGAGACGTCCATGTTCTTCGCCGTCGCCGCGGGGATGCCGCGCAGCACGGTCACCGTCGGCTCGTCCTGGGCCTGCACCGGCTCAGGCTTCGGCGCGTCCTTCGGCGTCGGCTTCGCGGCGTCGGCCTTGGGCGGAGCCGGGGTGGTGGAGGAGGCAGGGCTGGTCTGCGGCGCCGGCTTGGCCTTCGGCGTCGGCGCGGCCGCAGGCTTCGCAGCCGGTGCCGCGGCCTTCGCCGGGGCGGGCGCGGCGGCCTTCGACGCAGCGGAGCTGCGGGCCGGTGCGGCGGTCTTGGTCGCCGTACCACCGCCCTCGGAGCGGAAGTAGGCCGCCCAGGCCGGATCCACGCTCCCGGGGTCAGCCTCGAACTGCTCCTTCATCTCCTCGACGAGCCACTCGTTGGCTCCGAAGTCAGGGGGAACTGCAGGAGAACCGTTGGACTGGTCCGACGACTGCGTCACGACGTGCTTCGCCTCTTCCGATGAGCTGGACCGACCCGCCGCCGATAGCGGGTGGCTGTCGCTGGACAACGTTAGTCCCATGCCGAAGCAAATGCCGCCCCGCGGGTCCCCTTTGGGGCAGGGTGAGGTCGGACACGCTTCGCGGCGCCCCGTCAGGCGGCGCCGACCGGTGGCCCGCGAGCAGCGGAACCGGGATGATCGAGAGGCGATCCAGAGCCGATCCAGAGCCGATCCAGAGCCGATCCAGAGGCGATCGAGAGGGGAGCCACACCATGCTGCGCAGGATCGATCCCGCTCCGGGCGGGTGGCGGCGACGGGCCGGCGTCGGCGCGTCGCGCCTGCTGGCTACCGGGCGCGCGAGCCTGCTGGCGACCTGCCTCGTGCTCACCCTCGCCGCCTGTTCCGGCGACGACGAGCCGAAGCCGGCGCCGTCCTCGGGATCGGCCCAGGCGAGCGAGTCCGCGCCGGTGACCACGACCGCCCGGATCGGCAAGGTCAGCGGCCGGCTCTCCGACGCGCGTCGGGCGGAGGTGCTCGCCGCCGCGACCAAGATCGTGCAGGCATGGGTCGACGGTGCCTACGTCGGCGACCTCCCGCGCACCGACGTCACCGCCGCCTTCGCCGACTTCACCACCGAGGCCCGCGAGCTGGCGCTGAAGCAGCCGGCGATCATGAGCAACGCGGCGAGCGGCGCGGACCTGGAGTCCGCGACGATCACCGCGAGCACGTTGGGTCTCGACCTGGTCGCGGCTCGCGGCCGGGCCATCGGCGCCACCGCTCGGGTGAGGATCACGATGACGTTGGCCGGTGAGCCCGAGCGCACCGACGTGGTCGCCGGGCGGCTGTTCCTGACACCGTTGAAGGGCAAGTGGCGGGTCTTCGGGTACGACGTCCGCCGCGACGAGGGGGACTGATGAGGATGCGCACGCTGACGATCCGAAAGCTGACGATGCGCAAGGTGGTCCGGACCGCGGTGCTGGGCCTGGTGCTCGGCCTGGTCGCGCTGGTCGTGCCCGACTCGACGCGGGCGCCGGTGGACTTCACGCTGGTCAAGGTCGAGAAGGCGGAGGCCGTCGACGTCGACCCCGACGTCGTCTGGATCCTCGCGGTGGGCTCGGACGCCCGCCCCGGCGAGGACCCGCTGCGCACCCGTGGCGACGCGCTGCAGCTCATCGGGCTGAACTCCCGCACCGGGGCCGCTACCGCGATCGGCATCCCGCGCGACAGCTGGGTGCCCATCCCCGGGGTCGGCTCGAACCGGGTCAACGCCGCACTCTTCTTCGGTGGGCCCAACCTGCTCGGGCGCACCGTGGGCAACCTGGTCGGGATCCAGCCGGACTACGTCATGGTGGCGACCTTCAGCGGCCTGGCGAACCTGATCCGCGGCATCGGTGGGATCACGGTCAACAACCCGCGCGCCTTCTCCGACTCTAGCCTCCACCCCCAGGGCTGGGCGGCCGGCCGGATCAAGATCAACGGCATGAAGGCCGTCGAGTTCGCCCGGGTGCGCAAGTCGCTTCCCGGCGGCGACTTCGACCGCTCCGCCAACCAGCAGCGCGTGCTGCGCGGGATCCAGCGCAAGGTCGCGGCGAAGGCGGCGCGCCCGGGGTTCATCGAGGCCGGGGTGCTGAGCGTGCTGAAGAACCTGCACACCAGGGGAGTCTCGGCGCCTGAGCTGTTCCGCCTCGCCCAGGCGGTCGCCCAGGTCGACCCGGCGAAGGTGAGGACCTGTGTGCTGCCGGGCTCGATCGGCAACGTCGGCGGTGCCAGCGTGGTGCTGCCGAACACCGCGGTCGCCAAGCGCTACGGGCGTGAGGCCCGCAAGGACGCCACGCTCAAGCGCTGCTGACGCCCAGCCCCGCGCCCGAGCCTGCGGCGTCCCGGGCCTCGCGGGCGCCCAGGCCCGCGAGCCGGTCGGCGTGCTCGTTGCCCGGGTCGCCGGCATGGCCCTTGACCCAGTGCCAGGTGACGTCGTGCCTCGCGGCCGCCTCGTCGAGGCGGCGCCACAGGTCGTCGTTCTTGACCGGCGCCTTGGCCGAGGTGCGCCACCCGTTCGCCTTCCACTTCGCCACCCACGAGGTGATCCCGTTGCGCACGTAGCTGCTGTCGGTGTGCAGGTCGACGCTCGCCGGCCGGTTGAGGGCCTCGAGGGCGACGATCGCCGCCATCAGCTCCATCCGGTTGTTCGTGGTCTGCGGCTCGCCGCCGTACAGCTCCTTGAGGTGGGTGCCGTAGCGCAGCACCGCGCCCCAGCCGCCGGGGCCGGGGTTGCCCAGGCAGGCGCCGTCGGTGTGGATCGTGACGGTCTGCGTCACGGCACGAGCTCCAGGAGACCCGCGGCGGTGCGGGCCCGCTCACGCGCCTGCTCGACGTCCTCGCCGAGGGCGAGCGCGACCGCCATCCGGCGCCGGCCCGACACGGCGGGCTTGCCGAACAGGCGCACGCTCGTGTCCGGCACGGCCAGCGCCTCGACGACGCCGGCGATCCGGGGCGCGAGGACCTCGCCCTCGAACACCGCCGCGCAGGACGCCGCCGGGCCGCGGGTGGTGATGGTGGGGATCGGCAGGCCGAGCACCGCGCGAGCGTGCAGCGCGAACTCGGAGAGGTCCTGGGAGACCAGGGTGACCAGGCCGGTGTCGTGCGGGCGCGGTGAGAGCTCGGAGAAGATGACCTCCTCGCCGCGCACGAACAGCTCGACCCCGAACAGCCCGCGTCCGCGTTCGCCGCACAGGTCGGCGACCACGGCGGCCGAGACCTCCTGGGCGCGCGCCACCACGGCGGGGGAGAGCGCCTGGGGCTGCCAGGACTCGCGGTAGTCGCCGTCGACCTGGGTGTGCCCGATCGGGGCGCAGAACGAGATCACGTCGGCCCCGCCGTCGGTCGCGGCGTGCTTGACGGTGAGCAGCGTGATCTCGGTGTCGAAGTCGACGAAGCCCTCGACGATGACGCGTCCGGCGCCGGCGCGTCCACCGGCCTGGGCGTGCTCCCAGGCCGTCCGGGCGTCGGCGGGGGTGTGGACCACCGACTGGCCCTTGCCGGAGGAGGACATCACCGGCTTCACCACGCACGGGGTGCCGATGGTGGCCACCGCGTCCTCGAGCTCGGCCAGGCTGTCCGCGAAGCGGTACGGCGAGGTGGGCAGCCCGAGCTCCTCGGCCGCCAGGCGCCGGATGCCCTCACGGTCCATGGTCAGCCGCGTGGCGCGCGCGGTCGGCACCACGGTGACGCCCTCGGACTCGAGCTCCAGCAGGGTCGGGGTGTGGATGGCCTCGATCTCCGGCACCACCCAGTGCGGCCGCTCCGCCTCGATCACCGCACGCACGGCGGCCGGGTCGAGCATGTCGATGACGTGGCTGCGGTGCGCGACCTGCATCGCCGGCGCACCCGGGTAGCGGTCGACCGCCACCGTCTCCACACCGAGACGCTGGAGCTCGATCACCAGCTCCTTGCCGAGCTCGCCGGAGCCGAGGAGCAGCACCCGGGTGGCGTGCGGGGACAGGGGGGTTCCGAAGATCGTCACGGGCGTCCACTCTAGGCCGCCTCCCGGTGCGGCGGCGTGTTCACGTACTGCCCTGGCCTGCGAGGACGGCAAGCCCGGCGGGGCCGGCCCCTGTGCCGGAGGTTGTGCGGCCCACGACCCCGCGTCGTCCTTCGGAGGGGGCGGTCAGACGTCGACGACGACGCTGGCGGGGAGGTCGACCTCGGGAGCGAGCTCCGCGACGAGGTCGCGAACGCGGGCGTCGAGGTCGGTGATGATGCGACGGACGGTGATCTCGTCCTGGCCGCCGGGGTCGTCGACGGCCCAGTCGCGATAGGCGACGCCGGGGACGTAGGGGCACTCCTCGCCGCAGCCGAGGGTGATGGCGAGGTCGCTGGCGGCGACCATCTCGGTGGTGAGGTGCTCGGGCTGCTCGCGGGACGTGTCGAGGCCGAGCTTCTCGAGTGCGGTGGCGACCTCGGGGTGGATGTGCTCTCCGGGTCGGGTGCCGGCCGACAGGGCGATGAGGGCGCCTTGGGCGTAGTGCTCGGTGAGCACGCGGGCGATGACGGAGCGGCCGCCGTTCCGGACGCAGGCGAAGACCACCTGCCGTACGCGGGGCGCCTCGGCGCTGGGGTGATCGGTCATGGGGCTGTCTCCTGCGCGGTGTCGGGGAAGAAACGGCGTGCCCAGAGGCTGACGTAGACCAGGCCGACGAGGACGGGGACCTCGATGAGCGGTCCGACGACGCCAGCGAGGGCCTGCCCGCTGGTCACGCCGAAGGCCCCGATCGCCACGGCGATGGCGAGCTCGAAGTTGTTGCCGGCCGCGGTGAACGCCACGGTCGTGGACCGGGCGTACCCGAGTCCGATCCAGCGGGCCAGCAGGAGGGACCCGACCCACATGATCGCGAAGTAGGCGACGAGGGGGAGGGCGATGCGGGCGACGTCGAGCGGCTGGGCGGTGATCGTCTCGCCTTGGAGGGCGAAGAGCACGACGATGGTGAACAGCAGGCCGTACAGCGCCCACGGGCCCAGGCGCGGCAGGAGGGCCTGCTCGTACCAGTCGCGTCCGCGCCGGGCCTCGCCGATGCGGCGGGTGAGATAGCCGGCGGCGAGCGGGATGCCGAGGAAGGCTCCGACGCTGCCGGCGATCTGCCATGGCGAGACGTCGAGACCGGTGGCGGACAGGCCGAGCCAGCCGGGCAGCAGGTCGAGGTAGAACCAGCCGAGCAGCGCGAAGGCGAGGACCTGGAAGACGGAGTTGATCGCGACCAGGACGGCAGCGGCCTCGCGGTCGCCGCAGGCCAGGTCGTTCCAGATGATGACCATGGCGATGCAGCGGGCCAGGCCGACGATGATCAGGCCGGTGCGGTACTCGGGCAGGTCGGGCAGCAGCAGCCAGGCCAGGGCGAACATCAGTGCCGGCCCGAGGAGCCAGTTCAGCGCCAGCGACAGCACCATCATCCGTTTGTCGCGGGCGACGGGACCGACCTCGTCGTAGCGGACTCGCGCCAGCACCGGGTACATCATCACCAGCAGCCCGAGCGCGATCGGCACGGAGATCGAGCCGACCTTGATCGCGTCGAGGGCATCGGCCACGACGGGGGTCCACCGACCCGTCAGGAGCCCAACGGCCATCGCTGCCCCGATCCACACCGGCAGGTAGCGGTCGAGGGTGGACAGGCGCCGGGCGACGGGCGCCTCAGCCGTCGTCTGGGTCACGTGGCCGGCTGCTCCGGCTTGGTGGCGCGGATGATCGCGCCGTGCATGCCGGGGACGACCTCGTGGGTGAGCTCGACCTCGGCGTCGACGAACCCGGCCGCCGCGAGCCCGTCGAGGTACTCGGAGCGGGACAGGGCGCCGGCGATGCAGCCGACGTACGAGCCACGCGCGGCGCGCTCGGACGGGGTGAGGTGGTCCTCGGCGACGACGTCGGAGATCCCGATCCGACCACCCGGGGTGAGCACGCGGAACATCTCGGAGATGACCTGGGGCTTGTCGACCGAGAGGTTGATGACGCAGTTGGAGATCACCACGTCGACGGAGGCGTCGGGGAGCGGGACGTCCTCGATGGTGCCCTTGAGGAACTCCACGTTGGTCGCCCCCGCCTTCGCGGCGTTGGCCCGGGCGAGGTCCAGCATCTCGTCGGTCATGTCGACGCCATAGGCGAACCCGGTCCCACCGACCCGGCGCGCGGAGAGCAGGACGTCGATGCCGCCGCCGGAGCCGAGGTCGAGGACCCGCTGGCCAGGACGCAGGTCGGCGACCGCGGTCGGGTTGCCGCAGCCGAGGCTGGCCGCGACCGCCTCGGCGGGCAGGGCGTCCTGGTCGTCGGCGGCGTACAGCGCGGCGCCGAAGGACTCGTCGACAGCGACGTCACCGCTGCAGCACGACGACGTGCCGCAGTTGTCGTCGACCTGGAGGGCGTCGTTGAGCTCGGCGTTCGTCGTGCCGCGGGTGACGGCGGTCGCCGCCTCGGCGTAGCGGCGACGGACCTCCTCGCGTACGTCGGTGACGGAGTCGGTAGCGGAGTCGGTAGCGCGGTCGGTAGCGGGGTCGGTGGTGCTCATGGCAGGTGCTCCTCGGTGCCGTGATCGGATCGAAGGGTGTCGATGCATCGAGATTCGTCGATACATCGAGAGATGTCAATACGTCTGGCACACTGGGCCCGTGACCACCTCCGAGCTGCCCCTTGTCGACGCTGTCGATGGCGTCGATGCGGCCGCGTGCTGCTCGACCGTCGTCGGCGGTGTGCTGGACGTCGACCAGGCGCAGCAGCTCGCGAAGACGTTCAAGGCGCTGGGGGATCCCACCCGAGTCCGGCTGCTGTCGCTCATCGCCGCCCAGCCCGAGCGCGAGGCCTGCATCTGCGACCTCACCGACCCGGTGGGTCTCTCGCAGCCGACGGTCTCGCACCACATGAAGCAGCTCGTCGACGCTGGGCTCGTGGTCCGTGAGCAGCGCGGACGCTGGGCCTTCTACCGCCTGGTCGACGGCACGCTCGAGTCGCTCAGTCGAGCGCTGAGGCCCTGACCGACAGCGTCCTGCGCGGTCGAGAGATGAGAGAAGGCCAGGAGCCCTCAGCGGCTTCCTGGCCTTCGTCTTCGCGAGCGGCTGCCTGTTGCTGCACAGCCATGTCGTGGTGGTGGCGCCTCCGGCAGGATTCGAACCTGCGACACCTGGTACCGGAAACCAGTGCTCTATCCCCTGAGCTACGGAGGCATGCGTCGTCGATCGTTCTCCTGACGCGTTGCGGAACACTACCGGGCGACATCGGTGCGGGGGAAACCGGCACCCGCCGATACTCTTCGCAGGTGACTCCTGCTCAGCTCTCCAGCACCATCGTCGGCGTCCTGACCGCGCTCAGCGAGGAGGGGGCCCTGGCCCTCCCTGACGGCGTCCCGACCGAGGTGAACGTGGAGCGCCCGCGCCAGAAGGGGCACGGCGACTACGCCACCAACGTGGCGATGCAGCTGGCCAAGAAGGCGGGCACCAACCCGCGTGCCCTCGCCGAGCTGATCGCGGAGAGGCTGCGCGCGGCCGACGGCGTCGCGGCGGTCGAGGTCGCGGGCCCCGGCTTCCTCAACGTCAGCGTCGAGGCCGGCGCCCAGGGCCGGGTCGCCGCCGAGGTGGTGCGCGCCGGGGCGTCGTACGGACGCACCGAGGTGCTCGCCGGGCAGCGGATCAACATCGAGTTCATCTCCGCCAACCCGACGGGTCCGCTGCACCTGGGCCACACCCGCTGGGCGGTGCTCGGCGACGCGATCGGCCGGGTGCTGGACGCGGCCGGCGCCGAGGTCACCCGCGAGTTCTACATCAACGACCGCGGCGTGCAGATGAACCATTTCGCCGACTCGATCATCGCCTCCGCGCTAGGGGAGCCGAAGCCCGAGGACGGCTACGCCGGCGCCTACATCGACGACCTCGCGCGCCAGGTCGGCGAGGCGCACCCGGGGATCTTCGAGCTGCCCGCCGACGAGCGCCGCGCGGCCGTGCGCGCCGCCGGCTACGAGGTGCAGCTGCGCGAGCAGCGCGAGACGCTGGACGCCTTCAACACCCACTTCGACGTGTGGTTCTCGGAGCTGTCCCTGCACGAGTCGGGCTCGGTGCCGGAGACCCTGGCCCGGCTCAAGGAGCTCGGCCACGTCTACGAGGAGGGCGGTGCGCTGTGGATGCGCACCACCACCTTCGGCGACGACAAGGACCGGGTGCTGATCAAGTCCGACGGCGAGCTGACCTACTTCGCCTCCGACACCGCCTACTACCTCAACAAGCGCGAGCGCGGCTTCGACCACTGCATCTACCTGCTCGGCGCCGACCACCACGGCTACGTGGGCCGGCTCAAGGCGATGGCCGCGTGCGTCGGGGACGACCCGGCGAAGACCCTGGACGTGATGATCGGCCAGCTGGTCAAGATCCTGCGCGACGGCGAGGAGCTCAAGCTCTCCAAGCGTGCCGGCACGATCGTCACGCTCAACGAGCTCGCCGAGGACATCGGGGTGGACGCGCTGCGCTATTCCCTGGCGCGCTACCCGGCCGACTCGCCGCTGGTGCTGGACGTCGCCGAGATCACCAAGGCCTCCAACGACAACCCCGTGTACTACGTGCAGTACGCCCATGCGCGCACGTGTCGGATGCTCGCGAACGCCGCCGACCTCGGGATGCGGCTGCCCGACCTGGAGCCCGGCGCCGAGAACGGCTTCGACCCCGCGCTGCTCGACCACGAGCGCGACGGCGCGCTGCTGCGCGCGCTGGCCGAGTACCCCCGCGTCGTCGCCAGCGCTGCGGAGCTGCGTGAGCCGCACCGTGTCGCGCGCTACCTGGAGGACACCGCCTCGGTGTTCAACAAGTGGTACGACACCAAGGAGTGCCGGATGCTGCCGCAGGGCGACGAGCCGGTGAGCGCCGCGAACGAGGCCCGGATGGCCCTCGTGGTGGCGACCCGCACGGTGATCGCCAACGGCTTGGACCTGCTCGGCGTCTCGGCGCCCGAGCGGATGTGAGCGGGGACCTGCGATGACGCATGAAGCCGGTTGGGCGCACGCGCCCGGCGCCCTGCGCGGTCCCGCCTGGCTGCAGGCCCCCACCGACGTCAACGCCCTGGTGCCGCAGCTGTGGTCGAGCACCGCGCACAAGACCGACGCCGGTGACCTGGTGGTCGGCGGCATCCCGGTCGCGGACCTGGTCGCCGAGCACAACACCCCGGCCTACGTCCTCGACGAAGACGACTTCCGCAGCCGGGCCCGTGCGTTCCGCGACGCCTTCTCCGACTTCGACGTCTACTACGCCGGCAAGGCGTTCCTGAGCACCGCCGTCGCCCGCTGGATCGACGAGGAGGGCCTGCTCCTCGACGTCTGCTCGGCCGGGGAGCTCACCGTCGCGCTGCGGGCAGGGCTGGACCCGCGCCGCATCGGCTACCACGGCAACAACAAGTCGGTCCCCGAGCTGCGCCGTGCCGTCGCGGCGGGAGTCGGGCGGATCATCGTGGACTCCTTCACCGAGGTCGAGCGCCTCGCCTCGATCACCGCCGACACGGGGTTGACCGCACGCACCATGGTCCGCGTCACGGCCGGTGTCGAGGCCCACACCCACGAGTTCATCGCCACCGCGCACGAGGACCAGAAGTTCGGGTTCTCGATCGCCTCCGGCGACGCGCTGGAGGCGGTGCGCCGGCTGCACGCCGCCCCGGGGGTCGAGCTGCTCGGCCTGCACTCCCACATCGGCAGCCAGATCTTCGACACCGCCGGCTTCGAGATCGCCGCACGTCGCGTCCTCGCGCTGCACGCGCAGGTGCGCGACGAGCTCGGCCTCGCCCTGCCGGAGATGGACCTCGGTGGCGGCTTCGGCATCGCCTACACCACGCAGGACGACCCGAGCACCCCGGCGCTGCTCGCCGAGGGGATGCGGCGCATCGTGGACACCGAGTGCCGCTCGCTCGGCGTGGACCGGCCGCGGCTGTCCATCGAGCCGGGCCGCGCCATCGTCGGACCGGCGATGTGCACCGTCTACACGGTGGGCACGGTCAAGCAGGTCACCCTGGATGCCGGCGCCGTGCGCACCTACATCAGCGTCGACGGCGGGATGAGCGACAACATCCGCACCGCGCTGTACGACGCGGACTACTCCTGCACCCTGGCCGGCCGGCGCTCCGAGGCGCCGCCCGTGCTCGCCAGGGTCGTCGGCAAGCACTGCGAGGCCGGCGACATCGTGGTGCGCGACGAGTTCCTGCCCGCAGACCTCGCCCCCGGCGACCTGCTGGCCGTGCCGGGCACGGGTGCCTACTGCCGGTCCATGTCCTCGAACTACAACCACGCCCTGCGACCGCCGGTGATCGCGGTCAAGGACGGTGCCGCGCGCGTGATCGTGCGTCGCGAGACCGAGGAGGACCTGCTCGCCACCGACCTCGGCTGAGGTCCGACTCAGGGAGCTGCCGCGGTGGCGAGCCCCTCCCGCGCCGTCGCCCGAGCGGTGGACCGGGCGCCGGGGTGTCCGCGACCGATGGCCGTGACGGACTCCGGTCCGTGCGCCGATACCCTTGCTACGTGAACAGTCCCCTCAAGGTCGCCGTGCTCGGCTGCGGGTCCGTCGGGTCGCAGGTCGTGCGCCTCATCGGTGAGCAGGCCGACGACCTGGCCGCCCGGGTCGGTGCTCCCGTCGAGCTCGCCGGCGTCGCCGTACGACGAATCGACGCGCCCCGCGAGGTCGACGTCCCCGCCGAGCTGCTCACCACGGACGCTGCCGGCCTGGTGGCCCGCGATGACGTCGACGTGGTGATCGAGGTCATCGGCGGGATCGAGCCCGCCCGGACGCTGATCCTCTCGGCGCTGGAGAACGGCGCCTCCGTGGTCACCGCCAACAAGGCCCTGCTCGCCGAGGACGGCGCGACGCTGTTCGAGGCGGCCGAGAAGGCCGGGCGCGACCTGTACTACGAGGCCGCCGTCGCGGGGGCCATCCCGATCCTGCGCCCGCTGCGGGAGTCGCTGGCCGGCGACAAGGTCACTCGCGTGCTGGGCATCGTCAACGGCACCACGAACTTCATCCTCGACAAGATGGACACCTCCGGTGCCGGCTTCGCCGACGCCCTCGAGGAGGCGCAGGCGCTGGGCTATGCCGAGGCCGACCCGACTGCCGACGTGGAGGGCTTCGACGCCGCGGCCAAGGCCGCGATCCTGGCCAGCCTGGCGTTCCACACCCGGGTCACCGCCGCCGACGTGCACCGCGAGGGCATCGCCGACGTCACCGCGGCCGACGTCCGCTCGGCGCGCGAGATGGACAGCGTCGTCAAGCTCCTGGCCATCGCCGAGCTGGTCCCCGCCGCCGGCGAGGAGGACCCGGGCGTGAGCGTGCGGGTGCACCCCGCGATGATCCCTCGCTCGCACCCGCTGGCCAGCGTGCGCGAGGCCTACAACGCCGTCTTCGTGGAGTCCGAGGCCGCCGGCCAGCTGATGTTCTACGGCCCCGGCGCCGGCGGCGCGCCGACGGCGAGCGCCGTGCTCGGCGACCTGGTCAGCGTCGCGCGGCACCACCGCCAGGGCACCCGCGGCGTCGGCGAGTCCGTCTACGCCGACCGTGCCGTGCTGCCGATGGGGGAGACCCGGACGCGCTACCACGTCGCCATCGACGTCGAGGACCGCGCCGGCGTGCTGGCCGCGGTCGCGCACGCGTTCGCGGAGCACGAGGTGTCGATCCAGACCGTTCGTCAGGAGGGCCGGGGCAACGACGCCCAGCTCGTCGTGGTCTCGCACGAGGCGACGGACGCGGCGCTCGCCGCGACCGTCGAGCAGCTGCGGGACATGGAGATCGTGCGCGAGGTCACCTCGGTGATGCGCGTCGAGGGAACCGAAGAGTGAGCATGAGCGACACCAGCCAGGCAGCAGCCCCCAACGCCCAGGCCAACGGCCAGTGGCGCGGCGTCATCGAGGAGTACCGCACCCTCCTCGACATCCCGCAGGACACCCCGGCGGTGACGCTGCGCGAAGGCGGCACCCCGCTGGTGCACAGCGACTGGCTCTCCGGGCTGACCGGCGCTCAGGTCTGGCTCAAGGTCGAGGGCAACAACCCCACCGGCTCCTTCAAGGACCGCGGGATGACGACCGCGCTCTCGGTCGCCGTGCACGAGGGCGCGAAGGCCGTGGTGTGCGCCTCGACGGGCAACACGTCCGCCTCCATGGCCGCGTACGCCGCCAAGGCCGGGGTCACCCCCATCGTGCTGGTGCCGGAGGGCAAGATCTCCGCGGGCAAGATGGCGCAGGCGGTGCTGCACGGCTCGCTCGTCATCCAGGTCCGCGGCAACTTCGACGACTGCCTGCGGATGGCCCGGGAGATGGCCTGGAGCTACCCGGTCGCGCTGGTCAACTCCGTCAACCCGGCCCGCCTCGAGGGGCAGAAGACGGCCGCGTTCGAGATCGTCGACTTCCTCGGCGACGCCCCCGACTTCCACCTGCTCCCGGTCGGCAACGCCGGCAACATCTCGGCCTACTGGCTGGGCTACACGCAGTACGCCGCGCTGGGGCGGGCGACCAAGCGCCCGGTGATGCGCGGGTTCCAGGCCGCAGGTGCCGCTCCGCTGGTCACCGGCGAGCCGTTCCCCGAGCCCGAGACCGCGGCCACCGCGATCCGGATCGGCAACCCCGCCTCCTGGAAGCTCGCCGAGGCCGCCCGCGACGAGTCGGGCGGGCGGTTCGCCGCCGTCTCGGACGCGCAGATCCTCGCCGCGCAGAAGCAGCTCGCCGCCAAGGACGGGGTCTTCGTGGAGCCCGCCTCGGCGGCCGGCATCGCCGGCATCCTCGCCGAGCTGGAGGCGGGGGAGTCCTACGCCGGGGCCACGGTGGCGATCACCGTCACCGGCCACGGCCTCAAGGACATCACCACCGCCCTCGAGGGACTGGTGCTGCCCGAGACCGTCGTCGACGCGGACGTCGACGCGGCCGCGCGCGCGGCCGGCCTCTGAGCCCGGTCCGGCGATGACCTTCGTCGACGGGCCCGTGCGGGTCAGCGTGCCGGCCACCTCGGCCAACCTCGGCCCCGGGTTCGACACCCTCGGCCTGGCACTCGACCTGCGCGACACGCTGGAGGCCGAGGTGACCTCCGGCGGCCTGTCCGTGGAGGTGGACGGTCACGGCAAGGGTGAGGTGCCTCTCGACGAGAGCCACCTCGTCGTCCGCGCGATGCAGGCGACGTTCGACCGGCTGGGGCGTTCGCCCGCGGGCCTGCGGCTGTCGTGCACCAACGTGATCCCGCACGCGCGAGGACTCGGCTCCTCCTCGGCGGCGATCGTCGGCGGCGTGTGGCTCGCCCGTGAGCTGGTGGCGGGCGGGCGGCTGCTGCTGAGCGACACCGCGCTGCTGGACCTGGCCGCGCAGCTGGAGGGCCACCCGGACAACGTGGCCCCGGCCATGCTCGGCGGGTTCGTGATCTCCGGGCAGGACGCCGACGGGGTGTTCTTCGCCGTCCCCGGCTCGGTCGACCCCAGGGTCAGCGCCGTGGTCTTCGTGCCGCCCTCGCCCGTCTCCACCGCGGCCGCCCGCCGGCTCCTGCCCGCCCAGGTGCCGCACGCGGACGCCGCTGCGAACGCGGGCCGCGCGGCCCTGCTGGTCGCCGCGCTCTCGGGCCGTCCCGAGGAGCTGCTGCGCGCCACCGAGGACCGGCTGCACCAGGACTACCGCCGCCCGGCGATGCCCGAGAGCCTGGAGCTGGTGGACACGCTGCGCGCGGAGGGCGTGCCGGCGGTCGTCTCCGGTGCGGGCCCGACGGTCCTGGCCTTCACCGAGGGCGTGGGTACGGCGTCCTCGGCCGCGCTGGCCGCCCGCTGCCCGAGCGGCTGGGCGATGCACCAGGTCGCGATCAGCCACGTCGGGGCGGCGCTCGCCGACGCTCGGTGATCTCCCGCTGCGGGGCTGATCCGGGTGGTACATTGACGCTGCGTCGTGACTCGGCGCCCGGCCGGCGCCCTCGGTGCCCGGCCTTCTCCACCGGCTCGGCCGGTTCCGAACGGTCTCGCTCTGCTTCGGTCCGGCTGTGCAGGACTCAGACCAGCTGCCGTTCCGCCGGGTGAACCCGGATCGGACGTGCGTGATACGTGGGAAGGACTCACGTGACCGAATCTCTGGACCCCGCTGACGTCTCCGCTCCGTCCGGCACCGCGCCGGACGCCGCGACGAAGGCTCCGCGCAAGCGCGGGGGCGGGCTCAACGCCATGCTCCTGGCCGACCTCAAGGCGATGGCCGCGGGGATGGGCATCGCCGGGGCGGGCGGGATGAAGAAGGCGGCGCTGATCGAGGCGATCCGCGGCGCCCAGGCGGGCCAGTCGGGCCAGGCGGGCCAGTCGGGCCAGTCCGGACAGTCCGGTCAGGCGCAGCCGGCCGAGGCGGCGTCCGCGCCGGTCGCGGCGTCCGCGCCGGCCGAGCGGCCCGCGCCCCAGTCCGACAAGCCGCGCGTCGAGGTGACCCGACGGGAGCGCACCCGCCGGGGTGCGCGCCCCGCCGCCGAGACCGCGCCCGGCTCCGGCGACGACGCCGCCGCGGCGTCCGTCGGGGCGGGCAACGACACCTCCGCCAAGGCCGGCGAGCCCGACCCCGCCGCGACCAAGGGCGACGCCAAGAACGACGCCAAGAACGACGCCAAGAACGACGGCAGGGACCGCCGGGACGAGGCCGAGGGCGGCGGGGCGAAGTCGCAGGGCAAGGGCGGCCGCGGTGCCCAGGACCGCTCCGGCAGGCCCGAGACCAAGTCCGACAAGCAGGCCGACGGCAGGTCCGAGAAGCAGGCCGACGGCAAGGTGCAGGACAAGCAGGACGGCCGGCAGGACGGCAAGCAGGACGGCAAGCAGGACGGCAAGCAGGACGGCAAGCAGGACGGCAAGCAGGACGGCAAGCAGGACGGCCGCCAGCAGGACGGCCGGGCCGACAAGCAGTCCGCCGGCAAGCAGGACGGCCGGTCCGAGAAGCAGCACGACAGGCAGGACCGCAACGAGGGCCGTGGGGACCAGTCGCGTGCCGGGCACGACGACCACGACGACCACGACCACGACGACGACGGCGAGGGCGGCAGCCGGCGCAACCGCCGTCGCCGCGGTCGCGACCGCGACCGGACCGGTCGCGCAGGCAGCCGCGAGCCCGACACCGAGGTGCGCGAGGACGACGTGCTCGTCCCGGCGGCGGGCATCCTCGACGTCCTCGACAACTACGCGTTCGTGCGGACCAGCGGCTACCTCGCGGGTGCCGACGACGTGTACCTGTCGCTGTCGATGGTGCGCCGCTACGGCCTGCGTCGCGGCGACGCGATCACCGGCCAGGTCCGCCAGCCGCGCGAGGGCGAGCGGCGGGAGAAGTTCAACCCGATGGTGCGCATCGACACCGTGAACGGTGTCGAGCCCGAGCAGGCCAAGCACCGGGTGGACTTCGACTCCCTCACCCCGGTCTCGCCCGACGAGCGGCTGCGCATGGAGACCGGGCCGGACAACCTGACCGGCCGCGTCATCGACCTGGTCGCTCCGGTCGGCAAGGGCCAGCGAGGAGTCATCGAGTCCCCGGCCAACGCCGGGAAGACGACGACGCTGCAGGCGATCGCCGGCGCGCTGACCGCGAACAACCCCGAGTGCCACCTCATGGTGGTCCTCCTCGACGAGCGTCCCGAGGAGGTCACCGACTTCGAGCGCGCGATCAAGGGCGAGGTCATCGCCAGCACCTTCGACCGGCCGGCGACCGACCACACCACGCTCGCCGAGCTCGCCATCGAGCGGGCCAAGCGGCTGGTCGAGCTCGGCCACGACGTCGTCGTGCTGCTCGACGGCCTCACCCGGCTGGGGCGTGCCTACAACCTCGCGGTGCCGGCGTCGGGGCGGATCCTGCCCGGGGGAGTGGACGCCGCGGCGCTGTTCCCGCCGAAGAAGCTGTTCGGTGCGGCCCGCAACATCGAGAACGGCGGCTCGCTGACCATCCTGGCGACGGCATCGGTGGAGACCGGCTCGCGCCTGGACGAGGCGATCTACGACGAGTTCACCGGTACGGCGAACTGGCGCCTCCGGCTCCGTCGGGAGCTGGCCGAGCGCGAGGTGTTCCCGGCGATCGACCCGGTGGCCTCGGGCACGCGACGTGCGGAGCTGCTGCTGGCGAGCGAGGAGGTCGCCGTCCTCGGTGCCCTGCGGCGCGAGCTGGCAGCGGAGGAGGGCCGCCAGGGCGCGGAGGACCTCCTCGAGCAGCTGCGCGGGACCCAGACGAACTACGAGCTGCTGCTGCGCCGCCAGCGAGCGGCGCGCGGCTGAGCGGCTGAGCGGCTGTGCGCACGGAGCGCTGAGCGGGGCGGAACACCGCGCCGCCAGATCTGGTTGAGACCTCCGGGTGGACCGCCCGGCCGCGCCGGTTTGGGCGGGGTCTCGCCGAGAAGTAAGATCACCCGTTGGCTCCGGTTCACGTCCGCATCGGCGTGTGACGACCCGGACCCCCTGTTGAGAGGACACCCATGAAGAAGGACATCCACCCGGAGTACGTGCCGACCGAGGTGACCTGCACCTGCGGCGCCACGTTCACCACCCGTAGCACCGTCGCGTCCGGCGTCATCCGCTCGGACGTGTGCTCGCAGTGCCACCCGTTCTACACCGGCAAGCAGAAGATCCTCGACACCGGCGGCCGCGTGGCCCGCTTCGAGGCCCGCTACGCCAAGGCTGCCAAGAAGTAGCCCGTCTCGAGCGCCGGTCCGCCCCTTCGTGGGGTGGACCGGCGCTCGTCCTTTTGCTCCCTCCGGACCCGTCCGGGCCCGGACCGACCACCAGCCCCCGAGGAGTCCCGTGTTCGAAGCCGTCGAGGGCATGCTCGCCGAGCACGCCGCGCTCGAGTCCCGGCTCGGGCTCCCCGAGACGCACGCCGACCCGCGGCTGGCCCGCACGCTCAACCGCCGTTACGCCGAGCTCAACGCGATCATCGCCACCTGGCGCGAGTGGCGCCAGCTCGGCGAGGACGCGGAGGCGGCGCGGGAGCTGGGCGAGGACGACCCCGCCTTCGCTGCGGAGGTCGAGGGCCTGCTGGCCCAGCAGGAGACCGCGGCGGAGCGGCTGAGGCGGCTGCTCGTCCCACGCGACCCCGCCGACCACAAGGACGCGCTGCTGGAGGTCAAGTCGGGGGAGGGCGGTGAGGAGAGCGCGCTGTTCGCCGGCGACCTGCTCCGGATGTACACCCGGTTCGCCGAGCGCCGCGGCTGGAAGACCGAGGTGCTGGATGCGACCGAGTCCGACCTCGGCGGCTACAAGTCGGTCACCGTGGCGGTGAAGGCGACCGGAACCGTCGAGCCGGGGCAGGCGCCGTACGCCTTGTTGAAGTTCGAGGGTGGCGTGCACCGGGTCCAGCGGGTCCCGGTCACCGAGTCCCAGGGCCGCATCCACACCTCCGCCGCGGGCGTGCTGGTGATGCCGGAGGCCGAGCAGGTCGACGTGGAGGTCCACGACAACGACCTGCGCATCGACGTCTTCCGCTCCTCCGGCCCGGGCGGGCAGAGCGTGAACACGACCGACTCGGCGGTGCGGATCACCCACCTGCCGACCGGCATCGTGGTCAGCTGCCAGAACGAGAAGTCGCAGCTGCAGAACAAGGAGCAGGCGTTGCGCATCCTGCGGGCCCGGCTGCTGCAGGCCGCCCAGGACGCCGCCGCGGCCGAGGCCAGCGACGCGCGGCGCAGCCAGGTCCGCACGGTGGATCGCTCCGAGCGGATCCGGACCTACAACTACCCCGAGAACCGGATCTCCGACCACCGCACCGGCTACAAGTCCTACAACCTCGACCAGGTCCTCGACGGCGACCTGCAGCCGGTGCTCGACTCCTGCGTCGAGGCCGACCTGGCGGCCCGGCTGGCCGCGTTGGAGGAGTGAGCGTGAGCGAGCCCCTCGCCGGCGCCGCCCGGCGACCCCGTGCCCTGCTGGTCGAGGCTGCCGCCCGGCTGGCGGAGGCCGGCGTCGCGAGCCCGGAGCACGACGCGGCGGAGCTGCTCGCCCACACCCTCGACGTCCCGCGCAGCCACCTGCCGCTGGTCGGCGAGGTCGGTGCCGACCAGGTGGCCTCCTTCAAGGCCCTGGTGCAGCGCCGGGCGCAGCGCGAGCCGCTGCAGCACCTGATCGGTCGCGCCTGGTTCCGTCACGTCTCGGTGGCGGTCGGCCCCGGCGTGTTCGTGCCCAGGCCCGAGACCGAGCTGCTCGCCGGCTGGGCCGTGGACGCGGCGCGAGCCGTGCTGGCGACCGGCCGCACCCCGACGGTGGTCGACCTGTGCACCGGGTCCGGGGTGATCGCCCGCAGCCTCGCCGACGAGGTGCCGCAGGCGAGCATCCACGCCGTCGAGCTCGACGCCCCGGCGCACGCCTGGGCGGAGCGCAACCTCGCCGACACCGAGGTCGACCTGCGCCACGGCGACCTGGCCACCGCCTTCGACGACCTGCTCGGCACGGTCGACGTGCTGGTCAGCAATCCGCCGTACGTGCCGTTGGAGGCCTGGGAGTCGGTGGCCCTCGAGGCGCGTGACCACGACCCGCACCTGGCCCTGTTCTCCGGCGCCGACGGGCTGGACGCGATCCGTGAGATCGAGCGGCGGGCGGCCCGGCTGCTGCGTCCCGGCGGGGTGGTGGGCATCGAGCACGCCGATGCTCAGGGCGAGTCCGCACCGGCGGTGTTCACCGAGGCGGGGCGCTGGGAGGAGGTCCGCGACCACCGCGACCTCGCCGGCCGGCCGCGCTACCTGACCGCCCGCCGGCCCCGATGAGCGCGACGGTGGTCGGCGCCACGGCGACGCCGAGGGGGATCCGTGGCGCGGCGGTGCGAGGATGGTCGCCGTGAGCGCCGAGCGGTTCCCCACCCAGTCCGACGAGCAGCGCGAGGCGGCGATCGACGCCGCCGCGACGGCCGTGCGCCGCGGCCGGCTCGTGGTCCTGCCCACCGACACCGTGTACGGCGTCGGCGCCGACGCCTTCGACGCGGCCGCCGTGCAGCGCCTGCTCGCGGCCAAGGGCCGGGGCCGCGAGATGCCGCCGCCGGTCCTCGTGGGCACCGCCGGCACCCTGGACGCCCTGGCGACCCGGGTCCCGGTCTACGTGCCGGTGCTCGTGGAGCGCTTCTGGCCGGGCGCCCTGACCCTGGTCTGTCACCAGCAGCCGTCCCTGCAGTGGGACCTGGGGGAGACCCGCGGCACCGTCGCGGTCCGGATGCCCGACCACGAGGTGGCGCGGGCACTGCTGGACCGCACCGGTCCGCTCGCGGTCAGCTCGGCCAACCTGACCGGCCGGCCGGCGGCGCTCGATGCCGACGAGGCGATGCAGATGCTGGGGGAGTCGGTCGCGGTCGTCGTCGACGGCGGCCCGGCGCCGGGCGGGGTGGCCTCCACCATCGTCGACGCGACCGGCGAGCGCCCACGCCTGCTGCGCGACGGAGCGATCAGCGTCGCCGAGCTCGACGCGGCCCTCGCCGAGCTGGGCCTCACCGTCGACACCGGAGCCGAGTCCGTCGAGGAGGCGCGTCCGAGCGATGCGTGAGTACCTCGTCGTCTTCCTCGTCGCAGCGACGGTCACCTACCTGCTGACCGTGCTGGCGCGCGAGCTGGCGGTGCGGACCGGGGCGGTGGCGAAGGTCCGTGATCGTGACGTCCACGCCACACCCATCCCGTACATGGGTGGGGTGGCCATGCTGGGCGGCCTGTTCGCCGCCTACGTCGTCGCCCGCGAGCTGCCCTTCCTGAGCACCGCCAGCCCCTTCGTGTACGACGACGCGCTGGCCGTGCTCGTCGCCGGCGCCCTGGTCTGCGTGGTGGGTGTGCTGGACGACATCTTCGACCTGGACGCGCTGACCAAGTTCGGCGGGCAGCTGCTCGCGGTCGGGGTGCTGGTCTACTCGGGGATCCAGTTCCGCTACTTCTACAAGTCGACCGGCGAGGTGTTCTCCCTCGACACCGCCCAGGGCGCGCTGCTGACGGCGTTCGTGGTGGTCGCGACCGTGAACGCGGTCAACTTCATCGACGGCCTCGACGGGTTGGCCGCGGGCGTGATCGGGATCAGCGCGTCGGCGTTCTTCCTGTTCTGCTACTCCCTGTCGTTCCTCAACGACGTCAGCCGGGCCACCACCGGCGCGCTGCTGTCCGCGGCGCTGGCCGGTGCGTGCGTGGGGTTCCTGGTGCACAACTTCCACCCGGCGCGGCTGTTCATGGGCGACTCGGGCTCGATGCTGATCGGGATGGTGCTGTCCGCCACCGCGATCACCATCACGACCCAGTTCGCCCCCGGTGACCTGACCCAGGGTGCCGACGGCACCCGGGCCAGCCTGATGCCGGTGCTGCTGCCCGTGGTGCTGCCGATCCTGATCCTCATCGTGCCGCTGGCAGACCTCGTCCTCGCCGTGGTCCGCCGCACCCGGGCCGGTCGCTCGCCGTTCGCCCCCGACAAGCAGCACCTGCACCACCGGCTGCTGGAGATCGGGCACTCGCACCGCCGCGCGGTGGTGATCATGTGGCTGTGGGCCGGGCTGATCGCCTACGGCGTCGTGGTGGCCAGCGTCTTCACCGGCGTCGTCGTGTGGCTGGGCATCGGGACGGGGCTGCTCGTCACCGTCGCGCTCACGTTCGCGCTGCCGAAGGTGAGGGCCGGGGCGTTGGAGAGCGCCATCGACACGGCGCTGGAGACCACGGACCCCGAGATCGAGATCGAGCCGGAGCCGGAGCCGGACGCCGCCGGACCCCCGGGCGTCGGCGTCCGAGACCCCTTGTGATAACTTTCACGAAGTCCCGACGGCCCCCTCGGGGAGCCGCCAGAACCGCGATCCAGAACGGCCGCCGATGAAGACGACCGAGACCCGCCTGCCAGGTGTTCTCGCACGGGCGGCGCTTGCTGCCGGCGTGGCCGGGGCGGCGCTGGTGATCTTGGCCGCGCTCGTCTCCGGGGCGTCTGCCGCCGCCGGTGCCGCTGTCGGTGGCGTGCTCGCGATCGCCGTCTTCGCGTTCGGTGCCTTCGCCGTGGACGCCGTAGCCCGGCTGCTGCCGGCGGCGTCCCTGCTGTTCGCGATGCTCACCTACACCCTGCAGGTGGTGGTGATGGGGCTCGCCTTCGTCGCCTTGAACCGCTCCGGCCTGCTCGACTCCGAGGTCGACCGGGGCTGGCTCGGCGGCGCCATCATCCTGGGCGCGCTGGTGTGGACCGCCGTCCAGCTCCGGCTGGCGACGACGGCCCGCATCCCGATCTACGACACAACGTCGGAGGTGGATGCGCGGTGACCCGGGGTGACTGCTATTGTCCGGGGCGCAATGAGTCAGCCCGAGGAGAGACCCAAGGGCGATCCGTGGCACGCGTTCGGCTACATCACAGCCGGGGTCGCTTTCTACGGGTTGCTCGGCTGGCTTGCGGATCGGTGGCTGGACACCCGGTTCCTCGTGGCGGTCGGCATCCTCGTGGGTGCCGCGCTGGGGATCTACATGACAGCCGCGCGGTTTCGCCCCGATCCGCCGGACAGCACGAAGTCAGACGAGCAGTGAACGCAGAGGAGACCTGGTGACCATCGCAGCCACCGCCCCCATTGCCGCCAGCGGCGGAGGTGACGGGTTCCACGCTCCGGGCCCGAGCATCTTCGAGCTTCCGGCGGCCTTCGACATCGGCGCCCTCGGGGTCACCAAGCCGATGCTGCAGGTGGTCCTCAGTGCGATCCTGGTGTTCGGCCTGCTCTACGCCGCCTCGCGCAGCCGTTCCCTGGTCCCCGGCAAGCTGCAGTTCGCCGGTGAGGGCGCCTACAACTTCGTCCGCAACGGTGTCGGCCGCGACATCATCGGGGGCCACGACTTCGCGAAGTTCGTGCCCTACCTGGTCGCGCTGTTCTTCTTCATCCTGATCAACAACCTGTTCGCGACCTTCCCGGTCTTCCAGTTCCCGACGTTCAGCCGCTCGGGCATGGCCTACGCGCTGGCCGGCCTCTCCTGGCTGGTCTACAACGGCGTGGGCATCCGCAAGCACGGCCTGCTCGGCTACCTGAAGCTGCAGAGCGTGCCGAGCGGGGTCAGCCCGGCCATGTACCCGCTGCTCGTGCCGCTGGAGTTCTTCTCGAACATCCTGGTCCGCCCGGTCACGCTCGCCCTGCGTCTGTTCTGCAACATGTTCGCCGGCCACATCCTGCTGGTGCTGTTCTCGACCGGCGGGTTCTACCTGATCCTGGAGTACGGCGGCATCGGTTACGTGGCGGGTCCGCTCGCACTGGTCCTCGCCATCGCGGTGAGCTTCCTGGAGCTGCTGATCCAGTTCCTCCAGGCCTACGTCTTCGTCCTGCTGAACGCCATGTACATCCAGGGCGCGCTCGCAGACGAGCACTGATCCACACCGCACGACTCCACGTCCCCACAGTTCTCGCACGAGAAAACAACCCGAAAGGAAGAAAGCCATGGGTGGCTCTCTCAACATGATCGGTTACGGCCTGGCTGCCATCGGCCCGGGTATCGGCATCGGTCTCATCTTCGCCGCGTACATCAACGGCGTTGCCCGCCAGCCCGAGGCGCAGAGCCGCCTCCAGTCGATCGCGATCCTCGGCTTCGCGCTCGCCGAGGCACTCGCCATCATCGGTATCGCTCTCGCCTTCGTCCTCACCGGCTCCAGCACTGAGTGACGTTCGTCGTCCGACGACGAACCACCGACCGCACGCTCGACCCAGATAGGTCAGGTCCATGAAATCACTGGTGATCCTCGCTGCCGCGGAGGGAGAGGAGCACAACCCTCTCGTCCCGCTGTGGGAGGAGGTGGTGATCGCCCTCGTGGTGTTCGCCATCCTCTTCTTCGCCATCAAGAAGTTCGTCGTCCCGAACTTCGAGAAGACGTTCGCCGAGCGCACGCAGGCGATCGAGGGTGGCATCGAGGCTGCCGCGAGCAAGCAGGCTGAGGCTGACGCCAAGCTTGCCGAGCTCGAGCAGCAGCTGGCCGATGCCCGTCACGAGGCCGCCCGCATCCGCGAGGAGGCTCGCGAGCAGGGTGCTGCGATCGTGGCCGAGATGCGGGAGCAGGCCCAGGCCGAGTCCGCCCGCATCGTCGAGCACGCCCACACGCAGATCGAGGCGGAGCGCCAGCAGGCGGTCATCTCGCTGCGGGCGGAGGTCGGCGCCCTGGCGACCGGCCTGGCCGGTCGCATCGTCGGGGAGTCCCTGGAGGACGAGGCGCGCCAGTCGCGCGTCGTCGAGCGGTTCCTCGCCGAGATCGAGACGGCTGACGCGGGGAGGGACGCCTGATGGTGTCCTTCCGCGCCGCCTCGGCCGAGGCCATGGCCGCCCTCACCGACAAGCTCGGTGGGGTGGCCGAGGCCTCTGCGGCGAAGGTGGCCGACGACCTCTTCGCCGCAGCGCGGACCCTGCGCTCCGAGGGCGCGCTGCGCCGTTTCGTCACCGACCAGTCGGTGGCGGCCCCGGCGCGTGCCGGCCTCGTCGGCGACGTGTTCGCGGGCAAGGTGGACCCGGCTGCGGCCGAGCTGCTGAGCGCCGCCGTCGCGGCGCGGTGGACGCGGAGCCGCGACCTGCCCGACGCCCTCGAGCAGCTCGGGGTGGTGGCGGCAGTGCGCTCGGTCGGCGCGCAGGCGGAGACCCTGGTGGACGAGCTGTTCGGCGTTCGCCAGCTGGTGAAGCAGAACAGCGACCTGCGCAACGCGCTGTCCGACCCGGCCCGCAGCGCCGCCGACAAGTCGGCGTTGCTGGACACGCTGCTCGGTGGCAAGGTCCTTCCCGCCACCGTGCAGCTGGTGCGCCAGTCGCTCTCGGGCTCCTACCGCACGGTCACCGCCGCGCTGGAGGCCTATGAGCGCACTGCGGCCGACGTGCACGGCGAGAGCGTCGCGACGGTGCACGTGGCCCGCCCGCTCGACGAGCGGGCGCAGCAGCGCCTCAACACCGCGCTCAGCCGGCAGTACGGCCGTTCGGTGCACCTGAACGTCGTCGTCGACCCGGCCGTCATCGGCGGCATCCGGGTCGAGATCGGTCACGACGTCATCGACGGCACCGTGTCCAGCCGCCTGGACGACGCCCGCCGCAAGATCGCCGGCTGACCCGCCCGCCGGAACGCATCCCCAGACTTCCACGCAGCAAAGAAGAGAGAAGGCACCAGAGATGACGGAACTCTCCATCCGTCCGGACGAGATCCGTGACGCCCTCGCCAAGTACGTCTCGGACTACGAGCCCAGCGCCGCCAGCAAGGAGGAGGTCGGCGCCGTCGCCTCCGCCGGCGACGGCATCGCCCGGGTCACCGGTCTGCCCTCGGCCATGGCCAACGAGCTGCTCGAGTTCGAGGACGGCACGCTCGGCCTCGCGCTGAACCTCGAGGACCGCGAGATCGGTGTCGTCATCCTCGGTGACTTCGACAAGATCGAGGAGGGCCAGACGGTCCGCCGCACCGGGGAGATCCTCTCCGTGCCGGTGGGCGAGGGCTACCTCGGCCGCGTGGTCGACCCGCTCGGCAAGCCGATCGACGGCCTGGGCGAGATCGCCACCGAGGGCCGCCGCGCCCTCGAGCTGCAGGCTCCCGGCGTCATGGCCCGCAAGTCGGTGCACGAGCCGCTCGCCACCGGCATCAAGGCGATCGACGCGATGACCCCGATCGGCCGCGGCCAGCGCCAGCTGATCATCGGGGACCGCGCCACCGGCAAGACCACGGTCGCGATCGACACGATCATCAACCAGAAGCAGAACTGGGAGTCGGGCGACCCCTCGAAGCAGGTCCGCTGCATCTACGTCGCCATCGGCCAGAAGGGCTCGACCATCGCCTCGGTGCGTGGTGCCCTCGAGGCGGCCGGCGCGCTGGAGTACACCACCATCGTGGCCGCCCCCGCCTCCGACAGCGCGGGCTTCAAGTACCTCGCGCCGTACACCGGCTCGGCCATCGGCCAGCACTGGATGTACGACGGCAAGCACGTCCTCATCGTGTTCGACGACCTGACCAAGCAGGCCGAGGCCTACCGCGCCGTGTCGCTGCTGCTGCGCCGTCCGCCGGGCCGCGAGGCCTACCCGGGTGACGTCTTCTACCTGCACTCGCGCCTGCTCGAGCGTTGCGCGAAGCTCTCCGACGAGCTCGGCGCGGGCTCGATGACCGGCCTGCCGATCATCGAGACCAAGGCCAACGACGTCTCGGCGTTCATCCCGACCAACGTCATCTCGATCACCGACGGCCAGATCTTCTTGCAGTCGGACCTGTTCGCGGCGAACCAGCGTCCCGCGATCGACGTGGGTATCTCCGTCTCCCGCGTGGGTGGTGCGGCGATGACCAAGGCGATGAAGGCCGTCACCGGCTCGCTGAAGGTCGACCTGGCGCAGTTCCGCGCCATGGAGGCCTTCGCGATGTTCGCCTCCGACCTCGACGCCGCGTCGAAGCAGCAGCTGGCCCGCGGCCAGCGGCTGATGGCGCTGCTCAAGCAGCCCGCCTACTCCCCGTACCCGCTCGAGGAGATGGCCGTCTCCCTGTGGCTGGGCACCTCGGGCCGCCTGGACAAGGTGCCCACCGAGGACGTGCTCCGCTTCGAGAGCGAGTTCCTCGACTACCTGCGCCGCTCGCAGTCGGGCCTGCTGGCCTCGATCCGTGAGAGCCAGAAGTTCGAGGTCGAGGACGACCTCGCCTCGGCGTACGACTCCTTCCTGGACCAGTTCGAGACCTCCGAGGGCGGCAGCATCAAGGTCGGCAGCGAGGCTGCTGCCGAGGCGCTGGCCGACGACGAGCTCGAGCAGGAGCAGATCGTCAAGCAGAAGCGGGGCTGACCCATGGCCGTATCGCTGCGGGAGTACCGCGCGCGGATCAAGTCGACGGAGTCGATGAAGAAGATCACGCGCGCCATGGAGCTCATCGCTGCGTCCCGGATCATCAAGGCGCAGCAGCGGGCTGCTGCGGCGGCTCCGTATGCGCGTGAGCTGACCCGTGCCGTGTCGGCGGTGGCGACGTTCTCGAACGTCGACCACCCGCTGACCCGGGAGCAGGAGAACCCGAAGCGGGCCGCGGTGCTGGTGATCACCAGCGACCGTGGTCTGGCCGGGGCGTACTCCTCGAGCCTCATCAAGGAGGCCGAGCGCCTCTCGGAGCGGTTGCGCGAGGAGGGCAAGGAGATCGACTTCTACCTTGCCGGGCGCAAGGCGGAGGCCTACTACAAGTTCCGCGGGCGCCCCTACGTGCAGGCGTGGACCGGCTTCTCCGACCAGCCCAGCTACGACAAGGCGGCAGAGATCGGCTCCGCGCTGATCGAGGCCTTCCTCAAGGAGCAGGGCGAGGACGGGGACGTGGACGAGGTCCACGTCGTCTACACCCGGTTCCGCTCGATGCTCACCCAGGAGCCGACGGCCATCCGGCTGCTGCCGCTGGAGGTCGTCGAGGGCGAGGAGACCCCGGACACCGCGGATCTGCTGCCGCTGTACGAGTTCGAGCCGTCGGCGGAGCAGGTGCTGGACGGGCTGCTGCCGCAGTACGTCCAGAGCCGGATCTTCTACTGCCTCCTGCAGGCCGCCGCCTCGGAGCTTGCCGCGCGTCAGAAGGCGATGAAGTCGGCCACGGACAACGCGGAAGAGCTGATCAAGAAGTTCACGCGGATCGCCAACCAGGCGCGTCAGGCCGGCATCACCCAGGAGATCAGCGAGATCGTCGGTGGCGTCAACGCCCTCGCCGACGCCACCGCTGCCAACGACTGACCCACTCAGAGTTCACACCAAACGGAGTAAGACATGACTGCAACGGTTGAAGAGACCACCGCCAGCGGTGCGGCCTCGGTGGGTCGGATCGTCCGGGTCATCGGCCCGGTCGTCGACATCGAGTTCCCGACCGATGCGCTGCCCGAGATGTACAACAAGCTCGAGGCCGAGGTGACCTTCGGCGACGAGACCACCTCGCTGCCGCTCGAGGTCGCTCAGCACATCGGTGACGGCATCGTCCGCGCCATCTCGCTGAAGCCGACCGACGGCCTGGTCCGCGGCCAGGCGGTGACCGACACCGGCGGCCCGATCTCGGTGCCCGTCGGCGACGTCACCCTCGGCCACGTGTACAACGCCACCGGCGACGTGCTCAACCTGACCGAGGGCGAGGCCTACGAGGTCAAGGAGCGGTGGGGCATCCACCGCAAGGCGCCCGCCTTCGACCAGCTCGAGTCGAAGACCGAGATGTTCGAGACCGGCATCAAGGTCATCGACCTGCTCGCGCCGTACGTGACCGGTGGAAAGATCGGTCTGTTCGGTGGTGCCGGTGTCGGCAAGACCGTGCTCATCCAGGAGATGATCGCGCGTGTCGCCAAGAACCACGGTGGTGTGTCGGTGTTCGCCGGTGTCGGTGAGCGCACCCGTGAGGGCAACGACCTGATCGTGGAGATGCAGGAGGCCGGCGTCTTCGACAAGGTCGCCCTGGTCTTCGGCCAGATGGACGAGCCGCCGGGGACGCGTCTTCGTGTCGCCCTGTCCGCGCTCACGATGGCGGAGTACTTCCGCGACGTGCAGGGCCAGGACGTGCTGCTGTTCATCGACAACATCTTCCGGTTCACGCAGGCCGGTTCCGAGGTCTCCACGCTGCTCGGCCGCATGCCGTCCGCGGTGGGCTACCAGCCGAACCTGGCCGACGAGATGGGCACGCTCCAGGAGCGGATCACCTCGACGCGGGGTCGCTCGATCACCTCGATGCAGGCGATCTACGTGCCGGCCGACGACTACACCGACCCGGCGCCGGCGGCGACGTTCGCCCACCTCGACGCCACGACCGAGCTGTCCCGCGACATCGCCTCGCAGGGCATCTACCCGGCCGTGGACCCGCTGACCTCGACCTCGCGGATCCTCGACCCGCAGTACATCGGTCAGGCGCACTACGACTGCGCGATCCGCGTCAAGGCGATCCTGCAGCGCAACAAGGAGCTGCAGGACATCATCGCGATCCTGGGTGTCGACGAGCTGTCCGAGGAGGACAAGATCATCGTCTCCCGCGCGCGTCGCATCCAGCGGTTCCTGTCGCAGAACACCTACGTCGCCAAGCAGTTCACCGGCATCGAGGGCTCGACGGTTCCCGTGGCCGACACCATCGAGGCGTTCAACAAGATCGCCAACGGTGAGTACGACCACGTCGCCGAGCAGGCGTTCTTCATGTGCGGCGGTCTCGACGACGTCGAGCGCAACTGGGCCGACATCCAGAAGAGCCTCTGATCATGGCGGACACCACGGTCGACACCCTGCACGTCGAGCTCGTCGCTGCCGACCGGACCGTGTGGTCCGGTGAGGCGGCGATGATCGTCGCGCGGACCGTCGAGGGTGACATCGGTGTGCTGCGCGGTCACGCGCCGCTGCTCTCGCTGCTCTCGGCCTCCGTGGTCGAGATCCAGGTGGCGGGCACCAACGACCTCGTCGTGGTGGCCGTGGACGGCGGGTTCCTCTCGGTCGCCAACGACCGGGTCTCGATCCTGGCCGAGCGGGTGGAGCGGGCCGAGGACATCCACCTCGAGCAGGCTCGCGTCGACCTCGAGGAGGCGCGTCACCTGCTGGAGACCAACAACGAGGCCGAGCAGCGGGTGCGGCACGCCGAGGCTCGCATCCGCGCGGCAGAGAAGGCCTCGTAGTACCCAGATGGCGTGGTGGGAGTGGCTGCTCGACATCTGTGGCGCGCTCCTGCTCGGTTGCGTGCTGTACGGCGCCGGACTCATCGTCCGGCGCCGTCTGCTTGCCCGCAACGGCGGCACCTTCGAGCTGAGCCACCGCTTGCGCCGCGACGTGCCGGAGCGTGGTTGGACCCTCGGCCTGGGCCGGTACTCCGGTGAACGGCTGGAGTGGTTCCGGGTGTTCACGCTCTCGCCGCGGCCCAAGCGTTCGTGGTCGCGTGACGAGCTGCAGTACGACGGCCGGCGCGCGCCCGTCGGCGCTGAGCGCGCGTCGTTGTACCCGGACCACCTGGTGATCTCGTGTGAGTCAGCAGATGGCCCGGTGGAGCTGGCGATGAGCGTGTCCTCGTTGACCGGCTTCCAGGCGTGGCTCGAGGCCAAGCCGCCGGGCACGGACTGGAGCCGCGCGAAGGGTGGCGAGCACTGAGCACGGACACATCACCGGAATCACCGCGGTCCCTCGGGCCGCGGTGATTCTCCTTTTCAGTCCTCGAAGAGGTTGCGGATGTCCTCGGCGCCGATGCCGGCGCCCATCGCGCCGTCGCCGTCCATGACCTGGGCGAAGAGCTCGGCCTTGCGGGCCTTGAGCTCCATGACCTTCTCCTCGACAGTGTCGCTGGCCACCAGCCGGTAGACGTGCACCCGCCGGGTCTGGCCGATGCGGTGTGCCCGGTCGACCGCCTGGGCCTCGGCCGCCGGGTTCCACCAGGGGTCGAGGACGAAGACGTAGTCGGCCTCGGTCAGCGTCAGGCCTACCCCGCCCGCCTTGAGCGAGATGAGGAAGACCGGCGCTGCTCCGGAGCGGAACTCGTCCAGGACCGCGGCCCGGTCGCGAGTCCTGCCGTCGAGGTAGGTGGTGGGGATCTCGGCCTCGTCGAGGCGGTGGCGCACCCGCTGCAGGAACGACGTGAACTGGCTGAACACCAGGGCGCGGTGGCCCTCGGCGCTCAGCTCGGCGAGGTGCTCCACCAGCACGTCGAGCTTGGCCGAGCCGACCCGCTCGTGGGTGGGGTCCACCAGCGCCGGGTCGAGGGCCAGCTGGCGCAGGGTGGTCAGCGCGCTGAAGATCGCCACCCGGTTGCGGTCGAAGTCCTCGACCAGGCCGAGGATGCGCTGGCGCTCTCGAGCCAGGTGGGTGTCGTAGATCTTGCGGTGCCGCGGGTCGAGGGTCACCGGCAGCACCTGCTCCTGCTTCGCGGGCAGGTCGGCGGCGACCAGCTCCTTGGTGCGCCGCAGCAGGAACGGCTTGATCCGGCTCCGGAACCGGCTCAGCACCGCCTGGTCACCCGAGCGCTCCACGGGACGCACCACCCTGTCGGCGAACTGCCGCGGCCACGGGTACAGCCCCGGCACGGTGATCGACAGCAGTGACCACAGCTCCATCAGGCGGTTCTCGAAGGGGGTGCCGGTGACGGCGAGCTTGAAGGGGGCGTCGACGGTGCGCACGGCGGTGTAGGTCTTGCTCTGGTGGTTCTTCACCTGCTGGGCCTCGTCCAGCACGAGGCCGCCCCACCCGACCGCGCCGTGGCTCTCGTGCGCCAGGCGCAGCAACGTGTACGTCGTGACCACCACGTCTGCGTCGCGGGCCAGCGCCGCGACGTCGTCGGTACGACGTCCCACGACCGCCACCCGCAGCCCGGGGGCGTGGCGGCGGACCTCGTCGGCCCAGGCGGTGACGACGCTGGTGGGCGCCACGACGAGGAACGCCCCGTCGTCGGGGCGCTGCGCGCGGGCGTAGGAGATCAGCGCCAGCACCTGCAGCGTCTTGCCCAGCCCCATGTCGTCGGCCAGGATCCCGCCGAGACCGTGCTGCCAGAGGAACGCCAGCCACCAGAACCCCTCGCGCTGATAGCTGCGCAGCTCGGTGGCCAGGTGCACCGGCTCGGGGTGCGGCAGGTCGACGAGGTCGCGCAGCGCCTGCGCGCGGTGGACCCAGTCGGCGACCTGGCGGTCCACGATGCCGGCCTCGGCCAGCTGCGCCCACAGGCCCAGGTCGTGGCGGCTGATGCCGATCCGCTCGCCGTCGCGCTCACGCAGCTCGGCCGCGGCGTCGACGACCTCGCGCAGCCGGTCGAACTCGGGACGGTCGGTGCTCACGTACAGCCCGCTGGGCAGCACCAGGAACTCCTGCTCGTGCGTGAGCGCGGCGAGCACGTCGGGCAGCGGGATCGCCTCCCCGTCGACCGTCACGGCGACGGAGAGGTCGAACCAGTCGGTGGATCCGGCGTCCTGGTCGCCGCCCACGAGGTCGAAGCTGATCTCGGGCGCGGCATCGGTCTCGCGGAAGTCGGGTCGCTCCTCCTCGCGTACGACGACGTCCTCGACCTCGCGCAGCCGCGGCAGCTCGTGGACCGCGAGGGTCAGCGCGTCGCCGTCGGTGAGGGCACCGTGCGTGAGGAGGTCGGCGGGGACGCGGCTCAGGATGCGGCGCTCCGCCACCCGGTCGCGGATCCCGCCGAGGGTGTCGCGGCTGGCAAGGGTGCAGGTGTGCTCGGCATGCTCGCCGTACTCCCAGGTCCAGGTGAGCGCGGCCTTGGTGGCGCTGTGCCAGGTGACGGTCAGGGCCAGGGTCGGGGTGAGCGGCGGGGGCAGCTCGACGGTGCTGCGGTCAGCGCGCACGGTGAGGTGGCGCATCAGGGCGGGCAGCGCGGCGCGCAGCTCCTCGGTCTCACCCGGGGGCACGGTGATGCCCGGCCCGTCCAGGAAGTGGCGCAGCGAGGCCGGCATCGGGGTCGCGAGCTCGGCCAGCACCAGCTCGCCGTCGTCGTCGAGCAGGCCGACGACCGCGGCCGGGTGGCCCACGGGCAGCACCCGGTCGCCGTGCCAGCTGCGCTCACCGACCGTCACCACGGCCTGGAGGCGGGTGCCGGCGCCGTCGCTGTCGTCGAGGTCGACGACGAGGTCGGCCGCCTCGTCGGCGACCCGGACCGCACTGAGCCCGGCGCCGGGAAGGATGGTGACGCCGGCGTCGCGGGCCTGGCGCAGCGCCCGGACGACGTGGTCGCCGAACTCATCCAGGGTGGGGGAGAGGCCGGGCTGGTGGAAGCCCCGGCGGCTCGTCATCAGGGCGTGCAGGGCGGCGATGGCGTCGGCCTGCTCGGGCGGGTAGGCACGCGCACCGTCGGAGGCGATGTCCGACCAGTCCGCCCCGGACTTGATCCACGGCTTGTTCTTGCCACGGCGCAACGGCCGCACGTGCAGGGTGGGGCCCTGGGAGGTGTAGCCGCGGCGCGGCTCCACGAGGGTGATCTCGAGCGCGAGCGGCACCGGGTCGCTCAGGGCCGGTCGCTGCCGTTGCAGGTCGTCGACGAGCACGTCGAGGGTGCGTCGCCAGCCGGGCTGGGTGGGCTGCGGCGTCGCGAAGCTCTGGCGCAGCGTCAGGGCCAGGGCCGCCCCGTGCTTGCACACCGAGCGCACCGGGCAGCTGCACACGGTGAACAACCAGCCGTCGTAGCCCTCGGTGGGCGCCTCGGCGTGCAGCTGCACCTGGTAGGGCTCGTCGCGGCTGCCGAGCACCTCGGCGGTCGCGGTCACCGAGCCCGCGGACAGCATCCCGATCTCGGGTCGGCCCACGCAGCCGTCGGCCACCACGCGCTGGGCGCGCGTGAGCGTGGCGGCGTCGAAATGACGCGCCAGGAAGGTGTCGGTGAGCTGGGCGAGGACGTTCACGGCCCGTCCATCGTGGCACGCGTGCCCGACGGCTCGGACAGGCCTCCACCCGTCGACGCCATCCGCCTCCGCAGGAACACGCGAGGCCCGAGCGGGCTAGGCGTCGCGCTCGCCGCCCGGGACCCAGAGCACGTCGCCCTGCTCGCGGTTCGCGTGGCGGGCGAGGATGAACACGAGGTCCGAGAGCCGGTTGAGGTAGGTGATCGCGAGCTTGTTCATGACCTCGCCGTGCACCTCGTAAGCGGCCCAGGCGGCGCGCTCGGCCCGCCGCACGACGGTGCGCGCGACGTGCAGGTGGGCGGCACCCGGCGTGCCGCCGTTGAGGATGAACGAGCGCAGGCTCGCCAGCTGCTCGTTGTACTCGTCGCACCAGGCCTCGAGGCGGTCGACGTACGACTGCTCGATGCGCAGCGGCGGGTACTCGGGGTCGGGCACGACGGGGGTGCACAGGTCGGCGCCGACGTCGAACAGGTCGTTCTGCACGCGGACCAGCAGCTGCACCACGTCGGGCTCGAGACCGCCGGTGGCCACCGCGACGCCGATGTGGGCGTTGGCCTCGTCCACGTCCGCGTAGGCCGCGAGCCGCAGGTCGGTCTTCGTGGTCACGCTCATGTCGCCGAGCCGGGTCTCCCCGGCGTCGCCGGTGCGGGTGTAGATGCGGGTGAGGTTGACCATGGCGACGAGGGTAGACGACACACTTTTTGCAGTACTTCGGTCTCAGGTGCAACCAATCCGGGTAGCGGGGCGTCATGGTGGTGTAGGCGGTCGGCAACGGCCCCGATCCCGGGAGACCAGATGAGGGAGCGGCAGGTGGACGCAACGGCGCGTCACGAGGCGGCCGGCACGGTGAGCATGGAGATCCGCAGCGAGCACGGCGTGCTGGTGCTCTCCGGCGACCTCGACGTGCGCAGCACGCAGGCGGTGCGCGCGGCCCTCTACTCCCACCTGGCCGAGCAGAGCCGGTACGACGACTCCGCCGTCGCGGTCGTCGACATCAGCGGGGTGCGCTCGGCGGACGCGACGGCGTTGAAGATGCTGGCGGCCGCGAACCGGATCGCGCACCGCACGGGAGCCCGGATCCGGGTGCGGGGCGCCTGCCCGGCGGTGCGCCGGATGCTGCACCTGACCCACCTGATCCGGCTGGTCGAGCTCGAGCGGGAGCCGGTCGGGGCGTGAGCGCGGCCCTCGGCGAGCCGCAGCGCGACGCGGTGTGGTGTTGAGCACAAAGCCAGCCGTTACTTATCGGTAGCAATCGGCCTACGCTTCGGCCTATGAGCACCTCGTCTGACACCCCCGGTCCCGCGAAGGCCTCGCACGCCAAGGACCGCCCCTGGGTGATGCGCACGTACGCCGGCCACTCGACCGCCGAGGCGTCGAACGCGCTCTACCGCACCAACCTGGCCAAGGGACAGACCGGCCTGTCGGTGGCCTTCGACCTGCCCACCCAGACCGGCTACGACCCCGACAGCCCGCTGTCTCGCGGCGAGGTCGGCAAGGTCGGCGTGCCGGTGCCGCACCTGGGCGAGATGCGCAAGCTCTTCGACTCGATCCCGCTCACCGAGATGAACACCTCGATGACGATCAACGCCACCGCGATGTGGATGCTGGCCATGTACCAGGTGGTCGCCGAGGAGCAGAACCCCGACCTCTCGCCGTCCGAGGTGGCCCACCAGCTGGCGGGCACCACGCAGAACGACATCATCAAGGAGTACCTGTCGCGGGGCACGTACGTCTTCCCGCCCGAGCACTCGCTGCGCCTGATCGGCGACATGATCGCCTACACCGTCCACGAGATCCCGAAGTGGAACCCGATCAACATCTGCAGCTACCACCTGCAGGAGGCGGGCGCCACGCCCGTGCAGGAGATCGCCTACGCCATGTGCACCGCGATCGCGGTGCTGGACCAGGTGAAGGCCTCGGGCCAGGTCTCCGACGGAGACTTCGAGAAGGTCGTCGGCCGGATCTCCTTCTTCGTCAACGCCGGGGTGCGCTTCGTCGAGGAGATGTGCAAGATGCGCGCCTTCGTCGAGCTCTGGGACGAGATCACCCGGGAGCGCTACGGCGTCACCGACCCGAAGATGCGGCGCTTCCGCTACGGCGTGCAGGTCAACAGCCTCGGCCTGACCGAGGCGCAGCCGGAGAACAACGTGCAGCGCATCGTGCTCGAGATGCTCGCCGTCACCCTGTCCAAGAAGGCCCGGGCCCGCGCGGTGCAGCTGCCCGCCTGGAACGAGGCGCTCGGCCTGCCCCGGCCCTGGGACCAGCAGTGGTCGCTCCGGCTCCAGCAGGTGCTCGCCTTCGAGTCCGACCTGCTGGAGTACGAGGACATCTTCGACGGCTCGCCCGTCATCGAGGCGAAGGTCGCCGAGCTCGTCGCCGGCGCCAAGGCCGAGATCGACCGGGTGCAGTCCATGGGCGGCGCGATCGCCGCGGTGGACTCCGGCTACATGAAGCAGGAGCTGGTCTCGGCGCACGCGGCCCGTCGCGGCCGGATCGAGACCGGCGAGGAGATCATCGTCGGCGTCAACAAGTTCGACACCACCGAGCCCAGCCCGCTCACCGCGGACCTGGACGGCGCCATCCAGAGCGCCGACCCCGAGGCCGAGCGTGCCGCCCTCGCCTCGGTCGAGGCGTGGAAGGCGCAGCGGGACCAGGGCGAGGTCGAGGCCGCGCTGGCGCGGCTCGCCGACGACGCGAAGAACGGCGCGAACCTGATGCATGCCACCCTCGCGGCTGCCCGGGCCGGGGTCACCACGGGGGAGTGGGCCGGCACCCTGCGCGAGGTGTTCGGCGAGTTCCGTGCGCCCACCGGCGTCTCCGGGGCCGTCGGCGTGGCGGAGGCCGGCGCCGAGCTCACGGTGGTGCGCGAGGCCGTGCAGAAGACCGGTGAGGAGCTCGGGGGAAGGCTGCGGCTGCTGGTCGGCAAGCCCGGCCTCGACGGACACTCCAACGGCGCCGAGCAGGTGGCCGTCCGCGCCCGGGACGCCGGCTTCGAGGTCATCTACCAGGGCATCCGGCTCACCCCCGAGCAGATCGTGGCGGCCGCCGTCGCCGAGGACGTGCACTGCGTCGGGCTCTCGATCCTCTCGGGCTCGCACATGGAGCTGGTGCCGGCGGTGCTCGACGGCCTGAAGGCCGCCGGCATGGACGACGTGCCGGTGATCGTGGGCGGGATCATCCCCGACTCCGACGCCCGGGCGCTGACCGCGCTCGGTGTGGCCGCGGTCTACACCCCCAAGGACTTCGGGCTGACCGAGATCATGGGCGGGATCGTGGAGGTCATCCGCAGGGCCAACGGCCTGGCCTGAGTGGATTGCCGGCTGGGGCCGGTCGGGTGGCTCGCCGCCCGACCGGCCCTCGTCGTTCTCAGCGCCGCCCGGGAGGTCGTGGTCAGTCGGCGGCGATGACCCGGGCCAGTGACTCGGGGTCTCGGCCCACCACCGTGGTGCCGTCGGCGGCGGTCAGGATCGGGCGCTGCAGCAGGCGCGGCTCGCGGGCGAGCAGCTCGATCCACTCGTCGCGCGCGGCGGGGTCCTTGGCCGGAAGGGTGAGGCCGAGCTTGGTCGCGTCGGCGGTCCGCGCGACGTGCCAGGGCTCCAGGCCGAGGCGCTCCAGCACGTCCGCGATCTCGGCGACGGTGGGCGGGTCCTCCAGGTAGCGGCGCACGACGTACTCGGCGCCGGCCGCCTCCAGCTCCGCCTGCGCCGTGCGGCACTTCGAGCAGGACGGGTTCAGCCAGATCTCGATCACGCGGCTCAGCGTAGGGCGAGCTGGTCCACACCCAGGCAAGGGTGGCCTTCGTGACACCTGTCACATAGGTAAGGACAACCTATCTTCGCGCTGCTACTCTCTCGCTGTGGGCAAGAAGGAGAAGTCGTCGAAGGGCAAGCTGCGCAAGCTTCCCAAGACGAAGTGCTGCGTCTCCAAGAAGCGCTGTGATCGCTGCCCGATCCGGATGCTCAAGGAGGGCACCCTCCCCGAGGGCTACACCGTCAAGAAGCGGGAGCTGGTCCGCGTCGACGGCAAGAAGGTCACGAAGAAGCGCCTGCAGAAGGTGGCCTGAGGGCGCCGGCCACTAGGCTTCGGCCATGGCCGCCCCCCGTTTCGCAGAGCAGCTCAACGTCCAGATCGGTCACGAGTTCGCCGCGCACAACCAGTACCTCTCCTGCGCGGTCTACTACGACGCGCTGACCATGCCGCAGCTGGCCGGGTTCTTCTACGCCCAGGCGGTGGAGGAGCGCGAGCACGCACTGATGATGGTGCAGTACCTGCTCGACACCGACGTCCCGGTCCGGATCCCCGGCGTCGAGCAGCCCGTCGCGGAGTTCACCGACATCGCGCACCCGCTGCGGCTCGCGCTCGAGCAGGAGCGCCGGGTCACCGAGCAGGTGCACAACCTGCTCCGGATCGCGCGGGAGGAGAGCGACTTCGCCTCCGAGCAGTTCATGCAGTGGTTCGTCAAGGAGCAGGTGGAGGAGACCGCCACCATGAACGACCTGCTCACTGTCGTCTCCCGCAGCATCGACGACGTCAACGCCATCGAGGAGTGGGTCGCCCGCGAGCGTGCCGGCGAGGTCACGGACCCGACCGCGCCTCCCGTCGCCGGGGCGTGAGGCTGCGGGCCGGCGGGGCCTGCGGGGCCTGCGGGGTCTGCGGCGGGGTCGAGGGTCAGGGACGGGTCGAGCGTCGGCGCTGCCGGTAGAGCCGGACCGCGAGCACGGCACCGGCGACCACGCCGATCACGCCTCCGATGCCCGGCGCGGCCTCGGTGTCGAGGGCCAGGCCCACGCCCAGGCCCACGGCGATGCCGAGCGAGCCGAGCGCGACCACCAGCAGGACGAGCCCGGCGTTGATGAACATCTCCTCCAGGAACAGCCGCGAGAAGCCCGCCTCCGGCGCCGTCGTACGACGTGCGGCGGGCGAGGTGGCCGCGGGTGGCGCGGGAGCCGGGGGAGTGGGGGGATTCGGGGGAGTCGGGGGAGTCGGGGGAGTCGGGGTGGCCGGGGCCAGGCTGATCGCGCGCACCACGGCGGAGACCTGCAGACGCCCGTAGATGTGCGGGAACGTCTCGGTGCCGCCGGGGACCGCCGGCTCCTCCACGACGGGCACGTCGAGCCGGTCGGTGTCGATCTGCAGCAGCACCAGCGGCTCGGTGACCCCGGCGTAGTACCGGTCGCGGACCTCGGCCCACTGGTCGGCGCGGCTGGCGTGGATGAAACCCTCCTCGGCCAGGGTGCGACCCAGCGTGGAGGTGGTGTAGACGCCGTCGCGCTGGGCGCGGGCCCAGTCGCTGGCCAGCGCCAGGTGGAAGATGACGCTCATCGGCACGCTCCGGCTGCCGGCTGAGCGAGGCGCATCAGAAGAGCCGGTCCTCGGCGTTGTCCAGCCCGCGCAGTGCGTCGTAGTCGACGACCGCGCAGGCGATGCCGCGGTCCTCGGCGAGGACGCGTGCCTGCGGCTTGATCTCCTGGGCGGCGAAGATGCCGCGGACCCGGCCCTTGCCGGTCAACAGGGGGTCGCGGTTGAGCAGCTCCAGGTAGCGGGTCAGCTGCTCGACTCCGTCGATCTCGCCGCGGCGCTTGATCTCCACGGCGACGCTGATGCCGGTGATGTCGCGGCACATCAGGTCGACCGGGCCGATGGCGGTGGGGAACTCGCGTCGTACGAGGGTCAGCCCCTCCTGCAGGGTGCCGGGGTGCTCGGCGAGCAGCTCCTGCAGGTGCTTCTCGACGCCGTCCTTCTGCAGCCCGGGGTCGACGCCGAGGTCGTGGGAGGAGTCGTGGAGCAGCTCGTCGATCAGGATCCGCAGGGTGTCGGGGGTGGCGCCCTTGGCGGCCTTCGCGGTGACGGTCCACTCGACGCGACCGTCCTCGGTGGTTCCCTCGCGCACCGTGCAGGGCGGGGACATCCAGTTGAGCGGCTTGTAGGAGCCACCGTCGGAGTGCACGAGGACCGAGCCGTCCGCCTTGAGGATCAGCAGCCGTGTCGCCATCGGGAGATGGGCCGTCAGCCGTCCTGCGTAGTCCACCTGGCAGCGTGCCACGACAACTCTCACGGACACGGAACATACCTGCACCACCCCGCGTACCGAGCGCAGCGGTCCCGGTTCCGCGCGATGCGCGGCGAACGGGTCGCGCGTCGTCGTGACGCACGTCTCAGGCGAACCGAGATCGTATATTACTCACGGGTAGTATTTGGCTGCAGGCGCTGCCATGCTGACCTCCATGACCTCTGGTGAGCAGATCTTCTCCACGCTGGTGCTGCCGTACCTCAACCACGCGGTGCGCACCTACGAGTCCGGCTACGCCTCCGTGGCCGACATCGACGCGGCCATGCGGTTCGGCTGCGGCTACCCCAAGGGCCCCCTGACCGTCCTCGACGAGCTGGGCCTCGCCTCCGTGCGCGACGACCTGTTCGCGCGCCACGCCGAGACCGGCGACCACCTCCACGAGCCGGCCGCGCTGCTGGACAAGATGGCCGCCTCCGGGCGTACCTTCGCCGACGAGGCGGCGGCCGCCGGCCAGGCGGCGGCGCCGCAGCTGCGTCGCGAGATCGCGAAGGTCGGCGTGGTCGGCACCGGCACCATGGCCGCCGGCATCGTCCAGGTCTTCGCCCAGTCCGGGTACGACGTGGTGTTCGTCGGCCGCAGCCAGGACAAGCTCGACGGCGTGGTCGCCGGCATCGCCAAGGGCCTCGACCGGGCGATCGCGAAGGGCCGGAGCACCGAGGAGGATAAGGCGGCCGTGCTGGGCCGGCTCCACGGGTCCACGGAGCGGGAGGCTCTGGGCGAGGTCGACCTCGTCGTCGAGGCCATCGCCGAGGACCTCGAGGTCAAGCTGGCGCTCTTCGCCGACCTTGACCGGATCGCCAAGCCGGGCGCCATCCTGGCCACCACCACGTCCTCGCTCTCGGTCACCCGGCTCGGCGCGGAGACCGGCCGGCCCGAGGACGTCATCGGCATGCACTTCTTCAACCCCGCGCCGGTGATGAAGCTGGTCGAGGTCATCACCACCCCGGCCACCGCGCCGGAGGTCGACGAGACCGTGCGCGCGCTGACCGCCGCTGTCGGCAAGGTCGCGGTCTCGGCCGGCGACCGTGCGGGCTTCATCGTCAACCTGCTGCTCTTCCCCTACCTCAACGACGCGATCCGGCTGCACGAGTCCGGGGTGGGCATCGCCGACATCGACGCCGCGATCAAGGAGCACGCCGGGTTGCCGATGGGTCCGTTCGAGCTGCTCGACGTCGTCGGCAACGACGTGTCGCTGGCCATCCAGAAGGAGCTGCATCGCGAGTTCGGGGAGCCCGGGTTCGCCCCTGCCGCCATGCTCGAGGCGAAGGTCGCCGCCGGCGACCTCGGCCGCAAGACCGGCAAGGGGTTCCACGACTACAGCAAGTAGTCTTCCGCCCGTGACGCTTCACCACACGGCTCTCGGCTCCGCCGGGAGCCGTGTGGTCTTCCTGCACGGCCTGTTCGGCCAGGGGAAGAACTGGACGAGCATCGCCAAGGGGCTCGCCGAGGAGCACCGCGTGCTCCTGGTCGACCTTCCTCACCACGGCCGCTCGCCGTGGTCGGAGTCCTTCGACTACCTCGAGGTCGCCGAGCAGGTCGCCGCCACCATCGCCGAGTCCGGGGAGGGCCCGGTCGCCCTGGTCGGGCACTCGCTGGGCGGCAAGGCCGCGATGGTCACCGCCCTGGTTCACCCCGAGCTCGTCGAGCGGCTCTGCGTCGCCGACATCGCGCCGGTGGCCTACGGCGCGCACCGGGAGTTCGTCGACTTCGTCGCCGCGATGCAGGCGGTGGACCTGGCGAAGGTGGAGCGGCGCTCGGACGCCGAAGACCAGCTCCGCGACGCCGTGCCGGACGAGACCGTCCGTTCCTTCCTGCTGCAGAACCTGCGCCGCGACGCCCGAGCCGCCTCGGGCTGGGGCTGGCAGGTGAACCTGGAGGTGCTGGGCCGCGACCTCGAGGAGATCAGCGGCTGGCCCGCCGAGCGCCTGGCCCACACGGCGCCGTACGACGGGCCGGTGCTGTGGCTGGCCGGGGGCCGTTCGGGCTACGTCCGGCCGGAGAACGACGCCGCGATGGACCGCTGGTTCCCGCGCAACCGCAAGGTGACGATCAAGGAGGCCGGCCACTGGCTGCACTCCGAGCAGCCGGAGATCTTCCTCGAGGTGCTGCGCCGCTTCCTCGGCGACCAGCCCCAGTCCTAGTTCGGGCCCGGTTGCCGGGCGCTCAGTCCTCGTCCGCGGCCTGGCGCGCGCGGTAGGCCGCGACCGCGTTGCGGTTGCCGCAGGTCAGGGAGCAGAACCGCCGGGAGCGGTTGCGGGAGAGGTCGAGGACGATCCCCTCGCACCCCTCGTCCTGGCACAGCCCGAGCCGGGACATCTCGTCGGCGCGGATCACGTCGATCATCGCCATCGCCGTCTCCACGATCATCCGCTCGGCCAGGGGCCGGTCGTCCTCGATGGCGTGCAGGTGCCAGTCGAGGCCGTCGTGCCGCTTGAGCTGGGGTACGGCGTCCGCCTCTCGCAGCATCCGGTTGACCAGCGCCACCGCGCGGTCCCGGTCCGCCGTGAGCAGCTCGCGGAGCCGTGGGATGACGGCACGCACCTGGTCGAGCTCGGCCTGGTCGCCGTCGTGCCGGCCGGTGTAGCCGTGCTCGGAGAAGAACTCGGTCAGCTCGTCGACGCTGGCGATGGAGACGGGTTCGACCGCGGAGTTCACCAGCGCCACCGCCGCCTGCAGCGACAGGTTGGTGTCATGAGTGAAGACCATTTTGACAGGTTACCGCACCGAAACCTACTGTCATGAGTCATGACGACTTTGACTCGTGACGCGGATCTCACCGTGTCGCGCCCCGGACACGGCCCCGGCCTCGGCCTCGCACTGGCCTCCGCGCTGGCCTTCGGCATGTCCGGATCGCTGGCTCGCCCGCTCCTGGACGCGGGCTGGAGCCCGGGGGCTGTCGTCACGCTGCGGATCAGCATCGGCGCCGCGCTCGTGCTGCCGCTGGGGCTGCGCGCGCTGGCCGGCCATTGGGGCCTGCTGCGCCGCGCGCTGCCCACGGTGGTCCTCTACGGCCTCTTCGCCGTCGCCGGTGCCCAGTTCTGCTACTTCTCCGCGGTGCAGACCATGGACGTCGCCGCCGCGCTGATGGTCGAGTACACGGCGCCCGCCCTGGTGGTGGTGTGGATGTGGCTGGCGCACGGGCAGCGCCCGGGTCCGCTGACCGTCCTCGGTGCTGCGATCTCCGCGCTGGGGCTGCTCGTCGTGCTCGACCTCTTCTCCGGCGCGCAGTTCGACCTCGTCGGCACGTTGTGGGCGCTGGCGGCCGCGATCGGCGCCACCGTGTACTTCGTGCTCTCCGCCGACGACGACACCGGGCTGCCGCCGATGACGCTGGCCGCCGCCGGCCTGGTCGTGGGCGGCGTGCTGCTCGGTCTCCTCGGGCTGCTGGGGCTGCTCCCGCTGCACGCGGTGGCCGGCGACATCGACTACGCCGGGCTCGACCTCCCGGTCTGGCTGCCGGTCGTGCTGCTCGGCCTGGTCACCGCTGCCATCGCCTACGGCACCGGCATCGCCGCCTCCCGCCGTCTCGGCTCCCGCCTCGCGTCCTTCGTCGCGCTCGGCGAGATCATCTTCGCCGTGTTCTGGGCCTGGGTCCTGGTCGGCCAGGTGCCCGTCGCCACCCAGCTTGCCGGGGGAGCGTTGATCCTGCTCGGGGTGGTCGCGGTGAAGCTGGGCGAGCGCACCATCGAGCACGAGGAGCCGGTGCTCGTCTGAGCGGTGAGGGCGAACGCCGGGACGGCTAGGGAGACGGCTAGGGAGAGACGGCTACCGGGTGTCCTGGCGCTTCACGACGACCTCGCGGATGATCAGCAGCAGGGCCGAGGCCGCCGGGATGGCCAGCAGGGCGCCGACGACGCCGAGCAGGCTGCCGCCGATCAGGGCGGCGATGACGATGACCGCGCCGGGCAGGTCGACCGACTTGCTCATCACCCGCGGGTAGATCACGTAGTTCTCCACCTGCTGGTAGACCACGTAGAAGATCACGCAGGCGATGCCGGTCTTGATGTCGGTGGCGAAACCGATCGCCGAGACGATCACCGCCCCGATCGTCGCGCCGACCATCGGGATCACGTCGAGGAGCGCCACGACGAAGGCCAGCGCCACGGCGTACTGCCCGATCTCGGTCAACGACAAGAAGATCAGGGACGACAGCCCGGCGCACAGCGCGACGACGAACGCACCGGAGACGTAGCCGCCGATGTTCGCGATCACCTTGTCGCCCAGCAGGGTCACCCGGTCGCGGCGCGAGGCCGGTGCGAGGTTGTAGAACGCGTGCGTCGTGGTGCGCAGCGAGGCCAGGAAGTAGAGCGTCAGGACGACGATCACGAACAGGCTGAAGAACGCCGAGAGGATCTTCAGCCCGACGCCCAGTGCCCCGCCGAAGAGGGTGGAGAGGAAGTCGCCGTCGCTGACGAAGTGCTTGAGGCGGTCGATCACCTCGTACTCGCGGTTGAGCTCCTGGATGCGGTCGTTGCGCTCGAGCTGGTCCAGCCAGCGGGGAGCGTTGTCGCTGATCGAGGAGACCTGGTCGGTGATCACCGGCACGATCGCGACGAGGAAGAGCCCCACGGCGCCCAGGGCGACCGCGATGACGACGCTCACGGACAGTGAGCGCCGCAGCCCGCGCCGCTCGAGGAACTCCACCGACGGGTTGAGACCCGCGGCCAGGAAGAACGCCACCACCACGAGCAGCAGCACCGAGCCGACGCCGAGCAGTGCCTGGAAGAGCCAGATCGCGGTCAGGGCCCCCAGGCCCGCCACGAAGCCGAAGAAGAACGGGGAGCGACGGTCGAAGGGCTCGCCCTGGGCGCCGTACGGCGCGTGCTCGGTGACGGCACCCGGTGCCGGGTCGACGACGGGCGCGGCGGGATCGTGCCCACCGCGCCCGGTCTGTCCGACGGTGCCGGAGGAGTCGCTCAACTCTCGTCCTCACCGAACCCGGCGACGAGCTCGGCGAGCGAGGAGAGCTGGGCGGTGATCGAGGCACGACGCTTCGTCAACCGGTCCAGCTCGGCACGCCGGGCCGCGATCTCACGCTGCAGCTCCGCCTCACCGCTGGAGGTGATGGCCTCGGCCTGTGTGCGCGCGGAGACGATGACCTGCTCGGCCTCGCGACGGGCGCGGGCGAGCAGCCCCTCGGCCTCGGTCTGGGCTGCGGCGCGGTTCGCGGACGCCTGCTTGGACGCCTCGGCCGCTCGCGCCTCAGCCGCCAGGGCACGGGCCTCTGCCTCCTCGACGAGGCGACGGGTCTCCGCGACGGCGGTGTTGTGGTGCTCGGTGGCCTCGCGGGCCAGCCGCTCCTTCTCCATCGCCAGTGCGCGACGCGCCTCCTGCACCTCGCGGTCCACCGCGGCGCGGGCCTGCTCGACCTCGCGCTGGGCCTGGGCGCGCTGCTCGGTGACCTCCTGGTTGGAGGCGAGCCGGAGCTGGTCGGCCTCGCGCCGTGCGGCGGCCAGGGTGTCCTCGGCCTCGCTGCGGGCCAGTGCCCGCTCCTGCTCGGCGTCGGCAAGCAGCCGGGTGCGGTTCTCCTCGAGCTCGCGCAGCTGCACCGCGCGCATGTCGTCGGCCTCGCGGGCCGCCTCGGCCCGGATCGCCTTCGCGTCGCGGGTCGCCTGGTCGCGGATCTCGGCGGCGTCCGCCTCGGCGCTGGTGCGGATCTCCGCGGCCTCCTCCTCGGCGAGGCGCAGCATCGCGCTGGCCCGGCCGCCCAGGCCGGCGTAGGAGGGGTTCTCCATCTCGGCGAGCTCGGCGCGCAGCTTGGCGACCTCCTGGTCCAGGTCGATCACCCGCTGCTCGGTCTCGGCGAGGCTGGCCCCCAGGCTCGCCTTCTCGCCGGCCAGCTGGCGGATCTGGGCGTCGACGGCGTCGCGGTCGTAGCCACCCTTGCGGACCACGGGCAGGTTGCCCAGGCCGGCCGGCGCGCTGGAGAAGCCCACCGGGCGACCCGTGGGCGCCGGCGCAGCGGTCGGGGCGGGGCCGGTGGGGGCGCTGGGGCGGCCCCGGGTGGGCGCGGGCGGGGTGCCCTGGGCCGCCGGGCGGTTGGTCCGGCCGGCGTCCGGGGTGACCGCCGGGATCACCTGGGTGGGCTCGTCGTCGGCCTTGGAAGTCACGGGCTTGGGCTCCTCGCTGGGGGTGGGCTCGTCGTCGAAGATGGACAGACCCTCGTTGCTCATGGGATGAGCCTCCGGCTTTCGCTGCTGGACATGGGGACCACGCCCATGATCCCCGATGGGACGGGGGAAACACAGTGCACCCGCCGGTCGTCCTCGATCCGTTCGGACTCTCCGGCTTGCGGCCAGGTACGACGAACGGCGGGCCCGCGTCGTGCGGACCCGCCGTCCTGTTTGCCCGTGCTGTGCTGGGCTGTGCTTGCGTCGCGCCTCAGATTCCGCGGAAGAGGTTGATCTTGTCGAGGTGCTGCTCGCGCAGCTCGGTGTTCTTCACGCCCAGGCCCTCCTCGGGGGCCAGGCAGAGCACGCCGACCTTGCCCTGGTGCTTGTTGTGGTGCACGTCGAGCGCGGCCTGGCCCGTCTCCTCGAGCGCGTAGGTCTTCGACAGGGTGGGGTGGATCTTGCCCTGGGCGATGAGCCGGTTGGCCTCCCACGACTCGCGGTAGTTGGCGAAGTGGCTGGAGATGATCCGCTTGAGGTTCATCCACAGGTAGCGGTTGTCGTACTCGTGCATGTAGCCGGTGGTCGAGGCGCAGGTGGTGATGGTGCCGCCCTTGCGGGTGACGTACACGGACGCGCCGAAGGTCTCCCGGCCCGGGTGCTCGAAGACGATGTCGATGTCCTCGCCGCCGGTGAGGTCGCGGATGGCCTTGCCGAGGCGCTTCCACTCCTTGGGGTTCTGCTCGGTGCCCTCGGAGTTCCAGAACTTGAAGTCCATCTCGGAGCGGTTGATCACCTTGTCGGCGCCCATGTTGCGCACGATCTGGGCCTTCTCCTCGTTGGAGACCACGCAGATCGGGTTCGCGCCGCCGTTGAGGGCGTACTGCGTCGCGAACCCGCCGAGGCCGCCGGAGGCGCCCCAGATGAGGACGTTGTCGCCCTGCTTCATGTTGCCGCCGTTGGCGGAGACGAGCTGGCGGTAGGCGGTGCAGTTGACCAGGCCCGGGGAGGCGGCCTCCTCCCAGGTGAGGTGCTCGGGCTTGGGCATGAGCTGGTTGGCCTTGACCATGGCGACGTCGGCGAGGCCGCCGAAGTTGGTCTCGAAGCCCCAGATCCGCTGGGAGGTGTCCAGCATCGTGTCGTTGTGGCCGTCAGGCGACTCGAGCTCGACCGAGAGGCAGTGGGCGACGACCCGGTCGCCCGGCTTCCACTTGGTGACGCCCGGGCCCACGGCGAGGACGACGCCGGACAGGTCGGAGCCCACGACGTGGTAGTCGAGGTTGTGGCGCGCGCCCAGGTCGGACTCGCGGCCGTAGCGCTCGAGGAAGCCGAAGGTGGAGACGGGCTCGAAGATCGAGGTCCACACGGTGTTGTAGTTGATCGCCGAGGCCATCACCGCGACGAACGCCTCGCCCGGGCCGAGCTCGGGCAGCGGGACCTGGTCGACGTGGAGGGACTTGCGGGGGTCCTTGTCCCGCGTGGCCAGGCCCTCGAACATGTCGACCTCGTCCTTGTGGACGGTGACGGCTCGGTAGGAGTCCGGGAGCTGGAGGTTGGCGAAGTCCTCGCTCGAGGCTTCGGCCTGGATGGCGTCGAGGATGTGCTGCATGGTCGTCGTCTCCCTGATGCTGGGTCGTGCCCGACGTGGGCGGTGGTGGCATTAGCGGCCGTCGCGAACATTACCCACGAGTAACCAAAGCATGCCTGAATGGTGACCCTCGTCTCACGCGCGCCGCTGATCAGCGTCCGCGCGGGCGGAGGTGGCGTCGAGCCGAGTGCCTGGTGAGGCATGGGCCACGATAGGGCCGTGTCCTCAGCGCCCGCACCCTGGTCCGCGCCCGCCGCCCCGAACGCCTCGGGCGCCTCCGCTGCCTCGCTCGCCCCGGCCGCGCCCGAGACGGTCGACCTCAACGCCGACGTGGGGGAGTCGTTCGGACGGTGGGAGCTGGGGGACGACGCCGCGCTGATGCCTCACCTCACCAGCGCCAACGTCGCGTGCGGCTTCCATGCCGGCGACCCGCTCACGCTGCGGCGAACGTGCGCACTGGCGGTGGAGCACGACGTCGTGATCGGGGCCCAGGTCGGCTACCGCGACCTTGCCGGCTTCGGCCGGCGGTTCATCGACGTGCCGCCGGCCGAGCTCGAGGCCGACGTGCTCTACCAGCTCGCGGCCCTGGACGGGCTCGCCCGGGCCGAGGGTGGCGCCGTCGCCTACCTCAAGCCGCACGGCGCGCTCTACCACGCCGTCGAGGTCCAGCCCGCCCAGGCGGAGGCGGTCATCGCGGCCGTGCACGCCTTCGGCGGGTTGCCGGTCCTGTGCCGGGCCGGCTCGCTCTTCGCCGACCGCGTCTCCCTCGCCGGGCTGACGGCCGTGGGCGAGGGCTTCGCTGACCGGGGCTACCTGCCCGAGGGCGGCCTCGTGCCGCGCTCGGAGCCCGGCGCGCTGCTCACCGATCCGGACCAGGTGGCCGACCAGGCGGTGCGCCTGGCCCGCAGCCCCGGCGTCCGCTCCCTGTGCCTGCACGGCGACACCCCCGGCGCGGCCGGGGCCGCCCGTGCCGTGCGGGCCGCGCTCCGGGACGCGGGCATCGGCGTGGCGCCCTTCGTCCCCCGCCCGACGGCCGGGGCGAGCGCCGGCCGGGGGACGCCGTGATCCGGGTCCACCCCTACGGCGACCGCGGCCTGCTGCTGGAGCTTGCCGACACCGCCGAGGTCGTGGCGTGCGTCGACGCGCTGCGCACCGCTGCGGCGAGCACCGACGTGGTTGCCGACGTGGTGGCCGACATCGTGCCGGGCGCCTGCACGGTGCTCCTCGTGGCGCGGGACGGGGTCGGCCTCGACCGGCTCCGGGACGCGGTGCCCGACGCGGAGGCCCTGACCGCGGCCCGGGCGAGGGGCGCGGAGCACGCGGACGCACCCACCGAGGTCCGGATCCCCGTGCACTACGGCGGGCCCGACCTGGCCGAGGTCGCCGCGGCAACGGGGCTCAGCGAGGACGCGGTCGTGCACGCACACACGGCGACGCCGTGGCGGGTGGCCTTCGGCGGCTTCGCCCCGGGCTTCGCCTACCTCGTCGGCGGCGACCCCCGGCTCGCCGTGCCTCGCCGGCCCACGCCGCGGCCGTCCGTGCCGCCCGGATCGGTCGGGCTGGCCGGCGGGTTCAGCGGCGTCTACCCACGCTCCTCGCCCGGCGGGTGGCAGCTGATCGGCCGCACCGACGCCGTGCTGTGGGACACCGACCGCGAGCCCCCCGCCCTGCTCGGGGCAGGGGCTGTCGTGCGGTTCGAGGCCCGATGAGCGCTGCGGGGCGCGCCCTGGTCGTGCGCGCCGTCAGCGGGCCCGTGCTCGTCCAGGACGCCGGGCGTCCCGGGCACGCCGCGATCGGCGTCGGCGCCAGCGGCGCGGCCGACCGGGCGTCGTACGCGCTGGGGAACCGGCTGGTGGGCAACGAGGCGGGCGCCGCCTGCCTGGAGATCGTCCTCGGCGGGCTCGAGGTGGAGGCGACGGCGACGACGTGGGTCTGCGTGACGGGTGCTCCGGCTCCGCTTCTCCTCGACGGCCGTGCGGAGCCGAGCGGCGCGGTGCTCGCGCTGCGCCCCGGCGCCAGGCTGCGTCTCGACGTGCCGGCCTCGGGCCTGCGCTCCTACCTCGCGGTGCGCGGTGGTCTCGACGTGCCGATGGTGCTCGGCTCCCGCTCGCGGGACACGCTGGCCGGGCTGGGCCCGGCGCCGCTGGCCCCGGGCGACGTCCTCGCGGTGGGGGACCGCGCCGCGGCGTCGCCGTTGGTCGACGCGGTCCCCGCGACGTCGTACGACGACACGCCGGTGCTGCGGGTGGTGCCCGGGCCACGCGCGGACCGGGTCGCGGACCTGGCCCGGCTCGTCGAGGAGTGCTGGCGGGTCGGTGCGGCCAGCGACCGGGTCGGGCTGCGCCTCGAGGGCCGAGGACTGGAGCTCGTGCCGGACCGGGGCGAGCTGCCCAGCGAGGGCGCGCTGCGCGGTGCGATCCAGGTGCCGCCGGACGGAGGACCGGTCGTGTTCGGGCCGGACCACCCCGTGACCGGCGGCTACCCGGTCGCGGCCGTCGTCCTCGACGCCGACACCGACCGCCTCGCCCAGCTCAGGCCCGGCACGGACCTGCGCTTCCGCTGGGCCTGACGCGTCCTGGGTTTCGCCTGGGTTTCGGTGCTGACGGAGGTGAACACCATGGCGCCATGCCCACCATGATCCCCGGCCCACAGCCCACCGTCGGTGAGCGCCAGCGCCGCATCGTCCGCGTCCTGGCGATCGTCGCGCTGGTGCTCGCGGTGGTGCAGGTCGTGGGCATCATCGCCATGGTGATCGCCGACGCCGCCGCGGAGGTGCTCGGCGGCTGGAGCGGGCTGATCGCACTGATGCTGGCGCCCCCGGTGCTGCTGGCGCTCGCCGCCTCGATCGGCGCGATGGTGTGGTCCGCGCGGCCCGCCGGCCTTCCCCTGGCGGTGCTCGGCCTCGCCGTCGGTGCGTTCTCCCTGCTGGGTGTGGTGACGACCATGGTGCCGATCTGAGATGACGAAGCCCTCCGCCCCACCCGGAGGTGGCGACGGAGGGCTTCGCGAGGCGACGAGGTCGGCGCGGGTCAGTGCGCCGCGGCGTCCTTCGCGGGCTCGACGAGCTCGACCAGCACGCCGCCGGCGTCCTTGGGGTGGATGAAGTTGATCCGGCTGTCCGCGGTGCCGCGCTTGGGCTCGGGGTAGAGCAGACGCAGGCCACGCTCGCGCAGGATCGCCGAGACGGCATCGATGTCGGTGACCCGGTAGGCCAGCTGCTGCAGGCCCGGGCCGCTGCGGTCGATGAACTTCGCGATCGTCGAGTCCGCGTTGAGCGGCGCGAGGAGCTGGATCTTGGAGTCGGTGTCGCCGACGGCCACCATCGCCTCGCGCACACCCTGCTCCTCGTTGGTCTCCTCGTGGACCGCGACCATCCCGAAGTTGTCGCGGTAGAAGGCGATCGCCTCGTCCAGGTCGGGCACCGCGATGCCCACGTGGTCGATGGCGGTGAACAGGTGGGCCGGCACGGCGCCGGCCGGCGCGTCGGAGTTGCTCATGGGAATCATTGTGCCGGGCGCAGACCAGCGCCCGGAGCCGGCAGACCGGACGCTGGACCTCTCGCCCACAGTCGCTACCCCCGAGTAGAGTCGATCGGGTTCAGACTGCACCGCTCGAACCGGAGGAACCATGTCCGACAACCCCAGCGTGATCGTCGCCGGCGCTCGCACCCCGATCGGCCGCCTGCTCGGTGGTCTCCAGAGCCAGTCGGCCGCAGACCTGGCCGCCGTGGCCATCAAGGGAGCGCTGGAGAAGGCGGGCGTCTCCGGGGACCAGGTGGACTACCTCATCCTCGGGCAGGTCCTGCAGGCCGGTGCCGGGCAGAACCCCGCCCGCACCGCCGGGCTCAAGGCAGGCCTGCCGCAGAGCGTCCCCTCCATCACCATCAACAAGGTGTGCCTGTCGGGCATCAACGCCATCGCCCAGGCCGACCAGATGATCCGCGCCGGTGAGGCCGAGATCGTGGTCGCCGGCGGCACCGAGTCGATGACCAACGCCCCGCACCTGCTGCTGAAGAGCCGTGAGGGCTTCAAGTACGGCGACACCCCGCTCGTGGACTCCATGGCCTACGACGCGCTCTACGACCAGGCCACCCAGCAGGCGATGGGCAACCTCACCGAGGCGGTCAACGCCGAGCGGGACAACGCCCTGACCCGCGAGGAGCAGGACGAGTTCTCCGCCCGCTCCCACCAGCGTGCCGCGGCGGCGCAGAAGAACGGCGTCTTCGACGAGGAGATCGTCCCGGTCTCCATCCCGCAGCGCAAGGGCGACCCGGTCGTCCTCACTGCCGACGAGGGCGTGCGCGGCGACACCACGGCGGAGTCGCTGTCCAAGCTGCGCCCGGCCTTCTCCAAGTCCGGCACCATCACCGCCGGCTCCGCCTCCCAGATCTCCGACGGCGCCGCCGCCGTGGTGGTCACCAGCAAGAAGAAGGCCGAGGAGCTGGGCCTGCCGATCCTCGCTGAGATCGTCAGCCACGGCCAGGTCGCCGGCCCGGACTCGACCCTGCAGCTGCAGCCGGCCAACGCCACCCGCAAGGCGCTCGACAAGGCCGGCCTGAGCGTGGCCGACCTCGACCTGGTGGAGTTCAACGAGGCGTTCGCGGCCGTCGGCATCGAGTCCGCCCGCGAGCTGGGCCTGGACGAGGAGAAGGTGAACGTCAACGGGGGCGCCATCGCCATCGGTCACCCGCTGGGCGCCTCCGGTGCGCGGATCACGCTGCACCTGGCGCTGGAGCTCAAGCGCCGCGGCGGCGGCCTCGGTGCGGCCGCGCTGTGCGGCGGTGGCGGCCAGGGTGACGCGCTCATCATCCGGGTCCCCGCCAGCTGATCGAGGGACGAGGCTTGTCCGCACCTCTTCGTGCACCTCAGGGCGGCCGTCGCGGGATCACCGCGGCGGCCGTTCCTGCGTTGGTCGAGCGCGCCCGCGAGGGTGACGCGCGCTCCGTCGGCCGGCTGGTCTCCCTCGTGGAGGACGAGTCGCCGCTGCTGCCCGAGCTGACCCGGGCCCTGGTGCCGCACACCGGGCACGCCCGCATCGTCGGGCTCACCGGCGCCCCCGGGGTGGGCAAGTCCACCTCCACCAACGCCCTGATCGGTGAGCTGCGCCGCCGCGGCGACCGGGTGGCGGTGCTGGCGGTGGACCCGTCGTCACCGTTCTCCGGCGGTGCGCTGCTCGGGGACCGGATCCGGATGGGCGACCACGTCCTGGACCCCGGCGTGTTCATCCGCTCGATGGCGGCCCGCGGCCACCTGGGCGGGCTCGCCTGGACCACCCCGCAGGTCCTGCGGGTGCTCGACGCCGTCGGCTTCGACGTGATCCTGCTGGAGACCGTCGGCGTCGGCCAGAGCGAGGTCGAGGTCGCCGGCCAGGCGGACAGCACCGTCGTGCTGCTCGCGCCCGGCATGGGCGACGGGATCCAGGCCGCGAAGGCCGGGATCCTGGAGATCGGTGACGTGTACGTCGTGAACAAGGCCGATCGTGAGGGCGCCGACCGGGTCGCGCGCGACCTGCGCTCCATGCTCGGTCTCGCCGAGCGCCGTGAGGGTGCCTGGCAGCCGCCGGTGCTCAAGACCGCCGCCTCCACGGGCACCGGCGTCGCGGACGTGGTCGACGCACTGGCCGAGCACGCCGCGTGGCTGCGCGAGTCCGGCGGGCTGCACGCCCGCCGGGTGCGGCGTGCGCGCGAGGAGATCGAGACGCTCGCGCTGACGGAGCTGCGCCGACGCTGGGGCACGGTGGGGGAGAGCGACCGGCTGGCCGAGCTCGCCGAGGCTGTCGTCGCCGGCGAGACCGACCCGTACGCCGCCGCCGAGACCCTGCTCTGAGCCGGGACACCGTCAATGCCGCCGTCACTGCCGCCGTCACTGCCGGCGTCATGGCCGCCCGGCAGGGCGCGGCGGTGCCGCGGCCGGCGAGCGTGGCTGGGAGGATGAGCGGGTGAAGGACGTCGTCATCCTCGGCTCGACCGGCTCCATCGGCACCCAGGCCCTCGACCTGGTGCGTGCCAACCCCGACCGCTTCCGGGTGGTCGGCCTGACCGCGGGCGGCAGCAACCCCGCGCTCTTCGAGGCCCAGGTCGCGGAGTTCGCCCCCCGGGTCCACGGACTGGGGGAGGCGGCCAGCGTGGAGGCCGCGCAGGCCGAGTGCGACGTGGTGCTCAACGGCATCACCGGGGCGGTCGGGCTGCGCCCCACCCTGGCGGCCCTCGACGCCGGCACCACCCTGGCCCTGGCCAACAAGGAGTCACTGGTGATGGGCGGGCCGCTCGTGCTGGAGCGGGCCGCGCCCGGCCAGATCGTCCCGGTCGACTCCGAGCACAGCGCGCTGGCGCAGTGCCTGCGCTCCGGCTCCGCCACCGAGGTACGACGCCTGGTCCTCACCGCCAGCGGGGGCCCGTTCCGCGGCCGCACCCGCGAGCAGCTCGCCGGCGTCACCCCGGCCGAGGCGATGGCGCACCCCACCTGGGACATGGGTCCGGTGATCACGATCAACTCCGCCACCTTGGTCAACAAGGGGCTGGAGGTGATCGAGGCGCACCTGCTCTTCGACGTCCCCTACGAGGCGATCGAGGTGGTCGTGCACCCCACCAGCGTGGTGCACTCCATGGTCGAGTTCGTCGACGGCTCGACCATCGTCCAGGCCAGCCCGCCGACCATGATGATCCCGATCGCGCTCGGCCTGGACTGGCCTGACCGGGTGCCGCAGGCGGCGCCGCCGGTCGACTGGACCAGCCCGCAGACCTGGCAGTTCGATCCTCTCGACGACGAGGCGTTCCCGGCCGTGTCGCTGGCCCGCGCGGCAGGCGTGGCCGGCGCGACGGCCCCGGCGGTCTACAACGCCGCCAACGAGGTGGCCGTCGACGCGTTCCGCACCGGCCGGCTGCCGTTCACCGGCATCGTGGAGGTGGTGGCGAGCGTCCTGGCCGATCACGACGTACCCTCGAAGATGCAGCTGAGCCTCGACGACGTCCTGGCGGCCGACGCCTGGGCCCGGCAGGCTGCGACCCGCACCATCGCCGACCGAGAGAACTGATCACGCCCCATGACCGCCCTGCTCTACATCCTCGGCGTCGTCGTCTTCGTCGTCGCCATCCTGGCCTCCATCGGCCTGCACGAGCTCGGCCACATGATCCCCGCCAAGGCGTTCGGCGGGAAGGTGACGCAGTACTTCATCGGGTTCGGTCCCACGGTGTGGAGCAAGCAGGTCGGTGAGACCGAGTACGGCGTCAAGGCCATCCCGCTGGGCGGCTACGTCAAGATCGTCGGGATGCTGCCGCCCGCGGCGCTGGAGGCCGCGGACGAGGTGACGGTCGACTCCGCGGGCAACCAGGTCGTGCGGGTCCGCAAGTCCAACACCGGCATGTTCACCCAGCTGATCTCGGATGCCCGGGCCGCGGAGTGGGAGCTCGTCGGTCCGGAGGACTCCGACCGGCTGTTCTACAAGCTGCCGTGGTGGAAGAAGGTCATCGTGATGGCCGGCGGCCCGTCGGTGAACATCCTGATCGCCTTCGGAATCTTCGCCGCCGTGTTCGCCACCTACGGCAACGCCGCCGACCCGGCTGTGGACACCACGATCGCGGAGGTCCAGGCCTGCGTGATCCCGGCGGAGGAGGACGGCCGGCCCTGCACCGCCGAGGAGCTGGTGGAGTCCCCGGCGCCGGCCTACCGCGCCGGGATCGAGGTCGGCGACCGGGTGGTCTCCTTCAACGGCACCGAGGTGAGCAGCTGGGACCAGGTGCAGCGCCTGGTCCGGGCGAACGGCAGCGGCCCGGCCACCGTCGTGCTCGAGCGTGACGGCCAGCTGGTCACCGTGACCACCAACACCACCGTCACCCCTCGCTTCCTGGAGTCGGGTGACACCGAGACCCAGGAGGTGGGATTCCTCGGCGTGCGGCCCAGCACCCGTCCCACCACCGGCGGCGTCGGCTACACCGTCACGCAGATGGGCGACATGACGGTGGAGGTGGGCAAGGCCCTGGTCACGCTGCCCGCCAAGGTCTGGGGCGTGGCGAAGGCCATCGTCGGGGTCGAGGAGCGCGACCCGCAGGGGCCGGTCAGCATCGTCGGCGGGGGACGGCTCGCGGGGGAGACCGCTTCGCACGACGAGATCCCGGTCAAGGAGAAGACCGTCTCGCTGCTGATGCTGATCGCGGGCTTCAACTTCTTCATCGGCATGTTCAACTTCGTCCCGCTGCTGCCGCTGGACGGTGGGCACATCGCCAGCGCGCTGTGGGAGGGCCTGCGTCGCGGCCGGGCACGGCTGCTGCGGCGCCCGGACCCCGGCTACGTCGATGCCGCCAAGCTGCTGCCCGTGGCGTACGTCGTGGCGAGCGCGCTGCTCGTGATGGGGGTCGTGCTCATCGTCGGCGACCTGGTCGTGCCGCTGAGCCTCGAATCCTGATCCAGGACGGGTCGAAAGTAGGCTGGTCCCCATGACGTCGATCAACCTGGGCATGCCTGCTGCGCCCGCGCCGGTGCTCGCCGCGCGCCGCCCCACCCGTCAGATCCAGGTGGGCAAGGTGGGCGTCGGCAGCGACCACCCCGTCTCGGTGCAGTCGATGACGACCACGCTCACCTCCGACGTCAACGCCACCCTGCAGCAGATCGCCGAGCTGACCGCCGCCGGCTGCGACATCGTCCGGGTGGCCTGCCCCAGCCAGGACGACGCCGACGCGCTGCCCGCGATCGCGAGCAAGGCGCAGATCCCGGTCATCGCCGACATCCACTTCCAGCCCAAGTACGTGTTCGCCGCGATCGAGGCCGGCTGCGCCGCGGTCCGGGTGAACCCGGGCAACATCAAGAAGTTCGACGACCAGGTCAAGGAGATCGCCAAGGCCGCGGCCGACCACGGCACCTCGATCCGGATCGGCGTCAACGCCGGCTCGCTGGACAAGCGCCTGCTGGAGAAGTACGGCAAGGCGACGCCTGAGGCCCTCGTCGAGTCCGCGGTGTGGGAGGCGGGCCTCTTCGAGGAGCACGGCTTCCGCGACTTCAAGATCTCGGTCAAGCACAACGACCCCGTGGTCATGGTCCGCGCCTACGAGCTCCTCGCCGTGGCCGGCGACTGGCCCCTGCACCTCGGTGTCACCGAGGCCGGTCCGGCCTTCCAGGGCACGATCAAGTCCGCGACCGCGTTCGGTGCGCTGCTCTCCAAGGGCATCGGCGACACCATCCGGGTCTCCCTCTCGGCGCCGCCGGTCGAGGAGGTCAAGGTCGGCATCCAGATCCTGCAGTCGCTCAACTTGCGTCCGCGCAAGCTCGAGATCGTCTCCTGCCCCTCGTGCGGTCGCGCGCAGGTCGACGTCTACACCCTCGCCGAGCGGGTCACCGCCGGCCTGGACGGCCTCGAGGTCCCGCTGCGCGTGGCCGTGATGGGCTGTGTGGTGAACGGGCCGGGCGAGGCCCGCGAGGCCGACCTCGGCGTCGCCTCCGGCAACGGCAAGGGGCAGATCTTCGTGAAGGGCGAGGTCATCAAGACCGTGCCCGAGGCCGAGATCGTCGAGACGCTGATCGAGGAGGCGATGAAGCTCGCCGAGTCGATGGAGCCGGTCGAGGGCGCCGAGGCGTCCGTCTCCGTCGGCTGAGTCCGCAGGCCTCCGCACGCCGGTGCTGCCGAGGACCTAGGCTCGAGGAGTGCTGACCACCCGCCAAGGCGTCCGCGTCCTCGCGAGCGCCGACCTGCCTGAGTTCCTCGCCCTGGCGGGGCAGGACCCGGTGGTCAACGTCTTCGCGGTCCACCGCGCCCAGACGACCCGGCTCGAGCCGCGCTGGCTCGGCGGCGAGATGTGGGGGCGCTTCGAGGACGGCGAGATGGTCGCCGCCTGCCACGCCGCGGCGAACCTGGTGCCGGTGCAGGCCACGGTGGAGGACGCCCGGGCGTTCGCCGAGCGCGCGCTGGCGCGTCGTCGTACCTTCTCCACGGTGGTGGGCCCGCAGGCGGCGGTCGGCGCGCTGTGGAACGAGGTGCGCGGGCAGTGGGGCGAGCCGCGCGACGTGCGCTGGGACCAGCGCCACCTCGCCATCGACACCGCGCCGTCGGTCGCCCCGGACCCCGGCGTCCGCGTCGGCGTGCGCGACGACCTGCCCACGCTCTACCCGGCCTGCGTCGCCATGTACACCGAGGAGGTCGGGGTCTCACCGGAGTCCGGCGGCGCCGGCGACCTCTACCGGGCCCGGGTCGCCCAGCTGGTCGGGCGCGCCTGGTCCTTCGTGCGCTACGACGGCGACGAGCTCGTCTTCAAGGCGGAGGTCGCGTGCGCCACGGCCCATGCCGCACAGATCCAGGGGGTCTGGGTGCCGCCGCACCGGCGCGGTCAGGGCCTGGCCACGACCGGCATGGCGGCCGTCGTGCAGCAGGTCCGTGCCCGGCTCGCGCCGACCGTGTCGCTCTACGTCAACGACTGGAACCACTCGGCCCGGGCCGCCTACGCCCGCGTCGGGTTCACCGAGACCGCGCGCTTCGCCACGATCATGTACTAGGCCCGTGCACCAGCCCGTGGACGAGCCGGCCAGGCTCGACCCCGCGCGACCTGCCCACCTCGACTGAGCCCGGGCCCGCCGCTCGCCGTAGAGTGCGCAGCGTGCTGATGCGGATGTCGACCCTGTTCGTTCGGACCCTGCGCGAGGACCCCGCCGACGCGGAGGTGGCCAGCCACCGGCTCCTCGTCCGGGCGGGCTACATCCGCCGCGCGGCGCCGGGGATCTACACCTGGCTCCCGCTGGGGCTGCGGGTGCTGCGCAAGGTCGAGGCCCTCGTCCGCGAGGAGATGGACGCCATCGGCGCGCAGGAGGTCTCCTTCCCGGCGCTGCTTCCCCGCGAGCCCTACGAGGCCACCGGCCGCTGGACCGAGTACGGCGACGGCATCTTCCGGATCAAGGACCGCAAGGACGCCGACTACCTGCTCGGGCCCACGCACGAGGAGATGTTCACGCTCCTGGTCAAGGACATGTACGGCTCGTACAAGGACCTGCCCCTGAGCCTGTACCAGATCCAGACCAAGTACCGCGACGAGGCCCGCCCCCGCGCCGGCCTGCTGCGCGGGCGCGAGTTCACCATGAAGGACTCCTACTCCTTCGACGTCGACGACGCCGGGCTGGAGGCCTCCTACGCCCGGCACCGCGAGGCCTACGTCCGGATCTTCGACCGGCTCGGCTTCGACTACGCGATCGTCGAGGCCACCGCAGGCGCCATGGGCGGGTCCAAGTCGGAGGAGTTCCTCGCGCGCTCCGAGGTGGGCGAGGACACCTACGTCCGCTGCACCCGCTGCGACTACGCCGCCAACGTCGAGGCCGTCCAGGTGCGCCCGACGGAGGTCGCCGCGAGCGCGGAGAACGCGTGGGGCGGCGCGCCGGCCGCGCACGTCGAGGACACCCCGGACACGCCGACCATCGCCCGCCTGGTGGAGCACCTCAACGCCGCGCTGCCGCGCGAGGACCGCCCCTGGCACGCCGGCGACACGCTGAAGAACGTGCTCGTCATGCTCAAGCACCCCGACGGCACCCGCGAGCCGCTGGCGATCGGCCTGCCCGGCGACCGTGAGGTCGACCAGAAGCGGCTCGAGGGTCAGCTCGAGCCGATCGAGGTCGAGCCCTTCGGCGAGGCCGACTTCGCCGCCCACCCGGCGCTGGTCAAGGGCTACATCGGCCCTGGCGTGCTGGGCGAGGAGGGCGCCAGCGGCATCCGCTACCTCCTGGACCCGCGGGTCGCCGACGGCACGCGCTGGGTCACCGGCGCCGACGAGGAGGGCCGCCACAGCGTCGACCTCGTCGCCGGGCGCGACTTCGTCGCGGACGGCACCATCGAGGCCGCCGAGGTCCGCGATGGCGACGCCTGCCCGCACTGCGCGGAGGGCACGCTGGAGTCGGCGCGCGGGATCGAGATGGGCCACGTCTTCCAGCTCGGGCGCAAGTACGCCGAGGCCCTCGGTCTGCAGGTGCTCGACGAGAACGGCAAGCTGGTCACGGTCACCATGGGCTCCTACGGCATCGGCGTGACCCGGGCGGTCGCCGCGGTGGCGGAGGGCAACCACGACGAGATCGGCCTGTGCTGGCCGGCCGCACTGGCACCGGCGGACGTCCACGTGGTCGCCGCCGGGAAGGACCCCGCGATCTTCGAGGCGGCCGAGAAGCTCGTCGCCGACCTCGGCGCAGCCGGCGTCGACGTCCTGTTCGACGACCGGGCCGGCAAGATCAGCCCCGGGGTGAAGTTCAAGGACGCCGAGCTGATCGGCGTCCCCACGATCGTCACCGTGGGCCGCGGCGTCGTCGACGGCGTCGTCGAGGTCAAGGACCGGCGCACCGGGGAGAAGACGGAGCTGGCGCTGGACGGCGCAGCCGCCGCCCTCGCCGAGCGCGTCGCCGGCTGAGGACCCGAGTGACCTGAGGGGCCGGAGGACGGGGTGCCCCGGCCTCCGGCGCCGGCGTGCGCTGCAGGTTTGTGCACTGCACATTTATGAGGATTGCGGTGTGCAGACGCCACCGTCGTTCTGCTGCATGATTATGCACAGGTGCTCGCCGCGGCGGCACCGGTGACCGTGCCCCCGGTCAGCACGCGTTCGTGGTCCCGTCTTCGGGGGGCATCTCGGGAGTTCCCCGGGAGACGGGACCTCGAACCGCGTCCCGGCCGCCCCGCGGCCCGTCGGACGCTCTCAGAGCACGTCAGAGACCCGGCAGCGGCTCGGGCTTCGCGCCGAGTCCCACACCGCGCACGGCGGCGTCGCTGAGCCAGCCCGACAGCTGGGCGCGCAGCTTTCCGGCGGTGCTCGCCACGCCGTACGCGTAGGCGGACGCCGCAGCCTCCTCCAGCTCCCGGGCGCGGGTGCGCACCGCGGACGGAGTGCTCAGGTCTGCGGGCAGCTCGTAGGCGGGCTCCGCGGCGACCGGCGTGGCGCCGGCGGCGCTCAGCGCGGCCACGAGGCGGTCGCGACGGCCCTGATGGGCGCGGTAGGCGCGGGTCAGGGCGGAGGCCAGAGCCGGCTGCGCCGTGCGCGAGGTCTGCGCGGCGAGCGCGCCGTAGACGAAGACCGCCGCGTGCTCGCCCGCCAGCACGACCTGGAGCGCGTCCACCGCTGCCGGGGACAGCCCGTCGTCGCCGACCAGCGCGGCACCGTCGTCGGCGGGTGCCGCGCCCTGCAGCTGGGCCACCGCGGCGGCCATCGCGGCGAAGCGCTGGGCCAGTGCGCCGCTGCCCGCCTCCCGGCTCGCGGTGAGCAGACGCTCGCGCAGGGCGGTCTCCGTGCGCAGCACCTCCTTGCGGGCGGCAGCCTCCGACCCGCCCACCGGTGGCTGCGCGGTGCCGGAGGCCGTCTGCCCGGGCGAGGTGGGGCCGCTCGAGGCGGAGAGGTCGGCGTCGAGCTCGGCGAGGTGGGTGCGGTTGAGGGTCGCGTAGCGGCTCGCCAGCGGGGCCAGCCCGGCGTATGAGGAGCCCGCGGCGGAGGCGAGCGCCTCGGCCTCGACCAGGGCGCTGCGCACCTCCTCGACCAGGTCGCTGTCGGAGTCGAGAGCCGGCGCGGTGGCCTCGACGGCGCCCGGCGTGTCCGGTCCGCCGTCGAGGACGGAGTCGATCGCGTCACAACCGGAGGCGGTCAGCAGGGCCGTGCCGAGGCAGGCCGCGACCAGGAAGCGGCGCAGCGGACGCGTGGGGGGCTCGAGCACGCGAAGACCTTATCTCCGAGGCGATAGGGTGGCCTGGCACAGCCACAACAGGACACGGAGGATTCGCATGGGTTCGGGCCAGCCCGCTCAGGGCGCGACAGCAGAGCGGATCGAAGAAGTCCTCGCGGCACCCCTTGCCGAGCTCGGGCTGGACGTGGAGGCGGTCGAGCTCACGCCTGCCGGCAAGCGTCGGGTGCTCCGCGTGGCGATCGACACCGACGGCGGTCTCACGCTCGACGACGTCGCGGCCGCGACGAAGGTCATCGACCGCGTCCTGGAGGCCGACGGTCCCGCGGGCGGCGCCGAGGTGATGGGCACGCTGCCCTACACCCTCGAGGTGACCTCCCGCGGCGTGGACCGGCCGCTCACCCTGCCCCGGCACTGGCGGCGCAACGCCGGCCGTCTGGTGAAGGTGGTGACCACCGGCGAGACGGGGGAGAGGGACGACCTGCTGGGCCGGATCGTGACCAGCGACGACGAGGGCGTGGTCCTCGACGTCGCCGGCGCGGAGGTCCGGCTCGGGTACGGCGACATCGGCAAGGCCCTGGTGCAGGTGGAGTTCAACCGCCGCCCGGCCGCCGGTGCTCAGGAGCACGACGAGCACGACGAGCACGACCAGCACGACCCGCAGGACCAGCAGGACCGCGTGGACAACAAGGACAAGGACGCCCGCTGATGGACATCGACCTGAACATCCTGCGGATGCTCGAACGTGAGAAGGAGATCAAGTTCGACGTCCTCGTCGACGCGATCGAGCAGGCCCTGCTGACGGCCTACCACAAGACCGAGGGGTCGGTGCCGGGCGCGCGCGTGGAGCTCAACCGCCGTACCGGTCACGTCACCGTGCTCGCGCCCGAGCTGGACGGCGAGGGCAACAAGGTGGGGGAGTACGACGACACCCCGGCCGACTTCGGCCGGATCGCCGCGACCACCGCGAAGCAGATCATGATGCAGCGCCTGCGCGACGCCGAGGACGAGATCAAGTTCGGCGAGTTCTCCGGCAAGGAGGGCGACATCCTCTCCGGCGTGATCCAGCAGGGACGCAACCCCGACGACGTGCTCGTCGACCTCGGCCGGCTCGAGGCGCAGCTGCCCGCGAGCGAGCGGGTGCCGGGTGAGGACTACAGCCACGGCACGCGGATCAAGTGCCTGGTGATCTCGGTGCGCAAGGGCATGCGCGGCCCGCAGGTCACGCTGTCGCGCTCGCACCCCAACCTGGTCAAGAAGCTCTTCGCCCTCGAGGTGCCCGAGATCGCCGACGGCACCGTCGAGATCGCGGCCATCGCCCGCGAGGCCGGGCACCGCACGAAGATCGCGGTGCGCTCCACCGTCCCCGGCGTCAACGCCAAGGGTGCGTGCATCGGTCCCATGGGCCAGCGGGTGCGCAACGTGATGGCCGAGCTCGGTGGGGAGAAGATCGACATCGTCGACCACTCCGACGACCCGGCCGAGATGGTCGCCCACGCGTTGTCCCCGGCCCAGGTGCGCTCGGTGACCGTGGTCGACGCCGCGGCCCGCTCGGCACGCGTCGTCGTACCGGACTTCCAGTTGTCGCTGGCGATCGGCAAGGAGGGGCAGAACGCCCGCCTCGCCGCCCGGCTGACCGGCTGGCGCATCGACATCCACTCCGACGAGGAGTCCTGAGCCCTGCGGGTCCTGTCCCGGGTGCCCGCGGCGTCGTACGGAGCCGTTCGACGCGCGCCTGCGCGGTGCCGGTTCGTGATCCTGACCCCCGGAGCGGTAGAGTCGGGTGCTGGTGGCTCGCCTGATGAAATCCTCTGCTGGACCTGACGCATCCCCGTTACCGGGGCCCGTGAGGACCTGCATCGGATGTCGGCAGCGGGCCGCCAAGCGCGAGTTGTTGCGGGTGACCGCCGGCTCGGACCCGACGACCGGGCAACCGGTCGTCTGGCCGGACCCGGGGGGAGCCGCACCGGGACGCGGGGCGCACCTGCACCCCACCTCCGGTTGCTACGACCTCGCGGTACGGCGGAGAGCCTTCCCCCGAGCGTTGCGCCTGGCGCAGGGCCCCGGAGGTCAGGGACTCTCCACTGCGCCCGTGAGCGAGTACGTCGCCGCGCTGACGATCGATCCGACCGCATCCATCAACTGAGACTGGAGCAGCAGCTCATGAGCACTCGATGAGTACCTCGCGATGAGCCAGTTCGTTCTGCACCACCCACCAACGGTCTGAAGATCCCCCCGGGTCTTGGGCCAGAAGGAGAACCGTGGCCAAGACCCGAGTTTCCGAACTCGCGAAGAAGTACGGCATCCCCAGCAAGGAAGCGCTGGAGAAGCTGAGCGCGATTGGCGAATTCGCCAAGACCGCGTCCTCGAGCATCGAGCTCCCGGCCGTCAAGAAGTTCGAGGCGACCTACGGAGCCGAGCTCCTCGCGAAGATGAAGCCGGCCGACGGTGCCGCCGGCGGGGCTGAGAAGCCCGCCGAGCGCCCGTCGCCCGCCCCGAAGCCTGCCGCGGCGCCCGCCGCCCCGGCTGCTGCAGCTGCGCCGGCCCCCGCGCCGGCCGCGCCCCAGGCGCCTGCTGCCGACAAGCCGGCGGCTCCGCGCCCCGGCCCCCGTCCGGGCCCGAAGGCACCCGCCCCGAAGCCGGCCGAGCCGGCCGAGCCGGTGGAGCAGGTCAAGCCGGCCGAGCCGAAGCCGGCGGAGGCGAAGCCCGCCGCCGCGCCTGCGGCGCCGGCCGCTCCCAAGCCGGGCGGGCCCAAGCCCGCCGCGCCCAAGGCTCCGGCCCCGCGCCCGGTGGGCAAGCCGGGCGGCACGCCCCGCCCGGGCAACAACCCGTTCGCTCCGAGCCAGGGCATGGGCCGTCGGCCCAGCCCGCCGCCGGCTCGTGAGGGTGAGGCCGGACCGGCTGGTCCGCGTCCGCCCGCCGGCGCCGGTGGTCCGCGTCCGGGCATGCCGCCCCGTCCCAACCCGGCGATGATGCCGAAGAACCCTGCCGCGTTCGGCCAGGGCCCCGGTGGCCGTGGCCCCGGTGGCCCGGGCCGCCCCGGCGGCGGCCCTGGCGGTCCCGGTCGTGGCGCACCGGGTCGTGGAGCACCGGGTCGCGGTGCACCGGCCGGTGCGGGTGCAGGCGCACCCGGCCGCGGTCCCGGCGGCTTCGGCCCCGGCGGCGGTCGCCCCGGTGGCGGTCGCCCCGGCCAGCGTGGCCAGACCCAGGGCGCGTTCGGTCGCCCGGGCGGTCCCGCCCGGCGCGGTCGCAAGTCCAAGCGGGCGCGTCGCCAGGAATTCGAGGCCATGGAGGCCCCGACGATCGGCGGGATGCGGGTCCGCAAGGGCAACGGCGAGACCGTGCGTCTCGCTCGTGGCTCCTCGCTGACCGACTTCGCCGAGAAGATCGGTGTCGACGCTGCCTCGCTCGTGCAGATGCTGTTCCACCTCGGTGAGATGGTGACCGCCACGCAGTCGGTGGGCGACGAGACGCTGGAGCTGCTCGGCGACGAGCTCAACTACGTCGTCGAGGTCGTCTCGCCCGAGGACGAGGACCGCGAGCTGCTCGAGTCCTTCGACATCGAGTTCGGCGCCGACGAGGGTGGCGAGGACGACCTGGTCGTCCGCCCGCCCGTCGTCACCGTCATGGGTCACGTCGACCACGGAAAGACCAAGCTGCTCGACGCGCTCCGCAACGCGAACGTCGTCGCGGGCGAGGCCGGTGGCATCACCCAGCACATCGGTGCCTACCAGGTCGCCACGGAGGTCGACGGCACCGAGCGCCGGATCACCTTCATCGACACCCCTGGTCACGAGGCGTTCACCGCCATGCGTGCTCGCGGTGCGCAGGCGACCGACATCGCGATCCTGGTGGTCGCGGCCGACGACGGCGTGATGCCGCAGACGGTCGAGGCGCTCAACCACGCCAAGGCTGCCGGTGTCCCGATCGTGGTCGCGGTCAACAAGATCGACAAGGAGTCCGCCGACCCGACCAAGGTCCGTGGTCAGCTCTCCGAGTACGGCCTGGTGCCCGAGGAGTACGGCGGCGACGCGATGTTCGTCGACGTCTCGGCCAAGGCCGGGCTCAACCTCGACAAGCTGCTCGAGGCGGTCGTGCTGACCGCCGACGCGTCGCTGGACCTGCGCGCCAACCCGGTGCAGGACGCCCAGGGTCTCGTCGTCGAGGCGCACCTGGACCGCGGTCGCGGCCCGGTCGCCACGATCCTCGTGCAGCGCGGAACGCTGCGGGTCGGCGACTCGATCGTCGCCGGTCCGGCCCACGGTCGCGTTCGTGCCATGCTCGACGAGCACGGCAACGAGCTCACCGAGGCCGACCCCGCGCGTCCGGCCATGGTGCTGGGTCTGTCGTCCGTCCCGGGCGCCGGCCAGAACTTCATCGTGGTCGAGGACGACCGGATGGCGCGTCAGATCGCGGAGAAGCGCGAGGCGCGCGAGCGTGCGGCCATGCAGGCCAAGCGCCGCATCCGTCGCACCCTCGAGGACTTCATGGCCTCCATGGAGAAGGGCGAGAGCCAGGAGCTCAACCTCATCCTCAAGGGCGACGTGTCCGGTTCGGTCGAGGCCCTCGAGGACGCCCTCGCCCAGATCGACGTCGGCGACGAGGTCAGCCTGCGGGTCATCGACCGCGGTGTCGGTGCGATCACCGAGACCAACGTCGACCTGGCTGCCGCCTCCGACGCCATCATCATCGGCTTCAACGTCCGGCCCCAGGGCAAGGCGGGCCAGATGGCGGACAAGGAAGGCGTGGAGATCCGATACTACTCGGTCATCTACCAGGCCATCGAGGAGATCGAGGCGGCCCTCAAGGGCATGCTCAAGCCCGAGTACGAGGAGTCGACCCTGGGTCAGGCGGAGATCCGTGCGATCTTCCGCTCGTCCAAGATCGGCAACATCGCGGGCTGCATGGTCATCGACGGCGTCATCCGCCGCAACGCCAAGGTGCGTGTGCTCCGCGACGGTGCGGTCATCGCCGACAACCTCGACCTTGCCTCCCTCAAGCGGGAGAAGGACGACGCGTCGGAGGTCCGGGAGGGCTTCGAGTGCGGTCTCGTGCTCAAGAACTTCCAGGACATCAAGGAGGGCGACATCGTGGAGGCCTTCGAGATGAAGGAGATCCCGCGGAGCTGATCGCCCGCTCCCTGCTCAACCACGCCGCCCGCCCCGTCCCGGGGCGGGCGGCGTGCCCTTCTGGTGATAGGAACGAACCATGGCCAGCCCCCGCGTGCGCAAGATCGCCGACCGGATCAAGGTGATCGTCGCCGAGATGCTCGAGCGTCGGATCAAGGACCCGCGACTGGGTTTCGTCACGGTCACCGACGTGCGGCTCACCGGCGACGCGCAGAACGCCACCATCTACTACACCGTCCTCGGTGAGGACGCCGACCAGCAGGCGACCGCGGCCGCGCTGGAGTCCGCCAAGGGCGTGCTCCGCTCCGAGGTGGGTCGTCAGCTCGGGATGCGGCACGTGCCGTCCCTGGCGTTCGAGTTCGACGGCGTGCCCGAGTCCGCGCGGCACCTCGACGAGGTGCTCGCCCGCGCCCGGCAGGCCGACGAGGCCGTCGCCGCAGCGCGCGCCGGCGCCCAGCCGGCCGGCGAGGCGGACCCGTACAAGAAGCCGCGCGCCGCCGACGACGACGAAGAGACGGCCGACGACACGGCCGACGATCTCGCGGACGACGACCGCGACGAGGACTGAGTCGACGATGGCCTCCTCCGGCCTCGTCGTCATCGACAAGCCCGCGGGCATCACCTCGCACACCGCGGTGGCGCGGGCGCGTCGCTCCCTCGGCACGCGCAAGGTGGGCCATGCCGGGACGCTGGACCCGATGGCCACCGGTGTGCTCGTCCTCGGCGTCGAGCGCGGCACCCGGCTGCTGGGCCACCTGATGCTGACCGAGAAGACGTACTCGGCCACCGTGCGGCTGGGCGCGAGCACCACCACCGACGACGCCGAGGGCGACGTCGTGGCCACCGCCGGCACCGCCCACCTCGCCGAGGCGGACGTGCGTGCGGCGCTGGAGGCGTTCCGCGGCGAGATCGACCAGGTGCCCACCGCGGTGTCGGCGATCAAGGTCGACGGCAAGCGCGCCTACGCCCGGGTCCGCGCCGGCGAGGACGTCGTGCTCGAGCCCCGGCGGGTGACGGTGCACGAGCTGGAGGCCGACGGCTTCCGCCGCGACGGTGAGCACCTCGACCTGGACCTGCGCGTGCGGTGCTCGTCGGGCACCTACATCCGCGCCATCGCCCGCGACCTCGGGGCCGCGCTCGGCGTCGGGGGACACCTCACCGCGCTGCGCAGGCACGCGGTGGGACCGTTCGGCCTGGCCGAGGCGAGCAGCGACCTCGACGACCTCACGGTGCTGCCGATCGCCGAGGCGGCCCGACGCTCCTTCCCGAGCCTGGACCTCGACGAGGAGCAGGCCCGCGACGTCCGGTACGGCCGGCCGCTGGAGCTCCCGCTCGAGGTGCTCACCGCGGTCTTCGCGCCCGACGGGGAGTTCCTCGCGCTCTACCGGCCCGACGGTGCAACGGCCCGCCCAGCCGCGGTCTTCGTGGGCTGAGCGGGCCATCTCGTTCCAGCACCGGCCTCCGCGCAGCCTGCGACCGTGGATGTGGGAGAGTTGCCGCCGTGCAGGTCTGGCGTGAATTCTCCGAGGTGCCGAGGGAGCTCGGCCGCACTGTCGTGACCATCGGCAACTTCGACGGGATGCACCTGGGGCACCAGCAGGTGGTACGTCGCGCGGGCGAGGTCGCCCGCGAGCTCGGCGTGGACCACGTCGTGGCGGTGACCTTCGACCCGCACCCGATCGCGGTGCTGCGCCCCGAGCACGCGCCGGCCACCCTGACGACGATCGAGGAGCGGCTCCGGCTGCTGGGTGAGGCCGGCGTCGACGACGTCCTGGTCGTCCCCTTCTCCCGCGAGATCGCCGCCTGGACGCCCGGGGAGTTCATCGACCGGATCCTGCTGGAGACACTGCACGTCAAGGCCGTGGTGGTCGGCGCGAACTTCCGCTTCGGCGCCCGCGCCGCCGGCGACTGCAACCTGCTGCGTGCCAACGGCAGCGGCAACGACTTCGTGCTCGAGGAGGTCACCCTCGACGGCGGTCCGCAGGTGTGGTCCTCCACCTATGTGCGGACCTGCCTGGCCGCCGGCGACGTCACCGGTGCGGCGGAGGCGCTGGGCCGTGAGTTCACCACCCGCGGCGTCGTCGTGGAGGGGGACAAGCGCGGCCGCGGGCTCGGCTACCCGACCGCGAACGTTCCCGTCCGTGCCGGTGCCGCGGCGCCCGCCGACGGCGTGTACGCCGGCCGGCTGAGGGTCCTCGAGGGACCCGACGCCGGCGTCGCCTTCCCCGCCGCGATCAGCGTCGGCACCAACCCGACCTTCGCCGGTGAGCGCGAGCGGCGCGTGGAGTCCTACGTGCTCGACCGCGACGACCTCGAGCTCTACGGGCGTGAGGTCGAGGTCTCGTTCACCGAGCGCCTGCGCGGCATGGTGCGCTTCGACTCGGTCGAGGACCTGCTCGCCGCGATGGCGAACGACGTGCAGGACGCGCGCAGCATCCTGGGGGACTGAGCCGTGGAGCCGCCCGTGCGTGACGGGGACGTCGCCGCCGCGGAGCGCTGGTTCGTCGACCACGGCCTTCCCTACTTCGTCGACGACCTGCGCGAGGGTGTCGCCCACGGCCTGCGCCGGGGGCGGATCACGACCGTGCTCGCCGCGGCGGCCGTCATCGGGCTCGTCGCGGGCGTCGTCGTCGGCGCGAGCCTCGGCGCGGCGAGCGGCGTCGGCGCGGGGATGACCACCGGCGGGCTGGTGCTCGCCTTGTATGCCGTGGTGACGCTGCGCGCGTGGTTGATCGTCGGCTGGGCGGTGCGCCGTGCCCTGGCCTCGCTCGGGCTCGCGCTGCCCCTGGTGACCCGGGCGCTGCCGCTGCTGCTGCTGTTCATCACCTTCTTGTTCATCAACGCCGAGGTCTGGCAGGTCGCGGCCAGCCTCGACGGCGGCGTGCTGTGGGTGACCGTGCTGCTCTTCGCCGGGTTCGCGGTCGGGTTCCTGCTCACCCGCCTGCCCGAGGAGCTCGACGACGTCGACCAGGAGGTCGAGGCGGACCAGCTGGTGGCCGCCTGCGCCGGCACGCCGCTGGAGGCCGCCGCGCAGCGCCTGGCCGCCCGGGTCGACCGGGTCGGCTCCGTGGACGCCCGGATCATGGGCCTGCAACGGGCGAACCTGCTGCTCGTGCTCCTGGTGGCCCAGGTGGTGCAGGTGCTGCTGCTGGCCGTCGCCGTGTTCGCGTTCTTCATCCTCTTCGGCGTGGTCGCCATGGACCCGCAGGTGGTCAGCCAGTGGACCGGCGGGCCGCTGGAGACGCTCAGCGGACCGGCGGGGGACTGGTTCGGGGAGCGCCTGAGCATCGACCTGCTGCGCGTGTCGATCTTCCTCGCCGCATTCAGCGGGCTCTACTTCACCGTCTATGCGGTGACCGACGAGCTCTATCGCCAGCAGTTCTTCTCCGTGGTCATCCGCGAGCTCGAGCGTGCCGTGAGCGCCCGGGTGGCGTACCGCTCCTTGCGTGAGGCCGACCTCGGAGGTCTCACGCCGACCGAGTAGGTCTCGTCGACCACCGCCTCCCGGGATACGGAGCCCGTCGTATGCGCTGGCGCCGGCGGGGGTACCGGTGCGGCACATCTACCGAAGGAGACCTGTCATGGGTTACGGAGTCGGAATCTTCCTGCTGGCGATCGGGCTGATCCTCGCCCTCGCCGTCCAGGACCGTGTCGAGGGCGTGGAGCTCACGCTCGTCGGCTGGATCCTGGCCGGGGTCGGGGTCCTGGGCATCCTGCTCACCCTGGCCAGCACGGCGCGCTCGCGCAGCTCCCGCACGTACGCCGACGGCACCCACGTGGAGGAGCGTCACCAGGTCCCGCCGCAGGCCTGAGAGGCACCCCTCGGCCGGCACCCAGCGATTGGGTGCCGGCCGAGCTGCGCTGTTAGCCTTGTTCGGTTGCCGTCAGAACGGCCGCGGACAAAGAGAGCTCCAGGATTTCAGGCTGGTGCGCCGCGCAACGAGCGAACAGGGAGTCACCATGGCAGTCGGTACCGACGCTGAGACCAAGAAGAAGATCATCGCCGAGTACGGCACCTCCGAGGGAGACACCGGTTCGCCCGAGGTGCAGATCGCGCTGCTGAGCCACCGCATCGCGCACCTCACCGAGCACCTCAAGACGCACAAGCACGACCACCACAGCCGCCGTGGCCTGTTGCTGCTCGTCGGTCAGCGCCGCCGCCTCCTGAACTACCTCAAGAAGACCGAGATCGAGCGTTACCGCTCCATCGTCGAGCGCCTCGGCCTGCGCCGCTGAGCACCTCGCGCATCTTCTGAACGGGCGACCCTCCAGGGTCGCCCGTTCTGCTTTTTCGGCCCAGGGTCGTTAGTCTGGCCGGTGACAACCAAGTCCCATCCCGCGCGGCAACGAGCCGCGCACGTAGGAATAAGAGAACATCTTGACTGAACCCGTCATCTCTGCCGTCGAAACCGTTCTGGACAACGGCAAGTTCGGCACCCGCACCGTCAAGTTCGAGACGGGCCTGCTGGCCCGCCAGGCCGCCGGCTCGGTGACCGCCTACCTCGACGACGACACGATGCTGCTCTCCGCGACCACCGCGGGCAAGCACCCCAAGGACCACTTCGACTTCTTCCCCTTGACGATCGACGTCGAGGAGCGGATGTACGCCGCGGGCAAGATCCCCGGCTCGTTCTTCCGCAGCGAGGGTCGCCCGGGCGAGGACGCGATCCTCACCTGCCGCCTCATCGACCGCCCGTTGCGCCCGACCTTCAAGAAGGGTCTGCGCAACGAGGTCCAGGTCGTCATCACCGTGATGGCGCTCAACCCGGACGCGCTGTACGACGTGCTGGCGATCAACGCCGCGTCGCTGTCCACCCAGCTCTCGGGCCTGCCCTTCTCGGGTCCGGTCGGCGCCACCCGCGTCGCGCTGATCGAGGGCCAGTGGGTCGCGTTCCCGACCCACAGCCAGCTCGAGAACGCTGTCTTCGACATGGTCGTCGCCGGCCGCGTCACCGAGACCGGCGACGTCGCGATCATGATGGTCGAGGCCGAGGCCACCGAGGACTCGTTCGCCAAGGTCGCCGGCGGCGCCCAGGCGCCGACCGAGGCCGTCGTCGCCGCCGGTCTGGACGCGTCCAAGCCGTTCATCAAGCAGCTGTGCGAGGCCCAGCAGGAGCTCGCCAACGTCGCCGCGAAGCCCGTCCAGGAGTTCCCGGTCTTCCTCGACTACGAGGACGACGTCTACGCCGCCGTCGAGGCCGCCGCGAAGACCGACCTGGCCGCCGCGATGACCATCGGCGACAAGCAGGAGCGCGAGGCCCGGACCGACGAGCTCAAGGCGGCGCTGCTCGAGAAGCTCGCCGGCCAGTTTGAGGGCCGCGAGAAGGAGCTCGGCGCAGCGTTCCGCTCGCTGAACAAGCAGGTCGTGCGCGAGCGCGTGCTGCGTGACAAGGTGCGCATCGACGGTCGCGGCCTGGCCGACATCCGTCCGCTGCACGCCGAGGTCGACGTCGTTCCGCGGGTGCACGGCTCCGCCCTCTTCGAGCGTGGCGAGACCCAGATCCTGGGCGTCACCACCCTCGACATGCTCAAGATGGAGCAGCAGCTCGACACGCTCTCCCCGGAGAAGTACCGCCGCTACATGCACAAGTACGTCTTCGCGCCGTTCTCCACCGGCGAGACCGGCCGCGTCGGCTCGCCGAAGCGTCGCGAGATCGGCCACGGCGCCCTGGCGCGTCGCGCGCTGGTGCCCGTGCTGCCGAGCCGCGAGGAGTTCCCCTACGCGATCCGTCAGATCTCGGAGTGCATGGGCTCCAACGGCTCGACGTCGATGGGCTCGGTCTGCGCCTCGACCCTGTCGCTGCTGCAGGCCGGCGTGCCGCTGAAGGCGGCCGTCGCGGGCATCGCCATGGGTCTGATCTCCGGTGAGGTCGACGGCAAGACGGAGTACGTCGCGCTGACCGACATCCTCGGCGCTGAGGACGCCTTCGGCGACATGGACTTCAAGGTCGCCGGCACCAAGGAGTTCGTCACGGCCCTGCAGCTGGACACCAAGCTCGACGGCATCCCGGCCGAGGTCCTCGCGAAGGCCCTCAACCAGGCCAAGGACGCCCGCCTCGCGATCCTCGAGGTCATGGGCGAGGCGATCGACGGCCCCGAGGAGATGTCGATCCACGCCCCGCGGATCATCACGGTCAAGGTGCCCGTGGACAAGATCGGTGAGGTCATCGGCCCGAAGGGCAAGGTGATCAACCAGATCCAGGACGACACCGGCGCGACCCTGTCGATCGAGGACGACGGCACGGTCTACATCGGCGCGACCAACGGCGAGGCGGCCGAGGCCGCCCGGGCCGCGGTCAACGCGATCGCCAACCCGACGATGCCCGAGGTCGGCGAGCGCTACCTCGGCACCGTCGTGAAGACCACCAACTTCGGTGCCTTCGTCGCGCTGATGCCGGGCAAGGACGGGCTGCTGCACATCAGCAAGCTGCGCGGCCTCGCCGGCGGCAAGCGGGTCGACAACGTCGAGGAGGTCGTCTCGGTCGGTCAGAAGCTGCAGGTCGAGATCGCCGAGATCGACGACCGCGGCAAGCTGTCGCTCGTCCCGGTCGTGGAGGACAGCGAGAGCACCGAGGGCGACGAGTCCGAGGACGCGTGAGCACTGCTCGCAAGGCGACGGCCGGTCAGCTTGATGCTGACCGGCCGTCGGCCGTTTCCCGTGCCTCCACGCACACGCTGGAGACCGTGCGCGACGACACCGGCCAGGTGACGTCGGTGGTGCGGCGCACCCAGCTGCCCTCCGGCCTGCGCATCATCACCGAGCAGATGACCGGCGCCCGGTCCGCCGCCCTGGGCGTCTGGGTCGGGGTCGGCTCCCGGGACGAGGACGCACTGACCCACGGTGCCTCCCACTTCCTCGAGCACGTGTTGTTCAAGGGGACCCGGGAGCGTTCCGCGCTCGACATCTCGATCCAGATGGATGCGGTGGGCGGGGAGTTCAACGCCTTCACCGCCAAGGAGTACACCTGCTTCCACGCCCGGGTGTTGGCCGACGACCTGCCGCTGGCGGTCGACGTGCTCGGCGACATGATCACCGACTCGGTGATCGCGCCGGCCGACGTGGACGCAGAGCGCGACGTCATCCTGGATGAGATCGCGATGCACGACGACGACCCCGACGACGTCGTGCAGAACCTGCTCGCCGAGCTCGCATGGGGCGCCGACGGCGACCTCGGCCGCCCGATCGCCGGTACCACGGACTCGATCGAGGCGATGACACCCGAGCAGGTCATGGACTTCTACCGGCGCCACTACGTCCCGGCCAACACCGTCATCTCGGTGGCCGGCGCGCTCGACCACGGTGCCGTCGTACGGGAGATCGAGAGGGCGTTCGCGCGCAACGGCTGGCTGGACGGCACGGCTGCCCCGCTGCCGCCGCGGCACCTCGCCATCGAGAGCCGCCCCCTGGTCCGCGGCGGGGAGGGCCGGGTCGCGCGGCCCTTCGAGCAGGTGAACCTGGTGGTGGGCCGCGAGGGACTCGACCGTGAGGACGAGCGACGCTTCGCGCTGGGCGTTCTGAACACCGCGCTGGGCGGCGGCACCTCCAGCCGGCTCTTCCAGGAGGTCCGCGAGATCCGCGGGCTGGCCTACTCCGTCTACTCCTTCGCCAGCCACTACACCGACTCCGGGATCTTCGGCGTCGCGGTGGGGTGCCTGCCCGACCGCACCGACGAGGTGCTGGCCGTGGTGCGCGAGCAGCTCGCCCTGATCGCCGCCGAGGGCATCACCGCCGACGAGCTCGCCCGCGGCAAGGGTCAGCTGGTCGGGGGGATGATCCTGGGGCTGGAGGACTCCGGCTCCCGGATGATGCGCTCGGGCAAGAACGAGCTCATACACGGAGACGTGATGGGTATCGACGAGGTGATCGAGCGCATCCGTGCCGTCACCCTGGGGGACGTCCAGGAGCTTGCCGCCGAGGTCTTCAGCCGGGAGGAGCTCCTGGCCGTGGTGGGTCCGGAGGTGCGCTCGTGAGCCGGCCCGGCTGACCTGTCGGGCCGGGCCGCTCCCGACAGGAGAACAGCGATGCCAGCCGTCCAGCCGCCCGACCAGACGAGTCCACCCGAGCAGGGGAGCAGCGGGGGCGACCAGCTCGTACCCGTTGGCGGGGGCAGACGGCTCTTCACCGCACCGCGGGTGTTCCTGCCGGCGGCGGGCCTGCTGGTGGCCTTCGTCGTGGTCACCGCGCTCGCTCCGGCCCGCACGGGGGAGCTCATCGGCCGGTTGAACCAGGGCGTCGTCCAGGACCTCGGGTGGTGGTACATCGCCCTGGTCACCGGCTTCGTGTTCTTCTCGCTGTGGCTGGCCACGTCCCGGATGGGGGACATCGTGCTGGGCCGCGACGACGACGAGCCCGAGTTCGGCCTCGGCTCGTGGTTCGCGATGCTCTTCGCGGCGGGCATGGGCATCGGGCTGGTCTTCTGGGGCGTCGCCGAGCCGCTCAACCACTTCGTGGCACCTCCGCCCGGCGCCGCGGCCGACACCCCCGCGCAGGCCGCACGGACGGCGATGGACACCACCTTCCTGCACTGGGGGCTCCACGCCTGGGCCACCTACGTCGTGGTCGGCCTCGCGATCGCGTACTCGGTGCACCGCCGCGGCAACCCGATCTCGATCCGCTGGGCCCTGCGCCCGCTCCTCGGCGACCGCCTGCAGGGTTTCTGGGGTGACGTCATCGACGTCATCGCCGTGCTCAGCACCTTGTTCGGGGTGGCGACCTCGCTCGGGCTCGGCGTCAGCCAGATCGGTGCCGGTCTCACCTACCTCGAGGTCATCGACGAGCCGACGACCTGGCTGCTCATCGCCTTGGTGATCGGGATCTCCGCCATCGCGCTGATCTCGGTGGTCACCGGCGTCGACAAGGGCATCAAGTGGCTGTCGAACATCAACATGGTCGCCGCGGTCGTGCTTGTGTGCGTCGTGCTGGTGGCCGGGCCGACCGTCTTCATCCTCAGCGACTTCGTGACCCAGATCGGCTCCTACATCCAGAACTTCTTCGAGATGTCGTTCAACGCCCGGCCCTTCCAGGCCGACGGCAAGGAGTGGCTCGGCGGATGGACGACCTTCTACTGGGGCTGGTGGATGAGCTGGGCTCCGTTCGTCGGCGTCTTCATCGCCCGGATCTCCCGCGGACGCACGGTGCGTGAGTTCATCGTCGGCGTGCTGCTGGTGCCGACGACGGTGACCTTCCTGTGGTTCTCTGTGCTGGGCGGCACGGCCCTGCACGCGGAGATCTTCGGCGACGGCGGCGTCGTGGCCGCAGACGGCAGCGTGGACACCAACACGGCGCTCTTCCAGGCGCTCGACCTGTTGCCCGCTGCAGCCGTGCTCAGCGGCCTGGCCATCTTCCTGGTGGTCATCTTCTTCGTCACCAGCTCCGACTCGGGCTCGTTCGTGGTCGGCATGCTCGCCTCCGGCGGCGACCCGAACCCGCCGGCGTGGAGCCGTGCGTTCTGGGCCTTCATGCAGGGCGCGGTGGCCGCTGTGCTGCTCTACGTCGGCCTGGAGGCTCAGAAGACCGACCCGGACGCGAACCCTCTGGGTGCGCTGCAGACCATGGCGATCCTGCTCGCGCTGCCGTTCAGCTTCGTGATGCTCGGCCTCGCCGTGGCCACCGGCAAGGCGCTGCTCGCCGAGAACCGGCTGCGGGTGCGCCGGGAGCGGCGCTGGCTGGCCGAGGCGGTCGCCGCCGAGGTCGCCGACGGCAAGGGCGAGGAGCGCACCGCACCGGCGGGGCGCGACTGAGACCACCCCGGGGCGTCGGGCGCCGTCGGCGCCCGGCCCCGGGTGAGTGGGCTCAGCGGCGGCCGATGATGCCGATGACCGGAGGGTTCTTGGAGTCCACGATGTAGACCCGGAACCCGCCGTCACGCAGCTGCGCGGACGCCTTCTCCAGGATCTCGGGGACCTGCTCGGGCCGGCTGGTGTCGAAGAAGAGGTTCACCGAGCCGCCCGGCATCAACCGCTCGTGCAGCAGCGCGATCTCCTCGTGCGCGTCGCGGACCCAGAACAGGTTCACGTCGAACGCGAAGACCTTGGTGAGCCGCTTGACCGGCACCCGCAGGGTGGCGAGGTCGATCTGGCGCACGGTCAGCTTGCCGGCCTCGAGGTGCTCGGCGCAGCGGGCCTTCGTGCGGTCCACCCCGGCCTCGGAGCGGTCGATGGCGAACATCTTCCCGCGACCCTCGAGGCGTCGACAGATGAGGTCGGCGGCAGCTCCGTTTCCGCACCCCACCTCGAGCACGTGGTCGTTGGGCTGGACGTCCATGAAATCCACCGCCCACCGGATCCGGGCCGGGATCTTGTTCACCATGGGGTCCAGCCTGCCAGAACCCCTGAACGGGTCACGCACTACCTTGGTGCTGTGGTTTCCCATGTGGCTGAGAACGCATCGTCGGGCCGTCTCCGGGTGGGGGTGCTCGGCGCCCGTGGCAAGGTCGGCGCCGAGGTCGTCAAGGCCGTCTGCGACGCCGACGACCTCGACTTCACCGTCGGTGTCGACCAGGGCGACCCGATCACCTCGCTGAGCGAGTCCGGCACCTCCGTGGTGGTCGACTTCACCCACCCCGACGTGGTGATGGACAACCTGCGCTACTGCATCGAGAACGGCATCCACGCGGTCGTCGGCACCACCGGCTTCGACGAGGCGCGGCTGGACACGCTGCGCGGCTGGCTCGCCGAGCACCCCGGCACCGGCGTGCTGATCGCGCCCAACTTCTCGATCGGCGCGATCCTGATGATGCGCTTCTCCGCGATCGCGGCACCGTTCTTCGAGTCCGTCGAGGTCGTCGAGCTGCACCACCCGACCAAGGCCGACGCCCCGAGCGGTACGGCGCGTCGTACTGCCGAGCTCATCGCGGCCGCGCGTCGCGAGGCCGGCAGCCCGCCGATCCCGGACGCCACCTCCACCGGGCTCGAGGGAGCCCGCGGCGCCGACGTCGACGGCATCCGCGTGCACGGTCTGCGCATCCGCGGCCTCGTGGCGCACCAGGAGGTCGTGCTCGGCGGGCTGGGGGAGACCCTCACGATTCGCCACGACTCCCTGGACCGCGTCTCCTTCACCCCCGGCGTGCTCACCGGGGTGCGCCGGATCGCAGACTTCCCTGGCCTCACCGTCGGCCTCGAGACGTTCCTCGACCTCGACTGACCTCGGCTGACCGGGCCCGTCGCGGCGGGGCGGCTCAGAGCAGGCGCAGCAGGGCCGCGAAGGCGGCCGAGCCGAACACGACCACCAGGAACGGCGCCCGCAGCCACAGCAGGCCCACAGCGAAGGCCAGTGCCGCCACCCGCGCGTCCAGGGCCAGCGCCCCGCCCTCGGGTGCGGCCAGCACCTGCACCGTGACCAACGCCGCGAGCAGTGCGACCGGCACGAGGTCCGCAACCCGGGAGACCACCGGGTGCGCCAGCACCGCCGGTGGCACGGACAGCCCCGCCAGCTTGAGCAGGTAGCAGCCGAGCCCGGCGCCGAGCACCGCCCACCAGATCACCGCAGCTCCTCCTGCCCCGGCTGACTCCCTGGCTGCGCCTTCGGCGGCGTCTCCGGCGGCGCCTCGCCGCGGCTCAGCGCACCGACGAGCACCGCCACCCCCGCCGCGACCAGGACCGGCACCCCGGCCGGAGTCACCGTGACCGCCCCGGCCGCGACGACGGCGGCCAGCGCCGCGACCAGCCGGGTGCGCGGCGTCCTCAGGCGCGGCCACAGCAACGCGAGGAACGCGGCGCCGACGGCCGCGTCGAGGCCGAGGTCGCGGGGGTCGCCCAGCTGCTCCCCGGCCACGGCCCCGAGAAGCGTGAACAGGTTCCAGAGCACGAAGATGGTGGCGCCGGTGGTCCAGAACCCGGTCCGGGCCAGCGCGCGGTCGCCGCGGGTCACCGCCATCGCGGTGGACTCGTCGATCAGCACCTGGGCTGCCACCAACCGCCGCCAGCCGCGATAGCCCAGCAGCGGCGCCAGCCGCAGGCCGTAGAGCGTGTTGCGGGTGCCTAGCAGCAGTGCGGCGAGTGCTCCTGCCAGCGGGGTGCCGCCGGAGCCCAGCACGCCCGCCATCGCGAACTGCGAGGCGCCGGTGAACATCAGCAGCGACAGCGCGCAGGTCTGGGCCACGTCGAGGCCGGAGGCGACCCCCACCGCGCCGAAGCTCAGCCCGTAGGTGCCGGTCGCGACGGCCACGCCCAGGCTGTCGCGCACGACGACCCGACGTGCGGTGTCCACCCGGCTCACCCGGCCTCTGCTGGCCGCCCGCGCCGCGCAGCGGCCGGGATCACCACAGCGCCGTGTGCAGGCGGACCTGCCGCACCACCGTGCCGGCGGCCTCCTGCAGCTCGCGGGTCGCCCCGTCCGTCGCCCAGCCGGCGCTGGTGAGGAAGGCGCGCAACGTGTCGTCGGTGGTGCCCACCCAGCACACGGCACGGGTGAAGCCGTCGGCCTCCAGGGTGTCCGCGCACGCCTGGAGCAGCCGTGAGCCGTGGCCGGCGCGGGTGCGCTCGGGGTCGACGGTGAGCTCCACGACCTCGCCGTCCGAGGCGGGGTCCGCGTCCGGGTCGCTGGCCGGCACGGTCAGGGCGAACCCGACGACGGTGTCGTGCGCCAGTGCCACCAGGGCGCGGTGCCGCGCCTCGGGAGGACGGGACAACGAGGCCCGCCAGGCCTCGGCCAGGTCCGTCACGCTCAGGCCGGCCACCGTGAGGCGGCCCTCGCCCGGACCGTCCTCGACGGCGCTGGTCCGGGTGGGGCCGTCCTCGGACGGCAGCGGGAGCGCCGCGGCGTCGTACCGCCGGCGCCAGCAGCGCAGCTGCACCGCGGCGATCCCCGGCGCGTCGGCCGGCCAGCCCACCCGTACGGAGACGTCGGCAGTGACCATGGCGCCATCCTCGCAGGCCGCTGGCGGCCTTCGCGCCGGGGCTAGTGTCGGCGACATGGAGATTCGCAACCTCGGAGCGAGCGGCCTGAGGATCTCGGCCATCGCGTACGGCAACTGGCTCACCCATGGCTCGCAGGTGGAGGAGGAGGCGGCGCTGGCCTGCGTCCGCCAGGCCCTGGACGAGGGCATCACCACCTTCGACACCGCCGACGTCTATGCCAACACCGCCGCCGAGACCGTCCTCGGCAAGGCGCTGGCCGGCGAGCGGCGCGAGGGACTGGAGATCTTCACCAAGGTGTTCTGGCCCACCGGGCCCGGTGGGCACAACGACCACGGCCTGTCCCGCAAGCACATCATGGAGTCCATCGACGGCTCGCTGCGCCGCCTCGGCACCGACTACGTCGACCTCTACCAGGCCCACCGCTACGACCACGAGACGCCGCTGGAGGAGACCATGCTGGCGTTCGCCGACGTGGTGCGTGCCGGCAAGGCGCTCTACATCGGCGTCTCGGAGTGGCGCGCCGAGGAGCTGCGCGCCGCCGCCGAGCTGGCGCGGGAGCTGCGGGTGCCCCTGGTCTCGAACCAGCCGCAGTACTCGATGCTGTGGCGGGTCATCGAGCCCGAGGTGGTGCCCACCTCACGCGAGCTGGGCATCGGCCAGGTCGTGTGGTCCCCGATCGCCCAGGGCGTGCTGACCGGCAAGTACCTGCCCGGCCAGCCGCCCCCGGCGGGCTCGCGGGCCACCGACACCAAGGGCGGTGCCGACAACGTCAGCCGCTGGCTCAAGGACGACGTCCTCGAGCGGGTGCAGCAGCTGAAGCCGATCGCGCAGGACGCCGGCCTGAGCCTCGCGCAGCTGGCGGTGGCCTGGGTGTTGCAGAACGACAACGTCTCCGCGGCGATCATCGGCGCCTCCCGGCCCGAGCAGGTCACCGAGAACGTCAAGGCGGCGGGCGTGAAGCTGGACGCGGAGACGATGGCCGCGATCGACCGGGTGCTCGACGGCGTGGTCGTCACCGACCCGGCCCTGACCCGCTCCCCGCGCCGCTCCGAGGTCCTGGGCTAACCGGTGGTGAGCCCGAACAGGTAGCGGCTCGTCGGCACCAGGTCGAGCCCGTCGGCGGCACCGAAGCGGGCACAGCTGTCCATCAGGGTGCCCAGGCGCCGCTGCAGCTCGGCGTCGTCGCCGCGGCTGCCGTAGAAGGCGTGCGGGTCGCTCATGGCCGCCATGTCGAACAGCTCCTCGACGATGCCGTGGACGTCGCGGCCGCTCTCGGTGAGGTGCTCGAGGACCGGGTGTTGGAGGTAGCCGAACGTGGCCTGGGTGTCGATCGCGACCTGGGTGTGGCGCTCCAGCCAGTCGCCGAGCCACGCCTCGGGCGTCATGGACGCCGGGCGGCGCAGCAGCGCGACGTTGGCCAGCGCCGGCGCGCGCTCGCCGTCCGGCACCGGCGGCGGTGACAGGGGAGTGCGCTCGGCGACCAGCCAGGCGGCGGCACCGGCGTCGAGACGTCGTACGACGTCCAGGGCCGCGGCCACGTCGGCGTCCCACACGCTCAGCAGCGCGGTCACCGGCACGCCGGGCCCGAACCGCATCGCGTCCGCGACGTCGGCGTCGTCGAGGTTGACCTGCAGCCGGGAGGCACCGGCGCGGGCCAGCTCGGTGCGCAGGGCGGGGGAGAGCAGGCGCTCCGGCAGCCCCGGACCGTGCAGGGCGGCGATCAGCTTCACGGCGTCAACCTAGCCGCGGCCGGTCCTCAGCGGTGGTAGTCCTCCGGCAGGGCCTGGCCGATCTTCACGCGCGCCTTGGGCATCCGCATGAACTTCATCTGCATCGCCCGGGTCAGCGCGTAGTAGGTGGTGCCCTTGTAGGACTCCTCGGGGAAGCGCCGCTTGAGCTCGCGCCGGATGCGGAAGCGCAGCACGAACATGTCGGTCACCACGAAGAGCACCGTCGCGAGCAGGATCAGGCTGCTGGCCTGGACCAGCGCGGAGCTGCCGGTGTAGCCCAGCAGCAGGCCGATGATCATCAGCGGGATGACCATCTCGACGATGGAGAAGCGGGCGTCGACGTAGTCGCGGATGAAGCGGCGCATCGGCCCGCGGTCGCGCGGCAGGAAGTACCGCTCGTCGCCTTCCTTCATGCCCTGGCGGATCTTGCGGCTCTGCTCGGCGCGGAGCTCACGCTGCTTGCGGGTCTGCGCCTTCTTGTCGACCGCGGCCTTCGCCCGGGCGCGGGCGGCCGCCTCGGCCTCCTTGCGGGTGGGCGTCGGGCGGCCCTTGCCGCCGGGCTTGACGACGACCGGCTGCTCGACCGGCTCGGACTTGGTGCGCTTGAACACGCTTCGGGCCTTTCTGACCACGCTGGGGTTGGGCTGCTGGGGACGACGCAGGTCGTCAGTCACGACTGGTCCTGCCGGGCAGGTCGAGCATCCGCTGCAGGGCGACCAGCGCCTCCGCCTCGGTCTTCGGGTCGACCTCGATGCGGTTGACCACGACACCCTCGACCAGGCTCTCCAGCGCCCACACCAGGTGCGGCAGGTCGATCCGGTTCATCGTGGAGCAGTAGCAGACGTTGCGGTCCAAGAACATGATGTTCTTGTCCGGGTGGGCCTTCGCCAACCGCTGGACCAGGTTGAGCTCGGTGCCGATGGCCCAGCTGGTGCCGGGCGCGGCCGCCTCGATCTTGTTGATGATGTACTCGGTGGAGCCCACGAAGTCCGCCTTGAGCACCACCTCGTGCTGGCACTCGGGGTGCACCAGGACGTTGAGGTCGCTCACCCGCGCCCGCAGGTCGTCGATGACGTCGGCGCTGAACCGGCCGTGCACCGAGCAGTGACCCTTCCACAGGATCATCCGGGCGTTGGCGAGCTCCTCGGCGCTCAGTCCGCCGTTGGGCTTGAACGGGTTCCACACCACGCACTCGTCCAGGCCGATGCCCAGCTCGAGGACGGCGGTGTTGCGCCCGAGGTGCTGGTCGGGGAGGAACAGGATCTTGGTGTCGGGGCCCTTCTGCGCCATCGCCCACTCGAGAGCGACCTCGGCGTTGGAGGAGGTGCAGACCACGCCGCCGTTGCGACCGCAGAACGCCTTGATGTCGGCGCTGGAGTTCATGTAGGTCACGGGCACGACCTGGTCCTGCACGCCGGCGGCGGCGAGCGCCTCCCACGCCTTCTCCACCTGAGCCAGCCGGGCCATGTCGGCCATAGAGCAGCCGGCGGCGAGGTCGGGCAGCACGACCTTCTGCTCCGGGCCGGTGAGGATGTCGGCGGACTCGGCCATGAAGTGCACGCCGCAGAACACGATGTACTCCGCGTCCGGCCGCGCGGCCGCGTCCCGGGCCAGCTTGAAGGAGTCGCCGGTGACGTCGGCGAACTGGATGACCTCGTCGCGCTGGTAGTGGTGCCCGAGCACGAAGACCCGCTCGCCGAGCTTCTCCTTGGCCGCCCGCGCTCGGGCCACCAGGTCGGGGTCGGAGGCTGCGGGCAGGTCGCCAGGGCACTCGACGCCACGCTCGGAGAGGGGGTCCGAGCCACGGCCCAGCGGCAGCAGCGGGAGGTCCACGGTGGTCATGGGGTCATCCTAGTTCGGGCAAGTCCGTGGAGTTCGAGCGCGGTGGGCCGCCATAACCGTCATCATGTCGTCATGCGTGTTTTGGTGGCCCCTGACAAGTTCGCCGGCACCCTGACTGCGGTGGAGGCGGCCGAGGCCATCGCTGTCGGCTGGCACCGCCACGCGCCCCAGGACGAGGTGGTGCTGGCGCCGATGTCTGATGGCGGCCCCGGGTTCGTGGACGTGCTGCACGCAAGCCTCGGTGGCGACCTGCTCGCGGTGAGCGTCGCCGGCCCAGCCCGCGCAGGCGACACCGGTGACACCCAGGTCCCCGCGACGCTGCTGCTGGTCGGCGGCACGGCGTACGTCGAGAGCGCGCAGGCCTGCGGGATCCACCTCACCGGCGGCCGGCACGGGGAGCGGCACACCACCGCGGGGGTGGGGGCGCTGGTGAAGGAGGCCGTGGCGGCGGGCGCGCAGCGAGTGGTGGTGGGCCTCGGCGGCAGCGGGACCGTCGACGGTGGCGCCGGCCTGCTCGCAGCGCTGGGGGCGCGCGCGGACGTGCCGCTGGACGCCGGCGGAGCGATGCTGCGCGGCGTGCGCACGGTCGACCTGCGCCCCGCTCGGGCCGTCGTCACCGGCGTCGATCTCGTCGCCGCCACCGACGTCGACAGCCCGCTGGCGGGGCTCTTCGGTGCGGCCAAGACGTTCGGGGCCCAGAAGGGCCTGGACGAGGGGGCGCAGATCGTCGTCGACGGCTACCTGCAGGAGCTCGCGCTGGCCACGGACCGGCGCCTCGCACTGGAGCCGGGTGCCGGCGCCGCCGGCGGCCTCGGGTTCGCGCTGCTGCTGCTCGGCGGCGCGCGGGTGCCGGGCTTCGCGCTGGTCGCCGACGCGGTGGGCCTGGCCGAGCACGCGCGCCACGCCGACATCGTGATCACCGGGGAGGGCTCCTTCGACTTCTCCAGCCGGACCGGCAAGGTGCCCGCCGGCGTCGCCGCGGTCGCAGCCGAGGCGCTGCGCCCCTGTGTCGTGCTGGCCGGCGAGGTCCTCGTCGGGGCCCGGGAGATGCGGGCCCTGGGCATGGACGGCGCCTACTCGCTGGTGGACGCCTTCGGTCGCGAGCGCGCGTTCGCCGACCCCGCCGGCGCGCTGAGCGACCTGGCGGCTCGGGTCGCGCGCACCTGGTCCGCCTGAGGCGCGGCAGAACACACCCTCCCGGGTGGAACATGTTCTAGTCTGAGCGCCGTGGCAGACATCACAGAACGATTCGACGCGCTCCGTGCCGCCGAGGACGCCGCTCCCGCGGACCTCGACGCGCTGTGGTCCGAGCTCAGCACCGTGACGGTCCCCGAGATGCTCGGGGCGTGGCGCGGCGGCGACTTCGCGACCGGGCACGTGCTCAGCGACGTGCTGCGCAAGATCCGGTGGCACGGCAAGCGGTTCGAGGGTCCGCTGGTCGCGGTGCCGCTGGTGTGCCGCGACGAGGCCGGCGAGCTGTACTCCAACACCAAGGCCGCCGGCGGCGGCGAGGCGTCGCTGTGGGAGGTCGGCTTCCGCGGCGAGACGACCGCGACGATGGTCTACGACAACCTGCCCGTCCTGGACCACTTCAAGAAGGTCGACGACGACACCGTGATGGGGATCATGAACGGCAAGCTCGACAGCGCCTTCGGCATCGCGGACCTCTACTACTTCTGGCTGGAGCGTGAGGCATGAGCATCCGGACGACGGCAGTGCTGGTCGAGGAGCCGGGCGGTCCCTTCGTCCTCGGTGAGGTCGAGCTGGACGAGCCCCGAGAGGACGAGGTGCTGGTGCGCATCGTCGCCACCGGCCTGTGCCACACCGACCTCACGGTGCCGACCATGCTCCCCGCCGAGATGATGCCGATCGTCGTCGGGCACGAGGGCACCGGCGTGGTCGAGCGGGTCGGCGCGGCGGTCAGCGGCATCGAGGTCGGCGACCACGTCGTGCTCAGCTTCCGCTCCTGCCGAGCGTGCGGCCCCTGCCTCGCCGGCGACGTCGGCTACTGCGAGCAGTCGCTGCTGCTCAACTACATGGCGATGCGCCCGGACGGCTCGACCACGATGCGGCGCGAGTCCGGTCCGGTCTTCGGCAGCTTCTTCGGCCAGTCCAGCTTCGCGCGGCACGCCCTGGCGTACGCCGACAACGTCGTCGTCGTGGACAAGTCGCTCGACCTGACGCGGCTGGCTCCCTTCGGCTGCGGGTTCCAGACCGGCGCCGGGACGGTGCTCAACCTGTTGCAGCCGGCGGCCGAGGACCCGCTGGTGGTCTTCGGTGCGGGCGCCGTCGGGCTGGCAGCGATCGCCATGGCCCGCGGGCTCGGGGTGAGCACGGTGGTCGCGGTCGACCCCGCCCCCGGGCGCCGCGCCGTCGCGGAGAAGTACGGCGCACTCGCGCTGGACCCCGCCGCGGAGGGGGAGCCGGACGTCGCGGAACGGGTCAAGGCGCTCACCGGCGGTGGAGCGCGCTACGCGATCGACACCACCGCCCTGCCGGCGGTGGTGCTGCAGGCGCAGCACTCGCTGCGCACCCGCGGGATGCTCGTCGCGCTGGGCCTGGGGGCGCCGGAGTACACGATCGACGCCATCGACCTGCTGCAGACCGGCAAGATCGTGCGCTCCTCGATCGAGGGCGAGTCCGACCCCCTCGTCACCGTCCCCGAGCTCATCGAGCACCGCAGCGCCGGGCGCTTCGACGTGGACCACCTGGTGACGACGTACCCGTTCACCAAGATCGCCGAGGCCGTGGCGGACTCCGCGGCCGGCACGGTCGTCAAGCCTGTTCTGGTGTGGGAGGAATAACCGGCGTTGTGCGAGGATTGTGGCTAGGCGAGAACCGAAACCCACGACTTTGGAGTGACCATGAGCGACCAGTGCTGCGGAGGCGCCCACAACCACGAGGCCCCGAGCGCGACCACGACCGTCGCGGAGCCCGTCACCTTCGAGCGGCGTGAGGACCAGATCAACCTCAGCCCGGTGGCGGCGGCCAAGGTGAGCAGCCTGCTGGCGCAGGAGGGGCGCGCCGACCTCCAGCTGCGGATCTCGGTCCAGCCGGGTGGTTGCAGCGGCCTGCGCTACCAGCTGTTCTTCGACGAGCGCAGCCTCGACGGTGACGTCGTCACCGACTTCGACGGCGTCTCCGTCGTCGTCGACCGGATGAGCGTGCCCTACCTGAACGGTGCCGTGATCGACTTCGTCGACACCATCGAGAAGCAGGGCTTCACCATCGACAACCCGAACGCGACCGGGTCCTGCGCCTGCGGCGACTCCTTCCACTGAGTCCTATGCAGGGGTGAACGACCCCGCACAGCAACGAGGCCCCCGCCGTCCGGCGGGGGCCTCGTTGCGTCCTGGGCCGCTCAGTCCAGGTGCAGGTGCAGCGCGTTGGCGAGGCGCTGTGCGGCCGCGGAGATCGCGATGTCGCGCTTGGCGACCTCGCGGGGGAACTCGTCGAAGTGGATGCTCGGGGCGGGACGGGTCGCCTTGACCGCGGCCCGGGCGAGCTCCCGGTTGACTGCCATGAAGTCGGCGTGCAGGTCGGCGGGGGTGGCGATCTCCTCGTACGGCGTCATGGCCACGACGCTAAGCGTTACCGAGGGGTACTCCCAGTGGGACCGGCCGTCGGCATGGGAGGTCTGCGGTTAACCTTTCGTTTCGTGACTGCTCCCACGGGCTCCTTGCTCATCGCCGGCTCGATCGCGACCGACCACCTCATGACGTTCGGCGGCAAGTTCGCCGACTCCCTCGTCGTCGAGCAGCTGGACAAGCTCTCGGTCTCGTTCCTGGTCGACGACCTCGAGATCCGCAGGGGAGGAGTCGCTCCCAACATGTGCTTCGGCCTCGCCCACCTGGGGCTGCGCCCGGTGCTCGTCGGCGCCGCCGGTGGGGACTTCGCCGACTACCGGTCCTGGCTCGAGCGTCACGGCGTGGACTGCGACTCGGTCCACATCTCCGAGACCCAGCACACCGCCCGGTTCGTGTGCACCACCGACTCCACCATGGCCCAGTTCGCCTCGTTCTACCCCGGGGCGATGAGCGAGGCCGCCCAGATCGAGCTCGCGCCGATCGTCGCGCGCGTCGGGGAGCCGACCTACGTGCTGGTCGGTGCCGACGACCCCGACGCGATGCGCCGCCACACCGACGAGTGCCGCCAGCGCGGCTACCCGTTCATCGCCGACTGCTCCCAGCAGCTGGCGTTCGCCGAGGGCGACCTGATCCGCGACCTCATCGACGGCGCCGCGATCCTGTTCTCCAACGAGTACGAGTCCCACGTCATCGAGAAGAAGACCGGGTGGTCGGCCGAGGAGATCCTCGACCGAGTCGGGTTCCAGGTCACCACGCTGGGCAAGGACGGCGTCCGGGTCACCAGCAAGGACGGCACCTCCTTCGAGGTCCCCGCCGCCAGCGACGTCGCCGCGATCGAGCCCACCGGCGTCGGCGACGCGTTCCGTGCCGGCTTCCTGGCCGCCCTGTCCTGGGGCACCTCGCTCGAGCGGGCGGCCCAGGTCGGCTGCGTCCTGGCCGCCTACGTCGTGGAGACCGTCGGCACCCAGGAGTACTCCTTCACCCACGCCGAGTTCGTCGAGCGCGTCCGGGGCTCCTACGGCGACGCCGCAGCCGACGAGGTCGCGACCCACCTGGCCTGAGCCGCCGGTCGGCGAGCCCTCGGTCGCCGAGCCCCCGCTGCGCGGCTCAGCCGAGACGTCGTACGACGTAGCGCGGGGCGCCGTCGTCGGCGACGTCCTCGCCGACGTACTCCTGCCCCCGCATCCGGCACCACGCGGGCACGTCGTGCCGGGCGGCGGGGTCGTGGGCGACGACGGCGAGCCGTTCGCCGATCGGCACGGAACCCAACGCCTTGGCCAGCTCGATGATCGGTCGCGGGCAGGGCTGGTCGCGGCAGTCGAGCTCGCGCACCACGGCCCCGGTCACAGCCCCGCCCGACGCCGGATGTCGGTGACCGCCTCGCGCAGAGCACGGCAGAACGCCTCCACCTGCTCCTCGGTGGTGTCCCGCTCCAGGGAGACCCGCACGTTGCCGTGGGTGAGCGCGCCCATCGCGGCCAGCACGTGGCTCGGCTCGAGGGTCGAGGCGGTGCACGCCGACCCGCTCGCCACCGCGAAGCCTCGTCGGGCCAGCTCGGTCACGATCTCGTCGCCGGCCACGTAGAGGCAGGAGAAGGTGACCAGGTGCGGCAGCCGCTGCACCGGGTCGCCGACGACCTCGGTGTCGCCCAGGTCGAGGGCGGCCGCCCGGATCCGCTCCACCAGCCGGAACTGCCGTGCGGCCACCTCTGCGCGTTCGGCCAGCACGGCCTGCAGCGCCGCCGCGGCGGCGAGGGCGCCCGGCACGTCCACGGAGGCCGCGTCGAGGCCGTCGAGCCCTTCGTCGCCCGGCAGGGCCGGGCTCCAGCGGGTGCCGCGGCGCACGGCCAGCACACCCACGCCCGCGGGACCGCCCCACTTGCGGGCGGAGGCGGTCAGCACGTCCCAGCGCTGCGGCAACCGCACCCGTCCCACCGCGGCCGCGGCGTCCACGAGCAGGGGCACGTCCTCGGGCAGGTCGACCTCGTCGACGGGCTGGAGCGTGCCCACCTCCTGGTTCGCCGCCTGCAGGGCCACGGCGGCGACCCCGGGGCGCCGCGCAGCCTGCGCCAGCGCGGTCTCGTCGACCCGGCCGGTGTGGTCGACGGGCACCCGCACGTGGGCGCCGGAGCCGTGCCCTGAGCCGTGCCCTGAGCCGTGCCACGACAGCGCCTGCAGCACCGCTGAGTGCTCGACGGCGGAGGACACCACGGACCCACCCCCGGCGGGGGAGAGGAGCCCGAGGAGCCCGCGGTGCACGGCGTCGGTGCCCGAGGCGGTGAACCCGACCTCGTCGGCGCGCATGCCGAGGCACTCCGCGACCACCGCCCGCGCGTTGTCGAGCAGCAGGCGTGCGTCGCGACCGGGCCCGTGCAAGCGGCGCGGATCGGCGTAGCCGCGCTCGAGCGCAGCGAGGAGCGTGTCCCGCGCGGCGGGGTGCAGGCGCTCGGCGGAGGCGGTATCGAGGTACACCTGCGGGGTACTGCTCACGTCCCGACCCTAGAGCAGACAGCATGGCGTGGGCCCGGACGCCCGCGGCGGTGTGCGCCGTCCGCGCGGTGTCGACCCCGCCCCCCGACCGGGCGAGCCCTCCGCTAGTGTTTGCCGTGTTCTAACCCTCGAGAGGAAGGCTCGTTCGTGGGCTGGTGGCACCCCGATCGCTCGCGGACGGCGCAGCGGCGATTCCGTCGCGCGACCCCGCTCGCTGGATCCGTCGCACTCGCAGCCGCTCTGTCCGGCTGTTCGACCGACACCCAATGGGAACGGTTCGGCATGCCGGACATCAAGGCCGAACAGGGCGAGCACATCCTCACGCTCTGGCAGGGCGCCTGGATCGCTGCGTTGATCACCGGTGTGATCACGTGGGCGCTCATCATCGGCGTCCCGCTGTGGTTCCGTCGTCGTCGTGACGACGAGGTCCCGGTCCAGACGCGTTACAACCTGCCGATCGAGATCTTCTACACGATCTTCCCGGTCATCATGGTCATCGCGTTCTTCTCGCAGACCGTTCGCGTGCAGAACGTGGCGCTGGAGATGGACCCGGAGCCCGACGTGGTGGTCACGGTCGTCGGCCAGAAGTGGTCCTGGACCTTCAACTACCCCGACACCGAGGCTGCGGGCGGCAAGAACGTCTTCACCTCCGGTGACGGCGACGAGTTCCCCCAGCTGGTCATCCCGGTCGACCAGACCGTGGAGTTCCAGCTCTACAGCCCGGACGTCATCCACAACTTCGGCATCCCTGCCTTCGCGATGCGGATGGACGTCATCCCCGGCAACGACAACGCCTTCCAGGTGAAGCCGACCGAGACCGGCACGTACGACGGCAAGTGCTACGAGCTCTGTGGCGCCTACCACTCGCGCATGCTGTTCACGGTGAAGGTCGTGACCGAGGCCGAGTACCAGGACTACCTGGCCGGACTCGCTCAGAACCCCGACAACGTCTCCGAAGCACCCGTCCTGGGCGGCGAGTACTCCCGGAACCTCATCAACCCCGACGAGGAGGAGAGCGAGTGACTGCGACTGCTGCTCGCTCCGCCGACCTGACCGCGCGCAAGCCGCTCGGCCAGCAGGTCGTGCGGGTGCTCACCACCACCGATCACAAGCTGATCGGCAACCTGTACTTCGTCACCGCGATGGCTTGGTTCATCCTCGGTGGCATCATGGCGCTGCTGATCAGGTCCGAGCTGGCCTATCCCGGTAGCCAGCTGGTCAACGAGGAGCTGTACAACCAGCTCTTCACCATGCACGGCACGATCATGCTGCTGCTGTTCGCCACGCCGCTGTTCTTCGGCTTCGGAAACGCGATCATGCCGCTGCAGATCGGCGCTCCGGACGTGGCGTTCCCGCGCCTGAACATGTTCAGCTACTGGTTGTACCTGTTCGGTGGCCTCATCGCCGCCGCCGGCTTCCTCACCCCCTCGGGTGCGGCCTCGTTCGGCTGGTTCGCCTACGCGCCGCTGTCCGACTCGGTCAACAGCCCCGGCGTCGGTGGCGACCTGTGGATCATGGGCCTGTGGATGGCCGGTCTCGGCACCATCCTGGGTGCGGTCAACTTCATCACCACCATCATCTGCATGCGTGTCCCCGGCATGACCATGTTCCGGATGCCGATCTTCACCTGGACGGTGCTGATCACCGCGATCCTCGTCCTGATCGCGTTCCCGATCCTGGCCGGCGCGCTGCTGTCGCTGGAGGCGGATCGCCAGCTCGGCGCGCACGTCTTCGACAGCGCCACCGGTGGCGCGGTCCTGTGGCAGCACCTCTTCTGGTTCTTCGGACACCCAGAGGTGTACATCATCGCGCTGCCGTTCTTCGGCATCATCTCCGAGATCCTGCCGGTGTTCAGCCGCAAGCCGATCTTCGGCTACGTGGGCCTCGTCGGCGCGACGCTCGCCATCGCGATCCTCTCGGTTGCGGTGTGGGCACACCACATGTACGTCACCGGCGCGGTGAACCTCGCGTTCTTCTCCGGCATGACGTTCCTGATCGCGGTGCCCACCGGTGTGAAGTTCTTCAACTGGATCGGCACCATGTGGGGCGGGTCCGTACGGATGGACACGCCGATGCTCTGGTCGATCGGCTTCCTCACCACCTTCCTCTTCGGTGGTCTGACCGGTGTCATCCTGGCGAGCCCGCCGCTGGACTTCGCCGTCTCCGACTCCTACTTCGTGGTGGCGCACTTCCACTACACGGTGTTCGGCACGGTCGTCTTCGCGATGTTCGCCGGCTTCTACTTCTGGTGGCCGAAGTTCACCGGTCGGATGCTCGACGAGCGGCTCGGCAAGATCCACTTCTGGCTGCTCTTCGTGGGCTTCCACGCCACCTTCCTGGTGCAGCACTGGCTGGGTGTCGAGGGCATGCCGCGTCGCTACGCCGACTACCTGCCCGGCGACGACTGGGAGTTCCTGAACCAGGTCTCCACGGTGGGCGCCTTCGTCCTGGCCTCCTCGATGCTGCCGTTCTTCTACAACGTCTACGTCTCCCGCAAGAGCCCGCTGGTCGGCACCGACGACCCGTGGGGCTGGGGCCGGTCGCTGGAGTGGGCCACGAGCTGCCCGCCGCCGCGGCACAACTTCGTCACGATCCCGCGGATCCGCTCGGAGTCCCCGGCGTTCGACCTCCACCACCCGGAGATCGCCGCCATCGAGATGTACGACAACCCGGCTGAGTCGGGCAGCGCGGTGGGCGACCTGCCCGACACCGAGGGCCGTGCCGAGCACCTGAACGAGCAGATGAACAAGGATGGTGGCGACCGATGAAGATCGAGGCATGGGTCTTCGGTGTGACCACGGTCTTCCTGGTCCTGGTCACGCCCGCCTACTGGTTCATCACCGACGCCGGTGACTCCGGCGCCGACTGGACGGGCACCTCGGCGCTGGTGATGACCACGCTGCTCGCGGCCATGGTCACGTTCTACCTGGGCTTCCAGGCCCAGCGGATGGACGCGCGTCCCGAGGACCGCAAGGACGGCGAGATCGCCGACGGCGCCGGCGAGCTCGGCTTCTTCCCGCCGTTCTCGTGGTGGCCCCTGTGGTGCGCGATGACGCTGAGCACGATGGTGTTCGCGCTGGCGATGCTCGCCTGGTGGCTCTTCATCATCGGTTTGGTCCTCGGCGCGATCGCGCTGGTGGGCTGGATCTTCGAGTACTACCGGGGCGACTTCGCCCACTGAGCAACAGGCTCGAACTTCTCACAGCGGCGCCCCACCTCCCGGTGGGGCGCCGCTGCGACATTTCCCGCTCGGCCGATCCGGCTTTACCCTGCTGAGGTGTCCACTTCACTCCGCCTCCGCCTCCGCCTCCGCTCCGCAGCCCGTGCCTGTGCCGCCGTCTCGCTCGTCGCGGTGCTCGTCGCTGCCTGCGACGGCTCAGGCGGTGCACCCGGCGCCCGGAGCGGTGACGCGCCCGCCGGCGCCGGCGGCACCGAAGCCGCCGCGGCCACGCCTCAGGTGAGTCTCAACGTCGACGACGGTGCCACCGACGTACCGGTCGACACGCTGGTGAAGGTCGGCAGCACCGACGGGCGGATCACCGCAGTGAAGGTCCGCTCCGCCGCCGGCCCCGTGCGCGGCGAGCTGAGTGCCGACGGTGCCAGCTGGAGAGCCACCGACCGGCTCGAGCCGGGTGCCCGCTACCGGGTCCGCACGACGGTCGAGGGGGAGGACGGCACCCCCGTCACCTCCGTGGCGAAGTTCACGACCCGCGCGCTGAACCTCGACGAGCAGACCTACCCCTCGGTGTCACCCATCGACGGCGAGACCGTCGGGGTGGGTATGCCGGTCGTCGTCACCTTCGACCTCCCGGTCAAGCGCAAGGCCGCGTTCGAGAAGCGGATGAAGGTGACCTCCCAGCCCGCCCAGGCCGGCTCGTGGCGTTGGGTGAGCGATCGTGAGGCGCACTGGCGCCCACGGGAGTACTGGCAGCCCGGCACCAAGGTCAGTGTGTCCGTCGGCGTGAACAGCGTGCCCGCCGGTGGCGGCATCTACGGCCAGGAGAACCGCACCGTGTCCTTCCAGGTCGGCAAGGCACACATCTACAAGGTCAACGCGAAGACGCACACCATGAAGGTCTTCGAGGACGGCAAGCTGCTGCGGACGCTGCCGATCACCACGGGCAAGGAAGGGTTCACCACCCGCTCCGGCGTCAAGGTGATCATGGAGAAGTCCGCGACGCGGCGCATGAACTCCGAGACCGTCGGCATCGCACAGGGCTCCGCCGAGGCCTACGACATCGACGACGTGAAGTGGGCGATGCGCGTGACCAGCTCGGGGGAGTTCATCCACGGCGCCCCGTGGTCCGTCGGCTCCCAGGGCCGCGCGAACGTCTCCCACGGTTGCACCGGGATGAGCGACGCCGACGCCGGCTGGCTCTACGACATGAGCCGACGCGGCGACGTCGTCGAGTACGTCGGCACGGACCGCCCGATGGAGCCCGACAACGGGTACGGCGACTGGAACATCGACTGGGACGACTACGTCGAGGGCTCGGCCCTGAGCTGACTAGGGGAAGCCTCGGCGCGTCTCGGAGTACACCCACCAACCCCGGAGCCACTCGTACTGCACGACAATGCCGACGGCCACTACCGTCGCGACCAGGACGATGCGGGCGACGCGGCTGCTGCGGAGCCCGAGCTCGGCGAGTGGCCAGCAGAACACGATGGCCAGCATCGTGTAGCGCGTGATGCTGGGGACCGGTCGCACGGTCACGACCAGGAACGCGGCGTAGGAAGCGGCCCACGTCCGCAGCTCGCTGGGCCACAGTCGCGCGTCGGGGCGGAGCACGAAGTAGGCCGCGAGGGCTACGGCCACGGCGACGACGTACCCGAGGCCGAGGTCCCGCGTCGCAGCGACCGCCCAGGAGTTCCAACCGGAGCCCAGCCACGCCTCCTGGGTCAGCAGGTAGGCGTTGATCCGGCCGGTGAGGAGCCCTGCGATGCCCGGCCAGATGCCGAAGGCGACGACCGTCGAGCAGAGTGCGACCGTGAGGTGCTTGGCGTCCCTGGGGGAGAGACGTCCTTCAGCCCGGCGGCGTCGGAGGGCATGGAGCGCGAGGACGGGCGCGAAGGCGATCGAGATGGGTCGGGTGACGCCGAGCAGCAACATCATCAGCGCGAAGGCGCCGTAGCGATGCTTCTGCAAGGCGCTCAGCGCGGCCACGATCACGAGGAGGGCGAGGCCCTCGCTGTACGCGGCGGCGAACACGGGCGCGGTGGGGAAGCAGTTGATGCCTAGCACCAGCGCGCCGGCGAGCCATGGTCCCGCGTGCTGCTGCACCATCGTGTAGAGCCAGCACATGGCAACGGTGCTGGCCACGATGCTGATGGTCACGGCCGCGACGCTGAAGGGAAGCCCCGTGACGGTCATGAGGCTGCGGACCAGCATGGGATAGGCGGGGAAGAAGGCCCAGGAGTTCTGCTGGACGTTGCCGTCCGCGTCGACGGGCAGGGAGCCGGGGTACCCCTCCGTGGCGATCGACTGGTACCACTGGCCGTCCCAGTTGGTGACCATCCCGAGCACGCCCGGGTCGGCCGGGGTGGCGCGATAGGTGTTGAGGGCCTCGGCCAATGCATCCGAGCTCTGCTGGTACCGGCTCAGCACCGCGAAGAGAACGAGATCCACGACCCGGGCCAGCGTGCAGACGAGCAGGGGAATCCGCACGGCTCGCAGCACCCGGAGCACACGCCTCGTCAGTGCCGTCCGATGAGTGAGGGCCTCGTGGTCGTGCTGGGTGGACGCCACGATCGGGTGCCTTTTCTCTGTGACGGTCTTTGTCGGCGACGGTGATCTGCTTGCTGCCGAGCGGATCTTAGGGCAGCGGAGTTCCTCCGGAGGCGGGTTCCACGGATCGGTCCGTCCTGGTGCTTTGGACGAAAGGGTCGTCCAAAGCCAGAAGGCCCCCACCAAGATGGTGGGGGCCTTCTGAGAGCCAGCTCAGTGCTCGGCGGGACCGTGCCGGTTGGGACCGGCGGAGATCTGGTCCTCGAGCTCGTGCAGCTCGTGCTCGGAGTGGTGCTGAGCCTCCTCGAGCTCCGCTGCGGTGGGCTTCTGCACGTTGTCCGCGAAGAACAGCGCCTGCAGTCGAGCCCGCAGCTTGCGGCGGCGCAGCTTCTTGCCCTTGAGCCCGGACGCCTCGATCTCCTCGATCGACTCCGGCTTCGGGTCGTCGTCGCGAGCGGTGAGGGCGTAGGCCTCCTCGAGCGGCAGCGGCAGGTGCTTCTCCGCGTACGCGCCCTCGGGGGAGCGGACCAGGACACCGCTCTCGTAGCCGTGCAGCAGCTTCGCCTCGTCCGCACGCTGCAGCGAGATGCACCAGCGCCGGGTGATGATGAACGCGATCACCGGTCCGACGAACACCGCTGCCCGGAGGAAGTAGGTGATCTGGTTGATGCTCAGGTGCATCTTGATCGCGATGATGTCGTTGCCGCCTGCGGCCCACGAGAGACCGTAGAACGTCATCAGGGCGACCATGATCGCCGTGCGCGTGGGAGCGTTCCGCGGGCGCTGGAGCAGGTGGTGCTCCCGCTTGTCGCCGGTGATCCAGGACTCGAGGAACGGCAGCAGGATCAGGACCATCAGCAGCAGCGGCGGCGCGACCAGGATCGGGATCATCACGTTCCAGGAGACCGTGAAGCCCCACAGGTGCGTCTCCCACGCCGGGATGATCCGCAGCAGGCCGTCCGGCCAGCCCATGTACCAGTCGGGCTGCGAGCCGGCGGTGACCTTCGACGGGTCGTACGGGCCGTACTTCCACACCGGGTTCAGCGAGAACAGGCCGCCGAAGAGAGCGATCACGCCGAAGACGATGAAGAAGAACCCGCCGGCCTTGGCCGCGTAGACGGGGAGCATCGGGTAGCCGACAACGTTCTCCTCGGTCCGGCCGGGGCCAGGCCACTGCGTGTGCTTGTGGTAGACGAGCAGCAACATGTGCGCGGCCACCAGCGCCAGCAGGATGCCGGGGATCAGCAAGATGTGCATCGCGTAGAACCGCGGGATGATCGAGTCACCCGGGAACTCGCCACCGAAGAGGAAGAACGACATGTAGGTGCCGACCACCGGGGTCGCCTTCATGAAGCCGTCCGCGGCCCGGACACCGGTGCCGGAGAGCAGGTCGTCAGGCAGTGAGTAACCGGTGAAGCCCTCGATGGTGCCCAGGAGCAGCAGCAGGCAGCCGATCACCCAGTTCAGCTCGCGCGGCTTGCGGAACGCGCCGGTGAAGTAGACGCGCATCAGGTGGACCATCATCGAGCCGATGAAGATCATCGCGCCCCAGTGGTGCATCTGACGCATCAGCAGTCCGCCGCGGACGTCGAACGAGATCTCGAGCGTCGAGGCCATGGCGGCCGACATGTGGACGCCGCGCAGCGGGTCGTAGGAGCCGTTGTAGTTGACCTCGGCCATGCTCGGGTCGAACCACAGCGTCAGGAAGACACCGGTGAGGAGCACGACAACGAAGCTCCACAGCGCGATCTCACCGAGCATGAAGGACCAGTGGTCCGGGAAGACCTTGCGCAGGTTCTTCTTCATCACGGAGCCGAGACCGAGCCGCTCGTCGGCCCAGTTGGCGATCGCGCCACCCCGGGTCGTGCCGTTGGCAGCGGCCGGCTCGGAGCCGTTGGTCGAGGCGACCTTGTTCAGATCAACGCTCATAGTAGTCACGCTCCCAGAAGCTCGGGCCGACCGGTTCGTCGAAGTCGCTCGCAGCGACGAGGTAGCCCTCGTCGTCCACGGCCAGCGGCAGCTGGGGGAGTGGACGGCCGGCCGGGCCGAACACGACCTTGCCGGAGTCCGCGAGGTCGAAGGTCGACTGGTGGCAGGGGCACAGCAGGTGGTGGGTCGTCCGCTCGTTCAGCGAGATCGGGCAGCCGACGTGGGTGCAGATCTTGGAGTAGGCGACGATGCCGTCGACGGCCCAGTTCTCACGGCTCTGGCCGTCCTTGTCCTTGCCGTGCTTGATGTCCTCGGGCTGCATGCGCAGCAGGATCAGCGAGGCCTTGGACTTGTGGACCTGCAGCTCGATGCCCTCGACGTCCGCCGGGTCGATGTCGTACCGCTCCGGGTTGTGCAGCGCATCGGGCTGGGCGTTGACGAGGTCGCCGATCTCGAGGTCGGACGGCAGGATCGGGGTCCAGATGCCGTCACGGACGATCCGCATGGGGCGGTTCGGCAGGCCGCGGCCCCAGATCGTGTGGTACAGGGCGTCGCCCGGCAGGGGGCCGAGGTCGCGGAGCAGGACGACGGCGGGCAGACCCAGGAGGCCGACGGCGCCGAGCAGGGAGTTCCGGATCAGCGGACGGCGAGCGATACCGGACTCCTCGAGCCCGTCGCTCAGCGCCTGCAGAGTGGTCTCGCGGTCCTCGTCGCTGGAGCGGGCCGGGTGGCGCATCTCCGTCATCTCGTGGTCACCCATGAGCTTGCGGGCCCACTGGATGATGCCGACGCCGATGAACAGCAGGGCGAGACCGAGGCTGAGGCCGAGTGCCATGTTGGAGGCACCGAAGCCGCCGATGACGTGCCAGTTGTCGCCGATCTTCAGCGTGAAGTAGGCGACCAGGAAGGCGACGGTGCTCAGCGCGGAGAGCAGGAAGAATCCCACGACCTGGCGCTCGGCACGCTTCTCCTTGGCCGGGTCGACGTCGGTCGGCCGCCACTGGTGCTCGGGCAGCCCTGGGTCCGCGATCGGTCCGGTGACCGCGAGTTCCCCTCCGTGGGGATCGGTGGTGTGTGCGTCGCTCACGCTGCCGCCTCGTCCTTCTTCTTGCTCGAGCGGGTGGAGTGTGCCGCGATCCAGACCGCGAACCCGACGAGGCTGCCGATGCCGACGACCCAGACCGTGATTCCCTCGCTCACCGGGCCGAGGCCGCCGAACGTGAACCCGCCGTAGCTGGGGGACTCGTCGAGGGTCTCGAGGTAGGCGATGACGGCCTTCTTGTCCGCCGGCGGGATGTTGCCGTCGGAGAACGTGTCCATGGTCTGCGGGCCGGTCAGCATGGCCTCGTAGATGTGCTTGGGCTCGACGCCGCGGATCTTGGGGGCGTAGCCGCCGCGGGGCATCGCCCCGCCGGAGCCCTCGAAGTTGTGGCAGGCGGTGCAGTTGGCCAGGAAGATCTGGCCGCCGCGCACGACGAGCTCCTCGAGCTCGTCGTCGCTCATGCCCGCGGTGGAGTAGAGCTCCTTGTCCGGGATCGCCGGGCCGGTGCCCAGCGACGCGACGTACGCGGACAGCGCTGCGGTCTCGTCCTTGGTGTAGACGACCTTCTTGCGCGGAGCCTGCTGGCCCGGCTGGGCCATCGGCATGCGGCCGGTGCCGACCTGGAAGTCGACGGAGGCGGCGCCCACGTCGGTCAGGGCGGGGCCGTACTGCGAGCCGCCCTGAGTCAGGACGCCCTCGCCGTTCTTGCCGTGGCAGAAGGCACAGCCGACCAGGAAGAGCTCGCGGCCCTGCTGGACCAGCTCCTCCTGGTCCTGCCTCGTGTCGGCCTGGGCAGGCGCGAACGCGGCGTACAGGCCGCCGGTCAGCAGCAGGCCGCACACCAGCACCATGAGCCCGGCGAGCGGGCCGCGGCGGTGCCGGGAGAGGCGACCGGCGGATCGGTTCAGAAGGCGCACAATCAGTCCTTGTGGGTCCGGGTCGGATCAGTGGGCGAACAAGTTGTCGTCATCGACATCACCGGGTCACTGGACCAGGTAGATCGTCGCGAACAGGCCGATCCACACGACGTCGACGAAGTGCCAGTAGTAGGACACGACGATCGCGCTGACAGCCTGCTCGTGGGTGAAGCGCCGGGCGACGTAGGTACGCCCCAGGACGAAGAGGAAGGCGATGAGCCCGCCGATCACGTGGATCCCGTGGAAGCCCGTGGTCAGGTAGAACATCGTGCCGTAGCCGTCGTTCGGCAGCGTCACGCCGTGGTGGATCAGCTCGGCGTACTCCAGTGCCTGGCCGGCGACGAAGACGGCGCCCATGATGTAAGTGAGGATGAACCACTCACGCAGGCCCCAGCCGGCCCGGCCGCCCCAGAACTTCCAGAGCGGGCCGCCGCGGCGGACTTGGCCGCGCTCAGCGGCGAAGACGCCCCACTGGCAGGTGAAGGAGGACAGCACGAGGATGGTCGTGTTGACCGTCGCGAAGGGCACGTTGAGCAGTGCGGTGTTCTCCGCCCACATTTCCGGTGAGACCGACCGGATCGTGAAGTACGACGCGAAGAGCGCCGCGAAGAACATGAGCTCGCTCGAGAGCCAGACGATGGTGCCGACGGCGACCATGCTCGGTCGGTCGTGCTGTCCATGGAGGCGCGAGGCCGGAAGGGATGCGGATGCTGTGGTCGCCACGGGCGTCATTATTGCCCCATCCCGCTCGCCGGGCACCCCGACCCCCCCCATCGGGCACGGCAGGGACCGCGACCTACGCTCGAAGCATTCGAGGAGGTGCCCGTGGGGTCGCTGTCAATGGCAACCGTTGCAATAGTGGAACCGCTCCCTGAGTTCAACCTGAGTGCGGTGTGGACGGAGTGGGGGGTCGCCCCCCTGCCCCTGGTGCTGACCGTGTGGGGCGTGGGCCTCTACGCCCTCGGCGTCGCCACGCTCCGCCGCCGCGGGGACGCCTGGCCGATCGGGCGGACCCTGGCGTTCATGATCGGGATGGCGGCGTTCTACTTCGTCACCTCCTCGGGCATCGCGGCCTACGACGAGGTGCTGCTCAGCGTGCACATGGTCCAGCACATGGTGCTGTCGATGATCGTGCCGCTGTCGCTGGCGCTCGGCGCCCCGGTGACGCTTGCCCTCCGCACGCTGCCGCCCGCGCCCCGGCGCTGGCTGCTGTTCGTCGTGCACTCGCGCCTGGCGAAGGTGCTGTCGTTCCCGCCGCTGGCGTTCGGCCTCTATGTCCTCTCGCCGTGGGCGCTGTACTTCACCGGTTGGTACGACGCCTCGCTGAGCTCGGCGTACGTGCACGAGATGATGCACGTCCACCTGGTCGCCGTCGGCGCCATCTTCTTCTGGCCGATCGTCGGGGTGGACCCCCTGCCCGGACGCGTCTCGCACCCGTTCCGGGTGCTGCTCACCGTGCTCACCCTGCCCTTCCACGCCTTCCTGGGCGTGACGATCATGGGCCAGGTCACCCTGCTCGGTGCCGAGCACTACCTCGCGCTGCGGGAGGGCCCGATGGGTTCCTGGCTGCCCGACCCCTTCAAGGACCAGGAGCTCGCCGGCGGCATCCTGTGGGGCGCCGGTGACCTCGTCGGCATCGTGTTCTTCATCGCACTGTTCGCCCAGTGGGTGCGCTCCTCGATGCAGGAGGCCAAGCGGGAGGACCGCCGCCTGGACCGGCTCGAGCGGCAGCAGCGGCTCGCGGCCGCCGCGACCGACCCGGTCCCGGGTGCGGAGCGGAGCGAGTAGCATCGCGAGCGTGAGCTTCCCGAAGGCGTTGCAGGTGCTCGTGTACAGCGACGATGTGCACACCCGTGAGCAGGTCATCCTCGCCCTGGGACGGCGGCCCCACCCGGACCTCCCGGAGCTGGAGTACGTCGAGGTCGCCACGGAGCCGGTCGTCATCCAGCACATGGACGCCGGTCAGGTCGCGCTCGCGATCCTGGACGGCGAGGCCGTGCCCGCCGGCGGGATGGGGATCGCCAAGCAGCTCAAGGACGAGATCCATGACTGTCCTCCGCTCCTCGTGCTCACCGGGCGACCGCAGGACGCCTGGCTCGCGACCTGGTCGCGCGCCGACGCCGCCGTCTCGCACCCGATCGACCCGATCGTGCTCGCCGACGCCGTCGTGTCGCTGCTGCGCTCGCGCGTCCCGGCCTGAGCGCCGTGATGGACTGGCCTGACGTCCTCGGCACCCTGACCGCCGGGAAGGACCTGGAGCCTGCCCAGGCGGCATGGGCGATGGGTGAGATCCTCGCCGGCGCCGCCACCTCGGCGCAGATCGCCGGCTTCGTGGTCGCGTTGCGCACCAAGGGCGAGACCGCCGCGGAGCTCACCGGCCTGGTCGACGCCATGTACGGCGTGATGACGCCGATCAGCGTCCCCGGCCGGCTGCTCGACGTGGTCGGCACCGGTGGTGACCGCTCGTTCTCCGTCAACATCTCCACGATGTCGGCCATCGTCGCCGCCGGAGCCGGCGCGCGAGTGGTCAAGCACGGCAACCGCTCGGCCTCGTCGAAGTCCGGCACCGCCGACGTGCTCGAGGCACTCGGGGTGCGCCTCGACCTGCCCGCCGACCGGGTCGCGGAGATCGCGGTCGAGGCCGGCATCACCTTCTGCTTCGCCGCCTCCTTCCACCCGGCCATGCGCTACGCCGCGGCTCCCCGCAAGGAGCTGGGCATCGGGACCGCGTTCAACGTCCTCGGCCCGCTCGCGAACCCGACCCGGCCGCAGGCACAGGCCATCGGCTGCGCGGACGTCCGGATGGCGCCGGTCATGGCGCACGTGTTCGCCGCCCGCGGCGTGGACGCCTGGGTCTTCCGCGGCGACGACGGCCTGGACGAGCTCACGACCACCACCACCTCCCGGCTGTGGGTGGTGCACGACGGTGCGGTCGAGGAGGGCACCGTGGATCCTGCCGCGTTCGGTCTCGCCCCCGCCACCACCGAGGACCTCCGGGGCGGTGACGCCGAGCACAACGCCGGGGTCGTGCGTGCCCTGCTCGCCGGTCGCACCGGGCCGGTGCGCGACGCCGTGCTGCTGAACGCCGGCGCCGCACTGGCGGTCTACGACGCGGCCGGCAAGCCGGTCGCCGAGGCGCTCGCGGCCGGCATCGAGCGTGCCGCCGAGGCCATCGACAGCGGGGCGGCCGCCGCGACGCTGGAGCGCTGGGTGGCGGCGGCCTCCGCCTGATCGCTCAGCCGCCGGCTGGGGGAGCGACCAGGTAGACCAGGTCGTCGGAGGTTCGGACCACCTGCCAGCCGTGGTCCTGCAGTGCCGCAGCGACACGATCGTCCTCGGGCAGCAGCGCGACCTGGGCGCCCAGCCGCTCCAGGGTCCGCTTCCAGCCCGGCTCCAGCCGGGCCAGGTCGTCGTAGGCCTCGAGCTCGGCGTCGGTGTAGACGTCGCCGTAACCGTGGATGGGGACGTCGAGGTCCTGGTCCGTCCAGAGGAGCACCGCCCCCGTCGCCCGATCGGTGAGGACCACGCTTCGAGCCGGCAGGTCCGCGAGCACGTCGGCGAACGGCTCGATCTCGCTCGCCGGCACGTCACGCAGGGGCAAGAGTCCCGCGACGACGACCACCGCGGCCGCGAGCACACCCACGAACGTCAGCTCGCCGGAACCGGGCTGGGAACCGGGCTGGGCGCCGGGATGGCCGCCGGTGCGGCCGCCGGTGCGTCGGCGAAGCCGACCGAGCTCGCCGGCGACGACGGCGGCCAACACGACGAGCGCGAGCGGGAGGGTGCGCTGGGAGTAGATCGAGAACAGGACGCCCAGGCCCAGCAGGGCCACGTCGTAGGGCTCCACCCGGTCTCGCCGGATCGTGAGCAGGACGGCCAGGGCGAGCAGGAGGGTGACCGGTGCCGCGCCCAGGGTGAGCAGCTCGGGGGCCGCCCACTCGGCGAAGTGCTCTGAACGGGAGCCGACCTGCAGGACCGCCCCGACCAGGCGCGGTCCCACCGGGGTGAGGCAGGCCGCGCCGAGCATCCCGGCCGGGACCGCGAGGAGACGGAGCGCCCGGGGCATCAGGCGGTCGTGGGGCCGGCTAGCGCGCTGCTGCCAGCAGACGCCGACGGCCAGGACGAGGCTGGCCGCGACGCCGAGCACCCACATCCCGTGGCTCATCGCCCACACCCAGCCCAGCGGCACCAGCCACCACGGGGCACGTCCGGTCCTGCGGGCGAGGTCCCAGGAGGCGAGGACGCCGACCAGGAAGAGGTAGCTCAGCACCTGTGGACGCCCGGTGAGGTAGGGGAGGCAACCGACGACGACGGCGAGGGTGAGGGTCATCGCCGTGCCCGGGCGGGTGCGGCTGCGCAAGTACAGGTAGACGGCGCCTGCGAAACCCGCCAGCAGGGTCGCCAGCACGAGGGCCAGGGCGCCCTCGGAGCGCTCGGCGATCCACGACACCACCACCTGGGGCAGCCACTGCGTCGGGGCCCAGTCGTTGCTGGCGGCGCTGGTGACGTGCCCGGGATGACGCAACGACCAGGTGTCGCGGAACTCGCTGCCGAAGCGGAGGTGGAAGTACGTGTCGAACGAGCGGTAGGGGCGACTCGCGACGGCGGCGAGCAGGGCGACGAGGAGCAGGCTCGTGACGGGTGGCCAGGCGCGGATCAGCAGCGGAAAGCGGGAGCGGGCCGGTGCGCCCTCATTCGCGGAGAGGTGGTCCCTCACCCTCAGTCGAGACCGATCGAGAATGCGGCCTCGAGGTCGTGGCGGGAGTAGGCGCGGTAGGCGATGTGCGTCTCGGTGTCGACGACGCCCTCGACCTTGTTGAGCCGGTCGGCGACCACGGCGGCGATGTCGTCGTGGCGTGCGACGCGGATGAGCGCGATCAGGTCGATCTGCCCGGTCACGGAGTAGACCTCGCTCACCCCGTCGAGGGCGGCGATCGCCTCCGCCACCTCGGGGATCCGGGCGGTCTCGGCCTGCACGAAGACGATGGCGGTGATCATGTGCCCACCTTAGTGAGCAAGGTCGCGAAGCGGGCCGACCCGGCGACCGGACAGCTCCACTCGCCCACGACGTCCACCAGCCGGATCCCGGGCTTCTCCAGCCAGCGCAGCACCCGCTCCGACTCCTCCGCGCTCGCCGCCGGCGTCGGCCCCGGGGTCCGCAGCACCGTCTCCGACGATGCGCGCAGGCCCTCCACGTAGGCGACGGCGTCCGCGCCGGAGGGGATGACGCCCGCGCCGGCCAGCCGGCCGAACCGGACGACGTGCACGGACCAGCGGCCGTCGTCCTCGCGTCGCGTCGCGACCACCTCCGCGCAGCGGGTGAGGGCGCTCAGCCGCTGGGTGCGCGCCGTGGCCCGCACCAGGGCGGCCAGCCGGTCCCGGTGCTGCGCGGCCTCCTCGAAGCGCTCCTGCTCCGCCAGGGTGCGCATCCGGGCGTCGATCTGCTCGACCACGTCGTCGGGCCTGCGCTGGAGCGTGTCACGCAGCTGGCGGACCACGGCGGCGTACGTCTGGACGTCGACGCTGCCGTCGCAGGGGGCCAGACAGCGGTCGAGCTCGGCGAGCACGCAGGGTGAGCGGGACGGCCGGAGCGGCAGCCGGCCGGTGCACTGGCGGACGGGGAAGACCTCGTGCAACGCGGCGAGCGCCTCCTCGGCGCGCGCCCGCGAGGAGAACGGACCGATGTAGTCGGCCTCGTCGTCCAGGACCCGCTTGACCAGGGTCAGCCGGGGCCATGGCTCCTTGGTCAGCTTGAGCCAGGTCACCTTCTCCGGGAACCGCGAGCGGCGGTTGTAGGGCGGCTTGTGCTCGGCGATCAGGCGCAGCTCGCGGACCTCGGCCTCCAGTGCGGTCGCGCACTCGATCCCGGTCACCGCCGCCGCGAGCTGCACCATCTCCCCGATCCGGGTGCGCTTCTCGGAGGCGGTGAAGTAGGTCCGGACCCGTCGGCGCAGGTCCTTCGAGGTGCCGACGTACAGCACCCGCTCGCCCTCGTCGCGGAAGAGGTAGACGCCCGGGGCGTTCGGGAGGCCGTCGGCGAGGTGCCGCTTGCGCCTCGCGGCCGGCGCCACGCGCGAGGAGTACGCCTGCAGCTCCTCGAGCGTGTCGACGCCGAGGCCGCCGAGGCGCTCCATCAGGCCGTGCAGCACGTCGACCGTCGCCCGCGCGTCGGCGAGGGCGCGGTGGTTGGGGGTGGTCTGTGCCCGGAACAGCGTGGCCAACGAGGAGAGCTTGTGGTTGGGCGCCTCGTCCCGGGTGACGACGTGCCGGGCGAGCTTCACGGTGTCGAGCACCTCGAAGTCCGGCCACGCCAGGTCGTGGACGCCGGCGAAGTGCTTCAGGAACCCGACGTCGAACCGGGCGTTGTGCGCCACGAGCACCGTCCCTGCCGCGAACTCCAGGAAGGCCGGCAGCGCCGTGCCGATCCGCGGCGCATCGGCGACCATCCGGTTGGTGATGCCGGTGAGGACGGCGATGAACGCCGGGATGGAGGTGTCCGGGTTGACCAGCGTCTGGAACTCGCCGAGCACCTCGCCAGCGCGGACCTTGACCGCGCCGATCTCGGTGATCCGGTCGCCGTCGCGTGCGGAGCCGCCGGTCGTCTCGAGGTCGACCACGCAGAACGTGACCTCGCGCAACGGTCGACCGAGCTCCTCGAACGAGAGCTGCGCCTCCCAGTGAGGGGACGAGGGCGTGACGGTGCTGCCGGGCATGGGGTGACCGTAAGGGCGACCCCCGACGAACGATGTGGCGAGTTCTGTCGGAGGGTCGGTGCAGCGTGTCCGGCATGACAACCACGATCGATTGCGACACCTGTGTGGTGCGCGGCCTGTCGTGCCACGACTGCGTGGTCACGGTGCTGCTGGGCCCTCCGCCCGAGCTGCGGGTCGACGACGACGAGCTGCGCGCTCTCGGCGCCCTCGCCGAGGGCGGGCTGGTGCCGCCGCTCCGGCTGGTGCGGCCGGTCGCGGCGCCGCACGTCGAGTCCGCCTGAGGCACCGCTGGGGCTGCTGTGACTCGTGTGGCCTGGTGTGGCGAACCTCCCGCAGCGAGGCCCACAACACGCGGGTGCGCGGTTTGGTGAGGCCTGATGCAGGGGATTAGAGTCGGCCCTCGAAGTGTCCGAGGAAGTGGGTCGACCGACCTGCCGGACACTGCGCTGAGTCCGAGGCCGCTCGCGGTCGCGGAGCCGGGGAACCACTCAATCTGGGGTGAATCCCGCACGAGGCGTGACCTCGCCAGCCCTACCGGGTTGAGGGGGGAACGAGGAGTGCGGGTAGGGCATGTCGTGCCCGAATCCGTCAGCTCACCCGGTAGGCGTACGACACCGAAGGGGACCGCCAGCACGTGCTGAAGGGCCGAAACCGCACTGCCGCCTCGCTCGCGGCGCTCGCCCTCTCCGGCGCTCTCGCCCTGTCCGTGAGCTCGCCGGCAACGGCGGAGCCCGACGTCGACACGGTCCGGGAGCGGGTCGAGGCGCTGCTGCACCAGGCCGAGCAGGCATCCGAGCGCTACAACGACGTCCGCATCGAGCTGACCGAGCTCAATCGCGACCTGAAGTCGCTGCGGGCCGACCAGTCCCGCCAGGGCGAGAGCCTGGACGGCGTCCGCGCCGAGGTCCGGGACACCATCATCCAGCGCTACCAGAACGGCGGCCTCGGCCCCGCGGGCGACCTCCTCGCCTCCGACTCGGAGCGTTTCCTCGACGGACTGTCGACCAAGGAGACCGTCGACGGCCTGCACGAGGCGCTGCTGTCGGACTACGACAACGAGCGCGAGGCCTACGGCATCCGCGAGAGCCAGACCGAGAAGCGCCGCAAGGCCATCGCAGCGCTCAAGGCGAAGCTGGCCGAGGAGAAGAAGGAAGCCGACGACAAGCTCGCGAAGGCGGAGTCGCTGCTGTCCCGGCTCGAGGCGGCCGAGCGCGACGAGATCGTGTCCCGCGACAGCGAGCGTGCCCCCGCCGCTGCCTCCGTCCCCGCCTCCGGCCGCGCCAAGGCGGCCATCGCCTACGCGCTGGCCCAGGTCGGAGACCGCTACGTCTTCGGCGCCGCCGGCCCCGACGCCTTCGACTGCTCGGGCCTGACGATGCGCGCCTGGGGCCAGGCCGGCGTCAGCCTGCCGCACTCCTCCCGCGCTCAGGCCGGGACCGGAACGCCCGTCGCCCGCAACCAGCTGCAGCCGGGCGACCTCGTCTTCTACTACAGCCCGATCAGCCACGTCGGCATCTACCTGGGCAACGGAAAGATCGTCCACGCCGCCAACCCCGGCGCGGGCGTGAAGGTGTCGAGCGTCGACGAGATGCCCTACGCCGGAGCGGTCCGGCCTGGGTGATCCGCCGAGCCGGAGCGGCGCTGCTCGCGCTCGCCCTCCTCTGCGGGGGCTGTGGCGGTGAGGAGTACGTCGCGCCGCCTCCGGCCAAGGCGAGCTCCGCGGTCGACGCGACCGCGGCGACGTCGACCGTCACGGCTCTCCAGCAGGCGCTGGTGGCCGGCGACCGCGCCGCGGCCGAGCGCCTCGGCGCCGACGGACCGGCGCAGCAGCTGCTGGCCGCCGTCGCCGGCAACGTCCGCGAGCTCGGGCTGCGCGAGGTCACGCTCCGCTACGTGACCGAGACCGGGCGGACCCGTGGCGCCGACGGCTGGGACGGCCTGGTCGCGCTCACCTGGCGGATGCCCGGATCGGCCACGGCCGCTGCCCGGCTCGAGCTGCCCTTCTCCTTCGCCGACGGCGGACACGCGGTCTCCGCGATCGGCGGCACCTCAGGAAGGCTGCCGCTGTGGCTGGCAGGCCCGGTGACGGTGCGCCGGGTCCCGGGTGCCGTCGTGGTCGGCGAGGGTGCCGCGGCCGACCTGGCGTCGTACGCACGATGGGCGCGGCAGGCGGTCGTGGAGAGCCGTGACGTCGTCGAGAAGGACGCCGTTCTCGTGGTCGAGGTGCCTGCGGACACCACCGCCCTGCACCGGGCGCTCGGCGCCGATGCGGGGGAGTACGCCGCGATCGCGGCCGTGACCGCGCCCGCGGACGGCTCCCGGGTGCCGGACGCACCGGTGCACGTCTTCCTCAACCGCGCCGTGTACGACGACCTCGACCCGGTGGCGGCGCAGGTCGTGATGACGCACGAGGCGGTGCACGCGCTGACCGGGGCCGTGCTCGCCGGTGGGGCACCGCTGTGGCTGGTCGAGGGCTTCGCCGACTACGTCGCCCTGCGGGACCTGGACCTCCCCCTGGACCGGACCGCGGGGCAGGTCATCGAGGAGGTGCGCCGCGACGGTCTCCCGGACGCGTTGCCCGCCGACACCGACTTCTCCCCGGGCGCCAGCCACCTCGGCGGCGTCTACGAGGCCGCCTGGCAGGTGGCGGTCACCCTCGCCGAGCGCCGCGGCGAGGCCGCGCTGGTCGCCCTGTACCGCGCCGTCCTCGACGGCACGAAGCTCGCGCCGGCCCTGCGCTCGGGGTTCGGCTGGTCCGAGGCGGAGCTGACCACGGCGTGGCAGGAGCGGCTGGCGACACTCGCCGGCGTCCCGGAGCAGGCGCCGTGAGGGGCCCCCGGTTGAGCCGCCGGAGCGTCGCGGCGCTCACCGTCGTCGTCGGCGCGCTCGCTTTCGTGGTCATCGCCGTGTGGCGGGTGCCGTGGGAGCCGGTACCGGGCGGCACGCCTCCGCCGGTGCCTGCCGACTCCGTGTTCACCGAGGCGCAGATCGCCCGCGCCGAGCACCTCGCCGCCTGGAGCCGGGTGTGGAGCTGGTCCTCGCTGGCCCTCTCGTTGGCCGTGGCCTGTTGGCTCGGCTTCGGTCGCCTGGGCCGTCGCTGGGCCGGCCGGGTCCGGGGCTGGCGCTGGGTCAGGGTCGTGGTGGTCGTGGCCGCGCTGAGCCTGGTCGGACGAGTCGTCACGCTGCCGTTCGCCATCGCGCTGCGCCGGCTGCGGCTGGACGAGGGCCTCGCTGCGGGCACCTGGGGCGCCTGGGCGCGCGACCTCGTGGTCAGCGAGCTCGTCACCGTGGCATCGACCTCGCTGGCGGTGCTGGCCCTGCTGGCGTGCGTGCGACTGCTGCCCCGGCTGTGGCCGCTGATCGCTGGACTGGGTGCCGCCGCGGTCGTCGTGCTCGGCTCCTTCGTCTACCCGGTCCTCGTCGAGCCGTTGTTCAACGACTTCACCTCGCTGCCCGACGGCGAGCTGCGCACCGAGATCCTGCAGCTCGCCGACCGTGAGGGCGTCGACGTCGAGGACGTGCTCGTCGCGGACGCATCGCGACGGACCACGACCCTCAACGCCTATGTCTCCGGCATCGGCAGCACCCGCCGGGTCGTGCTCTACGACACCCTGGTGGAGTCGACACCACCGGCTGAGGCGCTCTCCGTCGTCGCCCACGAGCTCGCCCACGCCAAGCACGACGACGTGGTCACCGGCACGCTCCTCGGCGCCGCGGGCGCCATGGTCGCTCTCGGTCTGCTCGGGCTGGTGCTGCCGGCCGGAGGCCGCGGTGCCCCAGAGGCTGCACCAGTCGAACCTGGCATCGGGGTGCGCGACATCCCGAGACTGCTGGCTCTCGCGGCCCTGGTCTCCCTGCTGGCGTCCCCGGTGCAGAACGGCATCAGCCGGCAGATGGAGACCCGCGCCGACCAGGTGGCGCTGGAGAGCACGGGGGACCCGCAGGCGTTCCGGGACCTGCAGGTCCGGCTCGCGCTGCGCTCCCTGGCCGACCCGACGCCGCCCGCCTGGTCGCAGTGGTGGTTCGGTTCACACCCGACCGTGCTGCAGCGGGTGGCGCACGCGGACGCGTTCAGGGGCTGAGGGCGTCCAGCAGGCCGGCGGAGGAGAGCAGGTCCATGACTGAGCCGTCGAATGCGCTGACGGCGGTGACGATGACGCCGGCGATCAGCAAGGCGAGGAGGGCGTACTCGGTCGCGGCGGTGCCGCGGTCCTGGGATGGACGCCACCTGCTCATCGATGCCCTCTTCTACGGAACGAAAAGCACGCCGGCCGCGTCACCCGGGGTGACGCGGCCGAGCGGTTCGACGTTGGGATCAGAGCTTGCTGTTGACCTTGCCGAACGCGTCGTCGATCTTGCCGCCGAGGGTGGCAACCACCCCGACGATCACGGCGGCGATCAGGGCGACCAGCAGGCCGTACTCGACGGCGGTGGCGCCGCGCTCCTCCATCTTGGCGAAACGGGCGTTGAGCAGGATGCTGAGGTACTGGACCATGAGAGTGACTCCTTGATCGACGTGCGTGTCTCCGGGGGCGGCCCCCGATGTCCCAATCCTGTCGGACCACTGGCCCTCGAGGATCGGGAGTTCGTCTCCTCGCCACTAGTCACTTCGGGCCAGGAAACCCGGGCGGACCTCAGCGCGCCGAGGGCTGCACCGTGGACAGCAGGCCGACCCGCATCGCGGTGACCAGCGCCTGCGCCCGGTTGGCGGCGCCGAGCTTCTGGTAGATCCGGGCGATGTGCGACTTGGTGGTCGACTCCGACAGGTAGAGCTTGGCGCCGATGGCGGCGGCGTTGAGCCCCTCGGCCAGCAGCAACAGCACGTCGTGCTCGCGCTCGGTGAGCGCCGTGGACTCGGCCGAGGTGCGGCGCATCATCGCACCGACGAGCCCGGCACAGACGAACGCCTTGGGGGAGACCGCGGCGTGCCGGGCGGTCTTGATCACCTCGGTCGACGGCGCGTCCTTGCCCACGAATCCCGACGCGCCGGCCTGCATCGCGGCGAAGATCTGCTCGTCGCCGGAGTGCATGGTCAGCACCACGAGCCCGACGGTGTCGCTCTCCTTGCGCAGCGTGCGGACCACGTCGAGGCCGGTGCCGTCCTGCATCTGCAGGTCGGTGATCACCACCGCCGGCCTGTGCTCGCGGTAGCGCGCGATGCCCTCGGCGACCGAGCCGGCGGTGGCCACCACCGCCAGGTCGGGCTCCAGGTCGAGGACGGCGCCCAGGCCGTCGCGGATCAGCTCGTGGTCGTCGATCAGCAGGACGGTGATCTGCTCGCTCATCGCTTCTCCTCTGTGCTGTTCGACCCTGCGGGAGCACGGGCCGTGTGCCTCGGGGTCTTCACCGACACCGCGACGGTGAGTCCCCGGCTGGCGTTGTCCCTGACCACCAGCTCGGCGCCGATCAGTCTGGCACGCTCCCGCATGATCTTGAGCCCGTGGGAGTCGCTGCGGGCCGTCTGCAGCCCCACGCCGTCGTCGGTGACCGTGATCACCGCCTCCGGGGGATAGACCTGGCACCGGACGTCGATCGCGGTGGCGCGCGCGTGCTTGACGGCGTTGTTGATCGCCTCCTGCGTGATCCGGAACAGCTCTGCCTCCACCTCCGGACGCAACCGAGCCGGCTGCTCGTCCAGGCGGACCCGGATCGGGATGCCGGAGGACTCCGACAGGTGCCGTGCCACGCCGCTGATCGCCGCGCCCAGGCTCTCGTTCTCGCCGATGCTGGTGCGCAGGTTCATCACCGACTGCCGGACCTCGGCGACCACCTTGGAGACCCGTTCGCGCAGCATGGCGAGCGCCTTGGCCTGCTGCTCGTCGGCGGGCCGTGCGGCGAGGGCGTCGATGATGTAGCCGAGCGAGGCGATGTCCTGGGCCACCCCGTCGTGCATCTCGCGGGCCAACCGGTTCCGCTCGTCGGCGGTCGCGGCGGTGCGGAACTCGGCGAAGAGCAGGGCGGCGTCGAGCTTGACGGCACTGTCGGACAGATCCCGGCCCACCCGGTCGAGTGCCGGCGTGGCACCGGGATCGGCGGTCGCCGGGCGGATGCCCGCCACGATGGCCTGGTCGCTGACCCGGAACGCGAAACCCTGGCCGACCTCGATGTGGGCATCACCGCGCACGTCGAGGGCACGCACCTCACCGGCGAGCACGGCACAGGCCGCGGCGTCCACGGCATCCAGCTCGACGGTGGAGGCCACCGGCGTCAGCTTCTCGCCGTGCGGCACGTAGAGCACGAGCCCGCGGTTCGGGATCCGGTCACTGACCTGGCTGAGCAGCTCGCCGCCGATCGCGCCGACGTCCAGCCCGGAGCTGAGTCCACCGGCCAGGTCGAGCAGCTGACGCAGGTGCTGCTGAGCATCGCGGTACGGCGCCACCGGGTCCGCGCTGCGGTGGTCGGCGAACGTGTACGACGCGATCAGGCTGAGCCCGACCCCGGTCACCGTCCACACGAAGATGCCCACGCTCTGGTCCGGGGTGAGCTCCTGGGCCCACATCAGCGCCAGAGCGATGACGCTGATCAGCTGGACGGCGACGGTGCGCACCATCACCTGCGTGCCGGCGATGGCGGTGGCGTACAACGGTGGCACCACCAGCGCGGCCAGCAGCGTGACGCTGCTCTGCATGCCCAGCGCGCAGATCACGCCGACCGCGGCGCCCTCGGTGATCGGCGAGACCGACAGGCGCAGCTCGCGCCGGGTGGCGGTGAGTCCCTGGTAGACCCAGAGCAGGCCGAGCGCTCCGATGGCCGCGACGCTCTCGGACTGCTGGAGCCACAGCGCCGGCGCGCCCAGCGCGAGCAGCGCGAAGAGCCGGGCGGCAGCCACGACCGCGAAGGACTGGTTACTGGCCATCGTCAGCGGGTGTCAGCCTGCGCCGGAGAAGCTGTCGATGGCGGAGAGCACCGCCGGCCCCATGACGACGACGAACAGGCACGGCAGGATGCACAGGATCAGCGGGATCATGATCTTCACCGGCACCTGTTGCGCCTTCTCCTCGGCGTACTGCCGCCGTTTGACCCGGATCTCCGAGGACTGCACCCGCAACACCTGGCCGACCGGGATGCCGAAGGCGTCGGCCTGCACCATGGCGCCGACGAAGGTGTGCAGGTCGTCGACGTTGCTGCGCGCACCCAGCGCGCGCAGCGCCTCGGCGCGGCCCATGCCCAGCTGCATCTCCCGCAGCACCCGGGAGAACTCCTCGGCCAACGGGCCGTCGGTGTTGCGCGCCACCTGCTGCAGGGCGGCGTCGAAGCCGAGGCCCGCCTCCACGCTGATGGTGAGCAGGTCGACGGCGTCGGCCAGCGTGCGCTTGATCTTGTCGGCCCGCTTCGCCGCGCACTGGTACAGGTAGATGTCGGGGGCGAAGAATCCGACGACGGCCCCGCCGAGCACCAGCAGCACCAGCCAGGTGGGGCTGAAGCCCAGCAGCAGGCCGTAGACGCCGAAGCAGACCGGGAGCACCACCGCGGCCATGACCTTCAGCGAGACCACCCGGTCCACCGACCAACCACGGGGGTTGCCGGCGAAGTCCAGCTTGCGCCGGATCCGCTCCGCCTTGTCCGCCCCGGTGATCCGGCGGCCGAGGGTCAACGCGCGGGTCTGCATCGGCTCCAGCACGCGGTCGGCGAAGGGACGGTCCGCCTCCTGGGCCATCTCCTGGCCGGCGAGGCCGGAACGCTCCAGCGCCTCGAGAGCGCGCTGCAAGCCCTGCGGCTGCTCCCTGGCGAGACCGGCGCCGACCGCGGCGATGGCGAGCAGGAACATCAAGAACGCGACGAGGAGCAGCATCAGACGTCCACCTTCACCATGCGCGACATCCAGAACACCCCGATCGCCAGCCAGGCGACCCCCGCCACGCTGATCACGATGCCGCGGGGATCGCGGTAGAGCGGCTCCAGGAACGCCGGGTTGGTCAGCAGCAGGTAGAGCGCGAACACCGGCGGCAGCGAGCACAGGATCATCGCCGACATCCGGCCCTCGGCCGACAGCGCCCGCACGTGCCGGCGCAGGAACTGCCGCTCCCGCATGGTGGCGGCCACCGTGGTCAGCAGCTCGGCTAGGTTGCCGCCGACCTGCCGCTGGATCCGGATCGCCATGACGGCCCAGGCGAAGTCACGGCTGTTGAACCGCTCCGCCACACCCTCGAACGCGTCCTCCAGTGCCACGCCGATCCGGGCCTCGACCAGCACCCGCTTGAACTCCGAGGCGATGGGCTCCGGACCCTCCCGGACCACCGTGTCCACGGCCTGGGCCAGCGAGAGACCGGCGCTCAGCGCGCCGGAGAGCAGCTGCAGCACCTCCGGCAGCGCGTTGTCGAAGGCCTTGCGCCGCCGACCAGCGACGGTCCGGAGGTACAGCGGCGGCAGCGCCGCGCCGACGAGCACGAAGATGAGACCGACCACGATGCTGCCGCCGCCCAGCAGCAGGCCGAGCACACCGCCGGCGAGCACCACGCCGACGTGGACCAGCAGCCACTCCGAGGGCTTGAACTCGCTGCCGGCGGCGGCGAGGCGACGGGTCAGCCGGTCGTTGAGGCCATGGTTGCGATCAAGGACACCGGCGGCCGCGGCCTTGGCCTGCTCCAGCATCGGCTCCGCGGCCTTCTCGTCCGACTCCCGAGCCGCCCCCGCGGGTCCGGCGCCGTAGCGGCTGTACGCCGTGACCCGGTCCGCGATGCTGAGCGGCGCGGGCGGCGGCGGCACGAGCAGGACGGCCACCGTGACCAGGCCGACGGCCAGCACGCCCAGCCCGACCCACAGCAACCAGGCGGGCGCCACCCAGCCGCCGTCGATGGCGAGGTCGGGCGTGCCCGTCGCCGCGCTGCTGCCCGCGGCCGCGACCTCGACCGGCGCCAGCGCCCGGGCCACCACGGGCTCGGTGGCGGTGGGCAGCGTGACGACGACGTTGGCGACGCTCGCCGCGAAGGCCTCGGGCAGGGGAGCCGTGACCAGCACCTGATCGGCGACCGCGGCCGCCTGCGCGGCGAACGTACGGGCCAGCGCGTCGCCGGTGGAGGTGATCACCTCGCCCTTGCCGGTCGTCGCGATGCTGCGCAGTGCGGCGAGCTGGTCGGCGGGCAGGTCGAGGCCGACGACGTGGACCCGGGTCTCGCTCTCCTCGACCAGGGCGGTGACGTCCTCGAGGCTCGCTCGGCTGCCGGTGTCCGCGCCGTCGGAGAGCACCAGGACGGTGCGCTGCCCGACGTTGCCGGCGCTGCGTACGGCGGCGGTGAGGCCGTCGTACAGCAGGGTGTCCCGGCTCAGGCCGAGACCCTCGAGCACGGCCTGCGCCGCTGCGCGGTCCTCGGTGGGCTCCAGCGCCACCTCGACGTCGGAGTCGAAGGTGACGATGCCGACGGCGACGTCCGGCGGCACGGTGCGCAGGTAGGCCGCCGCGGCCGCCTGGGCGGCCGCGAAGCGCCCCTTGCCCCGCATCGAGCGACTGGTGTCGATGGCCAGCACGGTGGTGCGCCGGACGGCCGTGCCCTGGCGGGTGCTCTCGGCGGTGGCAGCGAGCTCCTTGCCGTCCAGGGTGACCTGCACCCCGGTCAGGTCGGCCTGGGTGCCGGGGGGCACGTCGACCAGGATCCGCAGGCCGTCCTCGCCCGCCTCGACGTACGCGATCGAACCGTCGGCAGCGCTCGCGGCACCGGCGGGCAGCAACAGCACCGCGAGGACCGCCACCAGCAGCCCCGCGAGCCGTGCCCACGTTTGCGAGCCCTCGACCCGGCGTCGCCGGGCACCCGGCGACATCAGATGCGTTCCGTTCGGAAGAGCGTCGGGTCCACGGCCACGTTGGACTGGGCCAGCTTCTCCACGAACGTGGGCCGCAGCCCGGTCGGGCGCAGCCGGCCGAGGACGCGGCCGTTCTCGTCGAACCCGGCGGAGTTGTCGAAGACGAAGATGTCCTGGAGGGTGATGATGTCGCCCTCCATCCGCTCCACCTCGGTGATGTGGGTGATCCGGCGCGACCCGTCCTTGAACCGGGTCTGGTGCACGATCAGGTCCACGGCCGAGGCGATCTGCTCGCGGATGGCGCGGATCGGCAGGTCCATGCCGGCCATCAGCACCATCGTCTCCATGCGGGCCAGCGTGTCCCGCGGGCCGTTGGAGTGCAGGGTGCAGATCGATCCGTCGTGCCCGGTGTTCATCGCCTGCAGCATGTCGAGCGCGGAGGCGTCGCGGACCTCGCCGACGACGACCCGGTCGGGGCGCATGCGCAGGCTGTTGCGGACCAGGTCGCGGATGCTGACCTCGCCCTTGCCCTCGATGTTGGAGGGGCGCGACTCCAGGCGCACCACGTGGTCCTGCTTGAGCTGCAGCTCCGCCGCGTCCTCGATCGTGACGATCCGCTCGTCGCTGGGGATGAACGACGACAGCACGTTCAGCGTCGTCGTCTTGCCGGCACCTGTGCCGCCCGAGACGATCACGTTCAGCCGGCCCCGGATGCAGGCGTCGAGGAAGTCGGCGGTCTGCGGGGTCAGGGAGCCGAAGTTGATCAGGTCCTGCACGGTGAGCGGGTCGGCGGAGAACTTGCGGATCGTCAGCGCCGATCCGTCGACGGCCAGCGGCGGCACGATCGCGTTCACCCGGCTGCCGTCGGGGAGCCGGGCGTCGACCATGGGGGAGGACTCGTCGACGCGGCGGCCGATGCGGGAGACGATCTTGTCGATGGTGCGCCGCAGGTGCGCCTCGTCGCTGAAGTGCGCCTCGGCCTTGACCAGGCGGCCGTTGAGCTCCAGCCACACGCTGTCGTGCCCGTTGACCATCACCTCGGAGACCTCGGGGTCACGCAGGTACGGGTCGATCGGGCCGTAGCCGAGGATGTCGTCGGTGATCTCCTGCGTCACCCGGCTGCGGTCGGCCGCGCTGAGCGGCCGGTCCTGGGCTGCGAGGACCTCCGAGAGCACCGAGCGAACGCGCTGGTCCAGCTCTTCTTGGTCCATCTCGGCGTCGTAGAGGTGCGGCCCGAGCTGCTTGAGCAGCTCGGCGTGCACGCTGGACTTCAGCTCCTCGATCCGGTCGGCCTCCTGGGCGGCCATGCTTCGCCGGGCACCGGGGCGTCCCTCGGACGCGGCGACCGCGGTGCGGGCCGAGAGCGGTCCCGGGGCGCTGCCGGCGGCGGGGGCGGGCTCCGGGGTGGTGCTCACCGGGGCCTGGGCGGCCGCCTGCTCGCTGCCGGACTGGTCGGCCGCCTGCTTGTCCTGTGCGGCCGCGGCCTCGCGGCGGGCCGCGGCGAGACGATCGGAGAGGCTGGCCATCAGTTCCTCCCGCGGCGGAAGAGCCCGCGAGACCTGCCCTGCTGCTCGCTCTGCTGGGCGGGGACGAGGGGTGCGGCCACGGGCTCACCCGTGACCGAGGCGGCCAGCTGGCTGAACGCGACGCTCGCCGCGTGGCCGGGCTTGGTCGAGACGATCGGCGTGCCGGCATTGGTGGAGGCCGCGATGTCGACGGCGGTGGCGACCTGCGCCGAGACGGGCATGCCGAGGATGCTCTCCACCTTGTCCACGCTGATCCCGACCTCCTCGTCGGCCCGGTTGAGGAGCAGGTGGCGGTGACCGCGGGCGATGTTGAGCATGTCCATCGTCTCCAGTGCGACCTTGACGTTCTTCAACGTCGGCACGTCGAGGGTGGCGATGATGACGCACTCGTCGGTCTCGTCGAGCGCGGTGAGGGTGGCGTCGTCGAAGGACGGTGAGGTGTCGACGACCACGTAGTCGAACCCGTCGCGCAGGTGCCGCAGGATCCGGGAGATCAGCAGCGGGGTGACCCGCTCCCGCACGTCGGGGTGCGCCGGCGCGGCCAGGACCATGAGGGAGTCCTCGGCGCGGGTGAGCAGGCCCTCGAGCATGCCGAGGTCGATCGAGTCCTCCGCACCCACGGCCTGCTCGATCGAGTGCGTCGGGAACAGCTGCATCGTGATGGCGACGTCGCCGAACGCCAGGTCCAGGTCGACCAGGCAGACCTTGCGGGCGCCCCGGTCGGTCAGCGCCAGCGCCAGGTTGACCGAGGAGGTGGTCTTGCCGACGCCGCCCTTGGGGGAGAAGACGGTGACCACACGGCCGACCTGCTTGGCCCCGCCGGGTCCGCGCAGTGCCTGGTAGAGCTGGTGAGCGCGCTCCACGGCGCCGGTCAGCGCCTTCGGCTCGTCGGCGACGACCACGTCGCGCACCCCGGCCTGCATCGCGCGGGTCAGCACGTCGGTGTCGAACGTCTCGCGCACCAGCACCACGCTGACGGTGGGGCGTTGGATGCGCAGCTGCTCGGCGGTCCCGAGCGCCATGTCGAGGGGGACAGTGGAGCCGAGGACGAGCACGTACTCGTCGGTGTGCTGGTCCAGCCAGGCCAGGCCGCGCTCAGCGGTGCCCACGGCGTGCGAGCCTGGCGGCATCGCGACCAGCAGCTCCTCGACGGTGGTCGGATCCTGCTCTACGAGAACCGGCATGTCGTCCCTACCGTGCGTTGCGGATCGCTGCGCAGGGCCCGCTCTTGTCGAGCTTGACCTCGCTCGCCGAGTTCAGCAGGGCCACGGACAGCTCTCCGCGGGTCTTGCCGTCCTCGATCTGCTCGAACTGCTTCTGGGTGACCGCGAGGTGCAGGGCCGGGGCGCTGCCCGCCTCGGCCGGCTCGGAGGTCTCCGGGGTGGTCGTCTGGGCGCCGACGGAGATCACCGACACCCGGTCGACGAGCAGGCAGGTCGGGGCGCTGGCGTCGGTGGTCAGGAACACCGCGAGCTGTGAACCGGGGAGGATGAAGGAGCCGACAGGCAGGTCGAACGACTCCGGCTTGGCGATCATCCCGCTCGGCAGCGGCAGGGTCGCCACGTCGACGGTGTCGCCGACGCCGCCGAACTTCGTGGACAGCAGCTGCTCGCCGGCGTACAGCGTGGTGAGCGCGACCTTGTCGTCGAGGTCCGTGAGGTCCGCGCCCCGCAGCGCGTCGGCGAGGACCTGGGCCCGCGGCACGTCGGTCTCGGCGAGCTTGCCGGTGTCGAGGGCGGACTTGATGCTCTCGCCGGGCAGCACGGTCTTGCCGGCCGCGACGGTCACGATCTTGGTGGTCTCATACCTCTCGGCCGCGCGGCTCTCGGCGCCCCGGGCGAACACGAAGACCAGTCCGACTCCGATCGCGGCGATCACCGCGGCCAGCACCAGCATCAACCTGCGACGATCCACTTCTGAGCCCTCCCGCTCCCCATGAGTCGGCCGCGGACCCTCCCCGGGGAGCCACGTCGACCGCTCACTGATGAGAAAAATGGTGCTGTCGCCGCCCTCCCCGGCGGACGCGCAGGGCGAGGCTAGCGAAGTCCCGGGCCACCAGTGACCAAAACCCCAAAACGGTGAGACGTGTCGGCCGGGCCCGGGACCGCGCGCTCAGGAGTAGAGGTTGGTGATCTCTTCGACGTAGTCCCGCATGACCACGTGCCGCTTCAGCTTCAGGCTGGCGGTGACGTGGCCCTCGTCCTCGGTCCAGTCGTGGGGCAGGATCGTGAACTTGCGGATGGACTCGGCCTTGGAGACCGTCTTGTTGGCGTCGTCGACGGCGGCCTGGATCTCCGCGCGCAGGTCAGGGTCGTCGATGAGGTCGGCGACCGATCCGCGCTTGCCGCGCTGCTCGGCCCACGCGGAGAACGCCTCCTCGTCGATGGTGATCAGCGCGCCGATGAAGGGCTGGCCGTCGCCGACGACCAGGCACTGGCTGACCAGTGCGGACGCCCGGACCCGGTCCTCCAGGACGGCCGGGGCGACGTTCTTCCCTCCCGCCGTCACCAGGATCTCCTTCTTGCGGCCCGTGATCCGCACGAAGCCCTCGTCGTCGATCTCCCCGACGTCACCGGTGTGGAACCAGCCGTCGGCGTCGATGGCCTCCGCGGTCGCCTTGGGGTTGTTCCAGTAGCCGGTGAACACCTGGCCGCCGCGGAAGAGCAGCTCACCGTCGTCGGCCACCCGCACCGAGGTGCCCGGCAGCGGACGTCCCACGGTGCCGATCTTCTGCGCGTCGGGCAGGTTCACGGTCAGCGCGGCGGTGGTCTCGGTCAGGCCGTAGCCCTCGAGGACGTTGACCCCGATGCCGCGGTAGAAGTGGCCGAGCCGCTCGCCCAGCGGAGCACCGCCGGACACGGCGTACTCGCAGCTGCCGCCCAGCGCGGTGCGCAGCTTGGCGTACACGAGGCGGGAGAACAGGGCGTGCTGCGCGCGGATCCGCAACGGCACCCGGCCGCCGTCCAGGGCACGCGAGTAGGCGATCGCGACCTCGGCCGCTCGGTCGAAGATCCGGCCCTTGCCGTCCGCCGTGGCCCGCTGGGAGGCGGTGTTGAAGACCTTCTCGAACACGCGCGGCACCGCGAGCACGAAGGTCGGCTGGAAGGTAGCCAGCTGCGGCAGCAGGTTCTTGATGTCGGCGCTGTGCCCGACCCGGGTGCCCGCCTTGATCGTGCCGACCTCGATGATCCGGGCGAAGACGTGGGCCAGCGGCAGGAACAGCAGCGTCGAGGAGCCCTCGGTGTCGAAGAGCCGCTCCAGCTCCTCCACGGCTACACCCAGCTCGAACCCGAAGTTGCCGTGGGTGAGCATGCAGCCCTTGGGCTTGCCCGTCGTGCCCGAGGTGTAGATCAGCGTGGCCAGGTCGTCCGGCCCGGCCGTCGTACGACGTTCCTCCAGCTCGGCGTCCCCCACGCCGGCACCGGAGGCGGTGAGCGCCGTGACGGCGCCGTCGGTGATCGTCCAGACGTGCTCGAGCGCGGGCAGGTCGGCGCGCAGCGGCTCGACCCGGGCCAGGTGGTCCGCGTCCTCCACGACCAGGGCACGGGCGCCGGAGTCGGAGAGGATCCAGGCGATCTGGTCGGCCGACGACGTCTCGTAGATCGGCACGCTGACCGCGCCGGCGAACCAGATGGCGTAGTCGAAGAGCGTCCACTCGTAACGTGTCCGGCTGAGCAGCCCGACCCGGTCACCGGCCTCGATCCCGGCGGCGAGGAGCCCCTTCGCCAGCGCCGAGACCTCGGCGAGGAACTCGGCGCAGGACACGTCGACCCAGCCGCCCTCCTCGTCGGGGCGGGCGAACTGCGGTCGGTCGGGGGTCCGCTCGGCGTTCCTGACCACGTCGTCGGTCAGGTTGCCGGTGGTCGGGATCGTGATCGTCTGCGGGTTGGTGTACTCGCGCACCGTTCCTCCTGCTCTGGGGGCCGTCGAAGGGTACTCCTGGCCACTGGTGCGACCTATGCGCGGCATAGGAGTCCGGTAGCCTTCGCCGCATGGCAGAACAGACGTCCTCGTCGATCGTCGTCGACGCCCCTGCTGCAGCGGTGATGGCTGCCATCGCCGACTTCGAGGCCTACCCCCAGTGGGCCAAGGGTGTGACGGTGGCCGAGGTGCGCTCCACCTTCCCCGCGGACGGTCCCGAGCGCGGCCGGGCCCGCGAGGTGTTCTTCGCCCTCGACGTCTCTCCGATCAAGGACGAGTACACGCTGGCCTACCAGTGGGACGGCGACCGGCAGGTCACCTGGACCCTGGTCGAGGGCAAGATGCTCAAGGCGCTCGACGGTGCCTACGTGCTGCGGGAGACGGGCGCGGGCACCGAGGTCACCTACCGCCTGGCGCTCGACGTCTCCATCCCGCTGATCGGGATGCTCAAGCGCAAGGGCGAGAAGATCCTGATCGACACAGCGCTCAAGGGGCTGAAGAAGCGCGTCGAGTCCGGCGCCTGAGCGCCACGAGGGGGCCGACGTGCGGATCATCCTGTTCACCGGCAAGGGAGGCGTCGGCAAGTCGACCGTCGCCGCCGGCACGGCGGCGCTGAGCGCCGCCGGCGGCCACCGCACGCTGGTCATCTCCACCGACGCCGCGCACTCGTTGGCCGACGCCTACGGCCTCGGCGCCGTACGCCCGCTCGAGCCGACCGAGGTCGCGCCGAACCTCTACCTGCAGCAGGTCGACGCCCAGCAGCGCTTCGAGCAGTCCTGGGCCGACGTGCAGCGCTACCTGCTCTCCGTGCTCGACGCGGTGGGCATGGACCCGGTGGCCGCCGAGGAGATGACGGTCATCCCGGGCGCCGAGGAGGTGCTCGCGCTGCTGGAGCTGCGCCAGCACGCCCGCCGGGGCGGGTGGGACGTCATCGTCATCGACTGCGCCCCTACCGCCGAGACGCTGCGCCTGCTCGCGCTGCCGGAGGCACTGGGCTGGTACCTGGAGCGGCTCCTGCCGATCCAGCGTCGGCTGGTGCGGGCGCTGCGGCCGCTGCTCGACCGCGCCGCCGGCGTGCCGATGCCCGGTGACGACGTGTTCGACGCGATCACCCGGCTGCACGACGAGCTCGACGACGTGCACGACCTGCTCTGCGGCCCCGGCGCGAGCGTCCGCCTGGTGCTCACCCCCGAGCAGGTGGTCCTCGCCGAGGCCCGCCGGGCCTACACCAGCCTCTCCCTCTTCGGCTACCGCGTCGACGCGGTCGTCGCCAACCGGGTCTTTCCCGCGGCGGACGGCGACCCCTGGCGCGCCGGCTGGGTGCGCGCCCAGCAGGCGGTCCTCGCCGAGGTGCAGCAGTCCTTCGCCGGCCTGCCGGTGCTCACCGCGCCCTACCAGTCCGCCGAGCCCGTCGGCGTGGAGGCGCTCGGCGCCCTGGCCGCCGAGCTGTACGACGCCACGGACCCCCTCGCCGAGCCCGTCGGGCAGGGGCCGTTCCGGGTCACCCGGTCGCAGGGTGCGGGCGCCGTGATCCACCTCAGCCTGCCGTTCGTGACCCGTGAGGACGTCGACCTGGCGCGCAACGGCGACGAGCTGGTGCTCACCGTCGGCTCCTACCGCCGGCTGCTCACCCTGCCCGCCGGCCTGGCCCGGCTGCGCGTCGTCGGGGCCCGGGTCGCCGACGGCGAGCTGCAGGTGCGCTTCGCCGAGCAGCCGGACCAGCCGGACCACCGGCCTGACCGCCAGAAGAAGGACGCGCGATGAGCGACCAGCCCGACGACCCCCAGCCCGACGGCCCCCAGCCCGGCGGCCCCCAGCCCGGCGACGACCAGATCGGCTCCGTGGCGGAGGAGGCGACGAAGCTGTTCAGTGCGCTGGCGGACCTCGCCCGCACCCAGGGCGGCGGCGCGGGCGGCCTGGCCGGGGACCTGGCCGGGGACCTCGCCGGGCAGGCGGCCGGCATGGCCCAGCAGGTCAACGAGCACCTGGCGACCGGGGACGCGGAGTGCCGCTACTGCCCGCTGTGCCGAGCGGTGCACGCCGTACGGGTGGCCTCGCCGGAGGTCAAGACGCACCTCGTCGTCGCGGCCTCGTCCCTGCTGCAGGCGGCCTCGGGGCTGCTGGAGGCGATGCAGCAGCCACCCCAGCGCGCCGACGGCGACGCAACGGCTCCGCGGGCGGCCTCGGTGCAGCACATCGACCTCGACGACTCCGAGGACGAACCGCGATGAGCGCCCGGCCGGAGCCGACCGCCGGTGAGCTGACCTGCGGCATCGACATCGGCGGCACCAAGATCGCCGGTGCCGTCGTCGACGCCGAAGGGCGGATCCTGGTGGAGGAGCAGGTCGAGTCCCCGGCCACCGACCCCACCGCGCTCGAGGCGACCGTCGCGTCCCTGGTCGCCCGGCTCTGCGCGGGCCTTTCGGTCAAGGCGGTCGGGGTCGGCGCCGCCGGCTACATCGCCGCCGACCGCTCCACCGTGCTGTTCGCGCCCAACATCGCCTGGCGCAACGAGCCGCTCGGGGCCGACCTGAGCCGACTGACGGGTCTGCCGGTCCTGGTCGAGAACGACGCCAACGCCGCCGCGTGGGCCGAGGCCCGGTTCGGGGCCGGCCGTGGTGTCGCCGACCAGCTCATGGTCACCGTCGGCACCGGCGTCGGCGGAGGGATCGTGACCGGCGGCCGGCTGCTGCGCGGCGCGCACGGCATCGGCGCCGAGATCGGGCACCTGTGCCTGGTGCCCGACGGGAGGCTCTGCGGGTGCGGGAACCACGGCTGCCTGGAGCAGTACGGCAGCGGCTCGGCGCTGGTGGCCGACACCCGTGAGGCGGCCGCCGCCAGCTCGCTGCTGGCCCGGGCCCTGCTGCAGCGCGCCGGCGGCGACCCCGCCGCGATCACCGGACCGATGATCACCGCCGCCGCCCAGGAGGGCGACCGGTTCGCCATCGCGCAGCTGGCGCGGCTCGGGGGCTGGCTGGGCCGTGGCCTCGCCTCGCTGGCAGCGGTGCTGGACCCGGCGCTCATCGTGGTCGGCGGCGGCGTCAGCACCGCCGGCGACCTGCTGCTGGAGCCGATGCGCACCACCTTCGAGGCCGAGCTGACCGGCCGCGGGTTCCGCCCCGCCGCACAGTTCCGGCTGGCCGAGCTCGGGGTGCGGGCCGGCGTCATCGGCGCCGCCGACCTCGCCCGTACCTGAGCACGGGTCCTGAGCCACATGAGCACCACCGTCGGGCGGCCGCACGCGGCGAGCACGATCGGCGTCGACGTCGGCGGCACGAAGGTGCTCGCCGTACGACTCTCCGCCGACGGTCAGGTCGAGGCGAGCAGCACCCGGCCGATGCCGGGGCGCGACGCCGAGGAGCACCGGCTCGAGCAGGTCGTGGCGGCCGCCGCCCGAGACGTGTACGACGTGCCCGGCCCGGCCGCGATCGGGCTGTCGCTGGCGGGGCTGGTCGACGCCGCGCGCGGGCGCTACCTGTTCGGTGCCCACCTGCCGTGGCGTGACGCACCCGTGCGCGAGCGGCTCGCGCGTCGTACCGGGCTGCCGGTCGTGGTCGACAACGACGCCAACTGTGCCGCGTACGCCGAGGTCCTCGCCGGGGCGGCCCGGGGTGCGCGCTCCGCCCTGCTGGTCACCATCGGCACCGGGATCGGTGGCGCGCTGGTGCTGGACGGCCGCGTGGTCCGCGGGGCCCGCGGGCTGGCCGGGGAGTTCGGGCACATGCAGGTGGTGCCCGACGGGCTGGCCTGCGAGTGCGGTCTGCGTGGCTGCTGGGAGCAGTACTGCTCCGGTCGGGCGTTGGAGCGCCTGGCCCGGGTCGCGTTGGGGCGACATCTCGACGGTCCGCAGGTGACCGCGCTGGCGCGTGGCGGTGACGAGGTGGCCCGGCAGGCGTTCTCGTCCGTCGGCACGTGGCTCGGGGTGGGGGTGGCCGGCCTCGTCTCCGCCTTCGACCCCGAGGTCGTGGTCGTCGGCGGCGGCGTGGCGGCGGAGGACGACCTGCTGCTGCAGCCCGCCCGGGCCGCGCTGCGGGACTCGCTGCAGGGCACCGCCTACCGTGCGGTGCCGCCGCTCCTCGCCGCTCGCCTCGGGCCGGTGGCCGGTGCGGTCGGTGCGGCGCTGCTGGCCCGGGACGCGACGGGCTGAACCGGCAGGTCAGAGAGGGACAGCGACAGGGAGGCCGGCGTCGCTCAGACGCGGGCCCCGTCGTCCCAGGGGTCGCGCGGCCCGCCGGGCATCCGGGCGACCAGGTAGCAGAACCCGGCGATGAAGCCGCCGACGAGGACCCAGGCGAGCAGGCCGGGCAGGCTGAGCCCGAGCAGCAGGAACACCAGCAGCACGACGGGGGAGCCGAGCACCCCGGCCCAGGCCAGCAGGCGGTCCAGCGGCGGCATCGCGACCGGGGGTGCCTCCTCGGGCACGAAGCGGTCGACCTCGTCCAGGTCATCGTCGCCCACGGCGGTCTCGTCGGGGTCGGCGGGCTCGTCAGGCAGGTGGAGGTCCTCGACCCGGTCTGGAGTGGCGTCGGTGTGCCCGGCGGTCTCCCCGGAGGTCTCCTCGACGGGGTCGATCAGCACCCGATCGCCGTAGTTGTCGACGATCTGCTGCCAGGCCGCGTCCTGGTCGCCGGCGTCCTCCCGCGTCACGCCACCAGCCTACGTCGCATCGCGGCGCACGGACACGCCTGCGCCGGCTGCGCTGCGGTCAGCCCGTGACCCGCGCGACGAACTCCGCCGAGCGGGCGAAGATGGTCGGCGCGTCGTTGTCGAGGGTGGCGACGTGGTAGCTCTCCGGCAGCGGCACCCGGGTGACGTCGGTGGAGGAGACCCGACCGAGGATGATCGGCTCGGAGGAGTCGTCGACGACGTTGTCGGTCGCGGAGCGGAAGTAGACCAGGGGCGCGGTGACCTGCGGCAGGTCGGCGATGAGCTGCGGCCAGGCCCGCATCATCGAGTGCACGGCCTTCAGCGGGGTGCGCTGGTAGCCGGACTCGTCCATGCCGGCCTTCTTGATGTCGTTGCCGATCGCCGGGAACGACGGGACCACGTGCTTGAGCACCGGCAGCAACCGCACGTCGCGGCGCAGGGTGGACACCGCCGGGTTGACCACCATCACCCCGGCGACCCGGTCGCCGACGTCGGCGGCCAGGCGCAGCACCTGGGCACCCCCCATCGACAGCCCGCCGACGACCACCGCGTCGTGGGTGGCGCTCAGCTCCTCGAACACCTCCCGGATCGTCGCGGTCCACTGCGCCCAGGTGTGCCGGTTCAGGTCCTGCCACGTCGTGCCGTGGCCGGGCAACAGCGGCGCGCGGACGCCGTACCCGAGCTCGGCGAGGTGCTCACCCCACGGCCGCATCGACGCCGGCGAGCCGGTGAACCCGTGGCTCAGCAGCACCGCGATGCGGCGATCACCGGTCAGCTCGGGGCGGGCATCGACTCTCAGCGGCGCGGTGGCGGACCCGGTGGTGCTCGGCATGCGGTGATTGTGCCGCACCCGGCGTGGTGGCGTCGGGTGTTCGCCGGCCGGTCGGGGCACTAGTCTTCGAGGGCGTGCCCGCTCGGGGGCCGCGTGGTGGGTGTCCTAGGGAAGGTGCGGTCGGTTGTTCTACTGGTTCCTCAAGTTCGTCGCGCTCGGTCCGCTGCTGAAGGTCGTGTTCCGGCCGCGTGCAGAGGGCGTGGAGCACGTCCCGACGGAGGGCCCTGCGATCATCGCCAGCAACCACCTCTCCTACGCCGACTGGCTGTTCATGCCGCTGGTCGTGCCGCGCAGGGTCAGCTTCGTGGCGAAGGCGGAGTACTTCACCAGCCCCGGCCTCAAGGGCTGGCTGCAGAAGACGTTCTTCAGCGGCACCGGCAACATCCCGATCGACCGCTCCGGCGCCAACGCCGCGGCCGGTGCGCTGCTGTCCGCCAAGCGGGTCCTGGACGACGGTGAGCTGTTCGGCATCTACCCCGAGGGCACCCGGTCCCACGACGGCCGGCTCTACCGCGGCAAGACCGGCATCGCCCGGCTCGCGCTGGAGACCGGCGTCCCCGTCGTCCCCGTCGCGGTCGTCGGCACCGACGTCGTGGCGCCCCCGGGCAAGAAGTTCGGCCGCTGGACCCGCCCGCGGGTGCGGTTCGGTGAGCCGATGGACTTCTCCCGCTACGCCGGCATGGAGAACGACCGGTTCATCCTGCGCGCGGTCACCGACGAGATCATGTACGAGATCATGAAGCTCTCGGGCCAGGAGTACGTCGACGTGTACGCCGCCCGCGCCAAGTCGGAGTCACGCCGCGGGGGGCCCGGGGGCAAGGGCCCCCAGGGCGACCAGGGCGGCGACGAGCAGCGGAAGCTGGCGTCCTGACCGACCCGACCTCGCTGCGGGCGGCGCTGGCGGTCGAGGACCGGCTGTTCCGCGCCCTCGCCGTGCTGCGGTTCGTGGTGCTGGGCTACGCGCTCCTCATCAACGCCTACCGCAACAATTTCGATCGTCCGGCGCTGGCCTGGACCTGCCTGGGGGTCATGGTGGTCGCGACGGTGGCCGCCACGTTCGTCTACGCCGCCCCGGAGCGTCGGGTGCCGGCCGTGCTGGTCGCGGACCTCGGGCTCGCCGTCGGGCTTCTGCTGATCACCCCGGTGGCGAAGGGGGAGTGGTTCCACGCCACCATCCCCAGCTACTGGATCATCGCCGCCGTGCTTGCCTGGTCCGCGCGGTACGGCTGGCGCGGCGGCACTGCGGCCGGCGTGCTGCTCGCCGCGGTCGACCTGCTCACGCGGGCGGAGGTGGCGCAGAAGGACTGGGGCAACGCCTTCCTCATCGTCCTCGCCGGCTCGCTGATGGGCTTTCTGTGCGGCTCGCTGAAGGAGATGGCGGCCGAGCGGGACCGGGCCCAGGCCGAGGCCGCCGCGGCGTCGGAGCGGGTCCGGCTCGCCCGGGCGGTGCACGACGGCGTGCTGCAGGTCCTCGCCCTGGTCCAGCGCCGCGGCGCCGAGCTCGGGGGCGAGGCCGCCGAGCTCGGTCGGCTCGCCGGCGAGCAGGAGCAGGCGTTGCGCACCCTGATCCGCACCCAGTCCGGCGTCGTCGTACCGCCCACCGCCGTGCGCCGGGGCGCGCCGGGGCAGCCGCCGAGCGACCTGGCCGCCGCGCTGGGACGGCTCACCGCGCGCGAACGCACCGAGGTGGCGCTGCCGGCCGGGACGGTGGAGCTGCCTGCCGACCGGGCCGCCGAGGTCGTCGCCGCGGTCCGTGCCTGCCTGGACAACGTCGACCGGCACGTCGGCGAGACGGCGCCCGCCTGGGTGCTGCTGGAGGACCTCGGCGACCACGTCGAGGTGACCGTGCGCGACGAGGGTCCCGGCATCGCTCCCCACCGGCTCGCTGACGCCGAGCGGGAGGGCCGGCTCGGGGTGGTGCAGTCGATCCGTGGCCGCATCACCGACCTCGGCGGCACCGCCGAGGTCGACACCGGCGTGCACGGCACCGAGTGGGTGCTCTCGGTGCCCCGGCACGCACCGGCCGAGGAGCCCGCACGGGACTCCGCACCCGCCGAGGAGGCGCGTTGACCATCCACACCGGCCACCCCTTCGCCGTCCCCGACCCCGACCCCGCCCGGCGGCTGCGGGGCCGGCTGGGCGGCGCGGTCACGCTGTGGACCGCCGGCGCCGGTGCCGACCGGGCCGGGCTCACCGTCAGCTCCGTGCTGGTCGCGCTCGGTGAGCAGCCGGCGCTGCTGGCGCTGCTGGACCCGGACGCCGACCTGACCGACCGGCTGCGGGAGACCGGCACGGCGGTGGTGCAGCTGTTGGCGTGGCGCGAGCGTGACCTGGCGGAGATGTTCGCCGGCACCGCCCCCGCTCCCGGTGGTCCCTTCCGGCAGGCCGCGTTCGTCGACACCCCGCACGGTCCGCGACTGGCGTCCGCCGGCACCTGGGCCGCGGTGCGCCTGGTCGGGGAGCGGGAGGTCGGCTGGTCGGTGGAGGTCGAGGCCCGCATCGAGCACGTCGAGATCGCCGCCGACGCCGCCGACGCCGCCGACGCCGGAGACGGTGGCGCCGCACCCCTGCTGCACCGCCGCGGCCGCTACCAGCGCGGATAGGGTCCCGCCATGACCGAGACGACGGGTGCCGTGGGCACGGCGGGCACGGGCGAGCCGCTCCGGGTGATGGTGGTCGACGACCACCCGATGTGGCGTGACGCGGTGGAGCGCGACCTCGTCGCCGCCGGCCTGGAGGTCGTGGCGACCGCGGCGAACGGCACGGACGCCATCAACCGGTTCCGCGCCACCCGGCCGCAAGTGGTCGTGCTCGACCTGCAGATCCCCGAGCCCACCGGGGTCGAGGTCACCCGGACCGTGCTGGCCGACGACCCGTCCGCGCGAGTGCTGATCCTGTCGGCCTCCGGCGAGCAGGACGACGTGCTCGCCGCGGTGAAGGCGGGCGCCACCGGCTACCTGGTCAAGTCCGCCTCGGCCGCGGAGCTGCTGGCCGCCGTACGACGCGTCGCCTCCGGGGACAGCGTCTTCACCCCCGGCCTGGCGGCGCTGGTGCTGGGGGAGTTCCGGCGGATCAACGAGCCGAGCACGCCGCCGGGTGAGCGGCTCACCGAGCGTGAGACCGAGATCCTCAAGATGGTGGCCAAAGGACTGTCCTACAAGCAGATCGCCGAGCGGCTCGTGCTCTCCCACCGCACGGTGCAGAACCACGTGCAGAACACGTTGCGCAAGCTGCAGCTGCACAACCGCGTCCAGCTGACCCGCTACGCCATCGAGCAGGGCCTGGACGACGAGCCGTGAGTGCCGCCGCCTCGCCCGGGTTGCTGGAGATCGCCGACGAGCTCTACGCCGTCGGGCTCGCCGAGTTCACCCCGACTCGCGACGCGAAGGTGAAGGAGCTCAAGGGCACGCCCCTGGCAGCGCAGGTCAAGGCGCTGCGCAAGCCGAGCACGGCCGCCTGGGTGCTCAACCTGCTGGTCCGGCGTGAGACCGAGCAGGTGGACCAGGTGCTCAGCGTCGGTGCCGCGCTGCGCGAGGCGCAGCGGTCGATGTCGGCCGGCGAGCTCCGCGCCCTGACCAGGCAGCGGCGGCAGGTCACGGCCGCCGTCACCACCCAGGCGCGGCGGCTGGCCGCGGCGGAGGGCCTCAAGGTCACCTCGGCGGTCTCGGACCAGGTGGAGAGCATGCTCACCGCGGCGATCGTCGACGCCGAGTGCGGGCGTGCGCTGCGCAGCGGGCTGCTGGTCTCCACCCTGAGCACCAACGGCTGGGACCCGGTCGACGAGGCGACCGTGGCCGCAGCGCTGGCCGCGCCGGAGGCGCTGGGGTTCACCGCCACCGCCCGCGAGGCGCCAGCGCCCGGGCCGCCCGACCTCAAGGTCGTCCCCGACCCCGAGAAGGAGGCGAAGCGGCTCCGTGCCGCCGAGGAGCGGCTGGCCCGCGCCGCCGAGCAGTACGACGTCGCGCGCGCCGCGCACCAGGAGTGGGTGAGCGAGGTGGAGCGCCTCGACGCCCGCTCGCTGCAGCTGCAGGCCGAGATCGACGAGCTGCGCCGTCGGCTCGCCGAGCTCGAGGAGAGCTGCGACGCCCTCGACGAGGAGGTCGCCGAGGCCGAGGAGAGTCGCGACTCCGCGGCCGCCGAGCTGCGCACCGCCGCGGCGGAGCGCGACGCCGCCCAGGCCGCCCGGGACCGCCTCGCCCCGTGAGCCGCAACGGCCCGTGACTCGGGCGACTGACTCGCCCGGCGTGAAGGCTGACGCGACCAGCGTAGGTGGGCGACGACGGGACGGAAGAGGGAGAAAAACAGGGGGCGACGGGACGCAGGCAGAGGCGTACGTTGGATGACATGCGCGTGGGAGTCCTCACCGGAGGCGGCGACTGTCCTGGCCTGAACGCGGTGATCCGCGGGGTGGTCCGCAAGAGCGCGGCCCAGCACGGTTTCGAGGTCATCGGCTTCCGCGACGGCTGGCGCGGACCGCTGGAGGGACTGACGATGCCACTCGGCGTCGAGCAGTGCCGAGGCATCCTGCCGCGCGGCGGCACCATCCTCGGCTCCTCCCGCACGAACCCGTTCGCGGTGCCCGACGGGGTGGAGCGGATCGTCGCCAACCTCGCGGCGGCCGGCGTCGACGCGCTGGTCGCGATCGGCGGCGAGGACACCCTCGGGGTGGCGACCCGGCTCGCCGAGGCGGGGGTGCAGGTGGTCGGCGTGCCCAAGACCATCGACAACGACCTGTCCGGCACCGACTTCACCTTCGGCTTCGACACCGCCGTCAACATCGCCACCGAGGCGATCGACCGCCTGCACACCACCGCCGAGTCCCATCACCGGGTGCTCGTGGTGGAGGTGATGGGCCGGCACGCCGGCTGGATCGCGCTGCACGCAGGCATCGCCGGCGGGGCCAGCGAGGTGCTGATCCCCGAGGTGCCCTTCGACATCGAGGCCGTCTGCGCCCACGTGGAGGCTCGGTTCCGCAGCGAGTACGCGCCGGTCGTGGTCGTCTCCGAGGGCGCGGTGCCCGCGGACGGCTCCGGGATGACGCTGGTCACCGGGGAGAAGGACGCCTTCGGCCACGTCCGGCTCGGCGGGATCGGCGACCGGTTGGCCGGAGAGATCGAGAGCCGCACCGGCAAGGAAGCCCGGGCCGTGGTGCTCGGCCACGTGCAGCGCGGTGGCACGCCGACGGCCTTCGACCGGTGGCTGGCGACCAGGTTCGGCCTGCACGCCGCCGACGCTGTGGCCGAGGGGGACTTCGGAGTGATGGTCGCCCTGCGGGGCACCGACATCGTCCGGGTCCCGCTCGCCGAGGGCACCGGCGAGCTCAAGGTGGTCAGCCCGCGGGAGTTCGCCGAGGCGCAGGTCTTCTTCGGCTGAGGCCCAGCCGCCGCAGTCCTGCTCCTGGCCCCAGAGCTGCACCCCGAGCAGTGTCTGCGCCGAGGCCCGGCTGCAGGTCCAGGTCCACCACGAGGGCGCGGTGGTCCGACAGCTCCATCCGCCGCGCCTGGCCGCGCGCCGCCAGTGCGGGCTCGGCCAGCACGTGGTCCAGCTGTTCGGTGGGAGCGTCCGCGGGGAAGGTGGCCTCCGCCACCAGGGGGTTCATCCCGGTGATCCGACGTGCCCGGGCGAGGTCCATGTTGAGGTCGCCGCACAGCACCAGGGGTCGGGGAGCGGGTGCCAGCGCCCGGAGCAGGTGGCGCAGCTGGTGCCGGTTCCACCAGCTGATGAACGACAGGTGCGTGTTGGCCACCGTGAGCTCGCCGTACGGCGTCGCCACCCTGGCCGCGATCGCCACCCGCGGCTCATCACGGACCAGGACGGGCCGCACCGACTCGGAGAAGCGCATGGGCACCCGGCTGCGCAGCGTCGGCAGCCGGATGCTCTCCCAGCCGCTGACGGGCAGCCGGCTGAGCAGGGAGATCCCGTAGGCGGCGTCCCGGGGCTGCTCGTGCCCGGTCGCCGCGCTCCAGGTCGCCCCGGGGCTGCCGGCGAGCGCGGCCACGAACTGCTGGTGCGACGCGCCCATCGCGTCCGCGGCCACCGCGGTGAGGTCGGCCAGGCCGGAGCGGCGCTGGTTCCGGTCGACCTCCTGCAGGGCGAGGACGTCGGGGTCCAAGGAGCGGACCGCGTCGGCGAGCACCGAGGGGTCCACGACGTCGTCGTGCGGAGTGCGGCCGTTGAGGATGTTGAACGTCACGATGCGCATCACCGGCCGCGGTACCCGGCCCAGCCCAACCCAGCCCAACCCAGCCCGGCGCATAGCAGGGGGAGTGCGGGGTACCTCGGGGCCGTGATGCCGATGGATCAGGTGCCCGGCATGGTGGGCCACGGGGCAGCCCCCCGTGGGCGGAACCCGCTGCGCGAGGCGCTCAAGCAGGTAGCGGTGGCGCTCAAGGAGAGCCAGGTCCCGTTCGCGCTGGCAGGCAGCTACGGCCTGTGGGCCCGCGGCGGACCCGAGCCCGCCCACGACGTCGACTTCATGATCGCCGAGGACGACGCCACCGCCGTCTACGAGCTGCTCGCCGGACGCGGCCTCGAGGTCGTGCAGCCGCCCGAGGACTGGCTCTTCAAGACGTACGTCGACGGGGCGATGGTCGACGTCATCCACCGCGCCGGCGCCCGCTCCATCGACCGAGGGCTCTTCGGCGAGGCCGACCTCCTCGAGGTGGAGTCGGTGCAGATGCCGGTGCTGTCCGCGACGGTGCTGATGGCGCACAAGCTGGGCGCGATGGACGAGCGCGCCTGCGACTTCGGAGCGGTGCTGCCCGCCGCCCGCGCCGTACGTGAGCAGGTCGACTGGGAGGAGGTCTCGCGGCGGACCGCGCAGAACCCCTTCGCCCGCTCCTTCCTGGGCCTCCTGCACGACCTGGCCATCGCATGAGCACGGTCCGCGTCGGGCGCGACCGCACAACCCAAGGAGTGGACCGATGACCGCTTCGTCCGCCGACCACGGCGCCGACCGGAAGAACGAGACGACCGGTCCCGACCAGCCGCCGCTGAAGCGGGTGCTGGGCCCCGGCCTGCTGCTGCTGTTCATCGTCGGCGACATCCTCGGCGCCGGCGTCTACGCGGTCACCGGCCGGCTGGCCGGTCAGGTCGGCGGGGTGGCCTGGCTGCCGTTCCTGGTCGCGTTCGCCATCGCCACGCTGACCGCCTTCTCCTACCTGGAACTGGTCACGAAGTACCCGCAGGCGGCGGGGGCGGCGTTGTACGCGCACAAGGCGTTCGGCATCCACTTCATCACGTTCCTGGTCGCGTTCACCGTCGTGTGCTCCGGCATCACCAGCGCGTCCACGTCCGCGGGGCTGCTCGCCTCGAACCTGATGATCGGCCTCGGTGACGACAACCCCGGCAACGGCGTGGTCCTCGGCGTCGCGATGGGCTTCATGCTGCTGCTGGGCGCGATCAACCTGCGCGGCGTGGGGGAGAGCGTGAAGTTCAACGTCGTGCTCACCGTCGTGGAGATGGTGGCCCTGGCGATCGTCATCGCCATCGGCTTCGTCGTGGTCGGCAAGGGCGACGGCGACCTGAGCCGGGTCACGGTCTTCGAGAGCCCCGACGACAAGAACCTCTTCATGGCCGTCACCGTGGCCACCGCGATCGCGTTCTTCTCGATGGTCGGCTTCGAGGACTCGGTGAACATGGTCGAGGAGACCAAGGAGCCGGAGCGGATCTTCCCGCGGATGATGCTCACCGGCCTGGGCATCGCGGTGCTCATCTACATGCTCGTGGCGATCTCCGTGGTCGCGGTGATCCCCGCCGAGGACATCGCCAACCCGACCAACCCCGACGCGGGCATCCTCATCGACGTCGTCAAGGTCGGCGCCCCCGGCCTGCCGATCGACGAGGTCTTCCCGTTCCTCACGGTCTTCGCCGTCGCCAACACGGCCCTGATCAACATGCTGATGGCGAGCCGGCTGGTCTACGGCATGGCGCGCCAGGGCGTGCTGCCGCAGGTCTTCGGCAAGGTGCTGCGCCGCCGACGCTCGCCGTACGTCGCCATCGCCTTCACCACGGTGCTGGCCATGGCGCTCATCGCCTACGTCCGGCTGGCCTCGGAGAGCACCATCGTCGTGTCGCTCTCAGGCACCACGGCGCTGCTGCTGCTCGCGGTCTTCACCGTCGTCAACGTCTCCTGCCTGGTGCTGCGCCGCGACCCGCCCGGCAAGTTCCGCGCCCCCACGGTGGTGCCGGTGCTCGGCGCCCTGCTGTGCGCCTACCTGCTCGGCCCGTGGGCCCGGCTGGAGACGGACATGATCCAGTACAAGATCGCCGCCTACCTGCTCGGCCTCGGCATCGTGCTGTGGGCCGTGGCCCGGCTGCTGCACAAGCCCGAGGGCGGCCACTTCGCCGACATCGACCACCTCGACGGCGACGACACCGACTGGCGCCCCCCCGGCCAGAGCTGACAGCGCCCCGGCGGCCGGGTTCGTCCGGCTGGTGCGCCGAGTCTGCGGCCGGAGGTCTCGCGCCGTACCCTAGAGGGGTGAGCACCTTCCCGTCCCTCGAGCAGTTGCACGCCATCGGCGCGAAGCAGCAGCCGTCGTACGACGACCCCGCGGCGGTGGCCGCGGCCGTCGAGCGGCTGCGCCGGCTTCCTCCGCTGGTGTTTGCCGGCGAGTGCGACGGGCTGAAGTCGAAGATCGCCGCCGCCAGCCGGGGTGAGGCCTTCCTGCTGCAGGGTGGCGACTGCGCCGAGACCTTCGCCGACGCCACCGCGGACAACACCCGCAACAAGCTGCGGGTGCTGCTGCAGATGGCGGTCGTGCTGACCTACGCCGCCTCCGTGCCGGTGGTCAAGGTCGGCCGGCTGGCCGGGCAGTACGCCAAGCCGCGCTCCTCCGACAACGAGACCCGGCTGCTGCCCGAGGGCGAGGTGACGCTGCCGGCCTACCGCGGCGACGCCGTCAACGGCTTCGAGTTCACCCCCGAGTCGCGCCGGCCGGACCCGCAGCGGCTGCTCGAGGTCTACCACTCGTCCGCGTCCACGCTGAACCTCGTGCGCGCCTTCACCACCGGCGGCTACGCCGACCTGCGCCAGGTGCACACCTGGAACTCCGAGTTCGTCCGCAACTCGCCGGTGGGCCAGCACTACGAGGCCATGGCCGCCGAGATCGACCGTGCGCTGACCTTCATGAAGGCGATCGGCGCGAACCCCGACGAGTTCCACCGGGTCGACTTCTACTCCTCGCACGAGGCGCTGATCCTGGAGTACGAGCACGCGATGACGCGCATCGACTCCCGCACCGAGCAGCCCTACAACGTCTCGGGCCACATGGTCTGGATCGGCGAGCGCACCCGCCAGATCGACGGCGCCCACGTGGAGTACTTCAGCCACATCCGCAACCCGATCGGCTGCAAGCTCGGCCCGAGTGCGACCGCCGACGACGCGCTCGCGTTGGCCGCCAAGCTGAACCCGACCAACGAGCCCGGCCGGCTGACGTTCATCACCCGCTTCGGGGCCGACAAGGTCCGCGACGGGCTGCCCGGCCTGGTGGAGAAGGTCAACGCCGAGGGCGTCGACGTCGCCTGGGTGTGCGACGCGATGCACGGCAACACCTTCACCTCCTCCAACGGCTACAAGACCCGGCGCTTCTCCGACGTCCTCGACGAGGTCCGCGGCTTCTTCGAGGTGCACCGCGCCCTGGGCACGGTCCCGGCCGGGATCCTGGTGGAGAACACCGGCGACGACGTCACCGAGATCATCGGCGGCGGCGAGGAGCTCGACGAGCAGGGCCTGGCGCACCGCTACGAGTCGGTCGTCGACCCGCGGCTGAACCGGGTGCAGTCCCTCGAGATGGCCTTCCAGGTCGCGGAGATGCTGCGCCGTTCCTGACGCCTCGGCGTCCCGGCGTCCCGCGCCGCTGTCGGACGGCGACAGTGGTGCGGGTGGCAGGATGAGCAGGTGATCGACCTGCGCTCCGACACCCTCACCCGTCCCACCGAGGCGATGCGGGCGGCGATGGCCTCCGCCGAGGTCGGTGACGACGTGTACGGCGAGGACCCCACCGTCCGCGCGCTCGAGGAGCGGGTCGCCGAGCTGTTCGGCCACGAGGCGGCGCTGTTCACGCCGACCGGGTCGATGGCCAACGTGCTCGCGGTCGCGGCGCTCGTCGTCCCCGGCCAGGAGGTGCTCTGCGAGGCGCGGGCGCACATCGCGCGCGCCGAGCTCGGTGCCCACGGTGCCGTGAGCGGGCTGACGATGCGCACGTGGTCGCACCCGCGCGGCGGGCTGGACCTGGCCGTGCTGGAGGAGCTGTTCGCCCCCGACCTCGGCCCGTTCTTCGTGCGCACCGCGGCGATCTCGGTCGAGAACACGCACAACTTCGCCGGCGGCACCGTGCTGGGCTTGGCCGACCTGCAGGCGCTGCGGGCCTTCGCCGACGACCGCGGCGCCGCGGTGCACCTCGACGGGGCGCGGATCTGGAACGCCCATGTCGCGACCGGCACCCCGCTGGCGTCGTACGGCGCGGTGGCGGACGTGCTGGCGGTGTGCCTGTCGAAGGGGCTGGGCGCCCCGGTGGGCTCGCTGCTCGTGGGCAGCGCCGAGCAGATGGACGAGGCCCGGGTGCGGCGCAAGCGCCTGGGCGGCGGCATGCGCCAGGTCGGGGTGCTCGCCGCGGCGGGCCTGCACGCGCTGGAGCACCACGTGGCGCGCCTCGCCGAGGACCACGAGCATGCCCGGCTGCTCGCCGAGGCCTGCGGTGTCGACCCGGCGACGGTGGACACCAACATCGTGGTGCACGACGTCGACGATGCCGTGACGTTCGTGAAGGCCGCCGCGGACGCCGGGGTGCTGCTCAGCGCCGTCGGCCCCCGGACGGTGCGGATGGTCACCCACCTCGACGTCGACCGCGCCGCCGCGCAGCGGGCCGCCACGGTGCTGGCCGCGCTCTGAGTGCCTGACCTGAGCGCCTGACCTGAGCGCCCGACCGGGTCTCAGCCGCGGGCGCCGGTCAGACGGACCTCGCTGATCGCGGTGAAGTCGCGGCCGTTGTCGCCGCGTCCCGGGGCGGAGACCTCGAGGAGGTGCAGCCGCACGGTGCGGGTGCGCACCGGGCCGATGCTGTGGGTCTGCATGTTCGGCAGCGGGCTGAGCTGCTGGGTGATCCGGGTGCCGTCGTCGAACTCCCACTGCACCGCGGTGATCCGACGGTTCCCGCGGTACCAGTCGTCCTCGCCGTCGATCTTGGCGTAGCCGTTGACGAGGCCGACCTCGGTGAGCACCACCTCGTCGCCGAGGTCGAAGGTCAGGATCTGCCCGGTGCCGTCGCCCGGCATCCGCCAGGCGGTGCGCGGGTCGTCGTCGATCAGGTTCGCCGCCTCGAAGTCGACGGGCTTGTTGTCCCGGTCCCGGCTCGCGGGCGCCACTGCGGGGACCTGCACGGACGTCTCGGCGGCCAGGTCCTCGACCTCGTCGGGCTGCTCGACGGGGCCGTCGGTGCCGGTGGCGTCCGGGCTGCCGTCCTGGTCGGTCGTCGGGGAGTCGCTCGCCACGGGGCTCTGTGCCGCCGGGACGTCCTCGTCTCCCTCGGAGCCGCCGAGGAGGAGCACGGCGCCCAGGCCCGCCGTCAGCACGACCGCGGCGACACCGAGCGCCCAGGGCCACCACGGACCCCGCGGCGCGGCGCGGCCTCCGGGTGGGGTCGGCGGGCCGGGCACGAACGGCACCGGATCAGGGTCGGCGAACAGGGGGTAGCGCGCCGGCTGAGGCACGCCCGTCGCGGGCAGCGGCGCCACCGGTCCGGACGGCGCCGGCGGCGGGGGAGGCGGTGGAGTCCATGCCGGCGGCACCGGGACCGTCTGCGGGCCAGTCGGCGGACCAGTCGGCGGGGCCGGGGGCGGGCCGGCCGGCGGGGCGGGCGGGGCCTGCGGGGGCCGGCCGAGTGCCGGGGTGCCGCAGCTCGTGCAGAACCGGCCCACCCCGAGCGGGTGCGCGCAAGCGGGGCAGAGGGTCGGCTCGGTCATGGCGCGGTCAGGCTACCCGACCGTGTCGGCGGGCGCCGGGCGTCGTACGACGCTCCTCGGCACCAATGTGGTCTGTGTCGCCGGGAGCGCCCGTCCTCACACGGCGATGTGGGGCACCTCGCCCTCGACGTGCCGGCGGGGCAGCGCCTCCACGACGAGCATCGCGACCAGCACCAGGGCGCCACCGAGCAGCATCCGCGAGGTGAGCGACTCCCCGCCGAGCAGGACCGCGAAGAACGCGGCGAAGACCGGCTCCATGCTCATGATGATCGCGCTGCGCGTCGGCGGCAGGTGGGCCTGGGCCCAGGTCTGCGCCAGCATGGCGAGCGCTCCGGCCGCGATCGCCATGTAGAGCACCGAGGCCCAGTCCGCGCCGCCGGAGGGCAGCACGACGCCCGGCTTCCCGGTGCCCAGGGCCGCCACCAGGCAGATCCCGGCGATCACCAGCACCTGCAGCACCGACATGCCCAGGGCGTCGGCGGGACGCGACCAGGCGCCGAGGCCCACGATGTGCGCGGCGTAGAGCAGGGCGGCGACCAGGGTGAGTGCCTCGCCGTAGCCCACGGAGAGCCCGTCGAGGCTGAGCACCGCGAGCCCCACGGTGGCCAGCGCCACCGCGGCCCACGTGCCGCGGGTGACCCGGCTGCGCAGCAGCAGCGCGGCCAGGACGGGGGTGGCGACGACGTACAGGCCGGTGATGAAGCCGGACACGCTGGCCGGGGTGTGCGCCAGCCCTGCCGTCTGCAGCACCTGCGCGGCGCCGTACAGCCCGCCCAGGGCCAGGGCGCGGCGCCGGGTCTCGGGTGAGAGGCGGGCGATGGCCCGTGGTGCGACGAGCAGCATCGCGGCTCCGGCGACGAGGAAGCGCACGGCGAGGAAGTCCACCGTGGGCACCCGCTCCAGCAGGTCCTTGATGAGGAAGAACGTGGAGCCCCAGCACGCGGTCAGCGCCAGCAGGGCGAGCGCTGCCAGCAGGGCGGTACGACGGGTGGTGCCCGGCCCGGGCGCCGGGACGGCGGCGCCGGGGCTCCGTGCGGGGTCGGCCTCAGCCACCGGCGGAGGCGTCGCGCAGCTGCTTGAGCAGCGCGATGTCGGGGTCGTCGGCTCCGCGCGAGCCCGGCGTCTCCAGGATGAACGGCACCCCCGCGGTGGCGGGGTGCGCGAAGAGCTCGGCGAACGCAGCGGTGCCGATGTGGCCCTGACCGATCTTCTCGTGACGGTCCTTGAAGGCGCCCCGGACGTCCTTGGAGTCGTTGGCGTGGATCAGTCGGAGCCGGCCCTCTCCGCCGACCTGCACCAGCCGGTCCACGGTGTCGGTCGTGCCGCCCGGCTCGTCGAGCGGTTCGCCGGCGGCGAACACGTGGCAGGTGTCCAGGCACACCCCCGCCTTGGGGTGCATGTCCAGCGCACCGAGGTAGGCGGCGAGGTCCTCGACCTTGGCGCACAGCGACCGGCCCTGGCCGGCGGTCGGCTCCAGCAGCAGCCAGGGGGCGTCGTCGGTGGCGACGTCGTCCAGGATCGGCAGCAGCCCCTCCCGGAGGCGGCGCAGCGCGTCGCGGTGCCGCTCCTGCGCCGCGTCGGGGTCGTCGCCGGCGGGCTCGACGTAGGAGCCGGTGTGCACCACGACGCCCTCGGCGCCGATCTCCACGGCGCGGCGCAGGTTGTGCGCGATCAGCGCCAGGGAGCGCTCGTACGTCGCCGGGGTGGGGGAGCCGGGGTTGACCAGGTACGGGGTGTGGATGAAGACCCGCAGGCCGAGCTCGCCGGCGCGGTCGCGGAACCGCCGGTCGACGTCGGGGTCGCCCTCGCTGAGCGCCCAGCCGCGCGGGTTGCCGCAGAAGACCTGGATGGCCTCGCACCCGAGGTCGACGGCCGTGCGCAACGCCCCGTCCACGAGGTTCTTGCCGACCTGGACGTGGGTGCCGACGGGACGGGAGACGTCCGGCGGGCGGGGCGTCGTCGTGGCGTCGGCGAGGGGAGCGGGCGCGAGGCCGGGTACGGCGTCCTGCAGGGTCACCCTCAGACGATATAGAGCACGATCGTGCTGCCCTTGCGCACCCGGGTGCCGCCGGCGGGGTCGGTGGCCCAGGCCACCTCGCCGTTGATGTAGATCGAGGCGCGCCGCTTCTTGACCACCAGGCCCAGCGCCTCCAGCTTCTCCACCGCGTCCTCGGTCGAGGACAGCCGGACGCCGGGGACGGTGACCAGCGGCGGGCCCTTGGAGACCACCAGCGTGACGGTGTCGCCCTTGTAGACGTTGCCGCTGCGCGGCTGCTGGCGGATCACCTCGCCCTTGGCCACGTCCTCGCTGAACTCATCCTCGGTCTTGACCTTCAGACCACGCCCGGTGAGGTTCTTGGCCAGCTCGTCGGCGTCGCGGCCGGTCCAGTCGCGGACCGGGATCGGCTTGCGGCCCTTGCTCACCACGAGGCTGACGGCGGTGTTCACCGGCAGGTCGAGGGCGGCCTCGGTGCCGTACGACGGCTTGCTCGAGACCACCTGTCCCTTCGGGACCGTCTCGGAGTACTGCTCGGTGACCCGGCCCACGAGCATCTTCACCTCGCCCAGCGCGGACTCCGCCTCCTCCAGGGTGAGGCCGGCCAGTTCGGGCAGGTCGTAGCGCTCGGGGCCCAGCGAGACGGTCAGCGCGACGCTGTCCTCAGGCAGTATCCGGGCGCCGGGGCGGGGGTCGGTGCCGATCACCACTCCCTTGGCGGTGCTCTCGGAGTAGACCTCCTCGGCGACCTGCGCCTGCAGACCGGCCTTCTCCAGCTTCGCCACGGCGGCGGCCTGCTCGAGCCCCACCACGCTGGGGGTGTCGGTGTAGCGGCCCCAGCCGAACCAGTAGCCGGCCGAGCCGAGGCTGGCGAGCAGCACGGCGAGCACCACGAGCAGCACCAGGCGTCGCCGCCGGCGCGGGCGCTGGGCTCCGCTGTGCGTGGAGTCGTCACCCCGGTGGCCCGGGTGGTTCGTGTCGTCGGCGGGGCCGCTCGCGGCAGCGGTGCGGGTCCCTGCGGTGCGGGTGCCGGTCGCCGGCTCCACCGTGGTGCCCGCGGCCAGCCGCGGCGCGGTCGGGCCCTGCAGCACCGACGTCGCCTCCCGATCGGAGGGCTGCTCGGAGCGGACCCAGTCCGGCACGCCGTCCCACAGCGAGCTGACCGGCTCGGGCTTGGTGTCGCTCAGGCCCGCACCGCCCTCCTCGGCGCCACGGCGTGCCTGCGGCATCAGGTCGGCGACCAGCTCGTCGTCCTCGCGGACGCCGCCGTGCAGCGCGTGGGCCACCCGGCGCACGTGGTGCAGCAGGACGCCTGCGTCGGCCGGTCGCAGGCTGGGGTCGCGGGTGGTCGCGCGTGCGACGAGCGCGTCGACGTACGCCGGGATGCCGGGCACCACGCTCGAGGGCGCCGGCACGTCGTGGTGCACGTGGCGGTAGGCCACCGCGATCGGGCTCTCCCCGGTGTGGGGCTTGGTGCCGGTGAGCAGCTCGAAGAGGATGACGCCGGCGGCGTAGACGTCGGCGCGGGCGTCGGCCTTCTGCTCGATGACGAGCTCGGGCGCGAGGTAGGAGACGGTGCCGATCAGCACGCCGTTCGTCGTGGTGTGCTGGGTGTCGGCGCTGATCGCCTTGGCCAGGCCGAAGTCGGCGACCTTGATCCGGCCGTCGTCGGCGATCAGCACGTTCTCCGGCTTCACGTCGCGGTGCACCAGCCCGGCGCGGTGCGCCGAGGCCAGCGCCGAGAGCACCGGCTCCAGGATCGCCAACGCACGCTCCGGCGACATCGGCGCTTCCTTGGTGATGGTGTCGCGCAGAGTGTGCCCGGGCACGTACTCCATGACCAGGTAGATCGTGCCGTCCCCGGTGTCGTCGCGGCCCTGGTCGTAGACGGCCACCACGTTGGGGTGGGAGAGCCGGGCCGCGGCCCGCGCCTCGCGCACGAAGCGGCGCGCGAAGGACTCCTCGGCGTCGGCGGAGGCGTCGCCCAGGCCGGTGTGCATGATCTTGACCGCGACCGTGCGGTCCAGCCGGGTGTCCGTGGCCTCGTAGACGCTGGCCATGCCGCCGCGGGCGATCCGGGAGCCGATCCGGTAGCGGCCGTCGAGCAGCCTGCCGCTCTGGTGGTCCGAGATCCGCGCGGGGTCGCCGGCGGACGCGGCGAGGTCGCCGCGGGCGCGTCGGTCGTCGTGCACAGCGACCCTCCTGTGCATGTTCTGCTGGACCGGCCGGGGAAGTGACCGGGGGGCCATCGTACGGCGCGGCGCGCGAGGGCGGTGCAGGCCACGCCGAGGCGCCGGCGGCTCGGCGTGCGCCGTGCCGGTGGTGGAGGATGGACCCATGACCGAACCGCGACTCGCCGATCACGACCTCGCCGCCCTCGTCGACGACTGGCTGGACTGGGACGAAGCCGCCGCGTCGCTCGGCGTCACCCCGGCGCAGGTGCGCACGATGGTGCGCGAGCACCGACTGGCGGCCGCCGTGCCCGCTCCGGGGCGGCGTCAGGGCATCCCGGCGTTGTTCCTCGTCGACGGTGAGCCCGTCAAGGGCCTGCCGGGGCTGCTCACCCAGCTGCACGACAACGGCCTCGACGACCGCGAGTGCATCGCCTGGATCTTCCTCGACGCGGACCTGCCCGGCCGCCCGATCGACGCGCTGCGGGAGAACCGGGGCTCGGAGGTCAAGCGCCGCGCCCAGGTGATGGGCGCGATCTAGGCCCCGTCGCCGCCCGGGCTCCCGGAAGCGCTCAGGAGGTCCGGCTGGTCGCCGCGGTGGCCAGCTGGTCCAGCGCCACCACGGCGTCGGGGTGCCAGCCGGCCTCGCGGCCGCGCTCGAGCGCGGCACGGGCGGTACCGGCCAGCTCGGCGATCGTCGTCTCGACCCGTTCGCGGGCCCCGCAGCGCTCGATGATGTCGCGCAGCTCGGCGACCTCCGAGGCGTCGAGGGCGGTGCCCAGTGCGGCGTCCAGTCGCTTCGCCTCGGCTGCCGGCGCGGCGTCCAGGGCGAGCGCGACCAGCACGGTGCGCTTGCCCTCCACCAGGTCGTCGCCGGCGGGCTTGCCGGTGGCCGCGGGGTCGCCGAAGACGCCGAGCAGGTCGTCGCGCAGTTGGAAGGCCTCGCCCAGCGGCAGCCCGAAGTCGGAGAGCAGCTCCAGCGCCGCGGCGTCGGCGCCGGCCAGGGCCGCCCCGACGTGCAGCGGTCGCTCGATGGAGTACTTCGCGGACTTGTAGCGCAGCACGGTCATCGCCTGCGCGACGTCGGCGGTGCCCCGGGCCTGCACGGAGATGTCGAGGAACTGCCCGGCGATGACCTCCGAGCGGCACAGGTCGAGCACCTCGAGCGCCGGTCCGACCCGGTCCCAGCCGAAGCCGCAGCGGCGCAGCAGCTCGTCGGCCCACGTGAGCAGGAGGTCGCCGGCCAGGATGGCCGCCGCGGCGCCGTACTGCTCGGGGTCGCCGCGCCAGCCGTCCGTGCCGTGCTCAGCGGCGAAACCGCGGTGCGTGGCCGGGCGTCCGCGGCGGGTGTCGGAGGCGTCCATCAGGTCGTCGTGCACCAGGGCGCTGGCGTGCAGCAGCTCGAGTGCGGCCGCGGCCCGGCTCACTGCGCGGGCGTCCTCCCCGCTCGGCGGGCCCGCCAGGGCGGCGTAGCCCCACAGGCAGAAGGCGGCGCGCAGCCGCTTGCCCCCGCTGGTCAGCGCCCGCACCTCGGTCATCAACCTGGCCGCGTCGTCCCCGAGCGGGCGCAGCCGTGCGTCCTGCTCGGCGAGGAAGTCGTCCAACGTGTCCTGCACCGAGCTGCGAAAGGCGGTCGGGTCCCACGTGCGGTCGCTCACGCTGAGAGCCTAGTGAGGTGCGCGGCGAGCGGGACGATCCCCCCTGTTCCAGTGACCGCGCCTAGACTCCGCGCCATGACTACCGGTTCTGGGCGCTCCCTGGGCGAGATCCTCCGCGGGGGAGAGCGGTCCTTCTCGTTCGAGTTCTTCCCGCCCAAGGACGACGCGGGCGAGGAGCAGCTGTGGCGAGCGATCCGCGCGCTCGAGCCGTACCGGCCCTCGTTCGTCTCCGTGACGTACGGCGCCGGCGGCACCACCCGCGACAAGACGGTCGCGATCACCGGGCGCATCGCGCGCGAGACCACGCTGGTCCCGATGGCGCACCTGACCTGCGTCGGTCACACCCGCGCGGAGCTCGAGGGCATCCTCGATGCCTACGCCGCCGAGGGGGTGCGCCACGTCATGGCGCTGCGCGGCGACCCGCAGGAGGGACCCCGCGCCGAGTGGTCGCCGACCGAGGGCGGCCTGAACTACGCCGTGGAGCTGGTCGACCTGGTCCGCTCCCGTGGCGACTTCCGGGTGGGCGTGGCCGCCTTCCCCGAGGGCCACCCGTCGGCGGCCTCGCTGGACGACGACGCCGACGTGCTGGTCGCGAAGGCCGAGGCGGGCGCCGAGTTCGCGGTGACCCAGATGTTCTACCGTGCCGAGGACTACTTCGGCCTGGTGGAGCGGGTCCGGGCGCGCGGCTGCGACATCCCGATCCTGCCGGGCATCATGCCGATCCTGAACCTCAACGCGATCCGCCGACAGGGCGAGCTGATCGGCACCAGCGTGCCGGCCGACGTGGTCGCCCGGATCAGCGCCTTCGACGGCGACCCGGTCGCGGTGCGCGCCGAGGGCATCAAGATCGCTGCCGAGCTGTGCCACGAGCTGCTCGCAGGTGGTGCGCCGGGCCTGCACTTCTACACGCTGAACCGCTCCAAGGCGACGCTGGAGATCTTCGAGGCGTTGCAGATCGCCGTCTGAGCTCCGGACACCCATGCGCCCGGGCTACCGGTCAGCGGGCCGCGGTGCCGATGAGCTGGGCGACGAGCGCGGCGGACTGCGTCACGAACGGCACCCCCGCGCCGGGCGCGCCGTGCGCGCCGGCGACGTAGACGCCCGCGATCGGCGTGTGCGGGCCCAGCCGGCGGCGTACCGTGCCGCGGCCCTGCCACAGCACCCCCATCGGCGAGCCGTGCCACTGCTCCACGGCCTGCCGGGGCGAGAGGTCGACGCGGGTCACGATGTTCTCCCGCACGTCGATGCGGTGCCGGGCGAGTGCGTCGACGATGTCCTCGGCGAGCTTGCCGCGCCCGTGCAGCGTCCACGCCGTGCCGCCCTCGGGTGCGGAGCCGCCGGGGCGCACCACGATCAGCGGCTCGGCGTGCAGCACCACCTCGTGGGTCAGTGCCGGTACGTCGCCGCTCAGGCCGAGGTGGGTGATCACCGGCGGGAGCGCCGGCATCGTGCGCGCGACGTGCGGGGCCAGGACCGGGATCCGCCGGGGGTCGACGGCCACCACGACGGCGTCGGCGTCCGCGTCTCCCTCCGGGGTGCGTACGGCGACCACCCGGCCCCCGCGCACCACGAGGTCGGTCACCGGGGTCGAGGTGCGCACGCTCACCTTGCGCGTGGCCAGGCGCGCGGTGAGCAGGTCGGCCAGCCGGGCCATGCCGCCCGGCAGCTGCCACCCGCCGAAGGTCTGCTCGAGGTAGGCGCGCACACCCACCCAGGACGGCACGTTGCGCAGGTCGTGGCCCTCGGCCACTGCCGGGTGGCCGGCGACCAGGGCGAGCCGCTCGTCGCGGAAGTCCCGGCGCAGCCGCTTGTGCAGCGTCTCGCGCGAGCCGAGGAGTGCGTCGAGCTCCTTCGACGTGCTCACCTTGGCGCGCGGGTCCCAGGGGGCCTCGACGTAGTGCCGGCGCAGCAGGTCCCACGTCTCGCCGTAGCTGTCGACGTGCTCGGCCCAGCGGCGGCCCAGGCCCGGCCCGAGCTCCTCCATCGCCGCCATCTGTGCGGCACGCGACCCGCCGGTCAGCCGCACGGAGGTGCGGTCGGCGAAGCGGTGCTCGCGCAGCACCTCCAGCGGCTCCAGCTCGCCGCGCAGCTCGGCCTCCAGCGGCCGTCCCGTCTTGCGGAACAGGTCGCGCAGCGCGGCCGGGAGCAGGGTGCTGGTCGGGCCCGCGTCCCAGGTGTAGCCGTCCTGATGCACCGGGGCGAGGGCGCCGCCGAGGCGGCCGCCGGCCTCGAGCAGCGCCACCTCGTGCCCCTGCTTGGCGAGCCGGGCCGCGGCGGCCATGCCGCCGAGGCCGCCGCCGACCACGATCACCCGCACCATCTGCTCGCTCCGCTTCCTGTGCTCGTCTACTCGACGTCGATCGGGGTGGCGCCGGTCATCGCGAGCAGCTCGTCGTACGTCGTCGAGAACACCGCGGCCGGGTGCCCGGCCGCCGCCCACACGACCTCGTGCCTGCGCAGCCAGGAGTCGATGTAGGTCCGGATCGGAGCCGGGTGGCCGATGGGGGAGACGCCCCCGATCACCTGCGAGGTGTGCTCCTTGACGAGCTCGGGCTTCGCGCGCTTGAGCGGTACTCCGCCGGTGCGCTCGCTGACCAGCGCGGTGTCGACCCGGTGCGCCCCCGAGGTGAGGATCAGCACCGGGGATCCGCCGGCGTCGAAGAGCAGGCTGTTGGCGATCGCGCCGACCTCGCACCCCAGGGCCTCGGCGGCGAGTGCGGCGGTGTGGACGCTGTCGGGCAGAATGACGATCTCGCCGGTCCCGCCACGCTCGCGATGGGCGGCGCGGAACCTGACGACGGAGGGATGGTCGGCCGACATGGAGGAGACCATAGCGATCGGCGCGCCCGTCGATGCAGTCGCGGATGCAGGAGGAACGATGACCAAGAGACCACCGGCCGTCGAGCTCGCCTGCTGGCTGTTGTGGCTGCAGATGGTCGCCGGCGCGCTCGTCTGCCTGATGGTGGTCGTGCGTCGCGACGACCTCGGCGCTGTCTGGTCCCCGATGCAGGTCGGGGACAGCACGGTCCAGCCGGTCGAGTTCGTGCCGGTGATCCTGGTGCTCTACGCCTGCACCGCCGTGCTCGCCGCCACCTGCATCATGCTGCTGCGCAGCGGCCACGACTGGGCGCGCTACGCGCTGGCGGCGATCGCGGTCGGCATCTTCGTGATCTGCGTGGCGACCGTGCGCACCGACCCGCCCGCGCTGGTCGACGCCTCGGCCATCGCCGGTGCGGTGCTGAGCGCGGTCACCCTGGTGTTCCTGCTGCACCCGCAGACCCACCGCTTCCTGCGTGACGCGGCCGCCGTGCGCGGCGACACGGAGCAGACGCCGCCCGGCGCCCAGGGCGCCGTCGAGCGCGCGGGCGCGGGAAAGGGCTCCCGCGACGCTTGAGTGCTGTCGGAGGGGCGGTGTAGGTTCGACGGTGTTCGAACAGATGTTCGATCACCGTCGAAGGAGGAGCCCGTGCCCGAGCCGACCGCACCCCGCCCGTGTGGCCCGCACACGCTGCCGGCGACCACCCACAGCTACCTGCTCCGCTCGGCCGAGTCGCTGAGCGAGGCTGTCGCGGCGCCGGATGCCGCCACGCGGTACTCCTGCGCCCACGTCGCGGCCCTGCGCGCCGCCGCCGCGTTGCTGTCGGCGCGCGCCCGGCCCGTGGCCCCGCGCCGCCGCCCTCAGCGCAACGCCTGGGTGCTGCTCGCCGAGGTGGCCCCGCAGCTCGCGGAGTGGGCGACCTTCTTCGCTGCGGGCGCCGCCAAGCGCGCCGCCGCGGAGTCGGGCTCCTCGCGAGCGGTGACCGAGCGGGAGGCCGACGACCTGGTCCGTGACGCCGACCGGTTCCTGGCCGTCGTCGAGCAGTCGCTGGGGCTGACCCCGCACGCCGCCCTCGGCGACCAGCTCCTCGGCCTGGCCGCGGTCTGAGTCCAGGCTGGGCGCGGCCGGGTGTGGGCTGGGTGCGGGCTGGCGGCCGTGCGGACCTCGCAGGTCGATGTTCTAGTGTTCCGGGCATGGCTTCTCGCGAGCAGCGCGGTTCGGTACGGACCGCGGTCGTCTGGGACACGCTCACCGCAGCGCTGGGCGAGGGGCCCCGCGACGTGGTCGACCTCGGCGGCGGCACCGGCGGCCTCGCCGTCCGGCTGGCCGGCGCCGGTCACCGGGTCCGCGTCGTCGACCCCAGCCCCGACGCCCTGGCCTCGCTGCGCCGCCGTGCCGAGGAGGCGAGGCAGCAGGTGGTCGGCCTGCAGGGCGACGTCACCGACCTCGTCGAGGTCGTCGGTGCGGGCAGCGCGGATGTTGTGGTGTGCCACGGCGTGCTGGAGGTGGTCGATCCCGGGCAGGCGCTCGCCCGGGTCCGCGAGGTCCTGCGCCCCGGCGGACTGCTCAGCCTCGTCGTGGGACAGCGCCACGCCGCGGTGCTCGCGCGGGCCATGGCCGGCCACTTCGTCCAGGCCCGCGACCTGCTCGACGACGCTGAGCCGCTCGACGCCCGCACCGGGCGCCGGTTCACCGCCGAGGAGGTCGCCCGGCTGCTCGTGGCGGCGGGCTTCGAGCCGCAGGCGACGTACGGCGTGCGCGTGTTCGGCGACCTGGTGCCGGCTGCGCTCGTCGACCTCGAGCCCGGCGCGGCCGGGTCGCTCGTCGAGCTGGAGCGCGCCGTCGCGCAGCGCCCGGAGTACTTCCCGCTCGCCACGCAGCTGCACGTCCTCGCCACCCGCCCCTGACCTAGCCCCTGACCCTGCCGGTGGTGGTCGGTGGCGGGCACCGGGGCGTGGTGCTCTCCGTGAACTACCTGGCCCGTCGATCTCGGTGGCCAAGCTGGCCAGCCGGCTGGCGAAGCCGGACGGCGTGCGGGCCATCCCGCCGGACCGCGTCCCCGCCGAGGTCCACCCCCTCGACGTCGGCGCGTTGTACGGCGTCGGTGAGGCCACCCGACGCCGGCTGCACCTGCACGACCTCGCCTGGGGCACCGACCGCGACCGGCTCCGTCCCGGCGGCGCGGGCGTATTCGGGTTGGGGGAGGGCGAGGCCGAGCGCAGCATGGGTGCCCAGCACACGCTGGCCGCGGACGTGAGCGACCGCGACGCACTGCACCGCGAGCTGCTCGCCCTGGTCGCCCGGGTGACCCGCAGGGCGCGGACGGCCGGTCGGTTGCGACGCACCGTCGCCGTCACGGTGCGCCTGGCGGACTTCACCACGACCACCCGCTCGCGCAGCCTGGCCGAGCCCACGGCCGGATGGCTCGACATCGACCGCGCCGGTGACCGAGCAGCGGCTCGGTTCGGCAGCCGCGCGCTCACCCGTGCCAGCCTGCTCCGGCCCGGCGCCGGAGAGCCGGACCGGCCGCCGGGGTGGCCCACCGGATAGCTCGCGTGACCCCGATCGCACTATTTCGGGGGACGGCCTATCCCACGTTGACCGAGCCTGCCTACACTTGAGGTCAGCCATGGGCGTACTCGCCTCGCACGTGTCGGAGGAAACGGTGCCACTCTCAGAAGAGGAGCTGCGACTGCTCGAGCAGATGGAGCGTGCGCTGAGCGAGGAGGACCCCAAGTTCGCCTCCACGTTGCGCGGCACCTCCCTGCGGCAGGCGGCTCGCCGGCGGGCGATCCTGGCGGGCGGCGTGTTCGTCGTCGGTCTCGGCGTGATGATGGCGGGCGCGGTCAGCGGCTACTGGCCGGTGGGCGTCGGCGGCTTCGTGATCATGCTGGTCTCGGCCACCATGCTGCTCACCGCGATCAGCGGCCATCGCCACGCGGGTGATCCCCACATCGCCGCCCACCCCTCGGGCTTCGGCGTCGTCGAGGGCGGCCGCGGCCGCCGCGGCTCCTCCCGCTCCGGTGGCTCCTCGCGGTTCATGGAGACCCTGCAGGCGCGTTGGCGCCGCCGCCGCGAGCGCGGCGGCTTCTGACCCCGGCCCACCGGGTCCCCGGCCTACCGCCGCGGCTCGCGGCCGCCGGACCACACTGACAGCGGCGCCCAGGTCGCGCGCCGCCGCGCTGCCTTGCCGGCGGATGCCTCCAGGGCGGCCGTGACCGTCCCGGCGTCCTCGCGCAGCGTCGTCCGCTCCAAGGTGGACACCGAGCCCGGCCGGGCGTAGCGACCGCGCTCCACCTCGGCCACGATCCGGGCCAGTGCGGAGGTGGCGTCCTCGCCCCCGTGGTCGGTGAGGTGCGCGCCCAGCGCCTCCCCGACGGCGGCGGGGGAGCGGCCCTCGGGCCAGTCCAGACGCAGGTCGGCGGCGGTGGCGCGCAGCTCCGCCCACACCTGCTCCGGTCCGTCGTCGAGGCGGCGCTGCCGCTGGCGTCGGCGCAGGGCCCGGGGCCCCAGCGAGGCTCCCGCGACGATCACCGCCCCCGCGAGGGCCGCGAGCAGGACCAGGATCGTGCGGCCGGACGCACCGGCAGGACCGTCGTCAACTCCCGAGGCCGCCTCCCGCGGGGCCGTGCTGGGAGTGACGCTCGGCGCCGCCGTGGGCGCGCTCTCGCTGGGCTGCGCGCCACCCGGGCCGGCGGCGGGGTCGTCGCTGTCCGCGTCGCCGCCGACAGCGACGCGGGAGTAGGCGGGCACGGCGTCGACCCGCCCGGCCGGAGTGGGCTCGAAGCGCACCCAGCCGGCGCCGGCGAAGTACAGCTCGGGCCAGGCGTGCAGGTCGTGGCTGCTGTACTCCCAGGTCGTCGGGCTGATCCGGTCCGGCTCCAGGAACCCGACGGCGACGCGGGCGGGGATGCCGAGCGTCCGCGCCATCACCGCCATCGCGGAGGCGTACTGCTCGCAGTAGCCGACCCGGCCGTCCTCGGACAGGAAGGCCTCCAAGGTGTTGTTGCCCGTGCCGTCCGGCGCCCGGCGCAGGTCGTAGACGAAGCCGCCGTCGCGGCGGAACCAGCGCTGCAGCAGCAGGGCCCGCTCGTAGTCGTTGGTCGCCTCGTCGGTCACCTCGCGGGCCAGGGCGCGCACCATCTCCGGGAGGCTGTCGGGAAGCTCGAGCATGTCGTCGGGCACCGCTCCCGTGGCGGCGTCGCGGAAGAAGCGCCCGTCGGTGCCGTAGCGCGGCTCGAGGCCGATCATCCGGTAGGTCAGATCCCGGGTGTCGCCGTCGTCGGCGGCCAGGAAGTCCATGGTGTCGGGGTCGAAGCGCCAGTCGCCCTCCGCAGTCACCGCCGCGGCCGGGAACTGGGTGGGCAGCCAGGTGGAGTCGAAGTCCTCGGTGACGCGCACCTCGTAGGCGTAGGAGCGCCGCGGCACGGCGGTCGTCATGCCGGCCGGGGCCGGCAGCTCCCCGTCGGCCTTGTCCTCCCGGGCGACGTCGCGGTCCCCGCTGCTCCACTCCTGGCCGGTGAACCGGTGCAGCACGGAGATGCGCAGGTAGGAGGGGGAGGGGTCGTCGGTCTCGACGGTGAGCATCGGGATGTCCACGTCGCGCTCCAGGTCGCGGCGCATGTCGGCGACGGGCTTGCGGATGCGGATGTCGCCGTCCCCGCTGCGGTTGCCGAGGTCGAGCAGGTCGACGCCGAGGGTCGGGATGAACGCAGGTACGGCGAGGGCGAGCACCGTCGCGCCGACCCCGATCCGGCCCGCACCTGCCCGGGCCGCGTCCAGCACCGGGTTGGTGCGCACCCAGCGCACGTCGTCGCCGCTGGGGCCCACGCCGCGGCCCCAGCGCCGCAGGCCCTCGCGGCTGTCCAGGTGCAGCATCAGCAGGAACCCCAGGGCCGCCACCGCGAACGGCGCGGCACCGGGACCGTCCTCGAGCAGGCCGCTCGGCACCGCGTAGACGGCGAGCAGGACCAGACCGGCTCCGGGCACCCGGCGAAGGGTGGCGGCCACGACGTCGACGAGGAGGAGGAAGCCGGCGCCGCTCACCAGGAGCAGCGGCCACACCGGCGGCGCGCCGGGGCCGATCGGCGCCGCGAAGGTCCGGGCGCTGTCCACCGCGACCTCGAGCGAGCCCCACAGCTCGGCGCCCGGGGCGCCGACGAAGACGGGGGAGCCGGTGACCTGGTAGCAGACCAGTGCTGCCACGGCCACCGCCTGCGCCAGCACCGTCACGGCGCGCGGCGCGCCGCGCCAGCGCAGCAACGTCCCCAGCCCGGCGACGACCACCGCGACGACGGCGAGCCCGTCCAGGTAGCTGGACGGCTGTGCCACGAAGTCGCGCCACGCGGTCAGCGTCACCCACGTCGTGGCCGCGGCGAGGGCCGGGATGCCGAGGGTCGCGCCCACGCCGAGCGCCGGGGCTCTCACTGCCCGGCCGCCTGTCGCGGTGCCGCCGCTGCGGCCCGGACCGCGGTGCGACCGAGGTCGCGCCACACGGCGTCGAGGCGGTCACGCGGCCCCAGCCCCACGGCCCGCCACCCCGCGACCAGCAGCGGCGCCGCCGCGGCGGCCGCGCCGTCGCTCCTGCCGGTGGCCGACCACTGCGCGACGTCGAGGACCATCGCGAGCGCGGCGGCGGCCTCGTGGCGCAGGCGGCGCAGGGCCGGGGCATCGGCGTCGGCGAGCTGGCCCAGGATCGCCACCACGACCCCGCCCCGGGGTGCGTCGCCGCGGTGCGCGGGCTGCAGGAGGGCGTGCGGGACCAGCTGCAGCACGGCCAGGCGCTGCAGCGCCTCCTCGGCGTTGAGCGCCACCGTCCCCTCGGCGGTGCTCAGCCGGACGGAGTAGCCCTGGGAGGCCAGGTGGGTGATCACCGACGCGGCGGCCACGACAGCCGTCTCCAGGCTGGAGCCGGCGCCCTGGCCACGGTGCACGTGCGCCCGGTTGTCGAGGAGCACGTGGGCGTGTGCCTCCCACGGCTCCTCCTCGCGGCGCACCATGAGCTCGCCGACACGGGCGGAGCTGCGCCAGTGCACCCGCCGCAGGTCGTCGCCACGCCGGTACTCGCGCACGCTGGCGTCCTCGGTCGACCCGGCGGCGAACGCCTGGGCCCGGTGCTCGCCGGTGCCCTGCCAACCGCCGGCGGCGGGGATCGCCGACAGCGGGACCACGCGCGGCGTGACGACCAGCGTCGCGACCCCCGGCACCGCGCGGCGTCGTTCGACAAGGCCGAACGGGTCGCCCATGCGCACCACGAGCGGACCGACGGCGTACTGACCGCGAAGGTCTGCGCGCACCGGGTAGTCGACGCTGCGCTCCCACCGCTGGCCCAGGCCCTGCAGCACGAGGCGTGGCCGGTCGCCGAGCGCGTAGGGCACCCCGTCCTCCACCAGCAGCGCGCCGGGGGCGCGGCCCGATCCGGCGGCGATCGTCAGCCCGATCCGCGCCGACTCGCCCGCACGCAGCGTGCGCGGCTGCACGTCCCGACTCACCTGCAGGTCCGGCACGCGGCGCCGCGCCAACAGCAGCGCCAGCAGCGGAAGACTGGCCACCAGCACGCCCACCCGGCTCAGCGCGGGCTGGCCGAGGACGACGGCGCAGGCGATGGCGGTGAGCCCGGCGGCGAGGAACGTGCGTCCGCGCAGGGTGAGAGGGGAGAACGGCCGGCGCACGGTCAGTACGACGCCGGGTCGGGGACCGGTACCCGGTTGGCGATGTCCGCCAGGATCGAGTGCGCCCCGCGCCCGGCCACCGTCGCCTCCGGGCCGGGCAGCAGGCGGTGGGCGAGCACGGGCTGGAGCAGGACCAGCAGGTCGTCGGGCAGCACGTAGTCGCGGCGGTGCATGGCGGCGCGCGCCTTCGCGGCCCGCACGAGGTGCAGGGTGGCTCGCGGCGAGGCGCCCAGGACCAGCTCGGGGCTCTGCCGGGTGGCCGAGGTCAGCGCGACGGCGTAGCGCTGCACCGCCTCGGAGACGTGCACGTCGGCGACGGTGGCGCACAGCTTGCGCACCTCGGCGGTGTCGGTGACCGGCTCGAGGTCGTCGAGGGGGTTCGTCGCCCCGTGGTTGCTGAGCATCGCGATCTCGGCCGCCGGCACGGGGTAGCCGATCGAGACCCGGGCGAGGAACCGGTCCCGCTGCGCCTCGGGCAGGGGGTAGGTGCCCTCCATCTCCACCGGGTTCTGGGTCGCGATCACCATGAACGGCGACTCGAGCTGGTAGGTGACGCTGTCGACGCTGACCTGGCGCTCGGCCATGCACTCCAGCAGCGCGGACTGGGTCTTGGGGGAGGCGCGGTTGATCTCGTCGCCGATCACGACGTTGGCGAAGATCGCGCCGGGACGGAACTCGAAGCTGCGCGTCGACTGGTCGTAGACCGAGACGCCGGTGATGTCCGAGGGCAGCAGGTCCGGCGTGAACTGGATGCGTCGCACGGTGGAGTCGATGCTGCGCGCCAGTGCCTTGCTGAGCATCGTCTTGCCGACCCCGGGGATGTCCTCGATGAGCAGGTGGCCCTCGGCGAGCAGGACGACGATCGCGGCGGAGACCACCTCGGGCTTGCCCTCGATCACCTTCTCCACGTTGTCGCGGATCCGCTCGGCGACGCGGGCGACGGCATCGACGTCGGCCGCACCGGCCGCCGGGGTCGGTCTCTCGACGCGCTGGCCACGGGGCGGGGGCGGGGGTGTCAGCGGCTCCACGTGGTGCTCCCTCATCGGTGCTTGGGCTTCTCCTCACCCTACGGCGCACGCGGGCAGCGCCGTCGTCGAGCAGCCGCCACGCCCCACGCGGCACCACGTTCCTCCACCTTCCGCTCCACCTTCCTCCACCTCGCCCCACGGCGCTCGGTGAGCCGGCTGCGGGGCGTCGTACGCCGCTGACCTGCGGGTTCGCGCGACACGGAACGCAGCGACGACGCGGCGGGGAGTACCGAGGCGCGAATCCGCACCGGAAAGGGGTGCGCGGGTGGTTGACCGTGGGGGATTGTGGAGTAATGTGGTGGAAAGTGGAGGAGGACACGACCTCACGTCGAACTGCTGGGGGTGCCGGATGCTCTTCATGGGCACCTACACCCCGAAGCTCGACGAGAAGGGCCGCGTCTTCCTCCCCGCGAAGTTCAGGGAGCGGCTGGCGGAGGGCATCGTGGTGACACAGGGGCAGGAGAGGTGCCTGGTCGTGTGGCCCACCGACGTCTTCGCCGAGGAGGCCGAGCGGGCCGCGGCCCGCCCCATGACCAGTCGCTCGGCCCGTCGCTACGCCCGGATCCTGTTCGCCGGCGGTGACGAGAGCCGTCCCGACAAGCAGGGCCGGATCGGCATCCCGGCGCACCTGCGTGAGTACGCCGGCCTCGAGCGCGACGTCGTCGTGATCGGTGTGCGTGACCGGCTGGAGATCTGGAACCCCGCCGCCTGGCGCGAGTTCCAGGCCGAGGCGCTGGAGGACTACTCCGACCTGGACGAGGACGACGACTAGCTCCACCACCGCGCCCCCACGGCGCGGCACAACTCCACAGCGGATCCGCAGGACGAGGTCTCAGCCCGCTCCCGCACGGCGCATCCCGTTGACCGGCACGCGCACCTGTAGCACCTTCCCCGGCCACAGGCGCGACACCCACGACGGGATCACCCGGTCATCTGGAGCACTTCCCCGGCCCCAGACGACACCCGAACACACCGGCAGGAGCGGGCAGGGACCTGGCTCTGCGGATCCCCCGGACCCTCCGAACCCGGAGGGTCCTCCAGTAGTTCCAGCAGCGGTCGAAGGGTCGAGACATGAGCGTGACCGGCACCCAGGCACCGGGTTCCTCCGGCACCGGCGCACCGCCACCGCGCGTGCGCCAGCAGGCGCGCGACGCCCTGGTGCTGATGGGGTTCTCCCTCGGGGTCTCGCTGCTCTGCGCGGCACTGCTGCTGCTCGCCCGCCTCGGGGAGCGCTGAGCAGGCCATGAGCGGTCCCCGCCACGTCCCCGTCATGCTCGACCGGGTCGTCTCCCTCCTCGCGCCTGCCCTGAGCGAGCCCGGCTCGGTCCTGGTCGACGCCACCCTGGGCCTCGGCGGCCACAGTGAGGCGGTCCTGACCCGCCTGCCGCAGGCCAGGGTGATCGGCATCGACCGTGACCCCGACGCGCTCGCGATGAGCCGGGAGCGCCTGGCCCCGTTCGGGGACCGGTTCACCGGCGTGCACGCGGTGTACGACGAGATCGGCGACGTCCTGGCCGACGCCGGCCTGGACACCGAGGCCGGCGTCGCCGGCGTGCTCTTCGACCTCGGGGTCTCCTCGATGCAGCTCGACGTCGCCGAGCGGGGCTTCGCCTACTCCGTCGACGCACCGCTGGACATGCGGATGGACGGCAGCACGGGGCCGACCGCGGCCGACGTGCTCAACACCTACAGCGCCGCCGACCTCGCCCGCGTGCTCAAGCAGTACGGCGAGGAGCGGATGGCCCGGCGGATCGCGGACGCCGTGGTCCGCGAGCGTGCCCGGGAGCCGTTCACCAACTCCGCACGTCTCGTGGAGCTGCTCTACGACGTCATCCCCGCCCCGGCCCGGCGCACCGGCGGCCACCCCGCGAAGCGCACCTTCCAGGCGCTGCGGATGGAGGTCAACGACGAGCTGCGCGTCCTCGAGCGGGCGATGCCGGCCGCGGTGGCGGCCATCGGGCTCGGCGGCCGGGTCGTCGTGGAGTCCTACCACTCCCTGGAGGACCGGCTGGTGAAGCGAACCTTCGCGGACGCCGTGCGCCTCGACGTGCCCGACGACCTGCCGTTCGTGCCCGAGGGGGCCGAGCCGTCGTACCGGCTGGTGACGCGGGGCGCGGAGCAGGCCGACGAGGCGGAGATCGCGGAGAACCCCCGCGCCGCGTCCGTGCGGCTGCGCGCCATCGAACGGGTCCGTCCACGCGGCGTCGGTGGCGACACCAGCAGGACCAGCAAGCCGAGCAGCACCAGCAGGACCAGCACCGACCGTGAGACCAAGGGCAAGGGAGCCTTCTAGTGTCCAGCACCGCATCCGCGCAGCGCGCCCGTCTCCCGCACGCCGCGCCCCGCATGGCGCAGGCGGCCCTCGAGCGCGCCCGGCTCAGCGTCGTCCCGCGCCGACGGACCACCGCGCCCCGGGTCCCGTTCGTCACCTTCGTCAGCATCATCCTGCTCGGCGGCGTGATCGGGCTGCTGCTGTTCAACACCTCGATGCAGCAGGCGTCGTTCCAGGCCACGGCGCTGCAGAAGCAGGCCACCGACCTGTCCGCGCAGCAGGAGGCGCTCGAGATGGACCTGCAGTCCCTGCGTGAGCCGCAGCGCGTGGCCCGTGCGGCACAGCGCCTCGGCATGGTGATCCCGGCGACCCCCGCCGGCGTCCTCCACCTCGGCAGCGGCCGGATCAGCGGCCAGCCCACCCCGGCCAGTGCCGCCGACAGCATCCCGCTGAACACCCCGGCGCCGAGCAAGCCGGCCCAGCTCGAGCGGCGCGTGGTGAAGGTCAAGGTCAAGGCGCCCGCGACCGATCCGGCGGCGGCCGAGACGGCCGCCGGGAAGGCGGCGAAGGCGAAGCGGGCGGAGCGCGCGGAGCGGGGAGCGGGCGCCGGCGGCGCGTCCACCCGGAATCGGTGACCGCGCCGCCTAGGTTTGATCCGACCCGGGCGCAGAGGACCCGGCGCCGACCAGGACGAGAGCGTTGAGCCGAACCAACCCACTGCGCAGGATCAGCCGTGACGCCGCGGAGCGGCGCGGGGCGCCGCACCGGCGCCTGCAGATCGGCTTCCTGCTGATCGCGATCGTGCTGTCCGTCTTCGCCGGACGCCTGATCCAGCTCCAAGGCCTGGACCCGAAGGCCTACGCCCAGATGGCGGCCGCGGAGGGATCGCAGGTCGTGACGCTGCCGGCGAGGCGCGGTGAGATCCTCGACCGCAACGGCGAGGCGCTCGCCGAGAGCGTCGACGGGCGGATGGTCATCGCCGACCCGGCGGTGACCGCCAAGGTCGCACCCGAGCTCGCGACGTTCCTGGCCCAGGAGCTCGGCGTCGACTACTTCGAGACCCTCGCCAGGCTCCGGGTCGAGGGCAGCCGCTACCAGTACGTCGCGCGCCAGGTCCCGGCCAGCAAGGCCGAGAAGGTCGTCGCCGACGCCAAGGAGCGATTCGCCGAGGACGACCGCCCCTTCGTCGGGCTGGCCACCGAGCGCGACCCGGTCCGGGTCTACCCGAACCGCGACGTCGCCGCGAACGTGATCGGGTTCCTGGCCGAGAACGGCGAGAAGGGCGCCAAGGCCGCCATCGTCGGCCGGGCCGGCCTGGAGGACGCCTTCGACACCTTCCTGTCCGGCAAGGACGGCGAGGCCCGCTACGACATGGGGGCGGGCAACCGCATCCCGCTCGGTGAGAACACGATGACGCCCGCCGTCGACGGCAAGGACCTGCGCACCACCATCGACCGCGACCTGCAGTTCTACGCCCAGCGCGTGCTGCAGCAGACCGTGGAGCGCTCCGACGGCGAGTCCGGCATCGCGGTGATCATGGACAGCCGCACCGGGCAGCTGCTCGCGCTGGCCGACTACCCGACGTACGACGTCTCGGACCCCTACGAGTACCCCAAGGAGCGCTACACCTCCTCGGCGCTGACCGACGTCTTCGAGCCGGGCTCGGTCGGCAAGGTGCTCACGATCAGCTCCCTGGTCGACGCCGGCCTGGCGTTCAAGGAGCAGAAGCTCAAGGTGCCGGGCAGGCTGAACCGGCAGGACCGCCCGATCGGCGACTACTGGGACCACGGCACGCTGCGGCTCACGCTGGCGGGCGTGATGGCCAAGTCGTCCAACGTGGGCACCGTGCTCGCCGCCGACCAGTTCAAGCGTGGCCAGCTGCGCTCGTACCTGCTCGCCTTCGGCCTGGGCTCCCAGACCGGCGTCGGCCTCGGCGGGGAGAGCAAGGGCATCGTGCCCCAGGGTGCGGCCTGGACCTCCCAGGTCGGCGACCGCGTCGCGTTCGGTCAGTCGCTGTCGGTCAACGCGGTGCAGATGACCGCCGCGGTCAACACCATCGCCAACGGCGGCGTGCGGGTCGACCCCAGCCTGGTCACCGGCTCGGCGGTCACCGACGAGGGACGCACCGTGGGCAGCGACTCCGCCCGTACCCGCCGCGTGATCAGCGAGGCGGCGGCCACCGAGACGATGCTGATGATGGAGCGGGTCCTGGACCCCGAGGAGGGCGTCGCCCCGCGGGCCGCCGTGCCCGGCTACCGCGTCGCCGGCAAGACCGGCACCGCCCAGCGCGTCGTCGACGGCCGCTACGACGGCAGCACCTCGGTCTCCTTCGCCGGATTCGCCCCCGCCGACGACCCGCGCTTCACGATTTACGTCGTCGTGCACGCTCCACGGTCGGGCTCGGGTGGTGGCAGCGTGGCCGGTCCGGCATTCTCGAAGCTGATGAGCTACACGTTGCGCCGCTATGGAGTCCCGCCGACCGGGGCCAAGCCGAACCAGACCCCGGTCGAGTGGTGAGCCCCGCGTGGTGACCCCCGGACCCGCTGACCGACCGACCACTTCACCGACCACTTCACCGGCCACTTCACCGGCCGCCCCACCGGCGACCCGGCCGCTGCACCCGAGGCTGACGCCGCTGGGCGACCTGGCGGCGCTGCTCGGTGTGCCCGGCACGTTCGCCGACGTGCGCGTCGGTGGCCTCACGCTGGACTCGCGCCGGGTGCAGCCGGGCGACCTCTACGCCGCGCTGCCCGGCGCCCGGGCCCACGGCGCCGCGTTCGTCGCGCAGGCCGCCGAGGCCGGCGCCGTCGCGGTGCTCACCGACCCGGCCGGGGCCGAGCAGGCCGTCGCCGGGCTTCCGCTGCTCGTGGTGCCCGACCCGCGCGCGGTGCTCGGCTCGCTCGCCGCGCAGGTGTACGGCGACCCCGCCGCCGCGCTGACGACGATCGGCGTCACCGGCACCCAGGGCAAGACCACCGTGACCCGGTTGCTCGACGGCGGGCTGCTGGCCGCCGGGGTGCGCAGTGCGGCGATCGGCACCGTCGGCACCCGCATCGCCGGCGAGGAGGTCAAGACCTCGCTGACCACGCCGGAGGCTCCCGACCTGCACGGCCTGTTCGCGCGGATGCGCGAGCTCGACGTCAGCGCGTGCGCGATGGAGGTCTCCAGCCATGCGCTGGTGCTGGGTCGCGTCGACGGCGTCCGCTTCGACGTCGCCGTCTTCACCAACCTCGGCCGCGACCACCTCGACTTCCACGCCGACGTCGAGGAGTACTTCGCGGCCAAGGCGCTGCTGTTCACCCCCGAGCACGCCCGCCTCGGCCTGGTCTGCATCGACGACGAGCACGGGCGGCGGCTGCTGGAGCAGGCCACGATCCCGGTGCGCAGCTATGCCCTCGGCGATCCCGACGCCGACTGGACGGCGCACGACGTGGACTCGCACGCGGACGGGTCGCGGTTCGTGGTGCACGGCCCCGATGGGCTGCGCGTCCCGGCCGCCGTGCCGCTGCCCGGTGCCTTCAACGTCGCCAACGCGCTGGCCGCGATCGCGGCGGCCGCCGAGGCCGGCCTCGACCCCCACGCCGTCGCCGACGGCATCGCCCGCTCGGGCGGCGTGCCCGGTCGCCTGGAGCGGGTGCCGACCAGCCTCGACCTCTCGGTGGTCGTCGACTACGCCCACAAGCCCGACGCCCTCGAGGCGGTGCTGAACACGCTGCGGCCCGTCACCCGCGGCCGGCTGGTCGCGATCGTCGGCGCAGGCGGCGACCGTGACCGCGGCAAGCGCCCGGTGATGGGGGAGATCGCCGCGCGCCTCGCCGACGTCGTGGTGGTCACCGACGACAACCCGCGCACCGAGGACCCGGCCGCGATCCGGGCCGAGGTGCTGGCCGGTGCCCGCAGCGCCGAGACCACGGGAGCTGCCCGGGCGGAGGTCCGTGAGGTCGGCGACCGGGGCGCGGCGATCCGCGAGACCCTCGCCGGCGCCGGGCCCGGCGACGTGGTGCTGATCGCCGGCAAGGGACACGAGAGCGGACAGGAGGTCGCCGGCGTGGTGCACCCGTTCGACGACCGTGAGGTGGCCCGCGAGGTGCTTCGCGAGCTGGAGGAGAAGCGATGAACCCGATCAGGCTCTCCGAGGTCGCCGCCGTCGTCGGTGGCACGCTGCACGGCGAGGACGTGCTCGTCACCGCGCCGGCCTACATCGACAGCCGCGCCCCGATCCCCGGCGGGCTCTTCGTCGCCGTCGCCGGTGAGCGCGTCGACGGACACGACTTCGCCGCCGGCGCCCACGCCGTGCTCGGCACCCGGCCCACGGCCGCCCCCACCGTCGTGACCGACGACTCGGTGGCGGCGCTGGGCCGGCTCGCCCGGCACCAGATCGATGCGACCAGCGCCAGCGTCTTCGCGCTCACCGGGTCCCAGGGCAAGACCGGGACCAAGGACTATCTCGCCGCGGTCCTGGCCAGCCTCGCCGGCGAGGACGCGGTGGTGGCCACCCGCGCCAACCACAACAACGAGCTCGGCGTGCCGCTCACCGTGCTGCGCGCCGACGACTCCACCCGCCACGTGGTGGTGGAGATGGGGGCGCGTGGCGGTGGCCACATCGCCTACCTGTGCTCGATCGCCCCGCCGCGGATCGCCGCCGTGCTCAACGTGGGCACCGCCCACGTGGGCGAGTTCGGCAGCCGGGAGGCGATCGCGCAGGCCAAGGGCGAGATCGTGGAGGCCCTCGACGCCGACGGCGTCGCGGTGCTCAACGCCGACGACCCGTTGGTGGCCGCCATGGCGCGTCGTACGACGGCGCGGGTGCTCACCTTCGGTGCCGAGGCGGCCGTCCGCTGGCGCGACGTCTCCTACGACGCGCTCGGCCGCCCCACGTTCGAGCTCGGTCACGACGGCGCGTGGCACCCGGTCACGCTGCGCCAGGTCGGCGGGCACCAGGTGGCCAACGCCGCCGCCGCGGCCGCCATGGCCCTGGCCGCCGGGTACGACGTCGCCGCTGTCGCGGCCGCGCTGTCGGAGGCCGAGGCCGCCTCCCCGATGCGCATGCAGCTGAGCGAGCGCGCCGACGGGCTGGTCGTGGTGAACGACGCCTACAACGCCAACCCGGAGTCCACCCTCGCCGCGCTGGAGGCCCTGATGCGGATCGCGTCGGCCCGGCCCGGTGGCCGGTCGATCGCGGTGCTGGGTGAGATGCGCGAGCTCGGCGCCGAGCACGAGGCCGGGCACCGCTCGGTGGGTGCGGCGGCCGTTGCGCTGGGTGTCGACGTGCTGGTCGTGGTGGGGGAGCAGGCCGCGCCGGTGGCGGCCGGCGCCGCGGATGCGGCGGGAGGCGCCGCATCCGGCTGGCAGGGTGACGTAGTCGTCACGGCGGGCCGGGAGGAGGCTGCCGCCTGGGTGCGGCAGAATGCGCGGGCGGAGGACGTCGTCCTCGTCAAGGCGTCGCGTGGCGCCGCCTTGGAGCTCGTGGCACAGACGATCCTGGAGGGAACGACAGCGTGAGAGCGATCCTGCTCGGAGGTGGAATCTCACTGCTGATCTCGTTGCTGGGCACCCGGGTGGTCATCAGCCTGTTCACCCAGTGGGGCTACGGCCAGGAGATCCGCGACGACGGCCCGACCAGCCACCACACCAAGCGCGGCACGCCCACGATGGGCGGGGTGGTCATCATCCTGGCCGCCGTGATCGGCTACTTCGCCGCCAAGCTGATCACCTTCACCCCGCCCAGCGCCTCGGCACTGCTGCTGCTCTTCCTGTTCGTCGGGATGGGCCTGGTCGGCTTCCTCGACGACTTCATCAAGATCTCCAAGCAGCGCAGCCTGGGGCTGCGCAGCAAGGCCAAGATGGCCGGGCAGACGGTGATCGCGCTGGTCTTCGGCTGGCTGGCGCTCTCGCCGTGGCTGGAGGACGAGAACGGCCGCACGCCGGCCAGCGAGAAGCTCTCCTTCCTGCGTGAGCTCGACTGGTTCGTGCTGCCCACGATCCTCGCGCTCCTGCTGATCTGGCTCTTCGTCGCCGGGTTCTCCAACGCCGTCAACCTCACCGACGGCCTCGACGGCCTCGCCGCGGGCGCCTGCGCGATGGTGTTTGGCGCCTACATGCTGGTCAACATCTGGCAGAGCAACCAGTTCTGCCAGGACGTGCCCAGCGCGTCCTGCTACAACGTGCGGGACCCGCTCGACCTCGCGATCATCGCCGCGGCCATCACCGGGGCCTGCTTCGGCTTCCTGTGGTGGAACGCCTCGCCGGCGAAGATCTTCATGGGTGACACCGGCTCCCTGGCGCTCGGCAGCGCGCTCGCCGGGTTCGCGATCCTCACCCGCACCGAGCTGCTGCTGGTCATCCTCGGCGGCCTGTTCGTCCTCGAGACGATGTCGGTGATGCTGCAGGTCGGCTTCTTCAAGCTCACCAAGGGCAAGCGGATCTTCCGGATGGCCCCCATCCACCACCACTTCGAGATGCTCGGCTGGGAGCAGGTCACCGTGGTGATCCGGTTCTGGATCATCACCGGCCTCTTCGTGGCCACCGGCCTGGGCCTGTTCTACGCGGAGTGGGTGTCGAAGCTGTGAGCCGCGACGTCACCACGCTGGGCCGGCGCGACGCCTGGACCGGCGTGCGGGCGGTCGTGGCCGGCTTCGGTGCCAGCGGTGCGGCCGCCGTCGACAACCTGCTGCACCTGGGCGCCGACGTGCACGCGGTCGCGGAGAGCGTCAGCCCGCGCATCCTCGAACGCGTCGAGCTGCTCGAGGTGCTCGGCGCGCGGATCGACGTGCACACCGGCGCGACCCACGACCTGCCCGCCGGCGACGTCGACCTGCTCATCGTCTCGCCGGGGTTCCGCCCCGACGCGCCGATCGTGACGGCCGCCCGCGAGCGCGGCGTCGTGGTGTGGGGCGAGGCGGAGCTGGCGTGGCGGCTGCGGGACCCCGCGAACCCGGCGCCGTGGCTGTGCGTCACCGGCACCAACGGCAAGACCACGACCGTGCAGATGCTCGAGTCGATCCTGCGCGCTGCGGGCCTGCGCACCGTCGCGGCCGGCAACGTCGGCCTGCCGCTCACCGAGGCCGTCATGGACCCCGAGGGATACGACGTCCTCGCCGTCGAGCTGTCCAGCTTCCAGCTGCACTCGGTGCAGACCATGGCCGCGGAGAGCGCCGTGGTGCTCAACGTCGCCGAGGACCACCTCGACTGGTACGAGAACCACGGCGGCATGTCCGGCTACGCCCGCGACAAGGGCCGCATCTACGAGGGTGTCGAGCGCGCCTGCGTCTACAACGTGGCCGACCCGGTCACCGAGCAGCTGGTCCGCGACGCCGACGTCGTCGAGGGGGCCCGCGCGGTCGGGTTCACCCTCGGCGTGCCCGGCCCCGGGATGCTCGGCGTGGTCGACGAGTTCCTGGTCGACCGGGCCTTCATCGCCGAGCGCGGCACCAGCGCCGCCGAGCTGTGCACCCTCGACGACCTGGCCTCCCAGGCGCCGCACTTCATCGCCAACGCCCTGGCCGCCGCCGCGCTGGCCCGCGCGCACGGCGTGAGCCAGGCCGCCGTGCGCGACGGCCTGCGCGCGTTCCGTCCCGGCGACCACCGGATCGCGGTGGTCACCGAGCACGAGGCAGTCACCTGGGTCGACGACTCCAAGGCCACCAACCCGCACGCCGCCGCCTCGTCGCTGGCCGCCTTCGACTCCGTGGTGTGGGTCGCCGGCGGGCTCGCCAAGGGCGCCACCTTCGACGACCTCGTCGCGACCGTCGGCTCCCGGCTGCGTGCCGTCGTGCTTCTCGGCGAGGACCGCGGCCTCATCGCCGACGCGCTTTCGCGACACGCACCCGATGTGCCCGTCTTCGACGTCGAGAGCACCGAGACTGGAGACGCTGAGAGTGGGTCCGGAGGGGACCTGATGAGGCGCGTCGTGGCGGCGGCCGCCGGCGTGGCCCAGCCGGGCGACACCGTGCTGCTGGCTCCGGGGTGTGCCTCGATGGACCGGTTCACCGACTACGCCGCCCGCGGGGACGCGTTCGCCGCGGCGGTGCGGAAGCACACCGGCACCGAGTAGGACAGAGCCGCACCGTCGGCGAGGAACGAGCAGAGCGAGGGGGACGTCATCACCACCGCGAACCCCGAGGACGCCCGGCTCTCCCTGCGCGAGCGGCTGCGGCGCCGTCCTCGGCTCGGCACCCCGGGCGCCCCGCGTGGCCCGCGGGCCCCGCGCACAGCGCGTGCCGTGACGCCGGCCCCACGTCGTACCGGATGGCTGGGAGCGGTCCAGGACGCCCTCGGCCGGCCGCTGACCACCTACTACCTGCTGCTCGGCGCCACCGCGCTGCTGCTCACCATCGGGCTGATCATGGTGCTCAGCGCCTCCAGCGTCGCCTCCTTCCGCCAGACCGGCGACTCCTACACCGTCGTACGACGCCAGCTGATGTGGGTCGCGCTCGGTGTGCCGTGCGCCTTCATCGCCTCCCGGGTCTCGGTGCGCTGGGTGCGCGGGCTGTCCTACCCGGCCTTCACGCTCTCGCTGATCCTGCTCGGGCTGACGGCCGCGATCGGCGTCGAGGTCGGCGGCAACACGAACTGGCTCGCGCTCGGGCCGGTGCAGATCCAGCCCTCGGAGATCGCGAAGCTGTCGCTGGTGATCTGGGCCGCCCACATCTACGCCAACAAGGAGCGCCGCCTGGCCAACCTGCACCAGATGCTGGTGCCGGTGGTGCCCGGCATGGTGCTGGCCACCGGCCTGGTCGTCATCGGTCGCGACCTCGGCACCGCGCTGGTGTTCTTCGCGCTGCTCGTCGCCATGCTGTGGGTGGTCGGCGCCCCGGGCAGGCTGTTCGTGCTCGCGCTGATGTCGGTCTCCGCGGTGGCGCTGGCGATGGCGGCGACCTCGTCGGTGCGCGCCGCCCGGCTGGCCAACTTCGTGGACCCGTTCAAGGACTACCACGGCACCGGCTGGCAGCCCGCGCACGGCCTCTACGCGCTGTCCAGCGGGGGAGTGTTCGGTGAGGGCATCGGGGCCAGCCAGCAGAAGTGGGGCCAGCTGCCGGAGGCCCACACCGACTTCATCTTCGCCGTGCTCGGCGAGGAGCTCGGCCTGGTCGGCACCCTGCTCGTGGTCGGGCTGTTCCTGGTCATCGCCTACGCCGGCATCCGGGTGGCGCGGGAGACCAAGGACCCGTTCGTGCGCTACTGCAGCTTCGGCATCGTGGTGTGGCTGCTCGGCCAGATGATCATCAACGTCGGCATGGTGCTGGCGCTGCTGCCGGTGATCGGCATCCCGCTGCCGCTGGTCTCCTACGGCGGCTCCAGCCTGCTGCCCACACTGGCCGCGCTGGGCCTGGTGATCGGCTTCGCCCGCCGCGAGCCGGCGGCGGCGCGCGCGCTGAAGCAGCGGCGCCGGGCCTCCTCCGCCGGGCTGTCGGCGCGTCGGTAGGTTGGCTCCCGTGCGAGTTCTGTTGGCCGGTGGGGGAACGGCGGGGCACACCTCGCCGCTGCTCGCCACCGCGGACGCCCTGCGGCGCCTGGTCCCCGATGTCGAGATCACCTGCCTGGGCACGCCCCGCGGCCTGGAGAACACGGTGGTGCCTGCCGCCGGGTACCCGCTGCGTCTCGTGCCCCCGGTGCCGCTGCCGCGCCGGCCCGGCAAGGACCTGCTCGCCGTCCCGGTGCGGCTGCGCGCCGCGGTCCGCGCGGCCCTCGACGTCGTCGACGAGGTGCGCCCCGACGTCATCGTCGGCTACGGCGGCTACGTCTCCGTGCCGGCCTACCTCGCGGCCCGGCGACGCCGGATCCCGCTGGTGGTGCACGAGCAGAACGCGCTGCCCGGCATCGCCAACAAGCTCGGTGCCCGCGTGGCGACCCGGGTCGCGGTCAGCTTCCCCGACACCCCGCTCAAGGGTGCCGAGTACGTCGGCCTGCCGATCCGCCGGATGATCTCCGCGCTGGACCGCGACGCCGTGCGCGCCGAGGCCCGGGCGTTCTTCGGCCTCGACGCCGACCGGCCCACGCTGGTCGTCACGGGCGGCTCGCAGGGCGCGCGCCGGCTCAACCGCGCGGTCAGCGCCGCCGCGCCCGCCCTGGCCGCCGCCGGGGTGCAGGTGCTGCACGCCATCGGCCGGCACGGCACCGAGGACCCCGACTGGAACGCCCCGTCCCCGGGCGCGGTGCCCTACGTGGTGGTGCCGTTCGTGGAGCGGATGGACCTCGCCCTGGCCGCGGCGGACCTGATGATCTGCCGCTCGGGCGCCTCCAGCGTCGTCGAGGCCTCGGCGAGCGGCGTGCCGGCGATCTTCGTCCCCCTGCCGATCGGCAACGGCGAGCAGGCGCTGAACGCCCGTCCCGTCGTCGAGGCCGGGGGAGCGATCCTGGTCGACGACGCCGACCTCAGTGCCGAGTACGTCGCCGCGACGGTGCCGCCGCTGGCCACCGACCCGGCCCGGCTGGCCGCGATGGGCCGGGCCGCCGCGGCGCTGGTGCCCCGCGACGCGGACGATCGGCTTGCCGAGATCATCCGCGACGTGGCGACGGCGGGTGCCCGATGAGGATCCCCGTCCCCGAGCAGATCCTGCCCGCCGAGCAGCTGGGCCGCGTCCACTTCGTCGGCATCGGCGGGGCGGGGCTGTCCGGCATCGCCCGGATCATGGCCCGCCGTGGTGTGCCGGTCACCGGCAGCGACGACAACGACACCCCGTTCCTGGCCCCGCTGCGCGAGGTCGACGTCCCGATCCACCTCGGCTACGCCGCCGAGCACGTCGCGGACGCCGACACGCTGGTCGTCACCACGGCCGCGCGCGAGGACAACCCCGAGGTCCTCGAGGCCACCCGCCGCGGGCTGCGGCTGCTGCCCCGCTCGGCGGGGCTGGCCGCGGTGATGGCGGACCGCACCGTGCTCGCCGTGGCCGGCACGCACGGCAAGACCACCACCACCAGCCTGCTCGCCGTCGCCCTGATCGCGGCCGGCGCGGACCCGTCGTACGCCGTGGGCGGGGTGCTCAGCGCCACCGGGCGCAACGCCGACCTCGGCGCCGGCGACCTGTTCGTCGCCGAGGCCGACGAGAGCGACGGCGCCTTCCTCGTCTACGACACCCACGCCGCGATCGTGCTCAACATCGAGGCCGACCACCTCGACGTGTGGGGCACCGAGGAGGCCTACGCCGCTGCGTTCGAGGACTTCGCCGACGGGATCGACCCCGCCGGGTTCCTGGTCTGCGGCGTGGACGACCCCGGCGCGGCCCGGCTCGCCGAGCGGCAGCGCCGCGCAGGGCGACGGGTCGTGACGACGGCCGTGGACACCGAGGCCGACCTGCGCGCGGTCCGGCTGCGGACCGCCGGCGGCGGCACCACCTTCGCCGTCGAGCGTGACGGCATCGAGCTCGGCGAGGTCGCGCTGCGGATCCCCGGGCGCCACTACGTCGTCGACGCGCTCGCCGCGCTGGCCATGGGCCTGGAGCTCGGCCACGACTTCGCCGCCCTGGCCGCCGGCCTGGGCTCCTTCGTCGGCACCGGGCGCCGGATGGAGCCGATCGGCACCGTCGGCGAGGGCGCGGACGCGGTACGGGTCTACGACTCCTACGCCCACCACCCCAGCGAGATCCGCGGCGACCTGCAGGCCGCGCGGTCGCTGGTCGCCGACGGCGGACGCCTGGTGGTCTGCTTCCAGCCGCACCTGGTCTCGCGGACCAGGATCTTCGGCGTGGAGATGGGGGAGGCGCTCGGCGCCGCCGACGAGGTGGTCGTCCTCGACGTCTACGTCGCCCGCGAGCAGCCCGACGCCGACGTCACCGGCGCGCTGGTCGCCGACGCGGTCCCGTTGGCCGCCGAGCAGGTCCACTTCGTGGCGGACCGCTCCGCCGCGCTGGACACCCTGGTGTCCACCGTGCGGCCGGGCGACCTGGTGCTCACCCTGGGGGCCGGCGACGTCACCGCGCTGGCGCCGCAGATGGTCGCCGCACTCGACGCGCAGCGGGGCCCGGCGTAGTGGCGCAAGGCTCCGGCTCGACGCGGCGTGGCAAGGCCGGTGACAAGACCCGCACGAAGGCCCGCGGCACGGGGAAGGGCAGAGCGGACTCGGCGAACCCCGCCCTCGACCGGGCCCGCCGGGCGTTCCTGCGCCGGCAGCGGAGGCGCCGCTGGCTGACCTGGCGCTACGTGGTCGCGGCGGTGGCCGCGGTGAGCCTGCTCGCCTTCGGCATCTACGCCGTCTACTTCTCGTCCTGGACCCGTGCCGAGGGCGTGGTGGTGCTCGGCACCGACCTGCTCAGCACCGAGCAGGTGCTGGAGGCCGCCGAGGTGCCCACCGGTGGCGCCCTGGCCCGGGTCGACCTGGACCCCATCGCCAAGCGGGTGGGCTCGCTGGCGGCGGTGCGCTCGGTCGACGTGTCGCGCAAGTGGCCCCACGACGTCCGGATCGAGGTGGTCGAGCGCAAGGCGGTCGCCGTGCTCGACCAGGGCCGCCGCGAGATGGCGCTGGACGCCGACGGCACCGCCTTCCCGGCTCCGCCGCGGGCGCTGGAGGGTCTGCCCCGGGTGCGCGTCGGCGCCGGTGCCGACCGCAACGCGCTCAGCGAGGGCGCCGCGGTCGTGGCCTCCCTCGACCGTGAGGTCGCGGCCCTGGTCGAGTACGCCTCGATCCGCACGGTCGACGAGATCATGCTGCACCTGGAGGACGGTCGCCTCGTCCGCTGGGGGAGCGCGGGCCAGTCCGAGGAGAAGGCCGCGGTCCTGCTCAAGCTCCTCGCCGTCGAGGCCACGACGTACGACGTCTCGGTCCCCGGCGCGCCCACCACCCGTTGAGCAGGGCTCCTGCTGGGCGCGTTCCCAAACAATGGCGCGCAATCGCGCGCGGACGCGGCGTGTCTGCACCGCGGGACGTCTCGTCGTGCCTACTGTCGTGGGAACGACGAGGTTGACATAACTATAACCCTCTACCTGAGGGTAAGGGTTTCGGGACACGCGGTGCGGCTGCTGGGGAAGGCGGCCCGCGCCGGCATCCCCGCCGACCTCGTCGAGACGACTACTGACATCGATACCGCCCCACACCCGGAGAGGTGAAGCCGCCGTGGCAGCTGCACAGAACTACCTGGCCATCATCAAGGTCGTCGGCATCGGCGGTGGCGGCGTCAACGCCGTGAACCGCATGATCGATGTCGGCCTCAAGGGCGTCGAGTTCATCGCCATCAACACCGATGCCCAGGCGCTGCTGATGAGCGACGCCGACGTCAAGCTCGACATCGGTCGTGAGCTGACCCGCGGCCTGGGTGCCGGCGCGAACCCCGACGTGGGCGGCCGCGCCGCCGAGGACCACGCCGAGGAGATCGAGGAGGTGCTCAAGGGCGCCGACATGGTCTTCGTGACCGCAGGCGAGGGCGGCGGCACCGGCACCGGCGGTGCTCCCGTCGTGGCCCGGATCGCCCGCTCGCTGGGCGCGCTGACCATCGGTGTGGTGACCCGCCCGTTCACCTTCGAGGGGGCGCGGCGCAAGAAGTCTGCGGACGAGGGCATCGATCGGCTCCGCGAGGAGGTCGACACCCTCATCGTGATCCCCAACGACCGGCTGCTGCAGATCTCCGACCGCAACGTGTCGATGCTGGACGCGTTCAAGCAGGCCGACCAGGTCCTGCTGCAGGGTGTCTCCGGGATCACCGACCTGATCACCACCCCCGGCCTGATCAACGTCGACTTCGCCGACGTCAAGGCCGTCATGAGCAACGCCGGCTCCGCCCTCATGGGCATCGGCTCCGCCCGCGGTGAGGACCGTGCGCTCGCCGCTGCCGAGATGGCGATCAGCAGCCCGCTGCTCGAGGCCTCCATCGACGGCGCCCACGGCGTGCTGCTCTCCATCGCCGGCGGCTCCGACCTCGGCATCTTCGAGATCAACGAGGCCGCCGCGATGGTCGCCGACGCCGTGCACGCCGAGGCCAACATCATCTTCGGCACGATCATCGACGACGCCCTCGGCGACGAGGTCCGGGTGACGGTGATCGCCGCCGGCTTCGACGGTGGCCTGCCCAAGCAGCGCCAGGAGACCTCGCTGCGCCGCGAGCGGGCCCAGGCGGCCCAGTCGACGCCCTCCCCGGCCGCGGAGGCCCGCTCCGCCGCCGCGCCGCGCCGCGAGGAGTCGTCCCGGTCCGCGCAGCCGGTCTCCTCGACCCCCGAGCGCCCCGCCGAGCGACCTGCAGAGCGCCCTGCCGAGCGCACCAAGCCGGCCGACCCGCAGCCCGTCGGCATGCGTCCCACGCCTGCGCCGATGCAGTTCGACGACGGCGACGACCTCGACGTCCCGGACTTCCTGAAGTAGGTCGGTGTACTCCCTGCGGATCTCGACGGGCCCCGTCGACCTGGCCTTCACGGACCGGTTCGGCGGGGTCAGTCCTGCACCCCACGACGAGCTCGACCTCGCGCTCGAGGGCGAGGGCGACGCCGCTGCCCGGGCGCAGAACCTGCGGCTGCTGCTCGACGACTTCGCCCCCGGCGACACCCTCGCCGACCTGCACCAGGTGCACGGGGCGGACGTCGTCACCCTGAGCGCTGAGACGCCCGCGCCTGAGCCGGGCCACCCGCCGCAGGCCGACGGCATCGTCACCACGCTGCCCGGCCACACGCTGATGGTCCGCGCCGCCGACTGCGTGCCCGTGCTGCTGGCCGACCCCGAGGCCCGCGTCATCGCTGCGGCGCACGCGGGCCGGCTCGGCCTGGTCCGGGGCGTCGTACCGGCCACGGTGGCCGCGATGCGCGCCCTGGGTGCCGAGAGCCTCACCGCATGGGTGGGGCCCTCCATCTGCGGCGGCTGCTACGAGGTGCCGGAGACGATGCAGGAGGAGGTGGCCGCGATCGTGCCGCAGGCCCGCGCCAGGACCACCTGGGGCACGCCGAGCCTCGACATCGGCGCCGGTGTGCGCGCCCAGCTCGAGGCCGACGGCGTGCAGGTCGTCGACGCCGGCCGCTGCACCCGCGAGTCGCCCGACCTGTACTCCTTCCGGCGCGACGGTGCCGCCGCCGGCCGCCAGGCCGGCGTCATCCGCCTCGGCGGTGCCCGGTGAGCCGCCCCGAGGAGCTCGCCGACGCGCTGGCGAAGGTGCGCGAGCGCATCGCGGCCGCCTGCCGGGCGGCGGGTCGCGGTGAGGACGAGGTCGGCCTCGTCGTGGTCACCAAGTTCTTCCCGGCCTCCGACGTGCGGCTGCTCGCCGGACTCGGCGTCACCGACGTGGGGGAGAACCGGCACCAGGAGGCACGCGCCAAGGCCGAGGAGTGCGCCGACCTCGGCCTGCGCTGGCACTACATCGGCGGCCTGCAGACCAACAAGGCCGCCGCGGTGGCCCGCTACGCCGACGTCGTCGAGTCCGTCGATCGTCCCGAGCTCGTCACCCGCCTCGCGCGAGGTGCCACCGAGACCGAGCGGCAGGTCGACGTGCTGCTCCAGGTGAGCCTCGACCCGCCCGCCGCTGAGCATCGCTTCGGTGCCGCCCCTGAGGCTCTCGGCGCCCTCGCCGAGAGCGTCGTGGCGGCCGGCGAGGCCCTGCGGCTACGCGGCCTGATGGCCGTCGCACCGCTGGGCGAGGACCCGGCCACGGCGTTCGCCCGGCTCGCCGAGGTGCGCGCGGCGTTCCTCAGCGACCACCCCGACGCGACCCTGCTCTCCGCCGGCATGAGCGGCGACCTGGAGCAGGCGATCTCGGCCGGTGCGACACACGTGCGCGTCGGCTCCGCGGTCCTCGGCCCGAGGCCACAAGTCCAGTAATGTCCACAACACCACCAGATGCTCCGGCCACGCCGGGGCACGGATCACGGAGGCAACTGTCATGAGCGGTGCGATGCGCAGGATCGGTGAGTACCTCGGCCTGCTGGAGGACGCCGGCTATGACGAGTACGACGAGGAGACCGCCGAGCGGCAGGCCGGCCCGCGCGACGCGCGCGAGCAGCGACCCGCCCGGCCCGTCCGCGCCGTGCCGTCGCCGAACGTGGCCGACCTGGAGGAGCGCCGTCGCCCCGTCGCGGCGGCTCCGCAGCCCGTCGTCGCAGAGCTCTCCCGGATCACGACCCTGCACCCCACGACGTACAACGAGGCGCGCTCGGTCGGCGAGGAGTACCGCGAGGGCGTGCCGGTGATCATGAACCTCACGGAGATGAACGACTCCGACGCCAAGCGGCTCGTCGACTTCGCGGCCGGCCTCATCTTCGCCACTCGCGGCAGCATCGAGCGGATCACCAACAAGGTCTTCCTGCTCTCCCCGCCGAACGTGAGCGTCGCGGCGGAGGACAAGCAGCGCATCGCCGACGGTGGATTCTTCAACCAGAGCTGAACCGGCGGTGCGCGTCGGTCGAGCCGGGTGCCCGGTGCTTCCGGCGCACCCGCTAGGTTGACGTCGTGAGCATCGCCGGCTGGATCATCGAGGGCGTCCTCTTCGTCTTCATCGGCTTCCTGTGGGTCCGGTTCATGACGGACTGGGTCCAGGTGTTCGCACGCAGCTGGGAGCCGCGTGGTGTGGTGCTGGTCTTCCTGGAGGCGGCCTACAGCGCCACCGATCCGCCGATCAACGCGCTCCGCAAGGTGATCAAGCCGATCCGTATCGGCAATTTCGCCCTTGACCTGAGCTTCATCCTCGTGATGATCCTGGCTTATGTGCTGCTCACGGTTAATCGCTCAGCACTGCTCGCCTGATCGGCAGGTGATGCGGCCTTCTCGCTATCAAGCGCTAAGGTTCGCTGAGAAACGTTTGTCCTGGTACTTCGAAGATAGGTGAGGTCATGCCGCTGACGCCTGAGGACGTGAGCAACAAGCGCTTTACGCCGGTCCGGCTGCGCGAGGGCTACGACATGGGCGAGGTCGACCAGTTCCTCGACGAGGTGGAGGCCGAGCTGGCTCGCCTCGTCCAGGAGAACGACGACCTCCGTGCGAAGCTCGCTGCTGCGCAGTCCGGCTCCGCGGCGGCTTACGACGCGCCGACGCAGCTTGCTCCGGTTCCCGAGATCGCTCCGGCCCCGGCTCCCGCGCCGGAGCCCGAGCCCGTCGTCGAGACGCCCGCGCCGGCTCCCGTCGCCGCTCCGGCTGCGCCCGAGCCGGCCGCCGCAACCGGTGTCCAGACGATTCGGGTCGAGACCGTCCCGGAGGCCTCCAACGCCGCCGCGCGGCTGCTCGAGATCGCCACGCGCAACGCGGACGAGCTCGTGGAGGACGCCAAGAACGAGGCCGACAAGATCGTCGGCGAGGCGCGCACCAAGGCCGAGCGGCTCGAGTCCGAGGCCAAGATGAAGGCCGACCGGCTGGAGTCCGACGCCCGCACCCGTGCCGAGATGCTCGACGGCGAGACCGCCGAGCGTCGTACGCAGCTGTTCGGGGACCTGGAGAAGGAGCGCGACAAGCTCTCGGCCGAGGTCGAGACGCTGCGTTCGTTCGAGCGTGAGTACCGCTCGCGGCTCAAGAGCTACTTCACCCAGCAGCTCGAGTCGCTCAAGGCTCCCGGCGACACCCTCGCCCCCGTCGAGGAGGCGCCGGCACCCAAGCGGCTGCGCTCCATCCTCGGTGAGGACGACGCCTGACCCCGTCGCGCTAGACGACGCGAACCGCCCGGCCCACCTCGTGGGCCGGGCGGTTTGCCTTTTCTCCTCGGAGAGTCTGCTTGGTGTGCTATGGCACAGTCACTAGCCTCCGCATCACACCCGCCGCCCGCTGGGCCTGAGGTGACCTGCCCGAGGAGTCAGGAATGACCCGAAGCACCAAGAAGTCGTTGGCCACCCAGGCCGCATCTGCGGCCCGGAAGATCATTCGCCCGCGCAAGCCCGGCGCCGCCGACCCCGCCGCCCCGGAGAAGAAGGCGGCATCCGCGAAGAAGTCGGCACCCGCGAAGAAGTCGGCACCCGCGAAGAAGTCGGCACCCGCGAAGAAAGCCGCTCCCGCGGCCAAGGCGGCCCCCGCGAAGAAGACGGCCCCCGCGAAGAGCGCGGCGGCGAGCAGGACGGCACCCAAGCCGAAAACCACCACACCGATCTCGGCGGTGCAGAAGAAGACCGCCTCTGCGAGACAGAAGGAGGCACCGGTGGCGAAGAGCACTCCGGCGAAGAAGGCGTCTGGGACGCCCGCCATCGTGAAGAAGTCCGGATCCGGCCCGACGGCGCGGTCCGCCCCGCGCACACGCCGCGCGGCACCCGACGACCTCGTCGTCCTCGAGGGCGAGGAGGCCTGGTCGGAGGCCGACCTCGCCGAGGTGCTGGCCGAGCTGCACGAGCAGTACGCGCACAGCGAGGAGGTGCTCCAGGCGCAGGAGGCTGACCTCAGCGGGTTGCTGCGCGACCCCGGTGACGGTGCGGGGCAGGACCAGGCCGACGTCGGGGCGACCAGCTTCGAGCGCGACCACGAGCTCACCGTGGTCAACCACGAGCGGGAGAAGCTGGCGCAGATCGAACGGGCGCTGGCCCGGATCGAGGACGGCACGTACGGCGTGTGTGAGGCGTGCGGCAACCCCATCGGCAAGATGCGGTTGATGGCCTTTCCCCGTGCCACACTGTGCATGACATGCAAGAAGCGCGAGGAACGACGGTAGGCGACCGCAGCGAAGGATCGTCCCCGGGCCGGTTCATCGCCTCACCTCGCAGCTGGCTGCTCTTCGCGGTCGTCGCCCTCGTGCTGCTGGTCGTGGACCAGGTCACCAAGGTCCTGGCCGTGCGCCACCTGACCGACCGTGACGACATCGAGCTGGTGGGCGAGCTCCTGCAGCTCCACCTCACCTACAACCCGGGTGCCGCGTTCAGCCTCGGCACCGGGTTCACGGAGGTGCTGTCCGCTCTCGCGGTCGCCGCGACCGTGGTGGTGCTGTGGATCAGCCGTCGCGCCGCGAGCAAGGTGTGGGCACTCGGGCTCGGGCTGCTGCTGGCCGGCATCGTCGGCAACCTCCTGGACCGCATCTTCCGTGACCCCGGACCGTTCCGCGGTCACGTCGTCGACTTCCTGATGCTGCCGAACTGGCCCGTCTTCAACGTCGCCGACATGTGCATCAACGTCGGCGTCGCGGTGGTGCTGCTCCAGGTGCTGCGCGGCGTCGCCCTGGACGGCACCCGCGTCCCCGCCGACGCGCCCGACGACAAGGCCGACCAGGACGGCGAGGAGAACCCGTGACCAGCATCGACCACCGCACCCTGTCGGTGCCCGACAGCCTCGAGGGCGAGCGGATCGACGTGGTGATGGCCCAGCTGTTCGGCCTCTCGCGCACCCGCGCGGCCGAGCTGGTCGCCGCCGAGCACGTGCGCCTCGACGGCGACCTGGTGCAGGGCAAGAGCGAGCGGGTGTTCTCCGGCGCCGTGCTCGACGTGTCCATCCCGGCCGAGAACGACGCGCTCGCGATCGTCCCCGAGATCGTCGAGGGCATCAAGATCATCCACGACGACGACTCCATCGTCGTGATCGACAAGCCGGTGGGCGTCGCGGTCCATCCCTCGCCCGGCTGGCGGGGACCCACCGTGGTCGGGCACCTGGCCGGAGCGGGCTTCCGGATCTCCACCTCGGGGGCCAAGGAGCGCGAGGGCATCGTGCAGCGCCTCGACGTGGGCACCTCGGGCGTGATGGTGATCGCCAAGTCCGAGCGCGCCTACTCGGTGCTCAAGAACGCCTTCCGGCACCGCACGGTGGACAAGACCTACCACGCCCTCGTGCAGGGCCACCCGGACCCGCTCAGCGGCACCGTCGACGCCCCGATCGGTCGGCACCCCGGCGCCGACTACCGGTTCGCTGTGATGGAGGGCGGCCGGGCGAGCGTCACCCACTACGAGACGCTCGAGGCGCACCGCTTCGCCAGCCTCCTCGAGGTGCACCTGGAGACCGGTCGCACCCACCAGATCCGGGTGCACATGTCCGCGCTGCGGCACCCCTGCTGCGGCGACCTGACCTACGGCGCGGACCCGACGCTGGCCAAGCGCCTGGGCCTGACCCGGCAGTGGCTGCACGCGGTCAAGCTCGGCTTCGAGCACCCCGACGGCGGCGAGTACGTGACGTACTCCTCGACGTACCCCGACGACCTCGCGCACGCGCTCGAGGTCATCCGCGACAGCGACTGAGGCGGTGCCCGCGCCGACCGACGACCTCGGCCTGCGCCCGGCAGTGCCCAGGGACGTGCCCGGGATCGTCCGGGTGCACCTGCGAGCCCGCGCGGCCGCGCCGATGCCTGCACCCGTGCCGGGCGACGCCGAGGTGGCGCGATGGTTGGGCTCGCGGATCGGCCAGGACGAGACGTGGGTGGCCGAGGTGGCCGGCGAGGTCGTCGGCTACGCACGGTTCACCCGCACCTGGCTGGACGACCTGTACGTCGACCCGGACCACGCCGGCGCCGGGATCGGCTCGGCGCTGCTGGACGTCGTCAAGGCCCGCCACCCGGGCGGCTTCGGGCTGTGGGTCTTCGCCTCGAACACCCCTGCGCGGGCCTTCTACGCCGTCCACGGGCTGCTCGAGCGCGAGCACACGGACGGCTCCGCGAACGCCGAGCAGGAGCCCGACGTACGCATGGAGTGGCCGGGCTGAGGAGGTTCCTCGACCGTCGGAGGCACCTGGCAGGATCAGGGTCTTCGGTCACGTAGGCTGGGGCCCTTCCCCGAGCGACCGACCGCTGGAAACGACCGCTGGAACACGCTGAGGAGTCACGAACCACACATGGCTGCTGCCGGGGACTTCGCGCACCTGCACGTCCACACCGAGTACTCCATGCTCGACGGGGCGTCGTTGCTCGACGGACTGTTCACCCGGGTCAACGACCTGGGCATGACGTCGATCGCGATGACCGACCACGGCAACCTGCACGGTGCCTACGACTTCTACTCCAAGGCCCGCAAGTACGGCGTGAAGCCGATCATCGGCATCGAGGCCTACGTCACCCCGGGCACGTTCCGCGGTGAGCGGCGGCGCGTGCGCTGGGGCAAGGGGGATGCGGCCGAGGAAGGCGGCGACGACGTCGCCGGCGGCGGCGCGTACACCCACATGACCATGTGGGCGGAGAGCACCGCCGGGATGCACAACCTGTTCCGGCTCTCCTCGCGCTCCAGCCTCGAGGGCTACTACTTCAAGCCCCGCATGGACAAGGAGATCCTCGCCGAGCACAGCGAGGGGATCATCGTCTCCACCGGCTGCCCCAGCGGCGCCATCCAGACCCGGCTGCGCCTGGGCCAGTACGACGAGGCCGTCCGCGAGGCCACCGAGCTGCAGGACATCTTCGGGCGCGACAACGTGTTCCTGGAGCTGATGGACCACGGCATCTCCATCGAGAAGCGGGTCCGCGACGACCTGCTCCGGCTGGGCAAGCAGCTCAACATCCCGCCGATCGCGACGAACGACTCGCACTACAACAACCCCGAGGACGCCGACGCCCACGACGCGCTCATCTGCGTCGCCTCCGGCAAGCGGCTCTCCGACACCAACCGGCTCAAGTTCGACGGCGGCGGCTACTACATCAAGTCCGCCGCCGAGATGCGCGAGCTGTGGGCCGACCGGTTCGGCATGCCCGAGGCGTGCGACAACACCCTCGCGATCGCCGAGCGGTGCGAGGTCGAGTTCACCGAGTCGACCGGTGGCTACATGGCGCGCGCCGACGTGCCCGCCGGCGAGACCGAGGACTCCTGGTTCCGCAAGGAGGTCTGGCGCGGCATCGAGATGCGCTACCCCGGCGAGAGGCTGACCCAGGACGTCAAGGACCGGGTCGAGATGGAGCTCGCGATCATCTCGCAGAAGGGCTACTGCGGGTACTACCTCGTGGTCGCCGACTTCATCCAGTGGTCCAAGCGCAACGGCATCCGGGTGGGCCCGGGTCGTGGTTCGGGTGCGGGCTCCATCGCGGCGTACGCGCTGAGCATCACCGACCTGTGCCCGCTGGAGCACGGGCTGTTCTTCGAGCGGTTCCTCAACCCCGAGCGCCCCTCGATGCCCGACTTCGACATCGACTTCGACGACGCGCGTCGCGGCGAGGTCATCGCGTACGTCTCCGAGAAGTACGGCGCGGAGCGTGTCGCCCAGATCGCCACCTTCGGCCGGCTCAAGGCGAAGGCCGCGATCAAGGACGCCGCCCGCGTGCTGGACCACGGCTTCGCGATCGGCGACAAGATCACCAAGGCGCTGCCCGCCGACGTGATGGGCAAGGGCGTCCCGCTCAAGGAGCTCTTCAACCCCGAGCACAAGCGCTACAACGACGGCGGCGAGTTCCGCGCGCTCTACGAGTCCGACCCCGACGTCCGCACGATCTACCAGACCGCGGTCGGCCTCGAGGGTCAGATCCGCAACTGGGGCGTGCACGCGGCCGGCGTGATCATGTCCAGCGAGCCGCTGATCGACATCGTGCCGATCATGGCCCGCCCGCAGGACGGCGCGGTGATCACCCAGTTCGACTACCCGATGTGTGAGTCGCTGGGCCTGGTCAAGATGGACTTCCTGGGTCTGTCCAACCTGCGCATCCTCGAGGACGCGCTGATCAACATCGAGGCCAACCGCGGGGAGAAGGTCGTCCTCGAGGAGCTGCCCTTCGACGACCGGGCGACGTACGAGCTCATGGGACGCGGGGACACCCTCGGCGTTTTCCAGCTCGATGGTGGCGGCATGCGGGCGCTGCTGCGCTCGATGCAGCCGGACAAGTTCGCCGACATCACGGCCGTCTCGGCGCTGTACCGCCCCGGTCCGATGGGTGCGGACTCGCACAACAAGTACGCGCGCCGCAAGAACGGCCGCGAGCCGATCGACCCGATCCACCCCGCGCTGGAGGAGGCGCTCGAGCCGGTCCTGGGGGAGACGTACGGCCTGATCGTCTACCAGGAGCAGGTCATGGCGATCGCCCAGGTGCTCGCCGGCTTCACCCTCGGTGCCGCAGACAACCTGCGCCGCGCCATGGGCAAGAAGAAGAAGGAGGAACTGGACAAGCAGTACGCCGGCTTCGCCGCCGGCATGCTCGAGCGGGGCTACCCGCAGGACGCCATCGACACCCTGTGGGCGATCCTGCTGCCCTTCTCCGACTACGCGTTCAACAAGTCGCACTCCGCGGCCTACGGCGTCATCACGTACTGGACCGCCTACCTCAAGGCGAACTACCCGACCGAGTACATGGCCGCCCTCCTGACGTCCGTCAAGGACGACAAGGACAAGATGGCGATCTACCTCAACGAGTGCCGCCGGATGAAGATCCAGGTGCTGCCGCCCGACGTGAACGAGTCCGCCCACGACTTCACCGCCGTGGGCCGCGACATCCGCTTCGGCCTGACCGCCATCCGCAACGTCGGTTCCAACGTCGTCGACGGCGTGGTGTCCGGCCGCGAGGAGAACGGCCGGTACGCCGACTTCAACGACTTCCTGTCCAAGGTCCCCGCCCACGTGTGCAACAAGCGGGTCATCGACTCGCTGATCCGGGCCGGCGCGTTCGACGACATGAAGCACAAGCGCCGCGCGCTGGTGGCGATCCACGAGACCGCCGTGGACCAGTACGTCGACATCAAGCGCAACGAGGCCATCGGCCAGGACTCCCTGTTCGCCGGGCTCGGCGACGACGACGCCGACGGCGGGTTCGGGGTGAGCGTGCCCATCCCCGACCTCGACGAGTGGGACAAGATGACGCTGCTCGGCCACGAGCGCGACATGCTCGGGCTCTACGTCTCCGACCACCCGCTGCTCGGGATGGAGCACGTGCTCTCGAACGGCACCGACTGCACCATCGGGCAGCTGGTCACGGACGAGGACCGCCCGCACAACGCGCACGTCACCGTCGCCGGGCTGGTGACCTCGGTGCAGCGCAAGATCACCAAGAACGGCGACCCGTGGGCGACCGTCACCCTGGAGGACCTCGAGGGTGCCATCGACGTGCTGCTGTTCCCGAGCTCCTACCGGCTCGCGTCGCCGTACCTCATCGACGACGCGATCATCCGGGTCCGCGGCCAGCTCGACAAGGAGCGCGACACCCCGCAGCTGCGCGGCCAGGAGGTCACCGTCCCCGACCTGGACAAGGGCAGCGACGGCCCGGTCGTGATCAGCCTGCCCTCCACCCGGTGCACCGCGCCGGTGGTGGCGCAGCTGCGTGAGGTGCTCTGCACGCACCCCGGCCTGACCGAGGTCCGGCTGCAGCTGCTGAGCCGTGAGTCCACCAAGGTCATGCGGCTGGGGGACAATCTGAGGGTGAGCCCCAGTCCCGCGCTCTTCGCCGACCTCAAGCAGCTGCTCGGGCCGGGGTGCCTGAGTTGAGCACCCCGCCGCCTGCCGCTGGGGCTCGTCCGCGTCCGGCGGGCCCGCTGCTCACCGTCCCGGTGGCGCTGGGGGCGGGCCTCGGCCTGCTGGCGGGCTGGTTGTGGTGGACCTGGTGGGGGCCGGCGCCGACGGGGAAGATCTTCGAGACCCGGGTGGGCCTGCGCTGGTACCCCGACCCCTTCGACGCCGGGATCGCCCGCGACTTCGACGGCACGGCGACCTTCGTGATCCTCGGCCTCGGGCTCGGGGTGCTGCTCGGGGTGGTGGCCGGTGTGCTGTGCCGACGCGCCGCGGTGCCCGGCCTCGTCGCGGCGCTGGTAGGAGCCGTCGTCGCCACGGTCGCGATGGTGCTGGTCGGCACGGCGCTCTCCCCGCCGGACCCCGCCACCCTGGTCTCCGGCCGTGCCGCGGGCGACACGCTGCCCGGCCACCTGCACGTCGGCGGCTGGACGCCGTACCTGGCCTGGCCGGTGGGCGTGGCGCTGGGCTACTTCGCGGTGATGATCGCCATCCTCAACCCTCGCGAGGCCCAGGGGCAGCCCTCCACCGCCGCCGGAGACCCCGCCGGTCCGTCCGCCGACGTCCGTCGGGCCTGAGGGTTCCTCAGCCGCGCGCGATGTCGGCGACGCCGGCGTCGGTGAGCCGCATCAGGTCACCGGGCGCCAGCTCGATCTCCAAGCCGCGCCGACCCGCGGAGACGAACACCGTGGGGTGCGCCAGCGCGGAGGCGTCGAGCACGGTGGGGTGCGCCCGGCGCTGGCCCAGCGGCGAGATCCCACCGACGACGTAACCGGTGGCACGCTCGGCCGCCTTGGGCTCGGCCATCACCGCCCGGCGCCCGCCGACGGCGCGGGCCAGCGCCTTGAGGTCGAGCTGGCCGGACACGGGCACGACGGCGACCACCAGGGCGCCGTCGACGTCGGCGAGCAGCGTCTTGAGGACCCGCGCCGGGTCGTTGCCCAGGGCCTGGGCCGCCTCCACGCCGTACGACGCCGTCGAGCGGGGGTCGTGCTCGTACTCGTGCACGGTGAACTCCACCCCGGCCGCGCTCGCCGCCGTCGTGGCCGGCGTGGCCCCGGCCTGCTTCCGCTTCGCCATCAGCGTCGGCCCGGGCTCAGTTCGGCGACCAGCGGGTGCGGGCGACCTCCGTGGCGGGCAGGGAGGGCAGCACGTTCATCATCCGCAGCTCGGCGCGGAGCAGGGCGGTGATCAGCAGGAGCCGCTCGGTGGTGTCCGTGGCCTCGAGCAGGCCCTGACGCTCGGCCAGTGGCAGTGGCACGGAGGCGGCGATGGTCCACGACAGGTAGGTGGGGTCCTCGGGCAGCGGGCCCGGCAGCGGGTCGCCGGCGATGTCGTCGAGCACGTAGCGGTAGGCGGCGAAGACGGCCCGCGCCTCCTCGGCGACGCTGGCGGGCACCTCGTGGTGCGGCTCCGGGACCGCGGTGACCTCCCCGACGGGGAAGGAGTCGGTGCGGCGCAGCCGGTCCAGCTGGATCCGGTCGCGGACCACCGCGAGCACGTCGAAGGTGCCGTCGGCGTGCGCCTCGACATCGGTCAGCTGCAGCCGCACCCCGACGCGGAACAGCGACTGGGCGCCGTGGTCGCCGACCTCGTAGCCCTCGCGGATCGCCACGGAGCCGAAGAGGCGCTCGGTCGGGTCGTCGATGCGCAGCAGGTGGTGCACGAGCGCCCGGTAGCGGTCCTCGAAGACCCGCAACGGCAGGCTGACCCCCGGGTAGAGGACCGCGTTGAGCGGGAACATCGGCAGTTCGTCGGCCACGGGATCGACCCTACTGTGACGCCCGCTGTGCCGGAGCGTCCGCGGCGGACGGCCGTGGCAGGGACGGGGCGTCGTGCGCCGTAGAATCGGGCCATGTCCCTGATCCGTCGCATCGACCTGCGCGAGGCCGACCCCGGCGTCGACTACCGGTCCGCCGTGCCCCGCGCCGACTTCGACATCGAGGCGGCGGTGCCGGCGGTGCATGCGATCTGTGAGCAGGTCCGCACCGGCGGCCGGGACGCGGTCGTGGAGCTGGGGGAGCGCTTCGACGGCGTGCGCGTCGACGACGTCCGGGTGGCGCCCGAGGCGATCACCGTGGCGCTGGAGCAGCTCGACCCCGACGTCCGCGCCGGCCTGGAGGAGTCCATCCGCCGGCTGCGCGCCACCTGCGCCAACGAGCTGGAGACCGACGCGGTCACCGACCTGGGCCCCGGCGCCCGGGTCACCCACCGCAAGGTGCCGGTGGGTCGGGTCGGGCTCTACGTGCCCGGCGGCCTGGCGCCGCTGGTCTCCAGCGTGCTGATGAACACCGTGCCCGCCCAGACCGCCGGGGTGGGCTCGATCGCCCTGGCCAGCCCGCCGCAGAAGGAGTTCGGCGGCTCGGTGCACCCGACGATCCTCGCCGCGTGCGCGCTGCTGGGCGTCGAGGAGGTGTACGCCGTCGGCGGCGCCCAGGCGATCGCGATGTTCGCCTACGGCCTGCCCGCCGACGCCGAGCACCCCGCCGTGGACCGCGTCGACCTGGTCACCGGCCCGGGCAACATCTGGGTGGTCACCGCGAAGCGGATCCTCAAGGGCCAGGTCGGCATCGACTCCGAGGCCGGGCCCACCGAGATCGCGATCCTCGCCGACGACACCGCCGAGGCGGCCTACGTCGCCGCCGACCTGATCAGCCAGGCCGAGCACGACCCCCTGGCCGCCGCCGTGCTCGTCACCACCTCCGAGCGGCTCGCCGCGCAGGTCGAGGACGAGCTGGAGACCCAGGTCGCCGCCACCAAGCACAGCGAGCGGATCACCACCTCCCTCGGAGGCAAGCAGTCGGGCATCGTGCTGGTGCGCGACCTCGAGCAGGGCCTCGCCGTGGTCGACGCCTACGCCGCCGAGCACCTGGAGATCCACACCGAGGACGCCGCGGGCTGGGCCGCGCGGGTGCGCAACGCCGGCGCGATCTTCGTCGGCCCGCACGCCCCGGTCAGCCTCGGCGACTACTGCGCCGGCTCCAACCACGTGCTGCCCACCGCGGGCTGCGCCTGCCACTCCTCGGGGCTCTCGGTGCGCGCGTTCACCAAGTCGGTCCACGTCGTGGAGTACTCCGCCGAGGGGCTCGCCGAGGTCGCCGACCACGTCGTCACCCTCGCCGAGGCCGAGGACCTGCCCGGCCACGGCGCCGCCATCACGGTGCGCACGCGGGCGGAGCAGACCCGGTGACCTTCCCCCCTCTGCGTGAGGAGCTGCGGGGCATCGAGCCCTACGGCGCGCCCCAGCTGGACGTGCCGGTGCAGCTCAACGTCAACGAGAACCCCTACGGGCCCTCCGCGGCGTGCATCGCCGACATCGCCGAGTCCGCCGCGCAGGCGGCCGCGACGCTGAACCGGTACCCGGACCGGGAGTTCGTCGCGCTGCGCGAGCAGCTGGCGTCGTACCTGTCCAAGGACACGCCGGCGGGGATCGTGCCCGAGCAGGTGTGGGCCGCGAACGGCTCCAACGAGGTCATGCTGCAGCTGCTGCAGGCCTTCGGCGGGCCCGGGCGCACCGCGGTCAGCTTCGCGCCGACGTACTCGATGTACCCGGAGTACGCCCGCGACACCAACACCCGTTGGGTCGCCGGGCACCGGGCCGAGGACTTCTCCCTCGACCTCGACGCCGCGCGCGACCTGGTCAAGACGGAGCGCCCGAGCGTGGTGCTGCTGCCCAGCCCGAACAACCCCACAGGCACCGCGCTGCCGCCCGAGGCGGTCGCGGTGCTCTGCGAGGCCACCGGGGAGGACGGGGTCGTCGTCGTCGACGAGGCGTACGGCGAGTTCCGGCGCACCGGCGTGCCCAGCGCGCTGGAGCTGCTGGCGACGTACCGCAACCTGGTCGTCACCCGGACCATGAGCAAGGCGTTCGCCGGTGCCGGGCTGCGGCTGGGCTACCTGGCCGCGGACCCGGCGATCTGCGACGCGATCCGGGTGGTGCGGCTGCCCTACCACCTGTCCGCGGTCACCCAGGCCGTCGCGCTGGCCGCGCTGCGCCACGCCGACGAGCTGCTCGGCAAGGTCGACGAGCTGCGCGCCGAGCGGGACGCGCTCGTGGACTGGCTGCGCGCGCAGCAGTACGACGTCGCCGACTCGGATGCCAATTTCGTGTTGTTCGGGCGATTCGCGGACCGTCATGCTGTCTGGCAGGGTCTGCTGGAGCGCGGCGTGCTGATCCGCGAGACCGGACCGGACGGCTGGCTGCGCGTCTCGGTCGGCACCCCCGACGAGATGGCCGCGTTCCGCGCGGCCCTGACCGATGTGAACGGAGAACGAGCATGAGCCGCACCGCCCGCGTGGAGCGCGCCACCAGCGAGTCCAAGGTCGTCGTCGAGGTCGACCTCGACGGCTCCGGGCGCCACGACATCTCCACCGGTGTCGGGTTCTACGACCACATGCTCACCGCGCTGGCCCGGCACGCGCTGCTCGACCTGACCGTGCGCACGGAGGGCGACGTGCACATCGACGCCCACCACACCGTCGAGGACACCGCGATCGCGCTCGGCCAGGCGCTGCGCCAGGCGTTGGGGGACAAGAAGGGCATCCGCCGCTTCGGCGACGCCACCGTCCCGCTCGACGAGGCGCTCGTGCACGCCGTCGTCGACGTCTCCGGGCGCCCCTACTGCGTGCACACCGGCGAGCCCGAGGGGCAGCAGTACGTGCAGCTCGGCGGCTCCGGGGTGTCGTACCTGGGTTCGCTGACCCAGCACGTCTTCGAGTCCATCGCCTTCCACGGCCACTTCGCGCTGCACGTGCGGGTGCTGGCCGGCCGCGAGCCGCACCACATCGTGGAGACCCAGTTCAAGGCGTTCGCCCGCGCGCTGCGCGACGCGGTGGCGATCGACCCCCGCGAGACCGGGATCCCGTCCACGAAGGGTGCTCTGTAGGCAGTGGCAGACCGCAAGCCGTCCGTCGTCGTCCTCGACTACGGGTCCGGCAACCTGCGCTCCGCCGTGCGCGCGGTCGAGCGCGCCGGCGCCGACGTGACGCTCACCGGCGACCTCGACACCGCGATGGAGGCCGACGGGCTGCTGGTGCCCGGTGTCGGTGCCTTCGACGCCTGCATGCGCGGCCTGCGCGAGATCCGCGGCGAGCGCATCATCGCCCGCCGTCTCTCCGGCGGTCGTCCCGTGCTCGGCATCTGCGTGGGCATGCAGATCCTGTTCTCCCGCGGCATCGAGCACGGCGTCGAGACCGACGGCTGCGGCGAGTGGCCCGGTGTCGTCGAGCGCCTGCAGGCGCCGATCGTGCCGCACATGGGCTGGAACACCGTGCAGGTGCCCGAGGGCACCCGGCTGTTCGCGGGGCTGGAGGACGAGCGCTTCTACTTCGTGCACTCCTACGGCGTGCGCGAGTGGAGCCTGGTCACCAACGACCGGACCCCCGAGGCCTACCAGCCGCTGGTCACCTGGGCCGAGCACGGCCCCGAGGGCCAGGCCGACCGATTCGTCGCGGCCGTGGAGAACGGACCGCTCACCGCCACGCAGTTCCACCCGGAGAAGTCGGGGGACGCGGGCGCACAACTGCTGAGGAACTGGGTGACATCGCTGTGAGCTCGTATCTGGAACTGCTTCCCGCCGTCGACATCAAGGGCGGCCAGGCCGTCCAGCTGGTGCAGGGCATCGACGGCTCGGAGAAGCGGTTCGGCGACCCGATCGAGGCGGCACTGCGCTGGCAGGAGGCCGGCGCCGAGTGGCTGCACCTGGTGGACCTCGACGCCGCGTTCGGGCACGGGGAGAACCGTGAGCTCCAGGCCGAGATCGTCGGCCGGCTCGACATCAAGGTCGAGATGAGCGGTGGCATCCGCGACGACGAGTCGCTGGAGGCCGCGATGGCGACCGGCTGCCGCCGGGTCAACATCGGCACCGCCGCGCTGGAGCAGCCGGAGTGGTGCGCCAAGGCGATCGCGACGTACGGCGACCGCGTGGCCGTCGGCCTCGACGTGCGCGGCCGCACCCTGGCCGCGCGCGGCTGGACCAAGGACGGCGGCGACCTCTACGAGACGCTGGCCCGCCTCGACTCCGAGGGCTGTGCGCGCTACGTCGTCACCGACGTGAACAAGGACGGCATGCTGCAGGGCCCCAACCTGCAGCTGCTCAAGGACGTCTGCGCCGCCACCGACCGCCCGGTCGTCGCCTCCGGCGGCGTCACCACGCTCGACGACATCCGCGCGCTGATGGACCTGGTGCCGCTCGGTGTCGAGGGCGCGATCGCGGGCACCGCGCTCTACACCGGCCAGTTCACGCTGACCGACGCCCTGGCGCTGACCAAGGGCGGGCTCGTATGACCCTGGCCGTCCGGGTCATCCCGTGTCTGGACGTGGACGCGGGCCGGGTGGTCAAGGGAGTGAACTTCCTCGAGCTGCGTGACGCCGGCGACCCCGTCGAGCTCGCCAAGCTGTACGACGCCGAGGGCGCCGACGAGCTCACCTTCCTCGACATCTCCGCCTCCCACCAGGGCCGCTCGACGACGATGGAGATCGTCTCCGCGACCGCGGAGCAGGTCTTCATCCCGCTGACGGTCGGCGGCGGCATCTCCTCGGTCGAGGACGTGGATCGGCTGCTGCGCGCCGGCGCCGACAAGATCGCGGTGAACACCGCCGCGATCAAGCGGCCCGAGCTGATCTCCGAGATCGCACACCGCTACGGCAGCCAGGTGCTGGTGCTCTCTGTCGACGCCCGCCGGGTCGCGGCGGATGCGGACAAGGTCGGCGAGTCCGGCTTCGAGGTCACCACGCACGGCGGGCGCCGCTCGGCCGGCATCGACGCCGTGGAGTGGGCGGCGCGCGCCGCCGAGCTCGGGGCCGGGGAGATCCTGCTCAACGCGATGGACGCCGACGGCACCACCGACGGCTTCGACCTGGAGCTGATCCGCAAGGTCCGCGCCGAGGTCGCCATCCCGGTGATCGCCAGCGGCGGAGCCGGCGCGGTCGAGCACTTCGCTCCGGCGGTCGACGCCGGCGCGGACGCCGTGCTCGCGGCCACCGTGTTCCACTTCGGCACCCTGCGCATCGGCGACGTCAAGACCGCGCTCGCGCAGGCGGGGCACCCCGTCCGCTGACCTGCCGGGCTGTCGGATTGCTGGCGTGCCGGGCCATGACCGGCCGGCGCACTAGAACGGGCTGGCGCCGTAGGACCCGAGGTCGCCGAGGCGCTGGCCCGGTGAGGCCGGTCCTGGGGCAGGTTCTGTGGCAGGTTCTGTGGCGGGGCCGCGGGACGGTGCTCGGTGCTCGGCCGGGGGAGCCGCGTCGGCGGAGCACCCGCCGAGGGTGAGCGCGGTCGCGGCGGCGAGGGTCGTGCCGAGGAGTCCGAGACGGATTCCGATGGTGTCCATGGGGGTTCCTTCCTCCGGGTGCCTCCACCCTCCGGGGCTGCGGGTGCGTCGGCAACCGGGCCCACGCCCGCCTGTGGACAACCTCCTCGACGGTTCGACTCGTCCACAACCGGCGGTCGCGGGTCTTGCCCATTGGTGTGCCGTGGGGGTCGGCGGGGGAGGGTGAGCGGCATGTCGTACCTGAACTACGAACCCGCCGGTGAGGGCGAGGTCGCGTCTGCTCCCGATCCCGGACCGTGGCGGGTGGCGGTCGAGTACTCCAACGGCGGCAACGCGAAGCCGCCCACCGTGATCGACATCGGCACCACGCAGTACGACGTGCGCGCCGAGGCACTGGCCGCAGCGCGCCAGACCGCTTTCGAGCACGTCCCGCCCGACCCGTGGTCCATCCAGGGACGTCAGGTGTTCCGCGACGGGCCGGGCGGCTTCCTGGTGGTCCTCCAAGGCGCGACCACCACGTTCCACATGAGTGTGCGACTCCTGTCGCCGCTCGAGGCCCCCTGAGCCGAGATCAGTACCCCATGAGCGTGGGGGAGGCCTCGATCGCCTCGAGCTCGTGGGTCGCGCCGGTGATCGTGACGGTACCGGGGATGCTCCGCCAGGCTCCGGTCCCGACCCGGAACCGTCCGGTGTAGGTGGTGTCGAGGCTCGCACGGTAGATGCCGGCGCGCTGGTAGCTGTGGGTGACCGTGAGGTCCGGGTACGCCGCGCCGGGGTCCGTGGTGGTCAGCGGCTTGCCGTCGCCGAAGTTCCAGCGGAACCGGCTGGGCGTGGCCTCGATCGTGACCTGCTGGCCGAGCAGGGTGACGGTGCGGCTCAGGGGTGCGGTGCTGGTGGTGAAGAAGTTGGTGTCGAAGTTGACCAGCGTGGTCCCGTCCGGTGGCTGGATCACGAGGTCGCCTGCGGGCAGGTCGAGGCGGGTGAACGCGCGCTGCACGTCGGCCAGGGTGAGTGCCGGGGTCGCGGCCTCGGCCTCGACGGGCGGGCAGAAGGTGGTCTCCACAAACTGCCCCGCGAGCTGGTCGGCAGCCTGGCACGCACTTGTTCCGAGAACCATCGCCGCGCGATCCGGCGAGCTGGGACGATGAGGTTCGACGGTCACCTCTTCGTCACGTCCAGGGCTTGGGGCCTGCGGTACTCGTTTGACCTTCTGGATCCAGAAGCCTTCGCCGTCACTGCCACCAACGGGATCGTCGGCGTGCGCGATCGAGGCTGCGGTACCTACGGAGAGGGATGCCACGAGTCCAACAGCGGCCATGCGATGCCACAGTCGAGTCACTTGATCTCCATCACCTGGAGCTGCCACTCGCCCTCGGACCACAGTGTCGCGACCACCACCTCGTTAGTGCTGCTCTTCAAACGCTGCACATCCCCGTCGCCGTTGACGATCTGTTGGGGCGCGTTGGTCACTGACAGGAGAGCTTCGAATGCGTCAATGTCGTTCTTGCTCGCGACCAGTCGGTTGATCTTGATGCTGTCGATCGAGTACTGCCCGCCCACGGTGTAACCGCCCTCGCGGTAGAGGGCCTCGATGCCGGTTATGCCCGTGCTGCAACCCTCGCACGTGTGGCTGGAAGCCTGTCGAAGCGCGGTGACGTCGCCCGATTCTTGGGCGTAGTTGATGAGGTCCCAGTAGTGCTCGATGAACGCTCGGGCGCCATTCTTTGTGGGCCGGTCGGCCGCGGCGGGCAATTCTGGCTCTGCCGGCGTGCTCCTCGCCGGGGTGGACGACGCCGGCACCGTCGGCGAGGACGTCGAGGTGGAGGGGCGAGGCGACGACTCCTTGCCGTCGGCGTCGCTGCATCCAGCGAGCGCACAGGCGAGCAGGGCGGCGGTGAGTGCGAGTCCGGGAGCGCGGAGCATACGCATGGGTCCCTCCGAGGGTGCTGCGCCCAGGACCAGGACGCCCCGGCAACGTAACCCGGTGGCGCCGTCTGCCGCCATGGGCCGTCGTGGGCTGTGGACAAAACGGGCCGGTCGCCGTGCGGGTCGCGGACGGGTGTCAGTAGCCCATCAGGGTGGGTGTGGCCTCGATTGCCGTCAGCTCTTGTGCGGTGCCGGTGATCGTGACGGTGCTGGGGATCTCCTGCCAGGCGCCGCCGCCGACGCGGAAGCGGCCGGTGTAGGTGGTGTCGAGGCTGACTTGGTAGGTGCCGGTGCGCTCGTAGTTGTGGGTGACGGTGAGGTCCGGGTATGCCGCCCCGGGGTCCGTGGTGGTCAGCGGCTCGCCGTCGCCGAAGTTCCAACGGAACCGGCTGGGCGTGGCCTCGATCGTGACCTGCTGCCCGAGCAGCGTGACCGTGCGGGTGAGCGGGGCCGTGCTGGTCGTGAAGAAATTGGTGTCGAAGTTGACCAGCGTGGTCCCGTCGGGTGGCTGGATCACGAGATCGCCTGCCGGTAGGTCGAGGCGGGTAAACGCGCGCTGTACGTCGGCTGCGGTGAGGGTGTCGCCTGGTGTTTCTGCCGTCTCGGGCTCGCAGATGCTCGCTTCGACGAGCTGTCCGCTGACCTGGTCGGCGGCCTGGCAGGCGCCGGACCCCAAGACAATGGCTGGCCGGTTCGGCGACGCTGGGACAGCGGGAGAGACTTCCGGGCGTTGTTGAGCTGGGAGCCCGACCCCTTCCTGCGACTGGGACTCCTGCTTGTGCGTCGTGACCCAGATCCCGTCGTCATCCGCACCACCGAAGGGCGGGTCTGCAGCAGCCGGTTGAAGGACGGTCGCAGCGTGCAGAGCCACTCCCGCAAACGCCACGCCAAACAGGCATGTGTGGCGCAGGTAGCTCATCACTGGAGCTCCATGATCTCGAGGCTCCATCTGCTTTCGGCCCACAGGCTCACGACCACATACCGGTTGGTCGACGACTTGAGGTCTTGGACTGAGCCGTCGCTGTTCACGATGTGTTGAGGCTGGTTGGTCACGGAGATGAGCGCTTCGAACGCGTTGAGGGCCCGCTTTTCGGGTGCGAGCTTGTTGATCTTGACGAGCGTGACTTTGTACTGGCCGCCGGTCGCGTATCCATTGTTGTCGTAGAGCGATTCGATGCCGGCAATGCCGGTCTTGCAGCCCTCGCACTGTGCGCCGGACGCATTCCGCAAGGCTGTCACTTCGCCCGTCTCCTGCGCGTAGTTGATCAGGTCCCAGTAGTAGGCGATGAAGGCGCGCGCTCCGGCCTTTGTGGGTTCCTTCGCTTCGGCAGGCAGCGTGGGTTCGACGGGCGTGCCGGCTGCTTCGGTCGCCGACGCCGACGGCGACGGCGACGCCGAGACGGTGGGGCGCGGTGCCGGTTCGTCACCGTCGGCGTCGCTGCATCCAGCGAACGCACAGGCGAGGAGGGCGGCGGTGAGTGCGAGTCCGGGAGCGCGGAGCATACGCATGGGTCCCTCCGAGGGTGCTGCGCCCAGGACCAGGACGCTCCAGCAACGTAACCCGGTCGTGCCGTCTAACGCCATGGGTCCGTCGTCGGCTGTGGAAGGCACGGCTCGCGCCGCCTCAGGCCGCCTGGAGGTCCAGCACTGGTTCGAAGCGCTGCGGATGCAGCTCACCGAGGAGCGAGCGGTCGCTGCTGGCGAGTCCTTCCACGACGGTCGTGCCGTACCGGGTCACGACCCGAGTCAGCCCGTGCCGGGTCTCCCAGCGGTAGGCACCGGGAGCCAGTTGACGCACCCGGTGTCCGGCGTGGGTCTTCGCGCGATGGTGTCGACGGGTGAGGGGCGCGTCGTTGTGGTCGCCGGTCTGCCCGGGAGGCCCGTTCTCGTCGTACGGCGTGGGGTGGTCGTGGTCGAGACGACGGCTCCGCGAGCCGCTGTGCGGGAACACGTCACCGCCGGTGCGGAGCATCGTGCGCTCCTTGCAAGCGGTCGGGTGCTCGTAGGAGTCGACGGCCGCTCCGGCGTTGAGGTCGATCACCGGCTTGACCACGACGTTGCGGTGCCGCAGGAGCTCGGCGACCTGCTCCAGCAGCAGAGGGCCGATGCCCTCGACCCGGGCCACGCCGTCTGCCTGACCGGCAAGCACGGCGGCGCTGATGTGCACCGCCAGGTCGGCGGTTCGGCCGGGGCGGGGAGCGTTCTGTGCGGGGGACGGCGGGGGAGTCTCGGTATCGGCGACCTCCGCGCCGCCCGTCGCCGGCGAAGGGCCGTCGAGGAATCGGACCGCGGCGTGCGGATCAGCGAGCAGCTCGACGGCGCGGGCGCGCCACTGACCCATGGTCAGCACGTCGTCCTCGTCGGCCGGGACGTGCTGATCGGCCATGGCTCGAGCGAGGTCGTCGACGCTGGTCGTGAACTCGACGGCGCCGGCGAGCGGCAGCCGGAGGGTGATCGGCTGCACGCTGGGCTGGGCGTCCACCTCCGTGACGGACTGGCCGGGGCGCCGGCGCCGCATCCACACGCCGGTGTTGGCCTCGTCGGCGGCGATGCGGGCGCGGTGCGTGTCGGGGTCGGCCTCGATCACCTTGGCCTCGGCCAGCTCGATGAGGCGGCCGGGCATCAGGTCGGCGCCGGCGGCGGTGGCGACGTCCACGATCTCCACGGCAGTGCGGGAGAGCTTGCGGGAGAGGGTGGCGATCTTGCGGGCGACCCAGACCTCGACGCGCAGGTCCTGGACCGCGGCCCACAGGCGGGGGAGTCGGTGGCGCAGGTCGAGCGCGTCCCCTGCCCGGTTCATGGTCGCGATGACCCCGGCATGGCTGGCAACGGCGAACTCCGCGAAGCACAGGTCGGAGACCTCCGGCGTGCCGGGACCGCCGACGCGGACGAGACGGTCGCCGCCGTACGCGATCGGGACCGCGCCGGGCTGGGTCTGCGGGTCGACCGAGTGCGCGTCACACCACGCCAGCAGGCGCAGGAGCTTGTCGACCTCCAGACGCCGCGCCTCGAGCACGCCCGCCTCTTCGGCAGCCAGCAGCGCCCCGAGGTCGAGGTCGGCGAACAGTTCCATGGACCGATTATATTCGAACAAAGATTCGAAGGCAATAGCTTGATGGCTCCATTCACCCGCGTCCGCCCGCCCCGTGGTGTTGGTCCACAACCCTCGTCCGGACGGTGGCGATGTCGGCGCCGTTCGGGTTAGCGTCGAGCATCCCGCTCCTGGTCCCGGAGCGGCTGCTGCTCTCGGAGGACCGCATGAAGCCCAGGTACGGCGTCGCCGCAATGGTGCTGTCTGTAGCTCTGGGTGCGGCCGGCTGTGGGGGCGACGAGCCGAAGCGCATCGGCACTGCCGAAACCTCCTCGGTGGGCGCCTCCTCCAGCACGGCCACGACCAGCGCGGCGCCGCAAATGACTGCGGAGGAAACCGTCGAAGCGTGGTTCGACGCGCGATCAGACCTCCTGCGAACCGGGGATCCCCGTCCCTTGAGGTCGCTAGCGGCGCCGGACTGCGAAACCTGCGAATGGCAGATCCAACCCGTGGTCGATGTGCACCAGGCCGGTGGGGGGTTCCAGGGCGGCGCGTGGTCCTCCGCCTCGGTCAAGAAGACGAAGGAGAATGCGGACTCGGCGGTGGTGCTCGCAGCGGTGGTGGTCGCCGAAGGCACGACCACGCCGAGTGGCGGAGCAGAGGAGCAGCGCTACGACGAAGAGCGGTTCATCCTGGAAATCACTCTCACGAAGATCGACGGGGCCTGGCGCGTCTCCAAGCTGGTGACGTTGCGGTGATCAGGGCAGTGCCTGCCATGGGACTCTGCCTCGTAGCGCTCATCATTGTTCCTGCGGCCCCGCCGGCTAGCGCGGCGTGCAAGGAGACGGTGCGCACCACGATGGTCAACGGAGTTGTGATCACCGAGGCGGTGAGGGTCTGTGACCCGCCGCCCCAGGGTGGCGGGTCACAGACACAGACGGGCGAACGCCCGCCGCCCCCAGCGGGCATCGCGGCCTGCCAGGCGGCGACGACAGTGCTGGGCACATCGACCACGGACTTCTGCGCCGGCCCACCCACCCCGGACGAACCCCAGCTGACCGGCGGGATGATCGCCCGCGCGTTCAGCGAGCTCCCGCTGCCGGGAAGCGCGCTGAACGTCCAGCCGCCCGACGGCGTCACCCTGGTCAACTTCGACACCAACTTCTACGTCGAGCCGCGCCCGCTGCAGCGCACGATCACGCTGCTCGGCCAGCAGGTCCAGCTGCGGATCTGGGCGGCGTCGTACCACTGGCGCTTCGGCGACGGGACGGTGCTCGACAGCACCTCGCCGGGAGCGCCGTACCCCGACCTCGAGGTCACCCACGACTACCTGCGGACGGGCCGCTACGGGGCACGCGTGGACACCACCTACCAGGCGGAGTACCGGGTCGGCACCGGCGCGTGGCAGCCCGTCGAGGGCACGTCGACGATCCCGGGCACGCCGGTCACGCTGCGCGCGGTGGAGGCCAGCCCGAGCCTGGTGGGCGCCGACCGCTGAGCCGCCCCGCAACGCCGCAGGCAGCGCCACCGGCGCCGGTGCGGTGTCGGGGCGGCGGAATAGTCTCGATCCTCGAGGCCTTGGGACTGGTTGTGCCGGCAGCAGCCGGCAACGACGACGTAGGTGGGAGCAGCGGCGGGTGACGACGGCGAGCGGTGTGACGGGTACGACGTCGGCAGGTTTCGCCGTCCTGTGGGTCGCCATCAAGCGGGAGCCGTGGATCTTCACGCTCTCCACGCTCGGCAGCGTGCTGTTCGGCGCCCTGACCGTCGCCGACGCGTGGGTGCTCGGCTGGGCGACCGACCACGTCGTGCTGCCCGCCTTCCGTGACGGCGAGGTCGGCGCGAACCTGCTGTGGGCGGTGCTCGGCCTCTTCATCGGTGTCGCGATCCTGCGCGCGGTCGGCATCGTCGCGCGCCGCCTCGGCGCCGGCGTCATGCAGTACCGGATGCAGGCGCACAGCCGCCGCGCGGTCACCCGGCAGTACCTGCGCCTGCCGATGGCCTGGCACCAGAAGCACCCCACCGGCGAGCTGCTGTCCAACGCCAACGCCGACGTGGAGGCAGCCTGGGGGCCGATCGCACCCCTGCCGATGGCGGTGGGCACCCTGGCGATGATGGTCATCGCGGTCGGCCAGATGCTGTTCACCGACCTGGTGCTCGCCGTGGTCGGCCTGCTGGTCTTCCCGCTCGTCATCGCCGTCAACGTCGTCTACCAGCGCCTGGCGCAGGGCTGGGCCACTCGCGCGCAGCAGCTGCGCGCCGAGCTCTCTGAGATCGCACACGAGTCGTTCGACGGCGCCCTCGTGGTCAAGACGCTCGGCCGGGAGCCGCAGGAGACCGAGCGGTTCGCCGCCAAGGCCGCCGAGCTGCGCGAGGCGAACATCAGGGTCGGCCGGATCCGCGCCGCCTTCGACCCCACCCTCGCTGCCCTGCCGAACCTGGCCGTGCTGGTGGTGCTGGTCCTCGGCGTGCAGCGCGTGCTCGGGGGCTCGACCGAGGCCGGTGACGTCGTCACCATCGCCTACCTGCTCACCGTCGTCTCCTTCCCCATCCGCTCCATCGGGTGGCTGCTCGGCGACTTCCCGCGCAGCGTGGTCGGCTACCAGCGGGTGACGTCGGTGCTGGAGGCCTCCGGCTCGATGGAGTACGGCGCCGAGCCGGCGCCGCAGCGCACCGGCAGCGGCGCACGGCTGAGCGTCGAGCACGCCGGCTTCGGCTACACCCCCGAACGACCCGTCCTGCGCGACGTCACCTTCGAGGTCGAGCCCGGGCGCACCGTCGCCGTCGTCGGCGCGACCGCCTCGGGCAAGAGCACGCTGACCACCCTGATCTCACGGCTCGTCGACGTCGACACCGGCGCGATCCGGATCGACGGCGTCGACGTGCGCGACCTGCGGCGCGGCGCCCTGGCGGAGGTCCTCGCCGTGGTGCCGCAGACCGCGTTCCTGTTCGACGACACCGTGCGCGGCAACGTGACGCTGGGCCTCGACGTCACCGACGAACAGGTGTGGGACGCGCTGCGCACCGCGCAGGCCGACGACTTCGTCGCTGCGCTGGCCGGCGGCCTCGACGCCCGGCTGGGGGAGCGCGGCACCACGCTGTCCGGCGGCCAGCGCCAGCGCCTCGCCCTCGCCCGGGCCCTGGTGCGCCGCCCGCGCCTGCTGGTGCTCGACGACGCCACCTCGGCCGTCGACCCCGACATCGAGGCCAAGATCCTCGCCGGGCTCGGCGGGGACGACACGACCCTGCTGGTCGTGGCCTACCGCAAGGCCACGATCGGGCTGGCCGACGAGGTGCTCTACCTCGCCGAGGGCCGGATCGCCGACCGCGGTCCGCACGCCGAGCTGGTCGCCCGCAACGACGACTACGCCCGCCTGGTCAACGCCTACGAGAACGACGAGCTGGACGACCTGGTCGGCTCGGGCGACCCGCCCGGCCCGGCCGGCTCCGAGACCGTGGAGGCGGGCCGATGAGCGCCCACACGACCGCGGATCCGTCCGAGCAGGCACCCGGCCAGACGCCAGGGCAGACGCCCGAGCAGACCCGGCTCTCGACGGGGGAGGACATCGGCGCCTGGCAGACCATCCGCCGCGGCCTGCGGCACTCCCCGGAGCTCAAGGACGGCATCGGCTGGACCCTGACGCTCGCCGTGATCGCCTCGGTCGGCCAGGTCGTCATCCCGATCGCGCTGCAGCAGACCATCGACAACGGCCTGCGCGGCCCGGGCGGGCCCGACCCGAGCTACACCGCCTGGCTGGCGCTGGCGGCCGGTCTCGCGCTGCTGGTGACCAGCTGGGCGTCGTACAAGATGACGGCGCGGCTGTTCTCCACCGCCGAGCGCGGCCTGGCGACGCTGCGGATCAAGGCGTTCCGCCACGTCCACGACCTGCCCCTGCTCACCCAGAACACCGAGCGCCGCGGCGCCCTGGTCTCCCGCGTCACCAGCGACGTCGACCAGGTCAGCCAGTTCCTCGTCTTCGGCGGCCTGCTCGCCGTGGTCAGCGTCGGCCAGGTGCTCATCGCGACCATCGTGATGATCGTCTACAGCTGGCAGCTGGCGATCGTGGTGTGGGTCTGCTTCGCGCCGCTCTTCCTGAGCCTGCGCTACTTCCAGCGCAAGCTCTCCGCCGCCTACGGCACCGTACGACGCCAGGTCGGCGCCATGCTGTCGGCGGTCTCCGAGCCGGTGGTCGGCGCCACGGTCGTCAAGGCCTACGCCATCGAGGCGCGCACCCAGGAGCGGATCGACGTCGCCGTGGACGCGCACAAGGCGGCCAGCACCCGGGCGCAGGGGTTCACCGCGTTCTCGTTCAGCCTCGGCGGCCTCTCCGCGGGGCTGGCCAACGCCGGCGTGATCATCGTCGGCATCTGGCTCGGCCAGGGTTTCGCCTGGGGTGAGGACATCACCGCCGGCAAGGTGCTGGCGTTCGCCTTCATCGTGACCCTCTTCGTCGGCCCCGTGCAGATGGGCACCCAGATCCTGACCGACGCCCAGAACGCGATCGCCGGCTGGCGTCGGGTGATCGGGATCCTGGACACGCCCGCCGACCTGGTCGACCCCGGACCGCAGGGGCACACCCTGCCGAAGGGCGCGATCGACGTGCGCTTCGAGCAGGTCGCCTTCGCCTACCCGGGCGGGGCCGAGGTGCTCAGTGACATCGACCTGGCGATCCCGGCCGGCCAGCGGGTCGCGGTGGTGGGGGAGACCGGTTCGGGCAAGTCCACCATCGCCAAGCTGCTGACCCGGCTGATGGACCCCACTCGCGGCCGGGTGCTGCTGGACGGGATCGACCTGCGCGAGATCTCCGAGGCGGCCCTGCGCAGCAGCGTCGTGCTGGTGCCGCAGGAGGGCTTCCTCTTCGACGACACCCTCGCCGCCAACGTCCGCTACGGACGGCTCGGGGCCACGGAGGCCGAGATCCGGGAGGCCGCGGAGGCCATCGGTGTCGGCGACTGGCTCGACGGGCTGCCTGAGGGCGTCGAGACCCGCGTCGGGCAGCGCGGCGAGTCCCTGTCCGCCGGCGAGCGCCAGCTGGTGGCCATGCTGCGCGCGCAGCTCGCCGACCCCGACCTGCTGGTGCTGGACGAGGCGACCAGCGCCGTCGACCCGCAGCTGGAGACCCGGATCGGGCGCGCCCTGGAGCGGCTGATGAGCGGACGCACCTCGGTCACCATCGCGCACCGGCTCTCCACCGCCGAGGCCGCCGACGTCGTGGTGGTGGTCGACCGCGGACGGATCGTGCAGCACGGCCGGCACGACGAGCTGGTGGCGCAGCCGGGGACGCCGTACGCCCGGCTGCATGCGTCCTGGATCGCGCAGCACGGGTGAGCACCCCGATAATGGGGGACGTGAGTGCACTCGACCCCGCCATCACCGCTCGACTCAAGCGCACCGCCGACGGACTGGTGCCCGCGATCGTGCAGCAGCACGACACCGGCGAGGTGCTGATGCTGGCGTGGCTGGACGACGAGGCGCTGCACCGCACGCTGACCACGGGGCGCGCCACCTACTACAGCCGCTCGCGCCAGGAGTACTGGGTGAAGGGGGAGACCTCGGGCAACCCGCAGCACGTCAAGGAGGTCCGCCTCGACTGCGACGGCGACACCCTGCTGCTCAAGGTCGACCAGGTCGGCGTCGCCTGCCACACCGGTGCCCGCACCTGCTTCGACGAGGACCTCCTCGGTGCCTGACCCCGACGCCGGACGAACCACCAGCCCCGCTGAGCCTCGCGTGAGCCGGGCGCGGCGCACCTTCGGGCCCGCGGTCCTCGCCGGCCTCGCCGGCGGCGGCGCCGCGGCCGTCGGCGGGCACCGCGCGATGCTGGCGGTGCCGCAGGAGACACTGACCGCGGCCGGCGGCCTCCCGCTCGGCCTGGCCGAGCGCTCCGCACAGTTCGCGCTCTCGGGCGCCCTGGCCCTGGTGGTGCTCGCCTGCTGGGGCGTGCTGCTGGTGACCCGCGGCGTGGTCCGCCGGGTGGTCGCGGTGCTCGCGGCGCTGGCCGCGGCCGGGGTCGTCGCGGTCGTGGTGACCGGCGGCTTCCTGCAGGACGAGGACGCCGCAGCCGACCTCGCCGTCCGGCTCGGGCTCAACGGTGCCGCGATCAGTGTGGAGCGCACCAGCTGGCTGTGGCTGACGCTGGCCGGTGGACTCCTCGCCCTCGCCGCGGCCGTCGTCGCGGTGCGCAACCTGCGCTCATGGCCCGAGATGGGCACCCGGTACGACGCCCCGGGCGCCGAGACGCCCCACTCGCAGGCCCGCCCGGAGGACCAGTCCAACCTGGACCTGTGGAAGTCCCTGGACGACGGGGACGACCCGACCGCCGACTGAGCGCGGTGCTGGTCCTAGAATCGACGCGTTCCGCCCGGAAAACGAACGAGGAGTGCCCCAACATGGCCGACAACCACGGCAACACCCCCGCTGCCTGGACCGCTGTCCTGGTGTCTCTCGTGGGGTTCGTGATCGGCGGGATCGGCATCTCCCTCTCCCCGGTGAACTGGACCCTGTTCTGGGTGGGCGCGGTCGTCGCCATCGGTGCCGGCCCGCTGTTCCTGATCCTGGCCAAGGTCGGCCTGCACGAGTCGGGTCACTGATCGGTTGACCATCACGGCACCCTCCGAGCGCGTCGGCGAGCAACCTCGCTGGCGCAGGATGGTGCCGCCGGTGCTCGTCGCCGGTGGTCTCGGTGCCGCCGTGCTGGCGTTGCGCCTGCGTGACCCGCATGTGCAGGGCTCCTGGGGCGGGTGCCCGCTCGCCGCGGTCGGCATCGACTGTCCCGGCTGCGGTGGCCTGCGTGCGGTCAACGACCTCGCCCACGCCCGCGTGCTCGAGGCCGCTTCCAGCAACCTGCTGCTCGTGGCCGCCGTGCCCGTGGTGGTGTGGCTGCTGCTGCGCTGGTCCGCGAGCCGGTGGACCGGCCGGCACTGGCAGCTCTCCCAGCGCTGGCAGTACGGCGCCGCCGTCGCGCTCGGCGCCCTGGTCGTGGTCTTCACCGTCCTGCGGAACACGCCGGCGGGGGCCTGGCTGGCGCCGTAGCAGCACCGCAAACGCACCGCGGCCCCGCGAAGGACTCCTGGGAGTCCCTCCGCGGGGCCGCGGTGCGTTGCAGGTCAGGCAGCTGGTGCTGCCGAGCCTCAGAGGTCGCTGTAGGCGTTGAACGAGACGGCGTCGGCGAACACGAGGATGATCCAGATGAGGCTCAGGACCACACCGATGGCACCGAGGATCAGACCGGCCAGGGCCATGCCCTTGCCGGTCTTGTGACCCTCGTCGATCTCCTTCTTGCCGAGGAACCCGAGGATGAGCGCGGCGACGCTGAAGACGAACGACCCGCAGCAGAGCAGGCCGAGGATGCCGGTGACCAGCGAGATGATCGCCAGCACGGACGTCTGCTGGGGCTGACCGCCGTAGCCGGGCTGCTGGCCATAGGGCTGCTCGGGACCGCCGTAGCCGCCACCGGGCGGCGGCGGGGGAGGCGTTCCGTAGTTCGGCGGCTCGTTGTAGCTCAAAGGTCTGCCTTTCACTGGTCGGAGGCCCGACCGGGAGCCGGGCTGTGTGTGGAACCCTAATGGCCTCGTGCCACACTCGACGTGCTCCTCGTCGAGAGTCGGTGAGGAATCGAAGCAGATCTACGGAGGCGCACAATGTCGGCCCCACCGGCCTCTCAGCCCACGGTGCTCGACGAGATCGTCGCCGGAGTCCTCGAGGACCTCGATGTCCGCCGCGCCGCGACCTCGGAGGCGGACCTGCGCGCCGCCCTCGCCGACGTCGACGCCCCGCGGGACCCGATGCCGCACTTCCGCGACGCCGCCTCCAGCGTGATCGCCGAGGTCAAGCGCAAGAGCCCCAGCAAGGGTGAGCTCGCCGACATCCCCGACCCCGCCGCGCTCGCGCGCGAGTACGCCGCCGGCGGTGCCGCCGCGATCAGCGTGCTCACCGAGCAGCGCCGGTTCTCGGGCAGCCTGGAGGACCTCCGCGCGGTACGCGCCGCTGTCGACGTGCCGCTGCTGCGCAAGGACTTCATCGTCACCCGCTACCAGCTGCTCGAGGCCCGCGCCGCCGGCGCCGACCTCGCGCTGCTGATCGTCGCCTCGCTGCCCGGCGACCTGCTCGACCGGCTGCACGACTACGCCCGCGAGCTCGGGTTGACCGTGCTGGTCGAGGTGCACGACGAGGCCGAGACCGAACGCGCCGTCGAGCTCGGCGCCGAGCTGATCGGTGTCAACGCCCGCAACCTCAAGACCCTCGCCGTCGACCCCGACACGTTCGGCCGGCTCGCGCCGCTGGTGCCCGCCGACCGGGTGCTGGTCGCCGAGTCCGGGATCGCCGGTCCCACCGACGTGCAGCGCTTCGTCGACGAGGGCGCCCGCGCGGTGCTCGTCGGTGAGGCGCTGGTGAAGCAGGGCGCACCGCGCGACGCGGTCGCCGCCATGACAGGACTGACCCGATGACGACGTACGACGCCGACACCCTCGGCTGGTTCGGTGGCACCGGCGCCTTCGGCGGCCGGTTCATGCCCGAGGCCCTGATCGCCGCGCTCGACGAGCTCGACGCCGCCTGGCAGGACGCGATGGCCGACCCGGCGTTCACCGCCGAGTTCACCGACCTGCTGCACAACTACGCCGGCGTGCCCAGCATGCTCTACGAGGCCCACCGGCTCTCCGAGGTCGCGGGCGCGCGGATCCTGCTCAAGCGCGAGGACCTCAACCACACCGGCGCGCACAAGATCCGCAACGTGCTCGGCCAGGCGCTGCTCACCAAGCGGATGGGCAAGAGCCGGGTCATCGCGGAGACCGGCGCCGGCCAGCACGGCGTGGCCTCGGCCACCGCCGCGGCGTACCTCGGCCTGGACTGCACCGTCTACATGGGCGAGGTCGACACCGAGCGCCAGGCGCTCAACGTGGCCCGGATGCAGCTGCTCGGCGCGGAGGTCGTGCCCGTCACCAGCGGCTCGCGCACCCTCAAGGACGCGATCAACGAGGCGCTGCGCGACTGGGTCGCCAGCGTCGACCACACCGCCTACCTGTTCGGCACCGCAGCCGGCCCGCACCCGTTCCCCAGCCTGGTGCTGTCGTTCGTGCGCGGCATCGGCGACGAGGCGCGCAGCCAGTGCCTGGAGCTGACCGGCGCACTGCCCGACGCCATCGCCGCCTGCGTGGGCGGCGGGTCCAACGCGATCGGCCTCTTCGCGGGCTTCCTGGACGACCCCGAGGTCGCCATCTACGGCTTCGAGGCCGGCGGCGACGGGGTGGACACCGGCCGGCACGCCGCGACCATCTTCGGCGGCTCGGTGGGCGTGCTGCATGGCGCGCGCACCTACGTGCTGCAGGACGAGGACGGCCAGACCGTGGAGTCGCACTCGATCTCCGCCGGCCTGGACTACCCCGGCGTGGGCCCGCAGCACGCGGCGTTGGCCGCCGGGCAGCGGGCGACGTACCTGCCGGTCACCGACGCGGAGGCGATGGACGCCATGGCGCTGCTCGCGCGCACCGAGGGCATCATCCCGGCTGTCGAGTCGGCCCACGCGGTCGCCGGCGCGCTCCGGATCGCCCGCGACCGGCCCGGGCAGACCATCCTGGTGAACCTGTCGGGTCGCGGCGACAAGGACATGGGCACGGCGCTGGAGTACTTCGGGCTCGGTCGCACCGGGCCCTCGGCGGAGGAGCGGAAGTGAGCAGCACCAGCACCAGCGTGGCCTTCGAGAAGGCCCGCGCGGAGGACCGCGCCGCCCTCGTCGGCTACCTGCCCGCCGGCTTCCCCGACGTCGAGGGCAGCATCGCCGCGCTCAAGACGATGGTCGAGGCCGGCTGTGACGTCATCGAGATCGGGCTGCCCTACAGCGACCCGGTGATGGACGGCCCCACCATCCAGGCCGCCGCCCAGCAGGCGCTCGAGCAGGGGATCCGCACCGCCGACGTGCTCCGTGTCGTCGAGGCGGTCGCCGCCACCGGCACCCCGACGCTGGTGATGACCTACTGGAACCCCGTCGAGCGGTACGGCGTGGAGCGCTTCGCCACCGACCTGCTCAACGCCGGCGGCGCGGGGCTGATCACTCCCGACCTGACCCCGGACTTCGCTCCGGAGTGGATCGCCGCGGCCGACGAGCGCGACCTCGACAAGGTGTTCCTGGTGGCGCCGTCGTCGACCGACGAGCGGATCGCGCTGACGACCGCCGCCAGCCGCGGCTTCGTCTACGCCACCGCCGTGATGGGCGTGACCGGCGCCCGCGCGGCCACCAGCGACCTGGCCGGCCCGCTGGTCGCGCGCACCAAGGCCACCACCACCCTGCCCGTCGGCGTCGGGCTCGGCGTCAGCAACGGCGCCCAGGCCGCCGAGGTCGCCGGCTTCGCCGACGGCGTGATCGTCGGCTCCGCCTTCGTCCGCACGCTGCTGGACCACCCCGGCGACCTGTCCGCAGGGCTTCGTGACCTGCGGGCGCTCACCGAGGACCTGGCCCGCGGCGTGGCCGGGGGCGTGCATGCCTAGTCGAGGACGCCCCGTCCTGCGCCTGTTCGCCCCGCTGCTCGCCCTCGCGCTGCTGCTCGCCGGGTGCGGCGGCGGCAGCGACCCCGAGGAGTTCTCCGGAAACCGGCTGACGAACCCCTACACCGCTCCCGACATCGCGCTCACCGACACCGCCGGGGCGCCGTACTCCCTGGCGGCCGACACCGACCGGCCGCTCACCCTGGTGTTCTTCGGCTACACCCACTGCCCGGACTACTGTCCGCTGGTGATGAACAACATCGCGGCCGCGATGAACCGGCTCGAGCCCGAGCAGCGCACGCAGGTCGACGTGGTGATGGTGACCACCGACCCGGCCCGCGACGACGAGGCCGCCATGCGCTCCTACCTGGACCAGTTCGACAAGTCCTTCATCGGGCTCACCGGCGACCTCGACACGATCATCGAGGTCGGCGACCCGCTGGCGGTCTACGTCAACGACGGCAAGAAGCTGCCCACCGGGGGCTACGACCTCGGCGGGCACTCCACCTTCACCCTGGCCATCGACGAGAACGACGAGGCGGTGGCGCTGTGGAACCAGGAGACGTCGAGCACCGAGTTCGCCTCCGACATCTCCCAGCTGCTGACCGACGAGGACTGAGCCCGTGCTGCCCGTGCTGCCGCAACTGATCGCCGCGACCATCCCGAGCCCCGACACCGGGGTGTGGCACCTCGGGCCGTTCCCGCTGCGCGGCTACGCGCTGTGCATCATCGCCGGCATCGTCGCCGCGATCTGGATCGGCGAGCGGCGCTGGCAGTCGCGCGGCGGCACCTTCGGGGACGTGCAGGACATCGCGGTGTGGGCGGTGCCCTTCGGCATCGTCGGCGCCCGGCTCTACCACGTGGCCACCGACTGGCGAGGCTACTTCGGCGAGGGCGGAGACCCGGTCTCCGTGCTCTACATCTGGCAGGGCGGCCTCGGCGTGTGGGGCGGCATCGCGCTGGGCGCGGTCGGCGCCTGGATCGGTGCCCGGCGCAAGGGCATCCGGGTCGCGCCGCTGCTCGACGCGCTCGCGCCCGGCGTGCTGGTCGGCCAGGCCATCGGCCGGTGGGGCAACTGGTTCAACCAGGAGCTCTACGGCAGGCCGACCGACCTGCCGTGGGCACTCGAGATCGACCGGCAGCACTACACCGGCGCCTACGAGCAGCAGCTCTACGACAACAACCAGCAGCTCACCGACGTCGCCACCTTCCACCCCACGTTCCTCTACGAGTGCCTGTGGAACCTGGCCGCCTTCGCGCTGATCATCTGGCTCGACCGCCGGTTCCGCCTCGGCCACGGCCGGGTGGTCGCGGTCTACGTGATGGCCTACACCCTGGGCCGCGGCTGGATCGAGTACCTGCGCATCGACGACGTGCAGCTCGACGACGTCTGGGGCCTGCGGTTCAATGTGTGGACCTCGATCGTGCTGTTCGTGCTCGCCGCGGCCTACTTCGTCTGGTCCGCACGCCGCGCCCCGGGCCGCGAGACCGAGGTGTACGTCGAGGGTCGCGGGCCGGTGGCCGAGGAGACCGGCGTCGAGGAGACCGGCGCCGAGGAGACCGGCGCCGAGGAGACCGTGGGCGACGACACCGTGGCCGACGGCGCTGTGGGGCGCGCCTCCGAGCGCCGTGACGGCGACCCGGCTGACAGCGGCACTGCGGAGTCCGAGGACTCCTGAGCCACGACCGCGACCCGGCTCGTCGCCGGGGTCGGGGCCGGCGACGAGCCGGCGCGGGGAGCGGTGGGCTACCCCGGCATCCCACCGGTATGCCCGGTGGAAAGAGATCACGTCACACGGTGGTAATCTTTGACCTCCGCCGCGTGGGCCAGTGCTGTCCCTTGCGCCCCACCTTCTGCCGGGCCGAGCATTGGGCTCCGGACGGCAGACGTAGTCGACGGGAGAACCCTGGTGCCCTACACGCACGCGTTCCCGCCGCCGGAGGGTCTTTACGACCCGCGTCACGAACATGACGCCTGTGGCGTCGCCTTCGTCGCGACGCTCACCGGCCAGGCCAGCCACGACATCGTGGTGAAGGCCCTCACGGCTCTCCGCAACCTGGACCACCGTGGTGCCGCAGGTGCCGAGCCCAACTCCGGTGACGGTGCCGGCATCCTCCTCCAGGTCCCCGACGCGTTCCTGCGCGCCGTGGCCGCGGACGAGGGCATCACGCTGCCGGCCGCCGGCACCTACGCCGTCGGCACGGCGTTCCTGCCCGGTGACGTCGACGAGGTCGCCAAGACCCGCCACCGCATCGAGGAGATCGCGGTCGAGGAGGGCCTCACGGTCCTCGGCTGGCGCGACGTCCCGGTCAACCCGGACATCCTCGGCACCATGGCGCTCAGCGTCATGCCCATGTTCAGCCAGCTCTTCGTCCAGGCCAGCCCCTTCGGCTCGCCCGACGCGGACCCGCTGACCGGCATGGACCTCGAGCGGCTCGCCTTCTGCCTGCGCAAGCGCGCCGAGCGGGAGACCGACGTCTACTTCCCGTCGCTCTCCTCCCGCACGCTCGCCTACAAGGGCATGCTGACCACCGATCAGCTCGACAACTTCTTCCCGGACCTCCGCGACGAGCGGATGGCGTCGGCGATCGGTGTGGTGCACTCGCGCTTCTCCACCAACACCTTCCCGAGCTGGCCGCTGTCGCACCCGTTCCGGTTCATCGCGCACAACGGTGAGATCAACACCGTCATGGGCAACCGGAACTGGATGCGGGCCCGCGAGGCGCTGCTCGACTCGTCGGCGATCCCCGGCGACCTCGAGCGGCTCTTCCCGATCTGCACCCCGGGCGCCTCCGACTCCGCGTCGTTCGACGAGGTGCTCGAGCTGCTGCACATGGGCGGGCGCAGCCTGCCCCACGCCGTGCTGATGATGATCCCGGAGGCGTGGGAGAACCACACCGAGATGTCGGAGCAGCGGCGCGACTTCTACCGCTTCCACTCCACGATGATGGAGCCGTGGGACGGCCCCGCCTCGGTGGTCTTCACCGACGGCACCCAGATCGGCGCGGTCCTGGACCGCAACGGCCTGCGTCCCTCGCGCTTCTGGATCACCGACGACGGCCTGGTCGTCCTCGCCTCCGAGGCCGGCGTGCTGCACGACATCGACCCCGCGAAGGTGGTCCGCAAGGGCCGCCTGCAGCCGGGCCGGATGTTCCTCGTCGACACCGCCGAGCACCGGATCATCGAGGACGAGGAGATCAAGGAGCAGCTCGCCGCCGAGCACCCGTACGGCGAGTGGCTGCACGCCGGTCTCATCGAGCTGGACCAGATCCCCGAGCGTGAGCACATCGTGCACACCCACGCCTCGGTCACCCGCCGCCAGCAGATCTTCGGCTACACCGAGGAGGAGCTGCGGGTCATCCTCACCCCGATGGCGAACACCGGGGGAGAGCCGCTCGGCTCGATGGGGACCGACTCCCCGATCGCGGCGCTGAGCGAGAAGCCGCGGCTGATCTTCGACTACTTCAGCCAGCTGTTCGCGCAGGTCACCAACCCGCCGCTGGACGCCATCCGCGAGGAGCTCGTCACCTCGCTGTACGGCAGCATCGGGCCGGAGTCCAACCTGCTCGAGCCCTCGCCGTCCTCGTGCCGCCAGATCGTGCTGCCCTTCCCGGTCATCTCCAACGACGACCTGGCCAAGATCCGGCACATCAACCGCGACGGCGACCACCCCGGCTTCGTCACGCACGTCTCCCGCGGCCTCTACCCGGTCAGCGGCGGCGGTGCGGCGATGGCCGCGCGGATCGACGAGATCTGCGCCGAGGTCTCCGAGGCGATCGCCGGCGGAGCCCGGATCATCGTGCTCTCGGACCGGCACTCCACCGCCGAGCTCGCCCCGATCCCGTCGCTGCTGCTCACCGCGGCGGTGCACCACCACCTGGTCCGGGAGAAGACCCGCACCCAGGTCGGCCTGCTGGTCGAGGCCGGCGACGTCCGCGAGGTGCACCACGTGGCGCTGCTCGTCGGCTACGGCGCCGCTGCGGTCAACCCGTACCTGGCGATGGAGACCGTCGAGGACCTCGCCCGCGAGGGCTACTACGTCAAGGCCGACGCCGAGGCCGCGGTGAAGAACCTGATCAAGGCGCTCGGCAAGGGCGTCGTGAAGGTGATGTCGAAGATCGGCGTGAGCACCGTGGCGTCGTACACGGGTGCGCAGATCTTCGAGTGCATCGGCCTGTCGCAGTCGGTGGTGGACAAGTACTTCACCGGCACGACCTCCAAGCTGGGCGGCGTCGAGCTCGACGTCATCGCCGAGGAGGTGGCCGCGCGCCACGCCAAGGCGTACCCGCCGGCCGGCATCGCGCCCGCGCACCGGGAGCTGGAGATCGGTGGCGAGTACCAGTGGCGTCGCGAGGGTGAGCCGCACCTGTTCAACCCGGAGACGGTCTTCCGTCTCCAGCACGCCACCCGCACCGGGCGCTACGACATCTTCAAGCAGTACACGCAGCTGGTCGACGAGCAGTCCGAGCGGTTGATGACGCTGCGCGGCCTGTTCAAGTTCAAGGACGCCTCCGAGCTCGGCCGCCAGCCGATCCCGATCGAGGAGGTCGAGCCGGTCTCCGAGATCGTCAAGCGGTTCTCCACCGGCGCGATGTCCTACGGCTCGATCAGCAAGGAGGCGCACGAGAACCTCGCGATCGCCATGAACCGGTTGGGCGCGAAGTCCAACACCGGTGAGGGCGGCGAGGACCCCGAGCGGCTCTACGACCCCGAGCGGCGCAGCTCGATCAAGCAGGTCGCCTCGGGTCGCTTCGGTGTCACCAGCGAGTACCTGAGCAACGCCGACGACATCCAGATCAAGATGGCGCAGGGTGCCAAGCCCGGCGAGGGCGGCCAGCTGCCCGGCAACAAGGTCTACCCGTGGGTGGCCAAGACCCGGCACTCCACGCCGGGCGTGGGCCTGATCTCGCCGCCGCCGCACCACGACATCTACTCGATCGAGGACCTGGCGCAGCTGATCCACGACCTCAAGAACGCCAACCGGGACGCTCGCGTCCACGTGAAGCTGGTCTCCGAGGTCGGGGTGGGCACGGTCGCCGCGGGTGTCTCCAAGGCGCACGCGGACGTCGTCCTGGTCTCCGGCCACGACGGCGGCACGGGTGCCTCGCCGCTCACCTCGCTCAAGCACGCCGGTGGTCCCTGGGAGCTCGGCCTGGCCGAGACCCAGCAGACCCTGCTGCTCAACGGCCTGCGCGACCGCATCGTCGTGCAGACCGACGGCCAGCTGAAGACCGGTCGCGACGTGGTCATCGCGGCGCTGCTCGGCGCCGAGGAGTTCGGCTTCGCCACCGCTCCGCTCGTGGTCTCCGGCTGCATCCTGATGCGGGTCTGCCACCTCGACACCTGCCCGGTGGGCGTGGCGACGCAGAACCCGACGCTGCGCTCGCGGTTCAACGGCAAGCCCGAGTTCGTCGTGAACTTCTTCGAGTTCATCGCCGAGGAGGTCCGCGAGCTGCTCGCGGAGCTGGGCTTCCGCTCCATCGAGGAGGCCGTCGGTCAGGTCCAGGCGCTCGACACCGCCGACGCCACCCGGTTCTGGAAGGCGAAGGGTCTCGACCTCTCGCCGATCCTGCACCGTGTCGACGTCGCCGAGACGCACTTCCCGGACCAGGACCTGCGCAACACCAAGGGCCAGGACCACGGCCTGGAGCGTTCGCTCGACCTCACCGAGCTGGTGCCGCTGGCCCAGCCGGCGCTGGAGAGCGGCGAGCTCGTGCGTGCACAGCTGCCGATCAGCAACGTCAACCGCACCGTCGGCACGATCCTCGGCAACGAGGTCACCAAGCGGTACGGCGGCGCCGGCCTGCCCGACGGCACGATCGACCTGACGTTCACCGGCTCGGCGGGCAACTCGTTCGGCGCGTTCGTGCCGCACGGCATCACGCTGCGCATCGAGGGCGACGCCAACGACTACGTCGGCAAGGGCCTCTCCGGCGGTCGCATCGTGGTGCGGCCCGACCGCAACGCGGGCTTCAAGGCCGAGGAGCACATCATCGCCGGCAACACCATCGCCTACGGTGCGACCTCGGGTGAGATCTTCATCCGCGGTGGCGTCGGCGAGCGGTGCTGCGTGCGCAACTCGGGTGCCACCGTGGTCACCGAGGGCGTCGGCGACCACGGCTGCGAGTACATGACCGGCGGCCGCGTGGTCGTCCTGGGCAAGACCGGACGCAACTTCGCGGCCGGCATGTCCGGCGGTGTGGCGTGGGTGCTGGACCTCAAGGAGTTCCGCGTCAACGCCGAGCTGGTCGAGCTCGGGCCGGTCTCGTCGGCCTACGCTGGCGAGCTGGAGCAGATCGTGCGCCGCCACCACGAGGAGACGGGCTCGGAGATCGCCGCCGAGCTGCTCGCCGACTGGCCGGCCGCACTGTCGCGGTTCACCGAGGTCATGCCCCGCGACTACCGGATCGTGCTCGAGGCCAAGGCCAAGGCCGAGGCCGAGGGCCTCGACGAGGACGGTGTCGCCAACGCGATGATGGGAGCACTCCATGGCTGACCCGAAGGGTTTCTTGAAGCACGACCGCCAGGTCGCCTCGCGGCGTCCCGTCGAAGAGCGGGTCAACGACTGGGACGAGGTGTACCCGGGTGGGATCGGCCGCGCGCTGCTGCCGATCATCAACACCCAGGCCAGCCGCTGCATGGACTGCGGCATCCCGTTCTGCCACTCGGGCTGCCCGCTGGGCAACATCATCCCGGAGTGGAACGACCTGGTCTGGCGTGACGACTGGGAGGGCGCCATCGAGCGCCTGCACGCGACCAACAACTTCCCGGAGTTCACCGGTCGCCTCTGCCCGGCGCCGTGCGAGACCGCCTGCGTGCTGGGCATCAACCAGCCGCCGGTGACCATCAAGAACATCGAGGTCTCGATCATCGACAAGGCCTACGAGTCCGGCTTCGTGCGGCCGCAGCCGCCGGAGTGGCTCTCGGGCAAGACCGTCGCGGTGATCGGGTCGGGCCCCGCGGGCCTGGCCGCGGCCCAGCAGCTCACCCGGGCCGGCCACACCGTGGCCGTCTACGAGCGGGCGGACAAGCCCGGCGGGCTGCTGCGCTACGGCATCCCCGAGTTCAAGATGGAGAAGAAGCAGGTCGACCGGCGCCTGGAGCAGATGAAGCGCGAGGGCACGGTCTTCCGCTCGGGTGTCGAGGTCGGCACCGGCGACCTGACCGGCCCCGCCCTGCGGGACCGCTACGACGCCGTCGTGCTCGCCATCGGCTCCACCGTTCCGCGCGACCTGCCCATCCCGGGCCGGGAGCTGAACGGGATCCACCAGGCGATGGAGTTCCTGCCGCAGGCCAACCGGGTGGCACTCGGGGAGACGGTCGAGGACCAGATCCGCGCCGACGGCAAGCACGTCGTGATCATCGGCGGCGGTGACACCGGTGCCGACTGCCTGGGGACCTCGATCCGCCAGGGCGCGGCCTCGATCACCCAGCTCGAGATCATGCCCCGGCCCAACGACGACCGTCCGGCGAACCAGCCGTGGCCGACGTACCCGATGACCTTCAAGGTCTCCTCGGCGCACGAGGAGGGCGGCGACCGGATCTACTCGGTCTCCACCAAGCAGTTCCTCGGCGACGAGAACGGCAACGTCCGCGCCCTGCGGATCGTCGAGGTCGCCTTCGAGGGCGGCAAGCTCGTCGAGCACGAGGGCACGGAGCGGGAGATCCCGGCCGACCTGGTGCTGTTCGCGATGGGCTTCGTGGGACCGCAGCAGCCCGGCCTGGTCGAGCAGCTCGGGGTCGAGCTGGACGAGCGCGGCAACATCAAGCGGGACAAGAACTACGCCAGCTCCGTCGAGGGCGTCTTCGTGGCCGGTGACGCCGGCCGCGGGCAGTCGCTCATCGTCTGGGCGATCGCCGAGGGCCGCGCCGCCGCGGCCGGCGTGGACGAGTTCCTCACCGGCAGCACCCAGCTGCCGGCGCCGATCCCGCCGACCGCGCGACCGCTGGTGGTCTGAGACCGCACGCCGTACGACCTCCAGGGCCGTCGGGGGCCCGGGCAGCGATGCCCGAGCGCCCGGCGGCCCTTCGTCGTGCGTGCCACCGATAGTGTGGAAGCGTGCGGAGAGCCAAGATCGTGTGCACCCTGGGTCCGGCCACCAGCTCGGAGAGGCGGATCCGTGAGCTCGTCTACGCGGGAATGGACGTAGCCCGCCTCAACATGAGCCACGGAAGCCACGAGCAGCATGCCGAGTCCTACCGGCTCGTGCGCGCCGCCTCCGATGCCAGTGGCCACGGCGTCGGCATCCTGGCCGACCTCCAGGGCCCCAAGATCCGGCTCGAGACGTTCCCAGAGGGCCCCGTCACGCTGGTGCGGGGGCAGCGCTGGACCATCACCACCCGCGACGTCGCGGGCAACGCCGAGATCTGCGGTACGACGTACAAGGGGCTGCCCGGCGACGTCGCCCCCGGCGACCCGCTGCTCATCGACGACGGCAAGGTGCGGCTGCGGGTGGTCGAGGTCTCCGACACCGACGTCGTCACCGAGGTGCTCGTCGGGGGACGGGTGAGCAACCACAAGGGGATCAACCTGCCCGGCGTGGCCGTCTCGGTCCCGGCGCTGTCGGAGAAGGACGTCGACGACCTGCGGTTCGCGCTGCGGCTCGGCGTGGACTTCGTCGCCCTCAGCTTCGTGCGCACCGCCGCCGACGCCGAGGACGTGCGCGTGATCATGCGCGAGGAGGGAGTCATGCTCCCCGTCATCGCGAAGATCGAGAAGCCGCAGGCCATCGAGAACCTGGACGAGGTCATCGACGCCTTCGACGCGTTCATGGTCGCCCGCGGCGACCTCGGCGTGGAGTGTCCGCTGGAGGAGGTGCCCTTCTTGCAGAAGAAGGTCATCGTCGCCGCCCGGCGCAACGCCAAGCCGGTGATCGTGGCCACCCAGATGCTGGAGTCGATGGTCGCCAACCCGGCACCGACCCGGGCCGAGGCCAGCGACGTCGCGAACGCGGTGCTGGACGGCGCGGACGCCGTGATGCTCTCGGGGGAGACGAGCGTGGGGGAGCACCCCATCCACACCGTGGAGACGATGGCTCGGATCATCGTCGCGACCGAGGGCCACGCCCTGGCGGACCAGACGTTCAGCCGGTTCGGCCGGATCGAGTGGGACCCGCGCACCCGCGGCGGCGTCATCTCCAAGGCCGCCGAGGAGGTGGCCCAGCGGATGCAGGCCAAGTACGTCGTCGCGTTCACCCAGTCCGGCGACTCCGCACGCCGCCTGGCCCGGCTGCGCAGCTCGATCCCGGTCCTGGCCTTCACCCCCGAGGCCCGGGTGCGCTCGCAGCTGGCGCTGTCGTGGGGCGTGGAGGCCTTCAAGACGGGCACGGTCGAGCACACCGACGAGATGGTGCGCCAGGTCGATGAGGAGCTGCTCCGCATCGGCCGGGTCGCCGAGGGCGACCTGGTGGTGATCGTGGCGGGCAGCCCGCCGGGCATCCCCGGCTCGACCAACGCGCTGCGGATCCACCGCATGGGCGACGCGATCAACGAGGCCGCGCCGGCGTACCGCCGGCACTGAGTGCCCCGGGTGGGATTCGAACCCACACTGGACGGTGTTTGAGACCGCTTCCTCTGCCGTTGGGATACCGGGGCGGTACCGCCGAGAACCGTAGCCGAGACGGCCGCGGCACGTCGCAGCGGCCCGGCCGCTTCCGGCGGGCCGGCGTCCGGTTGTCGACTCCCGCCGCGCGCCCCGCGCGGGGCGGATAGCCTTTCCCCCGTGACCGAGACCGACGCCAGCCCGACCACCCCGGCGAGCTCCCGCACCGTGGTGATCGCAGAGGACGAGACCCTCATCCGCATGGACCTCGCCGAGATGCTGGCCGAGGAGGGGTACGACGTCGTCGGCCAGGCCGGTGACGGCCAGCGGGCGATCGAGCTCGCCGAGGAGCTGCGCCCCGACCTGGTGATCCTCGACGTCAAGATGCCGGTGCTCGACGGCATCGCCGCGGCGGAGGCGATCGCGGGCAAGCGGATCGCTCCCGTGGTCATGCTCACCGCCTTCTCCCAGCGCGACCTCGTCGAGCGGGCCCGCGAGGCCGGCGCGATGTCCTACCTGGTCAAGCCGTTCTCGCAGTCCGACCTGGTGCCGGCGATCGAGATGGCCGTGAGCCGCTTCGCCGAGATCAGCCAGCTCGAGGCCGAGGTCACCGACCTCAAGGAGCGCCTGGAGACCCGCAAGGCCGTGGACCGGGCCAAGGGCATCCTGCAGGAGCAGCTGTCGCTGAGCGAGAGCGAGGCGTTCCGGTGGATCCAGAAGACAGCGATGGATCTGCGGATGTCCATGCGCGAGGTCGCCGAGGGCGTCGTGGTCCACGGCGTCCCCGGGAGCGCGTCCCGCTAGTACCAGAGGCGGGACCGGATCAGGTGTGTTAGGTCACAGATTTGTCAGGATTTGTGATCCAACGCACGATCCTGCTGCCATCGACCCCGGCACGGGTGTAGGTTCCCGCCGCAGGACCCCACCTGCGGACGGCGTTCGCCGCACGCAGGATCGACCAAGGAAGCGGGATTTGTCTTGAGGCGAAACAAGGTAGTCGGGCTCGGAGCGGTCGTGCTGACCCTCGGCCTGTCGATGTCCGCGTGCGGAACGACCGACGACGATGGCGGCAGCAGCAAGGGCGGCGCCGCGTGCGACCTGAAGCTGGCCTTCTTCGGTCCCGAGACCGGCGACGCCGCCGGCCTGGGCAAGCCGATCATCCAGGGCGCTCAGCTCGCCGTGGACCAGTACAACAAGGACGCCGACTGCAAGGTCGAGCTCGAGAAGAAGGACTCGCAGGGCAGCCCGGACGCCGCGCCGGCCCTGGCCACCGACGTCGTCGGCGACAAGTCCATCATCGGCGTGGTCGGCCCGGCCTTCTCCGGTGAGTCCGCCGCTGCGGGCCCGATCTTCGCTGAGGAGGGCGTGCCCACGATCAGCCCGTCCGCCACCAACCCGGCGCTGTCCGAGAACGGCTGGGACACCTTCCACCGCGCGCTCGGCAACGACGCGACCCAGGGCCCGGCCGCTGCGAAGTACATCAAGGACGTCGTCAAGGCCAAGTCGGTCTTCGTCATCGACGACGCCTCCGAGTACGGCGCGGGCCTGGCCAAGATCGTCGAGAAGGACCTCGGCGACCTGGTGGTCGGCACCGACACCATCCAGCAGAAGCAGACCGACTTCTCGGCGACCGTCACCAAGGTGACCGACGCCAAGCCCGACGCGGTCTTCTTCGGCGGCTACTACGCCGAGGCGACCATCCTCATCGGCCAGCTGCGCAACGGCGGCTTCGAGGGCACCTTCGTGGTGGCCGACGGTGTGAAGGACCCGGCCTTCCTCGACGCCGGCAAGGCGGCCGAGGGCTCGGTCATCACCTGCCCCTGCATCCCGGACACCGACCCGGCGGTCGCCACCTTCGCGAAGGACTACGAGAAGAAGTTCGGCGAGGCGCCGGGCACCTACGCCGCCGAGGCCTACGACGCCGCGAGCATCTTCCTCGCCGGCATCAAGGACGGCGTCGACAACCGCGAGGACATGCTCAAGTTCGTCAACGACTACGACGCCAAGGGCGTCACCAAGCAGCTCAAGTTCGACGACCAGGGTGAGCCGGCCGACGTGCACGTCTACGCGTACACGGTCAAGGACGGGGCGATCGTCCCCGAGGGCGAGATCAAGTGATCGTCCGCTGACTCGAACGGCATGACAGCGGCGCGGCCGGGGACCAGTGTCCCCGGCCGCGTCCTTGTCCGGAACCGGAGGCCAGGAGGCCTGGGTGAACCTGAACTTCGAATTCTTCTTCAACAACCTGCCCTCGCTCACCGTGACGGGGCTCGCGTTCGGCGCGATCTACGCGCTGATCGCGCTGGGCTACACGATGGTCTACGGCGTGCTGCAGCTGATCAACTTCGCGCACTCCGAGGTGTTCATGTACGGCACCTTCGCGATGCTGTGGACCGTGATCGCCCTCGGCGCTCGTGAGGCCGACGGGGTCACGCTGGTGGCGATCATGGTCGCCGCGCTGTTCGCCGCGATGGCGATGTCGGGACTGGTCGCGCTGCTGCTGGAGCGCGTGGCCTACCGCCCGCTGATCCGGCGCAACGCGCCCCGGCTGATCGCGCTCATCTCGGCCATCGGCGCGTCGTTCGTCCTGGCCGAGCTCATGGGCCTGCGTGACCGCATCGCCGAGTGGTTCGGCCTCAAGGACGACCTCGGCGCGTACGTGAACAAGGCCAAGATCAACAACAGCATGGCCGGCGTCATCGAGGCGCCCCGCTGGGAGGTCGCCGGCGTGCGGATCTCCAGCATCGACGTGCTGGTGATCGTCGCGGCCATCTTGATGATGGTCGCGCTCGACCAGTTCGTCCGCCGCTCCCGCCTGGGCAAGGGGATCCGCGCCACGGCACAGGACTCCGAGACGGCCTCCCTGATGGGTGTGAACCCGACGCGGACCATCCAGGTGACGTTCCTGATCGGCGGCCTGATGGCCGGCGTCGCGGCGTTCCTCTACATGCTCAAGATCGAGACCACCAAGTACGACGTGGGCTTCCTGCTCGGGGTCAAGGCGTTCACCGCCGCGGTGCTGGGCGGCATCGGGAACCTGCGCGGTGCCCTGCTGGGCGGCCTCGTGCTCGGCGTGGCGGAGAACTGGGGATCGGCGATCCTGGGCAGCGAGTGGCGCGACGTCATCGCGTTCGTGCTGCTGGTCCTGATCCTGCTCTTCCGGCCCACGGGTCTACTGGGTGAGTCGCTCGGAAAGGCACGCGCATGAAGAACAAGCTCACCGCCCTGCCCACCCCGGTCAAGATCGTGCTGTGGGTGCTGGTCGCGCTGCTGGCCTATGCGCTGCCGCTGCTCGAGGTGCCGATCCTGTCCACCCCGGACTCGGACTTCGCCAGCGTCCTGTTCACGGTCAGCATCTACTGCCTGGTGGCCCTGGGGCTCAACATCGTGGTCGGCTACGCCGGCCTGCTCGACCTGGGCTACGTCGGCTTCTACGCCGTGGGTGCCTACACCGTGGCGATCCTGACGTCGTTCCACGCCAACTGGCCGATGCTGCTCGCGCTGCCGGTGGCCGTAGCGGTCGCGATGATCTCCGGCGTCATCCTCGGCGCCCCGACCCTGCGCGTCCGCGGGGACTACCTGGCGATCGTGACGCTCGGCTTCGGCGAGATCATCCGGATCGTCGCGGTCAACCTGGAGTGGCTGGGCGGCAACAAGGGCATCAACAACATCTCGCGGCCGCCGAACATCGGGGACCCGGAGACCGACGGACTCTTCCAGATACCCCACCTGTTCTGGGGTGACGGCACGGTCCTGGTCGACACCGACAACACCACCGAGTTCCTCATCTTCGGCTACGCCGACGCCGTGCCCTACTACTGGATGGGCCTGACCGCGGTCATCCTCGTGCTGCTGGCCGACATCCTGATCAAGAACAGTCGGGTCGGGCGCTCCTGGGAGGCCACCCGCGAGGACGAGGACGCCGCCGAGCTGATGGGCGTGCCGACGTTCCGGTTCAAGCTCCTCGCCTTCGCCACCGGCGCCTTCGTCGGTGGCCTGGCCGGGGCGCTGTTCGCCAGCCGGCAGAGCTTCATCAACCCGCAGTCGTTCCTGCTGCTCTTCTCGATCCTCTACCTGGCGGCCGTGGTCGTCGGTGGCCAGGGCAACCGTTGGGGCGTGCTGGTCGGTGCCTTCCTGGTCGCCTACCTGCCCGAGCGCTTCCGTGGCTTCGAGGACTTCCGGGTGCTCGTCTTCGGTCTCGCGCTCGTGCTGCTGGCGACCCTGCGTCCCGAGGGCCTGCTGCCCCCGAAGCGCACGGTCCGGGCCAAGCAGGTCGAGGCCGAGCTCGAGGAGCTCGAGGAAGGCGCGGACCCAGGCCATGACGGACGAGACGGAGAGGGGGCCGCTCGTGTCTGAGCAGCCTGAGCCGACGACGCCCGCACACCCCTCGGGCGCAGCCGCCGGGACCGAGACGGTCCGCGGAGGCACCAGCATCCTGCAGATCGAGAACCTGACGCTGAAGTTCGGCGGCCTCACGGCCCTGGACGACGTCTCGTTCGAGATCCGGGAGGGCGAGATCCTCGGACTCATCGGTCCGAACGGCGCCGGCAAGACCACGTGCTTCAACGCGGTCACCGGTGTCTACCGTCCGACCAGCGGCGACATCCTCTTCGAGGGCAGGTCGATCGTGGGCAGGAAGAAGCACCAGATCACCCAGCTGGGGATCGCGCGCACCTTCCAGAACATCCGCCTGTTCCCGGCCATGACGGCGCTGGAGAACGTCCTGGTCGGAGCCGACGCGCAACACCGCACCGGCATGCTCAGCGCCCTGTTCCGGCTGCCGCGGCACCGGCGCGAGGAGGAGCAGGGACACGCGCTGGCGATGGACCTGCTGCGCTTCATGGGCATCCACCGCAAGGCCGACGAGCTGGCCGCGAACCTCTCCTACGGCGACCAGCGGCGACTCGAGATCGCCCGCGCGATGGCCACCGGGCCGCGGTTGATCTGCCTGGACGAGCCGGCCGCCGGCTTCAACCCGGCGGAGAAGGTCGAGCTCATGGAGCTGATCCGCAAGGTCCGTGACCGCGGCTTCACCGTGCTGCTCATCGAGCACGACATGAAGCTGGTCATGGGCGTCACCGACCGGATCGTGGTGCTGGAGTTCGGGCGCAAGATCGCCGAGGGCGCACCGGCCGAGATCCGAGACAACCCCGCGGTCATCGCCGCCTACCTGGGAGTGGACGAGGAAGATGCTTCTTGAGGTCGAGGGCCTCTGTGTCAACTACGGGCACATCGAGGCGATCCGTGACATCTCCTTCGGCGTGCCGGAGGGGACGGTCACCACGCTGATCGGCGCGAACGGCGCCGGCAAGACCACCACCCTGAAGACGATCTCGGGGCTGCGCAAGGTCCGCGCCGGGGCGGTCCGGTTCGAGGGTCGCGACATCACCACCATCGCGCCGTACGACCGCGTGAAGCTGGGGATCAGCCAGTCGCCGGAGGGCCGGCGCTGCTTCGTCGGGATGACGGTGCGGGAGAACCTGCAGATGGGGGCCTTCACCCGCAAGGACCGCAAGTCGCAGGCCTACCGCGACGACATCGACCGGGTGCTCGCGCTGTTCCCGCGTCTGGAGGAGCGCATCGACCAGGTCGCCGGCACCATGTCCGGTGGTGAGCAGCAGATGCTGGCCATGGGCCGGGCCCTGATGTCCCGGCCGCGGCTGCTGCTGCTCGACGAGCCGTCGATGGGCCTGGCGCCGAAGCTGATCGCGCAGATCTTCTCGATCGTCACCGAGATCAACCAGCAGGGCACCACGGTGCTGCTGGTCGAGCAGAACGCCATGCAGGCGCTCAAGCGCTCCCACGACGCCCACATCCTGGAGACGGGCTCCATCGTCCGCTCCGGGCGGGGGGCGGACCTTGCCGGGGACCCGGCGGTCAAGGCCGCCTACCTCGGCGGCGACCTGTAGGGCGCCGACCAGCGCCGCACGCGCGCCGTACGACGAAGGGCCCCGCCGAACGGCGGGGCCCTTCGTCGTACCTCGGTGCCTGGCTAGAGGACCTTCGACAAGAAGGCCTGGGTCCGCTCGTGCGTCGGGCTGGAGAGGACCTCGCTGGGCACACCCTCCTCGACGACGACGCCGCCGTCCATGAAGACCAGCTTGTCGCCGACCTCGCGGGCGAAACCCATCTCGTGGGTCACCACCATCATGGTCATGCCGTCGCTGGCCAGGTCCTTCATCACCGCCAGCACGTCCCCGACGAGCTCGGGGTCCAGCGCGCTGGTGGGCTCGTCGAAGAGCATCATGTCCGGCTCCATCGACAGCGCGCGGGCGATCGCCACCCGCTGCTGCTGGCCGCCGGAGAGGTGCGCGGGGTAGGCGGACTCGCGGTCGGCGAGGCCGACCTTGGCCAGGTTGCGGCGCGCCACCTCGACGGCCTCGGCCTTGCTGCGACCGCGCACGCTGCGCTGGGCCAGGGTCAGGTTCTTCAGCACGTCCAGGTGCGGGAACAGGTTGAACTGCTGGAAGACCATCCCGATCCGGGAGCGGACCGCGTCCAGGTCGACCTCGGGGTCGCAGATGTCGACGCCCTCGATCAGCACCTCGCCCGAGGTCGGCTCCTCCAGCCGGTTCACGCAGCGCAGCAGGGTCGACTTGCCCGAGCCGGAGGGCCCGATCACGCAGACCACCTGGCCGGCGTCCACGTGGAAGTCGATGCCCTTGAGCACCTCGTTGCTGCCGTAGCGCTTGTGCAGGTCGCGGACCTCGATCGCGGGCACGGCGCCCGAGGTGTCGAGGTGCGGTCCGTCGGATCTCATCGGGTCGCCTTCCTCTGCCGGCGCTCCTGCCAGGCCACGAGCTGGGTGAGCGGGATGGTGATCACCAGGTAGAGCAGCGCCGCCTGGATCAGGCTGGTCGCGGTGCCGGCGGAGACGCCGGAGGACTGGAAGTCCCGGGCCATCGTGGTCAGCTCGCGCTGACCGACGGCCGCGCCGATCACCGAGAGCAGGGCGGTGTCCTTGATCAGCAGCACGAACTCGTTGGTCAGCGGCGGGATGACCACCCGGAACGCCTGCGGCAGCACCACCTTGAACATGGTGGCGCCCGAGCTCATCCCCAGCGAACGGGCCGCCTCGGCCTGGCCCTTCGGCACCGCCTGGATGCCCGCACGCAGGGTCTCGGCCATGTAGGCGCCGGCGACCATGATCAGCGCGATCAGCCCGGCGCCGACGACGCCGCCCGGCGGGCGCCATCCGATCGCGATCGGCAGGCCGAAGCCCATGAAGATGATCACGATCAGCGCCGGCAGGCCACGGAAGAACTCGATGTAGACCGTGGCCAGCCAGCGCAGCGTGGCGATGGGGGAGAGGCGCAGCAGCGCGAGCACCACGGCCAGCACCAGGCCGCCGACGAACGCGATCGCGGTGTACTTGACGGTGTTGACCGCGCCGACCGTGATCAGCTCGCCCCAGTTGCCGCCGTCGAGCGCGACACCGGCGGGGTTCCAGAAGTTGCGCCTGACCTCGCCCCAGTCCACGACGAGCGCCAACCCGACGATGGCAGCCACCACCGCCAGGTTGACGCCGTAGCGGACGAGCCGGCTGCGCGTGCTCCGCTTCATGCCCATGTCACTGCCGACGGGTCGAGGACCCCGATCCGCGTCGGCTCAGCCTCACTTGACCTCGAAGTAGGTGTTGTAGATGGCGTCGTACGTGCCGTCCTCACGCATGGCGGTGAGGGCCTCGTTGACGTCCTCGACCAGCTGCGTGTTGCCCTTCTTGATGGCCAGGCCGTACTGCTCGTCGGTCTTGTAGGTCTCCACGACCTTGTACTCGCCGCCGGTCGCGTGGTCGAGGTTGACCGGGAGGTCCTGCAGCAGCGCCTCGACCTGGCCGGCCTTGATCGCCTGGAACATCTCGGCGTCGCTGGGGAAGGTGACGATGTCGGCACCCTTGGCGTTCTTCTCGGCGTAGGCCTTGCCGGTGGTGCCCTGCTGCACGCCGATCTTGACGCCCTTGAGGTCGCCGATGCCGGCGATCTTGCTCTTGGCCGGGACGAGCAGCGACTGCTCGGAGTCGTAGTAGCCGTCGGAGAAGTCGAGGTTCTTCTTGCGGTCCTCGGTGATCGTCATCGCGGAGGCGGCGATGTCGCACTGCCCGGAGTTCAGCGCGGTGCCGGACTGCAGGGCGTCGAAGGAGGAGTCCTGGATCTTGATGTCCAGGTCGAGGCGCTCGGCGACCTCCACCACGACGTCGACGTCGAAGCCCTTGAACCCGGTGTCGCTCGACTTGTCGAAGTCCTCGAAGGGCGGGTAGGGGACGTCGGAGCACACGGTGAGGGTGCCGGCCTTGACGACCTCGGCGCCCGAGTCGGTCTTGCCGCTGTCGTCGGAGCCGCACGCTCCGAGAGCGAGGGCGGCGACGGTGGTCAGAGCGAGGACGGAGAGTCGAGACTTCTGCATGCGCGCACTCTAGGGCCAATTGCCCGCGCGCTCAGGCGTTGACCCCGACGCCGCCCGCAGCGTGGACGTCGTGTTCACCACACCCGCTGTGCAGTGGTGCCTGCTCAGCGCAGGGCGGTGACCGCCGCCGTCAGCAGGGGAGCGACGGCCAGAGCCGGCAGCAGGTCGGCCACCGCGACCTGCTTGACGTTCAGCAGGCGCAGGGCGACGCCGACCAGGAGCAGTCCGCCGGTCGCGGTGAGCGCGGCGAGCCCGGCCGCCGGCAGCACGTCGCCCAGTGCCAGCCCGGCAAGGGTGAGACCGCCCTGGACCACGACCAGGGTGAGCACGCTGGCCGCCACCCCCCAGCCGAACGCCGCCGCGAACGCGATCGCCGCGAAGCCGTCGAGGGCGGCCTTGAGGTAGAGCTCGTCGGCACCCTTGCCGAGACCGTCGTTCAACGAGCCCAGGATGGTCAGCGGTCCGGTGCAGAAGACCAGGGAGGAGACCACGAAGCCCTCCACGAAGCGGACCCGCTCCGCGTCGCCGCCGCCTCCGGCCAGCCGGCGCTGCAGCCAGCCGCCCAGTGCCTCGACCCGCTGCTCGAGCCGCAGCAGGGATCCCGCGATGCCACCGAGCAGCACCGATCCCAGCACGATCAGCATCGGCGCGGCGTCGCCGACCGCCTCCGACAGGTCGTCGTCGAGCACCGCCATCGCCGAGGTGGCCGCGATCAGCAGGGTGACCAGGCCCAGTCCGTCGGTCACCAGCTCCCGGGTGCGCGCGGGCAGCCGGTCGCCGGCGAGGCGCCCCAGGGTGGCGCCGAGCAGGACCGCTGCGGCGTTGACGGCGGTGCCGGAACCGGGGATCACGGGCAGCTCCTGTGCGGCTGGGGGACGGGTGCTCCGGCCAGGTGCGGCGGAGGCCGGGGTGAGCGTAGTCTGGCGTCGCCGGACCGCTCGTCGGAGCGCGGTCCCCGTCGTGTGGACCGAGGAGGCAGGGACCCATCATGAGTCGGTATTCGCTGACCACGCGTGTCGCCACGCGTGACGACGCCCCGGTGCTCGCCTCCCTGTGGACCGACTCGGTCCGCCGCGCCGACCCGTCCGAGCAGGTCGCCGACATCGAGCAGATCGTCAAGAACGGCGCCGCCTCGGTGGAGCAGCGGGTGATGGTCGTCGAGTACGACGGCCAGGTCGCCGGTGCCGTGCTGCTGCGGATCCTGACGCTCTCGCCGTTGAACCTCGAGCCGTGCGTGCACGCCTTCTACCCGCGCGTCTTCGTGGACTTCCGCCGCCACGGCGTGGGGCATGCGTTGATGGAGGCCGCGGCGTCGTACGCCGAGGAGAACGGGATCCTGCACGTGGCCACCGCGATCCCGTACGGCTCGCGCGAGGCGAACCGCTTCATGGCGCGCCTCGGGCTCGCGCCGGTCGCGACGTACCGGGTGGCGCCGACCGGTGTGCTCCGCTCGCGGCTGGTGCCCCAGCGCGGCAAGACCGCGCTGGACGGGCGCAGCAAGGTGCTGGCGGCGCGCCGCTCGCTGCGCCGCGCCCGCGCGGAGCGGCTCGCCACCGAGGAGTGAGGCGGCCTCAGCCCTGGGGGTTGGGGTCCCGCTCCAGCAGCGCGCAGGTCAGCCGCGAGGTGCACACCCGGCGGCCCGACTCGTCGGTGATGACGATCTCGAAGCTGGCCATCGTCCGGCCCACATGCAGGGGCGTGGCCACACCCGTCACCAGGCCCTGGGTGGCGGAGCGGTGGTGGGTGGCGTTGATGTCGGTGCCGACCGCGAACCGGCCCGGGCCGGCGTTCAGCGCGGCGCCGATCGAGCCCAGGCTCTCGGCGAGGACCACGGACGCACCACCGTGCAGCAGGCCGTAGGGCTGGGTGTTGCCCTCCACCGGCATCGTCGCCACGACCCGCTCGGGCGTGGCCTCGACGATCACCACGCCCATCCGCTCGTTGAGCGCTCCGGCGTGCGAGTTCAGGTAGGCGAGGGTCTCCTCGGACGTGCTGGTCATGGGCCGACGATAGCGAGCACCCACAGCACCGGGCCGCCCCGGCGCGGTGTCGCGGTGCGCGGGTCGAGGGGCATCGGTCACCGTCGGTCGTCGTCGGTAGAGTCGGCGGGTGCCCGAGACCCGTCCTCCCCGCCTGCTCCTCCTCGACGGCCACTCCCTGGCCTACCGCGCCTTCTTCGCGCTGCCGGTGGACAACTTCTCCACCGCGACCGGCCAGCACACCAACGCGGTCTACGGGTTCACCTCGATGCTGGTCAACGTGCTGCGCGACGAGCAGCCCACCCACGTCGCGGTCGCCTTCGACGTCTCCCGGCAGACGTTCCGGCTCGAGGAGTACGCCGAGTACAAGGCGAAGCGGAACAAGACCCCTGATGAGTTCCGCAGCCAGCTGCCGCTGATCGAGCGGATGCTGGACACCTTCTCGATCCCGTTCCTCAAGGTCGACGGGTACGAGGCCGACGACATCATCGCCACGCTGGTCACCCGGGCGCTGGCCGAGGACAGCGAGATGGAGGTGCTCATCCTCACCGGCGACCGGGACTCCCTGCAGCTGGTCACCGAGCGCTCCACGGTGCTCTACCCGATGCGCGGGGTCTCCGACCTGGCCCGGATGACGCCGCAGGCGGTCGAGGAGAAGTACAAGGTGCCGCCGCACCGCTACCCCGAGCTCGCCGCGATCGTGGGGGAGACCTCCGACAACCTGCCCGGCGTGCCCGGCGTGGGTGCCGGGTTCGCCGCGAAGTGGATCAACACCTACGACGGCCTCGACAACGTGATCGCCCATGCGGACAAGATCACCGGCAAGAAGGGCGAGGCGCTGCGCGAGAACCTCGGCGAGGTGATCCGCAACCGCCGGCTCAACGCGCTGGTCCGCGACCTCGACCTGCCGCTGGGCATCGACGACCTGGTGCGCCACGAGTGGGACCGTTCCGCCGCGCTGGGGTTGCTCGACGAGCTCGAGATCCGCGGCGAGCTGCGCAACCGGATCCTCGACGTCGTGGCCCCCGCCGAGGAGGTCGTGGTCGAGCCGGGCGTCGAGGTGGACGGCGTGGTGCTCGCTCCCGGCAGCGTCGCCGCCTGGCTCGACGCGCTGGGCACCGAGGTCGTCGGTCTCTCGGTGCAGGGCGCCTGGGGCAGCGGCACCGGCCGCGTCGACGGCATCGGCCTCGCGCTCGCCGACGGCCGCGCGGCGTACGTCGACCTCGCCGGCCTCGGGCCCGACGACGAGTCGGCCCTGGCGGCCTGGCTCGCCGACCCCTCGCGCCCGAAGGTGCTGCACGACGCCAAGGGGCCCGTGCTCGCGGTCGCCGCGCAGGGCTGGCGGCTCGCCGGGATCGTGGAGGACACCGCGCTCGCGGCTTACCTGGTGGCCCCCGACCAGCGCACCTACAACCTCACCGACCTCTCGCTGCGCTACCTGCACCGCGAGCTCGAGCCCGCCGGCGACGCCGACCAGGGGATGCTCTTCGACGAGGAGGGCGGCACCGGCGGTGCGGCGCGCAGCGCGATGGTGCAGGCACGTGCCGCCCTCGACCTGTCCGCCGAGCTGTCCGGCGAGGTGGAGCGCGCCGGGGGTGCGCAGCTGCTCACCGACGTCGAGATGCCGCTCGTCAGCGTCCTGGCGGCGATGGAGCAGACCGGCATCGCCGTCGACCTCGACCACCTGGAGTCCCTGGAGCGGCACTTCGCCGAGGAGGTCCGCAAGGAGGCCGAGGAGGCCTACGCGGTCATCGGCAAGGAGATCAACCTCGGCTCGCCCAAGCAGCTGCAGGTCGTGCTCTTCGACGAGCTGGGGATGCCCAAGACCAAGCGCACCAAGACCGGCTACACCACCGACGCGGACGCGCTGGGCAAGCTGGCGCTGAGCAACCCGCACCCGTTCCTGCTGCACCTGCTGCGTCACCGCGAGGTGATCCGGCTGCGGCAGACGATCGAGGGGCTGCTCAAGACGGTCCAGCCCGACGGCCGCATCCACACCACGTTCAACCAGACGATCGCCGCCACCGGTCGGCTCTCCAGCACCGAGCCCAACCTGCAGAACATCCCGGTCCGCACCGAGGAGGGCCGCCGGATCCGGGAGGGGTTCGTGGTCGGGCCCGGGTTCGAGAGCCTGATGACGGCGGACTACAGCCAGATCGAGATGCGGATCATGGCGCACCTGTCCGGCGACGAGCTCCTCATCGAGGCGTTCCGCTCCGGCCGCGACTTCCACGCCACCACCGCGGCGCGGGTCTTCGGGGTCGCGCCCGAGGACGTCACGTCCGAGATGCGGGCGAAGATCAAGGCGATGAACTACGGGCTCGCCTACGGCCTGTCCGCCTTCGGGCTCTCCCAGCAGCTCGGCATCGAGCCCGGCGAGGCCCGCGGCCTGATGGACGAGTACTTCGAGACCTTCGGCGGCATCCGCGACTACCTCGCCGGTGTCGTCGACGAGGCGCGCCGCTCCGGCTTCACCGAGACCATCATGGGCCGGCGCCGCTACCTGCCCGACCTGACCAGCGACAACCGGATGCGCCGCGAGACCGCGGAGCGGATGGCGCTGAACGCGCCGATCCAGGGTTCCGCCGCCGACCTGATCAAGGTCGCCATGCTGCGTACCCAGCAGGCGCTCGACTCCGCGACGCTGACCTCACGGATGCTGCTGCAGGTGCACGACGAGCTCGTGTTCGAGGTCGCCCCCGGTGAGCAGGAGGCACTGGAGGCGCTGGTGCGTGAGCAGATGGCCGGCGCCGCCGACCTCACCGTGCCGCTCGACGTCTCCGTGGGCACCGGCCGGTCCTGGCACGACGCCGCCCACTAGGCCGCCCGGCACGCCGACCGGTCGGGGGCGTCAGGCGCGTCTCAGGCGGGGGTGCCGGGAGCGTCCGGCGTCCGCCGGTGCAGCACGACCTGCAGGCCGACGAGGACCGCTAGCACGACGGCGTCGACGATCGCCACCGTCGTGGCCAGCGACGTGATCGAGTCGGCCAGCGAGCCGATGCCGACGACGGCCAGCACGCCGAGGGCGACGACGTACTTCGTCGCCGCGCCGCGGCGTGCCAATCCGGCGTAGACCAGCAGCTGGAGCACCGCCAGGAGCGCGCCGAGCACCGCGAAGAGCCACAGCCGGCCGCGCACCTCTGCGTAGTCCTGCCCGCCGATGAACACCAGTGCGACGTCGGCGAGGAGGTAGGTCCCGCCCACGCAGGCCACGCCGAGGGACGACAGGAAGGCCAGCCCGCGCAGCACCGCAGCCCGGCTCTCGTGCGCCGTCGACATCGACGGGAACAGCACCACGACCGCGAACTGCGGCAGGAAGAGGACCGCCTTGGTGACGATGAGCCCGCCGGCGTAGAGCCCGGCGTCGTGCTCGTCGAGCACGCTGCCGGCCACCACGACGTCCAGGTTCGACAGCGCCACGAACGCCAGCAGGGCCAGCGAGCTGCCCACCGTCTCGCGGAGCACCTCGCCGCCGACGCGACGTCGCGGCTCGACCCGCTCGCGCCGCGGCAGCCGGCGCAGTGCCCAGGAGCCGACGAGCACGGGCGCCCAGGAGGCGACGAGCACGCTGAGCATCGCGCTGGTCTCGGTGGCCGACACGGACAGGAAGACAGCCCCCAGGGCCACCCTGGGCACGCCCACCGAGAGGTAGACCAGGCTCAGCGGCAACCAGCGGCGCTCACCCTGCAGGACGCCGGCCTGCCCACCCATCACCGTCACCGGGACCACGGTGAGCCCGAGCAGCACCGCGGGCAGCAACCCGTCGAGCCGCAGCAGCTGATAGATGAGGGGAGAGGCCGCGACGGCCAGCGCGCCGACGACGAGCGCTGCCCGCCAGGAGGTGCGCAGCACCGCCGCCTCGATCGTCGCGACGCGGTCCGGCTCGGCGGAGATCCGCCGCGCTGTCGTCGCCTGCAACCCGAGCTGGACCACCGACAGCACCATCAGCAGCGCCATCATCCGCGCCACCGCGCCGTACTCCGCGGGGCCGAGCACGCGGGCGGAGACGATCTGGAAGGCGTAGGTGCCGACGTTCATCACCGCGATCGCCACCGCGATGCCTGCGCCGCTGCGCAGCAGGCGGGTCAGGCGCGAGCCGGACACGTCGACAGTGGTGGTCACCAGAGCAGGCTAGGGGGTCGGTGGAGACGCCGACGCGGCACCGCCGACGATGCCCTCTCGAGGGCCCGCGCGAGGAGGGATCGCGGACCCGAGCCACTGCCGTAGGGCCGCACCCCCAGGGCATACAGTGACCCCCGCCACGGGGCGGGAAGAGAAGGTGAGCATGTCGGGCAACGACGAGCGGCGCTGTCGCGCGCTCCTGCTGACCGTCTATGCCGCGCTCGCGGTCTTCGTCGTCACCGAGAAGTGGGGCCTGACGACCGGGGACACCCGCTTCGAGCTCACGCAGAGCCCGGGGCAGCACCTGGCCGGCACGTTCCGGCTGTGGAACCCCGACGTCTCCCTCGGCGAGCTGCAGAACCAGGCCTACGGCTACCTCTTCCCCCAGGGCTCCTACTACCTCCTGCTGGACACCCTCGGCATGCCGGGCTGGCTCAGCCAGCGGTTCTGGTCGGTGATCGTGCTGCTCGTCGCGTGCGAGGGCGTACGGCGCCTGGCGCGCGCGGTGGGGGTCGGGCCCTGGGCGGCGGCCGCCGCCGGCCTGGCCTACGGGCTGACCCCGCGGCACGTCAGCGAGATCGGCGTCCGCAGTGCCGAGATCCTGCCCGGGGCGGTGATCGCCTGGTCGCTGCTGCCGGTGGCGCTCGCGCTGTCGGGGCGGATGCGGCCACGCACCGCAGCGGTGCTCTCCGCCGCGGCGTTCGCCTGCTCCGGCGGTGTCAACGGGACCGCCACGGCCGCGCCGGCGGCCCTCGTCGGGATCGTCGTGGCCTGGGCGGTGCTGACCCGCCGGCTGTCGTGGCGCTTCGGTGCCGGCTGGCTGGCGCTGTACGCCGCGGTCAGCCTGTGGTGGCTGATGGCGCTGCTGCGCCTGGGCGAGTTCAGCCCGCCCTTCTTCGACTACGTCGAGGACGCCCGTACGACGACCTCCACGTCCGGGTTCGCCGCGGTGCTGCGCGGTGCCAGCAACTGGGTCGGCTACCTGACGGTGGGTGGCGAGCGGTGGTGGCCGGCCGGCTACGACCTGAGCTACGAGCCGTGGCTGGTGCTGGGCTCCGGCCTCGTCGCGGTGCTCGGGTTCCTGGGCCTGCTGCGCCTGCGGGGTCCGCTGCGCACGCCGCTGCTGCTGGCGGCCGGGTTCGGCCTGGCGTGCCAGGTCATCGCGCACACGGGTGCGTTCGCCGGTCCGCTGACCCAGACCTTCCAGGACCTGCTCGACGGTCCGCTGGCGCCGTTGCGCAACGTGCCGAAGGTCGACCCGGTGCTGCGGGTGCCTCTCGCGCTCGGGCTCGGCGTCCTGGTCGACGACCTGCTGCGGGTGGCGCGGACCCGGGCCGGTGCGGCCCAGCAGCGCAGCCGCGGCCGGCGTGTGCGGTTCGCCTCGCGCCGCGTCGCCGCCGGCGGGCTGGTGCTGGCCGTGGTGGCCGGGCTGTGTGCCATGGCGCAGCCGATCGCCACCGCCGACACCCGCACCGCCGGGTGGCGGGAGATCCCGTCCTACTGGAGCGACGTCGCCGAGTACCTGGACGAGCGCGCCGAGCGGCTCGACGGCAGGGGCGGGGTGACGTGGGTCGTGCCCGGCTCGGGGTTCGGCATCCAGCAGTGGGGCTGGACGATGGAGGAGCCGTTCGAGGCGATCGGCGACCTGCCGTGGGTGACCCGCTCGCAGGTGCCGTTGACGCCGCCGGAGACGATCCGGGTGCTGTCCGCGCTCGAGCGCTACCTGCAGACCGGGTCGGGATCGCCGTACCTGCGCCACATGCTGAACCGGATGGGCATCGACACCGTCCTGGTGCGCCACGACCTCGAGCCGCGCGTCTCCCAGGTGACCGCCGACAGCCTGGTGGGGGTGGCGATCGGCCGCTCGCCCGGGCTGGACCAGGTAGCGACGTTCGGCGAGCTCGAGTTCGGTCCGGCCCTGGAGGTCTTCGAGGTCGCCCCGGCGATCGGCGCGGTCACCGGCACGGCCGGCTACGACGTGCGTGACCTCGACGACGCCGTCACGGTGGCCGGGTCGATCGAGGCCGCGGTGTCCGCGGTCGGCGCGGGCCTGGTCGGACCGTCCCAGCCGATCTTCCTGGCGGGCGCCGAGGGATGGTCGTCCGACGCGATCGTGATCGGTGACGGCTACCAGCGCCGCGAGCGCGCCTTCGGCCGCATCCACGACGCCGAGTCCAACGTGATGACCCCCGACGACGAGTACCACGCCGGCCGGGTGCTGCCCAACTATCCCGGAGCGGCCGGGGCGCAGCCCGTCGTGGCGCGCTACTACGGGATCCGGGGCGTCGACGCCTCGAGCTCGCGTGGCTGGGCCGACACGCTGGGCCCGGTCGTGCCGGAGGACGCCCCCTGGTCCGCGCTCGACGGGGACCTCACCACCTACTGGCGTCCGGCGCCCTTCCTGAAGACGGCCGGACAGTGGCTGGAGGTGGACCTGGGACGCGAGCGCGCCATCGGCGAGATCACGCTCCGTGAGCCGCTGGGCGCGCTGGGCCTGGACCGGGTCGTGCGCTGGCGGGTCACCGCGGGCGACGTGGTGCGCGACGTCAGCACCGATCCGTTCACCGGGTCGGCCACCGTCGACCTCGGCACCCGGGCGGACAAGGTCCGGGTCGAGGTGCTCGAGGCGCCGAGCGAGATGGCCGCGGTCGGTCTGGCCGAGGTCGACATCGCCGGGGTGCGCGCCACCCGCACGCTGGTGCTGCCCGACACGCCGACCGCCGACGTGCCCGACCTGCTCTTCTCGGCGCAGCCGGAGAGCCGGGCATGCGTGACCACACTGCTCGGACCCGACTGCGACGTCGACCGTCAGCGCTCGGCGGAGGAGGCGGTCGGCATCGACCGCACCTTCACCCTGGACCGGGCGGGCTCCTGGACCGCGCGCGGCCGGGTCATCGCCCGCAGCCGTCCGGGGACCGTCGAGCTGCTCCGTCCCTGGGACGGCCCCACCATGACCGGCTCGTCGTGGCTCGCCGAGGACCCGACCGTCTCTCCTCGGATGGCCTACGACGGGGACCCGCGGACCTCCTGGGTCGCCGATCCCCGCGACCGCGAGCCGAGCCTGCAGGTCGACCTCGGCACCGAGCGCACCGTGCGTCGCCTGGAGGTCATGGCGCCGGCCGGCATCGCAGCGCGCCCTGACCGCGCCGTCATCCGGGCCACGACGGCGAACGGTGAGGAGGTCCGCGAGGTCGACCTGGACGGGGTCACCCGCTTCGAGCCGTTGCGGGCCCGCGAGCTCACCATCACCTTCTCCCGCGAGACCTCGCGGGGGGCGACGCCGCTGGGCATCGGGGAGGTCGTGCTGGGCGGTGGACGGGCGACCGTCCCGCTGCGCGGCGACGGCGCCACCGGGTCCGTGTGCGGCTACGGTCCCCAGTTCTACGTGGACGGGCGCCGGATCCCGACCCGGGTGGAGGGCCTGATCGGCGACGTCGTCGCGGGCGGCCAGCTGAGCGTGCGGCCCTGCCGCAAGCGGGACGCCCAGATCGAGCTCGGCCCCGGGGAGCACCGGGTGGAGCTGCGCTCCACGGAGCAGTTCCAGCCGGTCGGCCTGGACCTGACTGCGGTCGACGGCGGCACCGCGGCGCTGCCTCGCCCGGACCGCTCCCGCGACATCGAGCTCCTCGAGCGCACCGACACCAGGGTGCGGTTGTCGGTGGGGGCCGGCGAGGACGCCGTCCTCTCCGCGCCGCACAACGTCAACGCCGGCTGGCAGGCCAGCATCGAGGGCAAGGTGCTCGACCGGACCACCGTCGACGGCTGGGCCCAGGGCTGGGTGGTGCCCGAGGGCGTGGCAGGTGAGGTCGAGCTGGTCTACGTCCCCCAGCGCGGCTACCTGCTCTGGCTCGTCGGCGGGCTGGTGCTGCTCGGGCTGATCCTGCTCACGGCCCTGGGCCTGCTGCTCGCACCCATCGGCCGTGCGGTGCTGCGTCTGCCCGGCCTGCGCCGGTTGTCCGGCCTGCGTCGACTGCCCGGCCTGCGTCGACTGCCCGGCCTGCGCCGGTTGTCCGCGCGAGCCCGGCGACGGACCCCGGACGCCGGCGCGGACCCGACGCCCGCGCGGACGCGCTCCACACCCACGCCGGCTCCCGAGCCCGCCCCTGCCCGGCACCGCGCGAGCCCTCGGCCGCTCGTGGTCGGTGCGGCGGCCGTCGGCGCAGGCCTCCTGGGTTGGCTGGTGGGAGGTCCGCTGCTGGCCCCCGCCGCGGCGGCCGGCGTGCTGCTCGCGGGTCGGCCGCGGCTGGTCCAGGCGGCGGTCGGGGTGCCGTTGCTGGTGGTCCTGGTGACCTTGGTCGTCCAGCTGAGCGATGAGGTGCAGAGCCCCTCGCGCGCAGTCGACCTGGTGACGGGTGCCGCTCTGCTGCTCGGACTGGCGGCCGGGCTGTCCCCGTGGGGCTTGGGGGAGCGGTCCGGGGAGGTTCCACCCGGCCGGGTCCGCCCGTGAGCGAGGTCCGGGTCCCGCTCGAGGGCGTACGACGCCTGCGGCGGCCGCCGGCGGACCTGCTGCTCGCGACGACCCTCGCGCTCCTCGTCACCGCTCCGCTGCTGCTCGGGCGAGGGTTCTGGCTCGTCGGCGACATGGTGTTCGTGCCCGCCCAGCCGTGGAAGCCCGCCTGGCTGGGGCTCGACGGGGCGCTGCCGCGGGCGGTGCCGATGGACGCACTGATGTCGGTGCTCACAACCGTCGTGCCGGGCGACCTGGTCCAGAAGGCGGTGGTGCTCGGCGGGTTGGTGCTGGGCGGTCTGGGCGTGGGCCGCCTGGTGGCCCGGACGGTGCCCGGCCAGACCTGGTACGCGCGTGCCGCGGCGATCACACTGTTCTGCTGGAACCCGTGGGTCTACGAGCGCCTGCTGATCGGGCAGTGGGCGATCCTGCTGGGCTACCTGCTGCTGCCGTGGGTCGCGCTCGCCGCGCTGCGGTTGCGCCGCGACCCACGTGACTGGGCGCCCGCCGCGCTCACGCTGACGTGCTCGGCGGTGTGCAGTCCCTCCAGCGGGCTGATGGCGGCCGGCGTCCTCGCCGTGCTCGCGTTGGGACGCGAGTGGGGCGCCTGGTGGCGGGCGGCGCTGCTGGTGGTCGTGGCCAACCTGACCTGGGCGGTCCCCGCCGTCACCGCCGACGCCGCCCGGGTCAGCACGGACGGGGTCTTCGCGGGGTTCGCGGCGCGCGCGGAGTCGTCGGCCGGCGCATTCGCCAGCGTCCTGTCGTTGGGTGGGATCTGGAAGAGCTCCATCGTGCCCGCCGAACGCACCGACGCGGTGCTCGTCGTGCTGTCCTGCCTGCTCAGCATCGCGGCTCTCCTCGGCTGGTGGCGGGCGGGCCGCGGGCGCAGCCGGTGGTTGGCGCTGGGCGCTGTGGCGCTGCTCCTCGCGCTGGTGCCGGTACCCGCGGCCGGTGCCGCGCTGCTCGAGGCGGCGGGGGAGCGGGTGCCGGGGCTCGCGCTGCTGCGTGACTCGCACCGCTTCCTGGCGCCGCTCGGGCTGGTGCTCGCGGTGGGCTCCGCCCACGCCGTGGTGGCGCTCCGCTCGAGGGTCACTCCGGCGACACGGTCGCTGTGGGGGGCGGTGGTCCTGCTGGTCGTGGCGCCGCTGCTGCTGCTGCCCAGCCTGGCGTGGGGGGCGTTCGGGGAGCTGCAGCGCTCGACGTACCCGGCCGAGTGGGACACGGTCGCCGGCCTCGTCGGCGACGAGGACCTCACGGTGGTGCTGCCGTGGCGAGGGCTCTACCGGGGCTACGACTTCAACCACCGCCGGGCGGTCCTCGACCCGGCGCCCCGCTACCTGCCGGGCCAGGTGCTCATCGACGACCGCCTGCTGCTGGAGGACCGTGAGGTGCCGGCCGAGGACCCGCGGGTGCGTGCGGTCGACGGAGCGCTCGCGGCCGCGGAGCCGGCGCAGGCGCTGCGGGCTCTCGGCGTGCGCTGGGTGTTGCTGGAGAAGGGCATGGTGTCGGCGCGGGTGCCGCAGGGAAGCGTCGTGCACGACGGGCCGCTGCTGCGCCTGGTGGACCTGGCCGAGGGCGGTGAGGTCGCCTCCGGCCCCACCGCGGCTCGGCCGGATGTGGGGGCCGGCCAGATTTTGTTGGTGGGCTTGGCGAACTTCTTGGCGATTCTTTTGCTTTTGTCTGCGATCCCCGTGATACTTCACACACGAAGTAACGGGTGTCACACAACATGAGGGTCATGGGGAGTGGGCATCCGCGTGCTGGTCTTTGGGAGGGGCCCGCGCATGAACACGATCATCGCATCCGCCGTCGGTGCTCTTGCCGCTGCAGCTGTCCTCGTCGGCGGCGTCAACGCCATGCAGAGTGACACCAAGCCCGTCAGCGACGAGAAGCTCTACAGCTATTCGACCCAGTAGGGCCGTCTCCATTGCGCCGCGCTCCGTCGCGCGGCCAGTGTGACGTCACGCTTCCCTCGCGAGGGGCGCGTCTGAGCAGACGGCTTGGGAGGGTCCGATGCTGCAAATCGTCATTCCTGCGTACAACGAGGAGCGACGGCTGCCGCGCACGCTGCGTGAGCTGCGCCGTCACGTCGTGACGCATCGTGGCGCCCTCGGTCGTGTCGAGGTCATCGTCGTCGACAACGCCAGCACCGACGCCACCGCCGAGGTCGCCCGCGAGGTCGACTCCCCGGTCATGCCTGTGCGCGTGGTGCGATGCACCCGCCGCGGCAAGGGTGCCGCCGTCCGGGCGGGCCTGCTCGCCACGGACGCCGACCTGGTCTGCTTCATGGACGCCGACGGGGCCACGGGCCTCGACGCGCTCCAGGACGCCTGGCGCCTCGCCCAGCAGGGCGCGGACGTCGTCATCGGCTCGCGCGCGGTGGCCGGCAGCCTCACCGAGGCACGGCACTGCCGCACCCGCTCCGCGGGGGCCACGTTCTACCGCCGCGTCGCCGGCCGCCTCACGCCGGGCATCGCCGACACCCAGTGCGGCTTCAAGGTGTTCCGCGGCGACATCGTCCGGGCGGTGGTCGTGGACCTGCGCGCCTGCGGGTTCTCCTTCGACGTCGAGCTGCTGGTGCGGCTGCGTGCCGCCGGTGCCCGGATCGAGGAGATGCCGGTCAGCTGGGTCGACGTGCCGGGCTCCACCTTCGTGCCCGCGCGTCACGGCGCCAGCGCGTTCCTCGAGCTCGCCCGGATCGCCTGGCGTGCCCGCGAGCTGAGCCGCCCCGCGGCCGCCCGGACGGTGGTCGGTGCACGGTCCCCCATGCCGATGCCCGTCCCCGCCGCCCTGACGGCCGGCCTCGCCGCCGCGGTGTTCCCGATGGTCGCCGATGGCGGCGATCTCCGCGGCGGGACAGCACCATGACCTCGCCGCTCACTGGCGCCCGGGTGGTCGTGGTCAACTGGCGCGACCTGGACCACTCCCTGGCCGGCGGAGCCGAGATCTACGCGTGGCAGTACGCGCTCGCCCTCGCCGAGGGTGGGGCCGACGTCCGCTTCCTGACCGCACGGGAACGCGGCCAGAGCCGCCATGACGCGCGCGACGGCATCGCGGTGCGCCGCGTCGGCGGGGGAGCACTGGGCTTCTACGTGCTCGCCCTGCTCTGGCTCCTGCGGCACCGGCGCCAGGTCGACGCCGTCATCGACCCCGCAGGCGGCCTGCCGTCGTTCTCCCCGCTGGTCAACCGGCGCAGCACCGCTGCGCTGCTCATCGTGCACCACGTGCACCAGGCGCAGTTCGACGTGCACTTCCCGGCCCCGGTCGCGACGCTCGGCCGGTGGCTGGAGCGGGTGGCGATGCGGCGGGTCTACCGACACCAGACCACGGTGGCGGTGTCCCGCTCCACCGAGGCGGAGATGCGCTCGCAGCTGGGATGGACCGGTGACATCCGGATCCTCGAGAACGGCGCCGACCTGCCGCCGTACGACGCCGCGCGGGCCGTGGAGAAGGACCCGGACCGCATCGTGGTGCTCGGCCGCCTGGTCACCCACAAGCGGGTGGACCTGGTGCTCGGCGCCGTTGCCGCGCTGGCCGACCGGCCCGAGCTGGCCGGGCGACAGCTCACCGTCGACGTCGTCGGCCAGGGCCCTGAGCGCGAGCGCCTCGTCTCCCGCGCAACCGCGCTGGACCTGATCGACGTCGTCACCTTCCACGGCTTCGCCCCGGCTGAGCGCAAGGACGAGCTGCTCGCTCGTGCCACGGTGCACGTGTGCGGCTCCGACGCGGAGGGCTGGGGGCAGGCCGTCATCGACGCCGCCGGCTGGGGTGTGCCCACCGTGGCGCGCGACGTGCCTGGGCTGCGGGACTCGATCCGCGACGGCGAGAGCGGCTGGCTCGTCGACGACGACGAGGACCCCCGCGTCGTCGTCGAGCGCCTCGCCGAGGCGCTGGCCCACGCGCTGGTCGCCGGCGCCGATCCTGCCGCCCGGGTGCGCCAGGCCGAGTCGTGCCTGGCCTGGGCGCGACAGTTCGACTGGTCGCAGATGCGTAGCCACGCACGCGACCTCACCATCGAGATGCTCCTCGGGCGCGCCCCTGCGTCGCCCGATCGTCACCACCCACGCGACGCTCGCGTGGCCGTCTGAGAGGTCCTGTCCATCATGCGCAGCAAGCTCGCATCCGTCTTCGTCGGGCTCGGCGTGTTCCTGATCGTTGCGGCGATCCTGGTCCGTTTCTACGCCTACCCGTCCCTGGCGAAGACCCCCGCCGACTACGAGTCGATCACGAAGCTCGAGGCGCTCGACGCCCAGATCTTCAACTCCGACCCCGACGTCCTCGCCGCGGAGACCACGGACCTGTCGATCGTGTCGCGCTCGGTCGCCGACGGCGGTGCGGACGCTCCCGACGACGTGTCCGTGTGGGTGAACTCGACCACGATCAGCCGCCCCGACGGCTCGGTCTTCCAGCAGGCGCGCGACCGGGTGGCCTTCGACTCCGTGACCGGCGTGGCGACCGACTGCGAGCCGTGCGACACCTGGACCGAGATCGCCGAGGGCGACCGCCGCGACGTGGAGCGCACCGGCCTGCTCTTCAAGTTCCCCTTCGGCACCGAGAAGAAGGACTACGACGTCTGGGACTCCTCCGTCAACGAGGCCCCCGTCGCGACCTTCGAGGGCGAGGAGGACCTGCAGGGCCTGACGGTCTACAAGTTCGTCCAGCGCATCGAGCCCACCGTGGTGCAGACCCGCGAGGTCCCGGGCAGCGTGTTCGGCTCCGACGAGGCCGTGGTGGAGGCCGAGATGTGGTACGAGATGACCCGCACCTACTACATCGAGCCGCAGACCGGCTCGCCCGTGAACCGCGTCGAGGAGCGGGTCCAGGAGCTGCGCTACGACGGCACCTCCGTGCCGGCCTTCACCGGCACCGTGCAGTACACCGAGGACCAGGTCTCCGACATGGTCGAGGACGCCAAGAGCAACGCCTTCATGCTCGGCGGCCTCCAGATGCTGTTCCCGCTCGTGATGGGCGTGCTCGGCGCGCTCCTGATCGGCCTCGGCCTGGTCATGGGCCGTGCCGCCGGCGGTCGCTCCTCGGGCAACCGTGCGAACGACAAGACGATGGCCGGGGTCTGAGCACCGCGACCTACCGGACTCCTCTCTAGAGGAGGGAGATGACGGCCTCGAGCAGCTGCTCGAGGCCGTCGTCGTTCCAGTCCGCGGCGCGGGCGCGCAGCGTCAGCACGGTCTCGCCGACCGCCCCGGAGGCGTCACGCAGGCCGACCGCTCCCAGCGAGATCCCGCTGCCACCGGCGGTCACCGGGTGGAAGGCGAGGTGCTGCACCCGGGGCGCCTCCACGCTGCCCAGGTGCGAGACCAGGACCGTCGAGCCCAGCCGACGGGCCAGGAGCCGCATCCCGAGCGCGGCGACACGGTTCACTGCCGGGCTCCAGGGGCGGGGCGCGGCGGGCACCGGGGGCGTCTGCACCGGTGCGGTCGCGAGCGCCCGTGCCACGCCCGCGGGGTCGAGACGCTCCACGTCGCGCAGGCGCAGCAGCACGCTGCGGTCCCGGACCGGGCCCTCGCCCGCCTGCTCCCGCACCGCGCCCACGGCCACGGCCACGTGCCGCGCCCGTCGCCCGCGCGCCCGCTCGTGCGCCACCACCGCCTGCGCTGTGGCCGCGACGAGGTCGGCTGTGCGGTGGGCGCCCGGCACCGTGCGCCCGACAAGCACGTCCCCGGTCCCGGGGCGCCCCGGCACCGGCGGGGTGACCCCCGCCGGCGGGGCGAAGGCGACCTCGCCCAGTCGCGCGGCGACGGTGCGTGCCGCAGAACCGGTCGTCGTACGCTCGCCGACACCGCGGGCGCTCGAGGTGGCCGGGCCCAGTCCCAGCCGGTCCAGCACCGCCAGCAGGCCCAGGCCGTCGACCGCGCTGTGGTGCGCCGACAGCACGACGTGGTCCTCGGCCAGCCCGACGAGCAGGGGAGCGGGGTCGGGAGCCACCAGCGAGGCGCGCAGCCCGGCGAGCGAGGAGCCCCGACGCGGCGGGGGGAGCGCGGGCCAGCCCTGCGCTCGCGCCAGCGCGACCGACCGCTCCCGGAGGAGCGCCTCGACGCCCTCGATGTCGGTGCGGGCGGTGAGCAGGATCCGCCAGCCGATGCTCGGGTCGGCGACCCAGGCCGGCGTGGGCTGGTCCTGGGCCCGGCCGTCGGCCCGGTCGTCGGCCCGGTCGTCGGCCCGGTCGTCGGCCCGGTCGTCGGCTGGGCTCATGGCTTGCGCGCCACGGCGACCAGGCTCACGCCCGGCCACCGGCGCACCGGCAGCACCCGCTCGAGGGCGATCGCTGCCCGCAGGCCGGCGTTCAGGACCGGGTGCACGGCCTCCATCTCGCTCTCGGGCGCCTGTCGGTCACGGCGACGCATCCGCACCACCGGTCGCAGCAGGACGTTCCACGACGCCAGGTCCTCGATGACCAGGCCGGCGCCGGTGATGCGGGCGACCAGCTCGTCGCGCTCGTAGCGGCGCACGTGGCCCAGCGCGACGTCGTGGCCGCTCCACAGGTCCATCCCAGCCGGCACCGCGATCAGGGCGCGGCCGCCGGGGCGCAGCACCCGGAAGGTCTCGGCCGCGACGGCGACGTCGTCGTCGATGTGCTCCCACGCATCCGTCGACATCACCAGGTCCACCGAGGAGTCGGCGACCGGCAGCCGGCGTCCGTCGCCACGCAGCACCGGAATGCCGCGGGCGGCCGCGATCTCCGCGCCGGTCTCGCTGTACTCCACGCCGACCGCGCGCCAACCGAGCTGCCGCAGCACCAGGGTGTTGCCGCCCATGCCGCAGCCGACGTCGATCGCGCGACCGGCCGGCCAGTCGGCGACCGTGCGACGCACCAGGGCGCGCCTGGCGGCATACCACCAGTGGGTGCGCTCGAGCGCGGCCGACTTGGCGATCTCTGCAGCGTCCACGGCGCAGAAACTACCGTGGCGCCACAGCAGGGCGGGTCCCGGCGCTCGCCGGCGGCGGGTCGAGCAGGTCGGCACCGAACAGCGCGGTCCCCGGGGTCAGCGTGCCCCGCACCCGGGACCAGCCGCCCCACAGCCGGTCGTGGTCTTCCGGCCACTCCGGCTCGAGCAGGGTCGTGAGGTGGAAGCGGTGGCTGGACAGCAGGTGCACCCAGTCGCCCAGCGTGCGGTGGTGCTCGACGTACGACGTCGTGCCGGTCTCGTCGTCGACCTCGACGTAGGGCGTGCGGTCCCAGTAGGACTGGGTGGCGGTCAGGCCGTCCTCACCCGGGTCGTCGGGGAACATCCAGCGCGTGGGGTGGGTGATGGAGAAGGCGAACCGGCCACCGGGGCGCAGCACCCGGGCGGTCTCCCGCACGGCGGTGTCGATGTCGGCGACGAACTGCAGGGCGCCGAAGGAGGAGAACACCACGTCGAAGCTGTCGTCGGCGAAGGGCAGGTGGGTGGCGGTGCCGAGCACGCTGGGCACCACGATGCCGGTCATCTCGTCGATGCGGCGCGAGTGCTGGAGCTGGCGGTAGGACAGGTCCAGGCCGAAGGAGCGCCCGCCCTGGCTGCGGACCCAGCGGGAGCACTGCCCGGCACCGGAGCCGACCTCCAGCACGTCGCGGCCCGCCACGTCGCCGAGCACACCGGCCTCGGCCTCGGTGAGGCCCTCGGGGCCCCACAGGAAGCCGGCGTCGCCGAGGAACTCGCCGTGGGTGGCCTGGTACTCGTCGGCGTAGCGGTCCCAGTCGGCGCCGTTGGCGCTGCGCGACTCCGACTCGTCCGCCGCACGCCGGTGCGCCGTCACCGGCGGCTGCGGCCATTGCTGCCCAGGGTCCTGCACGAAGGCGAGGATAGCCGCGCCGGTTGGACTCGGCCGCATCGTGGCCCGTACCCTTGACCGTCTGCGTCCTCGGCGAGCCACCCGGCCCGTCGAGCGTGATGACCCGTTGGCCCCGCTCCGGAGCCCGCGGCCCGACTATCTCTGCCCACCCAAGGACTGTCCCTCCACATGACGAGCACCCTCTCGAACGCCTTCCTGAGCGCCTACGACGACAACGCCCCCCAGGTCGCTGTCAACGACATCGGCTCGGAGGCGGACTTCCTGGCCGCCATCGACCTCACCATCAAGTACTTCAACGACGGCGACATCGTCGACGGCACGATCGTCAAGGTCGACCGCGACGAGGTGCTGCTCGACATCGGCTACAAGACCGAGGGCGTCATCCCCTCGCGCGAGCTGTCGATCAAGCACGACGTCGACCCCTCCGAGGTCGTCAAGGTGGGTGACAAGGTCGAGGCTCTGGTCCTCCAGAAGGAGGACAAGGAGGGTCGCCTGATCCTGTCCAAGAAGCGCGCCCAGTACGAGCGCGCCTGGGGCACGATCGAGGAGATCAAGGAGGCCGACGGCGTCGTCGAGGGCACCGTCATCGAGGTCGTCAAGGGCGGCCTGATCATCGACATCGGCCTGCGCGGCTTCCTGCCCGCCTCGCTGGTGGAGATGCGCCGCGTGCGTGACCTGCAGCCCTACGTGGGCCAGACGCTCGAGGCGAAGATCATCGAGCTCGACAAGAACCGCAACAACGTGGTCCTGTCGCGCCGTGCCTGGCTCGAGCAGACCCAGTCCGAGGTCCGCCACGGCTTCCTCACCCAGCTCCAGAAGGGCCAGATCCGCAAGGGTGTCGTGTCCTCGATCGTCAACTTCGGTGCGTTCGTGGACCTCGGCGGCGTCGACGGCCTGGTGCACGTCTCGGAGCTGTCCTGGAAGCACATCGACCACCCGTCCGAGGTCGTCACCGTGGGCGACGAGGTCACCGTCGAGGTCCTCGACGTCGACATGGACCGCGAGCGTGTCTCCCTGTCGCTGAAGGCGACGCAGGAGGACCCGTGGCAGCACTTCGCCCGGACCCACCAGATCGGTCAGATCGTGCCCGGAAAGGTCACCAAGCTGGTGCCCTTCGGCTCGTTCGTCCGTGTCGAGGAGGGCATCGAGGGCCTGGTGCACATCTCCGAGCTGGCCGAGCGCCACGTGGAGATCCCGGAGCAGGTCGTCCAGGTCAACGACGACGTCATGGTCAAGATCATCGACATCGACCTCGAGCGTCGCCGGATCTCGCTGTCGCTGAAGCAGGCGAACGAGACCACCGCGGCCACCGACGTCGAGGAGTTCGACCCGACGCTGTACGGCATGCCCGCCACCTACGACGAGCAGGGCAACTACATCTACCCCGAGGGCTTCGACCCGGAGACGGGCGAGTGGCTCGAGGGCTACGACGAGCAGCGCGCGACCTGGGAGGAGCAGTACGCCAAGGCGCACGCTCGCTGGGAGGCCCACGTCAAGCAGCAGGCCGACGCCAAGCAGGCCGAGATCGAGGCCGGCGAGGCGACGTCGTACTCCTCCGGCGGCGGCAACGACACGCAGGTCGAGGAGACCGGCGGCTCGCTGGCCTCCGACGAGGCCCTGCAGGCGCTCCGCGAGAAGCTCACGGGCGGCGGCAACTGATCCGCTCCGCCTGAGCACGCACGAAGGCCCCGACGTCACGGTCGGGGCCTTCGGCCTTTCTCGGGGCAGACGGATGGCACGGGGCGCGTGCCGTCCTCGGAATGCTCGATTCACGCCCACCGCGGTGCAGCAGCAGGCACACTGGCGCCGTGGCTGGGGGACGTCTGGGGCGAGCGTTGCTGGCCGCCGTGACCGTGGCGTGCGTGACACTCTCCGCGGCGCTCGCGGCGCCGGGTCAGGCGGCCGGCGAGCCCGGCGGCTCCGAGCCCACCCCCGGGGCGGAGGCGGTGCGGGTCCTGATCGTGGGCGACTCGGTGACCCACGGGTCCTCCGGTGACTGGACCTGGCGCTACCGGCTGTGGCACCACCTCGTCGACTCCGGCGTCGACGTCGACTTCGTCGGGCCCCGCCGGGACCTGTGGAACCTGCGCACCGACGCCGCGGGCGCGACGTCGTACGCCGACCCCGCGTTCGACCAGGACCACGCCGCGAAGTGGGGGATGTGGGCCGCCCTCCCCGACGTGCCGTTCGACGTCCTCGCCGCCGACACCGCGGCGGACGTCGTCGTGGTCATGCTCGGGGCGATCGACCTGTTGTGGACCGACGAGCCGGCCTCGACGGTGGTGGACCGGATGCGGCAGATCGTCACCGAGGTGCGCCGCGGCCGTCCCGGGGCCCACGTGGTGCTGGCACAGGCGACGCAACGCTGGTTCGACGGCGTGCCGGAATTCAACGCCGGGCTGGACGACGTCGCCGCGGAGCTCTCCGAGCCCGGCTCCCGCGTCGTGGTGGCCGCGACCGCCCGGGACTACGACCTGGCCGGCGACACCTGGGACGGCTCGCACGCGAACGCGCGCGGCGAGGTCCGGATCGCCGCTGCGGTCGCCGACGCGTTGGCGAGTGCCGGTGTCGGGCCGCCGGCGCCGCGTCCCCTGGTCCTGCCGCCGGTGGGACCGGTGCAGACGCCGAGCCTCTCGGCCGTCGGTGGCGACGGCCGCGCGACGCTGGCCTGGGTGGGACCCGACGCCGCGACCAGCCACCGGCTCTGGAGCAGGGACGTCACCGCCCGCGCCCCCTGGTCCGTGCACGCTGAAGGGCTGCCCCGCGACGGTGACCGGGCGGTCGCCGGGCTCCGCAACGGCCACCGCTACGAGTTCCGGCTGCAGCCGGTGAAGGGCGATGACCTGCCCGAGACCGGGGTGTACTCGCCGACGGTCGCGGTCGTGCCCGCCGCCGTCGCGCTGCCGCCCGCCCGGCCTCCCGCGCTGTCGAAGGTGCGCAGCCTGCGCGCCAGCGCGGGCAGGCGCTGCGTCCGGCTGACCTGGGCGCGCGTCCCGCACGCCACCGCCTACCGCGTCCAGCGGTTCAGCGGCGGCCGGTGGCGCGGCGGCACCCGCACGAAGCACACCAGGGTCACGCTCAAGAAGCTGCCGGCGGCGAAGGCGTGGCGCTTCCGGGTCCGGGCCGTGCGCGGAGACCGGAGCGGTCCGTCCAAGGTGATCCGGGTCGTCCGCCGTGCGGGGCGGTGCTGAACGCGGTGCTTCGCCACTGCGCCAGTAGGGTCCAGCCATGCGAGTGGGACTGACCGGCGGGATCGCCTCGGGCAAGAGCACCGTCTCGGCCGTCCTGGCCGAGCTGGGTGCGGTGGTGATCGACGCCGACAAGATCGCCCGTGACGTGGTGGCCAAGGGGACGCCCGGGCTGGCGGCCGTCGTCGAGGCGTTCGGTCCCGAGCTGCTCACCGCCGACGGCGAGCTGGACCGGCCCAAGATGGGGGCGTTGGTCTTCGGCGACGCCGAGCAGCGCCGGCGGCTGGAGGCGATCGTGCACCCTCTGGTGTTCGCCGAGTACGCCGCCCGGGAGGCCGCCGCTCCCGCGGACGCCATCGTGGTCCACGACATCCCGCTGCTGGTGGAGTCCGGGCGGGCGGGGGAGTTCGACGCCGTGGTCGTCGTCGACGCACCCACCGAGCTGCAGGTCGAGCGGATGGTGCGGGACCGGGGGATGAGCGAGGAAGACGCGCTGGCCCGGATCGCGGCTCAGGCGACCCGCGAGCAGCGGCGCGCGGTGGCCACGCACCTCATCGAGAACACGGGCACGCTGGAGGAGCTGCGCCGCAGGGCCAGCGAGGTCTTCGCCGCCCTGCGCGCTGCCGCAGGCTGACTCAGGCGGCCGAGCCGGCGGCCAGGTCCGGGTCGCCGAGGCGGCGCAGCTTCTGCAGCGCCTCCCGCTCCAGCTGGCGCACCCGCTCCGCGGAGATGCCGTGCTTCACGCCGATGTCGGCCAGCTTGTGCTGGCGCCCGTCGACCAGACCGTAGCGGGACCGGATGATGTCGGCGGCCCGCTCGTCGAGCTGGTCCACCAGCCGGTTGAGCCGGTCGCGTGCCTCGGTGTCGAGCACGGTCAGGTCGGGGCCCGGCGTGGTCTCCTGCGCCATCAGGTCGCCCAGCGAGGTGTCGCCGTCGTCGTCGATGGGGGTGTCGAGGCTGACGTGCTCACGGCCCCAGGCCATCAGGTCCAGCACCCGCTCGATCTCCATGCCGAGCTCGGTGGCGATCTCCGCCGGCTCCGGCTCGCGGCCCAGCTGACGCTCGAGCGTACGGCGTGCGCCGCCGACCTGGTTGAGCTCCTCCACCACGTGCACGGGCAGCCGCACCACGCGGGCCTGCTGCGCGATGCCGCGGGTGATCGCCTGGCGCACCCACCACGTCGCGTACGTCGAGAACTTGTAACCCTTCGCGTAGTCGAACTTCTCGACCGCGCGGATCAGGCCGGTGTTGCCCTCCTGGATCAGGTCCAGCATCGGCATCTGCGCGCGGCCGTACTTGCGGGCGATGGACACCACGAGCCGCAGGTTCGCGTTGATGAACTCGGTGACGGCCTTGCGGCCCTCCTCGGCGATCCACTCCAGCTCGGCCTGGGAGGCCTGCTTGGGGGCGCCACCCTTGCGCCGACCGATGCGACCCTCGGCGAGCAGGTGCTCGGCGTACAGGCCGGCCTCGATGGTCTTCGCGAGCTCCACCTCCCGGGCCGCGTCGAGGAGGGGGGTGCGTGCGATCTCGTCGAGGTAGAGGCCGACGCTGTCGCGTCCCTCGATCTCACGTCCGGTGCTGCGCCTCGCGGTTGCCGTGGCCATGTGGCGTCCCCTCCTTCGCGGTCGCGGTCAGGGAGACGACCGCATGTCGGTTGCAACACATCCCGTAGGTCCGGGATTCCCCGCACCGGTGATTACCCCGTCCGACGATCCGCAGCCGGGAGAAGTTGCCTGGGGCGGCTAATCTCAGCGACTTCTCAACTTGGGCTCAGCCCAGCGGCTCCACGTCGGCGAGCCCGAGCCGGTCCAGGATCCACGCCAGGGAGAACGCCCGGTCCTCCCAGGCGCGGTAGCGGCCCGACACGCCGCCGTGGCCGGCGGCCATCTCCGTGCGCAGCAGCACGTCGGCCTGCGGCGCCCGCTCCCGCAGGCGCGCCACCCACTTGGCGGGCTCCACGTAGAGCACCCGGGTGTCGTTGAGCGAGGTCTCGGCCAGGATCGGCGGGTAGGGCAGGTCGGCGACGTTGTCGTACGGCGCGTAGCCGGCGATCCGGTCGTAGGCGGCCGGGTCGTCGCTGGGGTTGCCCCACTCGTCGTACTCCGGCACGGTCAGCGGCAGGCTCGCGTCCAGCATCGTGGTGAGCGTGTCCACGAACGGCACGCCCGCCACGAACCCGCCGAACGACTCCGGTGCCTGGTTGGCGACGGCGCCGATGAGCAGGCCACCGGCGCTCGCACCCTCGGCGACGATGCGGTCCGGGGTGCTCCAGCCGGAGTCGACCAGGTGGCGGGCGCAGGCGATGAAGTCGTCGAAGGTGTGCTGCTTGTGCTCGAGCTTGCCGTCGTCGTACCAGTGCCGGCCCATCTCGCCGCCGCCGCGCACGTGCGCGATCGCGAACGCGCCACCGCGGTCCAGCAGGGACAGTCGCGCGACGGCGAAGTACGGGTCCATGGAGGCCTCGTAGGCGCCGTAGCCGTACAGGTGCACCGGCACCGGGTCGTTGCCCGCGGGCCCACGGACGCCCTTGCGCACCACCAGCGAGATCGGCACCTGCACGCCGTCGACCGAGGTGGCCCACAGCCGGTGCTCCTCGTAGGCGTCGGGGTCGTAGCCGCCGAGCACCGGCGCCTGCTTGCGCAGCACCAGCTCGCCGGTGCGCAGGTCGTGGTCGTAGACCGCCGAGGGGCGCGCCAGGCTCGTCATGCCGACCCGGATGGTCGGCTGCTCCCAGGCGGGGTTGCCGCCGGCTCCTACGGTGGCGAGCTCGCCGGGGAAGTCGATGAAGGCGTCCGCGGCGATCGGGGCGGCGAGGTCATGGCTCAACCTCAGCACCCGGACCCGGGGCCGGCCCTCGCTGCGCTGCTGCACCACCAGGTGGTCGGCGAAGGCGTCCACGTCCTCCAGGCGCACCGACTCGTCGTGGGGCAGCAACGGGCGCCACTGCTCCAGCGGAGTCGGCTCAGCCGGCGCCAGGCCCAGCTCGAACTCCGGGCCGGCCGCGTTGTGCAGCACCAGGAACGCGTCGGTGCCGCCGATGACGGCGTGCTCGAGGGAGTACTCCACGCCGTCGGTGCGGGTGGCGAAGCAGACCGGCGCGGCGTGCGGGTCCCTCGCGTCCAGGACGTGGAACTCCGAGGTGGTCTTGGAGCTCGCGGCGATCATCACGAAGCGGCGGCTGCGGGTGCGGCCCACGCCGACGAAGTAGCGCTCGTCCGGCTCGTGGAAGACCAGCTCGTCGTCGGCCTGGGCGGTGCCGAGGCGGTGGCGCCACACCTTGTCCGGGCGCCACGCCTCGTCGACGGTCGTGTAGTAGAAGTGGTCGGGCGAGCCGCCCCAGGTGACCCCGCCGAGCACGCCGGTCAGCTCGTCGTCGAGCAGCTCGCGGGTGCTCAGGTCCAGCACCCGCACCGTGTAGCGCTCGTCGCCGACGACGTCGGTGGCGTACGCCAGCAGCCGGTCGTCGGGGCTCACCGAGGACCCGCCGAGGGAGAAGAACTCGTGGCCCTCGGCGAGGGCGTCCAGGTCGAGCAGCACCTCCTCGCCGGGCAGGGCGGGCTGGTCCGGGCGGGCGTCGGCGGCGGGCTGCGGCGGCGTCCAGTCGTCGGGGTCGCCGACCGCGACGCGGCAGGTGGCGCCGTACTGGCGGCCCTCGAAGGAGCGGCCGTAGTACCAGTAGCCGCGCACCCGGGTGGGCACCGACAGGTCGGTCTCCAGGGTGCGGGACTTGATCTCCTCGAAGATCCGTCCGCGCAGGCTCGCCAGGTGGGCGGTGCGGGCCTGGGTGTAGGCGTTCTCGGCCTCCAGGTGCGCCAGCACCGCCGGGTCCTCCTTGGCCCGCAGCCAGTCGTACTCGTCGACGCGGGTGCGGCCGTGGTGGGTCGTGGTGACCGGACGCGCCTCGGCGCGCGGGGGGACGGGCATCTCGGCGCTCATGTCCCCGACGCTACTGGTCCCGGGCCCGTCCGGGCTGCTGGGGCTCCTCCGAGTCCGGTGGACGCCACCGGCTCAGCGCGGGGTCGTCGGCACGGAACGAGCGCACGGGTCCCGGAGAGCTCTGCGCGGTCTCGAACCGCACCGTCACCACGCCCCGGCCCGCACCCCACACCCAGCCCCGGCCGTGCTCGGCGTGCACCACGTCGAGGCCCGGGGACCACTGGGTGCCCCGGGAGCGGACGCCGGCCTCGGGCAGCACGTGCTCGGCGGCCTGCTGCGCGGCGGCCTGCTGCTCGGCGGCGGGGCCCTCGAGGCTGTCGGGGGCATCGGCGCTGTGGTGGCCGGTGTCCTCGTCGGCGCCCTTGTCGGTGTTCTCGGCCGCGTCCTCCGGGGCGTCGGTGCCGAACAGGTCCTCCTGCACCCAGTCGGCCAGGCCGGACACCCCGACCCCGAGCAGCCGCACGCCCCCGGAGGTGTCGAGGTCGCGCAACAGGCCGCGGGCGACCCGGGCGATGGCGGCAGGGCTCTCCGTGGGGGCGTCGAGGGTGGAGGAGCGGCTCAGCGTGGTGAAGTCGTAGAGCCGGACCTTCAGCGTCACGGTCCGCCCCGACAGGCCACCGCCCTGCAGCCGCCGGGCCACGTCGGCGGCCTGGCGGGTGATGATCGCCTCCATCTGGTCGCGGTCGGTGACGTCGTGCTCGTAGGTGCCCTCCACGCTGACGGACTTGGCCTCCCGGTCGGGCACCACCGCCCGGTCGTCGCGGGCGCGGGCCAGCCGGAACAGCGACTGCCCCTGGGCGCGGCCCAGCACCCGCACCAGCTCGTCCTCGCCGAGCCGGGCGAGGTCGGCGACGGTGTGCACGCCTGCGCGGCGTAGCCGCTCCACGGTGGCCGGGCCGACGCCGGGGATCACCTTGACGTGCATCGGGTGCAGCAGCTCGAGCTCGGTGCCCGGCGCCACGACGAAGAGCCCGTCGGGCTTGCGCAGGTCGCTGGCGACCTTGGCCAGGAACTTCGAGGAGGCCACGCCCACCGAGGCGGTCAGCCCGCCGGTCACCTCCCGGACCCGGCGCCGCAGGTCCTCGGCGAAGGCCGTCACCGTGGGCACCTCCAGGTCGGCCAGGTCGGCCTGCTCGAGGTCCACGAACGCCTCGTCGAGCGACAGCGGCTCCACCAGCGGCGAGCAGGAGCGCAGCACGCCCATCACCGCCTCGCTGGCGGCCCGGTAGGCCTCGAACCGCCCCGAGAGGTACGCCGCGTGCGGGCAGCGCGCGCGGGCCTCGCGGGTCGACATCGCCGAGCGCACCCCGAAGGCGCGCGCCTCGTACGACGCGGTGGCCACCACACCCCGGCCGCCGACCCCGCCGACCACCACCGGCTTGCCCCGCAACGACGGCTTGTCGCGCTGCTCGACCGCGGCGAAGAAGGCGTCGAGGTCCAGGTGGAGGACCGAGGCCTGGGCGCGCACCGGCGTCACGTTAGTCCGCGCCGCCCCCAGGTGCGTCCACCAGCCGTGCACAGCGGTGCGGGCCGGAGACCTCGTGCACACCCGCTGGGCGGCACCGGCGTCGGCGTCGGGTCCGGCGGCGAGCGTTCTGGTCATGACCACACCTCCCGATGCCCCCGTCACCACGCTGACCGCCCGTGCGCCCGAGGACCTGCTCGCCGTCGCCCCCGTCCTGCTCGGCTTCTGGCCCGAGGAGTCGATCGTGATGCTCACCTTCGGCGCCCGCCGTCCCTTCCACGCCCGCCTCGACCTCCCGGGCGCCGGGTGCCGGAGCCCGGCGGTGCTCGACGAGGTCGCCCGCCTGCTCATCGCCCCGGCCCGGCGCCACGCCGTGCGGCACGTGGTGCTGCTCTACTTCACCGCCGAGGCCGCCGGTGCCCGCGCGGTCCACCGGAGGCTGGTCGAGGAGCTGGACGCCGCCCGGATCGGGGTCGTGACCGCTCTCGTGGCCGACGGTCACCGCTACCGGGAGCTGAACCGCGGCCCGGCCGAGGCGGTCGAGGAGGGTCCGGGGGACGGCATGGCGGGCGGGATGGGCGACGGCACGCCGTACGACGTCTCCGCGCACCCGTTCGTCGTCGAGGCGCTCGTCGCCGGCCGGCTGCGGCACCGCGACCGTGAGGATCTGGTGGCCTCGTTGCGCCCCGACCCTGCCGCGGTCGCGGCCGTGCAGGCCGAGGTCGAGCGGCAGAGCGCCGTGCGCCCCGACGTGCCCCGCGACCCCCGCGGGCTACGGGCGGCCGGGACCTGGGTGCAGGCGGTCCTCGGCGAGCTCGTCGAGGCCGGCGCACCGCCTGAGGTCGACGAGCTCGCGGTGCTGCTGCGGGTGCTCCAGGTGCCCCGGGTGCGCGACGCGGCCTGGACGCTGATCCGGCGCGCCGAGGCCGAGGCACACGTCCGGTTCTGGGAGGCGGTCGTCGTGCGCTGCCCGGACGCCCTCCTCGGGCCGCCGGCCGCCCTGCTGGGGTGGGCCGCCTGGCAGGCCGGCGACGGCGCCCGCGCCTGGGCCGCGGTCGACCGGTGCCGCGCGAGCGCGCCGGGATACGGCCTGGCCGAGCACCTGGCGCGGCTGCTGAGCGAGGCGGCGCCGCCCGAGGTCTGGCAGGGCGGGTTCGACTGGGCGATCGGGCTGCCGCCCCTGGGGAGGGGTCACTAAGGTCGTGGCATGGGTGACGACGTCGAGGCCCGGGAGTTCACACCCGCGGACCGGACCCGCTACCGCGACAAGGTCAGGCGGTGCCTGGACGTGTTCGAGCGGATGCTGCGCGAGTCCGCGTTCGACACCGACGATCCGTGGACGGGGATGGAGGTCGAGCTCAACCTCGTCGACGACGCCGGCGACCCCGCGCTGCGCAACGCCGAGGTGCTGGACGCGATCGCCAACGAGGACTTCCAGACCGAGCTCGGCCGGTTCAACATCGAGCTGAACTTGGCGCCCGGGCCGCTGGCCGGCGGCGGCCTGGCGTCCTACGAGACCCAGCTGCGCGAGAGCCTCAACGCCGCGGAGAACAAGGCCGCGGCGCTGGGTGCGCACCAGGTGATGATCGGGATCCTGCCCACCTTGCGCGCCGAGCACCTGCGCAAGGAGGTGATCAGCGAGAACCCGCGCTACGCGCTGCTCAGCGAGCAGATCCTGCGGGCCCGCGGCGAGGACATCACGATCGACGTCCAGGGCGCGGAGCGGCTGCGCACGACGGTCGACACGATCATGCCGGAGGCGGCCTGCACCAGCACCCAGCTGCACGTCCAGGTCAGCCCGGAGCGGTTCGCGTCGTACTGGAACGCCTCCCAGGCCATCGCCGGCATCCAGCTCGCGGTCGGCGCCAACTCGCCGTACCTGCTGGGCCGCCAGCTGTGGGCCGAGACCCGGATCCCGCTGTTCGAGCAGGCCACCGACACCCGCAGCGAGGAGCTGAAGGTGCAGGGCGTGCGTCCGCGCGTGTGGTTCGGAGAGCGGTGGATCACCTCGGTGTTCGACCTCTTCGAGGAGAACGTGCGCTACTTCCCCTCCCTGCTGCCGGTCCTCGACCCGGAGGACCCGCTCACGGTGCTGGAGGCGGGCGGCACGCCCAACCTCTCGGAGCTGCGGCTGCACAACGGCACCATCTACCGCTGGAACCGCCCCGTGTACGACGTCAGCGGCGGCCTGCCGCACCTACGGGTCGAGAACCGGCTGCTGGCCGCCGGACCGACGGTCGTCGACATGGTCGCCAACGCAGCGTTCTACTTCGGCCTGGTGCGGGCGCTGGCCGAGGACGAGCGGCCGCTGTGGTCGCAGATGTCGTTCAGCGCCGCCGAGGAGAACTTCCACGCCGCCGCGCAGCACGGCATCGACGCCGAGGTCTACTGGCCCCGCCTGGGCCGGGTCAGCGCGTCCGAGCTCGTCGTGCGCCGACTGCTGCCGCTGGCCTACGAGGGCCTGGCGGCCTGGGGGGTCGAGCACGAGGAGGCGCACCGCTACCTCGACGTCATCGAACAGCGCTGCGTCACCGGGACCAACGGTGCCTCCTGGTTCGTGAGGCAGATGCGCGAGCGCGGGGTGGAGCTCAGCGACCTCGATCCCACGCCCCGTTTCGACGCGCTGCGTGAGGTGCTGGGGGAGTACCGGGCGCGGATGAACGACAACCAGCCGGTGCACACCTGGTCGTAGCACCCTGGCCGCGGAGACCGCGGGCCTGCTTGTCGCGGGTCGCTCAGCTGGCTGCGTCGCGTGCCTCGCCCGCACGCAGCCGGGTCCAGCGACGCCCGGAGCCCGAGCGCGGGTCCCGCCAGGCGCGGCGGGTGACGACCACCAGCTCCAGGCGCCGCCCCAGCTCGCCGGAGGCCGCGCCGACCGCGGCGGCCCAGGCGAGGTCCTCGGTGTCCGGGCCCTCGGCCATCCGGGTCAACCAGACCAGCGGCACCACCGAGCGGGCGAGGTCCGGGCGGGCCATCGCCTCCACGACCTCCGTGCGCAGCGCGAGGTCGAGCCGCTCATCGGCGCGCACCTCGAAGGTGCGCGGTCCGGAGCCGGGCACGCCGACATGCAGCACCGGCGGGAATGTGCGGCGAGGCTCCTCGACGGCGTGCGCGACCACGATCGAGCGCAGCACCCGGTGCAGCAGCGGGGGCAGCGGGTGCTGGAGGCCGGGACCGGTGGGCATGGCGGCCAGCCTGCCGGATCGCGACCCGGCACGCCGCGCCGATCCACAGGCGCTGGGGTCGGCTCAGCCCTGGTCGCCGCCGCCGAACATGATCTCGTCCCAGCTCGGCACGGAGGCCCGGCCGCGCTTCTTCTGCACGGCGCGACGGTGCCGGGCCCGCTCGGCCTCGGCCCGCTCTTCCTCGGCCTGCTCGGCCGTCTGCTCGGACGCCGCAGGGGCAGCCGTGGCCCGCAGCGGGTCGTCGGCGAAGGGCAGCTCCTCGTCGAGCCCGGCGGGCGCCACCGACTGGGCGGCGGGTGACTGGGCGGCGGGTGACTGGGCGGCGGGCGACTGGGCGGGGGGCTGGGCAGCCGGCGGCTCGGCGACGGGCGGCTCGACGGCGGGCGTCTGGGCGGCGACGTCCTCGAGCGGGACCGCGTTGAGCCGACGCTCGCGGGCGCTGCGCAGGTCGTCGCGTGCCTCGGGGCGGGCGACGGGCGCGACCGCGTCACCGATCAGCCAGCGGGCGTCGTCGTTGTCGGCCAGCACGTAGTTGCCGGGCGCGTCGTAGGTGAACCGCGCGGTGCCCGAGCGCTGCGCCGCGGCGAAGGTCCCGGTCAGCACCCAACGCCCGGTCTCGCGGCGATAGGCGTCCCACTCGACCTCCGTGGGGTCGGCGCCCAGCTCACGCAGGTGCGCCGCGACCGCGTCGCCCAGCGCCCGGGTCTGGGTCCCGGTCGCCGTCGACTCGCCCGGCGTACGACGCACGGAGGCGCGCTGGGCGCGCTGGGCCACGTGCTCCCGCTCGGCGAGCACCGGGCCGACGTACGCCATGATCGCCTCGACGGTGGTGCCCGCGGCGGCGGCGACGGTCTCGGCCGACTCGCCGGCACGGATCCGGTTCTGGATCTCGCGGGGACGGATGCTGCTGCTCATGTTGATCTCCAATCGGCGCGGAGCACCACCGCGCACGGCGGCGCGGAGGTCGGGGGTGATCTCGAGGGAGAACTCCGTGCCCTCGTCGTCCACCAGCAGCAGGCGCCGGTCCGTGACGACGTCGGCGAGGACGAGCCGGGTCGGGCCGCTCGCGGCCTGCTCGGTCTCGTCCGCCATCGTGGTCCTCGGGTCGCTTCCTGCTGGCCCCGGCGGGGTGGCGCCGGGGTCGGTCCTGCGGTGCGGCCAGGCTGCTGCCGCGGTGGTGGTGCCGGGGTGCTGCTCCGGTGGGCCTGAGCCTACGCCCGCAGGGGCCACGGATGGCGTTGCGGGCGCGGCGTGTGGCGACGTGTCGACATTTCTTCGACCCGGGACCGGTCGGCCCTCGGTGCGCGGTGCCACGTCGCGGTCGCGGAGGAGGTGCGCGGCGCGCTGGTTCTCTGCGCTCACGACCACTCCGCCCGGCCGCGGACGTAGAGCCAGCGCCCGCCGTCGTGGCGGAACCGGCTCACCTCGTGCAGCACACCCGGCCTGCCGGCGTGCTCGTGGTGGGCGCGGAACTCCACCACGCCGCGGCGCTCGCCGGGCCCACCGCCCTCGGTGGCCAGCACCTCCAGGCGCAGCCAGCGCACGTCGTCGTCGAGGTCGAGGTCCTCGGGCCGGGTGGCGGGGTGCCAGGTGGCGAGCAGGTAGTCGGCGTCGCCCACGACGAAGGCGGCGAACCGGGAGCGCATCAGCTCCTCGGCGGTGGCGGGCAGCTGCTCGCCGGAGTGGAACTTAGCGCAGCACGCGGCGTACGTCGCCGGTGCACCGCATGGACACGCGGCGTCCGGCTCCACGACCACCCGTGCACCCGCGCCCGTCCTCATGCGCCCGTCCTCATGCGCCCGTCCTCATGCGCCGAGCACCCGGTCGAGGTAGGCGTTGGCGAACACCCGCTGGGGGTCGAGCCGCTCGCGCAGGGCGACGAACGCGGCGAAGCGGGGATAGAGCGCGGCCAGGTCGGCTGCGTCCTGGGTGTGCAGCTTGCCCCAGTGCGGCCGGCCGCCGTGCGCGCGCAGGATCGGCTCCATCAGCGCGAAGTACGCGGTGTGGTCGGCGTCGCGGTGGGTGTGGAACGCCAGGTAGAACGAGTCGCGTCCTGAGGCCGTGGACAGGGCGGGGGTGTCCGCGGGCGCCACCCGGATCTCCACCGGGAACGAGACCCGCAGCCCGGAGCGCTCCAGGGCGGTGCGGCACTCGGCCAGCGCCGTCAACCCGGCCTCGCGGGGCACGGCGTACTCCATCTCGCGGAAGACCACGCGACGCTCGGTGATGAACACCCGGTGGGCCACGTCGCTGTAGGTGCGCGGACCCAGCAGCCGGGCCGCGACCCGGTTCGCGGGCCCGGTGGCCTGCGGCACCCGGTTGAGGGCCGCGGTCAGGGCGCCGAAGGCGGTGTTGGACAGCAGGTCGTCGTCCAGGCGGCGCCGCCACGCGGGCAGCGGGGCGATCGAGGACAGGTCGGTGCCCAGCCGGGTGTTGCACTTGGCCAGCAGCCGGGTGGTGTGCGGGAACCAGTACATGTCGACGTGGTCGTGCGCGGCGACGAGCTCGTCGAAGCCGCCGAGCGCGGCGTCCCACGACATCGGCCTTTCCTCGGCGCGCAGCGCGAAGAGCGGCTCGACCGCGAAGGTGAGGGTGACGATCACCCCCAGCGCGCCGAGCCCGACGCGGACCAGGTCCAGCAGGTCGGGGTTCTCGTGCGCGTCGAGGTGCAGCACCTCACCGGTGCCGGTGACCAGCTCCAGCCCGACGACCTGCGCTGCCAGCCCGGCGGCGCGCCCGCCGGTGCCGTGGGTGCCGGTGGACACGGCACCGGCCAGCGTCTGCTCGGCGATGTCGCCCATGTTGTGCAGGCTCAGCCCCAGGCGCTCCAGCTCGGCGTTGAGGACCTTCAGCTGGGTGCCGGCGCGGACCGTGACCGTCATCGCCTCGCGGTCGACGGCGACGATGCCGCGCATCCGGTCCGGCAGCAGGTGCAGGTCGCGGGGAGCGGCGATCGCGGTGAAGCTGTGCCCGGTGCCGGCGGCCTTCACGCTGCGGCCGGTCTCGGCCGCCGTGCGCACCAGCGCGGCGACCTCCTCGGCATCTGCCGGGCGGACGGCCTCGAGCCCGCTCGCGGTCTCCAGGCCCGACCAGTTACGCCAGGTGTGCGGTCGCGGGTCGCTCATGCGGGGTGACCGTAGTGGGTAGGCGCACTGCCAGGGCGCCGAGGAGGACCAGGATGCCGCCGGCGGCGCTGACCAGGTAGGCAGGGGAGGCGCCGGCGTGGTCGATGATCAGGCCCGCGACCGCGGCACCGGGCGCGATGCCGGCCGCGAGCCCGGTCTGGATGAAGGCCATGCCCTCGGTCAGCCGCGTCGGCGGCAGCACCTGCTCGGCCAGGGACATCGTCGCGATCAGGGTGGGGGAGATGGCCAGCCCGCCGATCAGCAGCACGAAGGCCATCACGGGCACCGAGGGCACCAGGCTCAGCGGCAGCATCGCCACCAGCATGCCCAGCGCGCCGATCCGCAGCCGCACCAGAGGGCCGCGACGCCACGCCACCGCTCCGGAGACGATGCCGGCGAGCAGGCTGCCCAGCGCCCAGATCGCCAGCAGGAACCCGGCCGCGGACTTCTGCCCCTGCTCGTCGGCGAACGCCACCGTGACCACCTCGGCCGCGCCGAACAGCACGCCGAGGGCGGCGGAGACGACCGTCAGCGGGAGGATCGCGCCCCAGGGCATCGGCGGGCGCACGGAGCCGACCTCGCGTGGCGGGTTGGCCGGAGGCTCGGTACGGCGCTGCGCGGCGAACGCGAACGTCCCGACCACGCCGGTGACGAGGGCGAAGCCCAGACCGGCCAGCGGGTGCACGGCGGTGGCCAGCAACGTGACCGCGATGGGACCGACGAGGAAGACCGCCTCGTCGGCGACCGCCTCGAAGGAGAACGCGGTGTGCAGCCGCTCGGGCCGCTCGGCGAGCGTGTAGGACCACCGGGCACGCACGCACGTGCCGACCGAGGGCAGCGAGGCTCCCGCCACCGCCGCGAGCACGAAGGTGGTCCACGTGGGCCACCCCTCGTGCAGCGACAGCATGCCGAGGGAGAGCGCGACGCCCCACAGGCTGATCACGGCCGGCAGCACCCGGCTCTGGCCCAGCCGGTCGAGCAACCTGCCTTGGGGGATGGCGAAGAGGGCGTTGAACAGGACGGCCACCGCGGACACCGCGCCGGCGAACCCGTAGGACCCCGTCGTGTGCTCGGCCAGCAGCACGATCCCCAGACCGACCATCGAGATGGGCAGCCGGGCGACCAGCCCGGTCAGCGAGAACAGGGCGGTGGCCGGGGTGAAGATGCGGCGGTAGGCGTCGAGCATGGCGGTTGGATCTTCCTCCCTACGATGGTGGTGTGCCGAATCCGGAGACCGTCCGCCCGACCGATCCCTACGACGCGGTGCTGCTGGTCTCCTTCGGGGGACCCGAGCGGCCCGAGGACGTGGTGCCGTTCCTGGAGAACGTGACCCGCGGGCGGGGCATCCCGCGGGAGCGGCTGGAGGTGGTGGGGGAGCACTACTACCTCTTCGGTGGCCGCTCGCCGATCAACGACCAGAACCGCGCGCTCATCGCCGCGCTCTCCGCCGACCTCGAGGCGCACGGCATCGACCTGCCGATCTACTGGGGCAACCGCAACTGGGACCCCTACCTCGACGACGTGGTCGCCCAGATGGCCCGCGACGGCGTACGACGCGCCGCCTGCCTGGTCACCTCGGCGTACTCCTCGTGGTCGAGCTGTCGGCAGTACCGCGACAACCTCGAGGCGGCTGTCGCCGCCGTCCCCGACGGCCTCGTCGCGCCGCGGCTGGACAAGATCCGCGCCTACTACCACCACCCCGGCTTCGTGCAGGCCAGCGTCGACGGGGTCCTCGACGCGCTCGCGGACCTGCCGGCCGAGGTGCGCGACGACGCCCGGCTGGTCTTCGTCACCCACTCGATCCCGACCGCGATGAACGACGAGTCCGGTCCCGACGGCGGCGCCTACCTGGCCCAGCACCTCGACGTCGTGGGCGTGGTCGCGGACGCGGTGCAGGAGGCCACCGGCGTCGCACACGAGCGCGAGCTGGTGTTCTGCTCGCGCTCCGGCTCGCCGCGCACGCCGTGGCTGGAGCCTGACGTCAACGACCGGCTCGCCGAGCTGGCCGACGAGCAGGAGCGCACCGGCCGGCGCCAGGCGGTCGTCATGGTCCCCGTCGGGTTCGTCTCCGACCACATGGAGGTCGCCTTCGACCTGGACACCGAGGCGATGGCGACGGCGGAGAGGCTCGGACTCACCGCTCGCCGCTCGGCCTCGGCGAGCACCCACCCGGCGTTCGTGGCCGCGCTGCGCGAGCTGGTGCTCGAGCGTGCCGCCGCCGAGCGCGGCGAGCCGGTGGAGCGGCCCGCGCTCGGCAGTCTGCCGCCCGTGGCGGACCGCTGCCCCACGGGGTGCTGCCTGCCGCGCCGTGAGCAGGGCTCGGCGAACGCGCTGCAGCAGTGAGCGAGCGGCCTTCCCCCACCGAGCTGGTCGACCTGGCCCGCGCCGTGGCGCTGGAGGCCGGTGCGCTGGTGCGCGAGCACGCCGCCGGGGTGGTCTCGGTCGCGGCCACCAAGTCCAGCGACATCGACGTGGTCACCGCGGCGGACCGCGCGTGCGAGGAGCTGATCCGCTCCCGCCTGCTCGCCGTGCGTCCCGACGACGCGATCCTCGGCGAGGAGGGGGACGACGTGGCCGGCACCACCGGGGTGCGCTGGATCGTCGACCCCATCGACGGCACCGTGAACTTCCTCTACGGGCTCGGTGACCACGCGGTCTCGATCGCCGCCGAGCTCGACGGCGAGGTCGTCGCCGGCGTCGTGCTCGACGTGGAGCGCGACCTCGTCTACGCCGCCCACCTCGACCCGACGTCGCCGACCGGCGGCCGGGCGACCCGCGGTGGCGCCGTGATCCAGGTCCGGGGGCCGGCGCCGCTGGCGCACCGGCTCGTCGCCACCGGGTTCAACTACACCCAGGAGGTGCGCAGCGTGCAGGCCGCCGCCGTGGCGCGGCTGCTGCCGGCGATCCGCGACATCCGTCGGTCCGGGTCGTGCGCGCTGGACCTGTGCCGGGTGGCGGCGGGTTCCCTCGACGGCTACGTCGAGGAGGGGGTGCACGTGTGGGACCACGCCGCCGGCGCCCTCATCGCCCGTGCGGCGGGTGCGCGCACCCTGCTCACCGTGGGCGCCGCGGGCCGCGAAGCCGTTCTGTGTGCCCCCGATCACGGGTTCGACGAGCTGCTCGCAGCGGTGCGCAGCGCAGGCCTGCTTCGGGAATAGCCATCGGCGGCCTAGCGTTGTCCACTCGCATCGCCCCGGCTGTCGCGATCGAGGGGGCGATGGTGCACAATCTGCCGCGCCAGCCCGCACGCCCCAGTGCGCTGGCCCGGCTCGACGAGGGAAGAGAGACCGTCATGGCGACCGACTACGACGCACCGCGCAAGAACGAGGACGAGCAGTCTGAGGAGTCCATCGAGGAGCTCAAGGCGCGCCGCCACGACAAGAACTCCGGGAAGGTCGACGAGGACGAGACTGAGGCGGCGGAGTCCTTCGAGCTCCCCGGTGCGGACCTGTCCCACGAGGAGCTGGCCGTGGAGGTCAAGCCCAAGCAGGACGACGAGTTCACCTGCATGAGCTGCTTCCTGGTCCACCACCGCAGCCAGCTCGCGGACCCCAAGGCCATGATCTGCCACGACTGCGCCTGATCCGCTCGGAGTGAGTCGTTCGGCGTGACAGACCCGCCTGACCTACTCGATTTGTAGGAAGCGGCGTGATCTACCCGACGTGAGGTATGCGGGATCCCTAGGAATCCCGTCTCCGCGCGTCGCTCGTGAGCGGCACGAGAAGAGCCCGCCCGTCGTTCTCGACGGGCGGGCTCTCGTGCGTCTGGCGGGGTTTCTCAGCTCTTGCGCAGCGGCGGGGGCAGGTGGCCGGTGGAGCGTACGTAGTAGCGCGCCGCGCGACGCTGGGCGAACATGCGGGCCAGGGCCACCAGGGTGCCGCTCACCGCGGCCCAGGCGACGGCCTCACGCAACGCCACGTCCGGGTCGGCGGGGTTCGCCGGCGGCTCCTTGCCGGTGGCCACCTTCCAGCCGGTGTCGATCCCCTTGCGGGCCACGGCGGCCGCGCCGAGCGCTGCCACCACCGAGAGCACCGACCATGCCTTTGAGCTGTCCTCTGCCATGGCCGGGAGCCTACTGGGCCGCGCACACCGGCCTGCGCCGGTTCCTGACGCGCAGCGCTCCGGACAGGGGTCGCCCCCGTGCGATCAGGTCGCGATCAGGTCGCGATCAGGTCGCGATCAGGAGGTCGGCTGCTCCGGGCGCCGACCGGCGGTGTCGCGGACCGCGGCGCTCAGGGCGTCCGCCAGGGCCTGGGGGTGTCGCGAGCTCACCAACCAGTACGGCGCCGGGTCGGCCGGGTCAGTGATCTGCACCCGCACGGACTTCTTCAGGTAGGGGCGCAGCAGCAGGTAGGCGCGCACGTCGGCGTCGCGACCCGACACCAGCCGGGTCTGCTCGGCGTCGAGGGCCTCGACGGTGCCGACGTGGCGCAGCTCGATCGAGGCCCGCCCGGCGCGGAACCAGCCGTCGCGCACCACGATCTTCGCGTCGCCGTAGATCCTCAGGAAGGCGGCGAGCAGGATCATCGCCGCTGCCGTGGCCCCCCACGCCACCCAGGCCGCCGAGCTGCCGATCAGGGCCACGATCAGCGTCAACCAGAGGGTGGCGATCAGCATGGTGCCCTGCGCCCACCAGCGCAGCGGCACCCGAAGCCGCTCGTGGTAGCCCGCTGACGCCGTCGTGTTCACGCCTCGATGATCCCATCCGGCCTCCAGGGCGCGATCGTTAGGGTCGTCGACCGTGACCAACGACCACGACGTGCCCAGCAACAACCCCACCACCAGCGAGGTGGCGCCCGCGGCGGCCGAGGACCTGGTGGTGGCGGTGCGCCGGCTCGACCCGGACCTGCCGATGCCCGCCTACGCACACCCGGGCGACGCCGGGGCGGACCTGCTCACCACCGTCGACGTGACCCTCGCCCCCGGCGAGCGGGCCCTGGTGCCGACCGGGGTCGCGATCGCGCTGCCGCTGGGCTACGTGGGGCTGGTGCATCCACGCTCCGGGCTCGCCGCGCGGCACGGGCTGTCGATCGTGAACACCCCGGGTACCGTGGATGCGGGCTACCGGGGAGAGATCAAGGTCCTGCTGATCAACCTGGACCCGGCTGAGCCGATCGTGCTCAAGCGCGGGGACCGGGTCGCCCAGCTCGTCGTGCAGCGCGTCGAGCGGGCCCGGTTCGAGCCCGTGGACGCCCTTCCCGAGAGCGTGCGTGGCAGTGGCGGCTACGGTTCTACCGGGGGCTTCGGTGCCTGAGAACGTCAAGGTCGCACCCGGATCCCCGACGATCACCCCGATGAGGAGTTCACAGTGAGGTTGCGGCGCAAGGCTGCCGACGCAGTCGCCGATGGCTCGACCATCGACACGTCCGAGGAGGGCGCGGAGACCGAGGCGCCGCGTGGACCGTACGACGCCGACGACGTGCCTGACGACGGTGTCGACCGGGTCGACCTGGGCTCGCTGCTGATCGCGCCCGTCGCGGACCGCGAGCTGCGGATGCAGGTCGACGAGGCGTCCGGCGAGGTCAAGGCGGTGCTGCTGGCCAACGACGAGGGAGCGGTCGAGCTGCGTGCCTTCGCCGCGCCTCGCAACGGCGACCTGTGGTCAGAGATCCGCCCCCAGATCGCGGCCGACACCGCCCGCCGCGGAGGCACCGCCACCGAGCGCGAGGGTGCCTACGGCACCGAGCTGGTGTGCGAGGTGCGGGTCGCCCGCGCCGACGGCACCACCGGGGTGCAGACCTCGCGGGTGGTCGGCATCAACGGCCCCCGCTGGCTGCTGCGCGCGACGTACCTGGGCGAGCCCGCGCGCTCGCCGGAGGACGCGGGCGAGTGGGAGGACGCGGTGGCCCGGCTCGCGGTGCGCCGCGGCAACCACGCGATGCCGGTCGGTGAGCAGCTGCCGCTCTCGCTGCCCGAGGGCGCGCGCCCGAAGGCAGCACCCGAGAGCTGAGCCATGGGGACCAAGAGCCGCTTGCGGCGCACGATCAGCCGGTGGGCGAGCTCTGAGGAGGCCGAGGCGCGCGACCTGCGCAAGACCTACACCGGGGCCGGCGTGGTCACGGTCGCCGAGGCGCCCGACCGCGAGAAGGTCCGGCTGCGCGGGACCCTGCGCACCGTCACCCTCCGTCCCCGCGGCGGCGTCCCCGCCCTCGAGGCGGAGCTGTACGACGGCACCGGCACCGTCACCGTGATCTGGCTCGGACGCCGGCGGATCGCCGGCATCGGCCCGGGCCGCGGCATCGAGGTGTCCGGACGCATCGGCATGCACGACGGCGTCCGGGTGCTCTACAACCCCAGATACGAGCTGCTGTGAGCGATCGCCCCGACCCGACCGAGTCCACCGAGCCCACCGCGGCGGCACCCGTCGGGGTCGAGACCGTCGAGGCGCTGGTGCGCCACCAGCTCGCCACCGCCCTGGGCGGGCGGCGCGGCATGCTCGAGGCGGGGGTGCCCGGCATCGTGTTCACGGTGCTGTGGCTGAGCACCAAGGAGCTGCAGTGGGCGCTGGTCGCGAGCCTCGTGGTCGCCGGCGCCGCGCTGCTGCTGCGTCTCGTGCAGCGCAGCACCACCCAGTTCGTGCTCAACGCGATCTTCGGGATCGGCATCGGCTGGGTGTTCGTGCGCTGGGCGGAGAGCTCGGGAGGCTCGGAGAGCGACCAGGCGCTGGCGTTCTTCCTGCCCGGGATCTTGATCAGCCTCGGCTACACCATCGTGCTGGGCGCCAGCTGCCTGGCGGGCTGGCCCATGCTCGGGTTCATGCTCGGCGGCGTCACCGGCGACCCCACCGCCTGGCACGACGACCGGCAGGTGGTGCGGCTGTGCAGCCGGCTGACCTGGGTGATGCTGGCCCCCGGCGCGATCGGCGTGCTGCTCCAAGGGCCGGTGTGGCTGCTGGGGCGCAACGACGTCATCGACCCCGATTTCGCGGTCGTGCTGATCTTGGTGCTGCGCACCGGGCTGGGCTGGGTGCTCCGGATCGGCTCGTGGTCGGCGATGATCTGGCTGCTGGCGCGCAACGCGACCCCGCTGGAGGCCCTGGACGCCCGTGAGGCCGACCCGGAGGAGCCCGCCGGGCCCCGTCCCGCCTGAGCGGTGCGTGCCGCCTGGGCGGCGCCTCAGTGCGTCTTCGGGGGGTGCGGCTTCGCAGGGTGCGTGGAGGGCGCGAGCAGCTGCTCGAGCTCGTCCTCTGCCTCGGCGGGCACCACGAACAGCAGCTCGTCGCCGGACTCCACCGGTTGCTCGGCTGTCGGCACGTACACCTGCCCGTCGCGCAGGATGGTGACCAGCGCACAGTTGTCCGGCAGCGGGATCAGCCCCGAGGGCTTGCCCACGTACGGCGAGTCGGCCGGCATCGTCATCTCCACCAGGTTGGCGTTGCCCTGGCGGAAGGTGAACAGCCGGACGAGGTCACCCACGGTGACGGCCTCCTCGACGAGCGCCGACATGATCCGCGGGGTCGAGACGTTGACGTCGACCCCCCACGCCTCGGTGAACAACCACTCGTTGTTCGGGTGGTTCACCCGGCCCACCGTGCGCGGCACACCGAACTCGGTCTTGGCCAGCAGCGACGTGACCAGGTTGGCCTTGTCGTCGCCGGTGGCGGCGATGACGACGTCGCAGCGGTCCAGGCGCGCCTCCTCCAGCGAGGAGAGCTCGCAGGAGTCGGCCAGCAGCCACTCCGCGTCCGGCACCCGCTCGGGGCGGATCGCGCTGGGGGACTTGTCGATGAGCAGCACCTCGTGGCCGTTCTCGATCAGCTCGCGAGCGATCGAGCGACCCACGGCACCTGCTCCGGCGATGGCGACCCTCATGACGTCCTCACTGTCCCCGTCGTTCGGGTCCGTGGTTGAGCACCTGGTAGGAGTGGTCCGCGTGCGCCTCGTGGGTCACCAGGTGGAGCAGGTCGCCCTCCTGGATGACGCTGTCGCGGTCGGGCAGCATCCCCTCGCCGAGACGGTCGATCCACGCCACCCGCAGCCGGCCCTCCTCCTGCAGCTGGCCGACGCGGGCGCCGACCCAGCTCTCGGGGGTCAGCACGTGCTCGACGCGGATGGTGCCCGAGGGGTCGCGGAAGTCCGGCTCCGCACCGGCGGGCAGGATGCGGCGCAGCACCTGGTCGGCGGTCCACTTGACGGTGGCCACCGTGGTGATCCCGAGGCGCTGGTAGACCTCGGCGCGGCCGGGGTCGTAGATGCGGGCGACGACCTGGGCGATGCCGAAGGTCTCCCGGGCGACCCGCGCGGCGATGATGTTGGAGTTGTCACCGCTGGAGACGGCGGCGAAGGCGTCCGCCCGACGGATCCCGGCCTTCTCCAGCACCTCCTGGTCGAAGCCGATGCCGGGGATCTTGTCCCCGTTGAACCCCGGGCCCAGGCGCCGGAAGGAGTCTGGTTCGGAGTCGATGATGGAGACCGTGTGGTTACGGTCCTCGAGGCTCCGGGCCAGGGTCGAGCCGACGCGGCCACATCCCATGATCACGACGTGCACGGTGAGCACGCTATAGCACCGCGCATGCCCTACCGTTGTCGCTCGTGGGTGTCGGCGATGTCTCCAAGCGCATCCTGCTGGGCCGCAAGCTCCGCAGCGCTCAGCTGGGGGAGACGTTGCTCCCGAAGCGCATCGCGTTGCCGGTCTTCGCCAGCGACGCGCTCTCCTCGGTGGCCTACGCCCCCGACGAGGTCTTCATCATGCTCGCGGTCGCCGGTGTCACGCAGTACGTGTGGTCCTGGAAGATCGCGATCGCCGTCGCCCTGGTGATGGCCGCGGTCATCGCGTCGTACCGCCAGACGGTGCACGCCTACCCCTCGGGCGGCGGCGACTACGAGGTGGCGAAGGTCAACCTCGGTCGCAACGCCGGGATCACGGTGGGCAGCGCGCTGCTGGTCGACTACGTGCTGACGGTGGCGGTGTCGATCTCCTCGGGGTCGCAGTACGCCGCGGCCGCGATCCCCGCGCTGCAGCACCACGAGGTGACCGTCGCCACCGTCGCGGTGGTGCTGCTGATGGCGGTGAACCTTCGCGGGATCCGGGAGTCGGGTCGTGTGTTCGCCGTGCCGACGTACCTGTTCATGTTCGCGATCTTCGTGATGTGCGGCTTCGGCTTCGTCGAGCTCGCCTTCGGCACGCTGCCGCAGGTGGAGAGCGCCGACCTCGACATCACCCCCGAGCCCGGCTGGGACGAGCCGCTGACCACCTTCGGGCTGATGATCCTGCTGGCCCGAGCCTTCTCCTCGGGGTGTGCCGCGCTGACCGGGGTGGAGGCGATCTCCAACGGCGTGCCCGCCTTCCGGCGCCCGAAGAGCCGCAACGCCGCCACCACGCTGCTGCTGCTGGGACTGATCGCGATCACGATGATCGTCAGCGTCATCGTGCTGGCCAAGCAGATGGGGATCCGCTACGTCGACCCGCACCACCTGGACCGGCTCACCCGCGACGGCGAGCCGGTGGGCCCCGGCTACGACCAGCACACCGTGATCGCGCAGATCGCGCGGGCGGTGTTCCACGACTTCAGCCCCGGCTTCTACTTCACCGTCACGGTCACCGGGATCATCCTGGTGCTCGCCGCCAACACCGCGTTCAACGGCTTCCCGGTGCTCGGCTCGATCCTGGCCAAGGACGGCCTCGCGCCCCGGGCGCTGGGCGCACGCGGCGACCGGCTCGCCTACAGCAACGGCATCGTGTTCCTCGCGGTGATGGCGATCGCGCTGATCTGGATCTTCGACGCCCAGACCACGCGGCTCATCCAGCTCTACATCGTCGGTGTGTTCGTCTCGTTCAACCTCAGCCAGCTCGGGATGATCCGGCACTGGACACGCGCGCTGCAGACCGAGCGCGACCCGGCCCAACGGCGCCGGATGGTGCGCGCCCGGGTGATCAACGCGATCGGGCTGGGCTTCACCGCCGTCGTCCTCGTCGTCGTGCTCCTCACCAAGTTCACCCAGGGCGCCTGGATCACGGTGTTGGCGATGGCTCTCTTCTTCACGGTCATGCGCGCCATCCGCGCCCACTACGAGAGCGTGGAGGCCGAGCTCGCCGCCGACGAGGAGGACAAGGTGCTCCCCACCCGGGTGCACGCCATCGTCCTGGTCTCCAAGCTGCACAAGCCGACCCTGCGCGCACTGGCGTTCGCGAAGGCGACCCGGCCCAACGCGCTCGAGGGCGTCTACGTCTCCGTCGACGACGCCGAGACCGACCGGCTGCTCGCCGAGTGGGACCAGCGCAACACCGGCGTCCCGCTGCGGGTGCTGCACTCGCCGTACCGCGAGGTGGTCAAGCCGATCGTGGAGTACGCCGCCGCGATCCGCCGGGCCAACCCGCGCGGGGTGGTCGCGGTCTACATCCCCGAGTACGTCGTCGGGCGCTGGTGGGAGCAGCTGCTGCACAACCAGACCGCGCTGCGGCTCAAGGGCCGGCTGCTGTTCAGCCCCGGCGTCATGGTGATCTCGGTGCCGTTCCAGCTGCGCTCCTCCGAGATCGCGCGTGAGCGCGGGGAGCGCGAGGAGTCCCGGGTGCGCCCCGGCGACCTGCGCCGCGGACGCGTGGCGGAGCGCTCGGGCCGGAAGCCGCAGCCATGAGCCCCACGCCTTCACCCGACCGGCGCTCCGCGCGCTCCCGTCCCGACCGGCGCCGGACCGGCCGCGGCAGCCAGGCCCGCCACAACCGGCCGCGGCAGGAACGCGGAGCCTCCGCCGTGGGCCGGCGCTTCGAGGTCGAGGTCGGCCCGGTCGCGCACGGCGGCCACTTCGTCGCCCGCGCGGAGTCACGGGTGATCTTCGTGCGCCACGCCCTGCCCGGGGAGCGGGTGATCGTGGAGATCACCGAGGGCACCGACGGCGACCGGTTCTGGCGCGGCGACGCGGTCGAGGTCCTCGAGGCCTCACCCGACCGGGTCACCCCGCCGTGCCGCTACGCCGGCCCCGGCCTGTGCGGCGGCTGCGACTTCCAGCACGTGGCGCTGCCCGCGCAGCGCGCGCTCAAGGCCGCCGTCGTCGCCGAGCAGCTGCGCCGGCTGGCCGGCCTCGACGTCGCGGTCGAGGTCGAGGCGGTGCCCGGCGACGTCGACGGGCTGCGCTGGCGCACCCGGCAGCGGTACGTGCCGCTGCCCGACGGTGGCCGCGGGATGCGCAAGCACCGCTCGCACGAGGTCGTCGAGGTCGACGAGTGCCTGTTGGAGGCACCCGGCGCGCCGTCGTACGACGTGCGCGGGCACACCTTCCAGGTTGCGGCCGGCGGCTTCTGGCAGGTGCACCCCGGTGCTCCCGAGGCGCTGGTGGGCGCGGTGCTCGAAGCGCTGGCGCCGCAGCCGGGGGAGTCGGTGCTGGACCTGTACGCCGGGGTCGGGCTGTTCACCCGTTTCCTCGCCGACGCCGTGGGGCCCGACGGTCGGGTCGCCTCGGTGGAGGGCGACCCGGCAGCCTCCCGGCTGGCCGCGGCGAACTGTCCCGAGGTCACGGTAAGTCCCGGTGACGTCGGCGAGGTGCTCGCCGGCGGCCCGGCAGGCCTCGGCGACGAGTGGGACACCGTCGACCTGGTCGTGCTCGACCCGCCCCGGGTCGGCGCCAAGCGGGCCGTGGTCGAGCAGGTCGTCGCCCGCGCCCCGCGCGCGGTCGCCTATGTCGCCTGCGACCCCGCCGCGCTGGCCCGCGACGTCGCGATCTTCGCCGAGCACGGCTACCGGCTGGTCTCGCTGCGCGCCTTCGACCTGTTCCCGATGACGCACCACGTTGAGTGCGTATGTCTGCTGACAAGAAAATAAATTTTGGAGGATATTATGGCGAGAAAAATTCACCCAAAAGACACAACAAGAAATATGGCATATGAACTTTGGATGAAAGCGCCAAATCCGATGGTTACTTTCTTCAAAACTTTAGATGTAACAAATATTGTCAAAGTCAGTAAGAAAAAGAATATGAAGTTCAATATGCTTCTGGATTATTGCATTGGAAATGCGGCCGCAAGTGTAAAAGAATTTTATATACTTCCGGTTGGCGACAAACTTATGCAGTATGACACAATTGCGGTAAACACTATTGTGAAAAATAAGAATGATGAAGTAAGTTCTTGTGATATTATGCAAACAGATGATTTAACTGTTTTCAATCAGGAGTATTTGGAATACACAACACAAGTTGCCAAAACTTGCCAGGACAGAGATTTGTCCGAAGATAGTATGGTTATTGGCACATCAGCAATTGTTGATACTGAAATTGATGGTGCTGTTGGTATGAATAGTGGAATTTTTAATAACCCATTTATAATCTGGGGGAAATATAGAAAGAAACTATTTAGATATGAATTACCAATTTCGTTTCAGTTCCACCATGCGCAAATGGATGGAGCGCATGCGGGAAGATTTTTAGCAAATCTGCAGAAAGAGATTAACGAGCTGAAATAAACAATTTTAGATTTGGTAAGAAAACTGACACTGGAGTGGATAAGTTTCCTAGAACAGTCAAAGTGGATATATTTCCGTAAACCTAAGTTAGCAAATTCCATTGCTACCACCCACGTCGAATGCGTCGCTTTGCTGACGAAAACTGGCTCTGACCTGCGGTGATGTGATCTCGGCCTCCGGCGTCGACCCCCGAAAACCGGCCTTAGGGCTCACTTTGCGCTCACTTTGGAATCGCGAGCCCGGATTCCGGCCCTGTGCTCGAGCCCTGCTGCTACGTGGCAGGGGAGAGCCTCTGAGCACGCACAACGGCCCGTAGACGGGCGCGGAGCGTGTCTACGGGCCGTCGGGGCGATCCAGGTCGCCCGAGGGCTCTCACTGGGTGTGTCCCTATTGGTGACGCCAGTTACCAGATCTGCCGAGATCCGGGCCACCCCACGAGCCGGGCTTCTCGGCGAGTGTGACGAAGAGGCTCACCGACGCGAAGAAGCGCTCGGTGCTGAGGTCACGAAGCCACTCGTCCCCCTCGGCTGCAGACATGTAGCCCGCCTCGACGGCGCGCCGCGTCACTCGTGCGAAGCCGAAGACTCCGGCCGCTTGGGCTGCGTCACGGTAGATCGCGGTGACGGAGATGATGCGTAGCGCTGCCGGTCGGCTACTACCGCGTCGGGTGGCCGTAGCAACCGTTCACGCCGTGATCAGGCTGCCGCGATCCGATCGTCCGCTCAGGCAAGGCGTCTGTCACCTGTCGTGGGTAGGGCACCATCTGCGACGTGACCGAACTAGGACTGCTCCGAACCCCCGACGCCACCGCGAGTCTGCGACGAGCGACCATCCACGACGTGCCGAGCATCGTCGAGCTCTTGACCGACGACCCGCTGGGCGCGGGGCGAGACGGAGCAGAGGGCGCGGAGGGGCTCCAGACGTATGTCCGGGCCTTCGAGGCTATCGACGCAGACGCAGCACATCTCCTGCTGGTGGCAGAGTCCGACGGCATGGTCGTGGCGACGATGCAGCTGACCTTCATTCCCGGGCTCGCTCGCCGCGGCGCGCTACGGGCCCAAATCGAGGCGGTTCGGGTCCACGCCGACCTGCGGAGCAGCGGTCTGGGCCGGGCCATGTTCACCTGGGCCATCGCCGAGGCCAAGCGCCGCGGCTGCGGCCTGGTCCAGCTCACCAGCGACAAGCAGCGTCCCGAGGCGCACCGCTTCTACTCCGGGCTCGGCTTCATCGCCTCCCATGAGGGCTTCAAGCTGGCGCTGTAGCCCGCCACTTGGCGCACGGTCGGCCAGGGGCGACTCCAGGGCTTCCTACTTCGTGCATCTGCAGCTCCATCTGCGCTGGAGTCAGCGCAGCGAGGCGGTGCCGCGCGGGTCGCGGTTGCTGCCCCTGGGGTAGCCCCTCGGCCGCCTGCCGCCTCGGCGGTAGCGCGCAGGACGCGGTGATTGCGCCCCGGGGTCATCGACCCCGGCCAGGTGCAGCCGCACGAGGCCGAGCAGACGGCTGGTCGGTCCTTGTTCCGGAGGCTGAGCGAGCGCTGCTCGAGCATCGACTTCAACCTTGCGGCGGCAGCCTCGGCGCCTGCGGTCGTGTAGTGCGCCGGCAGTTGGCCGCGCACCGCGACCTGCTCATCTACGCGAGCTCCGACCTGCGCCACCCATGCGGTGGTCGCGGCGTGCTTCGGGCGCGTGGTCGCGGCGAACGCCTACCACTGGTCGGGACCGTGGAAGGCGGTGTTGAGGGCCTTCATCCGCACGGAGCCGAGGTGGCCCACCTGGTCCTTGGAAGCGCCTTGACGGCGTTGCGACGCGGGTGGTGCTCGCAGGAGTGAGTTCGACGTCGCGCCTACGCGTTGCGACTATCCGCTCCACGATTGAGGGCTCTTCACGGACGAGGGTGTAGTTCCCCGTCGTGGTCAGACGGCGCGTCGTTGAGCAGATAGAGGTCGAGGCCTCTCAAGGATGGAGGTTCCTACGCCGTCCACCTGAAAGACCTCGACATGTCCGACGCCGACGCCCACCAAGGTCGAGAACGACATCGCTGCAGGTCAGAGGCGGTTTCTGGGCTACGGAAGCGTCCGATCGCAAGGGATCGCGTTCACGCTCAGGGGCCGAAACCTGCTCCGGATGACGCACCACGTGGAATGCGTCGCGCTGCTGACGAAAACCGCCTCTGATCCGCGGTGATGTGATCGCGATCTCCGGCGTCGACCCCCGAAAACCGGCCTTAGGGCTCACTTTGGGCTCACTTTGGAATCGCGAGCCCGGATTCCGGCCCTGTGGTCGAGCCCTGCTGCTACGTGGCAGCGGGACTGCTACGTGGCAGGGGAGAGCCTCTGAGCACGCACAACGGTCCGTAGGCGGGCGCGGAGCGCGCCTACGGGCGTCATCACCACCATCGTGGCCGGATTCTTCGGTTACAAGGACATCGTCGACTTCATCGGTGCCGTCACCGACCTCGACGTCGTCAGCGCCGGGATCTCAGCTCTGTCGCTCATCTCGCTCATCCCGATCGTCGGGGACGCCGGGGCCGTGGACTCGAAGACGTTGAAGTTCATCAACCGAGTCTCTGCACGACGGGCTCTCGACACCGTCGGGTTCATCACCTCGAGCAAGAAGATCCCGCTCGGACTCAAACTGCAGATCCTCAAGGCCGTCGACGGGACCAGCATCAAGAAGATCCGTGACCATGGGATCTCCGACGAAGCAATTGTCAACTACGCCACCAACCGCTTCGACTTCGGCGTCCTCGCCCGTGGGCTCGACGGAGCTCGGCACACAACCCCCTCACCTCGGAGGTATGCGAAGGAGAAAGAAGCCGAGAACTACCTGCGCAGCATCACGCCGGGCGCGCTGCCGAAGCAGACGTTGTTCCCGGCGCCAGGATCGACCGGCCGAACAGGCGGCAGGTATCCGGATGTCTACTCGCCAACAACCAAGCTCGCTATCGAAGCGAAGAACGGGTTTATCGAGCTCAACGACTTCATTGCCAAGCAAGTCCGAAAGGACCGAGCTCTCCTCGAGGACCAATACCCCAATCGATGATGTCGAGTGGCAATTCTTCCCGAAGGAGGACGGCGGTGTCGGACCTGACGACGATCTTCGCGAACTCCTCGAGGAGAATGGCATCCCCTACATCATTCACACCCCGTGACAAGGAGTTCTGCAAGGGTGCTTGACTTCAGTGAACTGACTGCCGAAGACGCCCGTTCCTACCGGAACGCCTATGCCGCGGCGGGCGAGCCACGACGACGGTGGCTAGCGGCGGAACTCTCCGCCGCGGGCCAGCCGAGCGCGCTGCTCGACGGCCCCGAGGAGCTTCCCGCCCTCTGGGACTGGTACACGCGCTGGTTCGACTCCGCAGGAGCCAGGGAGCTGACGCTTCGGACATCGCAACCAGCAGACGATCCCCAGCGCGGAACACGGCCTCCCTGGCATGCGGCCGAACCGAGTGAGTACTTCTCCGATGACGGACTTTGGTTGATCGATCTCGTCGGGATCCACTGGGGCCTGCTGGCCAAGGCAGCCATCCCCGAGGCTGAGTGGGTGGTGTACGCAGACAAGGGCCCTGATCCTAAGCGTGGCGTCGACGTCAACTATCAGCGCACGATGTTGGCGGCACCGGGTGTCCGTCACTTCGACCCCGCGAGCATGGTGCACGGGATCACGGTCAGCCACTTCCTCCGCAACGGACCATGGGATCGATATGGAGGACTGCCGGGGCTTTACGCGCACGTCACCCGTGATCTAGGGGCATGAACTAGCCAGTACGACGGGTGGAAGACGACTGATTCTGCTTCATGATCCCGGACGTGCGGGGCGGAATCTCGATCGGCCCGTAGTCGTCGTCGCTTCGGTTGGAGATGCCGTTCCGCTGCCGTGCTTCGGCTCCTTCAACGTCGCCCATGGCCCGGTCGACCGCGACGCGGTCGAGATTCGCAACTTCGTCGTACGGCGACGCGGCGAGTGCGACGTTGGACCCGAAGTCGGCCAGCGCGAAGTCGCCACTTGCCAGAGCATGGGTGGTGACGATGTGCCCGACGTCCACGATCGCCGCGGTCATGATGTGGTCGAGGCGGTCGCCTCCGACGAGCCAACCCCAGCCGTCCTTGCGCAGGTCGGTGAACGGCTCGCCGCTGACAAGGTGCAGCGCTGAGACGAGGTCGGTCATCCCCTCAGCGGCGCGGCTCTGCGACCGCGTCGCCTTGCTTCGTGGAAAGGTGTCGAGGAAAGTCCGGGCTCCACAGGGCAGGGTGGTGGCTATCGGCCACCCGAGGTAACGCGCGGGACAGTGCCACAGAGGACAGACCGCCTTCTCTCGTTGTGGCGAGAGGAGGTAGCGAAGTAGCTATTGCGCTAGCTAGCCGTCCCGCCTCGGACTCTCATCAACGCGGTCTGCGGCGCTGCACCTGCAGCCGGGTGCGCTCGTCGGCGGCCGTCGACGGGAGGGCTCGGAATGGGCTCGCTTTGATTCGCATAGGTCTGCAACCCCGCGCCGACGCCCACCAATGTCGAGAACGGCATCGCTGCAGGTCAGAGGTGGTTTCTGGGTCACGGAGGCGTCCGATCGCAAAGGATCGCGTTGACGCTCAGGGGCCGAAACCTTTTTCCGATGACGCACCACGTGGAGTGCGTCGCGCTGCTGACCAGGTGAGCCGAGGGGCGCCCGCGCGATCTCGCCGCCGCGCATCGGGTCCCTGGTTGTATGGATGCATGGCGGCTCCCGGCTCGACCGTGGAGGCCGGCGAGGCGCCCTGGGCGCGGCCGGCCGACGAGGTGCTGGCGCAGCTGGGAGTCACCAGGGATGGCCTCAGCGGTGACGAGGCGCGTCGCCGCCTGGACGAGGTCGGCCCGAACCGGCTCGCACCTCCCGCCCGCACACCCTGGTGGCGGCGGGTGCTCGACCAGTTCCGAGACGTCCTGATCTACGTCCTGCTCGCCTCCGCGGCCCTGAAGGCGCTGCTGCGCGACTGGGTGGACGTCACCGTCATCGTCGCCGTCACCGTGATCAACGCCGCCGTCGGGCTGATCCAGGAGGGCCGGGCCGAGCAGGCGCTGAACGCCATTTCCAAGATGCTCTCCGTGCGGGCCGCGGTCCGCCGCGACGGCGCCTGGCGCCACGCCGAGGCCGAGGGCCTGGTGCCCGGGGACGTGGTGCGTGTCGCGGCGGGGGACCGGGTGCCCGCGGACATCCGCCTGAGCGAGGCGGTCAACCTGCAGGTCGAGGAGTCGGCCCTGACCGGCGAGTCGGTGGCTGCCGGCAAGTCCCCGGAACCGGTCGCCGCGGACGCCGGGATCGGCGACCGCAGCAGCATGCTGTTCTCCGGGACCCTGGTCGTGGCGGGCACGGGTCGCGGGGTCGTCGTGGGTACGGGGGCCGACACCGAGATCGGCCGGATCCAGGCGATGATCGCCGAGGTCGAGCCGCTGGAGACGCCGCTCTCACGCACCCTGGGCCGTTTCGGCAAGCAGCTCGCCGTGCTCATCGTGGTCATGGCCGCGGTGATGATCCTGGTCGGCGCACTGGTCTACGGAGACGGCGCCGAGCACCTCATCTCGGCCGCGATCGGCTTCGCGGTCGCCGCCGTGCCGGAGGGGATGCCGGCACTCGTCACGATCACGATGGCACTCGGCGTCCAGCAGATGGCTCGGCGGCGCGCGATCACCCGTCGGCTGCCGTCGGTGGAGACGCTCGGCTCGGTCACCACCATCTGCTCGGACAAGACCGGCACGCTGACCAAGAACGAGATGACCGCCACCCGCGTGCTCACCGCCGACGTCGAGCTCGAGGTCACGGGCGTCGGGTACGCCCCCGAGGGCGAGGTCCGACTCGACGACGCTCCGGTGAGCGTCGAGGACCGGGCCGACCTGAGGGTGCTGGCCGAGGTGATGACCCTGTGCAACGACGCCCGCCTCGTCCGCGAGGACGACGGGTGGCGGCTGGTCGGGGAGCCGACCGACGGCTCGCTGCGGGCGCTCGGACCCAAGGCCGGGTTCACCCCCGACGGCTGGACCCGGCACGCAGAGCTCCCGTTCGACTCCGCGACCAAGTACATGGCCGTCCTCGTCGAGTCCCCGCACGGCGAGCGGCACGTGCTCCTCAAGGGGGCGCCGGACCGGGTGCTGGCCCGGTGCACCTCCCAGGCCGGCGCCGACGGCGGTGCCGAGCCGCTGGACACCGGCCTGTGGGAGCGACGGATCGAAGAGCTCAGCGCCCAGGGGCTGCGGGTGCTGGCCGCGGCCCGCACCGTGCCCCGTGCCGCCGCCCCCGCCGGCCTCACCGCCGCTGACGTCGCGGGCGACCTGGAGCTGGTCGGCCTGGTCGGCATCGTGGACCCGCCCCGTCCCGAGGCCGTCGCCGCGATCGCCGAGTGCAAGCGAGGGGGCATCGCGGTCAAGATGATCACCGGCGACCACGCCGGCACCGCCACGGCGATCGCTCGCGAGATGGGGCTGGCCGGCGACGGCACCAGGGTGCTCACCGGCGCGGAGCTGGAGGAGATGAGCGACGAGGCGCTGCGCGAGCGGGTCCGTGAGGTGGACGTCTACGCGCGCACCAGCCCCGAGCACAAGGTCCGGATCGTGCGTGCGCTGCAGTACCACGGCGAGGTCGTGGCCATGACCGGCGACGGGGTCAACGACGCGCCGGCGCTCGCCCAGGCCGACGTCGGCGTCGCGATGGGGATCAAGGGCACCGAGGCCACCAAGGAGGCCGCGGACGTCGTCCTCGGCGACGACAACTTCGCCACCATCGTCGCGGCCGTGGAGGAGGGGCGCCGGATCTACGACAACGTGCGCAAGTCGGTGCTGTTCCTGCTGCCGACCAACGGCGCCCAGTCGCTCGTCATCCTGATCGCCGTCCTCGCCGGACTCACCCTGCCGCTGGAGCCGGTGCAGGTGCTGTGGATCAACATGGTCACCGCGGTGACCCTGTCGTTGTCGTTGGCCAACGAGCCGGCCGAGCGGGGATCGATGGACCGGCCCCCGCGCGACCCGCGGGCGCCCCTGCTCAGCCGGGCCTTCCTGGCGCGCGTGCTGGTGGTCTCGCTGCTCATCGGCGGGGTCGCGATGGCGCTGTTCTACTACGAGCTCGAGCGCGGGGCACCCATCGAGGAGGCCCGTACGACGGCGGTGAGCATGCTCGCCCTCGCCCAGCTCGCCTACCTGCTCAACTGCCGCTTCCTGCAGACCTCCAGCGTCAGTCGCGACGTGCTGCACGGCAACCGGGCCATCTGGTGGTCGGCGCTGGCGCTCCTGGTCCTGCAGGCGGTCTTCGTCTACGCCCCGTTCATGCACACCTGGTTCGGCTCCGCGGCGATCGGGATGCGCGAGTGGGGCCTCGTCCTCGTCCTCGCCGTCGTGGTGTTCGCGCTCACCGAGCTGTCCAAGACCCTGCCCCGGCGCCGGTCGGGCCCTGAGCCGGACGCTCAGCGCACCACGTCGTAGACGAGCTTCTGGATGCCGTTGCGGTAGCCCTGGGACTCGGTCAGGCGCAGCATCTGCTTGGGCTTGTCGGACTCGCTGAACAGCCGCTTCCCCGCGCCCAGGAGCAGCGGGAAGACGAGCAGGTGGAACCGGTCGACAAGGCCGGCGTCGGTCAGGTCGCGGACCAGGGTCGCGGAGCCGTGGATGCTGATCGGCCCGCCCTCGGTCTCCTTGAGCGCGGCGACGTCGGCGATCGAGCGCAGGATGGTGGTCTCACCCCAGTTCTCGACCAGGTCGTCGTCGCCCAGCGTGGTGGACACGATGTACTTCGGCATCGCGTTGTAGCGCGGGAACTCCGCCGTCATCGACGGCCAGATCGGGGCGAAGGCCTCGTAGCTGAGGCGGCCGAGCAGCATCGCCGTGGCCTCCTCCTGCTCGCGGCCCTTGATCTCGTAGGCGTCCTCGACGAAGGGCAGGTCGGCGAAGGTCCAGCCGGAGCTGCGGTGGCCCGGCTCGCCACCGGGAGCCTCGACGACACCGTCGAGCGACATGAAGTGGGTGCTGATCAGGGTGCGCATCCGGTCCTCCTGTGATCCGGGACACGTTCATCCTGGCAGCGTCGGGCGCGGTGTGGAAGCCGGACGACGCCGCTTGTCCTCCACCGCACCTGAGGTTCTACCGTCGAGGACATGAGCATGGAGTCGATCGCCTGGAACCAGGTGTACCGCAGCGCGCACGGACCGAGCGGGAAGCGGTCCTTCGACGTCGCGCTGGCCCGCCGGATCCTCGCGTTCGCCCGTCCGCACCGGGCCAAGCTCATCGGCTTCGTGGTGCTCAGCGTGGTGGGTGCGGCGCTGGCCGTGGCCACGCCCGTGCTCGCCGGTGGCGTCGTCAACGCGATCGTGGACGGCGAGGGCCGTCCGGTGGTGGTCCGGCTCGCGCTCATCATCGCCGCCCTCGCGGTCGCCGACGCCGCCGCCGGCCTGGCCGGGAGGTGGCTGTCCTCGCGGATCGGCGAGGGCCTCATCCTCGACCTGCGCACCGCCGTCTTCGACCACGTGCAGACGATGCCGGTGGCGTTCTTCTCCCGCACCCACACCGGCGCCCTGGTCAGCCGGCTCAACAATGACGTGATCGGCGCGCAGCGCGCGTTCAGCTCGACGCTCTCCGGCGTGGTGGGCAACTTCGTCACCCTCGCGCTGACGCTGGTGGTGATGATCGGGATCTCGTGGCAGGTGACCCTGCTCGCGCTGGTGCTGCTGCCCGTGTTCGTGGTGCCCGCCCGGCGGATGGGGCGGCGCCTGGCCGACATCCAGCGCGAGGCGGCCGACCACAACGCGGCGATGAGCACCCAGATGTCCGAGCGGTTCTCCGCGCCGGGCGCCACGCTGGTCAAGCTGTTCGGACGCCCCGAGGCCGAGTCGGCGGAGTTCGCCAGCCGCGCCCGCCGGGTGGCCCAGATCGGGGTCCGCACCGCGATGGTGCAGACCACCTTCGTCACCGCGCTCACGCTGGTCTCGGCGCTGGCCATCGCCGTCGTGTACGGCGTGGGCGGCTCCCTGGCCATCTCCGGCACCCTGGACGCCGGCGAGGTCGTCACGCTGGCGCTGCTGCTGACCCGGCTCTACGCCCCGCTGACCGCGCTGGCCAGCGCCCGGGTCGAGGTCATGGCGGCCCTGGTCAGCTTCGAGCGGGTCTTCGAGGTGCTCGATCTGGCGCCGCTGATCACCGACGCTCCCGACGCCCGCGAGCTGCCCGAGGGGCCGGTGGCGGTCGAGTTCGACGACGTCCACTTCGCCTACCCGGCGGCCGACAAGGTGTCGCTGGCCTCCCTGGAGGCGGTGGCCCGGCTCGACACCCGCGGCGGCGAGGAGGTGCTGCACGGCGTCACGCTGCGCGCCGAGCCCGGACAGGTGGTGGCACTGGTCGGGTCCTCGGGGGCGGGCAAGTCCACGCTGGCCTCCCTGGTGCCCAGGCTGTACGACGTCGATGCCGGCGCCGTGCGCCTGGCGGGCGTCGACGTCCGCGAGCTGAGCACCCGCAGCGTGCGGGACGCCATCGGCATGGTCACCCAGGACGGCCACCTGTTCCACGACACCATCCGTGGCAACCTGATGCTGGCCCGGCCGGAGGCCGGCGAGGAGGAGCTGTGGGACGCGCTGCGCCGGGCCCGGCTGGCCGACCTGGTGCGCTCGCTGCCCGACGGCCTGGAGACCGTCGTGGGGGAGCGCGGCTACCGGCTCTCCGGCGGCGAGCGGCAGCGGCTGACCATCGCCCGGCTGCTGATGAAGGAACCGCAGGTGGTGATCCTGGACGAGGCGACGGCGTCGTTGGACTCGACCTCGGAGGCGGCGGTGCAGGCGGCGCTGGCCGAGGTCCTCACCGGTCGCACCGCGCTGGTGATCGCGCACCGGCTGTCCACGATCCGCGCGGCCGACCTGATCGCGGTGGTCGAGGACGGACGGATCGTGGAGCGCGGCACCCACACCGAGCTGCTGGCAGCCGGCGGGCGCTACGAGGAGCTCTACCGCACGCAGTTCGCCGAGGACGTCGTACCGGCGGGGGAGACGGGCGCCTGACCTGCCTGGCCCGGGCGGGTCGCCGTGAATCCTGCCTCGACCTCGTGTATCTTGATATCAAGACAATGCCGGGGAACGCCCTCGGCATGCCACGGAATTTAGGTCCACCTGACTATCCCCGCGCCCTTGGCGGCGGGAGGATGATCGAGGAGACCTTCCGCGCTACGCGTAGTCGATGAGGACGGAGACCACCGGATGGCCAGCAAGAACAGCTTCGGCGCCAAGAGCACGTTGGACGTGGGTGAGAAGTCGTACGAGATCTTCCGGCTGGACGCCGTGACCGGGGAAGGTCTCGACGTCGACAGCCTCCCGTTCTCGCTGAAGGTGCTGCTGGAGAACCTCCTGCGCACCGAGGACGGCGCGAACATCACCGCCGACGACATCAAGGCCCTCGCCGGCTGGGACGAGACCGCCCAGCCTGACAAGGAGATCCAGTTCACGCCCGCGCGCGTGATCATGCAGGACTTCACCGGCGTGCCCTGCGTCGTCGACCTCGCCACCATGCGCGAGGCGATGGCCGACCTCGGTGGCGACGCCACCAAGATCAACCCGCTCGCGCCCGCCGAGATGGTCATCGACCACTCCGTCATGGCCGACGTGTTCGGCACGCCCGACGCGTTCGAGCGCAACGTGGAGATCGAGTACGAGCGCAACCGCGAGCGCTACCAGTTCCTGCGCTGGGGCCAGGGCGCCTTCGACGACTTCAAGGTCGTCCCCCCGGGCACCGGCATCGTGCACCAGGTCAACATCGAGCACCTGGCCCGCACCGTCTTCACCCGTGAGGTCGACGGCGAGCTGCTGGCCTACCCCGACACCTGCGTCGGCACCGACTCGCACACCACCATGGTCAACGGCATCGGCGTCGTCGGCTGGGGCGTCGGCGGCATCGAGGCCGAGGCCGCGATGCTCGGCCAGCCGGTCTCCATGCTCATCCCGCGCGTCGTCGGCTTCAAGCTCTCCGGTGAGCTGCCCGAGGGCTCCACCGCCACCGACCTGGTGCTCACCATCACCGAGATGGTCCGCAAGCACGGCGTCGTCGGCAAGTTCGTCGAGTTCTACGGTCCCGGCGTCTCCGCGCTGCCGCTGGCCAACCGCGCCACCATCGGCAACATGTCCCCGGAGTTCGGCTCGACCATCGCGGTCTTCCCGATCGACGAGGAGACCACGACGTACCTGCGCCTGACCGGTCGCTCGGAGGAGCAGATCGCGCTCGTCGAGGCCTACGCCAAGGAGCAGGGCCTGTGGCTCGACCCCTCGGCCGAGCCGCGCTACTCGGAGAAGCTCGAGCTGGACCTGTCGACGGTCGTGCCGTCGCTGGCCGGCCCGAAGCGCCCGCAGGACCGCGTCCTGGTCTCCGAGGCCAAGGAGTCCTTCCGGGCCGCGCTCGTCGACTACGCCGGCGAGGCGCAGGACACCAAGGGCTACGACGAGGCCGTCGAGGAGTCCTTCCCGGGCTCCGACGCACCCTCGCACGACCCGAAGCAGTCCAACGGCGAGGACGCCCCGCGCCAGCACCTCTCCGCTGCCGCCGCGGACGGTGGCCGGGCCTCGAACCCGGTCGAGGTCACCCTCGAGGACGGCACCACCTTCACCCTGGACCACGGTGCGGTGACGATCGCCTCGATCACCTCCTGCACCAACACCTCCAACCCGTCGGTCATGATCGGCGCCGCCCTGCTGGCGAAGAAGGCCGTCGAGAAGGGCCTGCAGCGCAAGCCGTGGGTCAAGACCACGCTGGCCCCCGGCTCGCAGGTCGTCTCCGACTACTACAACAAGGCCGGCCTCACGCCGTACCTCGACAAGCTCGGCTTCAACCTGGTCGGCTACGGCTGCGTCACCTGCATCGGCAACTCGGGCCCGCTCATCCCCGAGGTCTCCGCCGCGATCAACGAGAACGACCTCGCCGTCGTCTCGGTGCTCTCGGGCAACCGGAACTTCGAGGGCCGGATCAGCCCCGACATCAAGATGAACTACCTGGCCTCCCCGCCGCTGGTCGTCGCCTACGCGCTGGCCGGCTCGATGGACGTCGACCTGTTCAACGACGCGCTGGGCACCGACAACGACGGCAACCCGGTCTATCTCAAGGACATCTGGCCCTCGCCGGCCGAGGTCGAGGAGACCATCCGGGGCGCCATCAACAAGGAGATGTTCGCCGAGTCGTACGCCGACGTCTTCAAGGGCGACGAGCGCTGGCGCTCGCTGCCCACCCCCGAGGGCAAGATCTTCACCTGGGACGAGGACTCCACCTACGTCCGCAAGCCCCCTTACTTCGAGGGCATGCCGCAGGAGCCGGCGCCGGTCACCGACATCGACGGCGCCCGCGTGCTGCTCAAGCTGGGCGACTCGGTCACCACCGACCACATCTCCCCGGCCGGCTCGATCAAGGCGGACTCCCCGGCGGGCAAGTACCTCGCCGAGCACGGCGTGGCCCAGCGTGACTTCAACTCCTACGGCTCGCGCCGAGGCAACCACGAGGTCATGATCCGCGGCACGTTCGCCAACATCCGCCTGCGCAACCAGGTCGCGCCGGGCACCGAGGGCGGCTTCACCCGCGACTTCACCCAGGACGACGCTCGGGTCACCACGGTGTACGACGCCGCGGAGAACTACGCCGAGGCCGGCATCCCGCTCGTGATCCTCGCGGGCAAGGAGTACGGCTCGGGGTCCTCGCGCGACTGGGCCGCCAAGGGAACCTCGCTGCTGGGCGTCAAGGCGGTCATCGCCGAGAGCTACGAGCGCATCCACCGCTCGAACCTCATCGGCATGGGCGTCATCCCGCTGCAGTTCCCCGAGGGCCAGAACGCGGAGTCGCTCGGCCTGAGCGGTGAGGAGACCTTCGCGATCTCCGGCATCACCGCGCTCAACGAGGGCACCACCCCGCGCACGGTCAAGGTCACCACCGACACCGGCGTGGAGTTCGACGCGGTCGTCCGCATCGACACCCCCGGCGAGGCGAACTACTACCGCAATGGCGGCATCATGCAGTTCGTCCTGCGGAACCTGCTGCGCAGCTGATCCAGCCCCGCGCCACGGCGCACGAACGGCCCGTCCCCGATCCCGGGGGCGGGCCGTTCGCCGTCACGGATAGCGTGGTCGTCATGATCGTCGCCTTCAGCATCAGCCCCTCGACCGCCGACGAGACCGGCGGCGTCTCGGAGGCGGTGGCGGCCGCCGTGCGCGTCGTGCGCGAGTCCGGGCTGCCGAACGAGACGAACGCGATGTTCACCAACATCGAGGGCGAGTGGGACGAGGTGATGGCGGTCGTCAAGCGCGCTGTCGACGCCGTCGCCGCGGTCTCGCCGCGGGTCTCGCTGGTGCTCAAGGCCGACATCCGGCCGGGTTTCACCGGCGAGCTGAGCGCCAAGGTGGAGCGCGTCGAGCAGGCGCTCGAGCAGTGACCGAGCCGCCCGTCCCGCCCGCCGCGCCGCCCCCGCCGCCACCGGTGGGCCCGCCCCCGCCGCCGGTGGGACCGACACCTCCTCCATGGGGCGGCCCGGCGCCGTACCCGGGCGCGTACCCGACCCCCTACGCCCCGGCTCCCCGCCCGCGGCGCAGGCTGGTGCTGCCGGTGGTGCTCGCGGTGCTCGCCGCGGTGCTCGTGCTCACGGCCGCCGTGCTGGTCCCGGTGCTGCTCGCCGACGACGAGGCGGAGCGGGCGGGTCCGGTCGACCTGAGCGAGGTCACCGAGCACGATGACCTCAGCAACGCCCACCTGCGCATCGGTGAGGGCTTCGACTACCCGCAGTCGCCGCCGGTGGGCGGTGAGCACGCACCGATGTGGCTGGAGTGCGGCGTGTACGACGAGCCGGTGCCCGAGGTCTACGCCGTGCACGACCTGGAGCACGGCACGGTGTGGATCACCTACCGGCCCGAGGACCTGGAGCGCAAGGAGGTCGACGCGCTCGCCGGCCTGCTGCCCGACAACGGCATCATGTCGCCCTACCCGGACCAGGACGCGCCCGTCGTGATCACCGTCTGGGGCCGCCAGCTGGCCCTGACCGGCGCCGACGACCCCCGGATCCGCCTGTTCCTCGACGCCTACGGTGCGGGGGAGACCGCCCCGGAGCCGTTCGCCTCCTGCCACGGGGGAGCGGACCCCGCCGAGCTGCCCGAGCCGGGCCAGCCGGGCAAGCCGGGCCAGCCCGGGTCGCCTGACGGCGGGCTGAACGTCTGATGGCCCGCTTCGCCTCGGTCGTCCTGATCGACACCCGCGGCTGGGTGCTGCTGCAGGAGCGCGACGAGCACCCGGTCATCGATCCCGAGCGGTGGGGCTTCGTCGGCGGCCACGTCGACGACGGGGAGGCCTCGCAGGCGGCCGCCCACCGCGAGCTGGAGGAGGAGACCGGGCTGCGCCTGGCGCCGCCCGCGCTGCGGCTGTGGCAGCAGTTCACCGTCTTCCACGCCGCCTACGGCACCGACGACGAGGTACGGGTGTACGTCGCCCGCACCGACGCCACAGACGCGGACATCACCGTCGGGGAGGGCCGCCGGATCCTCTTCGTCGACCCGGCCGAGGCCGTCGGGCTGCCGCTGACCGTCGCCGCCGCGCACATCCTTCCCGAGCTCCTCAACTCCCCGTACTACCAGGATCTGCTGCCCTGAGCGCCCCGGTGGGGGCCCGCCGGCGATCACGGCCCACGACCTGCCACCGCCTAGACTCGGGCCATGCCTGTCCTCGACAAGATCTCCAGCCCGCGCGACCTGCGGGCCCTCTCCGAGGACGAGCTGACCCAGCTCGCGGCCGAGATCCGGGACCTGTTGATCCGCACGGTGGCCACCAACACCGGCCACCTCGGGCCGAACCTGGGCGTGGTCGAGCTGACGCTGGCCGTGCACCGCGTCTTCGACTCCCCGCGGGACAAGGTCGTCTTCGACACCGGCCACCAGTCCTACGTGCACAAGCTCGTCACCGGCCGCGCCGCCTCCTTCGACACGCTGCGCCGCGAGGGCGGGCTGAGCGGCTACCCGAGCCAGGCCGAGTCCGAGCACGACCTGGTCGAGAACTCCCACGCCTCCACCGCGCTGAGCTACGCCGACGGCCTGGCCAAGGCGTACGCCGTGCGCGGCGAGGACCGGCACGTGGTCGCGGTGATCGGCGACGGCGCGCTGACCGGCGGCATGGCCTGGGAGGCGCTGAACAACATCGCCATCCAGCACGGCAGCCGGCTGGTGATCGTGGTCAACGACAACGGCCGCTCCTACACTCCGACGATCGGCGGCTTGGCCAACGCCCTGACCAGCCTGCGCACCAACCCGCGCTACGAGACCCTGCTGGAGCAGGTCAAGAAGCGGCTCAACGCCGTGCCCGGCGTCGGCCCGGCGGCGTATGACGCGCTGCACGCCATGAAGAAGGGTCTCAAGGACGCCCTCGCGCCCCAGGGGCTCTTCGAGGACCTCGGGCTGAAGTACGTGGGTCCCGTCGACGGCCACGACCGCGCCGCGATGGAGCATGCCCTGAGCCAGGCGAAGCGGTTCGGCGGCCCGGTGATCGTGCACGCGATCACCCGCAAGGGCTTCGGCTACGACCCCGCCGAGCGGCACGAGGCGGACCAGTTCCACGCGCCTGGCCCGTTCGACGTGCAGACCGGTACGGAGAAGCCCAAGGGGCCGATCTGGACCGACCACTTCGCCGAGCACATCGTGCGGATCGGTGAGCGGCGCCCCGACGTGGTCGCCATCACTGCCGCGATGATGCACCCGGTCGGGCTGGACCGGTTCCAGGCCCGCTTCCCCGAGCGCACCTTCGACGTCGGCATCGCCGAGCAGCACGCCGCCACCTCGGCCGCCGGCCTGGCGATGGGCGGGCTGCACCCCGTCTTCGCGGTGTATGCGACCTTCCTCAACCGGGCCTTCGACCAGGTGCTGATGGACGTCGCGCTGCACCGCTGCGGCGTCACCTTCGTGCTCGACCGCTCCGGGGTGACCGGCGACGACGGCGCCAGCCACAACGGCATGTGGGACATGTCGCTCCTGCAGCTGGTGCCCGGACTGCGGATGGCCGCGCCCCGCGACGTCACCCGGATGCAGGAGCTGCTGGACGAGGCCGTGGAGGTCGCCGACGCGCCCACCGTGGTCCGGTTCCCGAAGGGCCCGCCGCCCGAGGACATCGAGGCCATCGACCGGGTGGGCGGCTGCGACGTGCTGGTCCGCGAGGGTGCCCGCGACGTGCTCGTGGTCGCGGTCGGCTCGATGGCCGGCGTCGGCGTCGACGTGGCCTCCCGCCTCACCGCGCAGGGCGTGGGCGTGACCGTGGTGGACCCGCGCTGGGTCAAGCCCGTCGACCCCGCCCTCGTCGAGCTCGCCCGCCACCACCGCCTGGTGGTGACCATCGAGGACAACGGCCGGGTCGGCGGTGTCGGCGCGGTGCTGCTGCAGACGCTGGCCGACGCCAAGGTGAGCACGCCGGTGCGCGTGCACGGCATCCCCCAGGAGTTCCTCGAGCACGCCAAGCGCGGCGCGATCCTGGAGCAGATCGGACTGACCGCCTCCGCGATCGCGCTCGACGTGCTGCACGAGGTCGCCGGGGAGGCCGGCCTGGACGGACCGGACGCCGCAGACCCCCGGACGCTGCTCGATGCGGACGGGACACGCTGAGGCCGACCGCAGCCCGCACCGTCGGCCACGACCGTCCGGCAGCCTGCGGTCCGTGCCCCCGCGCCGCCTGCTGAGCACCCTCGCCGCAATCGCGGCCCTGGGCGCGCCGGCGCTGCTGGCCGGCTGCTCGCACGACCCGCCGCCGGTCGAGCAGTCCGGGCCCCGGACCGCCGACGTCGCCGCACTGGTGCAGCGCACCCTGAGCGCCCGCGCCGCCTCGCTGCGCGAGGGCGACCGGGCCCGGTTCCGTCGTACCCTCGCCCGCACGGACCGCGCCTTCCTCGCCGAGCAGCAGGTCTACTACGACAACCTGGCCACGCTGCCGCTCGGTGAGCTGGCCTTCGAGGTGCTGCCCGAGACGATCGTGCCCGCCGCCGACCCCGGCGACCCCGACAACCCAGACGGCAGCGGGGACTACTGGGCCGAGGTGCTGACGACCGTCCGCCTCCAGGGGTACGACGCCGCGGCGGTCCGCACCCGCGACCGGTTCCGGTTCACCCCGACCCCCGACGGCCGGCGCCTCGTCGTGGCCTCCACCACCGACGCCGACTGGGAGCAGGCGAACCCGGGCAACGCCCAGCCCTGGGACCTCGGGCCGATCGAGGTCCTCGAGCGGGCCGGCGTGCTGGGGATCTTCGACGACAGCACCCGCCGCGACGCCGGCCGGGTGCTGGACGCGGTCGCTGCGGGCCGTTCTGAGGTCCGTGACGTGCTGGGGCCGGGGGCGGCCGGCGACGCCGCGGGGAACAGCGCCGCCGACGGGGCCGGGGTGGTGGTCTACGCACTGACCGACCCGACGTTCCTGCACGGACTGGCGGACCAGACCGTCGGCGACGCCGATCGCGCCGACGGGCTCAGCATCGTCGTGCCCAGCGACGCCCGCGACCCGGACGCGCCCGTGGCCGCCTACCGGATCTTCCTCAATCCGCGGGTGCTGGCGCAGCCGGACGGCGTGCTCGGCCGGCTGGTGCGTCACGAGCTCACCCACGTCGCGCTGCGCGGGCGCGGCCTGGGTGCGCCGCTGTGGTTGAGCGAGGGCATCGCCGAGTACGTCTCGGTGCAGGCCGTGGACCGCTCGCGCCGCGGCGTCAACGACGACGCCCTGCGGGTCGCGGCGAGCGCGGTGGACCTTCCCGGTGCCGCGGAGTTCGCCGGCCCGGACGCCACGGGCTGGTACGCGGTGTCGTGGTGGGTGTGCGAGTACGTCGCCGGCAACCACGGCGAGCAGGCGCTGCTCATGCTCCTGGACCGCACCGCCACCGGCACGGGCACCGACGCCGCGCTGCGCGAGGTGCTCGGGCTCTCCTCGCGTGAGCTGGTGCAGCGCGGCGTGGCGCTGCTGCAGGCCACGTACGGCGCGTGAGCCACCACGCCCCGAGCCACACCCCAGGCCACACCCCAGGCCACCGCAGCGTCGCCACTACGCTTGGCGCGTGACCTCCCCAGCGCAGCACCCCGGCCCTGCCTCGCGCGTGGTGCACATCGTCGACGAGGTGCCCGAGCTCGACGACGTCACCTACCTGCCGATGATCGTCGCGCTGGACGGCTTCCTCGACGCCGGCAGCGCCGGTGCGCTGGCGTGCAGCCACCTGGCGCGCACCGGAGCCTCCTCGGCCGAGGGCGGGGGAGTCGTGGTCGCCACCTTCGACGTGGACCAGCTGCACGACTACCGCGCCCGGCGGCCCCCGATGACCTTCGCGCGCGACCACTACGAGGGCTACGAGCCGCCGCGGCTGGTGGTCCGGCTGCTGCACGACGTCGGCGGATCGCCGTACCTGCTGCTGCACGGCTCGGAGCCGGACACCCGCTGGGAGGCGTTCTGCCGGGGCGTGCGGGAGGTCATCGAGCGTCTCGGTGTGGACCTGGTCGTCTCCATCGGCTCGGTGCCGATGGCGGTGCCGCACACCCGCCCGATCGCGATCACCCACCACGCCAACAACCCCGACCTCCTCGTCGGCGAGGGCCTGTGGCGTGGTGAGCTGCGGGTGCCCAGCAGCGCCCAGGCGCTGTTGGAGGTCCGGCTCGGCGAGTGGGGGCTCGACGCGCAGGGGTTCGTCGCGCACGTGCCGCACTACCTGGCCCAGCTGGAGTACCCGCCGGCCACCATCGCGCTGCTCGAGCAGGTCGAGCTCGCCGCGCGACTGACCATCGACCTCGCCGAACTGACTCCGCTCGCCGCCGAGCGGGAGGAGGAGATCGGCCGCTACCTGGCCGCCAACGCCGAGGTCGCCGACGTGGTCGCCGCGCTGGAGCAGCAGTACGACACGTTCGCGCGCGCCGAGGCGGAGGGCAGCAGCCTGCTCGCCGACGACGAGCCGCTGCCGACGGGTGAGGAGATCGGGCAGCAGTTCGAGCAGTTCCTGGCCGGCCTGGAGGGTCCGGACGACAACGGCGGCTCCGGCCGCAAGGAGGGTTGATGAGCGACGCCACCGCGTACGCCGGCGCCGAGGACGGGGCCGAGGACGGGGCCGGCGGGTCGCCGGGGGAGGCCACCCGCAAGCTGGTCGACCTGCTCGACCTCGAGCGCCTCGACACCGACCTGTTCCGCGGCACCCAGCCCGACACGGTGCGCCAGCGCGTGTACGGCGGGCAGGTGGCCGCGCAGGCCCTGATCGCAGCGATGCGCACCGTCGAGGAGGGCATGCACCCGCACTCGCTGCACTCCTACTTCCTGCTGCCCGGCGACTACAACGTCCCGATCATCTACGACGTGGAGCGGATCCGGGACGGCAAGTCGTTCGTCACCCGCCGCGTCCTCGCCCGCCAGCACGGCCGGGCGATCTACTACCAGACGGTCAGCTTCCAGCGCCTCGAGGAAGGCCTCGAGCACCAGGACGTGATGCCGGAGGTCAAGGCGCCCGAGGAGGGCATGGACCTCGTCGAGCTGATGACCCAGCGTGGCGCCGACGACGGGCTCGGCCGGGAGTGGGCGGCCCTCGACGTGCGCTGGCTCGGGAACTCCGCGTTCGGCCTCGAGCCGGACGCGATGCACCCCTCCCGCACCCAGGTGTGGATCCGCGTCGCCGGGCAGCTCTCTGACGACGTGAGCGAGCACCTCGCGATGTTCGCCTACGCCAGCGACGTCTCGCTGCTGGGCGCCGCGCTGTCGGCGCACCCGGAGACCGGGCCGACCAAGGTGCAGATGGCGTCGCTGGACCACACCATCTGGTTCCACCGGCCGTTCCGGGCCGACGAGTGGTGGCTCTACGACCAGTGGTCGCCCTCGGCCAGCGGTGCCCGCGGCCTCGCCCTGGGCCGGATCTTCACCCAGGACGGCACGCTCGTCGCGACCGTGGCGCAGGAGGGCTTGATCCGGCCGCGCCCGGACAAGCCGCAGCAGTACTGACCGGGCAGCCCCACCTCAGAGCGCGGTGGCGCGCCCGAGCAGGTGCGGCGCACCGGTGCGCGGGTCGACGAGGGTGAAGCCGTAGCCGTCCTCGCGCCGCGCGGCGCCGAAGCGGACCTTGCCCGGCAGGAAGATCGGCTTCTTGAAGGCCACGGTGACCTGCACGGCGTCGGGCAGCCGGTTCTCCAGTGCCGCGATGCACCGCGCCTTGCTCCACATGCCGTGCGCGATGTGGCGCTTGAAGCCCAGCGCCTTGGCCGTCAGCGGGTAGAGGTGGATCGGGTTGCGGTCACCGGAGACCGCCGCGTAGCGGCGCCCGGTGTTCTCCGGCACCTCCCAGACCGCGCCGCGGGCCTCGACGGGCGCCAGCTCGGTGCCGCGGTCGCCGTGCTCCTTGTCCCCGCCGCCGAGGCGCAGGTACGTCGACGTGGACTCCCAGACGACCTCGTCGCCCACGGTGCCGGTGACCAGCATGTCCCAGGCGCGGCCCTTCGTGCTGGTGCGCAGGTTCGCCGCGCGCAGGCCCAGCGAGACCCGCTCGCCGATCGCGACGGGCCGGTGCTGGGCGATCGTGTTCTCCAGGTGCACCGAGCCGATGGCCGGGAACGGGAACGCGGCGTCGGTCATCATCGCCATGTGCAGGCCGAAGGCCAGCATGTGCAGGTACGGCACCGGCGCGGTGTCGCGCCGGGGGAAGCCGCAGACCTCGGCGTAGCGGTCCACCTCGTCGCGTCGTACCTCGACGTCGTCGCGGCGCAGCTCGAGGTCGGGCAGCGTGCGCGAGGTCTTCTTGATGCCGGGCAGCTGGTTCACGCCGGGGACGGCCGGCAGGGCCGCCTTGGCCATGGTCGCCAGGCCACCGGCGCCGTCGACGTGCTCGACGCGGCCGGGGGAGTCGGGGGCGCCCATCTCAGGCCCCCAGCATCATCTGGCCGCAGACGCGGACCACGTTGCCGTTGACGCCGGAGGAGGCGGGGTTGGCGTACCAGGCGATGGTCTCGGCCACGTCGACCGGCAGGCCGCCCTGCGCCATGGCGTTGAGTCGCTGGCCGACCTCGCGGGTCGCGAACGGCACCGCGGCGGTCATCTGGGTGATGATGAAGCCCGGTGCGACGGCGTTGATGGTGATGCCGTCGGTGAGCTCGTCGGCGAGGCTGTCGACCAGACCGATGACGGCGGCCTTCGAGGCGGCGTAGTTGGTCTGGCCCACGTTGCCCGCGATGCCGGCGATGGACGCGACGCCGACGATCGAGCCACCGGCGTTGATGACGCCCTGCTCGAGAAGCTCCCGGGTGATGAGCTCGGGCGCGGTCACGTTGACCGCGAGTACCGAGGTCCAGCGGTCGCCCTTGTCGTTGGGCGCCATGTTCGCGAGCTTGCGGTCGCGGGTGATGCCGGCGTTGTGCACGACGACGTCCACGCCGCCGTGCTTGGTCTGCAGGTGGTGCGCGATCCGCTGCGGCGCGTCCTTGCCGGTGATGTCGAGGGTGAGCCAGTCACCGTCGAGCTCCTTCATCAGGCGCTGCAGCTCGCTGGCGGCCTGCGGCACGTCGACCCCGACGACGGTGGCGCCGTCGCGGTGCAGCACACGCGCGATCGCCTCGCCGATGCCACGGCTGGCGCCGGTGACCAGGGCGACCTTGCCGGCCAGCGGCTTGGTCCAGTCCTCGACGCTGGTGGTCGTCGCGTCGCCGTGGGCGCCGATCCGGATCACCTGGCCGGAGACGTAGGCGGACTTGGGGGAGAGCAGGAAGCCGAGCGTGCTGGTCACCGCGGCCTCCTGGCCCTCGGCGACGTACACCAGCTGCACGGTGCTGCCGCGCCCGATCTCCTTGCCGAGGCTGCGGGTGAAGCCCTCGAGTGCCCGCTGGGCGACCCGCTCGCTGCCCCGGGTCAGCTCCGGCGGCGTGCCGAGCACGACCACGCGGGCCGACGGCTCGAGGCGGCGCAGCACCGGGGTGAAGAAGTCGCGCAGCGCGACCAGGGTGGTGGTGTCCTTCAGGCCGGTGGCGTCGAAGACCAGGCCCTTGAACCGGGTGTCGTCGTCGGCGACGCTGGTGTTGCTCACGCCCAGCTCGTCGAGCAGGCCGGGCAGCGACTCGGCCAGCCGGCCGGTGCCGCCCACCAGGACGGTGCCGCTGACGAGTGGGTCGCCCTCGCGGTAGCGCTCGAGGGGGGCGGGGTCGGGCAGACCGAGGTTCTTCACCAGGATCCGGCCGAGGGGGGACGTCGTGAAGGCCTGGTACTTGTCGCTCATGGTCTCGAATGTAACTAGATGTGTAACTCGGAGTCCATATTTCGTGACGTCGCCCTCAAAGGGTTCTGCTGCTACCGCCCGCGGGTCAGGATGGGCCCATGACTGAGACTGTTCGCCGCGCCGCCGTCCTCGGCGGCAACCGCATCCCCTTCGCCCGGTCCAACGGCGCCTACGCGACCGCCTCGAACGCGGAGATGCTCACCGCGGCCCTGGACGGGCTCGTGGCCCGCTTCGGGCTCGAGGGCGAGCGCGTCGGTGAGGTCGCCGGCGGTGCCGTGCTCAAGCACAGCCGCGACTTCAACCTGGTCCGCGAGGCCGTGCTGAGCACCCGCCTGGCGCCCGAGACCCCCGCCATCGACCTGCAGCAGGCCTGCGGCACCGGGCTGCAGGCGATCAACTACATCGCGAACAAGATCAAGCTCGGCCAGATCGACTCCGGCATCGGCGGCGGCGTGGACACCACCTCCGACGCCCCGATCGCGATCGGGGAGAAGCTGCGCAAGAAGCTGATCCAGCTCAACAACGCCCGCACCGCCAAGGACCGGCTCGCGGTGCTCGCCACCATCCGACCCGGTGACATCGGCCTGGCGATCCCCTCCAACGGCGAGCCCCGCACCCGGCTGTCCATGGGCGAGCACCAGGCGCTGACCGCGCTGGAGTGGCAGATCACCCGCGAGGCCCAGGACCAGCTGGCGGTCACCTCGCACCACAACCTCGCCGCGTCGTACGACGAGGGGTGGCAGGACGACCTGGTCACGCCGTTCCGCGGCCTGGAGCGCGACAACAACCTGCGCCCCGACTCCTCGCTGGAGAAGCTCGCCAAGCTCAAGCCGGTCTTCGGCAAGGGCGAGGCGGCGACCATGACCGCCGCCAACTCCACCCCGCTCACCGACGGCGCCTCCGCCGTCCTCCTCGGCTCCGAGGAGTGGGCGGCCGAGCACGGCCTGGAGCCGCTGGCCTACTTCGTCGACTCCGAGCTCGCCGCCGTCGACTTCGTGCATGGCGCCGAGGGCCTGCTGATGGCACCCGCCTACGCCGTGCCGCGAATGCTCGAGCGCAACGGCCTGACGCTGGGCGACTTCGACTTCTACGAGATCCACGAGGCCTTCGCCTCCCAGGTGCTCTCCACCCTGGCCGCCTGGGAGAGTCCGGTCTTCTGCAAGGAGCGCCTCGGCCTGGACGCGCCGCTGGGCTCCATCGACCGGGCCAAGCTCAACGTCAAGGGCTCCTCGCTGGCCGCCGGCCACCCGTTCGCCGCCACCGGCGGTCGGATCGTGGCCAATGCCGCCAAGCTGCTCGCCGCCAAGGGCGGTGGCCGCGCGCTCATCTCCGTCTGCGCCGCCGGCGGCCAGGGCGTCGTGGCGATCCTGGAGCGCTGAGTACCCTCCGTTGACATCGAAGTGCCCTCCCGGCTCCGGACGGGAGGGCGCTTCGCTCATGGTGTGGCAGCTCAGCGAACCTCCAGCCGCAGCACGGTGCTCCAGTCGACGAGCCGCGCCTGTTGCAGCGCCTGCGCCACCTCCTCCTCGCTGAGGTCGCCGGCCAGGGGGAGGGTGGCGACCAGCTCGCTGCCGCCACGCGTCACGATGACCTCGGTCTCGATCTTGGTCTCGAGGGAGGTCCCGATCCCGATCAGGTGCCCGGCCCGGTTGACGGCGTAGTCGTCGTGGTACTCACAGCCCTCGCCGAGCCCCGCGCACTCCCCTTCGAGGTTGGCGGTGCGTACTTGGACATAGAGGTGGAGGTCGCTGGGGTCCTCCGGACCGCGCGGGTCGCGACGACGGGGCGCGAACCCGAGCGAGTACGTGGAGGTGTCCCACTCGTCGTCGCCGTAGGTGCGCCCGCCCTCGGTCCGTGCGTAGCCGTCGAACTCCGGCAGCCATGGCCGCACTCCCGCGCTCTCGAGCTGTGCTGCCACCTGCGCCTCGGCTCGGCGAACCTGTTCCTCCCGCGCGAGCTGGTGGCCGCAGATGCCGGTGACCAGCGGCAGGATGACGACGGCGCACACCACCGGCGACTCCAGCGCCTCCTTCTCCGGGTCCTGGCCCCACTCCCGGGCACAGGCGAGCGCGGTCAGCGCGGTGGCCGGGAGGCCGACGAGCACGGCGGTCGTCAGGGTGCTGGAGGCGGACCCGAGCAACCAGGCGCCGGTCAGGCTCAGTGCCCAGAACCAGGTGGCGGCACCGAGTCCCAGCGCGACACCTCGTTTCAGCCGCGGCCGGCACCACCGGGCACAGAACACGACGCTGAGGAGGGTGCCCGAGGCCACGGCGGTCGCGACGCCGGACCCGCGCGTGGTGGTGAGCGCCAGGTGCAGCAGCGGGGTGAGTGCCAGGCCGACGCACGCCGCGACGGTGCGGTGCGAGCTTGCTACGGCGGCAGGCGCGGCGGATGTCTCGATTCCGGTCACGGAGCGCATCCTGGCCAGCGCCGGTCCGGTGAAACCTGTTCAGCCGGCGGGGTGCCCGACGATGGCCGCGAGCCGCTCGCGCGAGCCGCTCGCGCGGGTCGGTCGAGCTGTCGGCGGCCTACTCGGCACGCTTCAGGTTGAGCACCGTGTGCCAGTCGGAGAGCTCCGCGTCGAGCAGGGCGCCGGCGACCTCGCGCTCGGACAGCCCGACGGCGTCGGCGAGGTCGACCTCCAGGCGGCCGCCACCCCGCTGCACGACGACCCGCCGCTCGCGGGTGCCGTCGACGGCGTACCCCTCCTCGACCTCGCACTGGGGACGGGAGGCCGGGCACAGGCCCTCGGGGTCGGCGGGCGAGACCCGCACGACGAGCCTGCGGCTGTCGCTCTCGTCCGCGTCGTCGGGGTGATAGTCCAGCGTGTACGACGGATCGCCGGCGAAGCTGCCGGCGGTGCGCTGGTCGTCGTCGCGGGTGAAGCCGTCGAGCTCGGGCAGCCAGGGCCGCAGTCCGGCACTCTCCAGGTCGGCGGCCACTCGCGCCTCGTCGTGCGCGACCTCGCGGTCGTGCACCAGGTTCAGCCCGGCGATCCAGGCGACCAGCGGCAGCACGACGACCGCGGTGACGACGCTGGAGACGATCACATCGGTCATCGGGTCGCTGCCCCACAGCAGGGCGGAGGCGGCTGCCGTGACGGCCGCCGCAGGCACGCCGACCAGCAGCGTGAGCGTCAGCGGGCTCGCACCGGAACCGAGCAGCCACGCCGCGGGCAGGCTGATCGCCCAGAACGTCGTGACGGCGGCGATGCCCTCGGTTAGTCCCCGCGTCAGGTGCGGCCGGCAGAGCGCGACCCCCAGGGCGGCCCCGACGAGGACGCCGACGAGGACGGCGCCGGCCAGCACGAGCCAGCGGTCGGTGCTGAGAGCCAGGTGCAGCAGCGGCAGCGTCACCAGGCTCGCGCACAGCGCGATCACCTGGTGGTTGGTGGGACTCGGTACAACGGAGGGAGCGCTCACACGCTCATCGTGTGCCGCGTCCCGTGCCGCGAAACGTGCCGCCAGACGTGCAGCGAGAGTGCGGGCGGGCGTGCCTCAACCGGTGGGGTTGCCGGCGGTGGCGAGTGCGAGCGCGGAGGTGACCAGGTAGGAGCGCACCTGCTCGGCGGAGATCTGGCCGACGGTGGGCACCCCGGGCGCGACCTCGTGCACGAGGATGCCGAGCCGGGCCAGCTGCAGGGCGCCCAGCCCGCTGGCGTAGAGGGCGTTGGCCAGCAGCACCGGGTCCTCGGTCAGCGCGAGCTCGCCGCGCTCGACGCCGTCGGTGAGCACGTCGGAGAGCACCGTCAGGCAGGAGGTGATCGCCCGGCCGAGCCGGAACAGCGCACCCTCGGCGATCTCCTCGAGCAGCTCCTCGCCGGGGCGCACCATGAGCGTCTGGGCACAGTCCACGAACGCCGGGTGCGCCACGCCGTAGTCGACGAAGGCGCCGACGATGGCGGCGAGCCGCTCGCGCGGGTCGGTGGCGCTGTCGGCGGCCTGCACGATCAGCTCGTGGAGCTCGTCGAGGTAGCCGACCAGGGTCAGCGCGAACAGCTCCTCCTTGCCGGTGAAGTGCCGGTAGACGATCGCGCGGTTGATGCCGACCGCGCTGGCGATCTCCTCGATCTGGACGTCGCGCACGCCCTTGGAGTCGAAGATCTGCCGGGTCGCGGCGATGATCTCGGCCTGCCGCGCCCGGCGGCGGGCCGCAGCGGCGCGGCGGCGTCCGTCGCTCGCGGGGGTGACCATGAGGTCAGTGTACGGCTCGTGAAACTCGGTGTTGCAACAACTCTGCGTGCCGGGTGAGGGTCAGTCCCCGGCAGCCAGCGCTCGGACGGTCTCGATGCTGTCCGCCACGTCGGCGCGCTTGTCGTCGCGGTAGCGCAGCACCCGCGCGAAGCGCAGCGCCACCCCACCCGGATACCGGGTCGAGCGTTGCAGGCCGTCGAAGGCGACCTCCACCACCTGCTCCGGACGCACCGTCACCACCCAGCCGTCGTCGGCGACCTCGAGCTCGCGGAACCGCCGTGTCTGCCAGGCGAGCATCTCGTCCGTCATGCCCTTGAACGTCTTGCCCAGCATGGTGAACCCGGTGGGCGAGGAGTCGTCGCGGGCACCGAGATGGATGTTGGAGAGCCAGCCTCGGCGCCGCCCGGAGCCGTGCTCCACGGCGAGCACCACCAGGTCCAGGGTGTGCACCGGCTTCACCTTCACCCACGCCGCACCGCGCCGGCCCGCCTCGTAGGGGGCCGTCACCGACTTCACCACGACCCCCTCGTGTCCCTCGGCGAGCACCTCGGCGGTGAACGCCTCCGCGCTCGCCACCTCGGAGCCGACCCAGCGCCGTACCCGGTGCTCGGGCGGCACCAACGCCTCGAGGGCAGCCCACCGCTGTCGGGCAGGAAGGTCGATGAGGTCGGTGCCGTCGAGGTGCAGCAGGTCGAAGAAGTACGGCGTCACTGCGACCGGGGAGGTGCTGCGGGCGGTGCGCGACGCGGTGTCCTGGAAAGCGTGCGGGCGGCCGGTGGCGTCGAGCGCGAGCGCCTCGCCGTCCAGCACCACCCGCTGCGCGGGCAGGGCACGGACGACTGCCACCACCTCGGGTAGCCGGGTGGTGATGTCGTCCAGGCTGCGGGTGGCGATGCGGACCTCGTCAGCGTCGCGGTGCACCTGGATCCGGATGCCGTCCAGCTTGGCGTCCACGCCCACCTCGGCACCCTCGCCGCCGGCACCCCCGCCGCCCGCCTTGGCCAGCGCCGCAGCCACGTCGGGCGCCGAGGAGGCCAGCATCGGCAGCACCGGTCGGCCCACCGTCAGGCCGACGGCCGCCAGCGCCTCGGTGCCGTCGAATGCGGCGTCGACCACGTAGGTGGCGCCGCCCGCGAGCATCGCGGCGCGTCGTACCGCCGCCAGGGGGACGTCGGCGGCCTTGGCCAGCGCGTCGACCACCGCCGCCTCCGACGCACCCTGGCGGACCTCGCCGAGCGCCACGGCACGCAGCCAGTGCTGCTCCTCGGCGGTGGCCCGGCCGAACATCTCGGCGGCCAGCGCGGTGCGGGCCGCGGTGGAGCCGCCCCCGCTCAGCTGTGACATCGCCTCGAAGGCCGCGTCCACCTCGGCCACGGTGAGGCTCGCCTCGGCGGCCGCCACCGGCAGCTGCTGCAGCCCGCGCCGGCCCAGCCCGGTACGACGCTGCCGGAGCCGGCCGCTCAGGTAGTGCGCGACCAGCGAGCGCTCCCCGGGCGAGGCTGATTCGAGCAGCCCGGCGATCAGCCGGGACTTCTCGGTCCGCGAGCGCGTCGCGGCCACCGCAGCGGAGACGGCGACCAGCTCGGCGAGCAGCACGGGAGGCTCAGTGGCTGGTCTCGAGGGAGGCGGCAGTGACGGCGCCGTCGATCACCTCGGCGTACACCTGGTCCAGGTCGACCTCGCCGCTGGTGCCGGACAGGTCGCCGAAGTAGCCCGCGACCTCGAGCGAGACGAAGCCGTGCAGCGCGGCGAAGACGGCCAGGCCGGTCTGGATCAGCCGGTCCTCGGGCAGCCCGGCGGAGCGCACCATGACCGCCAGCGCCTCGATCGCATCCAGCGCGGCGCTGAAGAACGCCTCCCGGTCGATCGGCGGGCGGGTCAGTGCGGCGTAGCGCTGCGGGTGGCTGCGGGCGAAGGAGCGCAGCGCGTGGCTCAGCGCCCGCAGACCCTCGGCACCGGCGTGGCCCATCGCGGCGGCGCGCACGTGCTCACCGAGCATCCGCATGGCCCGGACCTGGATGAGGGCCCGCAGGTCCTCCAGGTTCGCGACGTGGTTGTACAGCGAGGAGACGCGGGCGTCGAGCTCGGCGGCGAGCGAGGTCATCGTGAGGGCGTCGTACCCGTCGCGGTCGACCAGCACTTCGGCGGCCCGGAGGACCGCCTCCTGGTCGAGGCGCCCGCGACGACCGCGTGTCGTGTCGATGCTCAACTGCCCTCCGAGAGCCCCAAGGTGTGGACGAAACCGTTTCGTTCTGCCGTGGAGCCTAGTCGTCTCCCCGCGATCTTGCGACGTCTGCCTCGCGCGGGCTGCGGCACTGTCCGCGGCGCGACCTACAGTGCTGGCGTGCACAGCCGGTACGACGAGCGCGTCTGGCGCCCCGGGCGGGTGGTGGAGACCGCCGCCGTGCTCCGGCAGCAGCGCCGTGGTGCGGGCGACCCGACGCACCGGCTCGCGGTGGCCGGCTGGCACTGGCGGGCGAGCCGCACCCCGCTGGGCCCGGTCACTCTGGCGGTCGGTGACCAGCGCCCGGACGGCTCCGTCCTCGCCCGGGCCTGGGGCCCGGGGGCGCAGTGGGCGCTGGAGCAGCTGCCCGAGCTGCTCGGCGAGGCCGACGACTGGTCCGGCTTCTCACCGCGGCACCCGGTGCTCGCCGAGGCCCGGCGCCGCCGCCCCCACCTCAGGCTCGGACGCACCGCGCGGGTGTTGGAGGCTCTCGTGCCCAGCATCATCGAGCAGAAGGTGACCGGTGCCGAGGCGTTCGCCGGCTTCCGCGCCCTGGTGCACCGGCACGGCGAGCCGGCCCCGGGCCCAGGCGCCGAGCACGGCCTGATGCTGCCCCCGGACGCCGCGACGCTGCGCGCCATCCCCAGCTGGGAGTGGCTGGCGCTGCACATCGACCCCGCCCGCTCCCGGGCCGTGGTCACCGCGGCCCGGCACGCGGACGCGCTCGAGCGCCTCGCCGGGCTCGGTGGCGAGGAGGCCGACCGGGCGCTGTGCAGCCTGCCGGGCATCGGGGTGTGGACCAGCGCGGAGGTGCGGCAGCGGGCGCTGGGGGACCCCGACGCCGTCTCGTTCGGCGACTACCACGTGGCCAAGGACGTCGGCTGGATGCTGACGGGGACCGAGCTCGACGACGCCGGCCTCGCGGCGTACCTGGAGCCCTGGCGGCCCCAACGCGGGCGGGTGCCGTTCCTGCTCCTCGCCGCCGGGCTGCGGCGCCCGCGCCACGGGCCGCGGATGGCGCCGAGGCGACACCTCGGCGTCCGTGGCGCCCGCGGCTGAGCCGTGCTCTAGATTGGCGCGTGTGGCCCACGGTGACCAGGACCCGCTTGCCGGGGTGAGGAAGGCGCTGCGCCGGGCCCTGATGGCGCTGATCGGCGTCCCGTTCCTCGTCGCCATCGCGATGTCGCTCGTCGACTCCTACCGCCGGCGCGGCAAGCGGCCCAAGCCGTTCCCGACCCGCCCGCCGGAGTCGGTGCCCGTGGGCGAGGGCCAGCTGACCACCTTCACCTACGGCAACGACCTCTACGAGGCGATGCTCGAGGCCATCGAGGGTGCCCGCAGCCAGATCCTCTTCGAGACCTACATCTGGAAGGGCGACGCGATGGGGGAGCGGTTCAAGCGCGCCCTGATCGACGCGGCCGACCGAGGCGTGGACGTCTACTGCACCTACGACGCCTTCGCGAACCTCGTGGTGTCGCCGGCGTTCAAGCGGTTCCCCGGCCACGTCAAGGTCCTGCGCTACCCGGTGTACGGCGCCGGCTGGCGGTTCTTCGACATCCGCCGCTACGGGCGCGACCACCGCAAGATCCTCGTGGTCGACGACAACGTCGGCTTCATCGGCGGCTACAACGTCGGCTCGGCGTACGCGACCGAGTGGCGCGACACCCACGTCAAGATCACCGGCCCCGCGGTGTGGGACCTCAAGCGTGCCTTCGCCGACTTCTGGAACCTGCACCGGCGGCGCCGGATCGGCTCCTCGGAGCGACCCCTGCTGCTGGAGACCGCCTCCACCTGGGAGCCGCGGGTGCGGGTGCAGCGCAACGTGCCCCGGCTGCTGATGTTCCCGATCCGAGCCATGTACATCGAGGCGATCAACCGCGCCAGCCGCAACGTGTGGATGACGCAGGCCTACTTCCTGCCCGACCAGGACTTCGTGGACGCGGTGAAGAACGCCGCGCTGCGCGGGGTGGACGTGCGGCTGCTGCTGCCGCTGAAGTCGAACCACATCGTCGCCGACTGGGTCTCGCGCGGCTACTTCAGCCAGATGCTGGACGCGGGGGTGCGGATCCTGCGGTACCGCGACGCGATGGTGCACGCCAAGACCGCCACCGTGGACGGGCGCTGGGCGACGGTGGGCACCGCCAACATCGACCGGCTCAGCCTGCAGGGCAACTACGAGATCAACCTCGAGGTGATCGACGAGGGGTTCGCCCGCGAGCTCGAGGCCATCTTCGAGGTCGACCAGTCGCACTGCCTGGAGCTGACCAGCGGCGAGTGGGAGGCCCGGGACATGCACCGCAAGTTCACCGAGATGCTGCTCACGCCGCTGCGCCCCCTGCTCTGAGCGATAGTCCCTGACGAGAAGCACGGAATCCGTCAGCACAACGGTGCTTTTCGTCAGGGACTATCGCTCGGTCACGGTGCCACTCCCCACCCGGGGCTGTCGGCGCCGGTCCGTACGCTGGAGACATGCGTCCGGTCACTGATCTCGAGCGTCGTGTCGCCCCCTTCAAGGTCCAGTCGGACTACGAGCCCTCGGGTGACCAGCCGGCCGCGATCGCGGAGATCACCAAGCGGATCAACGCCGGGGTCTCCGACGTCGTGCTGCTCGGCGCGACCGGTACCGGCAAGACGGCCACGACGGCCTGGATCGCCGAGCAGGTGCAGCGGCCGATGCTGGTGCTGCAGCCCAACAAGACGCTGGCCGCGCAGTTCGCCAACGAGCTGCGCCAGCTCTTCCCCGACAACGCGGTGGAGTACTTCGTCTCCTACTACGACTACTACCAGCCCGAGGCCTACGTCCCGCAGACCGACACCTACATCGAGAAGGACTCCTCCATCAACGAGGAGGTCGAGCGGCTGCGCCACTCCGCCACCAACAGCCTGCTGACCCGCCGCGACGTCATCGTGGTCTCCACCGTCTCGTGCATCTACGGCCTCGGCACCCCGCAGGAGTACGTCGACCGGATGATCCGGCTGCGGGTCGGCGAGGAGCACGACCGCGACTCGGTGCTGCGCCGGCTGGTGGAGATCCAGTACACCCGCAACGACCTCGCCTTCACCCGCGGCACCTTCCGGGTGCGCGGGGACACCCTCGAGATCTTTCCGGTCTACGAGGAGATGGCGGTGCGCATCGAGTTCTTCGGCGACGAGATCGAGCGGCTGATGACGCTGCACCCGGTCACCGGCGAGGTGCTGACCGAGGACACCGAGCTCTACGTCTTCCCGGCCAGCCACTACATCGCCGGTCCGGAGCGGATGGAGCGCGCGATCCGCGGCATCGAGGCCGAGCTGGCCGAGCAGCTGGAGCTGTTCGAGCGCCAAGGCAAGATGCTCGAGGCGCAGCGCCTGCGGATGCGCACGACGTACGACATCGAGATGATGCGGCAGGTCGGCTCCTGCTCGGGCATCGAGAACTACTCGATGCACATGGACGGGCGCAGCCGCGGCAGCGCCCCCAACACGCTGCTGGACTACTTCCCCGAGGACTTCATCCTCGTCATCGACGAGTCCCACGTCGCCGTCCCGCAGATCGGCGGCATGTACGAGGGCGACATGTCGCGCAAGCGGAACCTGGTCGAGCACGGGTTCCGGCTGCCGAGCGCGATGGACAACCGGCCGCTGCGCTGGGAGGAGTTCCTGGAGCGGATCGGGCAGACCATCTACCTCTCCGCCACCCCCGGCGACTACGAGCTGGACCGGGTGCAGGGCGACGTCGTGGAGCAGATCATCCGCCCGACCGGTCTGGTGGACCCCCAGATCGTGGTCAAGCCCACCAAGGGCCAGATCGACGACCTGATCGCCGAGATCCGCCTGCGTGCCGAGAAGCAGGAGCGGGTGCTGGTCACCACGCTGACGAAGAAGATGTCCGAGGACCTCACCGACTACCTGCTCGACGCCGGGATCCGCACACGGTACCTGCACTCCGAGGTGGACACCCTCAAACGGATCGAGCTGCTGCGCGACCTGCGGCTCGGCCTGTACGACGTCCTCGTCGGCATCAACCTCCTGCGTGAGGGCCTCGACCTGCCGGAGGTCTCGCTGGTCGCGATCCTCGACGCCGACAAGGAGGGCTTCCTGCGCTCCGACAAGTCGCTGATCCAGACCATCGGCCGTGCCGCCCGCAACGTCTCGGGCGAGGTGCACATGTACGCCGACAAGATCACGCCCTCGATGGAGTCGGCCATCGACGAGACCAACCGGCGCCGCGAGAAGCAGGTCGCCTACAACCTCGAGCGCGGCATCGACCCGCAGCCGCTGCGCAAGAAGATCGCCGACATCACCGAGATGCTCGCCCGCGAGGACGAGACCACGCAGGAGCTGCTGCAGACCTGGGCGGACGTCGGGCAGAAGGGACGAGCCGGCGGGGTCAAGCCGAAGGTCTCGCCGACGCCGCGGCTGCGTCAGAGCGACATCGGCGAGGGTGCCGACCTCGCCGGGATGCCCAGCTCCGACCTCGCCGAGCTGATCCAGGAGCTCACCGACCAGATGAAGGCCGCCGCCGCGGAGCTGCAGTTCGAGCTGGCCGGCCGGCTCCGCGACGAGATCAGCGACCTCAAGAAGGAGCTGCGTCAGATGGTCGAGGCGACGAAGTAACGAGGGAGGGCGCCGACCGAGGAACGAGGTCGAGTGCCCTCCGTCATCGGCGCCGCGCGATGGCGTTGAGCCCGACGAGGCGCGCGACGACGAGCGCCACGTAGAACACCCCGGCGACCTGCTCCAGCATCACCAGCGAGCGGGCGTGGTCGACGACGGGGTAGATGTCGGAGAGGCCCACGCTGGTGAGCGTGGTGAACGACAGGTAGAGCAGCTCGAACCAGGGCAGCGGGTCGGTGCCCTCGGGGCTGGACCAGCCCACGAAGGAGCCGGGCCAGATCACCTGCGCGGCCGCGTAGAGGTAGGCGAACCCCCACGCCACGACGGTGAAGGCGGCGCCGGTGGCGAACAGCTCGTCGCGGGTCACCTTGTCGTCGTGGAACAGGTACCGGATCATCGCGTAGGAGACGAAGAAGTAGAACGGCGCGTGGAACGCCGCCGAGGCCAGCACGATCCACGAGGTGTGCGGGGAGATCGCCTCGAGAACGGTCAGTGCGAGTGCGGGGAACCCGAGCAGACCGGCCACCCAGCTGAGCACCGGCGTACGTCGTACCGCCCACACGGCGGAGAGCACGACGACCATCTGGACCACGCCCACCACGGAGCGTCCGGCGGCCGAGCCGTCGAGACCGGGGTACGCCAGGACCGCCACCAGCTGCGCGATGAGCAGCGCGGCGGAGGGGTGGGTGCCGACGGCCCGCAGGTAGCGGGACGCCCTCGAGCGCGGTGTCACGCAGTGATCCTAGGCAGCGCTCGGCCTCGCGTGGGCCGCCGTTTCATGCATCCGTCCTGCGGTCCCGCCGCACCTCGGGTTTCACCGAGGCTTCCCTCAGAGAGTGACCCACGTCATAGTCATCCGTTGAAGGTGCGGGAGTAACTCGCGACCACGTGTCGCGTTGGTCACAATGAGAACGTGTTCTACTGTGGCCGCTCGCCTCTCGAAAAGCGGCGGGTGGAACACAAGGGGGAGAGGAGCGTGGCGTGGCGATCAGTGCCGTCTCGGTAGTGCGCGGCCCCGGCGAGATCGCCTTGATGGTGGTCCAGGTGACCCGGCTGATCTTCACGCGGCCGTTCCAGCTGCGCGAGTTCCTGGAGCAGGCCTGGTTCGTCACGAGCGTCACGCTGATGCCGACGATCATGGTGTCCATCCCGTTCGGGGCGGTCATCTCGCTGCAGGTCGGCAACCTGACCGGCCAGCTCGGCGCCCAGTCGTTCGCAGGCGCCACAGCGGTGCTCGCCACCGTCCGCGAGGCCGCGCCGATGGCCGCCGCGATGATCATCGCCGGTGCCGCGGGCTCCGCGATCTGCTCGGACCTGGGGGCGCGCAAGATCCGCGAGGAGATCGACGCCATGGAGGTGCTCGGCATCAACCCGCTGGAGCGCCTGGTCGCGCCCCGGGTGGTGGCCACCACCTTCGTCGCGGTGATGATCAACGGCATCGTGATCGGCGCCGGCATCGGCGGCGGCTACTTCTTCACCGTCATCGTCTCCGGCGGCTCGGCCGGTGCGTTCCTGTCCTCCTTCGCCGCGCTGGCCTCGCTTCCCGACCTCTACATCGCGATGATCAAGGCCGCGATCTTCGGCTGGCTCGCCGCGGTCATCGGGGCCTACAAGGGCCTCAACGCCGGCGGCGGCCCGAGCGGTGTCGGCCGGGCCGTGAACGAGACGGTGATCCTCGCGTTCATGGCGCTGTTCTTCCTCAACGCGGTGATCACCGCGATCTACTTCCAGGTCGCTCCGCCGGCGGGGTTGTGATGTCGGCGACCACGGAGTTCCTCAGCGACGCCGTCAAGGCGCGCCGTGCCACCGTCGAGGGGTACGGCGACCAGCTCCTCTTCTACGGCAAGGCGCTGTTCTGGGTGCCGCGCGCCGTGCGCCGCTACCCCCGCGAGATCTCCAACACCCTCGCCGAGGTGGCCTTCGGCGCCGGCGGTCTGAGCGTGATCGCGGGCTCGGTGGGCGTGATCGCGTTCATGGCGTTCTTCGCCGGTACCGAGGTCGGCATCCAGGGCTACGCCTCGCTGAGCCAGATCGGTGTGGCGAAGTTCAGCGCGTTCATCTCGGCGTACTTCAACACCCGCGAGGTGGCGCCCCTGGTCTCGGCGATCGCGCTGGCGGCCACGGTCGGCTGCGGCTACACCGCGCGCCTGGGTGCGATGCGGATCTCGGAGGAGATCGACGCGCTCGAGGTGATGGGCATCCCCTCGCTGCCGTTCCTGGTCACCACCCGGATGATCGCGGCGTTCGTCGCGGTGATCCCGCTCTACATCGTCGCCCTGTGCGCCTCCTACCTGTCGCCGCGGCTGATCGTGACCTACATCTACGGCCAGTCCGCCGGCACCTACGACCACTACTTCCTGCAGTTCCTGCCACCGATCGACATGCTGTGGTCGTTCTTCAAGCTGCTGTTCCTGGCGGTCGCGGTGATCCTGATCCACTGCTACTACGGCTACACCGCCTCCGGAGGCCCGGCGGGCGTGGGCCGCGCGGTGGGCACCGCGATCCGCACGAGCATCGTGACGATCGTGGTGGCCGACTTCTTCCTCAGCTTCGCGATCTGGGGTTCCACGACCACGGTGAGGATCACGGGGTGAGCCGCTGATGCTGGTCAACGTCCATCACGACAGCGCCAAGGAGCACAACCGGCTCCTGGTCGCAGGCGTCGTCTTCCTCAGCGTGATCGCGCTGCTCGTGTGGCTCTCGATCGCGATCTACAACAAGACCTTCGAGTCCTCGACCAAGGTCGTCGTCAAGGCCGACCGGGCCGGCCTGCAGCTGGCCAAGTTCGGCGACGTGCGGATCAACGGCGCCCTGGTGGGCCGGGTGGACCGGATCGACCAGGACGGCGAGGAGGCCGAGATCACCTTGGCCCTGCAGCCGTCGGCGGCGGAGAAGATCCCGGCCAACATCAGCGTGCAGATCCTGCCGACGACGCTGTTCGGCCAGAAGTTCGTCTCGCTGGTCCGGCCCGACGAGCCCTCGCCGAAGCCGATCCGTGACGGTGACGTGATCAGCTCCGACCGGGTCGAGACCAACGTGGAGCTCAGCCAGATCCTGGCCGACCTGTTCCCGCTGCTGCGCAGCGTCAAGCCGGCCGACCTGAACGCGACGCTGAACGCGCTGGCCACGGCGCTGGAGGGCCGCGGCAACGACCTCGGCGCCACGATGGACGAGCTGGGCGAGTACATCGGCGCCATCGACGGCTCCCTGCCCACGCTGCGCAAGGACCTGGAGGCGCTCGCCGACGTCGCCGAGGCGTACGACGCCGCCGCGCCCGACCTGCTCGACGTGCTCGACAACCTCACGGTCACCTCCAAGACGGTGGTCGAGAAGGCCGCCGACCTCGACGTGTTCTTCTCCGACCTCACCGGGCTGGCCCGTACCAGCACCCGGCTCCTGGGGGACAACGAGCAGAACCTGATCCGGATGGGCGAGGTCACCGAGCCGGTGCTCGCGCTGCTGGCGGAGTACTCGCCGCAGTTCCCCTGCCTCATCCGCGGCGCCGCCAACTACGAGCCGATCCTGTCCAAGACGTTCGAGGGCAACTGGGTGAAGCAGTACATCGAGCTCGGCTCCCCGCAGTACCGGGTCTTCGACGAGACCGACCTGCCGGAGTACGGCGAGGTCGGCCACGGGCCCTGGTGCCTGGGCCTGCCGAACTTCAAGGTGCCCGGCGACCCCGCCCCGCTCGACCAGGGCTCCGACATCGACGAGCGCGGCGGCTACCTGCCCGTGCCGGTGCCGGGGGCCAAGAACCCGAAGGGGGTGGGGCACATCGACTCCGGCTACGCCGGCTCGCTCGCCGAGCAGCAGGTGATCAACGCGATGCTCGCCGACGGCAGCGGTCGTCAGCCCGGTGCCTACGGTGCGCTCGGCCCGCTGCTCTACGGCCCGGTCGTGCGTGAGGGGAGGGCTCAGGGATGAGCGACCAGCACTCGGCGGCCCAGCTGCGTCGCCGCCGCAACGCGGTGACCGTCTCGGCCGGGATCAAGCTGGCTGTGTTCACCGTGATCTCGGCCTTCGTGACCGGCCTGCTGGTGGTGATCATGGGCAACCTCGGCTTCGGCGACCGCACCGAGTACCACGCGATCTTCAGCAACGCGACGATGCTGGAGAAGGGCGACGACGTCCGGGTGGCCGGGGTCAACGTCGGTGAGGTCAAGAAGGTCGAGCACCACAAGCGCTCGATGGCGAAGATCACCTTCAAGATCGATTCCGGCGTCAAGATGACCACCGCCTCGCGGGCGGAGATCCGGTTCCTGAACCTGGTCGGCGACCGGTACATGGCACTGGTGTCGGGCGGCGAGGCCGCGAAGTCGGCGAAGCCGCTGGCCGACGGCGCCACGATCCCGCTCGAGCAGACCAAGCCGGCCCTCGACCTCACCGTGCTCTTCGACGGCTTCAAGCCGCTGTTCGCCGCGCTGTCGCCCAAGCAGGTCGACGAGCTCAGCCTGAACCTGGTGCAGGTGCTGCAGGGGGAGGGCGGCACGGTGCGCAGCCTGCTCTCACACACCGCCTCCCTGACCGGCACCCTGGCCGACCGGGACCAGCTGATCGGCGACGTCATCACGAACCTCTCCGAGACCCTGGAGACCGTCGACTCCCGCCACGAGCAGCTCAGCAGCCTGGTGGTGGAGCTGAAGAACTGGATGACCGACCTGGCACAGGACCGCGAGACCATCGGCTCCTCGCTGGACAACATCTCCCAGCTCACGGTCACGGTCGCCGACCTGCTGCAGAAGGGCCGTCCGCTGGTCAAGGAGGACATCGCCGCCCTGCGCAAGCTGTCCGCCCTGCTCAACAAGCCGGAGAACCGCAAGAACCTGGCCGAGCTCCTCGACCGCATGCCCAGGACGATGACCGACCAGACCCGCACCGGGACCTACGGCTCCTGGTACCAGTACTACGTGTGCGGCGTCTCGGCGAGCATCCGCCTGCCGCTGCTCGGCAACCAGCCGGTCCTCAAGGAGATCCAGAAGTACCTGTCCACGTTCGAGTTCCACTCCAGCGCGCCGAGGTGCAACGACTGATGGCACGCAACAACGATGCTCGGGTGATCCGGCTGGGCGTGATCACGCTGGTGGTCATGGCCCTGATCTCGGCGGCCACCTTCAACCTCGGCAAGTTCCCGGGTTTCCGGGGCACGCCGTACTACGCGGAGTTCAGCGACGCCAGCGGCATCCACAAGGGCAACATCGTCCAGGTCGGCGGCATCCGCGCCGGCCGGGTCACCGACGTGAGCCTGGCGGGGGACCGGGTGAAGGTGAAGTTCGAGCTCGACGGCGGCATCGAGTTCGGCAAGGAGAGCAGGGCCTCGATCGAGGTGCTCAACCTGCTGGGGGAGAAGTTCCTCGACCTCGAGCCCGCCGGCCAGGGGCAGCTCGCCTCCGGCGCCACGATCCCGCTCGAGCGCACCCAGTCCGCCTACGACATCGTCGGTGTCTTCAGCGACCTGACCCAGACCACCGAGAACATCGACACCGAGCAGCTCACCAAGGCCCTCGACACGGTGGCCGAGACCCTCGACGTCGCGGCACCGGAGATCAAGGCCTCCTTCGACGGCATCGCGCGGCTCTCCCGCACCGTCGCCTCCCGCGACGCCGAGATCCAGAGCCTGTTCGAGAGCTCCAAGGAGGTCACCACCGTGCTCGCCGAGCGCAGCGACGACCTGGTGAAGCTGATGAAGAACGCCGACCTGGTGTTCAAGGAGCTCACCAAGCGCCGCGACGCGGTGCATGACCTGCTGGTCAACGCCCGCACGCTGGCCCGTGAGCTCGGCGGCGTGGTGGCCGACAACGAGAAGCAGATCGGCCCCGCCCTCAAGGAGGTCGACGGCCTGGTCAGCTTCTTGGTGTCGAAGAAGAAGAAGATCAAGGAGACGATGGCGGCGCTGGGCCCCTACGTCTCGATCCTCAGCAACATCGTCGGGACCGGTCCCTGGTTCGACGCCTACGCCTCGAACCTGCTGGCCCTGCCGACCGGCGAGTTCCTTCCCGGATTCGTGGAGAGATGACGATGGTTGCCACGATCATCAAGCGCATCGACCGCCGGGTCCTCATCGTCCTCGGGGTCCTGGTGCTGCTCGCCGTCACGGTCAACGTGCTGCGCTCCCCGGCGGAGATGAAGACCGTCACCGCCCACTTCCCGCGCGCGGTCAGCGTCTACAAGGGCACCGACGTGCGCATCCTCGGCGTGAACGTCGGCAAGGTCACCAAGGTGACGCCGGCGGGCAACTCGGTCCGCGTCGACATGGAGTACGACGCCGAGTACAAGGTGCCGGACGACGCCAAGGCCGTCATCATCACCCCCACCCTGGTCGCGGACCGGTTCGTGCAGCTCACCCCCGTCTACGAGGGAGGCGAGGTGATGGCCGACGGTGCCGACATCGCACTGGAGGAGACCGGCGTCCCGGTCGAGCTGGACCGCATCTACGCCAGCCTGCAGTCGCTCGTCCAGACCCTGGGGCCCAACGGCGTGAACGCCGACGGGACGCTGGACAACCTCATGGCCGCCGGTGAGAAGGCGCTGTCGGGGCAGGGCGCGAAGGGCAACCAGATGATCCGCGACCTGTCCCAGGCCGCGGAGACCTTCGGCGCCGGCGCCGGCCCGCTGTTCGAGACCGTCACCCGCCTGGCGGAGTTCACCAAGACGCTCGCTGAGAACGACACCCTGGTGCGTGCCTTCATGCAGGACCTGACCGGGGTCTCCCGGATGCTCGCCGAGGAGAGCGACGAGCTCGACGCCGCGGTCACGGCCGTTGCGCAGTCGGTCGGCAAGGTGAAGAACTTCGTCAAGGACAACCGCGACGGGTTGGTCAGCGACGTCGAGAAGCTCACCGAGGTCGTGCGCACCATCGCCTCGGAGTCGGAGAGCCTCGACCAGGCGCTGCGCGTCGCGCCGGTCGCGATCGGCAACCTGCACATGGGCTTCGACCACGCCACCGGCTCCCAGAACTCGCGGGTGGGCATCGGCGGCTACGTCTGGGACGCCGACGGCTTCATCTGCGCGGTGATCCAGCAGAACCCGGCGATGCCGGCAGCGCTGAAGGACACCGCCTGCACGTTGATCGAGGCCATCTTGGAGCCGATCGTGTCGAACCTGCCGTGGCTGCCACCCGAGTACAAGTCGGTGCTGCCGAGCTCGGGCGGCACCCAGAAGGGCGCCGCCGGAGCCCGCCACGCCAAGGCCGACTCCGACCAGGGCATCCCGCTTCCGGAGGTCGCCGAGGTCTCCTACTCGACCGGTGAGGACGCCTCCGTCACCGGCCTGCTCGGAGGTACGCGGTGAACATCCCACGACGACCCCGCCGCCGGACGCGCTCCTGGGTCCGGCCCGCCGCACTGCTGGCCAGCGTCGCGCTGGTGCTCAGCGCCTGCGACTTCGACGGCGCCTACGACCTTCCGCTGCCCGGCCACGAGATCGACCGCAACAAGGCGTTCAAGGTGACCGCCTACTTCGCCGACGTGCTCAACGTCGTGCCCCGCTCCCCGGTGATGGTCGACGACGTCGTGGTCGGCGAGGTCGCCGAGGTGGAGCGGGCCGGCTGGAACGCCAAGGTCACCCTCCTGCTGCGCGAGGACCTCAAGCTGCCCGACAACGCCATCGCCGACATCCGGCAGGTCTCCCTGCTCGGCGAGAAGTACGTCGCCCTCGAGGAGCCCGACCAGTCGCCGGGCACCGGTCGGCTCGCGGACGGCGACACCATCCCGTTGGCCCTCACCGGACGCAACCCGGAGGTCGAGGAGGTGCTCGGCGCGCTCTCCTTCCTGCTCAGCGGCGGCGGCGTCGCCCAGCTCGGCTCCATCGTCGAGGAGGCCAACCAGGTGATGTCGGGTCGCGAGGACCGGCTCAAGGACCTGCTCTCCTCCCTCGACTCGGTCGTGGGCACCCTGGACGACCAGAAGGTCGCGATCATCAGCGCGCTGCAGTCGATGAACAACCTGACCTCCACCCTGAACCAGGAGAAGGACACGATCACCGACGCGCTGGACGCCACCGGCCCGGCGATCGAGGTGCTGGGCGCCCAGCACGACGAGCTCGTGGAGATGCTCGGCGCGCTCGACGAGCTGGGCAAGGTCGGCACGCGGGTGATCAACGCCAGCAAGGACGACGTCCTCGCGATCCTGGAGGACCTGAGCCCGATCGTGCGCAAGCTGACCGAGGCCGACGAGCAGCTCGCGCCCGGCCTGAACCTGCTGCTCAGCTTCCCGTTCCCGCAGTCGGCCAACAAGATCGTGCAGGGCGACTACGCCGACACCATCGCCCGGGTCGACATCGACCTGGCCAACCTGCTGCAGACCCTCGGCCTGCCCGACATCCAGCTGCCCGACATCGGCGAGGTGGTGGACCAGGTCGGCCGCTGCCTGAAGAGCGGCGACCTGCTCGGCACCGCGTGCGCGAAGGTGGTGCAGGACGCCACCCTCCTCAAGGACCTCAAGAACCAGTGCCGCACGAAGCCGGCGCTGAAGGACTCACCGGTGTGCAAGCTGCTGACAAGCGTGCCCGACCTCGACCTGGGCAAGCTGCTCGGCGGCGCCCTCGGCAAGGACGGGATCCTCTCGGGGCTGAGCCGCGGGCTGGCCGGGAAGCCGGCAGCCCACGAGAACTCCTCGACCGACGCACTGCTGGGGGCGATCGCATGAGCCGCGGCGTACGGATCCGGCTGATGGCCTTCGTGGTGCTGTCGGCGGTCGGGATCACCTACATCACCGCCACCTACCTCGGCCTGGTCGACAAGGTCACCGGCCGGCAGATCACCGTCACCGCCAGCCTGACCGGCTCCGGCGGGCTCTTCGAGGGCAGCGAGGCCACCTACCGGGGGGTGAAGGTCGGCAAGGTCATCAAGGTCGACCCCACCGTGGAGGGCATCGACGTCACCGTCGACCTCTACCCCGGCACCAAGCTGCCGGCGGACTCCAGGGTCTTCGTGCACAACCTGTCGGCCGTCGGTGAGCAGTACCTCGACTTCCAGCCGGCCGACGACAAGGGCCCGTACGCGAAGGACGGCACCCGGTTCGCGGGCGCCGACGACTCCCTGCCGGTCGACGAGGGCGACCTGCTCATCGACATCAACGAGTTCGTGCAGTCGGTCGACAAGGACAGCCTGAGCAAGGTCATCGAGGAGCTCGGGCTGCTCTTCAACGACACCGGCCGCGACCTGCAGCGGCTCATCGACGGCGGCTCGCAGTTCATCTCCGAGGCCAGCGAGCACACCGACGAGACCATCGCGCTGCTCAACGACGGACTGACGGTGCTGCGCACCCAGCAGGGCCAGAAGGAGAACATCCGGCGCTTCGCGGCCGACCTCAACACCGTGACCTCCACCCTGCGCGGCGCCGACCGCGAGCTGCGCACGGTGCTCGGCCAGACGCCCGCCGCCGCCCGCCAGCTGACCGCCCTGCTGGAGGACCTCGAGCCCACGCTGCCGGTGCTGCTCAGCGACCTGATCACGGTCGACCAGGTGCTGCTCAGCGAGATCGAGGGCATCGAGCAGCTGCTGGTCACCTACCCGGCCGTCCTGGCCAGCGGCCCCACCGGCAGCACCGAGGACGGCTGGGGCCACGTCGGCCTGCAGCTGGACTACTCGGTGCCGCCGTGCACCCAGGGCTACCTCCACCCCTCCGAGTGGCGCTCCACCCAGGACCTCACCCGGCGCGAGCCCGCGGACGTCAACTGCACCGCCGAGGCGCCGTACGCGATGCGCGGACACCGCAACGCGCCGAGCAACCGAAAGGACGGCGCGGCCTCGCCGCCGCGCGTCTACAGTGGCGTCTACGACCCGTCCACCGGTGAGGTGCCCGGGCTGGTCGACTCGACAGGGAACCCTGTGCGGCTGAACCAGCCGGAGAACCTGTCCGTCCTTGGAGGGGATGCGTGGAAGTGGCTGTTGGTGGGTCCGGTGGCGAGCAAGTGAGCAAGGGACCGACGGACGACGACCGAAGCCGCACCCGACTCAACATCACGCTGTACGCGGCGACGGTGCTGCTCGCCTGCCTGGCCGTGGCGCTCGGCGTGCTGATCTACGACGCCCGCGGCGAGCAGATCGACGGCGTCGACGTGGTGCCCGGCGCCGGACAGGACGTGGGCCGCGGCATCGTGCAGGCCGTGCCGGCCGCCGACGCCGACGAGCAGGAGCGGACCGCAGCGCAGCTGAAGGCGGCCTCCGAGATGGTCACCTCCTTCGTGAACTTCGACCACAAGGAGCCCGACCGCACGATCAACGCGGTCCAGGAGCGCTCGACCGGCGAGTTCCTCAAGCAGTACAACGAGGGCGTCTCGGGTCTCAAGGAGCTCGCCGCCGAGGCCCAGTCCACGATGCAGGCCAGCGTGGTCTGGTCCGGCCTGGTCGCCGGGGACGACGACTCGGCCACGGTCATCGTCGCCACCACCGGCTCGGTGACCAACAAGACCACCGAGTTCAAGAAGGAGGCCCGCAACTACCGGATCCAGGTCGAGCTCGTCCTGGAGAAGGGTCGCTGGCTGACCTCCGACCTGCAGTACGTCGAGCTGGGCTGAGGAGCCGAGAATGAGTCGCCCCACCTCCCGCCGCTCCGTGAGCTCGCGTGGCACCACCCCGCGCCCGCGCAAGATCGCCGGGCGTGACGCCGGCCCTCGGGAGGACGGTCCGGATGACCTGACGACCGAGTCGACCGAGCCGACCGAGCCGACCGAGACGACCGAGACGACCGAGACGAAGGTCGGTCTGGCCGCCGGCCGACCGGTCGCCCCCGCCAGCGCCGACACCGTCACGGCCTCCGCCAGCGCGAAGACCCGCCCGGCCCGCAGGCCACCGGCCTCCGCGGTCACGCGGCCGGCCGCTGGGACGACCACCGCGACGACCACCGCGAAGACGGCCGGACCGGACGTGGAGGAGGCCGTCGACGCGGCCACCGATGCGCCGCGCGGACCCGGCGTGCTCGCCCGCCCCAGGACCACCCGGGTGCTGACGATCGTGCTCGCGGTGATCGCCGTGGTGCTCGCCGTCCAGGCGGTGTGGTTCTTCCAGAACCGCGACGGCGGCGAGGGCGAGGCTGCGGCCGCGGACGCCCCGGGCCGGGTCTCGGTGCCGAAGGACCGACCGGTGGTCGCCGGCGAGCTGTTCGCCGTCGAGGGCGTCGACGCCGCCGCGAAGGCCGCCCAGGAGATCGTCGCCGTCGACTTCAACAAGTACGACGACGAGGTCGAGGCCGCGGCCAAGCTGATGACCGCCCGGTTCGAGGAGCAGTACCGGACCACCGCCGGCGACATCAAGGACGACTTCGTCGCCAACAAGACGGTGGTGCAGTCCAACGTGGTCGCCCAGGGCGTGGTGCGGGCGAACCGGACGCGGCTGCAGGCGCTGGTGTTCCTCAACCAGGTCGTCACCCGCAACCGCGAGGGCAAGCCGGAGACCGTCGTGACGCCGTACAAGGTGCTCGTCACGATGGTGCACACCGACCAGGGGTGGCTGGTGGACGGTCTCGACACGGACGCGCCGCAAGACAAGAGCAACTAGAACACGTTACAGTCCGATCCGTGGTGAACCCCGACGGCGGTGCTTCCAGGCCCGCACCCACCGGACCGATCGAGTGCGACCTGACGGTCGTGGGAGCCGGGCCCTCCGGGCTCTACGCCACCTACTACGCCGGCTTCCGCGGCATGCGCGTCGCGCTCGTCGACTCGCTGCCCGAGCTGGGCGGCCAGGTGACGGCGATGTACCCGGAGAAGGCGATCCTCGACGTGGCCGGCTTCCCGTCGGTCAAGGGCCGCGAGCTCGTCGACGGCCTCGTCGCCCAGGCGCTCACGGCCGAGCCGGTCCAGCTGCTGGGCCGCACGGCCAGCGACCTGGAGGTCGACGACGACGGGGTCAGCCTCAGCCTCGACGACGGCACGGTGGTCCGTTCCAAGACCATGCTGATCACCGCGGGCATCGGGAAGTTCAGCCCGCGGCCGCTGCCCGCCGCCGACGGCTGGGTGGGTCGTGGGGTCGAGTTCTTCGTGCCCAGCTTCGCGCCGTACGTCGACCGCGACGTCGTCATCGTCGGCGGTGGGGACAGCGCCTTCGACTGGGCGCTGCACCTCGAGCCCATCGCCCGCTCCGTCACGCTGGTGCACCGCCGCGACGCGTTCCGCGCCCACGAGCGCACCGTCAAGGAGGTGCAGGGCTCGTCGGTGGAGATCATCACCCAGGCCCAGGTGACGGCGCTGCGCGACGCCGACGGCGGCGCCGAGGGCCCCCTGGCGTCGGTGGAGATCACCGTCGACGGCGTCGCCCGCACCCGGCCCGCCCAAGCGGTCGTCGCGGCGCTCGGCTTCATCGCCGACCTCGGCCCGCTGCAGAAGTGGGGGCTGGAGACGGACCGGCGCCACATCGTGGTCGACACCACGATGCGCACCAGCCTGCCCCGGGTCTTCGCCGCCGGCGACATCACCGAGTACCCCGGCAAGGTGCGCCTGATCGCGGTCGGCTTCGGCGAGGCGGCCACGGCCGTGAACAACGCCGCCGTCGTGATCGACCCCAGCGCCCACGTCTTCCCCGGGCACTCCTCGGAAGGAAGCTGAGCATGTCGACGTCGGGACGGGACCGCGTCCGGCTCGGCGAGGACGAGGTCGCCGCGCTGCTGGCAGAGAACCTCAAGGTGCAGGTCGCCGCCAACGGCCACGACGGCCTGCCGCACCTGACCACCCTGTTCTACGTCGTGCGCGACGGACGCATCGCGTTCTGGACCTACGGTCGCAGCCAGAAGATCCGCAACCTGGAGCGCGATCCCCGCCTCAGCGCCCTGGTGGAGGACGGCACGGACTACTTCGAGCTCCGCGGCGTCTCGATCCGAGGCCGCGCCGAGATCGTGCGCGACCGCGCCACGATCCTCGAGATCGGCTCCGCCGTCGTGGCGCGGATGGCCGGCGTCGACTCGCTCGAGGCGCTCGGCGACCTCGGCCGCGAGACCGTCGAGAAGCAGGCGACCAAACGGGTGGGCGTGATCGTGCACCCCGAGAAGGTCGCGTCCTGGGACCACCGGAAGATGACCTGAAAGGTGTCGAACATGAAGATCAAGGTCGACTTCGACCTGTGCGAGTCCAACGGCCTGTGTGAGGCGATGGCCCCCGAGGTCTTCGAGCTCGACGACGACGACTTCCTGCAGCTGCACACCGACGAGACCACGGACGCGAACATCGCCAACGTCCGCAAGGCCGTCGCCGCCTGCCCCAGGGCCGCGATCAGCCTCGAGGAGTCCTGATGAGCGAGAGCACCGCCTCCCGCGACGGCCTGGACGGCCGCGTCGCCATCGTCACCGGGGCCGGGGCCGGCCTCGGCCGCGCCGAGGCGCTGGCCCTGGCGAAGGCCGGTGCCCGGGTGGTCGTCAACGACCTGCCGGGTGCGGGGGAGGGCACGGCGGAGGAGATCCGTGCGCTCGGCGCCGAGGCGGTCGTGGTCGCCGGCGACGTCAGCGAGCGTGCCACCGCGGACGCGACGACCGCCGCTGCCGTCGACGGCTTCGGCCGGCTCGACGTGGTCGTCAACAACGCCGGCATGACCCGCGACCGGATGCTCTACAACCTCTCCGACGAGGAGTGGGATGCCGTCGTCGCCGTCCACCTGCGCGGCCACTTCCTGCTCTCCCGCAACGCCGCCGCCCACTGGCGTGCCCAGGCGAAGCAGAGCGCGGACGGCAAGGTCTACGGCTCCTTGGTCAACACCGCCTCCGAGGCGTCGCTGTCCGGCTCGCCCGGCCAGGCCAACTACGCCGCGGCGAAGGCGGGCATCACCGCGCTGACGCTCGCCGCCGCCCGCGGGCTCGGCAAGCTCGGCGTGCGCGCCAACGCCATCGCCCCGCGGGCGCGCACCGGCATGACCGCCGGCGTCTTCGGCGAGGAGGACACCTCCGGCAAGGCGGTGGACCCGTACTCGCCCGACCACGTCGCCCCGTTCGTGGCCTACCTGGCCTCGCCCGCCGCCGAGCGGATCACCGGGCAGGTGTTCGTCGTCTACGGCGGCATGGTCGCCCTGATGGAGGCGCCCCGGGTCGCGCAGCGCTTCGACGCCTCCGGCGACCTGTGGACGCCGGAGGACCTGGACAAGCAGGTCGGCGGCTGGTTCGCCGAGACCGACCCGGCCGTGGGTTTCGCCGCGGACCACATCTACAAGCTCAAGGTCTGAGGAGGATCCCGTGGGTCGACTCGACTCCAAGATCGCGATCGTCACCGGCGGCGCCCAGGGTCAGGGTGCCGCGATCTCGCGCGCCTACGCGGCCGAGGGCGCGCGGGTGGTGATCGCCGACGTCGCCGAGCAGGAGGGCCGCGCCGTGGCCGCCGAGATCGGCGACGCCGCGCACTTCGTCTCTCATGACGTCAGCGACGCCGCCTCCTGGCAGCGGGTGGTGGAGGAGACCTCCACCCGGTTCGGTGCGGTGGACGTGCTCGCCAACAACGCCGGCATCCTGCGCTTCGGCGACATCGAGCGGATGCCCGTCGAGGAGGTCGAGCTGCTGTGGCGGGTCAACCAGCTCGGCGTCTTCCTCGGCATGCAGGCCGTGACGCGGACCATGCGCAAGAACGGCGGCGGCTCGATCATCAACGCCTCCTCCGTCGAGGGCCTCGCCGGGATGCCCTCGTGCACCGCGTACGCGGCCACCAAGTGGGCCATCCGCGGGATGACGAAGTGCGCCGCGATGGAGCTCGGGCCACGCGGCATCCGGGTGAACTCGGTGCACCCCGGCATGATCGACACCCCGATGACCCGGGCCCACGGCGGCGACGCCGCCATGGAGTACGGCGCCTCCAAGGTGCCGCTGCGCCGGGTCGGCGTGCCCGAGGACGTCGCCGGGCTGTACGTCTTCCTGGCCAGCGACGAGTCCTCGTACCTCAACGGCGCGGAGATCGCGGTCGACGGCGGGGTGACCAGCACCCACGCGTTCGGCGCGTGAGCCCGCCCGCGGCCGGCCCAGTGCCGGTCGCGGTGCCGGTCGCGGTGCCGGTCGCGGTCAGTCGCGCAGGATGAGCCGGACGGCGGTCTCCATGTGCTGCGCGGTCTCCTCGGCGCTCGAGCGACCGGTCACCCAGGCGACCAGCGTGGACAGCCACACGTCACCGATCACCCGGGCGATGGCCGCGTCCTCGGCGCTCACCGTCGCCTCGTCCGGCACGCCGCCGTACATCGCGTGGGTGACCACGGAGGTCATCGACATGCCGACCTTGTGGATCTCGGCGGACACGCTGCTGTCGGCGAACATGAACGCCCGGGTCAGCGCCTCGGTCAGCTTGGGGTCGCCCTGCATGCCGCGCGACATGCGCTTGAGGACGAACAGCACCCGGTCGGCCTTGGTCTCGCCGGGGATGTCGCGGGCGGCGAGCCGCTCCGCGCCCTGGTCGAACTGCTGGCCCAGGGCGGAGACGAGCAGGTGGATCTTGGAGGGGAAGTACCGGTACAGCGTTCCGAGGGCGACGTCGGCACGCTCGGCGACGGCGCGCATCTGCACCGCGTCGAAGCCGCCGGTCTTGGCGAGGTCGAAGGTCGCGTCCAGGATGCGTCGGCGACGCTCGCGCTGGGCGGCGGAGCCGAAGTCGTCGGACGCGGACGCGTTGGTGGTGCTCACCGGGGTCTCCCTGTGGTGGTCTTCGGTCGGGTCCCAGGGACCCAGCCGTTAGGCTACTTCCTAGTAGCGCATAATAGGAACACGTTCCAGTTTGGTTCGGCCCTGCTCTCCTCCGGGAGCTCGGCGCCGTGACTCAGCGCACATGAGCCCGCGCCGAGAAGTACCCGAAGGATGAGGAGGATCCGATGCGGATCGCGATGCTTTCCTACCGCAGCAAGACGCACGTGGGGGGACAGGGGGTCTACCTGCGGCACCTCAGCCGTGAGTTGCACCGCTTGGGCCACACCGTGGAGGTCTTCTCCGGTCAGCCCTACCCGGAGCTCGACGAGGGGGTGCGGCTCACCAAGGTGCCCAGCCTCGACCTCTACCGCGAGCCCGACCCGTTCCGGGTTCCCAAGCCGCGCGAGTTCCGCGACCTGATCGACGTGCAGGAGTTCGCGATCATGTGCCTGGCCGGCTTCCCGGAGCCGCGCACGTTCGCCAAGCGGGTTGCCCGGGTGCTGGAGCAGCGCAAGGGTGAGTTCGACATCGCCCACGACAACCAGGTCCTCGGCCACGGCATGCTCGACATCGAGGAGCGTGCCGGCATCCCGCTGATCACCACGATCCACCACCCGATCACCTTCGACCGGCGCATCGACATCTCCCAGACCCGCAACCCGTGGCGCAAGCTCACCCTGCACCGCTGGTACGGCTTCCTGCGGATGCAGAAGGCCGTGGCCCGCAAGTGCCGCTGGATCCTGACGCCGTCCGAGGCGTCCAAGCGCGACATCGCCCGCGACTTCGGCGTCGACCCGGAGAAGATGCAGGTGATCCTCCTCGGTGTCGACGACAACTTCGTGCCGCCGACCAAGCCCCGGGTGCCCGGTCGGATCATGGCGATGGCCAGCGCGGACGCGCCGATGAAGGGGATCTCCACGCTGCTCGAGGCGTTCGCCAAGCTGCGCACCGAGCGTGACGTGGAGCTGGTGCTGGTCACCAGGCCGGCCCCCGGCGGCCGCACCGAGAAGCTCATCGAGAAGCTCGGCATCGCCGACGCCGTGAAGTTCGCCAGCGGCCTCACCGACGACGAGCTGGTCGAGCTGATGGGCTCGGCGGAGGTCGCCTGCGTGCCGTCGCTGTACGAGGGCTTCTCGCTGCCGACCGCCGAGCTGATGGCCTGCGCCACGCCGCTGGTGGTCTCCCGTGCCGGGGCGATCCCGGAGGTCGTCGGCGCGGACGGCGAGTGTGCCGACCTGGTCACCCCCGGTGACGTCGGCGAGCTGCAGCAGGCGCTGGAGCGGATGCTGGATGACCCCGAGCGCCGTGCCCGGATGGGCGCGGCGGGTCGCAGGCGCGTCGAGGAGCACTTCAGCTGGCGTGCGGTCGCGGTCAAGGTGGCCGCCGCGTACGAGAAGGTGATCGAGGACTTCGAGAAGGAGAAGACCAATGCTGACCGTTGACTTCGACCGCCTGGGCCTGCGCCCCGGTGAGCGGGTGCTGGACATGGGTGCCGGCGCCGGCCGGCACAGCTTCGAGATGTACCGCCGCGGAGCCGACGTCATGGCCTTCGACCTGGACGCCGACGAGCTGGCCGGGGTCAAGGACCTCTTCGTCGCGATGAAGGAGGCCGGCGAGGTTCCCGAGGGCGCCGAGGCCGACGTCAAGCAGGGCGACGCCCTCGCGCTGCCGTTCGGCGACGGCGAGTTCGACCGCATCGTGTGTGCCGAGGTGCTCGAGCACATCCACGCCGACGTCGACGCGATCAAGGAGCTCGTCCGGGTGCTGCGCCCCGGCGGCACGCTGGCGATCTCGGTGCCGCGGTGGCTGCCCGAGGTCATCAACTGGAAGCTGTCGGCGGACTACCACAATGCCGAGGGCGGCCACATCCGCATCTACACCGACCACGAGCTCATCGACAAGGTCACCAAGGCCGGCCGCTTCAACGACGGCACGCCCGGCGACGCGATGATCTACGAGGGCAAGGAGTACACGCACGGCCTGCACGCGCCGTACTGGTGGATCAAGTGCGCGGTCGGCGTCGAGAACGACGCTCACCCGCTCGCGAAGGCGTACCACAAGCTGCTGGTCTGGGAGATCATGAAGCAGCCCAAGGCGCTGCAGCTGGCCGGCAAGGTCCTGGACCCGCTGATCGGCAAGAGCATGGTGCTGTACTTCCGCAAGCCCGAGGCGGCGTGACGCCGGTGGCCGCGACGCCGGAGGTCCCGCTCAGCCGCCTGCCGTACGTCGACGGCGTGCTCACCGCCCAGCAGGTCGCCGACACCGCCGCCGCGATCGCGACGATGCAGGAGCCGTGGGGCGCGGTGCCGTGGACCGTCGGCGAGCACGTCGACATCTGGAACCACGTCGAGGCCGCGATGGCGATGCTCGTCGGCGGCCAGGTGGCCGCTGCCGAGCGCGCCTACGAGTGGGTGCCGACGCTGCAGCGCGCCGACGGTTCGTGGCCCATGAAGATCGTCGGCGGCGAGCCCGAGGACGAGCGCGGCGAGGTCAACATGTCGGCGTACTTCGCGGTGGGGCTGTGGCACCACTGGCTGGTGCGCCGCGACATCCGCTTCGTCGAGCGGTTCTGGCCCTCGGTGCGGGCCGGCCTCGACTTCGTCACCTCCCTGCAGGAGCCCTTCGGCGGGATCCGCTGGACGCCGGTCGACGACCTGTGCCTGCTCACCGGGAGCTCCAGCATCTACCAGTCGCTGCGTGCCGGTGTGGCGCTGGCTGACCTGATGGACGACCCGCAGCCGGAGTGGGAGCTGGCCGGCGGTCGGCTCGGCCACGCGGTGCGCCACCACGCCGACGAGTTCGCCGACAAGTCCACCTACTCGATGGACTGGTACTACCCGGTCCTCGGCGGCGCGGTGCGCGGCGACGACGCGCGGGCGCTGATCGAACGACGCTGGGACGACTTCGTGGTGCCGGGCCTGGGCATCCGGTGCGTCGACACCAACCCGTGGGTCACCGGCGCGGAGACCTGCGAGCTGGCGATGGCGCTCGACGTCATGGGCGACCAGCGCCGGGCGCTGGGGTTGCTCAGCGACATGCAGCACCTGCGCGAGTCCGACGGGCGCTACTGGACCGGCTGGGTGTACGACGACCCGGCCGCCCCCAGCAACGGCGAGCCGCGCAACGTGCACTGGCCGGTGGAGCACACCACCTACACCGCTGCCGCGGTGCTGCTGGCCGTCGACGCGCTGGGGGAGACCTACGGCCACGGCACCCCGGGCTCCGGCATCATGCGCGGCGCCTCGCTGGCGCCGCACTTCGCCGAGATCGCGCTGGAGTGCGACTGCCCCTCAGGCGAGCGGGTCGCCGGCCGCTCCTGAGGTGCGCTGCAGCACCCGCAGGGAGCCGACCGCCTCGACCTCGGTGAAGGCGCCGCTCGCCAGTGCCGGCAGGTAGATCTGCTCGTACGGCGGGCGGCCGCCTTCGGCGGGGTCCTCGAAGACGTCGTGGATGGCCAGGCAGCCGCCCGCCTCGACCCAGTGCGCCCAGCCCTGGAAGTCGTCGCGGGCGGGCTGCTCGCCGTGCCCGCCGTCGATGAACAGCAGCGACAGCGGCGCGCGCCAGTGCGCAGCCACGGTCTGCGACTGGCCGACGATCGCGATCACGTGGTCCTCCAGCCCGGCGCGCGCGATGTTCTTGCGGAACACGCCGAGGGTGTCCATCAGGCCGATCTCGGGGTCGACGACGGACGGGTCGTGGTGCTCCCAGCCGGCCTGGTTCTCCTCCGAGCCCCGGTGGTGGTCGACGGTGAAAACCACTGCATCGCGACCGGTCGCCGCGCTGACGGCCTGCGCCGCCGCGCCCAGGTAGAGGGCGGACTTCCCGCAGTAGGTGCCGACCTCGAGCGCCGGCCCGTGGGGGAGCCGGGCGAGCCCGAGGCGGTGCAGCGCCGCGCCCTCGTCCTCGGGCATGAACCCCTTCGCCGCCTGCGCCTGGGCCAGCAGCTCGGCCGGCATCTCGGCCGGCATCTCGGCCGGCATCGGTGCGTCGGGACCGGGCGCGGTCGGGGTGGCGGGCTGGTTCGGCTGCGCGGTGTCGGTCACCCCGCCACTCTAGTAGAGTTAGAACCTGTTCTAGATTTCAAGGAGCCTCATGTCCCTCGGCATCTCCGAAGACCAGGTCGAGCTGGCCGACAGCCTGCGCAAGTGGGCGGCCAGCCTGGGCCCGATCGCGGCCGTGCGCGCCGCGGAGGGCGACCCCCACGCGGACTTCGCGGACCTCTGGTCCGCGGCACAGGAGATGGGCCTGGCCGCGATCGCCCTGCCCGAGTCCGCCGGCGGCGGCGGTGGCACCGTGCTGGACCAGGCCGTCGCACTGGAGGCCTGCGCCCACGAGCTCGTGCCCGGCGGACTGCTGGGCGCCAGCCTCGGCGCCCTCCTCGCCGGCCGGCCCGGTCGCTTCGGCGTCCAGGTCTTCCCCGGTGGCGTGGTGTGGGACGGCGGCACCGGCACCGAGGCGCTGCTCCTCGACGCAGACGACACCCAGTCGGACGTCCAGCCCGATGCCCAGCCGGATGTCCAGCCCGAGGCGCACCTCGGCGTGGACCTGTCGGCGCGGCACGCAAGCGTGCCCGCCGCCGTCGGCGCGACCGAGACCGAGGTCGACCCGGCGCGGCGCCGGCTGGCGATCACCCTGGCCGCGGCCGAGGCCGCCGGCGTGGCCCGCTGGTGCCTGGGCACGGCGGTCGACTACGCCAAGGTCCGCGAGCAGTTCGGCCAGAAGATCGGGGCCTTCCAGGCCATCAAGCACCTGTGCGCGCAGATGTTGGAGACGGCCGAGGCCGTCACCGCGGCCGCCTGGGACGCGGCCGCCGCTGCCGACGCCGGAGACGAGACGCAGTGGGACTTCGCGGTCGACGTGGCCGCCGCGGTCTGCTTCGACGGCGCCGTGGAGGTCGCCAAGTCCTGCATCCAGGTCCTCGGCGGGATCGGCTTCACCTTCGAGCACGACGCCCACCTCTACCTGCGCCGGGCGATCACGCTGCGCTCCCTGGTGGGCTCCGCCGACGACGCCGCGGAGCGGGTCTGCGCCGCCGCCGTCGCCGGGGTACGACGCCAGGTCGACGTCGACCTGGAGGGCCGCGACGAGACGATCCGCCCCGAGGCGCGCGCCACCGCCGAGCGGATCGCGGCGCTCGAGGGGGCGGACCAGCGCGCGGCGCTGGTCGAGGCCGGCTACCTGACGCCGCACTGGCCGGCGCCGTACGGGCTGGGGGCGGATCCGACGACACAGATCGTCATCGACCAGGAGCTGGCCCGGGCCAAGGTCACCCGCCCTGACCTGGTCATCGCCGGGTGGGCGGTGCCCACCGTGCTGGCCCACGGCACCGACGAGCAGCGGGAGCGGTTCGTGCGGCCCTCCCTGCTGGGTGAGCTGACCTGGTGCCAGCTCTTCTCCGAGCCCGGTTCCGGCTCCGACCTCGCCTCGCTGCGGACCAAGGCCGTGCGGGTCGACGGCGGCTGGTCGCTGAGCGGGCAGAAGGTGTGGACCTCGGTCGCCGAGCGCGCGGACTGGGGGATCTGCCTGGCCCGCACCGACCCCGACGTGCCCGCGCACAAGGGGATCACCTACTTCCTCCTCGACATGCGCAGCCCGGGCATCGAGGTCCGCCCGCTGCGCGAGATCACCGGCGAGGCGCTGTTCAACGAGGTCTTCCTCGACGACGTGTTCGTGCCCGACGAGTGCGTGGTCGCCGAGCCGGGCGACGGCTGGCGGCTGGCCCGCACGACGCTGGCCAACGAGCGGGTCGCGATGGCCAGCGCCCGGCTCACCAAGAGCGTCGAGCGGGCGGTGGCGTTGGCCGCGACCGGCGACCTCCGGGCCGCGCAGCGCGTCGCGGTCGGGCACCAGGTGGCGCTGGCGACCGTGTGCGGCCTGCTGGGGGTCCGCACGACGCTGCGCGCCCTGGGCGGTCAGGGCCCGGGGGCGGAGTCCAGCGTGGCGAAGCTGCTCGGCGTGCGGAGCCGGCAGGAGTCCTCCGAGCTGGTGGTGACGCTGCAGGGCGACCGGCTGGCGGTGCTGGACCCACTGACGGCCCGCCCCGACACCCCGGGACAGCGGGGCGAGAACCTCGCCGCCGACGTGTGGGAGCAGCTGAACACCCGGTGCCTGTCGATCGCCGGCGGCACCACCCAGATCCTGCGCAACGTCGCCGGAGAGCGGATCCTCGGCCTGCCCCGCTGAACGTCCTGGCTACTGCGCCGGCACGACCTCTGCGGCCCCGGCGTGCTCGCGGCGCCAGGTGTTCCAGTGCCAGTTCAAGAACCGCTCCGTGGCCCGCACCAGGTGCGCGGAGCGGATCGAGGGGAAGATGTCGAAGGCGTGCTGGGCGCCGGGCAGCTCGGCGTAGACCACCGTCCGCTTGGACGTGGCGCGCAGCGCCTTGACGAACGCACGCGCCTGCCCGGGGTCGACCAGGGTGTCCTGGGAGCCGTGGATGATGAAGAAGTCGGGGGCGTCGGCATTCACCCGCAGCAGCGGGCTGGCCTTCTCGAACTCCTCGCGAGCGGCCACGGGGTCCTTCTTGAACACCCACGGCGCGAGGAACGTGTCCCGCAGCAGCTCCGCGGAGCGCAGCCCGCTCACGCCGGCCAGGTCGTAGACGCCGTAGTAGGGCACCGCGACCTGCACCGAGGTGTCCGCGGACTCGAAGCCGGGCTGGAGTTCCGGGTCGTTCGGCGTGACCGCGGCCAGTGAGCTCAGGTGCCCACCGGCGGACCCGCCGGTGATGGCGATGTAGTCGGGGTCGCCGCCGTAGGCCTCGATGTTCTCCCGGATCCAGGCGATCGCCGACTTCACGTCGACGATCTGCGCCGGCCACGGGTCGCGCGGCGCCAGGCGGTAGTTGATCGCCACGCACACCCAGCCCCGCGCCGCCATGTGCTGCATCAGGGGCAGGCCCTGCTGGTCCTTGCGGCCGATGGTCCAGCCGCCGCCGTGCACCTGCAGCAGCACCGGCGCCCCGGCGGCCGGCGTGTTCTCGGAGGTGTAGACGTCGAGCAACCCCCGGGCGCCGTACGGCGAGAACGGGATGTCGCGGCGCACGCGCACACCGGCGCGGCGCGCCGAGGAGCGGAACGCGAAGGGGGTGGCGACCTGGCGCCACGGGGTGGCCAGGTCGGCCGGTGAGGGCTTGGCGTCGAGCTGGGAGACGTAGTCCACGCCGAGGCCCTCGACCAGGGCGTCCTCGGCGGTGTCGACCGCGCGTCGGCTCTGGGCGATCAGGTGCACCAGGCCGGCCGCGGACAACCCGGCCAGCGCCAGGCCGCGGACGTCGCGGCGCCGTCCGAAGGCGTGCGCGACGGCGTCGGCGGCTGTGAGACCGAGCACATGGGGGGCGAGCTCGCCGGTCAGCCACCCGGCGAAGAACGCTGGGATGCCGGTGCGGAAACCGGGCAACGGACGGATGGCGTTCGCCGTCAGCGCGGCGGTGATGACCTGTCTGCGGACGAAGCCCATGACTGGATCCTAGCCACGTCGTTGATGTCGAAGAACCTGTTCTAGGCGCACACCGCGCGAGCGTTCGAGAAGGAGATGAGGCGCATGGAGCGGCTGTCGGGACTGGATGCCAGCTTCCTCTACCTGGAGACGCCGGCGCAGCTGATGCACGTGTGTGCGGTCATGGTGCTCGACCCGTCGTCCATGAGCGAGCCGTACTCGTTCACGACGCTGCAGCAGGGGATCGACGCCAACGTGCACGACGTGCCGGCCTTCACCCGCAAGATCCGCGGGGTGCCGCTCGGCCTGGACCACCCGGTGTGGGTGCGCGACACCGCCTTCGACATCGAGCGCCACGTGCACCGGCTCGCCCTGCCCAGCCCGGGCGGCTACGCCGAGCTCATGGAGCTGTGCGCCCACCTGGCCTCGCTGCCGCTGGACCGCTCCCGGCCGCTGTGGGAGATGTGGGTGATCGAGGGGTACCGCCCGGTCGACGCGGCCGACGACGACCCGGACCGGGTGGTGGTGTTCGCCAAGATGCACCACGCGACGGTCGACGGCGTCTCGGGCGCCAACCTGGTCTCCCACCTGTGCTCGCTGGAGCCCGACGCGCCGCCCATGTTGCTCGAGCACAGCGAGCACCCGCGCAGCCCCAGCCGGGGCGAGCTGCTGGGGCGGGCGGTGCTCGGCACCGCGGCCCGGCCGCTCACCCTCGCCCGGGTGCTCAAGCCGTCGGCCCAGGTCATCGCCAAGACGGTCAGCCGCGCCCGCCAGGGCACCGCGATGGCCGCGCCCTTCTCCGCCCCGCGGACCTCGTTCAACGGCACCATCACCGGACACCGCTCCATCGCGCTGACGAACCTCGCGCTCGACGACGTGCGGGCGGTCAAGAAGCAGACCGGCACCACCGTCAACGACGTGGTGCTCACCGTCGCGGGCGGTGCGCTGCGCCGCTACCTGGCCGAGCGCGACGAGCTGCCCGCCGGCTCCCTGCTGGCCACCGTCCCGGTCAGCGTGCGCGACACCACCCGCCGCGAGACCGGCGCGAACAAGGTCTCCGCGCTGTTCACCAAGCTCGGCACCGACGTCGACGACCCGGTCGAGCGGCTGCACATGCTGGCCGAGCGCAACCGCAACGCCAAGGAGCACCACAACGCGATCAGTGCGGACGCGCTGCAGGACTGGGCCGAGTTCGCCGCGCCACGCACCTTCGGACTGGCGGTGCGCACCTACGCCAACCTGCGCCTGGCCGAACGGCACCCGGTCGTGCACAACCTGGTCATCTCCAACGTGCCGGGACCGCCGGTGCCGGTCTACTTCATGGGCGCGCGGATCGAGGTGCTCAGCCCGCTGGGGCCGGTGTTCCACGGCGCCGGCCTCAACGTCACGGTGATGTCCAACGCCGGCCGGCTGCACGTGGGTGTCATCGCCTGCCGGGAGTCGATGCCCGACGCCGACGCCCTCGTGCGGCACTTCCCGGTCGAGCTGGCCCGGCTCACCGAGCAGGTCGAGGCCGCCGGAAGTCGCGGCTCCGCGCGTTGACGGTCGTGGCGGCCTCGACCATGCGCGGCACGAACCGCTCGGAGGCCAGCACGCTGCCGGAGTGACCGGCGTCCACCTCGTGGATGGTGGCACCCGGGATGCTGCGCGCCAGCGCGATCTGGCGGCTGGTCGGGATCACCTTGTCGCGCATCATCACCACCACCGCGGTGGGCACGTCGATGCGGCGCAGCCACGGCCGGGAGTGGTGTCGGCCCAGGGCGGCGAGCGCCTGCCCCACGGCCCACGGACTGGTCGAGCGGAACTCACGCAGCGCCCAGTCGTGCATGTCGCGGTGCCCCTGGCCGGCGCGGCGGTCCAGGTCGAGGGCATGCGCGTTGGTCCGTGAGTGCGCGACGCTGCGCAGCGCGACCATCGAGGTGCCCATCGAGCCGAAGAAGGCCCGTTCGATCGGGTTGAGCTGGAACCGGTCGGTGGTGGCCCCCAGGACCAGCCCGGCGACCCGGTCCGGGTGCTGGCGCCAGACCCGCTGCGCGACGATCGAGCCCATGGAGTAGCCGGCGACCACGACCTCCTCGAGGCCGAGCACGTCGGCCAGTGCGGCAACGTCGTCGGCACAGTCGGCCAGGGAGAACTCCTCGCTGCGGATGCCCTGCCCGTGCCAGCGCTGGTCCAACGTGATCACCCGGAAGCGCTTGGACAGCGGCCTGATGCAGGGGAACCACGCCAGCAGCCCGGTGGTGCCGAGCGCGTGCAGCAGCACGATCGCCGGGGCGTCCGGGCTCGGGCCGGGGGTGTCGGTGACGAACGTCGTACCTCGGCCGGGAAGGTCCACGAGCCGCCCTTCGGGCAGCGGGGTCCACGGGAGGTAGACCCGGTTGCGCGCCACGCCCAGCGGGGAGACCATGTCTCCACGGTAGAACAAGTTCTCGCCCGGCGAGCCGCCTTCGTGCTTCCCGAACTAGAACACGTTACAGTTCTGCTCGTGGATGTTGAGGCGATCAATGCAGTGCGCGCCGTCGTCGGCGAGGTCCTGGACCGCGAGTCGGACGCCCGGAAGTGGTCGGCCTGGGCCGCCGCCGGGCTGACCTCGCTTCCCGTGCCCGTCGAGCACGGCGGCGAAGGGCTGGGCCTGGCCGAGGTGGCGGTGCTGCTGCGCGAGGCGGCCCGGCGCGGGGTGCAGGTGCCCGTCTGGGAGACGCTGTGCTGCGGTGCGCTGACCCTGTCCGCGCACGGCACGGACGCCCAGCGCAAGGAGCTGCTCCCGCTCGTGGCCTCCGGTGAGCTGGTGCTCGCCCCGGCCTTCCGGGAGCCGGGACGTGCTCTCGGCGCGACGCCGACGACCACCGTCGCCGACGGCCGGGTCACCGGTCGCAAGGCCGCCGTGACCTGGGCGGAGGAGGCCGGACGGCTGCTGGTGGTGGCCCGTGACGGTGACCGCGACGGCGGGCGCGACGTCGTGGCGCTGGTCGACCCCGCCGGGCCCGGCGTCACCCTGCTTCCCGCCAGCGCCTCCGGGCAGCGCCCGCAGCACACGGTGGTGCTCGAGGACGCACCCGCCGAGCTGCTCGCCGACGGCGCCGCCGCGCACCTGCTCGACGTGGCCCGCGCCGGCCTCGCCGTCACCGCCGCCGGCGTGCTGGCCGGAGCCCGCGACCTCACCGCCGAGTACGTCAAGGGCCGGCGCCAGTTCGGCCGCGCCCTCGCGGAGTTCCAGGCGGTCTCCCTGCAGATGGCCGACGTCTACGTCGCCTCCCGCACCCTCGACCTCGCCGCGGACAACGCGGTGCAGCGCGTGGCGGCGGGCCTCGAGGCCGGCGACGACCTCGCGGTGGCCGGCTACTGGGCCAGCCAGGTCGCCCCGTCCGCGCTGCGCACCTGTCACCACCTGCACGGCGGCATGGGCGTCGACATCACCTACCCGCTCATCGGCTACACCTCCTGGGCCACCGACCTCGCGCACGCGCTGGACACCATCGGCGCCCAGGTGCCCGTGGAGGACCCGGCCGCCAAGAACCTGGAGCTGAGCGCGGAGCAGCGCGAGCTCAAGGAGCGGCTGCGGAGCTACTTCACCGGCGTCGCCGCAGAGTTCGAGGGCAAGCACGACCCCGATCCGGTCGAGGGCGCCTGGGACCGGCACGGCCCCACCTACGAGCGGCTGATCAAGCGCCTCGGCGAGGACGGCTGGATGGGGGTGGGCTGGCCGGCGGAGTACGGCGGCCACGGCCTGGGGGAGATCGAGCAGACGATCTTCGCCAACGAGGCGCAGTACGCCGACGTGCACCTGCCCTCGGTCACCCTGCAGACGGTCGGGCCGACCCTGATCCGCTACGGCTCGCAGAAGCAGAAGGACCTGTTCCTGTCCCGGATCCTCGCCGGCGACGTGCACTTCGCCATCGGGTACTCCGAGCCCGACGCGGGCACCGACCTGGCCTCGCTGCGCACCACCGCCCGGCTGGTGAGCGACGACCCGGACAGCGACGGTCCCTACTACCTGGTCAACGGCCAGAAGATGTGGACCACCGGCGGGCACCAGGCCGACTACGTCTGGCTCGCCGTGCGCACCGACCCCGACGCCCCCAAGCACAAGGGGATCTCGATCCTCATCGTCGACACCACCGACCCCGGCTACAGCTGGACGCCGATCATCACCGCCGACGGCTCCCACCACGTCAACGCGACGTACTTCAACGACGTCAAGGTGCCCGCCGACATGCTGGTGGGCGAGGAGAACCAGGGCTGGCGCCTGATCACCACCCAGCTCAACCACGAGCGCGTCATGCTCGGCCCCGCCGGGCGGATCGAGGGCCTGCGCGACCGGGTCGTGCGCTGGGCCGACGCCGCCGGCGTCCGGGACCTGCCCGACGTCGCCGACCTGCTCGGGCGCGCCACGGCGATCTTCCGGGTCAACGAGCTGCTCAACTGGGAGGTCGCCCGGGCGGCCGCGTCCGGCGAGATCAGCGTCGCCGATGCCTCCTCCTCGAAGGTGTTCGCCGCCGACGAGGTGCAGCACCTGCTGGCCGACCTGGTCTCCCTGGTGCACCGGCACGGCGACCCCGGCGACCCGGACACCAAGAAGCTGCTCGACTACCTCGACGGCCAGGCGAAGCGGAACCTGGTCATCACCTTCGGTGGCGGCGTGCAGGAGGTCCAGCGCGAGCTGATCTCGATGTTCGGCCTGGGCCTTCCCCGGGTGCCGCGATGAGCGCCGCCGCAGAGCTCGCCCCCGGCGTCACCCCCGAGCTGCACGAGCAGGTGATGGCGGCCGCGGAGCGGATCAAGGCGTGGGGCGAGGCTGCCGAGCGCAGCGCCCGCGACGAGGTCAACCAGCCCACCATCGACAACTGGCTGGAGGCGATCGGGCTGGACAACCCGCGCTTCAGGGCCGGTGAGGCGCCGCCGTCCATGGCGCAGGTGTGGACCATGTACGGCCTGGGCGGCCGGCCCGCCGCCGACGACCCCCTGCACTCGATGATGGGGGCGCTGACCGAGGCGGGGTTCACCGCCGTGCTCGGCACCAACTGCGAGCAGACCTACGACCGGTACCTGCGCCTCGGGGAGCGGGTCCGGGTCACCACGGCCCTGGACTCCGTCGTCGGCCCGAAGGCCACGGCGATGGGCGTCGGCTACTTCGTCACCTCCCGCAACACCTGGTACGTCGACCACCCCGACGGCAGCACGGAGCGCGTCGCCAGCATGCTGTTCCGGGTGCTGAAGTTCATCCCGCGGACGAAGGGGAGCGCCGGTGAGTGAGGCACCTGGGCGACCCAGCCCGGTCCGGCCGGTCATCGGCCTGGACAACGCCTACTTCTTCGAGGGCACGAAGGCGCACGAGCTGCGCATCCAGAAGTGCAACGCCTGCGGTGTGCTGCGCCACCCGCCGGGCCCGGCCTGCCCCGAGTGCGGCGCCCTGGACCGCGGGCACGTCGTCGCGAGGGGAGAGGGCACGGTCTTCTCCTACGTCGTGCACCACGCCCCGCAGGTGCCCGGCAAGCAGCTCCCGCTGGTGATCGCGCTGCTCGACCTCGACGAGGGCGTCCGGATGGTCGCCGAGGTCACCGGGGTCCCTGCCGAGGGCGACGACGGGCTGCGCATCGGCGACCGGCTGCAGGTGGACTTCGACGACATCGACGACGAGCTCACGCTGCCGATCTGGCGGCGTGTGGGACGAGGAGAGCCCGCATGAGCGGCACGACCAGCCCGCCCCTCGAGGTCGGCACCCGCCTGGCGGAGTGGACCCTGCCCATCACCCCGACGCTGGTGGTCTCCACCGCGATCGCCACCCGCGACTTCCAAGATGTCCACCACGACCGGGACCGCGCGCAGGCGGCGGGCTCGAAGGACGTCTTCGTCAACATCCTGACCTCGACCGCGCTGTGCGAGCGCTACGTCACGGACCGGCTCGGACCCCAGGTGCAGATCAAGGGCATCGCGATCCGGCTCGGCGCCCCGGCCTACCCCTATGACACCTTCACCTTCACCGGCGAGGTCACCGAGGTCACCGACGAGCACGCCGTCATCAAGGTCGTCGGTGCCGTCTCCCTCGGCGACCACGTCACCGGCACGGTCACCATCGGGACCGGCGGGACCGGCGGGACCGGCGGGACCGGCGGGCTGGGGGAGCAGGCATGAGCGCGCGGAGCCTGTCCGGGCGGGCCGCGATCGCCGGGATCGGCGCCACCGAGTTCTCCAAGGCATCGGGACGCTCGGAGCTGCAGCTGTCCGTGGAGGCGATCCAGCACGCGCTGGCCGACTGCGGGCTGCGCCCCGCCGACGTCGACGGGCTGGTCACCTTCACGATGGACAGCTCCTCGGAGATCGCCGTGGCCCGCGAGCTCGGCATCGGCGAGCTGCGCTTCTTCAGCCGGATCAACTACGGCGGCGGTGCCGCCTGCGCGACGGTGCAGCAGGCCGCCATGGCCGTGGCCACCGGCGTCGCCGACGTGGTGGTCGTCTACCGCGGCTTCAACGAGCGCTCCGGTGACCGCTTCGGGCAGGTCTCGAAGTGGGCCGCGGCCCAGGTCAACACCAACGGCCTCGACAACGCCTGGACCTACCCACTCGGGCTGAGCACACCGGCCGCCACCGTGGCGATGCAGGCGCGCCGCTACATGCACGAGTACGGCGCCACCTCCGAGGACTTCGGTCGCGTCGCCGTGGCCGACCGCCGGCACGCGGCCAGCAACCCGCACGCCTTCTTCCACGGCAAGCCGATCACCCTCGAGCAGCACCAGGCCTCCCGGATGATCGCCGACCCGCTGCGGCTGCTGGACTGCTGCCAGGAGTCCGACGGCGCGGTCGCGCTCGTGGTGGTCTCCGCCGAGCGGGCCCGCGACCTCGCCCAGACGCCGGCGCTCGTCACGGCCGCCGCCCAGGGTGCCGGGCGCGACCAGTTCGTGATGACGTCGTACTACCGCGAGGACATCGGCATCCCCGAGATGGGCGTGGTCGCCCGCGATCTGTGGGGCCAGTCCGGGCTGCGCCCCGACGACGTCGACGTCGCGATCCTCTACGACCACTTCACCCCCTACGTGCTGATGCAGCTCGAGGAGCTCGGGTTCTGCGGGCGCGGCGAGGCCAAGGACTTCATCGCCGACGGCGCGATCGAGATCGGCGGCCGCTTGCCGATCAACACCCACGGCGGGCAGCTCGGTGAGGCCTACATCCACGGGATGAACGGCATCGCCGAGGGCGTGCGCCAGGTCCGCGGGACCTCGGTGAACCAGGTCGACGCCGCCGAGAACGTGCTCGTGACCGCGGGCACGGGAGTGCCGACCAGCGGTCTGCTGCTGTCCCGCTGAGGCTGGCCACTCCGGTCGTGACCGGCCCCACACACAGGTGCTGCGCGCGTTGTGAGAACATGTTGGCCGAGAGTTCGCGTGCTCTGGGGTCGGTGAAAATCCGAGCCGGCGGTGAAAGTCCGCGACCCGATCACCACCAGTGATCGGTTGACCAGGTGGAATTCCTGGACCGACGGTCAAAGTCCGGATGGGAAGCGCACGCAAACGTCCGAGCCGGGCACCCGCCCGCGCCCAGACGTCCTGCCAGCCCCGGAGTCCGCGACCAAGGACCGAGAGGTTGAAGTGGCAGAGACGTTCACCCGCGAGTACGACGCAATGCGTCGTGCGCTCGCGCTGGCGGCATCCCCCGAGGTGCCCACCCATCCCAATCCCCGCGTCGGCTGCGTGCTGCTGGCCCCCGACGGCACCACCGTCGGTGAGGGCTACCACCGCGGCGCCGGAACCCCGCACGCGGAGGTCGAGGCCCTGGCCGTCGCCGGTGAGCGCGCCGCCGGCGCCACGGCCGTGGTCACCCTCGAGCCGTGCAACCACACGGGCCGCACCGGCCCGTGCACCGAGGCGCTGATGGCGGCCGGCGTCGCCCGCGTCGTCGTCGCCCAGCACGACCCGAACCCGCTCGCCGCCGGCGGCCTGGCGACGCTCGCCGCGGCCGGGATCGAGACCGACTCCGGCATCCTGCGCGACGAGGCCGTGGCACTCAACCGGGAGTGGACCTTCGCCCACGAGAACGGCCGGCCGTTCGTGACGTGGAAGTACGCCGCCACCCTCGACGGCCGCTCCGCCGCCGCCGACGGCACCTCGCAGTGGATCACCTCCTCGGCCGCCCGGCGCGACACCCACCTGCTGCGCGGGCAGTGCGACGCGATGGTGGTCGGCACCGGCACCGTGCTGGCCGACGACCCGCAGCTCACGGTCCGCGACGAGCGCGACCTGCCGCTGGACCGCCAGCCGCTGCGGGTGGTGCTCGGCGAGCGCGACCTCGACCCCTCCCTGCGCGTGCACGACCAGGCCGCGCACACCCTGCACCTGCGCATGCGCGACCCGGAGAAGGCGCTGCACGTGCTCTACGCCGAGCACGACCGGCACCACGTCTTCCTCGAGGGCGGCCCCACCCTGGCCGCCGCCTTCCTCTCGGCCGGCCTGGTCGACGAGGTCGTCGCCTACCTGGCTCCGGCCCTCCTCGGCGCCGGCACCGCGGCCGTCGCCGACCTCGGGATCACCAGCATCGACGACGCCCTGCGCCTGGTGCTGGTCGAGACCACCGTCGTCGGCGAGGGAGCCGAGGCCAACGTCCGTGTCGTGATGCGCCCGCGGCGCACCGAGGAGGCCTGATGTTCACCGGCATCGTCGAAGAGCTCGGCACCGTCGCCGCCGTCGAGGACCAGGGCGACGCGCTGCGGCTCACCATCGCCTGCGACGTCGCCATCTCCGACGCCGGCCTCGGTGACTCCATCGCGGTCAACGGCTGCTGCCTGACCGTCTCCGAGCTCGGCGCCGGCACCTGGACCGCCGACGTCATGGCCGAGACCCTGGCCAAGACCAACCTCGACAAGGTCGCCGTGGGCGACCGGGTCAACCTCGAGCGCGCCGTCACCGCGGACAAGCGGCTCGGCGGCCACGTCGTCCAAGGCCACGTCGACGCCGTCGGCGAGGTCGTGGCCCGCACCCCCAGCGAGCACTGGGAGGTCGTCGAGATCGCGATGCCGACCGAGCTCGGCAAGTACCTGGTCGACAAGGGCTCGATCACCGTGGACGGCGCCTCGCTGACGGTGGTCGAGGCCCACGACACCACGTTCACGGTCAGCCTCATCCCCGAGACGCTGACCCGCACCACGCTCGGCTTCCGCGAACCCGGCTCCCGGGTCAACCTCGAGGTCGACGTCATCGCCAAGCACGTGGAGAAGCTCGTGCGTGCCTACACCAGCAAGGAGAGCTGACATGTCCGTGCGCCTGGACCCCGTGGAGCGGGCCATCGCCGACATCGCGGCAGGGAAGGCGGTGATCGTCGTCGACGACGAGGACCGCGAGAACGAGGGCGACATCATCTTCGCCGCCTCCAAGGCGACCCCGGAGCTGATGGCCTGGACCATCCGGTACTCCAGCGGCGTGATCTGTGCGCCGATGCCCGGCGAGATGCTCGACCGGCTCGAGATCCCGCTGATGACCCCGCACAACAAGGACGCCTACCGCACCGCGTACACGATCTCGGTCGACGCCCGCGACGGCGTCAGCACCGGCATCTCCGCCGCCGACCGCGCCCACACCGTGCGGGTGCTGGCCGACTCCGCGACCGAGCCGTGGGAGCTGACCCGCCCCGGCCACGTGTTCCCGCTGCGCGCCCGCGAGGGCGGCGTGCTGGTCCGGCGCGGCCACACCGAGTCCGCGGTCGACCTGTGCCGGCTGGCGGGCCTGACCCCGGCCGGCGTCCTGGTCGAGGTGGTCAACGACGACGGCACCATGAAGCGCGCACCGGAGCTGCGGGCCTTCGCCGACGAGCACGACGTCGCGATGATCTCCATCGAGGAGCTGGTGCGCTACCGGCGCCGTACCGAGCGGCACGTGATCCGCCAGGCCGAGACCCGGCTGCCCACCCGGTACGGCGAGTTCACCGCCATCGGCTACACGATCACCATCGACGACAGCGAGCACATCGCCCTGGTGTACGGCGACCCGGCGAGCCTCGCCGAGGGGCCGGTGCTGACCCGGGTGCACTCGGAGTGCCTGACCGGTGACGTCTTCGGCTCCCACCGCTGCGACTGCGGCCCACAGCTCGACGAGGCGCTCGAGCGGATCGTGGCCGAGGGGCGCGGCGTGCTGGTCTACCTCCGCGGCCACGAGGGCCGCGGCATCGGGCTGGTCGCCAAGCTGCAGGCCTACCAGCTCCAGGACGGCGGCCGCGACACCGTCGACGCCAACCTGGACCTGGGCCTGCCCGCCGACGCACGCCACTACGGCGCGGCCACGCAGATCCTCAAGGACCTCGGCGTCACCGAGGTACGGCTGATGACCAACAACCCCGGCAAGGTCCACGACCTGGAGGACTTCGGGATCAAGGTCACCGAGCGCGTCCCGCTCACCCCGCACCACAACGACCACAACCTGGCCTACCTGCTCACCAAGCGGGACCGGATGGGCCACGACCTGCCGCACCTGAGCGCGGAGACCACCCACGAAGGAGCCAGCTGACATGGCCGGACACGGAGCCCCCGACCTCACCCCCGTCGACTGCCACGACCTGCGGGTCGCGGTCGTCGCGGCGAGCTGGCACACCACGGTGATGGACGGCCTCCTCGCCGGGGCGCACCGCGCGTTCGCCGACCACAAGGTCGAGGCGCCGGTCGTGGTCCGGGTGCCGGGCACCTTCGAGCTGCCCGTCGCCGCGGCCGCGCTCGCGCCGTCGTACGACGCGGTGGTCGCGCTCGGCGTGGTGATCCGTGGCGGCACGCCGCACTTCGAGTTCGTGTGCAACGCCGCCACCGACGGGCTGACCCGGGTGTCGCTGGACCACACCACGCCGGTGGGGTTCGGCGTGCTGACCTGCGACGACGACGCGCAGGCGCTGGACCGGGCGGGCCTGCCGGGCTCGCGTGAGGACAAGGGCTACGAGGCGGCCTCCGCGGCGCTGCAGACCGCGGCGACGCTCAAGCGGCTGCACCGCGGCCACAGCGTCTGAGGCGCCCGACACTCCGCGTCCGAGGTGCCCGGCGCTCCACGTCTGAGGTGCTCGGTGCCCGCCCCGGACACCGGCGCACGGGCGGACGCCGGGACGACGTAGGCTGAGCCCCCGTGAAGACGTTCGACGAGCTGTTCGCTGAGCTCAGCGAGAAGGCACAGACCCGGCCCGAGGGCTCGGGCACCGTCCGGGCTCTGGACGCGGGCGTCCATGCGATCGGCAAGAAGCTGATCGAGGAGGCCGCGGAGTCCTGGATGGCCGCGGAGCACGAGGGTCGCGAGGCGACCGCCCTGGAGATCAGCCAGCTGCTCTACCACGCGCAGGTCCTGATGATCGCCAGCGGCCTGACGCTCGAGGACGTCTACTCCCACCTCTGAGTCGCGGCCGCGCGCCGCAACCGACGAGGCCCCCGAACAGGCCGTCAGGCCCGAACAGGAACACCCCATGCTCAAGATCGCCGTTCCCAACAAGGGAGGCCTGTCCGAGTCGGCCTCCACGATGCTGCGCGAGGCCGGCTACGCCCAGCGCTCCGACTCCAAGCAGCTCACCAAGCTGGACCCCGACAACGGGGTGGAGTTCTTCTACCTCCGCCCGCGCGACATCGCGCTCTACGTCGGCGAGGGCACCCTCGACGCCGGGATCACCGGTCGCGACCTGCTGCTGGACTCCCAGGCCACCGCGACCGAGAGCCTGCGGCTGGGGTTCGGCCGCTCGAAGTTCCGCTTCGCCGCCCGGCCCGGCACCGCGTCCTCGGTGGCCGACCTGGAGGGCCTGCGGATCGCGACGTCGTACGACGGCGTGCTGCGTGACTACCTGGCCCATCGCGGCGTCGACGCCGCGGTGGTGCGCCTGGACGGTGCGGTGGAGACCAGCATCCAGCTCGGTGTGGCCGACGTGATCGCCGACGTCGTGGAGACCGGCAGCACGCTGCGCAACGCCGGCCTGGAGGTCTTCGGCGACGTCATCTTGGAGTCCGAGGCGGTGATGATCACCCGCCCGGGCGCCGACGAGTCGGCCCTGGAGATCTTCACCCGGCGCCTGCAGGGCGTCCTGGTCGCGCGCACCTACGTGATGATGGACTACGACATCCCCGAGACCCGGGTCGAGCAGGCCATCGCCCTGACGCCGGGTTTCGAGAGCCCCACCGTGAGCCCGCTGCACAAGGAGGGCTGGGTCGCGGTGCGCTCCATGGTGCCGCGCGCCACCGCCCAGCGGGTGATGGACGAGATCTACGCGCTCGGGGCCCGAGCGATCCTGACCACCGACATCCACGCCTGCCGCCTGTGAGGCCCGCTACCGTGCCCGAGAACGCGACCACCACCGGCGGTGTGCCCACGCTGCCGCGCACCTGGCGTCCCTTCGGCCCGCGCATGGCCGCACTCGCCTTCGGCGTGATCCTCGTCGGCGGGTTCGTGTTCCTGTGGCTGCGCTTCGACCCGGACACCCAGGCGTCGGTCAACATCTTCCAGAAGGGCACCGTGATCGCCCTCGTGCTGCTCGGCCTGGCCCTGCTCAACGGCATGGCCCGCTCCCGGGTGGTCGCCGACGAGGACGGCCTCACCGTGGTCAACGGCTACCGCAAGCGGGTGCTGGCCTGGTCGGAGGTCGGTGTGGTCCGGGTGCCGAACGGTGCGCCGTGGCCGCAGCTGGACCAGGGCGACGACGTCCGGATCGGGCTGATGGGCATCCACACCTCGGACGGCGCCCGCGCCGAGAAGGCCGTGCGCGAGCTGCGCGCCGTCGTGGCGGCGCACAAGCCCTGACCCGGCCCTGACCCGGCCCTGACCCGGCGCCCGTCCACCGACGACCCCGGCGACGCCGGAGCGGCTCAGAGCGCCCGGATGCCCCACTGCGCGGCGAACGACGCACCCGGCTCCAGCACCACCAGGTCCTCGCGCGAGTTGAACGCGTCCGGCGGCGAGGTCATCGGCTCCACCGCGAGCGAGACCCGCGGCCGGGGCGTGTCGTCGCCGGTGTAGAGCTGCAGCCAGCGGTGGTGCGCGTCCACCCAGAGCGCGACCCCACCGCCGTCGGGGTGGCGCAGCCGGACCGTGGCGACGCCCTCGGCGTCGCGGACCAGGTCGGTCACCGCGTGGTTCAGCGCGTGCCCGGCCAGCCCGGTGGGGGAGTCGGCCTCCAAGCCGAGGTCGCCGATCGCGCCGCGCCCGGTCGGCAGCAGCCGCTCGGCGTCGGTGGCCAGGTAGGTGGCCGCCGGAAGCTCCAGCTCCCACTCGTCGCACGACCCCGGGCCGGCCACCAGGTAGGGGTGGGCGCCGGAGGCGTACGGCGCGGGCGTGTCGGTGGTGTTCGTCGCGGACTGGGTGACGGTGAGCCCGTCGGTGTCGAGGGCGTAGGTCGTGCGCAGGTCCAGGGCCCACGGGTAGCCGGACTGGGCGGGCAGGAAGTAGGACAGCTCGACCAGTGCGGGCTCGTGGCGCACCAGGGTCCATGACGCCCAGCGGACCAGGCCGTGGGAGGCGTTGTTGCGGCTGGGCTCGGTGAGCGCCAGCTGGTGGGTGGTGCCGCCGAACTCGTAGCGGCCGTCGCGCAGCCGGTTCGGCCACGGCACCAGCAGCTGGCCGCGCCCGCCGCTGGGCACGGCGTCCTCGGCGGTGCCGTCCAGCAGCGGCCGGTCGTCGTGGCGCAGCGCGCGCAGCACGCCGCCGCCCTGGGTCACCACGGCGTGGTAGCCGTGGGCACTGATCGGGTACTGCTCGCCGGTGGGTGCGCTCACGCCTGTGAGCCTAGGTCGCGGTCCTCGGTGCGGACGAGGACGTCGGCGTGGCGGCGGGTCCCGGTCTCGGCGTGCAGCCGTTCCTCGTCGGCCAGCCAGGTGGGCCAGTGCTCGGCGAACGCGTCGCCGTCGCGCCGGGCGGCCCGCCGCGCCCGGGTCGCCGGCGACGCCTCGACCCAGGCCAGGGTGGTGACCAGCTCCGCGTAGCGCGGCGAGTAGCAACCGACCCCCTCGAGCACCAGCAGCGGCACCGGCTGCTGCACCTGCTCGCCCGCCCAGCGGTCCTCGGTCCAGTCCCAGCGCGGCCAGCGCCCGGGGCGGCCGGTCGCCAACGGGCGCAGCAGCGCCTCGACGGTCGCGGCGAGGCCGGGCAGGCCGCGCCACCCGGCCAGCATCTCGTCGGTGCCCAGCACCACGGCGTCCGGCGCCAGCTCCCGCAGCCGCTGCGCCAGGGTCGTCTTGCCCGCGCCGGCCGGTCCGTCCAGGCAGATCAGCCGGCCCGCGCCCAGGGTGGCGGGCCGGGCGAGGGCGTGGGCGAGCACGCGACCCGCAGGGTCCGCCTCAGTGGGCTCGCCAGGTCCGGCGGGTTCGGAAGGCTCAGAAGGCAAGGCCGAGGCCGCGGTACGTCGGCGCCTGGTCGACGATGTCGGCGCCGTGCAGCAGCTGCACGGTGGTGCCGTGCTCGAACAGCTCGCCCGACTTGGCGTGGCGGAACCAGACCAGGTCGCCGATCCTGGGGTGCTCGGCGCTCGCCCCGCTCAGCGGGGTCTGCACCTCGCCGGCACCCTCCAGCGCGGTGAGCCCGAGGCCCGAGGGCGCCCACGGCGTGGGGGCTCGGTCCGCGCCGGTGGGGCCGGACGCGATCAGGCCGCCGCCGTGCACCGTCGCCACCTTCGCCGACGGCCGACGCGTCACGGGCAGCCCGAAGAACGCGGCGGGCACGGGGCTGAAGGAGCGGTAGTGGTCGAACAGCGTCGGACCCAGCAGCCCGGAGCCCGCGGTGACCTCGGTGACCACCGGGTCCGCCGCAGACGTCTCCAGCGAGCCCGACCCGCCCGCGTTCCACAGCTGGAGCCCAGCGTGGTCGTGGTGGCCCTCGAGCGCGGCCAGCGCCTCGGCGATGTCCGCGCGCCGCTGCCGCAGCTGCGGCACGGAGAGCTGCTTGATCCGGCGCACCACGGCCGAGCGGGCACGCTGGTGCGGCACCTCGTCCGGGACGCCGGCCACCTGGCCCTCGTAGGTCATCACGCCGACCAGGCGGAACCCGGGCCGCTCCACGACCATCCGGGCCAGCTGGGCGACCGACCCCACGTCGTACAGGGGGGAGCGTTGGGGGCCCACCGAGACACCCGCCCAGCGCAGGCCGGCGTCGACGTCGATGGCGACCCGCACCGGCACGGCGGTGGAGGAGCGCAGCGCGTCGACGGCGTCGAGGTGAGCCACGTCGTCGACCATGATCGTGATCCGCGACGCTGAGCGCGGCGAGGCCACCAGCGCGGCCAGGGCGCCGGCGTCGACGCTCGGATAGGCGACCAGGACGTCGTCGCTCACTTCGTTGTCCACCAGCCACAGCGCCTCGGCGAGGGTGTAGGCCAGCACCCCGGCGAAGCCCTCGGTCTCCAGGGCCCGACGGATCAGCGCCGGCACCCGCAGCGACTTCGACGCCACCCGGATCGGCACGCCGCCGGCGCGGGCCACCAGGTCGGCGGCGTTGGCGTCGAAGGCGTCGAGGTCGACGACGAGCAGGGGCGTGGGCAGCGGCTCGGGCCACGCGCGGACGGCGCCGCTCAGGCGCTCGGCGAGCCGGTCACGGGCCTGGGGGGAGTGGTGCACGTCGGCCATGTTTCCACGCCTGGGATGATCGGGTGCGTGAACCACCCGCCCTCCGAGCGCCCGGACGCCCGACGCCTGCAAGGCTCGGAGTACGTCGACGACGACGGCAGCCCCGACCCGGCGCTGCGCACCGCCCTCGCCGGGTACGACGCCGGCACCACGCCGTACCCCGCTGTGCTCGCCGCGCTGGCCGAGTCCCGGCTCGTGGTGCCGGTGGTCGCGATCCTCGGGGAGACCGGGGAGGGGGCAGCCGGCGCGGACGGCGCCGCGCTCGTCACCGACAAGTCCTCCGACATGGCTGCGGTCCTGCTGACCGGGGCCGACGGCCGGATGGCGCTGCTCGCGTTCAGCGGCATCGACAGCCTCGCGGCCTGGGACCCGCAGGCGCGCCCGGTGCCGGTAGCGGCCCCTCTCGCCGCGGCCACCGCGGTGCAGGAGGGCGCTGCGGCGCTGGTCGTCGACGTCGCCGGCCCGCACCAGCTGGTGCTCGCCGAGGACGACCTGCACCGGATCGCCGCGGGCTGGAGGCCCGTGCGGCTGCAGGACGGCGGCTGGGGCTGGCTGGGCGCCGCCCCCGAGGGCGAGTGAGGCGAAGGCGAGTGAGGCGACACGGCGCGTGAATTGGCACGCAGCGGAACATCTCGGATACGATCGACGTTGACCGATCAGCTGCCACCGAACCGGGAGACCGGGGAGAGCGGCGGACGATCCACAAGCGGGGACCAGCACCATCGTCTCCCACCCGCACGGCCGCCAGGTTGTCGGGTCCGGTCCATGGAGAGCCCTGTTCCACCTCCCTTCGCGGGAGGCGGATGCAGTCGGGGCTCGTGACTGGCTTCCGCTTGGACAGCGGGAGCCTTTTCGTTTTTTGTGCTGTACCACGGCACCTCCGAGAGGCTCTTGACCGAACGAGTTTGGAGGACACATCAGCACCGAGCTGCGAATCAACGACCGGATCCGGGTTCCCGAGGTCCGGCTCGTGGGACCCAACGGCGAGACCGTTGGCATCGTCTCCACTGACCAGGCACTGAAGCTCGCCCAGGAGTCGGACCTCGACCTGGTGGAGATCGCTCCGATGGGCAAGCCGCCCGTCTGCAAGCTCATGGACTACGGGAAGTTCAAGTACGAGAACGCCCAGAAGGCCCGTGAGGCGCGACGGAACCAGACCAACGTCATCATCAAGGAGATGAAGCTCCGGCCGAAGATCGACGCGCACGACTACGAGACCAAGAAGGGTCACGTAGTGCGCTTCCTCAAGGCCGGCGACAAGGTCAAGATCACGATCATGTTCCGCGGCCGCGAGCAGCACCGCCCCGAGCTCGGCTACCGCCTGCTGCAGAAGCTGGCGGAAGACGTGCAGGAGCTGGGCTTCGTGGAGTCCAGCCCCAAGCAGGACGGCCGCAACATGACCATGGTCATCGGTCCGCACAAGAAGAAGGCCGAGGCCAAGGCCGAGGTCAAGGCCGCGAAGGAAGAGCGTCGCGCCGAGCGCGAGGCCGAGGTCGCCGAGGAGCGCGCCGCACAGGCGGAGCGCACGTCGGTCAAGCCCGCCGCCCAGAAGAAGGAGCGGGGTCGCTCGGAGAACCTCGATCCCGAGATCGAAGCCTGAGCAACACATTTCTCGCCCGTGCCACCCCCAGCACGGGCCGTCGGACCTCGCACACAAGGAGACGAGAGACATGCCGAAGAACAAGACGCATTCCGGTGCCAGCAAGCGGTTCAAGGTGACGGGCAGCGGCAAGATCCTGCGGGAGAAGGCCGGCAAGCGCCACAACCTCGAGAAGAAGGCGTCGAAGGTCACGCGTCGACTGACCGGCACCGTCGAGGTCGCCAAGAACGACGTCCCGCGCGCGAAGAAGATGCTCGGTCTCTGACCGACCCTCTCGCACCTGAACACTGAAACAAGGAGCACAAGATGGCACGCGTCAAGCGCGCAGTGAACGCGGCGAAGAAGCGTCGTACCACCCTCGAGCGGGCTAGCGGCTACCGCGGCCAGCGCTCGCGTCTGTACCGCAAGGCCAAGGAGCAGGTCACCCACTCCCTGGTCTACAGCTACAACGACCGCAAGAAGAACAAGGGCAACTTCCGCCGCCTGTGGATCCAGCGGATCAACGCGGCCGCCCGCGCCGAGGGCCTGACCTACAACCGGTTCATCCAGGGCCTGAACCTGGCCGGCATCGAGGTCGACCGCAAGATCCTCGCCGACCTCGCCGTCAACGAGCCCGCCACCTTCTCGGCGCTCGTCGCGCAGGCCAAGGCCGCGCTGCCCGAGGACGTCAACGCTCCTCGCGAGTCCGCGGTCTCTGCCTGAGCCCCATGGACGCACCCCTGAGCGCGGGTAACGCCCGCGTGAAGGAAGCACGCAAGCTGCACCGCCGCTCGGCTCGTTCCGAGCGGCGGTGTTTCCTTGCCGACGGCCCGAAGGCCGTCGAGGGCGCCCTCGACGTCCCAGGCTGCGTGGTCGAGGTCTTCGCCACCCCGCGCGCCGCCACCGAGCACGCGGCCCTGCTGGGCGCCGCGCCGGTCACCGCTCCCGTCACGTTGGTCGACGACCGGGCGATGGCGGGCCTCAGCGACAGCGTCACGCCGGCCGGCCTGGTCGCGGTGTGCCGCCACCTCGACGTGCCGCTGGCCGACGTGGTGGGCGTGGCCGTGGTCCCGCCGCGGCTGCCGGTCATCGCGGTGTGCGCCGACGTGCGCGACCCCGGCAATGCCGGCACCGTCGTGCGCTGCGCCGACGCCGCCGGGGCCAGCGCCGTGGTGCTGGCCGGCGACGCCGTCGACCTGCACAACCCCAAGACGGTGCGCGCCTCGGTGGGCAGCGTCTTCCACCTCCCCGTCGCCCTGGAGCGGGACCCGGCCGCCGCCGTCGCCGCGCTGCGTGACGCCGGCTACCAGGTGCTCGCCGCCGACGGCGGCGGGGAGCTCGACCTCTTCGCCGCCGAGCCGCTGCTGTCCCGCCCGACGGCGTGGCTGTTCGGCAACGAGGCATGGGGGCTGCCGAGCGAGCTGGCCGCCCTCGCCGACGAGCGCATCACCATCCCGATGCTCGGCGCGGCCGAGTCGCTCAACCTCGCCACCGCCGCAGCCGTGTGCCTGTATGCCAGCACCCGCGCCATGATCAGGGCGTGAGCGAACCCGGCGACACCCTGGACCTGCTGCCCGACGGAGTCGTGGTGGCCGACGCCGACGGTCGCGTCTGCGCGATCAACCGCGTCGCCGCCGACATGCTAGACCTGCCGGCGACGCCGTCCCCGCTCGGCCGGCCTCTCGCGGAGGTCCTGACGCTGCGGGACCATCACGGTGCCGCGTGGACCGACACCAACCAGCCGTACGGCGGCCTGCGCACCCGCACCGCGATCCCCGAGCAGACCTGGCTGCTGCCTGAGGGCACCGAGGTGCTCGTCACCGCCCGGCTGCACCGCCTCCCGCGCAGCGGCAGCGGGCAGATCGGCGCCGTGCAGGCGGTGGCACTCTCCCTGCGCTCCGGGCGAGGGCGGGCCCGGCTCGACCGCGACCGCTCCGACCTCGTCGCGACCCTGGCTCACGAGCTCCGCTCCCCGCTGACCGGGGTCAAGGGGTTCGTCCACGTCCTGCTCAACCGCTGGGACCAGCTCAACGACGACCAGAAGCGCCTGATGCTGACCACCGCCGGCGCCGACGCCGACCGGCTGAGCCGGTTGATCGTCGAGCTCCTCGACGTCGCCCGCATCGACACCGGCCGCCTGCAGCTGCACCGCCGCCCGGTCGACCTGGTTCGCAAGGCCGTCCAGGCGCAGCAGTCGATCTCGGTGGCGACCTCCACCCCGATCGAGGTCAGCGTCGCCGACGACCTCCCTCCGGTCGACGCCGACCCCGACAAGGTGATGCAGGTGCTCACCAACGTGATCGAGAACGCCGTGCGCCACGGCGCCGGCACCGTGCGGGTGCACGTCGACCATCTGGCCGAGGACGCCGGCTGGCTCGCCGTGAGCGTCACCGACGAGGGCGACGGCATCCCCGCCGAGCTGCGCAAGCGGGTCTTCACCAAGTTCTGGACCGCCGCCCGGGGTGGGGGATCGGGGCTCGGGCTCTACATCGTCCACGGCCTGGTCCGCGCCCACGGCGGCACGGTGGTGATCGGTGAGAGGCCCGGTGGCGGTGCGCAGGTGGTGACCACCTGGCCCGTCGCGGCCGAGGCCGGGGAGTAGCCGCCGACCCGGACCCGACCGGGGAGACCCGCCGCGGCGGCACCGGTTCGCCGACGGGTCCTCCGGGTTCCTAGACTGCTGCCGATATGTCTGGCCCCAACACCGACTACGACCCCGTGGAGGTCGCCGCCGTGAGCCCTGCCGAGGTGGAGACCGCCCGCGACGCGGCGCTGTCCGCGATCGCCGCCGCCACCGACCTGGAGCGGCTCAAGGCGGTGCGCACCGAGCACGCCGGCGACCGCTCTCCGCTCGCCCTGGCCAACCGGGAGATCGGCGCGCTGCCGCCGCAGGCCCGCAAGGAGGCCGGTCAGCGCGTCGGCCAGGCCCGTGGGGCGGTGAACAAGGCCCTGGCCGAGCGGCAGGCGGTGCTCGAGGTCGAGCACGAGGCGCGGATCCTCGTCACCGAGGCCGTCGACGTCACGCTGCCCACCGACCGCGAGCCCACCGGAGCCCGGCACCCGCTGACCACCGGCGCCGAGCTCATCGCCGACATCTTCGTCGCGATGGGCTGGGAGGTCGCCGAGGGGCCGGTCATCGAGGCCGAGTGGCTCAACTTCGACGCGCTCAACCTCGGTCCGGACCACCCGGCGCGCACCATGCAGGACACCTTCTGGACCGCGCCGGCCGAGAACCACGTCGTGCTGCGCACCCACACCAGCCCGGTCCAGGCCCGCAGCATGCTCGCCCGCGGCGTCAGCGCCGAGAACCCGCTGTACGTGGTGTGCCCCGGCCGCGTCTTCCGCACCGACGAGTACGACGCCACGCACTCGCCGATGTTCCACCAGGTCGAGGGCCTCGCGATCGACGAGGGCATCTCCATGGCGCACCTCAAGGGCACCCTGGACCACTTCGCGACCCAGATGTTCGGTGAGGGCATCACGACCCGCTTCCGGCCGTCGTACTTCCCCTTCACCGAGCCGTCCGCCGAGGTCGACCTGGTCTGCTTCGTGTGCCGGGGCGCGGGCACCGACCCCGAGCGCACCGACTCCTCCTGCCGCACCTGCCGCGGCGAGGGCTGGATCGAGTGGGGCGGTTGCGGCATCGTCAACCCGCGGGTGCTGCAGGCGTGCGGCGTCGACTCGGAGCGGTTCTCCGGGTTCGCCTTCGGGATGGGCATCGACCGCACCCTGATGTTCCGGCACGGTCTCGAGGACCTGCGCACCCTCTTCGAGGGCGACATCCGTTTCACCACCGCATTCGGAAGCGAGCTGTAGAACGTGAGAGCCCCTGTCTCCTGGATCAAGGAGCACGTCGACCTGCCTGCCGGTGTGAGCACCGCGGCGCTCACCGACCGGCTCACCGCGCTCGGCCTCAAGCTCGAGGGCATCCACAGCGCCGGCGCCGGCATCGAGGGCCCGCTGGTCATCGGCCGGGTGCTCACCAAGGAGCCCGAGCCGCAGAAGAACGGCAAGGTCATCAACTGGTGCACCGTCGACGTCGGTGACGCCAACGGCACCGGCGAGCCGCAGGGCATCGTGTGCGGCGCGCACAACTTCGGCCCCGGCGACCTCGTCGTCGTCGTGTTGCCCGGGGGAGTGCTGCCCGGTGGCTTCGCCATCTCCGCACGCAAGACCTACGGCCACGTCTCGGCGGGCATGATCTGCTCGGCAGCCGAGCTCGGGCTCAGCGGCGACGGCGAGGGCATCATCGTCCTGCCGAGCGACGCCGGTGCGCCGGGTGACGACGTCTTCGACCTGCTCGGCCTCTCCGAGGAGGTCATCGAGTTCGAGATCAACCCCGACCGCGCCTACGCGCTGTCGCTGCGCGGCGTCGCGCGCGAGGCCGCGCTCGGCTTCGGGGTGCCGTTCCACGACCCTGCGCAGCGGGTCCTGCCGAAGCCCGACGGCGCGGCCTGGCCGGTCACCGTGGCCGACCCCGCCGGCTGCCCGGTCTTCGCGGCCCGGCTGGTCAGCGGGTTCGACCCGACCCGCCCCACCCCTGAGGTCATCCGCCGACGGATCGAGCAGGCCGGGATGCGCTCGATCTCGCTCGCCGTGGACATCACCAACTACGTGATGCTCGAGCTGGGCCAGCCGATCCACGGCTACGACGCCGACAAGGTCGCCGGCGGCCTCGGGGTGCGTCGCGCGCTGCCCGGCGAGCACCTGACGACCCTCGATGGCACCGACCGCGAGCTCTCGGTCGAGGACCTGGTGATCACCGACGACTCCGGACCGATCGGTCTGGCCGGTGTCATGGGCGGGCTGACCACCGAGATGTCGGAGACCACCACCCGGATCCTCGTCGAGGCCGCGCACTGGGACGCCACCTCGATGTTCCGCACCGGTCGGCGCCATCGGCTGACCTCCGAGGCGGGCAAGCGCAACGAGCGCGGCGTCGACCCGCTCCTGCCCGGTGTCGCCGCGGACCGGGTCGTCGAGCTCCTCGTCGAGCACGGCGGCGCTGTCGCCGAGCCCGGCTACACCCTCGTCGGCACCGCCCCGCAGCGACCGGCCATCCGGCTGCAGACGGACCTGCCGGCCCGGATCAGCGGCATCGACATCTCCGCGATGAGCACCGTCGAGCACCTGCGCTCCATCGGCGCCACCGTGAGCGAGCACGCGTCGGCGGGCACCGTCGAGGTCGTCCCGCCCAGCTGGCGCCCCGACCTCAACGACCCCTACGACCTGGTCGAGGAGGTCGTGCGGATCGTCGGCTACGACCAGGTGCCCAGCGTGCTGCCGCGCCGCGCCACCGGCCGCGGCCTGACCCGCACCCAGCGCCTGCGCCGGCGTGTGGGCCGCACCCTGGCCGGCGCCGGCTGCGTCGAGGTCGTCAGCTTCCCCTTCGTGGGTCCGGCGACCTTCGACAAGCTCGGCGTGCCCGAGGGTGACCCGCTGCGCAACACGGTGCTGCTGGCCAACCCGCTCTCCAGCGAGGAGCCCGGATACACGACCACGCTGCTGCCCGGCCTGCTCGAGGCAGCCGCACGCAACGTGAGCCGCGGCGCCTCGCGCGTCGCGCTGTTCGAGACCGGCACCGTGGCGTTCCCCGCCGACAACGGTCCGGCGCCCATCTACGGCGTGCACGGCCGTCCCTCGGCCTCCGAGATCGACAAGCTGTTCGAGGCGCTGCCCGTGCAGCCGCAGCACCTCGCCGTGGTGATGGGCGGGGAGCGCGAGCAGTCCGGCTGGTGGGGCGAGGGTCGTGCCGTCGGCTGGGAGGACGCGGTCGCCGTGCTGCGCCGCCTCGCCGACGAGCTGGGTGCCCCCATCCGGCTGAGCACCGGCACCCGGGCGCCGTGGCACCCGGGACGCTGCGCGGTCGCCACCGTCGACGAGGTCGTGGTCGGCTACGCCGGCGAGCTGCACCCGCAGGTGTGCACGTCGTACGGCCTGCCGAAGCGCAGCGCCGCCGTCGAGGTCGACCTGGACGCGCTCTTCGCCGCCGTGCCCGACGTGGTCGCAGGCCCCGTCTTCTCGACCATGCCGGTGGCCAAGGAGGACGTCGCCCTGGTGGTGCCGGACTCCGTGACCGTGGCCGAGGTCGAGGAGGCGCTGCGCGAGGGCGCCGGGGACCTGCTGGAGTCGGTGCGCCTGTTCGACGTCTACGCCGGCGAGCAGATCGGCGAGGGGCACAAGTCGCTGGCGTTCGCGCTGCGCTTCCGTGCTCCCGACCGCACCCTGACCGAGGTGGAGACGGGCGCGGCGCGTGACGCCGCCGTGGCGGCTGCCGCAGCCCGGACCGGCGCCGTCCAGCGATGACGACGGCGGAGGTCGCAGGACGCGACGACGCGCCGACTGCTGTGCCGCCGCCGGCGCGCTCTCGCCCGCGCCGGGACATCGAGGGGCTGCGCGCGATCGCGGTGCTCTCGGTCCTCGTCTACCACGCCGGGCTCGCCTGGCTGCCCGGTGGATTCGCGGGTGTCGACGTCTTCTTCGTGATCTCCGGCTTCCTGATCACCTCGCTGATGGTGCGCGAGGTCGAGCAGCGCGGCAGGCTGCGGCTGGCCCGGTTCTGGGCGCGCCGGGCCCGGCGGCTGCTGCCGGCTGGCACCCTGGTGCTGGCGTTCAGCGCGCTGGTCACCGTCTTCTGCCTGCCCGCGGGCGACCGCAAGCCGTTCGGCGGCGACATCGTCGCGGCGGCGTTCTACCTGGTGAACTGGCGCCTGGGCGACCGTGAGGTCGACTATCTCGCCGAGGACGTGGGCGCCTCCCCGGTGCAGCACTACTGGTCGCTGGCGGTGGAGGAGCAGTTCTACATCGTCTGGCCGCTGCTGATCGCCCTCGTTGTCGCCCTGGTCTCCCAGCGCCGCCGGCTCGCGCTCTTCGCCACCGTCGCGGTGCTCACCCTCGCCTCCTTCGCCTGGACCCTGCACTACGTGCAGGAGGTGCCCGGCCAGGCGTTCTTCGTCTCCACCACCCGGGTGTGGGAGCTCGGGGTCGGCGCGCTGCTCGCCGTCGCCTACCCGGTCCTGGTCCGCCTGCCGCAGTGGCTGCGGCAGGTCGCCGGCTGGGCCGGGCTGGCGGCCATCGCGACCGTGATGCTCGCCTACGAGCCCAGCTGGGACTGGCCGGGCCTGGGGACGCTGCTGCCGGTGCTGGGCACCGCGGGGGTCATCCTGGCTGGCGGCACCACCCCGGACCGCGGCGTGGGTGCCGTCATCGGGATCCGTCCGGCGGTGTGGATCGGCGCCCTGTCGTACTCCCTCTACCTGTGGCACTGGCCGTTCATCGTGGGCGCCCAGGGCCTGTGGGGCGACGACCTGCGGGTGCGCCACCTGCTGCTGGTGGTGGCGGTCTCCGCGATCCCGGCGTGGCTGTCCTACCGGTACCTGGAGAACCCGGTGCGCGAGAGCCGGCGGTTGGCCGCGAACCGGCCCGCCCTGGTGATGGGCGGTGTCCTCACCGCGGTGGCCGGCCTCACCGGCGCCGCCGTGATCGCCTCCTTCGCGCTGGTGGGCACCGTCCCGGTGGCGAACGCCGAGGAGAGTCCCGGCGCCGCCGCGATCGGCACCCGCCCGGCCGGCTACTGGGCCGAGCAGCGCAGCGTCGAGGCGATCCGGCCCTCCCCGCTGGACGCCGCCACCGACATGCCGCAGATCTACGACGACTCCTGCGTCGTCAACAACTACGGCGACCTGAAGCAGTGCGAGTACGGCGCGCCCGACGGCGAGCGCACCGTCGTGCTGGTCGGCGACTCCAAGGCCATGCAGTGGTTCACCCCGCTGCACGAGCTCGCCCGCGCCCAGGGCTGGAAGCTGGTCGTGATCGGCAAGAACGGCTGCGAGTTCGCCGACGTGGTCCGTCCCGGCCCGGACGGCAACCCCAATCCGTCCTGCGACGACTGGTCGCAGCGCTCGCTGGCCGAGATCCTCGACCTGCGCCCCGACCTCGTGGTCACGGTGACGCGGTGGAGCGTCGCGATGCCCGGTGGCCCGTACGACGAAGACACCCCGCTGACGCGGAAGGCGATGGTCGACGGCCTCGTGCACCACTGGCAGGCCCTGCGCGACGCGGGCATCGCGGTAGCGCCGATCGTGGACAACCCCGGGCTGTCGAACCGGCCGGAGTGCGTGCAGGAGAACCTCGACGACCTGAGGAAGTGCGCGTTCGACATGGCGCGCCAGTCCAAGGGCTCCGGCGCGGCCGCGCAGCTCGAGGCTGCGGAGCGCGTCGAGGGCGTGCGCCCGGTGGACATGAACGACCTGGCCTGCCCGGACGGCCGGACCTGCCCGGCGGTCATCGGCAACGTGATCGTCTACCGCTCCGGCACGCACATCTCCGACACCTACGCCGAGACGCTGACCCCGATGCTGGGCGAGCGCATGGCGGCGGCGACGGACGGGCTCTTCGGCACCGCCTCCTGACCCTTCCCGACCCCCCTCGACCGAGGGCATGCAGCGTGATGTATGTTCATGCACATGACGAAGGTGAAGGTGGCCGTCGCCGGCGCCAGCGGGTATGCCGGCGGTGAGGTGCTGCGGCTGCTGCTGGCGCACCCCGAGGTGGAGATCGGTGCGCTGAGCGCCGGGTCGAACGCGGGCGAGCGACTCGGCTCCCTGCAGCCGCACCTGTGGCCGCTCGCCGACCGGGTGCTGGAGCCGACCACCCCCGAGGTGCTCTCGGGCCACGACGTCGTCTTCCTCGCCCTGCCGCACGGCCAGTCCGGCCCGCTCGCCGCGGCGCTCGCCGAGACCGACCCGGCCGTCGTGGTCATCGACTGCGGCGCCGACCACAGGCTCGAGGACGCGGCCGTCTGGGAGCGCTTCTACGGCTCCGCGCACTCCGGCACCTGGCCCTACGGCCTGCCCGAGCTGCCCGGCGGCCGGGACGCGCTGCGCGGTGCGCGCCGGGTCGCGGTGCCCGGCTGCTACCCGACGATCTCCTCGCTCGCGCTGGCCCCCGCGGTCGCCGCCGGTCTGGTCACCCCCGACGTGGTCGTGGTCGCCGCCTCCGGCACCAGCGGCGCCGGCAAGGCCGCCAAGACCCACCTGCTCGGCTCCGAGGTGATGGGCAACGCCAGCGCCTACGGCGTCGGCGGCGTGCACCGGCACACCCCGGAGATCACCCAGAACCTCGGCCGGCTCACCCCCGGTGGCCCGACGGGCGTGAAGGTGAGCTTCACGCCGCTGCTGGTGCCGATGTCGCGCGGCATCCTGGCGACCTGCTCGGCACCGCTGGCTCGCGACGTCTCCGCCGCCGAGGCGTACGACGTCTACGCCACCGCGTATGCCACCGAGCCCTTCGTGCACCTGCTGCCCGCGGGCCAGTGGCCGCAGACGCAGTCGGTGACCGGCTCGAACGCCGTGCACCTGCAGGTCGCCGTCGACGAGGCGGCCGGTCGACTGGTCGCGGTCGGCGCGGTGGACAATCTCGCCAAGGGCACTGCCGGCGCCGCCGTGCAGTGCATGAACCTCGCCCTGGGTCTCGACGAGACCACGGGCCTGAGCACCGTAGGACTGGCCCCGTGAGCGAGCAGAGCAACACCCCCGAGAACCCCGAGACCCCGGAGTCGCCCGCGACGTCCGAGACGTCCGAGACGTCCGCGAAGTCGTACACGATCTCGCGGTTCCCCGAGACCCTCGCCGTGGTCCGGTTGCCCGCCGGCGCGGAGATCCCGGAGTGGGCGGAGTCGTCCTCGATCTTCTCCATCACCGCCACCGCGACGGAGACCTCCCTGGTCTGCGCCGGGCGCAGCGTTCCGAAGAAGGCGCGGCACGCGAAGCCGTACACCGCGTTCTGTGTCGAGGGCCCGCTCGACCTCGGCGAGCCGGGCGTGCTGGTGTCGCTGCTGACCCCGCTGGCGGCCGAAGGGCTGCCCGTGTTCACCCTGTCCACCTACGACACGGACTGGATCCTGGTGCGCACCGCACAGGCCGACCGGGCCGAGGACGCGTGGCGACGATCGGGCCACACCGTCGCGCCCGCCGTCCCCGCCTGAACACATCCGTAGAGGTCGCACCATGAGCATCACGCATCCCGCCGGGTTCGCCGCCGCCGGCGCCGCCGTCGGCATCAAGGTCAACGGAGGCAAGGACCTGGCCCTCGTCGCCAGCACCGGCCCTCGCTTCGACTCCGCCTCCGTCTTCACCTCCAACCGCTGCAAGGCCAACCCGGTGCTGTGGAGCGAGCAGGTGGTCAAGGACGGCGTGGTCCGCGCCGTTGTGCTGAACTCCGGGGGAGCGAACTGCTACACCGGCCCCGAGGGCTTCCTCACCACCCACCAGGTCGCCGAGGAGGTCGCCGGCCTGCTCGGCATCGGCGCCGGCGACGTGGTCGTGTGCTCGACCGGCCTGATCGGCCTGGCCAACGACCGCGACGTGCTCCTCAAGGGCGTGCACACCGTGCACGCCGCGCTCAGCAGGGACGGCGGCGCGGACGCCGCCGAGGCGATCATGACCACCGACTCGGTGAGCAAGCAGGTCGTCGTCGAGGCCCCCGACGGGGCCGGCTGGTCCATCGGCGGGATGGCCAAGGGCGCCGGCATGCTCGCACCCGCACTGGCCACGATGCTGGTGGTGATCACCACCGACGCGATCGTCGACGCCGCGGACCTCGACGCCGCACTGCGCGCCTCGACCCGGGTCAGCTTCGACCGGCTCGACTCCGACGGCTGCCAGTCCACCAACGACACCGTCACCGTGCTGGCCTCGGGCGCCTCCGGCGTGCGCCCGGACCTGGAGACGTTCACCGCCGCCCTGACACAGGCGTGCACGTCGCTGGCCAAGCAGCTGCTCGCCGACGCCGAGGGCGCCGACCACGAGATCGCGATCACCGTGTGCGGCGCGGCCAGCGAGGACGACGCGGTCGAGGTCGGCCGCAGCGTCGCACGCAGCAACCTGTTCAAGGCCGCGGTGTTCGGCAAGGACCCGAACTGGGGACGCGTGCTCGCCTCGGTCGGCACCACCGGCGCGGCCTTCGACCCGGCCGACCTGGACGTGGCGATGAACGGCGTGTGGGTGTGCCGCAACAGCACCCCGGCCGAGGACCCGGCCCTGGTCGACCTCTCGCCGCGCGACGTCACGGTGACCATCGACCTGAAGTCCGGGCCGGCCCAGGCCACGGTGTGGACCAACGACCTGACCCACGCCTACGTCCACGAGAACAGCGCGTACTCGTCATGAACGAGGAGAAGATGACCCAGCCCGGCAAGCCCGACCCGTACAAGGCGGCCACGCTCGCCGGTGCCCTGCCGTGGCTGAAGGCCTACCACGGCAAGGTCGTGGTGGTGAAGTACGGCGGCAACGCGATGACCGACGACACCCTCAAGCGTGCCTTCGCCGAGGACATCGCGTTCCTGCGCTTCGCCGGGTTCCGCCCGGTGGTCGTGCACGGCGGCGGCCCGCAGATCTCCCAGATGCTCGACCGGCTCGGCATCGAGTCGGAGTTCCGCGGCGGCCTGCGGGTGACCACGCCGGAGGCGATGGACGTCGTCCGCATGGTGCTCGTCGGCCAGGTGCAGCGCGAGCTGGTCGGCCTGATCAACGAGCACGGCCCGCTGGCCGTCGGCCTCTCCGGCGAGGACGCGGGGCTGTTCACCGCCGTGCAGACCGGCACGGTCGTCGACGGCCAGGAGGTCGATCTCGGGCTGGTCGGCGAGGTGGAGCAGGTGCGCCCCGAGGCGGTGCTCGACCTCATCGAGGCCGGTCGGATCCCCGTCGTGTCCAGCGTCGCCCCCGACTCCGACGGCGTCGTGCACAACGTCAACGCCGACTCGGCCGCGGCCGCGCTGGCCTCCGCCCTGGGCGCCGAGAAGCTGCTGGTGCTCACCGACGTCGAGGGCCTCTACCTCGACTGGCCGGACCCCGAGGAGGTGATCGGCGAGATCAGCCCCGAGGCGCTCGAGGAGATCCTGCCGACCCTGGCCTCCGGCATGATCCCGAAGATGAAGGCGTGCCTGCAGGCGGTGCGCGGCGGCGTCAAGCGCGCGACCGTCGTCGACGGCCGCCAGGAGCACGCCGTCCTGCTGGAGCTGTTCACCGACGAGGGCGTCGGCACCCAGGTGCTGCCCGGCGTCACCACGAAGACGCGCAAGGCGCGGGAGGCCGGCCGGTGAGCGAGCAGAGCCTCAACCAGCAGTGGACCGAGCGGTACGCCGCCGCGGTGATGAACACCTTCGGTCCGCCGAAGATGGTGCTCGCCCGCGGCGAGGGCCTGCGGGTGACCGACGTCGACGGCAACACCTACGTCGACTTCCTCGGCGGCATCGCGGTCAACACCCTCGGCCACGCCCACCCCGCCCTGCTGCGTGCGGTGAGCGAGCAGCTGGCCACGCTGGGCCACGTGTCGAACTTCTTCGCCACCACCCCGCAGGTCGAGCTCGCCGAGCGGCTGCTCGCGCTGACCGCGCCCGGCGTGGACGGCCGGGTCTTCTTCGCCAACTCCGGCGCGGAGGCCAACGAGGCCGCCCTCAAGATCACCCGGCGCACCGGCCGCACCCACATCGTGGCCATGGAGGACGCCTTCCACGGCCGCACCATGGGCAGCCTGGCGCTGACCTCCAAGGCCGCCTACCGCGAGCCCTTCGAGCCATTGCCCGGCCACGTCACCTGGGTGCCGTACGGCGACGCCGACGCCCTCGCGGCTGCGGTCGACGACCAGACCGCCGCAGTGGTGATCGAGCCGCTGCAGGGGGAGGCGGGCGTCAACGTCGCCTCCACCGCGTTCCTGCAGGCCGCCCGCGAGATCACCACGCAGCACGGCGCGCTGCTGTGGCTGGACGAGATCCAGTCCGGCATGGGGCGCACCGGCCACTGGCTGGCCAGCCACCCCGCAGGCATCACCCCCGACCTCGTCACCTTGGCGAAGGGCCTGGCCGGCGGCATCCCGATCGGTGCGTGCATCGGCCTGGGCCGCGCTGGCTCGCTGCTCGAGCCGGGCAACCACGGCACCACCTTCGGCGGCAACCCCGTCGCCTCCGCCGCCGCGCTGGCGGTGATCGACACGATCCTCGGCGAGGGCCTGCTGGAGAACGCCACGGCGATGGGGGAGCGGCTGCGCTCCGGTCTCGCCGCCGACGACCGGGTCAGCGAGGTCCGCGGCAGCGGCGTGCTGGTCGGCCTGACGCTCACCGGCCCCGGCGCACCCGCGGCACCGGCCGTGGTGGCCGCCGCCCAGGACGCCGGCTGGATCATCAACGCCACCGGCCCGGACCGGATCCGGTTCGCGCCGCCGCTCGTGGTCTCCGCGGCCGAGGTCGACGCGTTCGTCCAGGCCTGGCCCACCCTCCTCGACAAGGCGGTGCACCTGTGAGCACGACCGGAACGACCACACCGGACACCCCGGGGACCGGCACGGTCCGCTCCTTCCTGCGCGACGACGACCTGTCGGCGGCCGAGCAGGCCGAGGTGCTCGCCCTGGCCGCGCGGCTGAAGGCCGACCCCTACGGCGCCAAGCCGCTGGCCGGGCCGCGCACGGTCGCGATGATCTTCGACAAGCCCACCCTGCGCACCCAGGCCTCGTTCGCCGCGGGCATCGCCGAGCTCGGGGGCCACCCGATGCTCGTCGACGGCGCCCTGGCCGGGATCGGCAAGCGCGAGTCCGTGCCCGACGTGGCGCGGGTGCTGGGCCGTCAAGCCTCCCAGATCGTGTGGCGCACCTTCGCGCAGAGCGACCTGGAGCAGATGGCGCAGCACTCCGGCGTGCCGGTGATCAACGCGCTCACCGACGAGTTCCACCCCTGCCAGCTCCTCGCCGACCTGCTCACCATCACCGAGCACAAGGGCCGGCTGGCCGGGCTGCGTGTGGCGTTCCTCGGCGACGCCGCCTGCAACATGGGCAACTCCTGGGCGCTGGCCGGGGCGACCGCGGACATGGAGGTGGCGTTCGGCTGCCCCGAGGGCTACGGGCCCGCCGCCGACGTCCGCGCACGCGTGAACCTCATGCCGCTGGGGAGCGTCCGGGTCACCGACGACCCCGTTGCGGCCGTGCAGGGCGCCGACGTCGTGGTCACCGACACCTGGGTGTCGATGGGCAAGGAGGACGAGGCCGCCGAGCGGCGGGCCGTCTTCGGTCCCTACGCGGTGACCACCGAGCTGATGCGGCACGCCGCACCGGACGCGATCGTGCTGCACTGCCTGCCGGCGTACCGCGGCTCGGAGATCGACGCCGAGGTCATCGACGGCCCGCAGAGCGTGGTCTGGGACGAGGCGGAGAACCGCCGCCACGCCCAGAAGGCCGTCATGGCCTGGCTGGCCGACCCGGCGCGACTGGGAGCCTGAGATGCCCGAGCACGCCCTGACCCCGCTGACGAAGAACGCCCGCCTGGCGCTCATCGTGGAGCTGCTGACCGGCCACGAGGTCCGGTCGCAGCCCGAGCTCGCCGACCTCCTCGGCGAACGGGGCGTGCACGTCACCCAGGCGACCTTGAGCCGCGACCTCGTCGAGCTCGACGCCGTCAAGGTCCGTGGCCCCTCAGGCACCCAGGTCTACGCCGTGCCCGCGGTGGGCGACGCCCCCGCGGTCCGCGGCTCGGGTGCCGCCCAGGCCGCGCAGCAGCGGCTCGCCCGGCTGTGCGGCGAGCTGCTGGTCAGCGCGGAGGCCAGCGCCAACCTGGTGGTGCTGCGCACGCCGCCCGGTGCCGCCCAATTCCTGGCCAGCGCGATCGACCGCGCTGAGGCCAGCTTGCGCAGCGACGTCCTCGGCACCATCGCCGGAGACGACACGGTCCTCGTCATCGGACGGGATCCCGCCGGGGGAGACGCCCTGGCCCAACGATTCACCTCCCTCGCAGAGCGCGTGGAGCCTGAAAGGAACGACAGTTGAGCAAGGTCCTCACCTCCCTGCCGATCGGGGAGCGCGTCGGCATCGCCTTCTCCGGCGGCCTCGACACCTCGGTCGCCGTCGCCTGGATGCGTGACAAGGGCGCCGTGCCCTGCACCTACACCGCCGACATCGGCCAGCCCGACGAGCCCGACATCGAGGGCGTCCCGCTGCGCGCCAAGGAGTACGGCGCAGAGATCGCCCGCTCCGTGGACATCAAGCCGCAGCTGGTGGAGGAGGGCCTGGCCGCGCTGGCGTGCGGCGCCTTCCACATCCGCTCCGGCGGCAAGGCGTACTTCAACACCACCCCGTTGGGCCGCGCCGTCACCGGCACCATGCTCGTGCGGGCCATGCAGGCCGACGACGTGCACATCTGGGGCGACGGCTCGACCTACAAGGGCAACGACATCGAGCGGTTCTACCGCTACGGCCTGCTCGCCAACCCCGAGCTGCGCATCTACAAGCCGTGGCTGGACGCCGACTTCGTCGCCGAGCTCGGCGGCCGGCACGAGATGAGCGAGTGGCTCGTCGCCCACGGCCTGCCCTACCGCGACTCCACCGAGAAGGCGTACTCCACCGACGCCAACATCTGGGGCGCCACCCACGAGGCCAAGACCCTGGAGCACCTCGACGTCTCCTTGGAGACCGTCGAGCCGATCATGGGCGTGAAGTTCTGGGACCCCTCGGTCGCCATCGAGTCCGAGGACGTCTCGGTCACCTTCGCGGCCGGCCGCCCGGTCGCCATCAACGGCCGCCGCTACGACGACCCGGTCGCCCTGGTGCTGGAGGCCAACCGCATCGGCGGGCGCCACGGCCTGGGCATGAGCGACCAGATCGAGAACCGGATCATCGAGGCCAAGTCGCGCGGCATCTACGAGGCGCCGGGCATGGCGCTGCTGTTCGCATCGTACGAGCGGCTGGTCAACGCGGTGCACAACGAGGACACCGTCGCGCAGTACCACAACGAGGGCCGCAAGCTCGGCCGCCTGCTCTACGAGGGTCGCTGGCTGGACCCTCAGGCGCTGATGATCCGCGAGTCGATCCAGCGCTGGATCGCCTCCCTGGTCAACGGCACCGTCACGCTGCGGCTGCGCCGCGGCGACGACTACACGATCCTCGACACCAAGGGCACGAACTTCTCCTACCACCCGGAGAAGCTGTCGATGGAGCGCGTCGAGAACGCCGCGTTCGGTCCCACCGACCGGATCGGCCAGCTCACCATGCGCAACCTGGACATCGCGGACTCCCGGGCCAAGCTCGAGCTGTACGCCGGCCAGCCGCTGGACCAGGGCACGGTCCTGGTCGAGAACGGCACGCTCTTCGGCGAGCTGCCCGCGGGCGGCTACGACCGGATCACGGCGAACCCCGAGGGCGGCGACGTGCGCGAGGCCCTGCTGGAGGACGTGGCGATGGAGTCCGGGACCGACTGACGTCGACCCCCGGCTGACGGAGCAGATGCGGGCGGCGATAGCGCACGTCCGAGGAGGAGAGTCATGAGCACGAACACCGGCAAGCTCTGGGGTGGACGCTTCGCGGGCGGCCCGTCCCCGGAGCTGGAGGCGCTGTCGCGCTCCACCCACTTCGACTGGCGGCTGGGGCTGTACGACATCGCCGGCTCCCACGCCCACGCCAAGGCGCTCGGCGCGGCCGGGCTGCTGAGCGAGGCCGAGGAGGCCGAGCTGCACCGTGGGCTCGACGCCCTCGCCGCCAGGTTCCGCGACGGCTCGCTGCAGCCGGCCGAGTCCGACGAGGACGTGCACGGCGCGCTGGAGCGGTTGCTCATCGAGGAGGTCGGCCCGGAGGTCGGCGGCAAGCTCCGCGCGGGCCGTTCCCGCAACGACCAGATCGCCACCCTGTTCCGCCGCTACCTGCTGGACCACGGCGACGTTGTCGCGGGCCTCGTCCTCGACCTGGTCGACGCCCTGGCCACGCAGGCCGCGGCGCACCTGGGGGAGGGGGACACCGAGCCCGCGATCATGCCGGGGCGCACCCACCTGCAGCACGCCCAGCCGGTGCTGCTGTCCCACCACCTGCTGGCGCACGCGTGGGCGCTGCTGCGCGACGTCGACCGGCTCGCCGACTGGCGCCGCCGGGTGGCCGGCGACTCGCCGTACGGCTCCGGGGCGCTGGCCGGACAGAGCCTCGGCCTGGACCCGCAGCTGGTGGCCGCCGAGCTCGGCTTCACCGGCTCGGCCGCGAACTCCATCGACGGCACCGCCTCGCGCGACTTCGTGGCCGAGTTCGCCTTCGTCGCCGCGCAGATCGGCGTGGACGTCAGCCGGATCGCCGAGGAGGTGATCTTGTGGGCGACGCGGGAGTTCGGGTTCGTCACCCTGCACGACTCCTGGTCGACCGGCTCCAGCATCATGCCGCAGAAGAAGAACCCCGACATCTCCGAGCTCGCCCGGGGCAAGGCGGGCAGGCTCGTGGGGAACCTGACCGGCCTGCTCACCACGCTCAAGGCGCTGCCCCTGGCCTACAACCGGGACCTGCAGGAGGACAAGGAGCCGGTCTTCGACTCCGTCGACACCCTCGAGGTCCTGCTGCCGGCGTTCACCGGCCAGGTCGCGACACTGGTCTTCGACACCGACCGGATGGCCGAGCTCGCCCCGCAGGGGTTCTCGCTCGCCACCGACATCGCCGAGTGGCTGGTGCGTGAGGGCGTGCCGTTCCGGATCGCCCACGAGGTGGCAGGTGCCTGCGTACGACGCTGCGAGGAGCTCGGCATCGAGCTCGACGAGCTGAGCGACGAGCAGTTCGCCGACATCTCGCCGCACCTGACGCCCGCCGTGCGCAGCGTGCTCACGGTCGAGGGCTCGGTCGCCTCCCGCGACGGCCGCGGCGGCACCGCACCGGTGCGCGTCCGCGAGCAGCTCGACGAGCTCCGGGGGCGCTCCGCTGCGCTCCGCCAGGCGCTCGACTGAGCCGGCGAGGACCCGTCCGACGCCCGTCGGACACCCGCAAGACACCGCCCCGGGGCGGCCCCGGAAAGTCAGGGGCCGCCCCGGTTTGGCATGTACCGGGGGTGTGTGGGTAATGTTCCTTCTCGCCGCGGGAACGCAGCGAGAACCTCCGGGCCTAGGGCCCAGAACAAAGGTTCTTGTCGTGTGTCCGGGGTGCTTGGTGTGTGCGAGTCGGGTTGCTCCTCGCGGAGTTGACCGGCTCGGATCGGCCGAGTAACGTTTCACAGGTTGCCCCGCGACCAAGGCCCGGATCGGGTTGAGGCGCGAGTGCGTGTGATGTTTGAGAACTCAACAGTGTGTCATGCATATGATTGTTGTGAATTAATGCATCAGCTTATGGCTGGTGTGGGTTTTTCGGCAATGAAATGATTCTGGCGATTAACATTGTCAGGTTTGTTTGGTTGTCAGGTATTGAATTTTCTTATGGAGAGTTTGATCCTGGCTCAGGACGAACGCTGGCGGCGTGCTTAACACATGCAAGTCGAGCGGAAAGGCCCTTCGGGGTACTCGAGCGGCGAACGGGTGAGTAACACGTGAGTAATCTGCCCTGGACTCTGGGATAGCCACCGGAAACGGTGATTAATACCGGATATGACTACTACCCGCATGGGTTGGTGGTGGAAAGTTTTTTCGGTCCAGGATGTGCTCGCGGCCTATCAGCTTGTTGGTGAGGTAATGGCTCACCAAGGCTTTGACGGGTAACCGGCCTGAGAGGGTGACCGGTCACACTGGGACTGAGACACGGCCCAGACTCCTACGGGAGGCAGCAGTGGGGAATATTGGACAATGGGCGGAAGCCTGATCCAGCAACGCCGCGTGAGGGATGACGGCCTTCGGGTTGTAAACCTCTTTCAGTACCGACGAAGCGAAAGTGACGGTAGGTACAGAAGAAGGACCGGCCAACTACGTGCCAGCAGCCGCGGTAATACGTAGGGTCCGAGCGTTGTCCGGAATTATTGGGCGTAAAGGGCTCGTAGGCGGTTTGTCACGTCGGGAGTGAAAACCATGGGCTTAACTCATGGCTTGCTTTCGATACGGGCAGACTAGAGGTATGCAGGGGAGAATGGAATTCCTGGTGTAGCGGTGAAATGCGCAGATATCAGGAGGAACACCGGTGGCGAAGGCGGTTCTCTGGGCATTACCTGACGCTGAGGAGCGAAAGTGTGGGGAGCGAACAGGATTAGATACCCTGGTAGTCCACACCGTAAACGTTGGGCGCTAGGTGTGGGACCTATTCCATGGGTTCCGTGCCGTAGCTAACGCATTAAGCGCCCCGCCTGGGGAGTACGGCCGCAAGGCTAAAACTCAAAGGAATTGACGGGGGCCCGCACAAGCGGCGGAGCATGCGGATTAATTCGATGCAACGCGAAGAACCTTACCTGGGTTTGACATACACCGGAAGCCTCTAGAGATAGAGGTCTCTTTGATACTGGTGTACAGGTGGTGCATGGCTGTCGTCAGCTCGTGTCGTGAGATGTTGGGTTAAGTCCCGCAACGAGCGCAACCCTCGTTCCATGTTGCCAGCGGATAATGCCGGGGACTCATGGGAGACTGCCGGGGTCAACTCGGAGGAAGGTGGGGATGACGTCAAGTCATCATGCCCCTTATGTCCAGGGCTTCACGCATGCTACAATGGCCGGTACAAAGGGCTGCGATCCCGTGAGGGGGAGCGAATCCCAAAAAGCCGGTCTCAGTTCGGATTGGGGTCTGCAACTCGACCCCATGAAGTCGGAGTCGCTAGTAATCGCAGATCAGCAACGCTGCGGTGAATACGTTCCCGGGCCTTGTACACACCGCCCGTCACGTCACGAAAGTCGGCAACACCCGAAGCCGGTGGCCCAACCCTTGTGGGGGGAGCCGTCGAAGGTGGGGCTGGCGATTGGGACGAAGTCGTAACAAGGTAGCCGTACCGGAAGGTGCGGCTGGATCACCTCCTTTCTAAGGAGCACACTCACGCAGCCGGCCGAATGTGCTGGTTGTTCTTTGGGGTGTTCACTAGTGGAACACAATGATCTTCTGCAGCCATGGTGGTTCCTTTCTGGGGGCTGGTGTGGTTGTGGGTGTATGGCACGCTGTTGGGTGTCTGAGGCATCAGACGCCGATCACCTGTTTGGGGTGGGGTGCTGGTAGGGCTTCTGGTTGTTTGATTATTGGATAGTGGACGCGAGCATCCGCCCGCACATGCAGCTCACCTGAGTCTTCGGAGTTTGTTCTTCGGAACTTGGTGGTGGGGTGTGGTTGTGGGTGGTGAATGTTTGTGTTGTTTCGTGATTGTTAAGGTGTTTCTTAACTGATTTGAGAAACCATATGGCCATCTCGTGCATGACGTGTTTGTTTGTTGTGTGTGTTGGTGGTTTGTTGTGGGCAAGTTGTTAAGGGCACATGGTGGATGCCTTGGCATCGAGAGCCGATGAAGGACGTGGGAGCCTGCGAAATGCCCTGGGGAGTTGGCAACCGAGCGTTGATCCGGGGATGTCCGAATGGGGAAACCCAGCTGGAGTCATGTCCAGTTACCCGCATCTGAATAAAATAGGGTGTGTGGAGGGAACGTGGGGAAGTGAAACATCTCAGTACCCACAGGAAGAGAAAACAACCGTGATTCCGAGAGTAGTGGCGAGCGAAATCGGATGAGGCTAAACCTCACTTGTGTGATACCCGGCAGGGGTTGCAGGTGGGGGGTCGTGGGAATGTCGTTGTGCCATCTGCCGGTGGTGCGCACAGTCAGAAACCAGTCTTGAGGTCGAAGTCCGTTGGAAAGCGGTGCCGGAGCGGGTGATAGCCCCGTAGACGATAGAGGCTGGCTGTGTTCGGTATCTCCCAAGTAACACGCCACTCCTGGAATGGTGTGTGAATCTGGCGGGACCACCCGTTAAGCCTAAATACTCCTCGATGACCGATAGCGGACAAGTACCGTGAGGGAAAGGTGAAAAGTACCCCTGGCGGGGAGTGAAATAGTACCTGAAACCATGTGCCTACAATCCGTCAGAGCCCGGCTGCCACTTGTGGTGTTGGGGTGATGGCGTGCCTTTTGAAGAATGAGCCTGCGAGTTAGCGGCACGTGGCAAGGTTAACCCGTGTGGGGTAGCCGTAGCGAAAGCGAGTCTGAATAGGGCGTTTGAGTCGCGTGTTCTAGACCCGAAGCGGAGTGATCTACCCATGGGCAGGTTGAAGCGCCGGTAAGACGGCGTGGAGGACCGAACCCACTTCAGTTGAAAATGGAGGGGATGACCTGTGGGTAGGGGTGAAAGGCCAATCAAACTCCGTGATAGCTGGTTCTCCCCGAAATGCATTTAGGTGCAGCGTTGCGTGTTTCTTGCCGGAGGTAGAGCACTGGATAGCCGATGGGCCCGACCAGGTTACTGACGTTAGCCAAACTCCGAATGCCGGTAAGTGTGAGCGTGGCAGTGAGACTGCGGGCGATAAGGTTCGTAGTCGAGAGGGAAACAGCCCAGACCATCGGCTAAGGCCCCTAAGAGGCGGCTAAGTGGAAAAGGATGTGGAGTCGCAGTGACAACCAGGAGGTTGGCTTGGAAGCAGCCACCCTTGAAAGAGTGCGTAATAGCTCACTGGTCAAGTGATTCCGCGCCGACAATGTAGCGGGGCTCAAGCCGCCCGCCGAAGCCATGGCAGCCACATGTAACCCAAGCCCCACTTGATGGTGGTTCAGGGGTGTGGCTGGGTAGGGGAGCGTCGTGTCACGGGTGAAGCTCCGGAGTGATCCAGGGGTGGACGTGACACGAGTGAGAATGCAGGCATGAGTAGCGAATCACGGGCGAGAAACCCGTGCGCCGATTGATCAAGGGTTCCAGGGTCAAGCTAATCTGCCCTGGGTAAGTCGGGACCTAAGGCGAGGCCGACAGGCGTAGTCGATGGACAACGGGTTGATATTCCCGTACCGGCAAAATGGCGCCCATGACGAGCCCGGTGATGCTAACCACCCGAAACCCAGCTTATTGATCCCTTCGGGGTGAGAGGGCTGGGCGGAGCGTGGGACCCGATCCGGTAGTAGTCAAGCGATGGGGTGACGCAGGAAGGTAGCCCAACCGCCGCGATGGTAGACGGCGGGTAAGCATGTAGGACGTGACCTAGGCAAATCCGGGTTGCAGCCCTTTGGTGGGTGAGTCTGAGATGTGATGCCGACCCCGTAGGGGGGAAGTGGGTGATCCTATGCTGCCTAGAAAAACCTCTAGCGAGCCATGAGCCGCCCGTACCCCAAACCGACTCAGGTGATCAGGTAGAGAATACCAAGGCGATCGAGACAACCATGGTTAAGGAACTCGGCAAAATGCCCCCGTAACTTCGGGAGAAGGGGGGCCCGGATCGTGACCCCACTTGCTGGGTGAGCGTGAAGGGCCGCAGAGACCAGGCCCAAGCGACTGTTTACTAAAAACACAGGTCCGTGCGAAGTTGTAAGACGATGTATACGGACTGACTCCTGCCCGGTGCTGGAAGGTTAAGAGGACGGGTTAGACGCAAGTCGAAGCTCAGAATTTAAGCCCCAGTAAACGGCGGTGGTAACTATAACCATCCTAAGGTAGCGAAATTCCTTGTCGGGTAAGTTCCGACCTGCACGAATGGAGTAACGACTTGGGCGCTGTCTCAACCATGGACTCGGCGAAATTGCACTACGAGTAAAGATGCTCGTTACGCGCGGCAGGACGGAAAGACCCCGGGACCTTTACTATAGTTTGGCATTGGTGTTTGGTTCGGCTTGTGTAGGATAGGTGGGAGACTGTGAAACCTTCACGCCAGTGGGGGTGGAGTCAACGTTGAAATACCACTCTGGTCGTACTAGATGTCTAACCTAGGGCCATGATCTGGTTCAGGGACAGTGCCTGATGGGTAGTTTAACTGGGGCGGTTGCCTCCTAAAGAGTAACGGAGGCGCTCAAAGGTTCCCTCAGCCTGGTTGGCAATCAGGTGTTGAGTGTAAGTGCACAAGGGAGCTTGACTGTGAGACAGACATGTCGAGCAGGGACGAAAGTCGGAACTAGTGATCCGGCAACTGCGAGTGGAAGCGTTGTCGCTCAACGGATAAAAGGTACCCGGGGATAACAGGCTGATCTTCCCCAAGAGTCCATATCGACGGGATGGTTTGGCACCTCGATGTCGGCTCGTCGCATCCTGGGGCTGGAGTAGGTCCCAAGGGTTGGGCTGTTCGCCCATTAAAGCGGCACGCGAGCTGGGTTTAGAACGTCGTGAGACAGTTCGGTCCCTATCCGCCGCGCGCGTAGGAAACTTGAGAAAGGCTGTCCCTAGTACGAGAGGACCGGGATGGACGAACCTCTGGTGTGCCAGTTGTACCGCCAGGTGCATGGCTGGTTGGCTACGTTCGGAAGTGATAACCGCTGAACGCATCTAAGCGGGAAGCACGTTTCAAGATGAGGTTTCCCACCCCTTTGTGGGTTAAGGCCCCCAACAGATTATTGGGTTGATAGGCCGGAGGTGTACAGCAGCAATGCCCAGCCGACCGGTACTAATAGGCCGAAGACTTGCCACAACAAACCCCCAACACATCCAACAAATCCGATGTGCACACGGGTCATGGCAACACACGAACACACATGACATTCCGCGCACCAACGCATCGCGTCCACGATTCAACCCCACACCACCACACCCATGTGGCTGGTGGAGTGAGGGTTCATAGAGTTACGGCGGCCATAGCGGCAGGGAAACACCCGGTCCCATCCCGAACCCGGAAGTTAAGCCTGCCAGCGCCGATGGTACTGCAGCCGAGAGGCTGTGGGAGAGTAGGACGCCGCCGGACAAACATTCCATGAAAGGCCAGCACATTCGTGTGCTGGCCTTTCATGCGTTTTCGACCGGGTGACGCATCCGGATCGTCGGTGGCCCGCTCCCGCCCGGGCTGTTCGACCGTTCTTCTGGTTCGCCGATGTGGAGACACCCGTCGTCGGGCTCCGCCAGCTGGGAGCTGTGCTCGCCGATCAAGGCGTCGGCGCCCTCAGCGTCCGCAGCGTCGCAGCAACTGGGGGCGTCTCACCGGCTCAGGTGCAGTACTACTTCCGTACGAAGCGGGAACTCGTGCGCGCCGGCTTCGACCATGCCGGTGAGCTGTTCTTGTCTCATGTCGTGGCGGCGCGGCCCACGACGGTGCTGGAGGTCGTACAGCAATGGCTGCCGTTGGACGACCTGGAGGGAGCGCCGTGCCCGGGTCTGGCTCGCCTTCGCCGCCATCGCCGCCACCGACGGGGAGCTGGCCGCCGGCGTCCGCGGACCTGGATCGTGAGCTGCGCGGCCGGTTCGTCGCCCAGGGGCTCGCGGCTGATGCCGCGGATCAGATGCTGGCTCTCGTCGACGGCGTCACGATCCAGTGCCTCGTGCTGGCCCTCGCGGGACGTCGGTCGCTCGTCTCGCGCACCGCATCCCGTTCCTGGCACGCCTGGATCCGGGCAGCGGTCCGCGCTCGGACGGGATCAGTCCCGAAGCGACCTGATCAGGACGCCGAGGCTCGGCTTGGGCTGGAACGACGTCGCCTTCTCCGGGAGCAGGCGGTCGGCCTCCGCTATCCGGATCACGTGGTCGACGCTGGGAGCCGGCATCAGCACGGCGACCGCGTCCGGGCGCGCCTTGGCGAGCGCGTCCTCGACGCTGTGGTGGTAGACCAGCGTCGTCGGGCCGTGCGGCAGCGCGGGCACCACGTGACGGTGCAACGTCTCCACGGCGGCCTCGCCGCTGTCGGGGTCCAACCCGATGATCGCCCAGTCGGTGCCGTCGGTGGCGGCGAGCCGGGTCGCGGACAGCGCGGCGACCGAGCCGGCCTGGTCCTGGGGCTCGTAGGTCAGGCCGAGGCTCTGCACGGCGTCACGGAGGTCGTCCATGGTGGCGCCGACGAGCGTGCGGTGGATCGGACCGAGGAACAGCGGGGTGTCGTCCTGGTCCACGAGCATCGCCAGTCCGAAGTCGGTCGGCACGGGGCTGCCCTGCGCGGCGTGCCGGCGCTGCAGCCGCAGGTAGGCGGCGTAGCGGTGGTGACCGTCGGCGATCAGTGCCCGGGTGCTGCTGAGCTCGGCCGCGATCAGGTCGAGGGTCTCGCGATCCCGGGTCGCCCAGATCCGGTGCTGCTGCTCGCTGCGGTCGGTGAACGCGTGCGTGGGCTCGGTGGCGGCCACCGCGCCCAGCTGTGCGCGCAGGGCCTCGGAGCCACGGTGCACCAACAGGATCGGGGCGGGGTTGAGCCGCATCTCCGCCATCCGGTCGGCGAGCTCGTCGGCCTGGACGGGGTGAATCCCCTCGTGTGGCAGCACCGCGCGGTCCGCCGGGTGCAGCGCGCGCCGGGAGACGTCGAGCGCACCGACCAGGCCGCGCACCGTGATGCCGCCGGAGGTGTACTCGTGCAGGTACAGCGCGGGCGTCTCGTCGTGGGTCAGGTACCCCTTGGCCTGCCACCGCGCCAGGCGGTTGGAGACCTCCCGGTACGGCCGGGCGAACGCGCGCCCGGTGGTGGGGTTGCCCACCCGTCCAGGCGCGAGCATGAGGCCGCGGAACGGCTCGAGGCGGAACGGTCCGGCGACGTACGGTGGGGTCACCAACGTGGTCGCGTCCATTCGGGCATCGTACGGAGTCGTTGGTCCTCGACCCTGGCAAGGTTGCCCTGTGCTGTCCTCCTCTGCCGAACCGCTCTGCCCCGCCCACGACCTGGTCATGCTCGACCTGGACGGCGTGGTCTACATCAGCGGCGCCGCGGTGCCCGGTGCGGCGGCCGCGATCGAGGGCACCCGAGCCGCGGGCGGCAGGGTCGCGTTCGTCACCAACAACGCCTCCCGCACGGCCTCCACCGTCGCGGCGCACCTGAGTCAGCTCGGGGTGCCTGCCGACGTCGCCGACGTGGTCACCAGCGCTCAGGCCGCAGCGCACGTGCTGCGCGAGCGCCACGGTGCCGGGGCCCGGGTGGTCTGTCTCGGCGGTCCGGGGCTCCACGGGGCGCTCGAGGAAGCCGGTCTCGTGCCGGTCGGGGTCAGCGAGGAGGCGCAGGCCATCGCCAGCGGCTACGGCCCCGAGCTGCGGTGGCACGAGATCATGTCGGGTGCCGTGCGGATCCGCGACGGCCTGCCCTGGTTGGCCGCCAACGCCGACGCCACGATCCCCACCAAGGAGGGCATCGCTCCCGGCCACGGCCTGCTGGTGCGGATGCTGGAGGAGTTCAGCGGCGTGCCGGCCGAGGTGGCGGGCAAGCCCGAACGCCCGCTGCTCGACGAGACGGTACGACGCGTCGGCGGCGAGCGGCCCCTGATGGTGGGCGACCGGCTCGACACCGACATCGAGGGCGCGCACAACGCCGGCGTCGCCTCGCTCCTCGTGCTCACCGGCGTCACCGGCCTGCCCGAGCTCGTGGCGGCGACGCCGCGGCAGCGGCCGTCGTACCTCTCGCTCGACCTCGGCGGGCTGCTGGAGCCGCACCCCGCGCCGAGCCGCCACCCGCTCGACGCGCCCACCGAGCACGCAGAGGCCGAGGACGTGTCCTGGCGACTCGGGGGCTGGTCGGCGCGCGTGCACGACGGCAGGCTCACGGTGACCCGGGACAGCGACAGCGACCAGACGAGCGGCGGGGCCGCCGACTGGTGGCGGGTGGTCGCGTGCGCGGCATGGGAGCACCTCGACGCCACCGGCACCGTCGCCGACGTGACGGGGGTGCAGGTGCCCGGTGAGGAGTCCGGTGCGCGGTAGCCTCGCCCCATGACCGAGGTACCGCTGACGCCCACCGGGAACGACTCCGTCGACCGCGTCCTCGAGCTGGTGGCCGGGCTCGAGTCGCGCCCGCTGGAGGAGCACGCAGCCGTGTTCGAGGAGGCGCACACCGCGCTGCGCCGTACCCTCGACGGCGCCTGACGTGCCGCCTCGCCGTCTCCGCCTCGACGCGGAGCTGGTCCGGCGCGGGCTCGCACCCTCCCGGGAGCGTGCGGCGCACCTGATCGCCGAGGGCCGGGTCAAGGTCTCCGGCGCCGTGGCCAGCAAGCCCGCCACCGGGGTGACCACCGATGTTGCGATCGTGGTGGCCGAGGGCGAGCACGGTCCCGACTACGTCTCCCGCGGCGCCCACAAGCTGCTCGGCGCCCTCGCCGCCTTCGGCGCGGGCGGCCTGGAGGTCTCCGGACGGCGCTGCCTGGACGCCGGCGCCTCCACCGGCGGCTTCACCGACGTGCTGCTGCGCGCCGGCGCGGCCGAGGTGGTCGCGGTCGACGTCGGCTACGGCCAGCTCGACTGGTCCCTGCAGTCCGACGAACGGGTCCGGGTGCACGACCGCACCAACGTGCGGAGCCTGACCACCGACGACATCGGGGGACCGGTCGACCTCGTCGTCGGCGACCTGTCCTTCATCTCCCTCATCCTCGTCCTCGACGCGCTGCTCGGCGTCACCCGTCCCGACGGCGACCTGGCGCTGATGGTCAAGCCGCAGTTCGAGGTCGGCAAGGACCGGGTCGGCAAGGGCGGTGTGGTCCGCGACCCCGAGCTGCGCGCGGAGGCCGTGCTCGCGGTGGCGCACGCCGCGGCAGAGCGCGGCTGGGGCGCCAGGGCGGTCACGGTCAGCCCGCTGCCCGGCCCCTCGGGCAACGTCGAGTTCTTCTTGTGGCTGCGCCACGGTGCGCCCGAGATCGACGACGAGAGCATCGCCGCGGTCGTGCGCCGCGGCACGTCGGGCGCGAATGAGAGGGTGGATCCGTGAGCGAGACCGCCAGCATCCCCGACCGTCCGGCCGACGACCGTCCGGCCGACGACCGTCCGGCCGACGACCCGCGCCGCGTGCTGGTGCTGGCGCACACGCGGCGCCCCGAGGCCCGCGACGTCGCCCGCTCCTTCGTCAAGGAGCTCACCGGTCACGGCATCGTGGTCCGACTGCTGCGCGCCGAGGCCGACGAGCTGGAGCTGGACCCCGAGGAGTACGTCCCGGCCGTCGAGCTCACCGACTCCGAGAACGACGCCAGCGCCGGCTGCGAGCTCACCGTCGTCATCGGCGGCGACGGCAACATCCTGCGCGCCGCGGAGGTCACCCACGAGCGGCTCACGCCCGTGCTCGGGGTCAACCTCGGTCACGTCGGGTTCCTCGCCGAGGCCGAGCACGAGGACGTCGCGGCCACCATCGACGCCATCGTCGACCAGCGCTACAGCACCGAGGACCGGCTCACCCTCGACGTGCGGGCCTACGTCGGCGGCGAGCTGGTCTACTCCACCTTCGCCGTCAACGAGGCCAGCGTCGAGAAGGCCGCCCGGGAGCGGATGCTCGAGGTCGTCGTCGAGATCGACGGCCGGCCGCTGTCGCGGTGGGGCGGCGACGGCGTCGTGTGCGCCACCCCGACCGGCTCCACGGCGTACAACTTCTCCGCCGGCGGCCCGATCGTGTGGCCCCAGGTGGAGGCGCTGTGCATCGTTCCGATCAGTGCGCACGCCCTGTTCGCCCGGCCCATGGTGGTGGCGCCGTCGTCGGTGATCGCCGTCGAGGTGCTCGAGGGCAACCAGAGCTCCGGTGTGCTGTGGTGCGACGGCCGGCGCAGCCACGACCTGCCACCCGGCGCCCGGATCGAGGTCAGCCGCGGGCAGCGGCCGGTCCGGCTGGTCCGGCTGGCCGAGGCCCCCTTCACCGACCGCCTCGTCGCCAAGTTCGGCCTGTCCGTCGAGGGCTGGCGCGGTGCGGCGGAGCGGCGCCAGGCCCGAGCCAGAGGAGACGTGTCGTGATCGAGGAGCTGCGGATCAGCTCGCTGGGCGTCATCGACTCCTCCGTGCTGGAGCTGGGTCCCGGCCTCACCGTCATCACCGGTGAGACCGGTGCCGGCAAGACGATGGTCGTCACCGCACTGGGGCTGCTGCTCGGCGGTCGCGCCGACTCCGGAGCGGTGCGCGCCGGCGCCAAGCAGGCCCGCGTCGAAGGAGTCGTCGCCGCCGATGCGCTGCCCGGGTTGCGCGCCGCCGTCGAGGACGCCGGGGGAGATGCCGAGGACGGCGTGGTGCTGGGCCGCAACGTCAGTGCCGAGGGCCGCTCCCGGGCGTTCGTCGGCGGCGCCGCGGTGCCCGTGGCCACCCTGGCCTCGATCGCCGAGCCGCTCGTCGCGGTCCACGGCCAGTCCGACCAGCACCGGCTGCTCAAGCCGCAGACCCAACGCCTGGCCCTGGACCGGTTCGGTGCGCTCACCGAGCAGCACGCCCGCTACGCCGAGCTGTACGACGCGCTGGTGACCACCGAGCGCGAGCTCGCCGAGGTGCGCGCCAGCGCCCGCGAGCGCGCCCGAGAGGCCGACCTGCTCCGCTTCGGTGTGGACGAGGTCGCCGCGGTCGACCCGCAGCCCGGCGAGGATGTCGAGCTGGCCGCCGAGGAGACCCGGCTCGGCCACGCCGACACGCTGCGCGGCGCCGCCGAGCAGGCCCGCGAGGCACTGTCCAGCGAGCACGGCTCGCCCGACGCGCTCGGCGCCGTCGCCGCCGCCCGCGGGCTGCTGGAGGGCGTGCGCGAGCACGACCCCGCCGCGGCCGCGCTCGCCGACCGCGTCGCCGAGGTCAGCTACCTGCTCAGCGACGTCGCGGCCGACGTGGCGTCGTACGCCTCGGGGATCGAGGTCGACCCGAACCGGTTGGCTGCGGTCTCCGAACGGCGCGCGGCGCTGACCGGCCTGCTGCGCAAGTACGGCGAGACCGTCGAGGACGTGCTGGCCTGGGCCGAGCAGTCCGCGCTGCGCCTGGGCGACCTCGACTCCACCGACGACCAGATCCGCGACCTCGCCGACCGGGCCGCGGCACTGCGCGCCGAGCTCGCCACCGCGGGCGTCGCGCTGTCCACCGCCCGCGCCGAGGCGGCCACGCGGCTCGGTGCCGCCGTCACCGACGAGCTCACCCTGCTGGCGATGCCGCACGCCCGACTCCAGGTGCGGGTGACCAGGCGCGAGGTGCCCGAGGCCGCCCACCCCACCGATGCCGAGCACCCGCCGCCGGACCTGCTGCGGCTGGCCGAGGGGTGGGTGCGCTTCACCCGCAGCGGGATCGACGACGTGGAGCTCCTGCTCGCCGCCAACACCGGCTCGGAGCCCCGGCCGCTGCACAAGGGCGCCTCGGGCGGTGAGCTGTCCCGGGTGATGCTGGCGGTCGAGGTCTGCCTGGCCGGCACCAGCCCGGTGCCGACCTTCGTCTTCGACGAGGTCGACTCCGGGGTCGGCGGTGCGGCTGCGGTGGAGATCGGGCGCCGCCTGGCCACCCTGGCCGCCGACGCCCAGGTCCTGGTGGTGACCCACCTGCCGCAGGTCGCCGCGTTCGCGGACCGGCACGTGCTGGTGGAGAAGTCCCACGACGGCACCGTCACCAGCTCCGGGCTGGTGGTGCTCGACGACGCCGGTCGGGAGCGCGAGCTGTCCCGGATGCTGGCCGGGCTCACCGAGTCCGACACCGCCCTGGCACACGCCCGCGAGCTGCTCGACGTGGCGCGCCGACGTACGTGATGAACCCAGATCCGAGGAGATGGACTAAGATGGAATCCCGTGAGCATGACGCCCGGTAACCAGGTCAAACACCTCTTCGTGACCGGGGGCGTCGCTTCGTCGCTCGGCAAGGGGCTCACCGCCTCGAGCCTCGGTCGACTGCTGCGCTCGCGCGGTCTGCGGGTGACGATGCAGAAGCTCGACCCCTATCTCAACGTGGATCCGGGCACGATGAACCCGTTCCAGCACGGCGAGGTGTTCGTCACCAACGACGGCGCCGAGACCGACCTGGACATCGGGCACTACGAGCGGTTCCTCGACACCGACCTCAACCAGATCGCCAACGTCACCACCGGGCAGGTCTACTCCAAGGTCATCGCCAAGGAGCGCAAGGGCGAGTACCTCGGCGACACCGTCCAGGTGATCCCGCACATCACCGACGAGATCAAGGACCGGATCCTGGCCATGGGCCACGGCACCGGCGAGGACGCCGTCGACATCGTCATCACCGAGATCGGCGGCACCGTCGGCGACATCGAGTCCCTGCCGTTCCTCGAGGCCGCCCGCCAGGTCCGCCATGACATCGGCCGCGACAACTGCTTCTTCCTGCACGTCTCCCTGGTGCCCTACATCGGCCCGTCCGGCGAGCTGAAGACCAAGCCCACCCAGCACTCGGTGGCCGCGCTGCGCCAGGTCGGCATCCAGCCCGACGCCATCGTGTGCCGCGCCGACCGCGAGCTGCCGGAGAGCATCAAGCGCAAGATCGCGCTCATGTGCGACGTCGACCAGGAGGCCGTGGTCACCGCCGCCGATGCCGCGTCGATCTACGACATCCCCAAGGTGCTGCACCGCGAGGGCCTCGACGCCTACGTCGTACGGCGCCTGAACCTGCCGTTCCGTGACGTCGACTGGACGCTGTGGGACGACCTGCTCCGCCGGGTGCACCACCCCAAGGAGGACGTCACCATCGCGCTGGTCGGCAAGTACATCGACCTGCACGACGCCTACCTCTCGGTCGCCGAGGCGCTGCGCGCCGGCGGCTTCGCGCACGAGGCGAAGGTGCACCTGCGCTGGGTCGCCTCGGACGAGTGCGCCACCCAGGCGGGTGCGGCGCGCCAGCTGGCCGACGTGGACGCGATCTGCGTGCCCGGCGGGTTCGGCATCCGCGGCCTGGAGGGCAAGCTCGGTGCGCTGAGCTACGCCCGGGCGCACAAGATCCCCACCCTCGGGCTCTGCCTGGGCCTGCAGTGCATGGTGATCGAGTACGCCCGCACCGAGCTCGGCCTCACCAAGGCCGGCTCGACCGAGTTCGACCCGGCCACCCCCGAGCCGGTGATCGCCACGATGGAGGAGCAGAAGTCCATCGTGCACGGCGAGGGCGACCTCGGCGGCACCATGCGCCTCGGCCTCTACCCGGCCGCGCTCACCCCCGGCTCGATCGCCCACGAGGTCTACGGCTCCGAGCTCATCGAGGAGCGGCACCGGCACCGGTTCGAGGTCAACAACGCCTACCGTGACCGTCTCGCGAAGGCCGGGCTGGTGTTCTCCGGCGTCAACCCCGACCTCGACCTCGTCGAGTTCGTGGAGCTGCCCCGCGAGGAGCACCCGTACTACATCGGCACCCAGGCGCACCCCGAGCTGCGCTCGCGCCCGACCCGGCCGCACCCGCTGTTCGCCGGCCTCGTCGGCGCCGCGCTCACCCGCCAGCGCGAGACGCGCCTGGAGATCGACGAGTCCGGGCTGCACCCCGAGCCGATCGAGGGGTGAGCCGGGGCGTGGACGCTGGCGACGGGTCGCGGCTGCGTGACGTGGCGGAGACCTGGCCGGTCGTCTCGAGCACCGACCTGCACCGCGACGGCTGGGTGATCGCGCTGCGCTCCGACCTCGTCCGGCGCCCCGGCGCCCCCGCCGAGGAGGGCACGTTCCGCCGGCTCGTCGTCGAGCACCCCGGCGCCGCGGTGGTCCTCGCCGTCGACGACGAGGACCGGGTGCTGTGCCTGCGCCACTACCGGCACGCGGCCGGGCACCGGCTGGTCGAGCTGCCCGCCGGCCTCTGCGACGTGCCCGGCGAGGAGCCCGTCGAGGTCGCCCGGCGCGAGCTGCGGGAGGAGGCCGCCTTCGCCGCCCGCAGCTGGACCCACCTGCTGTCGACCTTCAGCTCACCGGGCTACTCCGCCGAGCGGATCCACTACTTCCTGGCCACCGGGCTCAGCGCGGTCGACCGCGACGGCTTCGTGCTCGAGCACGAGGAGGCGGAGCTGGAGGTGCTGTGGGTGCCGTTCGCCGACCTGGTGGACGCGGTGCTCGCGGGCCAGATCGCCGACGGTCCGGTCGTCCAGGCAGTCCTGGCGGCGCACGTGATGCGGGATCGTGATCCGCAAGCCCTCCCCGAGATGTGACCTGGGCCCTATCTTGGGCGGATGCGGATCGGAGTTCCCACCGAGGTCAAGAACCACGAGTACCGGGTCGCCATCACCCCGATCGGCGTTCACGAGCTGACCAGTCACGGTCACGAGGTGCTGGTCCAGGCCGGCGCCGGCGCCGGCTCCACGATCAGCGACGAGCAGTTCCTCGCCGCGGGCGCCACGATCGTCCCGGACGCCGACGCGGTATGGGAGGGCGCCGAGATGGTGCTCAAGGTCAAGGAGCCCGTCGCCGAGGAGTACCACCGGATGCGCGAGGGACAGGTGCTCTTCACCTACCTCCACCTCGCCGCCGACGCCGCGTTGACCCGTGAGCTGTTGACGCGCAAGGTCACCGCGCTGGCCTACGAGACCGTGCAGCTGCCCTCAGGCTCGCTGCCGCTGCTCTACCCGATGTCGGAGGTCGCCGGCTGCCTGGCACCACAGGTCGGCGCCCACGCGCTGCTCAAGGCCCAGGGCGGCCGCGGTGTGCTGATGGGCGGGGTCGGCGGCGTCGCCAACGCCAAGGTCGTCGTCATCGGCGCCGGCGTGGCCGGCCAGAACGCCGCCAACATCGCGCTCGGCATGGGCGCCGACGTCACCCTGCTCGACACCGACCTGGACAAGCTGCGGATGTCGTTCTGGCGCTACGACAACCGGGTGCACGGGCTCGCCTCCTCCCGGCTGGCGATCGAGCAGCAGGTCGTCGAGGCCGACCTGGTCATCGGGGCCGTGCTGATCCCCGGCGCCGCCGCCCCCAAGCTGGTCAGCAACGAGCTGGTGTCGCGGATGAAGCCCGGCTCGGTGCTGGTCGACATCGCCGTCGACCAAGGCGGCTGCTTCGAGGACACCCGGCCCACCACCCACGACGACCCCACCTTCGCCGTGCACGGCTCGACCTTCTACTGCGTGGCGAACATGCCCGGGGCCGTGCCCGCCACCTCCACCTACGCCCTGACCAACGCGACGCTGCCGTACGCGGTCGCCCTGGCCGACAAGGGGTGGCGCGAGGCCTGCCACGCCGACCCGAGCCTCGCCCACGGGCTCAACACCCACGCCGGGCAGCTGACCAACGCACCGGTCGGCGAGGCGGTCGGCATCGCGACGATCCCGCCCACCGAGGCCCTGGAGGCCGCGCGCTAGCCTGACCTGCGTGAGTCCTGGGGGTGCAGCGGGAGCGGTCGACCGGGCCATCCGCACCTACCTCGACCACCTCGGCGTGGAGAAGGGGCTGGCCGCCAACACGCTGACCTCCTACCGGCGCGACCTGCGCCGCTACCGGGCGCACCTTCTCGCCGCCGGCATCGACGACCTCGACGACGTCACCGAGCAGACGGTCACCGACTTCCTGGTCCGCCTGCGCGAGGGGGACGCCGAGCACGCGCCGCTCGGGGCGGCCTCCGCGGCCCGCACCGTGGTGGCGGTGCGCGGCTTCCACCGCTTCGCCGTCGCCGACGGCCTCGCCGCCGCCGACCCGGCCGCGGCGGTCAAGCCGCCCACCCCGGCGAAACGGCTGCCCAAGGCGCTGCCGCTCTCCGACGTCGAGGCGATCCTCACCGCAGCCGGTGCGGCCGACACCCCGCTCGCGCTGCGCGACCGCGCCCTGCTCGAGCTGCTCTACGGCACCGGCGCCCGGATCTCCGAGGTCGTCGGGCTCGACGTCGACGACGTCGCCGCGCTCACCGACCCCGACCTGGACCCCGACTCGCCCGCAGCCACCCTCCTGCTCCGCGGCAAGGGCGGCAAGGAGCGGCTGGTTCCGGTTGGCTCGTACGCACGCGAGGCGCTGACGTCGTACCTGGTGCGGGGGAGGCCGGCGCTGGTCTCCACCGCCGCCAAGAGCGTGGGGCCTGCGCTGTTCCTGAACTCCCGGGGCGGACGGCTCTCGCGGCAGTCCGCCTGGGCGGTGCTGGTCAAGGCCGCCGAGCGGGCCGGGGTCACCGCCGACGTCTCCCCGCACACCCTGCGGCACTCGTTCGCCACCCACCTGCTCGACGGCGGCGCCGACGTGCGCGTCGTGCAGGAGCTGCTCGGCCACGCCTCGGTGACCACCACCCAGGTCTACACGCTGGTCACCGTCGACAACCTGCGCGAGGTCTTCGCGACCGCCCACCCGAGAGCACGTGATGCCTGAGACCACCACGGCCAGCACGGCCACCACTGCCAGCGCCGCCAGCGCCGCCGACGCTGCCGACGCGGCCTACGACCGCATCCTCGCCCACGCCGAGGCGCGCGGCCTGACGCTGTACCCGCACCAGGAGGAGGCGGTGCTCGCGCTGCTCGGCGGCGACAACGTCGTGCTCGCCACGCCGACCGGCTCCGGCAAGTCCCTGGTCGCCGTCGCCGCCGCGATGGCCGCGCTCGCCGACGACCGGGTCACCTTCTACACCGCTCCGATCAAGGCCCTGGTCAGCGAGAAGTTCTTCGAGCTCGTCGACGTCTTCGGCGCCGCTGACGTCGGCATGATGACCGGCGACGTCTCGGTCAACGCCGACGCCCCGATCATCTGCTGCACCGCCGAGGTGCTGGCCAACCTCGCCCTGCGCGAGGGCCAGCAGGCCGACGTGGGCATGGTCGTGATGGACGAGTTCCACTTCTACGGCGAGCCCGGCCGGGGCTGGGCCTGGCAGGTGCCGCTGATCGAGCTGCCCCAGGCGCAGTTCCTGCTCATGTCCGCCACCCTCGGCGACACCACCGAGCTGGCGGCCGACCTCACCCGCCGCAACGGACGCGAGACGAGCGTCGTCGACGACGCCGAGCGGCCGGTGCCGCTCACGTTCAGCTGGTCGCTGGACCCGATGAGCGACAAGCTCACCGAGCTGGTCACCACCGGCCAGGGGCCGGTCTATGTCGTGCACTTCACCCAGGCAGCGGCCGTCGAGCACGCCGTGTCCCTGCTCGCCGGGCCGACCCGGCTCGACACCTCGCTCGACGAGGACCGCAAGCGTCAGATCGCGGAGCGGATCGCCGGGGTGCGCTTCGCCGCCGGGTTCGGCAAGACGCTGAGCAAGCTGCTGCGCTCCGGGATCGGCGTGCACCACGCCGGCATGCTGCCGCGCTACCGCCGCCTCGTCGAGCAGCTCGCCCAGGCCGGGCTGCTCACCGTCATCTGCGGCACCGACACCCTCGGCGTCGGCATCAACGTGCCCATCCGCACCGTGCTGTTCACCGGCCTGGCGAAGTTCGACGGCAGCCGGCAGCGGGTGCTGCGGGCCCGCGAGTTCCTGCAGATCGCCGGCCGCGCCGGCCGGGCCGGCTTCGACACCGCCGGCTACGTCGTGGTGCAGGCCCCCGAGCACATCATCGAGAACGAGAAGGCCAAGGCCAAGGCCGCCGCCAAGAACGCGGCGATGAGCGAGGCGCAGCGGGCCAAGCGCTCGTCGAAGGCCCAGCTGAAGAAGCCCCCGCCGGGCACCGTCGTGTGGAGCGAGCAGACCTTCGACAAGCTGGTCGCCGGCCGCCCGGAGCCGCTGAAGTCGCAGATGAAGGTCGACAACGCGATGCTCGTCAACGTGCTCTCCCGTGAGGAGGACGCGTTCACCGTGCTGCGCCGGCTGATCACCGACAACCACGAGGACCGGCGCTCCCAGCTCCGGCTCGCCAAGCGCGCCGTACGGCTGGCGCGGAGCCTGGTGGCCTCGGAGGTGCTGACCCGGCTGGACGAGCCCGACCAGTACGGCCGCCGCTACGTGCTCACCGAGCAGCTGCCGTTCGACTTCGCGCTCAACCAGCCGCTGTCGCACTTCGCCCTCGCGGTGCTCGACGTGCTCGACCCGGACAGCCCCACCTACACCCTCGACGTGGTCTCGGTGATCGAGGCGACCCTCGAGGCGCCGCGCCCCGTGCTGTTCGCGCAGCGGCACGCCGCCCGCGGCGAGGCGATCGCGGCGCTCAAGGCCGACGGCGTGGAGTACGACGAGCGGATGGCGCTGGTCGAGGACGTGACCTGGCCCGAGCCACTCGCCGAGCTGCTCGAGCCGCTCTTCGAGACCTACCGCGAGCGCCACCCCTGGCTGGCGCCCGACGCGCTCGCCCCGAAGTCCGTGGTCCGGGAGATGTGGGAGCAGGGGATGGGGTTCACCGACCTGGTCTCGCGCTACCAGGTCGCCCGCTCCGAGGGGCTGGTGCTGCGCTACCTCACCGACGCCTACCGGGCCCTGCGGAACAGCGTGCCCGAGCGCTACCGCACCGAGGAGCTGGACCTGCTCGTCGACTGGTTGGGGGAGACGGTGCGCCAGGTGGACTCCTCGCTGCTCGACGAGTGGGAGGCGCTCAACGACCCCGACCACCTCGACGCCGCCGGTGCCGCCGCGCGTGGCGAGGCACCCCCGCCGCCGCCCCGTCCGCTGAGCAAGCAGGGTCGCGTCTTCGACGTGATGGTCCGCAACGCGATGTGGCGCCGGGTGGAGCTGATGGCACGCGACGACGTCGCCGGCCTGGCCGCCCTCGAGCCCGACGGCGAGCTGGACGAGGCCGCCTGGGACGCCGTGCTGGAGGCCTACTTCGCCGAGCACGACCGGCTGCTGACCGACGCCGACGCCCGGGGGCCCTCGCTGCTCGACATCGAGCGCGGCGCCGACACCTGGCGCGTCACGCAGACCCTGCACGACCCCGAGGGCAACCACGACTGGGTGATCCGCGCGGTGGTCGACCTGGCCGCCAGCGACGAGTCCGGCGAGGTCGTGCTGCGCACCGAGCAGGTCGTCTGCCTCACCGGCTGAGCCCGCCTCGCCGACCGGCCTCACCGACCCGCCTCCCGGACGCGCGGGACGTCGTGCGGCGAGCCTCCCCAATGTCGCTGTGTCGACATTGTTGGATGGTCGTGTCCCGGGCCCTGGGGAAGGGGCCCGCAACCGACACGACGTACATGGTGAGGGCAAGGTGAGGGCAATGGTCGGACCCTACGGAGGTTCCAGTGCACCCGACATGCCGCCGAGGATGCCGATCCCGGCGCCCGGCGAGATGAGCGGCGACGGCGGGGTGCGGCGGCAGTTCGCCAGCGAGCCGACCACGCTGCAGTTCCCGGTCGAGCAGGCCGTCGCGCCGCGACCGGCGGCGAAGTCGAGTGCGGCGAGCGCCGAGGTGGCGCTGGGCCCGACCGGGCGCCCGATGCCGGTGCTGCCCGACCCGCGCCCGCTCACCGAGCACGGTGGTGCCCGGGTGATCTCGATGTGCAACCAGAAGGGTGGCGTCGGCAAGACCACGACCACCATCAACCTGGGTGCGGCGCTGGCCGAGTTCGGCCGCAAGGTGCTTCTCGTCGATTTCGACCCGCAGGGCTCGCTCTCGGTCGGCCTCGGGCTCAACCCGCACGAGATGGACAGCACGGTCTACAACCTGCTGATGGACCGGCAGACGACCATCGACGACGTCGTGGTGCCCTCCGGCGTGCCCGGCATGGACCTGCTGCCCTCCAACATCGACCTGTCCGCCGCCGAGGTGCAGTTGGTGCACGAGGTCGCCCGCGAGCAGACCCTGCAGCGCGTCCTCGCCCCGGCGATCGAGCGCTACGACGTCATCCTCATCGACTGCCAGCCCTCGCTCGGCCTGCTCACCGTCAACGCGCTGACCGCCTCCGACGGCGTGATCATCCCGCTGGAGTGCGAGTACTTCGCACTGCGCGGGGTGGCGCTGCTCAAGCAGACCATCGACAAGGTCCAGGAGCGGCTCAACCCGAACCTGGAGGTCGACGGCGTCCTCGGCACGATGTACGACGGCCGTACGCTGCACGGCCGCGAGGTGCTCGAGCGCCTCGTGCAGGCCTGGGGCGACTCGGTCTTCCACACCGTCATCCGCCGCACGGTGAAGTTCTCCGACTCCACCGTGGCCGGCGAGCCGATCACCTCCTACGCCTCGTCCTCCAGCGGCGCCGAGGCCTACCGCCAGCTGGCGAAGGAGGTGGCGTTGCGGTGCCCCGACGTGTGAGCCTCCCGGCTGCCGACGACCTGTTCCGGCCCACGGTCGGCGCGGAGGAGCCCGCACCGCGCCGCGGCAAGGTGCGCGCCGTGCCGGACACCCCCGAGCCCGCCGAGCCACCCAAGAAGAAGGCGCCCAGCGGCAGGGTCCGTCACGACGAGAAGATCACCGTCTACGTGACCTCCGAGGAGCTGCTGGACCTCGAGCGGGCCCGGCTCACGCTGCGCGGCGAGCACGGCCTTGCCGTGGACCGCGGCCGGATCGTGCGCGAGGCGCTGCACCTGGTGCTGGCCGAGCTGGAGGAGCAGGGGGAGGACTCCACGCTGCTGCGACGGCTGCGTGAGTCATGATGCGACGGTGAGCGAGGTCGAGCAGGTCGCCGAGACCCAGGCCGGGTTCGAGGTCCACCTGAGCAACTTCGAGGGCCCGTTCGACCTCCTGCTCAGCCTCATCGCCAAGCACAAGCTCGACGTCACCGAGATCGCCCTGTCGAAGGTGACCGTCGAGTTCATCGCCCACGTCAAGGCCCTGCCGGCCAACGACCTGGAGGAGACGACGTCTTTCCTGCTGGTCGCCGCCACCCTGCTGGACCTCAAGGCGGCGCGGCTGCTGCCGGCCGGCGACGTGGAGGACGAGGAGGACCTCGCGCTGCTCGAGGCGCGCGACCTCCTCTTCGCCCGGCTGCTGCAGTACCGCGCCTACAAGCAGATCGCCGCCGTCTTCGACGGGCGACTGCGCGTCGAGGCGCACCGCCACCCCCGCGCCGTCGGCCTGGAGGACCGGTTCGCCGGGCTGCTGCCCGAGGTGCTGATCGGGATCGGGCTGGAGCAGTTCGCCGCCCTGGCGGCCCGGGCGATGGCACCCAAGCCGGAGCCCGAGCTGAGCCTGCAGCACATCCACGCCCCCACCGTCAGCGTGCGCGAGCAGGCCGCGGTGGTGATGGAGCGGCTGCGCCGCGCCGGCACGATGACCTTCCGGGCCCTGTGCGGCGACTCCCCGGACACCCTCACCACAGTGGCCCGGTTCCTGTCCCTGCTCGAGCTCTTCCGCGAAGGTGCGGTCTCCTTCGACCAGGTCACCCCGCTCGGTGAGCTGACCGTGCGCTGGACCGGCGCCGAGGAGGTCGACGTGGACGAGCTGATCACCGACGAGTTCGACGGCGCCCCGGCCGAACAGGTCCCGGCCGAGCAGGTCCCGACCGAGCCGGGCGACGACGCGACCGAGGAGAGCACCCCATGACCGAGCAGGACCAAGGCGCCGAGACCGCTGAGGCGGTCGAGCTGCACCCCGCGCTGGAGGCGGTGCTGATGGTCGCCGACCAGCCGCTGGACGCCCTCACCCTGGCCACCGCGGTCGGGCACCCGCCGGCCGTGGTCGACGAGGCCCTCGCCGCCCTCGCCGCCGAGTACGACGCCCAGGGGCGCGGCTTCGAGCTGCGCAACGTCGCCGGCGGCTGGCGCTACTACACCCGCGAGGAGTACGCAGGCGTGGTGGAGGGGTTCGTGCTGGAGGGCCAGCAGGCGCGGCTGACGCAGGCCGCGCTGGAGACCCTCGCCGTGGTGGCCTACCAGCAGCCGGTGTCACGTGCCCGGGTCTCGGCGGTCCGCGGTGTCAACGTCGACGGTGTGATGCGTACCCTGCTCAACCGGGGCCTGGTGGAGGAGGCCGGCCAGGACGGCGAGCACGGTGCGACCCTGTACCGCACCACGTCGTACTTCCTGGAGCGGATCGGCATCGTCTCCCTCGACGAGCTGCCCGACCTGGCCCCGCACCTGCCCGACCTCGAAGAGATGGAGAGCGAGATGTCATCGGCCGCACAGCTGGCCCCGGCGACGGACCCGGGGGAGGCGCGCACCGATGAAGCCTGAGCAGCCGCGCGAGATCCCACGCGAGATCGCCCTGGACGACGACGGCCAGATCCGGCTGCAGAAGCTGCTGGCCTCCGCCGGTGTTGCCTCGCGGCGCCGCTGCGAGGAGCTCATGCTCGGCGGCGAGGTGGAGGTCGACGGCGAGGTCGTCACCCGGCTGGGCACCAAGGTCGACCCTCGCACGGCGGTGATCAAGGTGTCCGGCAAGCGGCTGCCTCCGCTGTCGGACCGGATGTACCTGGTGCTCAACAAGCCGCGCGGCGTGGTCTCCACGATGGCCGACCCCCGCGGGCGGCGCACCCTGAGCGACGTGCTCACCGACGTGCTGCCGGAGGACCCCGGCCTGCGGCTCTTCCACGTCGGTCGCCTCGACACCGACACCTCCGGGCTGCTGCTGCTCACCAACGACGGCGAGTTCGCGCACCGGATGGCGCACCCCTCCTTCGAGGTGGAGAAGACGTACGTCGCCGAGGTGGCCGGCCGGATGACCAAGGCAGGCGTCGCGGAGCTGCTCGCCGGGGTCACCCTCGACGACGGCCCCGTCGAGGTACGACGTGCCCGGCTGCTGGACACCGCCGCCGACCGGTCGATCATCGAGCTGGTCATCCACGAGGGCCGCAACCGGATCGTGCGCCGGCTGCTCGACCAGGTCGGGCACCCGGTGCGGCAGCTGAGCCGCACCCGGTTCGGTCCGATCGAGCTCGGCACGCTGCGCAGCGGCGCGACCCGTGAGCTCAGCGGTGACGAGCTCGGTCAGCTGCTGGAGCTCGTCGGGCTCTAGCCCTACCCTGGGTGCCGTGAGCGAGATCCCGCCGCTCCCGGCAGCCCTGCGCGGACTCCTCGCCGCCCGCGTGGCCTACGACGTCGACATGGGGGCACCCGGTGTGCACCGGGGGCTGCCGTCCACGACGCTGACGCTGGTGCTGCCCCTCGACGCGCCGTTGCGGGTGAGCTGGGCCGGCCGGCCCGACAGCCTGCACGAGGGGTGGACCTCGCTGTCCGGGCTGAGCCTGGTGCCGGCCGCGATCCACCACGAGGGCACCCAGCGCGGTATCCAGCTCGCCCTCACCGTGGCCGGTGCCCGCGCGCTGCTGGGCATGCCGGCCGGAGCCCTGGCCGCGGAGCTCACCGACGCGGACGCCGCGGGCGTGACGGCGTTGCGCGAGCTGCCGGAGCGGCTGCACGGGCTCGACAGCACCCAGGAGCAGGTGGCGCTGGTGGACCGGGTGCTCGTCGACCTGGCCCGAGGCGCCGGGTCCCGGGGCACCGCGCCCCGGGACGGGATGCGCCCCGAGGTCGCCGTGGCGCTGCGTGCCCTGGCCGGTGGTGCCCGGGTGGGCGCGGTCGCCGCGAGCGTCGGGCTCAGCCGCCGCCGGCTCGGCGATCTGGTCCGCGCCGAGTGCGGGGTGAGGCCCAAGCAGCTGCACCGCGTCTCTCGGTTCGCTGCCGCTCGAGGGCTCCTCGGTCGCCTCCCGCTGGCCGAGGTCGCCGCCTGCTGCGGCTTCGCCGACCAGGCCCACCTGACCCGGGAGTGGACGGCGCTGGCGGGCTGCTCGCCGACGGTGTGGCTGCGCGAGGAGTTCCCCTTCGTTCAAGACGAGCCGGTCAGCGGGCTGGCAGCCTCAGACGCATGACGGACACGACCGAGACCCCAGCGACGACCCGCGAGACGACCCCCGAGTCGACGACCTCGACGACAGCGGACCAGGCGAGCACGGTGCGGGTGTGGCCCGCCATGGCCTTCGCCGACGTGGACACGATGCTCGGCTGGCTGCGTGCCGTCGGCTTCGTCGAGCACGTCACCCACCGCGACGACGAGGGCACCGTGGTGCACGCCGAGTGGCTGTGGCCGGGTGGCGGCGGGATCATGTTCGGCGCCGTGCGCGAGACCAGTCCGCTGCACGAGCCCGGCAAGGCCGGCACCTACCTGGTCACCGACGACCCGGACCGGGTCGTCGCCGCGGCGCTCGCGGCGGGCGGCACGTTGCAACGCCCGGTCCTCGAGCAGGACTACGGCGGCCGGGAGGGCTGCGTGCTCGACCCCGAGGGCAACCACTGGTCCTTCGGCTCCTACCAGCCCGCCTGAGCCCGGGAGGTCATCCCCTAGCCTGGGAGCCGTGCCCGGCCCCCGAGTGACCTGCTGATGACCGCCCCATCGAACGGCCCGACGAACGGCTCGTCGAACGCCTCGGTGCTGATCGGACCCGTCGAGGTCGTCGGCACCGGCCTGATCGGCACCTCCATCGCGCTGGCGTGTCGCCGCGCCGGGCTGGAGGTGCTGCTCACCGACGCCGCCGCGGACCACGTGCGCACCGCCTCCGGGCTCGGCGCCGGCCGGCCCCGCGCCGAGGAGGACGTGCCGCAGCTGGTCGTGGTCGCCGTACCGCCCGACGCGCTGGGGGCCGCGATCCGCGCCGCCCTGGACGCCGCCGGGCCGGACACCTACGTCACCGACGTGGGCAGCGTGAAGGGGGCGCCGCTGGACGCGGTGGCGGGCCACCCGGCGGCCGCGCGCTACGTGGGCAGCCACCCGATGGCCGGTACCGAGCACTCCGGGCCGCTGACCGCCAACGCCGCCCTCTTCGACGGCCGCCCCTGGGCGATCACCCCGGCGCACGGCGCCAGCCCCGCCGCGACGGCGCTCGTCGACGCCCTGGTGCGGCTGTGCGGCGCCGTGCCGGTCATGCTGCCGCCGGGCGACCACGACCGTGCGGTGGCTCGCACCTCGCACGTGCCGCACCTGATGGCCTCCCTCGTCGCGGGCACCCTGGCCGGCGCCGCCCCCGACCACCTGGCGCTGTCGGGCACCGGGATCCGCGACGTCACCCGGGTGGCGGGCGGCGACCCGGCGCTCTACAGCCAGATCATCGGCGCCAACACCGACGCCGTCGCCGACCTGCTCACCGAGGTCCGCCAGCGGCTCGACCTGGTGCTGGAGGCGGTGCGCGAGGGCGACCGCGTCGGCCTGGAGTCGCTGCTGGCCTACGGCCAGGCCGGCACCCGCGCCATCCCCGGCAAGCACGGCGGCGCCCCGCAGACGATGGTGCCGGTGCGGGTCGCGGTGCCCGACCACCCGGGCGAGCTGGCGCGGCTGTTCGCCGACGCCGGCGCCAGCGGCGTCAACATCGAGGACGTCCGCATCGACCACGACCCAGGCCGTCCCGTCGGCCTCGTCGAGCTCGACGTGGTGGAGGGCACGGCGGAGGTCCTGCGCGAGGCGCTGGAGTCGAGGGGCTGGACCACGCACCGGTAGTCTGCGGCCCGTGAGCGAGCCGGTGGAGCAGGGTCAGGACACGCCCGGGGCAGCGGGGCGCAGCGTCGTCGTCGCCGTCGACGGGACCTCGGGATCGGGCAAGTCCAGCACCTGCCGGGCGGTCGCGGACCGCCTCGGCCTGCGCTACCTCGACACCGGTGCCCAGTTCCGTGCGGTCACCTGGTGGATGCTGCGCCACGACGTCGACGTGCACGACGCGGCCGCCGTGGCTGCGCACGCCGGCTCCCCGGTGCTCGCCTCGGGCACCGACCCGCTGGCACCGAGCATCACCGTCGACGGCACCGACGTGTCGGTGGAGATCCGCAGCGACGAGGTCAACGCCGCCGTCTCCCCGGTCAGCGCCGTGCCCGAGGTCCGCGCCCGGCTGCTGGCGCTGCAGCGGGAGATCATCACCGAGAGCACCGGCGGCGGCCGTGCGGGCATCGTCGTGGAGGGCCGCGACATCGGCTCCGTGGTGTGGCCGGACGCCGAGCTCAAGATCTACCTGACCGCCGATCCCGCCGCTCGCGCCGCCCGCCGCGCCGCCGAGAACGGCGGCAGCGCCGCGGCCGGTGACGCCGCGCGCGTCGCCGCGACGCAGGAGTCGCTGCTGGCCCGCGACCGGATCGACTCCGCCCGCGCCGTCGCCCCGCTGACGATGGCCGACGGCGCGGTGCACATCGACTCCACCGACCTGACCCTGGACGAGGTCGTCGAGCTGGTGGTGGGACTGGTGACGGAGCGGGTGTGACCCCGCCTCCCGGCCAGGCCCGCGGCCCGGCCGCGCACCTGGCTCCACCGCGCAGCGACACCGTCCGCCCGCCGGCCACGAGGCTGCTGCGCGCCGGACGACCGGCGGCGCGCCGCCTGATCCGGCTGGCCTACGACGTCCGCGTGCACCACGCCGAGCGGTTCCCGGCCACGGGGCCGGCGGTGGTGGCGGCCAACCACGTCGGGTTCGTCGACGGCCCGCTGATGGCGATCTTCGCCCCCCGGCCCGTGCACGCCCTGACGAAGGTCGAGATGTTCACCGGACCCCTCGGCGCGCTGCTGCGCGCCGCCGGACAGATCCCGCTGGACCGGCGCCACACCGACCCGGGCGCCGTGCGCACGGCGCTGCGGGTGCTGCGCGACGGCGGCGCGGTGGGCGTGTTCCCGGAGGGCACCCGCGGGGAGGGCAACTTCGAGGTGTTCCACTCCGGGGCGGCGTACCTGGCGCTGGTCAGCGGCGCCCCGGTCGTGCCGCTGACCTTCCTCGGCACCCGGGAGACGGGTGGGAGCAGCGGCTCGCTGCCCGCGCGGGGGGCACGGATCGACGTCGTGGTCGGGCACCCGGTGCCCGTCGATGCGGTGGGTTGGCCGCGGACGCGGGATCATGTACGTCTGACCTCGGCCGCCCTGCGAGCGCACCTGCGCTCCGGGCTGGCCGATGCCCTCGACGAGACAGGGCGGAGCCTGCCCGGCCCGCTCCCGCAAGGAGACCGTGATGACTGAAGAAGCCGCCCCGACCAGCTCAGGCCCGGTGCCGGTGCTCGCTGTCGTCGGCCGGCCGAACGTGGGCAAGTCCACGTTGGTCAACCGGATCCTCGGCCGCCGCGAGGCCGTCGTGCAGGACATCCCCGGCGTGACCCGGGACCGCGTCTCCTACGACGCGGAGTGGAACGGCCGCGCCTTCACCGTCGTCGACACCGGCGGCTGGGACCCCGACGCGCGCGGACTGGCCGAGCGGATCAAGGCGCAGGCCGAGATCGCCGTGGGCCTGGCCGACGCGGTGCTGTTCGTGGTCGACGCCTCCATCGGGATCACCGACGCCGACGAGGCCGTCGTACGCGTGCTGCGCAAGTCCGGCAAGCCGGTCGTGCTGACCGCGAACAAGGTCGACGACGAGCGTGCCGAGATCGAGGCCTACGGGCTGTGGAACCTCGGGCTCGGCGAGCCGCACGTGGTCTCCGCGCTGCACGGGCGCGGCTCGGGCGACCTGCTCGACGCGGTGCTCGAGGTGCTGCCGAAGGCCCCGGAGGCCGGCGAGAAGGCGATCGGCGGTCCGCGACGGATCGCGATCGTGGGGCGCCCCAACGTCGGCAAGTCCTCACTGCTGAACAAGCTGGCCGGCGAGGAGCGCTCGGTGGTCGACAACGTCGCCGGCACCACCGTCGACCCGGTCGACGAGATCGTCGACCTCGACGGCGACCAGTGGCGCTTCATCGACACCGCCGGCATCCGCAAGCGGGTCAAGGAGGCCTCGGGCCACGAGTACTACGCCTGGCTGCGCACCTCGACCGCGATCGAGCGCGCGGAGGTCTGCGTGCTGGTCCTCGACGGCAGCCAGTCGGTGGCCGAGCAGGACCTGCGGATCCTGCAGGAGGTCCGCGAGGCCGGCAAGGCGCTGGTGATCGCGTTCAACAAGTGGGACCTCGTGGACGCCGAGCGCCGCTACTTCCTCGACCGCGAGATCGAGCGCGACCTGGTCCAGGTGCAGTGGGCGCCGCGGATCAACATCACGGCCAAGACCGGCTGGCACATCGACCGCCTGGTGCCGGCGCTGCGCCGCTCGATCGAGGGCTGGGAGACCCGGGTCACCACCGGCGCGCTGAACGCCTTCCTGGGCCGGATCGTCGCCGAGCACCCGCACCCGGTGCGCAGCGGCAAGCAGCCGCGGATCCTGTTCGGCAGCCAGGTGCAGACCGCGCCGCCGACCTTCAAGCTGTTCACCACCGGCAAGCTCGACGCGGGCTACGAGCGGTTCGTGGAGCGCCGGCTGCGCGAGGAGTTCGGCTTCGTCGGCACCCCGATCGAGATCAAGGTGCAGCCGCGGGAGAAGCGCAAGCGCTGACCCACGGCCCGGCCCTTCGATGCGGGCTGGGGGAGTGCCGCCCACTTGCCTCGTTCGAACAAATGTTCGAAGATGGGTGGGTGAGTCAAGCCGCGGTCCTCGATCAGCTCCGCGGCCGGATCCAGGCCCTCCAGGGCGGCCCGACCCGGCTGAGCGTGCCGACCGCGCCCAGCGTCGAGGGCCTGGTCCAGCTGCGCACCGGAGCGGTCTACTCCGTCGACTCCACCACGCTCGCCATGGAGCTGGCTGCCGGCGCCTCGCAGGCAGGGGAGTGGGTCGGCTTCGCCGGCTGGGACGACTTCGGTGCCGAGGCCGCGCACCAGCGCGGCATCGAGCTGTCCCGCACGGTGCTCGTGCCCGCCCCCGGCGAGCACTGGTTGGAGGTCACCGCCGCGCTCGTCGACGTGCTCAAGGTCGTGGTGCTGCGCCCGCCCGGGACGGTCGACGCCAAGTCCGCCTCGATCCTCGACGCCCGGCTGCGCTCGCGCTCCGGGGTGCTGGTCGTCCAGGGCGACTGGCCACGCTGCGAGGCCCGCCTCTCGGCGGTGCGGACCAGCTGGGAGGGCATCGGGCGGGGCAGTGGCCGGCTGCGCGAGCGGCGGATCGAGGTCGTCGTACGACGTGGCGCGGGGCCACCCGCGCGGGCCGAGGTCGTGGCCTAGATGCGTACCAGGGTGTCGGCCTGATGCGCACCATGGTGCTGTGGTGCCCGGACTGGTCGGTCACCGCCGCGCTGCTGGAGCAGGCGGACACGGCCGGCTCCGCCACCACCGACGCCCCCGTCGGCGCTGAGGCTCCCGCCGGTGCGGAGGTGCCCGCCGCGGTGCTCTCGGGCAACCGGGTCCTCGTGTGCAACGCCGCCGCCCGCGCGGAGGGCGTGCGCCGTGGGCAGCGCCGCCGCGACGCACAGGCCCGGTGCCCCGAGGTGCTGCTGCTGCCCGCGAGCCCGGAGCGCGACGCCCGCTGGTTCGAGCCGGTGCTGGCGACGGTCGAGGAGCTGCGCCCCGGGGTGGCGCCGATCCGTCCCGGCCTGCTCGCGGTGCCCGCCCCGGGCCGGTTCTTCGCCCGCGCCGGCGTCAGCGGGGAGGAGGCGGCTGCCGCCCTGCTCGCCGAGCACCTGGTCGGCGCCGGCGTGTGGGATTGCCGCTTCGGGGTGGCCGACGACCTGTACGCCGCCGAGCGGGCCGCCCGCTCCGCGCCGCCACAGGGCTGCGAGGTCGTCGCGCCGGGGGAGTCCGCGGCGTACCTGCGCGACCTGCCGGTCACGGTCCTGGCCGACGAGGGACCGGAGGGGACCGAGCTCGCCGACCTGCTGCGCCGCCTCGGCCTGCTGCGGCTGGGCGACCTCGCCGCGCTGGGGGCGGGCGAGGTCGCCAACCGGTTCGGCAGCCACGGCGTCGAGGTGTGGCGCCGGGTGCAGGGGGCGGGCGTGGCGCCGCTGGCCTCCCGCACGCCGCCGCCGGAGCTGGCCTGCGAGATCTCCTTCGAGCCGCCCCTGGACTCCGCCGAGGCGGCCGCGTTCAGCGTGCGCACCACCGCCGAACGCTTCGTCGCGGGCCTCGCCGCCCGGCAGCTGGTCGCCACCGGGGTGCGGATCGAGGCCGAGTTCGAGAGCTCGGGTGCCGGTGCTGGCCCGGGCGTCTCGGCGCGCAGCTGGCTGCACCCGCGCTGCTTCACCTCCCGCGACCTGGTGGACCGGGTGCACTGGCAGCTGCAGGCCGGCCTGGCCTCCTCCGGCCTGCGCAGCCGCAAGTCGTTCGGCACCCCGATCACCGCGCCCGTCACGGTGCTGCGGCTGCTGCCCGAGGTCGTCGAACCAGCCGGCGACCACGCCGAAGGCCTGTGGGGTGGTGGCGCCGAGGACCAGGTCGTGCGCGGCGTGGCCCGCGTGCAGGCCATGGTCGGCTACGACGCCGTCCGGGTGCCGGTGCTGCAAGGCGGCCGCGGCGCGGCCGACCGCCAGGCGCTGGTGCCGTGGGGCGAACGACCGACCGGGCTGCGGCCGGTGGACCGGCCCTGGCCCGGGGCGATCCCCGGGCCCGCCCCCACCCGCGTGTTCGCCGAGCCTCACGAGGTGGAGGTGGTGGACGACGCCGGCGCCCCCATCGCGGTCACCGAGCGCGGCATGGTCACCGGCGAGCCGGTGCGGATCCGGCTGGGCCGGCAGTGGTGCCCGGTGGCGGCGTGGGCCGGGCCCTGGCCGGTGGACGAGGGCTGGTGGCTCGGCCCGGGCGCCGGTGGCCGGGTGGCCCGCTTCCAGCTCGTCGGGGTCGACGGCCGGGCCTGGCTGCTGCGCTGGGAGGAGGGCGGCTGCTGGTGGGCCGAGGCGGCGTACGACTGAGCGAGGCGCTGGTCTTCGCCTGCCACGATGGGGGCGTGGACAGCCAGACGCGTACCTACCGCACCGGCGGCACCGAGGTGGTGCTCGACCTGACCTCCGACTGCGCCGACTACGTCGCACGGGCCTCCAGTGCGGCGGGGACCGGAGACGGCCTGCTGCACGTCTTCGTGCCGCACGCCACCGCCGGGCTGGCGATCCTGGAGACCGGCGCCGGCAGCGACGACGACCTGCTCGCCGCGCTCGGCGACCTGCTGCCGGCCGACGACCGGTGGCGCCACCGGCACGGCAGCCGCGGCCACGGCCGCTCGCACGTGATGCCGGCCCTGGTGCCGCCGTACGCGAGCGTGCCCGTGCTGGGCGGAAGGCTGGCGCTGGGCACCTGGCAGAGCATCTGCCTGGTCGACCTCAACGTCGACAACGCCGAGCGTGAGGTGCGGCTCAGCTTCCTGGCCGGCTGAGCACGCCCCTCCCGCCGCCACGTCGGCTGCGGGAGAATCCCGGGGTGAACACCCTGCTCGCCCAGCCGCTGCGGATCGGCTCCTTCACCGCGCCGAACCGGATCATGCAGGCGGCGCACTCCAAGCAGTACAGCGACCGCGTCGAGTCGGAGCGGGAGACGGCGTACTACGTGCGCCGCGCCGAGGGCGGCTGCGGCCTGTTCGTCGCCGGCAACCACTTCGTGCACCCCTCGGGCTCCATCCGTGGCTTCGAGGACGCCTGGCGCCCGGAGTCGGTGGCGGCCAACACCGCGATGACCTCCGCGATCCACGACGCCGGCGCCCGGGTGCTCGTGCAGCTCAACCACCACGGCGCCCAGGCGGCACCGCAGGGCCCGGCAGGACCGCGACCGGTGTACGCCCCGAGCCGGATGATCTCCCCGTCCACCGGCGTCGCCACCCGCGAGCTGAGCCACGGTGACATCCGCGAGCTGGTCGCCGCCTGGGCGCGTTCCGCCGAGCTGGCCCGCGAGGGCGGCTTCGACGGCGTCGAGATCCACCTGGCGCACGGCTACCTGGGCCACCAGTTCCTCTCCCCGCTCTACAACGCCCGGACCGACTCCTACGGAGGCGACCTGGAGGGCCGCACCCGGTTCCCGCGCGAGGTGCTGGCCGCGGTCCGCGCCGCCGTCGGCGACGACTACACCGTCGGCATCCGGATCTGCCTGAACGAGCACCACGAGGGCGAGCCGGGCCGGGGCTTGAGCGCCGCCGACCTGCGCGAGGTCGTCGCCCGTCTGCGGGCCGAGACCCGGATCGACTTCATCGACACCGCCGCCGGCGGCTACCACGACGTGCACTGGGTGTTCCCGTCCTCGGCGATGCCGGTGGCCTGGCTGCGCGAGGACGTCGCCGCGCTCAAGCAGGCCAACCCCGACATCCCGGTCTTCGGGGTCGGCTCGGCATGGGCGGTCGAGGAGGCCGAGGAGGTGCTGGCCTCCGGCATCGCCGACATGGTCGCGCTGACCCGCGGCCAGCTCGCCGACCCCGACCTCGCCCACAAGCTGCTCACCGGCCGCACCGAGACGGTGCGGCACTGCATCCGGCTCAACCAGGGCTGCCTGGGCCGCGGCTCCGTCGGCCTGCCCGTCACCTGCACCGTCAACCCCGACGCCGGCCGCGAGCTCGACCGGCTCCCCGAGCCCGGCCCCGCACAGCGGTGGACCGTCGTCGGCGGCGGACCCGCCGGGATGCACGCCGCGATCCGGCTCGCCCAGGACGGGCACCCGGTCACCCTGCTCGAGGCCGCACCCGTGCTCGGCGGCCAGCTGCGCCGCGCGGTGCGGGTGCCGGGGCGCGGCTCCGTCGGCCTGCTGCTGTCCGACCTGGAGCGCGACGTCGCACGCGCAGGCGTCGACGTACGCCTCGGCGTGGCCGCCGACGTCGCGGCCATCGCCGCCACCGCGCCGCAGCGGGTGCTGCTCGCCACCGGCGCGGTCGCGCCGACCGGGGACACCCACACGACGCTGGCCTTCGGCTCCGGCTTCGCCGAGCCCGCCCCGGCGAGCATCGACGCCTGGACGGCGATGGACGCCGCGCAGGCCGCCTCCGGCCCGAAGCTGGGGCCGCGGGTGCTGGTGGTCGACGACGACGGCACGGCGTATGCCAGCGGCGTGCTGCTGAGCCTGGTCGGCGCCGGCCTGGACGTGCACGTCGCGACGCCGTACGAGACGCTGCTGCCGCACGTCGGCACCGGCTACGAGCGCCAGGTCGTGCTGCGCACCCTGGCCGCCGGCTCGTTCACCCGCACTGTCGGGGTGCGGGTCCGCAGCACCCCCGACGGCCTGCGCCTGGTCGACCAGCTCACCGGCGAGGAGCGCGAGGTCGGCCAGGTCGACACCGTGGTCGCGCTGACCCCGCGCCAAGCGGTCCGCGTCGCCGGCCTGGACGCCGAGGAGTTGAGCGACGCGCTCGGTGTGCCGGTCACCGCGGTCGGCGACGCGCTCAGCCCGCGCAACCTCGACGCGGCGATCCACGAGGCACACTGGGTGGCGACGGGCAGGACGCTGCCCAGTCGGGAGAGCTGACCGAGCTGACCAGGGGGTCCCGCGGTGAAGGTCGACCTGAAGAAGGACCTCGACTGCTACGCCGCGCGCCGCGGCGAGCCGCGGGTGCTCGACGTCCCGCCGCTGCAGTACCTGATGGTCGACGGGCACGGCGACCCGAACACCGCGGAGGAGTACACCCAGGCGCTGGAGGCGCTCTATCCGGTGGCCTACGCGCTGAAGCTCGCCAGCAAGCGGCAGCTGGACCGTGACTACGTGGTGATGCCGCTGGAGGGGCTCTGGTCGGCGGCGGACCCGGAGACCTTCACCTCGCGCCGCGACAAGTCGCAGTGGGACTGGACGATGATGATCCTGGCCCCGGACTGGATCACCGCGGAGCAGTTCGCCGCCGCGGTGGCCGAGGTCGAGCGGAAGCGGTCCCCGGCCGCCCTGGACCGGGTGCGCCTCGCGCCGCTGGTCGAGGGCCGCTGCGTGCAGGTCCTGCACGTCGGGTCGTACGACGACGAGGGGCCCACGGTCGCCGCGCTGCATGCCTTCGCGGCGGCCTCAGGGCTTCGGCCCACCGGCCGGCACCACGAGATCTACCTCGGTGACCCGCGGCGCACCGCACCGGAGCGGCTGCGCACCATCCTGCGTCAGCCGGTCGCCCCCGCGGGCTGAGCGACCGGCCGGCGCCTTCGGGTCAGAGGGCCCGGACGACCTCGTCCTGCTCCAGGCGGGGGAGCCGGTCGAACCACGGGTCCTTGCCGGGGCGGCCGATGTTGACCACGAGCAGCGACTTCCAGGAGGTGCCGGCCAGCAGGTCGGCGTCGATGCCGTCGGCGTCGAAGCCGCCCATGGGGCCGGCGGCGAGACCGGCCGCGCGGACGCCGAGCAGGAAGTAGCCGATCTGCAGCGTGGCGTTGAACCGGGCGGTCTGCTCCCGGGCGGCGTCGTCGGCGAAGAGGTCACGGGCGCCGGGGAAGTGCGGGAAGGTGCGCGGCAGGGTGTCGTGGAACGCGGTGTCCGCGGCCAGCACCGCCACCAGCGGGGCGCTGGCGGTCTTCTCCCGGTTGCCCTCGGACATGTGCTTGAGAAGACGCTCACGACCCTCGTCGGTGCGGACCAGCAGCACCCGGAGCGGCTGGGTGTTCATCGCGGTCGGTGCGTACTTCACCAGGTCGTAGATGGCGGCCACCTGCTCCTCGCTCACCGGCTCGTCGGTGAACGTGTTGGCGGTGCGGGCCTGGCGGAACAGCAGGTCCTGGGCTTCGGCCGAGAGCGCGAGAGTCATGGAAGTTTCAACGAGGTGTGGCGGCGCCTGCTTCCGCGGATCGGGGTGGCTCGGGTCACAACGCACCGGCGGACCTGCGTCGGAGACCTTGGGATCGAACAGATGTTCGACTAGCGTAGGTCCATGAGCCCTTCCGACGACGTCGCCTGATCCGCCATGGGCTGGAACAACCCCCCGGTGCCGTGGCGGGAGCTGGAGCGCCGGCTCTCCGGCCGGGCGCCGGACCTGGAGGCGCCGGTCTCCCGGCGCAAGCACCCGCGCGCCGCTCCGGTGCCGATCCGCCGCCCCGAGCACGCCGCGCCGTACGCCGAGCTGCACTGCCACAGCCACTTCAGCTTCCTCGACGGGGCGAGCTCACCGGGCGAGCTGGTCGCCGAGGCGGTCCGGCTGGGGCTGAGCGGGCTGGCGCTGACCGACCACGACGGCTTCGCCGGCGCGCCGCTGTTCGCCGAGGCGGCCACGGACCACGCCCTGCCCACCGTCTACGGCGCCGAGCTCACTCTGGGCCTGGACGGCTCTCAGAACGGGGTGCCCGACCCGACCGGCACCCACCTGCTGGTGCTCGCCCGGGGTGTGGAGGGCTACCACCGGCTCTCCGGGGCGATCACCGAGGCCGGGCTGCGGGCACCGGAGAAGGGCAGCCCCGCGCACGACCTCGACGAGCTCGCCGAGCGCGGCCGCGGCCACTGGCTGGTGCTGACCGGCTGCCGCAAGGGCGCCGTACGACGTGCGCTGGCCGCCGACGGCCCGGCGGCGGCCGCCGCGGAGCTCGACCGGCTGGTCGCCCGGTTCGGTGCCGAGCACGTGGTGGTCGAGCTGATCGCAGGCGAGCATCCCGGCGCCGAGGAGACCAACGACCTGCTCGCCGCGATCGCCGACGACCGCGGACTGGGAGTGGTGGCCACCGGGAACGTGCACTTCGCGGCTCCGTCGCGGCGCCGGCTCGCGGCGGCGCTGGCCGCGGTCCGCGCCCGGCGCAGCATCGCCGAGCTCGACGGCTGGCTGGACCTGTCCGGGGGAGCGCACCTGCGCAGCGGCGAGGAGATGCTGCAGCGCTTCGCCCGGCGCCCGGACGCCGTGCACCGCTCGGTGGAGCTGGCCGCCGAGCTGGCCTTCGACCTGCGCAAGGCCTCGCCGCGCCTGCCCAAGCAGGGCATCCCCGCCGGGCACACGCCGAGCACCTGGCTGCGCGAGCTCACCGAGCGCGGGTTCACCGAGCGCTACGCGCACACCGAGCACGCCGCCGCCGCGCGGGAGCGGATCGAGCGCGAGCTCGACGTGATCAACCGCAAGGACTTCGCGGGCTACTTCATCATCGTGCACGACATCGTCGCCTTCGCCCGCGAGAACCGGATCCTGTGCCAGGGCCGCGGCTCGGCGGCCAGCTCGGCGGTCTGCTACGCGCTCGGGATCACCGCGGTCGACTCGGTCTACTACAACCTGCCCTTCGAGCGGTTCATCTCCGAGCACCGCGAGGAGGAGCCCGACATCGACGTGGACTTCGACTCCGACCGCCGCGAGGAGGTCATCCAGTGGGTCTACGACACCTATGGGCGGCGCAACGCCGCCCAGGTGTGCAACGTGATCTCCTACCGGCCGCGGATGGCGGTGCGCGACGCCGCCAAGGCGCTCGGCTTCTCGCCCGGCCAGCAGGACGCCTGGTCGAAGTCGATCGACGGCTGGGGCCGGGAGGTGGAGCGTGGCCTCGGCATCCCCGAGCAGGTGGCGGAGCTGGCCGAGGAGATGATGGGCGCCCCGCGCCACCTGGGCATCCACTCCGGCGGCATGGTGCTCACCGAGCGCCCGATCGGCGAGGTCTGCCCGATCGAGAAGGCCCGGATGCCGGGCCGCACCGTGCTGCAGTGGGACAAGGACGGCTGCGAGTCGATGGGGCTGGTGAAGTTCGACCTGCTCGGCCTGGGGATGCTCGGCGCGCTGGACCACATGATGCGGCTCATCGAGGAGCACACCGGCCGGCGCTGGACGCTGGAGACGATCCCGCGCGAGGAGCCGGAGGTCTACGAGATGCTCGGCCGCGCCGACTCCATCGGGGTGTTCCAGGTGGAGTCGCGAGCCCAGATCGGCACGCTGCCGCGGCTGAAGCCGGACTCGTTCTACCAGCTGGCGATCGAGATCGCGCTGATCCGACCCGGACCGATCCAGGGCGGTGCGGTGCACCCCTACGTGCGCCGCAAGACCGGCCGCGACCCGGTGACCTACGACCACCCCCTGCTGGTGCCGGTGCTGGAGCGCACCTTGGGGGTGCCGCTGTTCCAGGAGCAGCTGATGCAGATGGCGGTGGTGCTGGGCGACTGCTCACGCGACGACGCCGACCTGCTGCGCCGGGCGATGGGCTCCAAGCGCGGGGTGGAGCGGATCGAGAGGATCAAGGAGAAGCTCTACGCCGGCATGGCCCGCAAGGGGCTGACCGGTGAGGTCGCGGACGGCATCTACGTCAAGATCCTCTCCTTCGCCGGCTTCGGGTTCGCCGAGTCGCACGCCCTGGCCTTCGCGCTGCTGGTCTACGCCTCGTCGTGGTTCAAGCTGCACTACCCGGCGATGTTCCTGGCCGGCCTGCTGCGCAACCAGCCGATGGGCTTCTACTCCCCGCAGTCCCTGGTCGCCGACGCGCGGCGCCACGGCGTGCAGGTGCTGCGCCCCGACATCGCCTTCTCCGGCGTGCAGGCGGGCATGGAGCCGTGCGACCCGAGCGCGGAGCCGGACGAGCACCGGTACGACGACGGCTGGGCAGTCCGGCTCGGGCTGGACTCGGTGAAGGGCATCGGCACCGAGCTCGCCGCGCGGATCGTCGCCGCCCGCGCCGAGGCGCCGTTCGTCGACCTGCGCGACCTCTCCCGCCGTGCCGGGCTGGGGACCACGCACCTGGAGGCACTCGCCACCGCCGGGGCCTTCGAGAGCCTCGGCCTGGACCGCCGCCAGGCGCTGTGGATGGCCGGCTACGCCGAGGACGAGGCCCAGCTGCCCGGCAGCACCCCGGCGCCGCCACCGCCGACGCTGCCCGGGATGAGCCCGATGGAGGTGACGCTGGCCGACCTGTGGGCCACCCGCGTCTCCACCGACCTGCACCCGATCCAGCACTACCGCGACGCGTTGAGCGCCGCCGGGGTCGCCAGCATCGGGGCCCTGGCCCGCACCGAGGCGGGGCGCCGCGTCCACGTCGCCGGGCTGGTGACCCACCGTCAGCGCCCCGGGACCGCCGGGGGAGTCACGTTCCTCAACCTCGAGGACGAGACCGGCATGCTCAACGTGGTCTGCTCGCCCGGGGTGATGCGGGTGCACCGCCAGGTGGCGCGCAACAAGGTCGCGGTCGTCGTACGGGGCAGGCTGGAGCGGCAGGACGGCGTGACGAACCTGGTCGCGGACCGGATCGAGTCGCTGGACACCGTCCTGCCCGGCTCGGGACAGGCGCTGCAGGTGCGGCAGTCCTCGCGCGACTTCAGGTAGACACCCAGGGCGATTCTCGTCCCTGCCGAGTGCTGCGGTAAGGTCCCGACTGCTCCTGCCGGTGACGGCGGAAGTGTTCGGGCTGTAGCGCAGCTTGGTAGCGCACCTGACTGGGGGTCAGGGGGTCGCAGGTTCAAATCCTGTCAGCCCGACAGATCAGGCCCGGAATTCCACGGAATTCCGGGCCTGAAAGCGTTGGCGGACCTGAGCCGGTCACCAGAAAAGGCATCGTCTGCTCCCCCTGACCGCGCCGTCCGCGTGAGCATCCCCGCGAACGAGCATGGAGTGCCTGCGGGCGTTCCGGATCAGCGAATCTGCCGGTCCTGCGGCCCTTTCTGTCTCTCCGCGACCGACCTCGCCCACGTTCTCATGGGCTCGCGCGTGGGCTCGCGCCTCGCCCCGGCGCCATCCGACCGGCTGCGGCCGCCTTGCCGTCGGATTCCGACAGGCGCATGCTGTAGTGACTCATGTCACACAAGGAATCGGGCCTTGCTATGAAGAGAAGATTCGTCAGTGCGCTCATCGCACTCACCTTGACGGCCGCGACGTTCGGGGTGGCCGTGACCACCCAGCAGCCTGCCGCAGCGCAGGACGAGCTGCCGTGGATGAACACCACACTCCCAGCGAAACAGCGGGCCGAGCTCCTGCTGGACGCGATGACGCTCGACCAGAAGCTCGAGCAGATCTTCAACAAGCCGGTCTACAACGAGGACCTCGACGACGGCGAAGACGGCAACGGGCAGGGGTGTGACTTCACCCTGATCGGCCGTCACATCGAGGGCATCCCGGAGCTGGACATCCCTGACTTCCGGATGGCCAACGGCGGGACCGGCATCCGGGGTGGCGACTGCCTCCCGGAGCCGACCGCGACCGCGCTGCCCGCCCAGATCGCCTCGGCGGCCACCTTCGACCGGCCGCTCAACCGGCGGTGGGGTCAGGTGCTCGACAGCGAGCTGCAGGCCTGGGCGCACCAGGTGCTCTGGGGCCCGGTCATGAACCTGATCCGCACGCCGTACGGCGGGCGCAACAACGAGTTCTTCAGCGAGGACCCGTACCTGACCGGCGCCCTCGGGTCGCAGATCATTCGCGGCATCCAGCAGCGCGGCGTGAGCCAGGCGACGGCCAAGCACTTCGTCGCCAACGACACCGAGTTCCAGTTCGAGCGGTGGACCGCGGCGGTCCGGGTCCCCTCACGGGCGATGCACGAGCTCTACCTGCTGCCGTTCGAGATGTCCGTCAAGGACGCCAACGTCGCGTCGGTGATGTGCGCCTACGGGCAGGTGAACTTCACCTACAACTGCGAGAGCAAGCCCCTGCTGCGACAGACCCTGCGCGAGAAGTGGGGTTTCGACGGCTACGTCTTCTCCGACCGGCGCGCTGCGCAGAGCACCGTGCCCTCGATCCTCGCCGGCACCGATGTCGAGGTGGACGAGGCGCCGGAATGGTACGCGCCCGACGTCGTGAAGGCCGCGCTCGACAAGGGCGAGATCACCGAGGCCGACATCGACGACATGCTGCGCGAGCGCTACATCAAGATGTTCCAGTTCGGAGACTTCGACCGCCCGGAGACCGAGTTCACGTTTGACCGGATCGCGGGCCAGCTCCAGCAGGGCGGGAGCCACGCCCAGGTCGCCAAGGACGCAGCGGAGGACAGCCTGGTGCTGCTGCGCAACGACAAAGGGGTCCTGCCGCTCAAGGCCGACTCGATCGACTCGGTGGCGCTGATCGGCGCCGACTGGTTCGCCGGCGAGGCGACCTTGCCGCCGCGCAGCGGGGACCGGAGCAGAAACATCACGGTGAACGCGCCGTTCACGATCAGCCCGCAGGAGGGCCTGGAGAACGTCCTCAGCAGGCTCGGCTCCGACGCCACGGTGACCTACAACGACGGCACCGACATCGACAGCGCCGTCGCGCTCGCCAAGAGCTCCGACGTGACCATCCTGATCCTCGGTGACGTCGCGCGAGAGACCTGGGACAAGAACAGCAACTGGCCGCAGGAGAACCCCGGCGGCAGCCCCACGGGGGCCGCGAACGAGGTTCCCGACCTCGATCTGCCCACGGTGACGGGCACCAATCAGCAGGAGCTGGCTCCGGCCGTGCTGGACGCCGCTCCGGACGCGGTCACGGTGCTGAAGACCCAGGGGCAGGTGAACATGCCGTGGATCGACAAGGTCGACACCTTGGTGGAGGCGTGGTACCCCGGCGAGGAGGACGGCAACGTCGTGGCAGAGGCGCTGTTCGGGGTCAACAACTTCTCCGGCAAGCTGCCGGTGACGTTCGGGAAGACCGACCGCGAGGCCGCGTACCAGACCCAGCAGCAGTACCCCGGGGTCAAGGAGGACACCGGGTCCCCCGGCGGCATCGGTCGTGACCCCATCCCCGGTGAGCCACAGCGGGTCGTTCGCTACACCGAGGGGCTCAACATGGGCTATCGGTGGTACCAGGCGACTGGCACCCAACCCCTGTTCCCGTTCGGCTTCGGGCTGTCCTACACGACCTTCGGCTACAGCAACCTCAAGGTCGACGACATCCGCGAGAACGGACGGCAGACGGGTCTGCGTGTCAGCTACACCGTGACCAACACCGGCAACGTCGCCGGCAAGGAGGCCTCGCAGGTGTACCTGAGGCTGCCTGCGGAGGCCGGCGAGAACTTCAACCGCCTGGTCGAGTTCAAGAAGGTCAGCCTCAACCCCGGCGCGAGCAAGCGCGTCTCGGTGGTGTTGGACGTCGACGCGGCCAACCACCCGCTCTCCTACTTCGCCCCCACGGATCCCAACGATCTCAGGCGCTGGGCGGACGGGGAGTGGCGGACACCGGTGGGCAGGTTCGGGGTGTACGTCGGCGGATCCTCCGAGAGCCTCCCGCTGCGTCAGTCGGTGCCGGTGAACATCGCACCGCCCGTCGTCAAGGCGCCCTCCCGGATCCTGAAGCCGACCGTGCGCCCCAAGCGGTTGACCCCGAAGGTCCGCGCCCGCCTCAGCTTCAGGGTGGTCTCGGGCGGGCGACCCGCCGCCGGCAGGGTGTTCGTCAGGAAGGCCAACGGCGCCGTGATCGGACGTGACACCCTCGACGCCGCAGGGAAGGCACGGTTCCGGATCAAGCGGCTCAAGGCCGGCACCCACCGGCTCCGGATCGTCTACCGAGGCTCGGACGTCGCGAAGCCGGCCGCCAGGACCCTCGTGATCAAGGTGCGGAAGCGGAGGTAGCACCCGCCGATGATGTGGAGAGCCCCGCGTCCATGTCGGCACTGAGGCGGTGCGGGATCGTCGTCTGCTTGCTGACGGTCCCGCTGGCCGCCTGCACCGGGGACGATCCCGCGCCCCCACGATCCACGCCGGTGGCGCCCTCCGCCGGGCTGGTCGGTCCCGGCGGGACACCTGTCGAGGTCTCCGTGCCGCCCGGCCCGACCGGGAGGGCCCTCGATGTCACGGACCTGGGTGCCGACCCGGACCCTGGCACCGGAGATGACGCTCCCGCCATCCGGCAGGCGTTGGCTGTGGCGAAGGCCGGGGACGAGGTGGTCCTCCCCGCGGGCGTCTACGACCTGAGGTCCGCCGACCCCGACGACGAGGACGCGAACCTGGTCCTCGCCGACGGCGTGCTCCTGCGCGGCGCGGGCAGCGACGCCACCGTGCTCCGCTCGTCGTTCGACGGGGACGACGACAGTGCGGTCGTGCGCGGGGCGGGCGTCGAGAACGCCACCGTGAGCGGTCTGGCCATCAGCTCTGAGCACGACGGCCGCCTCGGCACCGACCCGGACGACGAAGGACCGGGAGGTGGGCCGATGTACGGCGTGCAGATCGGCGAGGACGACGGGGAAGGCAGTCGGCGGGTGCTCATCGACGACGTCTCCGTGGAGCTGTTCCAGCGCCACGGCATCACGGTGAAGGCGAGCCGTGAGGTGACGGTGACCGGCTGTCGCGTCGCCGACGCCACCAGCGTCGGTCCCGGCGGGTCGGGCTACGGCATCGTGGTCGAGGGGAAGTCCGACCAGCGCGATCCCGACGCCGGGAACGACTCCCGGCACAACGTGGTCGTGGGCAACCGCCTCGACGGCACGCACCTGCGCCACGGCATCCTGCTGCAGTTCCCCACGCACAACAACCTGATCGCCGACAACATCGTCGACGGCGGCGTCCGGGACGCCATCGACCTGCACGGCGAGGGCGAGTACCTCAACGAGATCAGGGGCAACACGGTCACCGGGGTCGATGCCGCCGCGATAGCGCTGGGCAACCCGGGCGGCGAGGAGAACAAGCACGACGCGAGCGGCGAGGGGAACTGGGTCCACGACAACCGACTGATCGGCAACGACCAGGGCGTGCTCGTCATCCTCGGCACCCCCGACACCGTCATCGACGACAACGGGATCGTCGGGCGCACCGGCTCCTCGGTGGGCATCGAGCTGCGCAACGCGCCCGGCACCCTCGTCCGCGACAACGCGATCTGGGGCACCACCGAGGGCTTCTGGGGCATCCGCGTGGCCGAGGACGACGGCTCGTCGGGGCGCGGTGCAGGAGTTGCCAGCGACGTCGTGATCTCCGGCAACCGCGTGACCGGGCGAGGGAACGGCATCACCCTCGAGGCCGGCACCGGCCTCACGCTCGAGGACAACACCGTCCAGGTGCAGGGCACGCCGAGGCGGGTCTTCGAGGGTGCCGAGGTCGACGGCGACCCAGGGTGACCCGCGCCGATCCGCCTCAGGCGTGCCCGCCTCGGGCTCAGCGGTGCAGCGCGCGTCCGCCCCGGTTGCGTCCCGTCACGGTGGAGGCGATCACCACCAGCACCGCGGCACAGGCGATGGCGACGATCCAGCGCACCCAGTCCACGCCGGCGCTGCCGTCGCCGCCGAAGGCGGCGTAGACGAACCAGCCGATGACGACCCCGCCGATGCCGCACAGGATGGTCAGCCAGAGCGGGATGTTGTCCTTGTCGCCGGGGGCGAGCGACATGAACGGCGGCCTCAACTAGAGCCGTCAGCCCGTGGCGAGTTGCCACAGGTGACCATCTGGGTCGGCGACGACGGCGGTGTAGCCCCACGGCTGGCGATTTGGTTCGGCCACGATCCGGCCTCCCCCGGACAGCGCGAGGAGGCACCAGGATCGAACCTCCTCTTCGCTGGCTGCCGCTCGGCTAAGCAAGACCTCGACCTGGCCGGGTCCGGCGACTGGGTGATCGTCCCCGACCACCCACGCGAAACCACCTGTGGGGATCAGCATCAGGCGTGTGCCATCGTTGAGCACGAACTGCAACGGTTCCGGCTCACCGTCGTCTTGGGGCTCGCCCGAAGGATCCTGCCCGAGGAACGTTCGGTAGAAGGCCGACGATGCTGGTCGGTCGGCGATGGGCAGGCTCACCGTGATCGACTGCGCGGCGGGGTCTGACATCAGCACGCTCCTCGTGGTCTCGTGTCGTTGGTCCATCGACAGAGACCGCGAACGGGTTCAAGAGTCATCGAAGTGTTGAGAGGAGCGGACGCCGTGTCGGCCTAGTCGGGCTGGATGCGCGGGATAGGGGTGCCGAGTTCCCAGAACCTGTTGATCGCTTCCCAATACTTCGCAGACAGCGGGCGGAGCCAAGGTCGGAACGCTTCCGGGTCAACACCACGCGAAGTGACGGTCTGCGTCTGCATTCCTTCGAGATAGCCGATCACGCCCAGCTCCGAGACATACGCATCTCCGTAACGGATCAGGTGCTCGATGTAGTCGAAGGCGGCATCGAACTCGCTCGTGTCGCTCGCCGCGAGGCGGTCGGCGAGGTGGCCAACCACCCAAGACGCGTCGAGGTAGCCAAGACGACCGCCCGGAGAACCCGAGTCGGCATTGTCGTCGGCAACCTCCGCCCACTCCTCCGACAACGACGGAAGCGCGGCAAGCAAGAGGTCAGGAACCTGCTCGGCGGTGACGAGTGCTTCCGTGGAACCCACGCCGTCCACGCTAAGGGAACTGCGCTGCCGAGGGGGCCGTTTCCTGTCTGAAGGCTCACCGGCACGACCGCTCAGGTTCACATGTCAGCCCGACCGAACCATGACCCTGAGTCCAGACCCAAGACCGGGTGACCGGTCGGGTCTGGACTCAGCGGTTCTTGGTTGCAAGGAGCGCTCTCGTCGTTCGGGAACCCGACTCAGGCGCCCGGTGCCTGGGTCTTGACCTCCTGCGCTGCGGACCGACCCTCGTCGGTGACCTGTTGTGCGGCGCCCGCTGCCGACTCCTTGACCTGCTGAGCGGCCTGGACCGCCGACTCCTTCAGCTCACCGCCGACCTGCTGACCGACCGCCTTCGCCTCGTCTGCCAGCGGCGAGTCCTTGGCGGCCTCGGTCACCCGGTGCGCGACCTCAGCCTCCTTCTGGCTGGCTGGGATCAGGGCAGAGATGATCATGCCGGCGCCGAAGGCGACGAGACCGGCGCCGAGCGGCGAGCCCTGGGCGCGCTGCCCCACGGCGTGCATCGCCGACTGTGCTGTGTCCTGCACCGCACCAGCCGCGCCGGAGGCCGAGTCGGCCATCGCGTGCGTCGCACCCTGTGCACTCCCGCTCGCCGTGCTCGACGCGCTGCCGGCCGAGCCCATCACGCTGTCCCTGAGCGAAGAGACCCGTCCGCGGACCGCTTCCTTGCGCCGTCCGACGGCACGGGAAGGACTGACCTTGTCGTAGAGGGCATCGACGTCGCGCGACAGGTCCTGCCGGGTCTGGTCGATGTCGTCGCTCATCCGTTCTTCAGGTCCCTGGCCCATTCCGCATCCTCCTTCAGTGTCTTCTGCGTGGTCTCCAGCTTCGGGTTCACAGCCTTCAGCTCCTTGCGCCCGGTCAACGCCATCACGCCGGCGGCGATCACCCACAGCGCACCGACGATCAGTGCCGCCCATGCCGCGTGCATCCAGGTGTCGAGCAGGAACAGCAGGGCGAAGGAGAGGAAGATCAGCGCGAGGTGGCCTGCTACACCTGCGCCGCCGAACAGGCCCACTCCCTTCCCGGCCTTGCTGGCCTCGGCCTTGATCTCGGTCTTGGCCAGCTCGATCTCCTGCCTGACCAGCGTGGTGAGGTCGTTCGCAATGTCCCCGACCAGGTCGCCGAGAGACCTTCCCTCGGAGGTGGCGTGGGTGCCGGCCGGACCTTCAGGCGGAGGCTCGGCGTACGGCGGAGCGCCGGGCGTCGGGCCCTGCGGCTCGGTCATGGGGTGCCCCACTGGGTGCCACCGCCCTGCGTGGCCTCCGGGCCGGCAGGTGGCCCAGGGGGCGGCGCGACGGTGCCGGACAGCGGGTCAGCCATGGCCGTGCCCGCCGGCCTGGTGGGCTCCACCGCTGCAGGCGGCGGCACGGCGCCGGTCGATCCGTGAGCATCCGTGCCGTCGGCCGGTGCGGAGGCCGCGGAGGCGGCGTCCTTCGTGCCCCGTGCGAGGCGCCCGGCGACGACCCCTGCAGCGACAGCGCCCAGCAGGAACGTGCCTGGCCTGCGCCGAGCGAAATCGCGTGCCTGGTCCAAGAGCTCTGCGGGTTCGCGCCCCTGGATCTGCGAGGAGAGCCCGCGAGCCTTGTCGCCGACCTGCTGCACGACATCCTTGGCGAGCCCGGACCCTTGGCCCTCACCACGGGCCATGCTCTCCAGGTCGTCGGCGAACGTCTTCAGCGTCGCGACCAGGTTCTCCAGCTGGCTGCGGGACTGGTCCTCGACCTGCGTCCGCGCCTCGCCGATGAGGTTGCGCACCTGCTCCTTGGCGTCGGCCGCGACGCCGGCGGCCTGGTCCTTGGCCGTCTCGGCGACGTGCTTGCCCTCGTCCACCGCGGTCCCGGCGGCCTGCTTGGCCTGGTCTGCGGTGCCGGTCTGATCTCCACTGCCCGTCGGGGCCGGGGATCCTGAACGAAAGTCCTGGGTAGACATCGGTCATCCTTTCCTCGGATCCCTGCGATGTACCCCACGTCACATTCCGGACACCGGCCTCAGGGGCCCCAGATCAGGTATTTCCCGACCTACCGGGCGTGTCCCGGACTCTGTCCAGATCTCCCGGGTACCGAGAACTCGTGGCCGGTTCAGCAGAGCGGCTGAAGGCAGCGGGTCTTCGCATCACGGCGTCGCGGCTCGCCGTGATGGTGGTGCTCGACGCGGCGCGCCGCGACCGCGCGCACCTACTGGTTGCCGAGATCATCACGCGAACCGAGGAGATCCTGCCCAGGGTTCCTCGTCAGACCGTCTACGACTGCCTGGACGCGCTCGTCGCTGGAGACCTTGCGTCGCGGGTGGGACTCCCCGGTGCCGCAGCGCGCTACGAGTCGACCCTCGGGGGCGACCACCATCACCTGGCGTGCCCGCGGTGCGGACGGATCCGGGACGCGCCCTGCGGTGCGACCGCGCGTTGCTCCGAGCTCGTCCACCTGCGGCGTTTCGAGGTCGTACGGACGCAGGTCGTGCACGTCGTTCCCTGCGGACGTTGCGCGTCGACTCGGTGACCCGCCTGCGTGATCTCGGTCTGCCCTGGCGCCCGGTTCCCAGACGATCCGTGTCGTCCGATCCCGAGGGGGCACGAGGCGCGAACCGGACGGCGTGGGGCTCTGCCGCGCGGGTGTCGGCAAAAGCCCGCCGACCGGTCCCGTCACCCCTAGTGTTGCCCGCGCAGCGCCTGGGAGCGGACCCTGTGCCCTGTCGACGCCCGAGCGAGACCCCTACTCCGGTTGTGGCGCACGAGGAGCCCGGTGTCCTAGGGGCCCCACCGCTGCCAGACGCCCCGCCGGTCCTCACTTGGCCGGCGGGGCGTTGGTGCATTCGCCGGCGCTACGGCCCGCGCGGCGCGGGCTGCGCGCGGCGCGGGCTCAGCGGTGCAGCGAGCGCCCGCCCCGGCTGCGACCCGTCACCGTGGACGCGATCACCACCAGCACGGCGGCACAGGCGATGGCGACGATCCAGCGCACCCAGTCCACACCGTTGCTGCCGTCGCCGCCGAAGGCGGTGTAGACGAACCAGCCGATGATGACCCCGCCGATGCCGCACAGGATCGTCAGCCAGATCGGGATGTTGTCCTTGTCGCCGGGGGCGACGAACTTGCCCAGCAGGCCGATGATGATGCCGGCCACGATGACGCCGATGATCTCCATGTCGTGGTCCTCCTCCTGGCCGGGGCCGGAACGTCCCGGTTCTTCTCCTGCGTTACCCGTCGCCGGCGATCAGAGACCGATGGCGGGCACCGACGGCGATCAGGCGGGCGCTCCCCACCAGTCCCTGCTCGACAGGTCGGCTGTGCGGACGTCCCATGCGGTACCCGAAGGGGCTCAACCCTTCCCCTTCGCCTGGCCCTTCTGCTTCCCTTTCGCCTTGCCTTTCGCCTTGCCCTTCGCGGGTCCCTTCGCCTTCCCCTTCGGCGTGGCCTTCTTCGGCTTCTTCGCCGCCGGCCCCGTCCCCGGTGTGGTCTGCGCCGCGCCGCCCGTCGTGACACCGGACCCCGGCGGGGGTGCCACCGCCACCGAGAGCGTGACGGTGGACCCGTCCGGCACCCGCCCGGAGCGATCGAGCGCGATCACCGTGTCGTCCCCGCCCGCCCGTACGACGTCGCGCCGGGCGACCACCAGCCCGAGCTCCTCGAGCATGGCGGCAGCCTCGTCGTACGGGCGCCCGGTGAGGGTGTCGGCGACGACGCGGACCTTGCCGGTCGCGACCAGCAGCTCGACCACGTCGTCGGCCGGCGCGGCGGCGCCGGGCTCGGGCTCCTGAGCGGTGACCTCGCCGCGCGGCGTGCCGGCGGCGTCCGTGCTGCGCGGGCGCACCTGCAACCCGGCGTCCTCGAGCCGCTCGGTCGCCGCCGCGAGCCCGAGCCCCACCACGCTGGGCACCGTCGACTCGTCCCCGCTCGCCGCCCACAACCCGGCACCGGCACCCAGCAGGGCCAGCGCGCCGAGCCCGGCGATCAGGAGCGCCGGAATCCGCCGCACACGCGGTCGCGTGAGCACCGACGTCGTGCCGGTGCCGCTCGAGCCGGTGCCGTTCGAGCCGGTGCCGTCCGTGCTGTCGCCGGCCGTGCTGTCGCCGGCCGGCACGGCGCGCCGCGCGGCGAGCTCGAAGGTGCCGGAGACGTCGATGCTCGCCGCTGCGCCGATCGCCGCCGCCCGCCGGGCGACCGTGGCGGCGTCGGCCGGCCGGTCCGCCGGGTCCCGGGCGCTCAGGTCGGCCAGGAGCGCGGCGACGTCGCCGGGCACGTGGGCGGGCAGGGCCGGCAGGTCCTCGCGCACGTGCGCGACCGCGGTGGCGATGGGGGACTCCCGCCGGAACGGCGAGGCGCCGGTCAGGCACTGGTAGGCCACCACGCCGAGGGCGTACAGGTCCGAGCGCGGGGTGGCCGAGGCGCCCTCGGCCTGCTCGGGGCTCATGTAGTCGGCGGTGCCCACCATGGTGCCGGTCCGGGTGAGCAGGTCGCTGGTGGCGCTGCGGGCGATGCCGAAGTCGACCAGCACGGTGCGCCCGGCGGGGGTGAGCATGATGTTGGCGGGCTTGAGGTCGCGGTGCACGATCCCGGCGTCGTGCACGGCCTGCAGGCCCGCGGCGACCTGCACGACCACCGACATCACCTGCTCGGGCGGCATCGGACCCTGGTCGTCGAGCAGCTGTGCCAGCGAGTGGCCCTCGACGAACTGCATGACGATGAAGGCGGTCTCCGCACCCGTCTCGTCGCGTTCCTCGACCAGGTCGTAGACCTGGGCCACGCCGGGGTGGGAGATCGATGCTGCCAGGTTGGCCTCGCTGCGCATCCGGGCGCGTGCGGTGCTGTCGGCACTGCCTGGGCCGTCGGGGCTGTCCAGGCTGTCGGGGCCGACCGGATCGCGTAGCACCTTCACCGCGACGGTGCGCCCCAGCCGGGTGTCGCTCGCGCGGTAGACCGCGCCCATCCCACCGCGGCCGACCACCTCCTCGAGGCGGTAGCGCCCGTGCAGCAGCTCGCCCGGCCTCATCGGGCGCTCTCCTCGGCGTCGAGCGCCGTGATCGAGACGACCTCGTGCACCGGAACGGCGTTGTCGCGGCGCGCGCGACAGGTCAGCTGCAGGGGGGTGTCGCCGGTGGTGCTGTGCACCCGCACCGACCACCGTGCCTGCCCGGTGGCGAACACCGCCGTCGTGGTGGCGTCCGCGCGGCGCCGCGACACCAGCCGCAACATCTGGGTGCGGGTCTCGCCGAGCTTGCGGCGCAGCGCGACCTCCGCGGCCTGCACCGGCATCGGGTACGACGAGCGCCCACGGAGCAGGTCCAGCTCCAGGTGACCGGACAGGTGGGCCCGAGCGACCCGGAGCGCGGAAGCCGGGTCGACCCGGCCGTAGTAGAGCCCGTGCGGCAGCGCCAGCAGGTTCGCAGCGAACCGGTCCCCGCCGATGTGGGAGACCTCCCACGTCTCCTCGGGGTGCGCGGCCGCGAGCGCGGCGGCCACCGGTCGGCCCCGCTCGGCACAGCAGGCGTCGTGCCGCCCGTGCGTGCACACGCACAGCAACGGGGCGTCGTACGGCGTCAGGCCCGGGGAGCGGCCCTCGCCGAGGGCGGCCAGGTCGAGGTCGAGCAGCTCGCCGGCGTCTGAGACGACGGTGGTCTCCAGCCAGGGACGCACCGGGTCGGCATACGCCGCGAACACGCGGATGCCCTCCGAGACGGTGGAGACCGCGCGGCCGGGCCGGCGGATCAGCAGCGGACGCACCCGCGCTGCGGCCGCCGCTGCGGCGAGCGCCGGGCCGAGACCGTCGGGCAGGCGGGCCTCACGCAGCGCGTCGCTGCCCCACGGGCCGGGGTTCTCCACCAGCAGGAACGCCTGCACGGTGGAGGCGGTCCCGACGGCGGTCTCCGCACGCTCCAGGCTGGCGGCGGCGCAGCGGAACGCGGGGTCGCGGGTCGTCATCGGACGACCTCGAGCAGTCCCTCCCGGACGAGCCGGCGGCACAGGACCGTCCGGCTGGCGGCGTCGAGGTGCGGGGCGAGGTCCGCGGGCCGGAGCTCGGTGCGGCTGCGGATCTCCTCCAGCGCGGGGCGCAGCCGGGCGGGCACGTCCAGGCTGCGGTCGCCGAGGAGCACCTCGAGCCGGTCGCCGCGCGGCTGCAGGACGCAGGCAGCACCGGGGCGCCGGCGCAACACGGTGGTGTCCTCGATCGTCTCCACGGCGAGGACGTCGTGCAGTCCGCCTGCCAGTCGAGGGCTGCGGGTGGTGAGGAAGCGTCGTACCTCGGCGGCCACGGCCTCACGGGTGTCGATCGTGCGCACCCGCGCGGCCAGCTCCTCGAGCCGCTCGGCGAGCTGGTCGGCCAGCGGTGCCGGATCGGTGACGTATCCGGCGGGAAGGTGCGCGTCGGGCACCTGCGCCAGCACGTCGGCGAGGCTGCGCTCGACCAGGCCGCGCCAGGTCAGCTGGTTGATGCCGAGGGTGACGTGCAGGGAGACCGTCTCCTGTGCCCGCGCGGCGTGCGGGGTGCCGGTGGGCAGGTACATGGACAGCCCGGGCTCGAGGACCACGTCCTCGGCGCCGTCGGGTCCGTGCACCTCCCACTGCTTTCGGCCGGCCGTCTGGAACACGAACACGTCGTGGGTGTCGGAGTGCACCGCGAAGCCCTGGGCCCCCGGTGGGGTCAGGTAGGCGTTGGCCTGGCAGGGGTGGCCGAGCTCGAGCTCGAGCTCGGCGACCAACCTCGTCAGCGGTGGCCAGTACCGGTGCAGTCCCTGGAAGACGATCGTGGCGCCGTCCGCGAACAGTGCCAGCGCCTTGCGGGCGTCGACGAGCCCGGTCAGCTGCCTGCCGGCCAGCGTCGCGCGGCGGGTGTAGGCGGACTCGGGCAGGACCGCCCCGTCCTTGGCGAGGCGCACCGACGGGGTGCGGATCGCCGAGGAGGTCAGCAGCGTGTCGGCGTCGTCGAGGGAGAGCAGCCCCACGAGCCGTTCGGGGTCGGTGCGGTGCAGGTGGACCTGCGACGCCCAGACCTTCTCGAGGAAGGTCTGGGCGTCGCCGCTGAGCAGGTCGAGCGCGGAGGCAGGCATCCTCAGGACGCGCCGCCGTCCGTGGTGTCGGTCGCGTCCCCGTCGGTGGCGTCGGAGTCCGTGCCGTCGGAGTCGGTGCCGTCGGAGTCGGTGCCGTCCGAGTCCGTGCCGTCGGAGTCGTGGGCGTCGCCGTCGGCCGTGTCGGTGGCGTCACCGTCGGTGCCGTCCGCGTCTCCGGTCACCGGGGGCGGACCCCCGGCAGGGCTCGTCACCATGTCGTCGTCGCTGAGCGGCTCTTCGGGGGTGGTGGTCATGCGTTCCTCCTCGTGGGCGGGGCTCCTCCCACGGCGCGGCCGCGGAAGGAGGTGGATCTCAGCGCTTCGTTACCCCGTCCGCGACCGGTCAGTCGCGGCTCAGTCGCCGGGCCACTCCCCGGTCCAGCGCTCGAAGGCCCGCGCTCCGCCACGGTTGATCAGGGCGCGTACGACGGTGAAGATCGCGCCCTGCACGGCGGCCGCGAGGACGATCTTGCGCAGCCGGAACTCCGACTGCAGCGGGGTCGGCGGATCCTCGGGGCTCTGCGGGTCCAGGGCCTTCCAGACCCGTTGGAAGATCTGCCCGGCGATGAGCCCGCCGAGCAGGCTCGCGATCAGTCCCCACGGCCGGTACAGCACCTTCGCGGACTTGCTGGTGGACTTCTCGGTGTGGTGCGTCATCGACTGCTCCTCGGTTCTCGGTCCTACTGCGGTTCGCGGCCACGTGCCTTGCGCAGCCGTCGCCCGCGGTCCACGTCCTCACGTCGCTTGATCTCGGCCTTCTCGCTCTTCCGGGTGTCGCGCGGGGGCAGCTGGATCACCTCCTCGGCGGGCAGGCCGGCCTGCAGCTCGCGCCCGCGCTCGAGCTCGGCGTCCAGCTCGGCGCCGAAGAGCAGCGCCAGGTTGGTGATCCACAGCCACAGCAGGAAGACGATGACGCCCGCCAGGGAGCCGTAGGTCTTGTTGTAGCTGCCGAAGTTCGAGACGTAGAAGCCGAACGCCGCCGAGGCGACCACCCACGTCAGGATCGCGACCACCGCGCCGAGGCTGAGCCAGCGGAACTTCGGCTGCTTGACGTTCGGGGTGGCGTAGTAGAGCAGGGCGACGAGGAGCACCACCACGACCAGGAGCACCGGCCACTTGGCGATGTTCCACACGGTCACCGCCGTGTCGCCGAGGCCGACCTGGTCGCCGACCACCTGTGCCACCGGCCCGGTGATCACCAGGCTGACGGCGACCAGTGCGGTGAGCACGATGGTGACGAGCGTGATCAGCAGCATCACGGGTCGCAGCTTCCAGATCGGGCGCCCCTCCTCGATCTCGTAGACCCGGTTCATGCCGCGGCCGAAGGCGCCGACGTAGCCGGATGCCGACCACAGTGCGGTCAGCAGACCGACGACGAAGCCGAGGCCGGCGCCGCGGCTCTGGCTGAGCTGGATCAACGTGGGCTCGAGGGTGTCGGCGACCCCGCCGGCGCCGAGGTCGCGCAGGATCCCGACCAGCGTCCGCACGGTCTCGTCGCCCTGCCCGACGAGACCCACCAGGGACAGCAGGGCGATCACGGCGGGGAAGAGGGCCAGCACCGAGTAGTAGGTCAGCGCCGCGGCCAGGTCCGTGCACTGGTCCTCGGAGAACTCGCGCAGCGTCTTGCGGAGGACGTACTTCCACGACGGCTTGGTCAGGTCGGTCGGGGAGTCCGGCTTGATGTCGGCGTCCGGCCCCACCGCGCCTTCCCGGTCGGCCCCGGCGCCGCTCGGCACCAGTGAGCCGTCCCCGGCCCCCTCGGGCCGGGTCCGCGCCGGCTTCGACGTCTGCTCCGAAGCGTGCTTCTTGCCCAGACCGAGCATCAGCGGGACCTGCGCCGACGCAGCACCACCAGGACCACCACCGCCAGTGCGACCGCACCCGCGACGGCGAGCGGGGCCGGGTTGGCCCTCGCCCTCGCCTTGGCCTCGGCGGCCCCGGCGCGGGCACGGCTCTTGACGTCGAGCTTCGCGGAGAGCTGGTCGACGGTCGCCGCCAGCTCCTCCCGGGTGCGCTCGATGTCCTGCTGGAGGGCCTCGGGGTCGGTCGGCTGCTCGCTGCCGGAGCCGGCCTCGCTGCCGCTGGTGTCCGCCGCGTGCTTGCCGTTCTGCTGCTGGCCGTTCATGTCCGTCATCGCGCGCTCCTCGTGTCGTGCATGTCGTGCGCCGCGGCCTCAGCCGCGGGCGGTGCGTGGGGTCAGTGGTGCATGCCGGGGTGCCGTACGGCGTCGACGTCCTCCCGGACGTTGCCGATCGCCTGGCTGGGCACCGGCGGGGAGGCCTCGGAGACCTTGCTCTTGCCCAGCAGGGCCGCGATCCCGGCGGCCAGGAGCAGCACCACCGCCACGATCAGCGCCGCCAGCCAGGCGTCGAGGGCCAGGGCCAGGGCGAGCACCGCGGTGGCGATGAGGACCCCGACCCCGTACAGCGCCAGGAGGCCGGCGGCGCCGAACATGCCGGCGCCGATCCCCATCTTCTTCGCCTTGCCGGAGACCTCGAGCTGGGCCATTCGGAGCTCGTCGCGCACCAGGCGCGAGACCTCCGCGGACAGCTGGGAGACCAGCTCGCCGGTGGACGGGTCGCCAGAGGAGGAGGGCGGCCCGGTGTGGGTGCCGCTCACGCCGCGCCCCCGCCCGTCCCTCCGGGCCCAGCCGCGCCGGTGCTGCCGGTGCTGCCGGTGCTGCCGGTGCTGCCGGTGCTGCCGGTGCTGCCGGGGCTGCCGGTGCTGCCGGTGCTGCCCGTGGTGCCGGTGCTGCCCGTGCTGCTGTGGCCGCCGGTCACGTCCTGCACCTTGGCGCTGACCTTGGAGCTCGCCTCGGCGGCCTTCTCCTTCGCGAGGTGCTGGGCGGCGTCGGCCTTCTGCTGCACCTTCGGGTTGCGCGCGAGCTGCCGGGCCTTGCCGGCGATCTGCTCGTAGCGCTCGCGTCCTGCACGGGCGCCGAGCACGTAGCCCGCGCCCAGGCCGAGGACGAACGTCATCTTGCTGGCCATGTCGGTACCTCCCAAGATCGGTGTCTGCCGGCGTCGAGGGACGCCGAGCAGATGACTGGCATCACGTTGAGGCGTTACCCGGGGTCGGCCAAGACATGCGCTGGGGCTCAGACGGCGCCGAGCTGGCGCCGCACCTGCGCCATCACCGACGCCAGGTGCCGGGTCACGGCGTGCGGCATCACGGGGGACTCGCGCAGGCCCTGGGCCAGGCATGCGTGCACGTGCTCGACCTGGAACTGCATGCCGCCCTCGAAGGGGGCGGCGAGCGTGGTGTCGGAGACGATCTCCGGCCCGTCCGGGGATGCGGCGGTGGTGAGGACCCGCAGCGCCTGCGGGGCGTACATCGGGCCGGGCAGCTCGAGGCGCCCGTGCGTGCCGAGCACCTGCGCCGTGCCGGGCAGGTCCTCGGTCAGCGACGCGACGACCCGGGAGGTGGTGCCGCCGGCGTGCCGCAGCTCGGCGACCACCGAGGCGTCCACCCCGGTCGGCGCCAGGGAGCCCGAGGCGGTCACGTCCTCCACGGGCCCGAGCACCAGCATCGCCAGCTGCAGCGGGTAGACCCCGATGTCGAGGGTGGCACCGCCGCCGAGTGCGGGGTCGAACAGCCGGTGCCCGGCGTCGTACGACGCCCGGAAGCCGAGCTCGGCCTCGACGTGCTCGGGCCGCCCGATCGTGTGCGCGGCGAGCTCGTCGCGCAGCGCTACGTAGGCCGGCAGGAACCGGCTCCACAGCGCCTCCATGAGGAAGGTCCCGCTGTCGGCGGAGGCGGCCAGCATCTGCTCGGTGGTCGCCGGGTCGATGCCCAGCGGCTTCTCACAGAGCACCGGTTTTCCTGCGCGCAGCGCCGCCACCGTGGGCGCGGCGTGGTGGGCGTGCGGGGTGGCGACGTAGACCGCGTCCACCTCGGGGTCGGCGATGAGGTCGTCGTAGGAGCCGTGACGGCGGGCCGCTCCGTGCTCGGCCGCGAACGCCGCGGCGCGGGCGGGGTCGCGAGAGGCGACCGCGTGCAGCGTGCCGCCCCGGGCGAGCCGCAGGCCCTGGGCGAAGACGCCGGCGATGTGGCCCGGGCCCACGATGCCCCACCGCACCGCGCCGCCGGGCACCGGCGGAGGAGCAGCGGTCCCGTTCGTCGGTGCACCCATGCCCGCACTCCCGTCCTCGGGCCCCTCGGGCCCCGGTTCGGATCAGCCCCCCGGGGGCAGCCTGTCACATCAGGGAGGTGCCACGCTGGGCTCGGACGGCGCCGCGGGCGCTGTGTCCGGGGGCGAGGTCGAGCAGTCCTGCGGCGTCGCGGGCCACGGGGTCGCTCGCCATGACGTGGCGCCGGTAGGTGTCGTAGCTCAGCTCGAGGTAGCGGCGCAGCATCTCCGGCTCGGGGGTCCTCCCGCGGGCGTGCTCGCGCTCCAGGCAGCCGCGCACGTAGCGCTTGAACGCCGCCTCCAGCCCGCGCTCGGACGGCTGGCTGCCCACGGTCACGTCGGGCCGGTTGCCGCGCCGGGTGTTGGGCAGCGCCCACGGGCTCTCCGCGAGCCCGGGGATGCCGTCGCGTAGCTGCAGCCACCGCGCCCACGCCGCCGCGGCCGGGTCGGCCGGGGTGGCCAGCGGCCGGCCGAGCGCGGAACCCTGCAGGTAGCGCACGGTCAGCCGCCGGTGCGCCGGGCTGAGCGCGAGGTGCTCGACCCGCAACCCGGTCCACACCGGCAGCGGAGCCGGCCAGCGCCGGGCCACCGACAGCCACACCCACACCCGCACCTGCGCCGGGCTCGCGTCCGCGGCGGGCTGCGCGAGCAGGGGAGCGAGCGGCAGCGCGGTGCGGTCCGGCTCCGGCGTGCGCAGGCCCGGACACGGGATGCCGGCGTAGCGCGCCACCTTCGCGTAGAGGCTCACCGTGGCGGGCCGCCAGCCACGTCGGTGCGCCAGCGCCGACAGGCCGCTGGAGGCGAGGTCGGCGGCGTCCAGGTCGTGGGGGTGGATGCCGGCCTCGACAGCGGCCTCGGCGAGGCGGCGGTACTGCGCGGCGTACGCCGGGGGAGGGGAGTGCGCGGCCCAAGCCCGTTCCAGCAGCTCGGGTGAGCGGGGCAGGTCCGCGTCGTCGAGTCCCGGCAGACCGCGCTGGATGCTCCCCGCCACACATTCCTCCGCTCACGGTCTCTTGCCATCACCTTGTTCCGTTATCCGCATCATCACAGACATGGCGCCGTCCGCCACGCCGGGGAGGAGGGCCGGACTCCGTCCGGCCCGGCACCGACCAGGGGCCTTCCTCGGATCGTCGAGATGTGCTTTCATCGTCGTATGGCGATGAAATTGGGGAGCGAGGGTGTGACGCGTGGCGGCGAGGCCGCGGTGTTCCACGCGCTCTCCGAACCGACCCGGCTGGCGCTCCTGGAGCACCTGTCCAGCGGGGAGCACCGGGTGCGGGACCTGGTGGACCACCTCGGCCTGGCCCAGTCCACGGTGAGCAAGCACCTCGCCTGTCTTCGCGACTGCGGCCTGGTCACGGTGCGCAGCGAGGGCCGCGCCTCCTGGTTCGCGCTCGCCGACGCCGAGGGGCTCGACGCCCTGCTGCGGGCCGCCGGCCGGCTCGCGGATCGGGCAGGGTCCCGCCCGCTGGCCGAGCACCTCGCCCACGACGCCCAGCTCGCGGGGCGGAGCTGATGGGGGCCGGCCACGGCCACGGCCACGGGCACACGCCGGGGCACGCGTCGAGCGACGGCGGGAACCGGACGCGACTCCTGATCGCGCTGGGGCTCGCCTCCGTGCTGGTGCTCGCCCAAGCCGTGGGCAGTGTCGTCACCGGCAGCCTCGCGCTGCTCACCGACACCGCGCACGCGCTCGCCGACGCCTCCGGACTGGTCGTGGCCGTGCTCGCGGCGACGTTGATGACCCGGCCGCCGACCTCGCGCCGGACCTGGGGGCTGACCCGGGTCGAGGTGATCGCGGCGCTGGGGCAGTCGGCACTGCTGGTGGCCGTCGGGGCCTACACCGCGGTCGAGGGCGTGCGGCGACTGATCGCACCGCCCGAGGTGGCCTCGACCGAGCTGCTGGTCTTCGGCGTCGTCGGCCTCCTCCTCAACCTGGCGGCCGTCGCGGTGCTGGCCTCGCGCCGCACCGCGAACCTCAACCTGCGCGCCGCCTTCCTCGAGGTGCTCAACGACGCCCTGGGGTCGCTCGGCGTGGTCGTGGCCGCCGTCGTCATCGCCACCACCGGCTTCCAGCGCGCCGACGCGATCGCGGCGCTGCTCATCGCCGCGCTCATCGTGCCGCGCGCCTTCCTGCTGGGCCGCGACACCCTGCGAGTGCTGCTGGAGTTCGCGCCGGCCGGCGTCGACGTCGCCGAGGTCGAGCGGCACATCAGCGCCCTCGACCACGTGCGCGACGTGCACGACCTGCACGCCTCGACCATCGGCAGCGGGCTCCCGGTGCTTTCCGGGCACGTCGTGGTGGACGAGGAGTGCTTCACCGGCGGGGGAGCGATGCCGCTGCTCGACCAGATCAGGGAGTGCGTGAGCTCGCACTTCCCAGTGCCCTTCGAGCACGTCACGATCCAGCTCGAGGCCCTCGGCCCGGGCCGACCCGAGTGCCCGCTCGCCCACTGCGCGCGCCCGCCGGAGACGGCCCACCGCTGACGAGACGGAGCACCGGGCACGGCACCCTGGCTGGACGCGTGCGCCATGATCTCGGCGTGCCCCTCCACGATCCCCTCACGCTGCCCAGCGGCCTGGTCCTGCCGCACCGCCTCGTCAAGGCGGCGATGACCGAGAACCTCGCCGACGCCGACAACCAGCCGACCGCGGCGCACGAGCGCCTCTACCGCCGGTGGGCGGCCGGTGCCCAGGGTGGGCTGCTGGTCACCGGCAACCTGATGGTCGACCGGCGCCACCTCGAGCGCAGCCGCAACATCGTGGCCGACCGGCACCTGGACGTGGCCCGGCTGCGGCGGGTGCGCGAGGCCGCGGCCGGCTCGCCGCTGATCGCCCAGCTGAACCACCCGGGCCGGCAGGCGAACCGGTTCCTGTCCACCCGCCCGGTCGCGCCCAGCGCGGACGCCGGTGCCGTGCCGATGCTGGGCCTGTTCGCCCGCCCGCGGCCGCTCTCAGGCGACGAGGTCGCCGAGCTGGTCGACGGGTTCGGGACCGCGGCCAGGCTCTGCCAGGAGGCGGGCCTGGACGGGGTGCAGGTGCACGCCGCGCACGGCTACCTGCTGGCGCAGTTCCTCTCCCCGCACGTCAACCGGCGCACCGACGGCTGGGGCGGCGACGTGCCCGGCCGGGCCCGAGCGCTGCTCGCCGCGGTGCGCGCCGCCCGGCAGGCGACCGGGGCCGGGTTCACCGTCGCGGTGAAGCTGAACTCCTCCGACTTCCGCCACGGCGGCTTCACCGAGGACGACGCCGAGCAGGTCGTCCGGCTGCTCGTCGCCGAGGGCGTCGACCTGATCGAGATCTCCGGCGGCACCTACGAGAACCCGGCACTGTTCGGCGAGACCGCCGGACTGCGCGCCGGCACGGGCGACGGCACCGGTGCCAAGGAGGCGTACTTCGCCGGTTTCGCCCGCCGCGCCCGTACGGCGGCCGGCGACGTCCCGCTCATGCTGACCGGCGGCATCCGCACCCGGGCCGCGATGGACGCCCTCCTCGCCGACGCCGGTGTCGACCTGATCGGCCTGGGCCGGCCGCTGGCCATCGACCCCGACCTGACCCGCCGGCTGCTGGCCGGTGAGGACGGCCGGTCCCTGCCGCGCTACACGCTGCCCACCGTGGCCGGCATGGCGGGGGAGTCGGAGTGGTACGAGACGCAGATCGGACGCCTCGGCGCCGGCGGGGACCCCAAGCCCGACCTGCACCCGGCCGTCGCCGCCGCGCGCTTCGTCGCCGGTGAGGCGGTGCGCGGCGTCTCCGGTCGCCGGCGCCGCCACCGGCTCGCGGCCACGGCCTGAGCCGTCCGGAGCCTCAGCCGCGGGTGATCGCGCGCTCGGTGCCGAGCCGGGCCCGGGCGGCGGCCGCGATGCCCGCGTCGCGGGAGCCGGGGGCGGCGTGCCCGGCGTACGCCGCGCCCTTCCAGGTGCCGCGGATGCCGTGGTCGCGCTGCATCCGGGAGAAGTAGTCGACGACCTCCACCTCCTTGGCCCGCAGAGCGAGCTCGGTGGAGGACGAGGTCGCGGCGGGCGCCGCCTGCGCCGACGTCACCGACGGCGCTGTGGGCACGGTGGACCCGGCCGCCCGTTCGGCCGCGACCGCCGCGTCACGGGCCGCGTCCCGCGCCCGGCGCAGCCGCTCGCCCACGTGGTCGGCCCACGCCTCGTAGAAGGCGGCCCGGGCGGTGGAGCCGTGCACCGGCCGCTCCTGCCAGGCCCGGCGCCGGGCGTCCCAGACCAGGCGGGTGTCGGACTTGTGTGCGCCCGCGCGCAGGTGGGCATCGCCGTCGGCGACCATCTGCGTCACCAGCGCCGCGTAGAGCGCCTTGACCACCGCGATGTCGGAGCCGAACCCGTAGAGCGTCACCCGGGTGTTGGAGGTGTAGATCGCCGCCCGCACGTCGTTGGCGCGGGCGATCTCCAGCAGCAGCCGCACGTAGCGGGCCAGCGACCGCTTGCCGGACTCACCGATCAGCACCGTCTCCCACGTCGGCTCCTCGCTGCGCTCCTCGGCGCCTGCCGTGGCCCGCGCCACCGCGAGCACGATCTGGTGCCGCGTGGCCAGCGACTGCGCCTTGGCGAAGAACGCGTCGCGCTCCGCGGTGTTGCTCGTCCGCTCGGCCTGGCGCAGCAGCCGACCGATCCGCAGCAGGGTGCGGTCCTCGTCGTCGACCCCGGTGTCCAGGCCGTTGAGCCGGTAGGCGGTGTGCAGCAGGTCGGCCAGCACGGGCATCCCGAGGTCCTCGAGCAGGCGCAGGAACGTGGTGCGGAAGGCCCGGTCGTGCCCGGTGCCCGGGCACAGGTGGTGGGCCAGCTCGTGCAGCACCACCGCACCGCGCAATGACCAGGAACCACCCACCTCTCGCGGCGGGATCGCGATCACCCCGCGGGCCGGGAGCTCGCCGTGCTCGTAGTGAGCCTGGCGGTGGCCGCGCCGGGGCCGGACCACGACGGGGATCGCCGCCGCGTCCACACCCTCGGGGTCGTCGTACCGGCTGCCGGTGGCGCACAGGTGGGCCAGCACCCGGTCCACCATCTGCTGCACGTGCGCCGGGTCGGTGAACCGCGGCTCGGTCTCGGGCTCGAAGAGCCGGACCTCGCCGCCCACCTGGATCCGCAGCGGCTCGCCGGGCGTGCGCGCCGCGGTGTCGAGCCAGGCGGCGAACAGGTCCTCGGCGGCGTACGTCTGACGGGTCTCCGGCATGGCCCCAGCGTCTCAGGAAGGCCCGACGCCGCGCGTCAGGCCGCCCCCACGCCCTGCTCGCCCGGCTCGCCCTGCTCGCCCGGCGGTAGCGGCGCCGTGGGCGCCGCACCGCGGAGCCGGTCGCGCAACGCGACGAGCTCGCCGAGCGTCTCGATGAACCGCACCGTGCTGTCGCCGACGGCGTTGTCGTCGAAGTAGTGCCGACGCATCGTCTCCCGGGCCAGCCGGTGCTCGTCGTGGGCGAGCCGGTCCGTGAGCAGCGCGGTCAGGCCGGGCAGAGCGTCGGCGTCGACGACGTCCGCACACCGGCTCACCGGCACCTCGCTGCGCAGCCGCTCGGCGTCGCGGTGCCGGTCGGTGAGGAGGATCGGCTTGTCGGTGCACAGGTAGAGCCAGTCCAGGCCCACCGAGGAGACGTCGGCGACCATCGCGTCGCAGCCGGCGAAGACGGCGAGGATGTCGCCCTGCCAGATCGCGGCGTGCCCGGCGTCGGGGTCGGCCTCCGCGGCGCGCTCGATCAGGTCGAGGATCGCCTGGTGGCCGTCCCGGATCGCCGGGGTGTGGCTGGTGGTCACCTTCGGGTGCGGCTTGTAGACCACCCGCACGTCCGGCACCGCCAGCGCTGCCGCGACGATCTCGGGACCCATCGCGTCGACCGAGGTGTAGTCGTTGTAGTCCGCGTCGCCCTCCCAGGTGGGCGCGTAGAGGATCGTGCGTCGCCGGGTCGGCGGCAGCAGCGGCACGGGGTGCAGGTCGAGCTGGGGCCGGCCGATGCGCACCAGGCGGGACTCGTCGAGCTCCATGATGGCCGCCCGGTGCCGCTGCACCGCCGCCTCACCCGCGACCAGGACCCGGTCGTAGGCCTTGCAGTTGTTCGACACCATCGACTGCTTGTCGCTCTCGCCGTGGTTGATGTGCACGTGGAGCATGCGGTGGTCGAGCAGCGAGTTGAAGTTGAGCGCCGAGTTGTTGCAGTACAGCACCACCTTGGCGCCGAGCTCGTCGTACGTCGTCGCCAGGTCGGGGAACGCCTCGGCCAGCACCAGGGGCAGCCTGGTCCGCTCCGCGACGAGCGGCGCGGTCGCCGGGTTGCGCAGCAGCACGACGACCGGGTGCACCTCGTCGAGACGCTCCAGCACCGGCAGCCACTGCAGCAGCTGGTAGACCCGCGTCGGGTCGTCGGCGAAGTAGGCGACGACGTCGGGACGCACGGGGATCCGGGGCTCTGGCACCCGCGGATACTAGGTCCCCCTCCGCCCGGTCCTGCGGGGTGCCCGGACGCCGGGTTGCCGGTGAGTAACCTGCCTCTCGTGCCCTCCGTGCCGCGGCCCGTGCGCCGCCTGCTTAACCGCTCCGTCCACGCCGCCTGGAGGCTGGCCGAGCGGGTCGGTGACGTCACCCCCGAGACCGACCTCGGTGCGGAGTTCGGCGCCTTCGGCCGGGGCAGCTGCCTCGGGTTCCCGCTGGCCACGGTCTTCGGCGCCGGCGCCATCCACATCGGCGAGGATACCCTGATCGGCCGCTACGCGACGCTGTCGGTGGGCTACGGCCCGACGCAGGCGGTGCTGCCGCCGCGGGCCCTGGTGATCGGTGACCGCTGCGTGCTCGGGGCGCGGCTGTGCGTCACCGCGCACGAGTCGATCACCATCGCCGACGACGTCTGGTTCGGCCAGGACGTCTTCGTCTCCGACGCCAGCCACGGCTACTCCGACCCGCACACCCCGATCGGGCGCCAGTTCGGCATCCATCAGCCGGTCCGGATCGGCTCCGGCTCCTGGATCGGGCACGGCGCGATGATCCTGCCGGGCACCACCATCGGACGCAACGTGGTCGTCGCCGCCGGGTCCGTGGTGCGCGGCGAGGTGGAGGACCACGCCGTCGTCGGCGGGGTGCCCGCCCGGGTGATCCGCAGGCTCGAGCCCGGTGTCGGCTGGGTCGCGGCCGACGGCAGCGGCGACGTGCGCGCCCTCGCCACCACCCCGGCCTGACCCCGGCGCCCCTGCTTGACGCCAGCGACGCAGCGGGACCGGACCCGGTCCCGTAGAGTGATCCCACTCCATCCCGCTGCGTAGAAGGACCTCGATGACCGCCTGGCTCTTGCTGGGGCTTGCCATCCTTTTGATCGTCGCCTGCGGGCTGTTCGTCGCCGCCGAGTTCGCGTTCGTCACGGTGGACCGCGGCCAGGTCGACCGGGCCGCCGCGGAGGGCGACGCCGCCGCCCTCGGCGTGCAACGGGCGCTCCGCTCGCTGTCGACCCAGCTCTCCGGGGCCCAGGTCGGCATCACGATCACCAACCTCGCCATCGGCTTCCTCGCCGAGCCTGCGCTCGCCCAGCTGCTGCGCGGACCGCTGCGCGACGCCGGGCTCGCCGAGAGCGCCGTCGGCCCGGTCGCGCTCGCCTCCGGCCTGGTGATCAGCACGCTGCTGACCATGCTCATCGGTGAGCTGGTGCCCAAGAACGTGGCGATCTCGGTGCCGATGGCCACCGCCCGGATCACCCAGGGCCCGATGCGCGCCTTCACCGCGCTGTGCGCCGGCCCGATCCGGGTGCTCAACGGCAGCGCGAACGCGATCGTGCGCCGTCTCGGCGTCGAGCCGCAGGAGGAGCTGCGCTCGGCGCGCAGCTCCACCGAGCTCGCCTCGCTGATCCAGCGCTCCGCCGACGAGGGCACGCTCGACCCCGACACCGCCGAGCTGATGGAGCGTTCGGTGGAGTTCGCCACCCGCACCGCCGGCGAGATCATGACGCCGCGGGTGCGCACCCGCTCGCTGCACGTCAACGACCGGGCGAGCGCGGTGATCGCGCTGGCGCGGGAGTCCGGCAACTCCCGGTTCCCCGTCCTCGACGACTCCGACAACGTCGTCGGCACGGTGCACGTCAAGAACGCCGTCGCGCTGCCGCTGCACGAGCGGGCCACGACCAAGGTCAAGCACCTGATGGCCAAGCCGATCGTGGTGCCCGACTCGCTGCGCCTCGACCCGCTGCTCGCCCTGCTGCGTGCCGAGAGCTTCCAGATGGCCATCGTCCTCGACGAGTACGGCGACCACGCGGGCATCGTGACCCTGGAGGACGTGATCGAGGAGATCGTCGGCGACATCGCCGACGAGCACGACCGGTCCGGCAGCCGCGGCCGGCTGCGCCGCGACGGCTCGTGGTCGCTGTCCGGCCTGCTGCGTCCCGACGAGGTCGAGGACCTCACCGGGGTGCCGCTGCCCGAGGGCGACGACTACGACACGGTCGCCGGGCTGGTGCTGCAGGTGCTGGGGCGCATCCCCACGAACGGCGACGAGGCCGTCGTACCGCTGCCGGCGGCGGGTGAGGACGAGGAGGCGCCGGCGTCCCATGCCGTGCTCCGGGTGGACCACATGGACGGGCTACGGATCGACCGGCTGAGCATGCGGGTCGAGGAGAGCCCCGAGCCGGCAACGACCGTGCCCGGCTCGAGGCGGCGGGGGGCCGGCGATGAGTGACCTCGGTGGCGTGCTGCTCGCCGTGTTCCTGCTGGCCGCGAACGCCTTCTTCGTGGGCGCCGAGTTCGCGCTGATCTCCGCGCGCCGCTCCCAGATCGAGCCCCTGGCCCAGGCCGGCTCCCGGATGGCCAAGATCACCCTGGCCGCCATGGAGCGGGTCTCGCAGATGATGGCGGGCGCCCAGCTCGGCATCACCATGTGCTCCCTGGGCCTCGGTGCCGTCGGCGAGCCGGCGCTGGCGCACCTGATCGAGCCGGTCTTCCACGAGGTCGGCGTGCCCGACGCGTGGCTGCACCCGGTCGCCTTCGTGCTGGCCCTGACCGTCGTGGTCTTCCTGCACGTGGTGCTGGGGGAGATGGTGCCCAAGAACCTCGCCATCGCCGGACCCGACCGCGCGGCGCTGATCCTGGGCCCGCCGATGTACGGCGTGGTGATGGTGCTGCGGCCCGTGATCGTGTCCATCAACGCGATGGCCAACGCCATCCTGCGGATGCTGAAGATCGAGCCCAAGGACGAGATCGGCAGCACGTTCACCCGCGAGGAGGTCGCCGCGCTGGTGGAGGAGTCCCACGGGGAGGGGCTGCTCGCCGAGGAGGAGTACGGCCGGCTCGCCGGTGCGCTCGGGTTCACCGAGAAGACGGTGGCTTCGGTGACGATGCCGCCCGAGACCCTGGCCACGGTGGTCCGCGGGTCGTCGGCCGCCGACGTGGAGGCGCTGTGCGCCGCGACCGGGTTCAGCCGCTTCCCGGTCGTCGCCGACACGCCGTCGACCGACGGCACCGGCCCCGAGCTGATCGGCTACCTGCACATCAAGGACGTGCTGGAGCCCGACGAGGAGCGGCGTCAGCGCCCCGTCGCCGACCGCTGGATCCGCCCGTTCGCCACCGTCACCCCGGACGCGCTGCTGCACGACGCCCTCGAGGTGCTGCAGCGCCGAGGTGCGCACATGGCCCGCGTCGTGGAGCCCGACGGCACCACCCTCGGCCTGATCGCCCTGGAGGACGTCATCGAGGAGCTCGTGGGGGAGATCCGCGACGCGGCCCACTCGGATGAGCCGGTGCAGAGCTCGTGAGCACTAGGGTGACGCGCGTGGATGCCCCGGACGCACGCTCCGCGCCGGGCGACGATCATGGGGTGATGACCGTCCCGAACGCGCTGAGCGCGCTGCGGTTGCTGGGCATCCCGCTCTTCCTGTGGCTGGTGCTGGGCCCCGAGGAGGACCTGCTCGCGCTGGTGGTGCTGATGGTCGCCGGTGCGACCGACTACCTCGACGGCTGGTTGGCCCGGCGCCTGAACCAGCAGTCGGTCTTCGGCCAGCTGCTCGACCCGGTCGCCGACCGGCTCTACATCCTCGCCGTCGTCGTCGGCCTGGCCATGCGCGACGTCATCCCGTGGTGGCTGGCGCTGTCGCTGCCGCTGCGCGACCTGCTGTTGTGGGGCCTGGTCCCGCTGCTGCGCACCCGCGGCTACAGCGCGCTGCCCGTGCACTTCCTGGGCAAGGCCGCCACCTTCACGCTGCTCTACTCCTTCCCGCTGCTGTTCCTCGGCGACGGTGACGGCACCGGGGCGACGCTGGCGCGGATCTTCGGCTGGTCGCTCGCGCTGTGGGGCGTGGGGCTCTACTGGTGGGCCGGGGTGCTCTACGCATGGCAGGTCCGCACGCTGCTGGCGACCACCGAACGTCCCGAGCGCCCGGAGCGCCGAGGCCGCTGATGGAGACGGTGGACCGCTCGCGCACGCCGCTGCTGGCGCTCATCACCTACGAGGCGATGGACCGCGACTACCAGGTCGCGGCCGGCAAGCGCGCGCAGTCCGCCACCGGCACCGACCGCCGGGCCTCCCGCACGGCGGTGGTCCTCGTGGTCGCGTGCTTCGCGCTGATGGTCACCGTCGCGGCGGTGCAGACCTCGCAGAACGCCGACGTGCAGAGCGCGAGCCGGACCAGCCTGATCGAGCGGATCGAGGTCCGTCGCGAGCGCGTCGCCGGCCTGCAGCAGCAGGCCGCCCAGCTGCGTGAGGACAACGCCGAAGCACAGGTGACGCTGCGCCGGCTCGGCTCGGCCTACAACGACGTCCAGGCGCGTCGTACCCGGATCGGGGCGTGGACCGGCTTCGAGCCGGTCACCGGCGACGGCGTGCGGGTCACCGTCGACAACCCGGCGTACGCCGAGGAGAACGACGTGCTGCGCGACTCCGACCTCGCGCTGCTCGCGGACGCACTGTGGGCAGCCGGGGCGGAGGCCATCGCGATCAACGGTCAGCGGCTCACGGCCACCTCGGGCATCCGCACGTCCGGTGACGCGGTCGAGGTCAACAAGATCGGCGTGGCGCCGCCGTACACGGTCAGCGCCATCGGCAACCCGGGCACGCTCTCCTCGGAGCTGCTGGAGGCGGCCAGCGGCCAGCAGTTCCTGGCGCTCGTCAATCGTTACGGATTCTCCTACGAAGTGGACAATGTCGACGGGCTCGAGCTCCCGGCGGCGCCGAGCTCGCAGCGCTCGCTGCGAGAGGCGACGCGGCTGTTGAGCCCGCGGACGGACGGAGGTGGCACCGGATGATCGCGGTCCTCGGCCTGCTCGTCGGCGTCGCGCTGGGCCTGGTGTTCCAGCCCGACGTCCCCGGCGGGCTCGAGCCCTACCTGCCCATCGCGGTGGTGGCGGCACTCGACGCCGTCTTCGGTGCCCTGCGCGCCTACCTGGACGGCATCTTCGACGACAAGGTCTTCGTCGTCTCCTTCCTGTCCAACGTGGTCATCGCCGCGGGCATCGTCTACCTCGGCGACCGGCTCGGCGTCGGCGGTCAGCTCTCCACCGGCGTGATCGTCGTGCTGGGCATCCGGATCTTCACCAACGCGGCCGCGATCCGCAGGCACCTGTTCCATGCCTGAGCAGACCCCCGACCCCCGCAGCTCTGCTCCTTCCGGGAAGCACGTCGACCCGGAAGGGACGACGCCTGCCGCGGAGCCGATCGAGGAGCCCGTCGAGGAGCCGGCGGAGCAGCCGGTCGAGGAGCCCACCGACAAACCCACCGACAAGCCGGACGAGGCGCCGGCCCCACCGCCGCTGGAGGAGCGCAGCGCCCCGGACCGGATCCGCCAAGCCCTGCTCCGACCGACGCGCCAGCAGCTGGTCGCCGCGGTGCTGCTGGGGCTGCTCGGTTTCGCTGCCGTCACCCAGGTGCGGGTGACCGGCACCGAGGACAACTACGCCGGGCTGCGCCAGCAGGAGCTCATCGACCTGCTCAACGGCCTGGCCGGCACCCGGCAGCGCACGGAGGCCGAGATCGAGCGGCTCGAGGAGGCCGCCGGCGGCCTGCGCGACGACACGACCCGACGCCAGACCGCGCTGGACCAAGCGCAGGACACCGTCGACAGCCTCAGCATCCTGGCCGGCCTGGTGCCGGTCACCGGACCGGGGATCCGGATCACCATCACCGAGGTCGATGGCCGGGTCAGCCTCGGGTCGGTGATCGACACGGTGCAGGAGCTCCGCTCGGTCGGCGCGGAGGCGATGTCGATCAACGGCAAGGTCCGGGTGGTGGCCCAGACCGCCTTCGAGGTCACCGACAGCGGGTTCCTGGCGGGCGGGGAGGAGATCGAGGCGCCGTACGTCATCGACGTGATCGGCGACCCCGCTGCGCTCAGCTCGGCGATCAGCTTCGCGCTCGGACCCAAGAAGCAGATCGAGGAGGACGGCGCCCGGGTGGAGGTCGTCCGCCTCGACACGGTGGACATCGAAGAGGTCACCAGTCGCGACGAGCCTCGCTACGCCGTGCCCGACCCAGGGCAGTAATGTGCACGCCATGACGAACCCCGCCGACCTGAAGTACACCGTCGAGCACGAGTGGTTGCGCGAGCCGGGCGAGGCTGCCGGATCGGTTCGGGTCGGCATCACCGACTACGCCCAGGACGCGCTGGGCGACATCGTCTACGTCTCCCTGCCCGAGGTCGGCGTGACGGTCACCGCGGGCACGCCGTGCGGTGAGCTGGAGTCGACGAAGTCCGTGAGCGACGTCTACGCCCCGGTCAGCGGCGAGGTGGTCGCGGTCAACGACGCGCTCGACGCCACCCCCGAGCTGGTCAACAACGACCCGTACGGCGCGGGCTGGCTCTTCGAGGTGGTCCCGTCCGAGCCCGCCGCCGTCGGCGACCTGCTCGACGCGGCCGCGTATGAGGCCCAGCTCGACATCTGATCAGGTAGGTTCGTCACTCGACCAGCCCGACCCCCAAGGAGCACCCTGATGCCGTTCTGCACCGCCTGTGGCCGGCAGAACCCCGACGACGCCCGTTTCTGCGCCCAGTGCGGCAACCGCCTGGTCGCCGAGGGCGCCGCGCCTCCGGTCAGCGACGCCACCGCGACGATCCAGTTCGGTGCCGGCGTGCCCGGGGCCGAGCGTTCCGAGACGACCTCCGACCGGGCGCTCAGCGCCGTCGACGCCGCCGCCGTGGACGCGCTGCCCAAGGGGCACGCGCTGCTGGTCGTGCAGAAGGGCCCCGGCGCGGGCAGCAGGTTCCTGCTGGACGCCGACGAGGTGACCGCCGGGCGGCACCCGGAGAGCGGGATCTTCCTCGACGACGTCACCGTCTCCCGCCGGCACGCGGTCTTCCGCCGCGACGGCGCGACCTTCACGGTGGAGGACGCGGGCAGCCTGAACGGCACCTACGTCAACCGTGACCGGATCGAGAAGACGACGATCACCGACGGTGACGAGGTCCAGGTCGGCAAGTACCGCCTGGTCTTCTTCGCCGGTCACGAGGGCGCCTGAGGATGGCCCAGGCCATCGCCCGAGGCGAGCGGGACCCCCTGCTCAACATCGGGCAGGTGCTGGAGCTGCTGACCCCCGACTTCGGCGGGCTGATCAGCATCTCCAAGCTCCGCGGCCTGGAGGACGACGGGCTGATCAAGCCCCAGCGGACGCCGTCGGGCTATCGCAAGTTCTCCCACGCCGACGTGGACCGGCTGCGCTACATCCTGCGGATGCAGCGCGACCACTACCTGCCGCGGCGGGTGATCCGTGAGCACCTCGATGCCATGGACCGCGGGCTCGCCCCGCCCCTGCCGGACCCCGTCGTGCCGACGGTGCCCAAGGTGGCCATCGGCGAGGACGGCCTGCCGGCCCCGGAGTCCTTCCGTCGCACCGACCGGCTGCGCCTGTCCCGCAAGGAGCTGATGAAGGTGGCCGAGATCGACGAGCGCCTGCTGGGCGAGCTGGAGGACTACGCACTCGTCACGGCCTCGCCGACCGGGCACTACGACACCGACGCGCTGGTGATCGCCCGGACCGCCCGCGAGCTCGCCGACTTCGGCATCGAGCCGCGCCACCTGCGCGGCTTCCGGGCCGCCGCCGACCGCGAGGTCGGCCTGATCGAGCAGGTCGTCGCGCCTGTACGACGCAGCCGGGACGCCAGCGCCGCGGCGCGCGCCGAGGCGGCGACCAGCGAGATCGCCGCCCTCGCCGTACGGTTGCACGCCACGCTGGTGAAGGCAGGGCTCCGGCGGCTGTGAGTCCCGCGTAGGCTGGGGCACATGCGCGAGGTGGATGTCCTGGGGGTCCGGGTGGAGATGCCGTCCAACCAGCCGATCGTCCTGCTGCGGGAGAGCGACGGCGAGCGCTACCTGCCGATCTGGATCGGAGCGGTGGAGGCCACCGCGATCGCCTTCGCCCAGCAGGGCGTCGTGCCGCCGCGGCCCCTGACGCACGACCTGATGCGCGACATCCTGGACGCGGTCGGTCACGAGCTGAGCGAGGTGCGGATCACCGACGTCAAGGACGGCGTCTTCTTCGCGACGCTCGTCTTCAGCTCCGGCGTCGAGGTCAGCGCGCGTCCCTCGGACTCGATCGCGCTGGCACTGCGCACCGGCACCACGATCTATTGCGAGGAAGACGTGCTGGCCGAGGCCGGCATCGCCGCGCCGGCCGAGGAGGAGGACGAGGTCGAGAGGTTCCGCGAGTTCCTCGACCACGTCTCCGCCGACGACTTCTCCGGCGGCGGGGAGATCGGGAACGAGGAGTCGTGAGAGTGGCGAGGACTCTCAACCTCAACCCGAGAGTGAGGGTTTTCGGCGACACGCCCAGCGACGTCTTTGACCCGCCAGTCGCCGCGGCCGTACCTTGATGAGCCGAACGACATCGTCATGATGCGGGCAGGACACGGACCGTGGAGGACCAGTGAACGAGCAGCAGCCGGAGACGGCACAGCAGACCGCTCAGCGTGAAGCTGAGGCGGCCGCCGTCGCCGAGGAGCAGGGTCTCCTGTTCACCGACGACGTGTCCCCGCTGCCCAGCGACCTGGGCTACCGCGGTCCGACGGCGTGCAGCGCCGCCGGCATCACCTACCGTCAGCTCGACTACTGGGCCCGCACCGGCCTCATCGAGCCCAGCGTCCGTGGAGCCAAGGGCTCCGGATCGCAGCGGCTCTACAGCTTCCGCGACATCCTGATCCTCAAGATCATCAAGCGCCTGCTCGACGCCGGCATCTCGCTGCAGCAGATCCGCAGTGCGGTCAGCCACCTGCGCGAGCGCGGCACCGACGACCTCACCCAGGTCACCCTGATGAGCGACGGCGCCTCGGTCTACGAGTGCACCAGCAACGACGAGGTCATCGACCTGCTCCAGGGCGGTCAGGGTGTCTTCGGCATCGCCATCGGCGGTGTGTGGCGCGAGATCGAGGGCACGCTCGCCGAGCTGCCCAGCGAGTCCGCCGCCGACTCCGACGCGCCGGCCGCATCCGTCGAGGGCGACGAGCTCGCTGCGCGCCGCGCCGCCCGCACCGCCGGCTGAACCGCTAGGCTTGGACTGCTGATCATCCCGCACGGGAGAGTCAGGATGTGCCGCTGAGGCGGTGCAGGCCTGCGCCGAAGGGGCAATTCCTCCCCGGAACCTCTCAGGCGCCCGGACCGTGTGGAGCAGGCAACTCTGGAGGCGCAGCCGACAGAGGGGGAGGCTTCGATCAGTCGATCCCGAGGAAGCCTGCCTGCTGATGAGTGCCCCCTTCGTGAACCGCCACATCGGCCCGGACGACCGCCAGGTCGCCACCATGCTGGACCGGCTCGGCCACGCCAGCCTCGACGCGCTGATGGACGAGGCCGTCCCGGCCACCATCCGCACCCGCGAGCCGCTGAAGCTGCCGGCGGCGCTCAGCGAGGAGGCCACCGCCGCCGAGCTCCGGGCGCTGGCCGCGGCCAACGTGCCCGGCGAGCCGATGATCGGGCTGGGCTACCACGCCACCGTCACCCCGGCGGTGATCCGGCGCAACGTGCTGGAGGACCCCAGCTGGTACACGGCCTACACGCCGTACCAGCCCGAGATCTCCCAGGGCCGGCTCGAGGCGCTGATCAACTTCCAGACCGTGGTCGCCGACCTGACTGGCCTGCCCACCGCCGGCTCCTCGCTGCTCGACGAGGGCACCGCCGCTGCGGAGGCGCTCGCACTGGCCTACCGCGCCAACCGCAAGGCCTCAGGGCCGTTCGTCCTCGACGCCGACGCGCTGCCGCAGACCATCGACGTGGTCCGCACCCGCGCCGATGGCCTCGGGATCGAGGTCGTCGTCGCCGACCTCACCGACGGCCTGCCCGAGCTCGGCGAGAAGGCTGCGGCCGGGGTGCTGGTGCAGTACCCGGGCGCCTCGGGCCGCGTGCGTGACATCAAGCCGCTCATCGACGCGGTGCACGCCCGCGGCGGGCTCGCCGTCGTCGCCGCCGACCTGCTCGCACTGACCCTGCTGGAGGCGCCCGGCACGCTCGGGGCCGACGTGGTCGTCGGCTCCGCCCAGCGCTTCGGCGTCCCGCTGTTCTACGGCGGCCCGCACGCCGGGTTCATGAGCGTGCGCGCCGGCCTCGAGCGGCAGCTGCCCGGGCGCCTCGTCGGCGTCTCGCTCGACGCCGAGGGCCGCCCCGCCTACCGGCTGGCGCTGCAGACCCGCGAGCAGCACATCCGCCGCGACAAGGCGACCTCCAACATCTGCACCGCGCAGGTCCTGCTCGCCGTCACCGCCGGCATGTACGCCGTCTACCACGGCCCCGGCGGCCTGAAGGCGATCGCCGAGGAGGTGCACGCAGCCGCCTCGCTCGTCGCCGACCGGCTGCGCCACGCCGGGGTGCAGGTCGTGCACGACTCCTTCTTCGACACCGTGCTCGCCCGGGTGCCCGGCCGCGCCGCCGACGTGGTCCGCACCGCCCGCGAGGGCGGGGTGCACCTGCGGCTGGTGGACGCCGACCACGTCGGCATCAGCGTGGGGGAGTCCTCGCTCAGCGTGGTCGACGTGGTGCTGCGGGCCTTCGGTGCCGAGCACGCCGCGGGGGAGCGGGTGGCCACGGGCGCGCTGGGCGCGGACGTGCGTCGTACGACGGACTTCCTGACCCACCCGGTGTTCAACACCCACCACAACGAGACCTCGATGCTGCGCTACATCACGCGCCTGGCCAACCGCGACTACGCGCTGGACCGCGGCATGATCCCGCTCGGCTCCTGCACCATGAAGCTCAACGCCACCACCGAGATGGAGCCCATCTCGCTGGCCGGCTTCGCGAACCTGCACCCCTTCGTGCCCGCGGCGGACGCCGAGGGCTACCGCGAGCTCATCGAGTCGCTGGAGGGCTGGCTGGCGGAGGTCACCGGCTACGACCGGGTCTCGATCCAGCCGAACGCCGGTGCCCAGGGCGAGTACGCCGGCATGCTGGCGATCCGCAACTACCACCGCGCCCAGGGCCAGTCGCAGCGCGACGTCTGCCTGATCCCGTCCTCGGCGCACGGCACCAACCCCGCCTCCGCGGTCATGGCCGGGATGCGGGTGGTGGTCGTGAAGTCCCTCGACGACGGCACCGTCGACCTCGACGACCTGCGCGCCAAGTGCGACGAGCACGCCGAGCGGCTCGCCGCGATCATGGTCACCTACCCCTCCACGCACGGCGTCTACGAGGAGGGCATCACCGAGCTCTGCGAGATCGTGCACGCCGCCGGCGGCCAGGTCTACATCGACGGCGCGAACTTCAACGCCCTGCTCGGCTACGGCCGACCGGGACGCTTCGGCGGCGACGTGTCGCACCTGAACCTGCACAAGACGTTCTGCATCCCGCACGGCGGCGGCGGCCCCGGTGTGGGCCCGGTCGCGGTGCGCGAGCACCTGGCGCCGTACCTGCCCACGCATCTGCTGCACCCCGACCCGAAGCGCCGCGAGGGCACCGGGGCGATCAGCGCCGCGCCCTACGGCTCCGCCGGGATCCTGCCTATCTCGTGGGCCTACATCCGGATGATGGGCGCCGAGGGGCTGACCCGGGCGACCGCGGTGGCGGTGCTCTCGGCCAACTACATCGCCGCCCGGCTCGGCGAGCACTTCCCGGTGCTCTACCGCGGCGAGACCGGCCTGGTCGCGCACGAGTGCATCCTCGACCTGCGCGAGATCACCCGCGCCACCGGCGTCTCCGTCGACGACGTCGCCAAGCGGCTCATCGACTATGGCTTCCACGCCCCCACGATGTCGTTCCCGGTGGCCGGCACCTTGATGGTCGAGCCGACCGAGTCCGAGGACCTCGCCGAGATCGACCGGTTCTGCGACGCGATGATCGCGATCAAGGGCGAGATCGACCGGGTCGCCGCCGGCGAGTGGACGCTCGACGAGTCCCCGCTGCACCACGCCCCGCACACCACGCGAGCCCTGGTCGGGGAGTGGCAGCGGCCCTACAGCCGGGAGGTCGGGGTCTTCCCCGCGGGCCACACCGTCGACAAGTACTGGCCACCGGTGGCCCGCATCGACCAGGCCTACGGCGACCGCAACCTGGTCTGTGCCTGCCCGCCCATCGACGCCTACGCCGACTGAGGCCCGTCGTGGGATCCGATCCCCAGCCCTACGACGCCGTGCTGGCCCGGTTGCAGGCCGCCGGCCGGCTGCCGTCGGTCGTCGCCGCGGTCGCCCGCGGCGGCGAGCCGGTGTGGTCCGGCGCGCTGTCGGTGGACCCCACCGGCCCCGAGGTCTCGCCGGGGACGTCGTACCGGATCGGGTCGATCACCAAGACCCTGACCGCTGTGCTGGTGCTGCAGCTGCGTGACGAGGGCCGGCTCGGGCTCGACGACCCGGTGGGCCGGTTCGTGGGTGAGGCGGGCGGCTACGCGGACGTCTCGCTGACGCGGCTGCTCTCGCACACCGGCGGACTGCAGAGCGAGCCCGTGGGGTCGTGGTGGGAGCGCACCGGCAGCGGCGGCGCCGCCGCCCTGCTCGCCGCGAACGACGGTGCCGGCCGGGTGGCGGCGGCAGGGGAGTGGTTCCACTACTCCAACCTCGGCTACGCGCTCCTCGGCGAGGTCGTGGCCCGGCTGCGCGGGGTGTCGTGGTGGCAGGCGGTGCGTGAGCGGCTGTTGGAGCCGCTGGGCATGAGCGCCACCGACTACCACCCACCCGCCGACCACGCACCGGGGCGCAGCGTCGACCACTTCGCGCACACCCTGACCCCCGAGCCGCTCACCGACACCGGGGCGATGGCGCCGGCCGGGCAGCTGTGGAGCACGACCGCGGACCTGCTGCGCTGGGCCGACTTCCTGGTCACCGGGCACCCCGACGTGCTGGGTGCCGCCACGCTGGAGGAGATGGCGCGTCCGGTGCCGCCCGCCGCGCTCTACGGCCTGGGCGTGCGCCGGGCCGAGCTCGGTCCGGACGGTGCTCCGGGCACCACGCTCTGGGGACACACCGGCTCCATGCCGGGCTTCCTGGCGTCGCTGTTCGTGGACCGCGCCACCCGGGACGCGGCCGTGCTGCTGACGAACGCCACCACCGGCCTCGACACCGCAGCCGTGCCGGGCCAGCTCCTCGCCGGGCTGCCGGTGGACGCCGAGGACGGCTGGGAGCGCTGGGCACCGTCGGTGGCGGTGCCCGCGGAGGCGTCCGAGCTGCTCGGCGTGTGGTTCTGGGGCAACACCGCGTTCGGGCTGGAGTGGCACGGCGAGCAGCTGCTGCTGCGCGACCTGCGGTTCGCGGAGGTCGAGGAGCGGTTCACGCTCGACGGGGGCCGCATCGTGGGCACCGCGGGCTACCACCGCGGCGAGCGGCTGCGGGTGCACCGCTCGACCGACGGCACGGTGAGCCACCTGGAGTGCGCCACGTTCGTCTACACGCGCACGCCGTACGACGTCACGGTGCCGATCCCGGGCGGGCACCCCCGAAGCAGCTGACCACCGACGCCAGCGCCACCACCACGGCGGCACCGAGCACCGGCCAGACCTCGGCGGGCACGAGGTGGGGGAACCGCGCGAGGACCACGGTCACCGCGAGCAGGTGCAGCGCGACGAGGCCCGCCCACGGCCACGGCGTACGGGGGCGCAGCAGTGCGGCGAGGAGGAGCGGCGCCGGCGCCAGCAGCAGCCAGCCGGCGAGCAGTGCGTGCAACGGCCCGCCGTGCTCGCCGAGCCAGGCCACCAGCCGCCACGGGGCGAGGCCGAGGTCGGTGGTCAGCGCCACGACGGGGATCGCAGCGGCGAGGACGGTGGCGCCGGCGCTCGCCGGGTACCAGACGCCCCCGTTCAGTCGAGGGCCTCGACGTCGGCGATGCAGGAACGGCCGTTGCGGGACTTCACGATGACCCGGGCGTTCACCGTCCGGTCCGCCAGCTCTTTCTCGTCGCTGGTGATCCGGACGTCGAAGGAGCCCTCGGCCTCGCCGCGGATGTTGGTGACGTCGTACGTGACGTGCGGGTCGTCGGTGCGGGCCTCCGCCCGAGCCTCCTCGATGAGGTCGACCAGGGCCTTGCGGTCCTTCGAGGACGGCGCCTCGCACAACAGGTCCGCGCCGGCGTCGATGTCGAGGTCCTCGGCGGCCTCGACCGCCGCGTCGGCGACCTCCTCGACGGCCTGGGGATCGCCGCTCGCGACGACCAGCGCGGTCACGCCGCCGGCGAGCAACAGGACCAGGAGGACGACCCCGGCGACGACCCAGCCGATCTTGTCGGTCATGGACTGTTCCGTACCCTCCGGGGTCGGTGCGTAGACCATCTCACCCACCCAGGCATGATGGGCGCGTGGACGAGAACACGTTGCAGTTCGCCTGGTTCCAGCGCGACACCCAGGACCCGAGGACGACGTACCACCCGCTGCCCCTGGCCCAGGGCCGTTGGAAGGCAGACCAGATGCACGGCGTGGCGATCAGCGGTCTGCTGGCACTGGCGCTGGAGGAGGCCGTCGCCGCGGCCGGGCGTGACGACCTGGTGCCGGCGCGCTACCACGTCGACCTGTTCCGGCCGGCGCGGATGCGGGAGACGACGACGTCGGTGACGGTGGTGCGCGAGGCGTCGCGGCTGATGCTCGTCGACGCCACGGTCTCCCAGGACGGCGAGGTCGTGGCGCGTGCCAGCGGCACGTTCCTGAAGCCGACGGCGAACCCCGAGGGCCGGGCGTGGACGTCGCCGGCGGAGCGGCCCGTGCCGCCGCCGGCCGAGCGGATCAACCCGCTCGGTGACCTCGGCGGCCACCACATCCCGCTGTTCCGCAGCGAGGCGCCGTGGTCGGACAACTTCGCCGAGCACCAGAACCCCGGCCGTCACCAGACGTGGCAGACCGCGATCCCGGTCGTGTTGGGCGAGGCCTGCACCCCGTTCCAGGCCGTCGCCTCGCTGGCCGACTCCGCCAGCATGGTGACGAACTGGGGCAGCCACGGCGTGCAGTTCATCAACACCGACATCGACCTCACCCTGACCCGCCTGCCCGACGGGGTCAGCCTCGGGCTGCGCGCCACCGACCGCTTCGCTGACGACGGCCTCGCCGTCGGCATCGCCGAGGTGTACGACGCCCAGGGCTCCTTCGGCGCCGTCACCATCACCTCCCTGGCCAACGCCAAACGGTCGGTGGACTTCACCGACGGCGCGCCGACCGCCGAGGGCGTGCTGGAGGGCAGCGTCTGAGCGGAGGCGGCTCAGGCGTCGTCGTACGCCTTGCGCATGGCGGCGATGTCGATCTTGGTCATGGTGAACATCGCGTCGAGGGCGCGCCTGTTGGCGGGCGTGCTCATGTCGCCGCAGAGCTCCTCGAGCTCCCGGGGCACGATCTGCCAGGACACCCCGAACTTGTCCTTGCACCAGCCGCAGGGCTGCTCGAGGCCGCCGTCGGCGGTCAGCAGGTCCCAGTACTTGTCGACCTCCTTCTGGCCCTCGACCGTGAGGTAGACGGAGAACGCCTCGGAGAGCGTGAACTCGTCGCCGGCGTTGATCGCGGTCACCGGCATCCCGGCAACGGTGAAGTCGACGATGAACTCACCCGGCTCGGTGTGGGGGAGTCCTCCGGGCGCGCTGACCACGTTGGTGACCTTGGAGTCGGGGATGTGCTGCTCGTAGAAGCGGGCGGCGTCGCCCGCCTTGCCGTTGCTGAACCACAGGTGAGCTCGTGCGCTGACCACGGTGACCTCCTTCAGTGCGCCCCGGGATGAGGCTCGTTGGAGGGTTGGACTGCGGACCCGGCGTGGATTCATCGGTGGCCGGGCTACGTCCTGCGGTGGAACCGGACGTCCCCGTTGGCCAGGGTCTCGGGCTCGTAGGCGGGGTCATGCACGCGGTGGTGGTCGAAGGCGCAGAACAGCTTGGCGTCCTTCAGCCGGGTCTGTCCTCCCCGGCTCCAGGGTGTCATGTGGTGCGCCTCGCACCACCGTGCCGGCACGGTGCAGCCTTCGGCGGCGCAGGTCTTCTGGACCAGGCTGAGTGCTTTTCTGATGGCGGGGCTGAAGAGTCGTCGTCTGCGACCGAGGTCGAGGACCTCGCTGTCGCTGCCTAGGACGGCGGGCAGGATGCCAGCGGCGCATGCAAGCCGGCGGGCCTCGCCGGCGGAGATCTGGACGGCGCCGTCGGTGGTCAGGGGTGTGTCGAGCGTGGCGGCACCCAAGCCGGTGCGGAGCTGGTCGATCCCGACGGTGACGACGACCGTGGTGGCGTCCCCGCCGTGCTCGGGCAGGTTGCGCGGGTCGAGGTGCTCGAGCAGCCGACCGAACGCGTTCGCCAGGCGCCGGTGTCGCGGCAGCCGCTCCTCCTCGAGGCCGGTGGAGGTGGTCTGAACGCCAGCGAGGCTTGAGCTCCCCGCACGCCGTGGCCCGGTCCACGCATCCAGGTACGTGCCCAATCGTCCCGCGACTGCGTCGGAGAGCCGCATCGAGATCCGCGTGGTGCCGTCCCCGAGCGGCCGGAACCGCACGGACGACTTCTCCCGAGCGTGCTGCTCCTGCTTCTCGAGGCGTCGCGCGTCCTCGGCGTCCGCGATGTCCGGCGCGGAGACATGCAAGATCGCCTGCCCCAGCCGCCGCAGCTCGGCCGGACCGAAGTCACGCGCGAAGCCCAGCAGGTCGGCCTCGGCCTGTGCCTTGACCTCGACGCCGAGCCGATCGGGCAGGTCATCGACACAGTGCGCGATGACCCGCGCCTGCTCGAGGTTCACTCCGCCGGAGGACAGTGCCCGCGCCGTCGCGGGGAAGCGCTCGTCCAAGGAGCGGGCGAGCTTCTCGTCGGCCCGTAGCCGGACGGGGTCGGTGTGCACGGTCCGGGACAGCCACTGGGTGACATCGCGGGTGCCGTGCTGTTGCGCGATATCGGCCGATACCGCCAAGATCCGGAGCCGGAGCTCATCGACCTGCGCCTGCAACCGGGACAACGCGATCAGCAGCGCTTCCTTCTCATCGACGGAGAGGTAGAGCGGCTGCACCTGGTGCACGTCTGCCAGTGCCCGGCGCGCGGAGCCGACGGCAGCCAGCAACGGCTGCGGAGGGGACTGCGTCAGCGTCATGGCCTGGGCCTCCCGAGTGGCTTGCGGCGTACGCCCATCCTCTCGGGAACGTCCGAGGGAACCTGCTGCCCGGCGTCCCGGTGGTCAACGCTTCGGGGGTGGCGCGAAGCGTTGAGATGAGTGGGGTGGCTAGTTCGGCGTCGGATCCCAGATCGAGGCGTACTCCTCGGCCAGCAGAGGCCACACGACCTCGAGCGCATCCTCCACGTTGTTGATGTCGGCAGACTGCGGCGGAAAGAGAACGAGCTCATGTGGAATCGGTCGTCCAGCGGCGTCCTTGCGGCCGAGCGGGTCAGGAAAGCGGACCGCAACCGTCGGCCCGCATCGCTGAAACGCACGGGGGCCAACGCCGACCCCTGCGAAAGCGCGCTCATACGGTGGAAGCGGATCAGCGAATCCGCCGTCACGGACGAACCTGAAACCCCAGGTCTTCCCTCGTGTGGCCCAGATGAGTGTCATCCAGCGCTCCTGACGAGGATCGCTGCGTCCTCAGCCGCGGCTAGATCTCTGTGGAAATGGGACAGTGTTGCGGCTAGGTTCTCCGCCTTTGTGCCGGCTTCCACCTCGGCTGCCTCGATGTTCGACGCGGCCTTCTGGATGGCCTCTTCAAGCTTTGGAGTCAGTTGGGAGAGCGCGAAGCCCACTGCCCCAGCGATCCTGCTCTTCCTGCTCAACAGAGAAGCGGCGATCTTGCCTGTGAGCCCAAGGCCGAGCGCAACGGTTTCAGCGTTGCTCAAGAGCTTCAGAGCCACGTCGCGCTTAATATTTCCCGCCTGGGCCCACCGGACGTGCCTCTCGAAGGGGAGGATTGATGCCATCGGAAGGATGAGGTCGAGACCGACGCGCTGGGAGACTTCGATCGCCCCAGGCGAGAACTTCGCCGAAGATATGAGAACGAAGTCCTCGCCGACAGAGAGGGCAGTGCTTGACTCGGCCAGATCGCTCAACACGTCGCGCAGTCCTACGATGTCTGCTCCCGCTTTTTCGATGACCAGCTCCTTGAAGCCGTGCACGTCCAGTTCGGGTAGGAGATCTGCCTTTGACAGTGCGATCATCCAGATGCGTGGGAATGTGACCAGCCGTGCGTCGTCAGTGAGCAGGTCGTCCTGCAGCAAGACCAGGCTGTTGCGGAAATTGCTGAAAAGCGACTTCAGATAGCGCTCCTCTTCGCCCTGGTTGTCCAAGAGACGCTGTCCGTCGACGAGTAGAAGTGCAACGTGCGAACTCAGCAGCGCACGAAAGGTGTCGACACGGCGCTGGGCCTCCTCAGGGCCGCTCACGTCTTGCTCGAACCACTCTCCTGGATAGTCATGCCAAACCAACCGAAGCGCCTCGAAAGGTTTGGACTTGAGGGGCTTGGCCTCGCTCTCACCCTTGAACTTGAGGAGGAATCGGTAGGAGGTCGCACTGAACTTGTTGGGGTCGGGAACGGTTGCAGACTTCTTCATCCCGAGATAATTCTGGTGAAGAAGTGTGCCTTGGCTTCCGTTCTCTGCCACTAGGTTGAAGGCACCCGTCTTGGCGCTCTGGGCTTCCTGCTCGGACCCGTAGAACGCCGAGAGCATCACCGTCTTGCCACTTCCGCTTTCGCCGAAGACCGCAATGTGCTGTTCTAGGACTTTTCTGCTCGCCATGTCGGAACCCTAGGGCGTTTCCACCGCGGTGCATGGGACTGTGACTGCGCCGATCGTTCACATCTCGGTGAGCGATTACCCGCGCATTCCGGCCGTGCAGGATCGATGCCCGACAAGAAGTCGACGGCCGAGCGCTTCGGTGCGCCCCCGACGTGTAAGACCTGGCTGCCGTCATGGCGGCGTTCGGGGGAACTGCCAGCGGCGTCCTAGGGCGCGTCGTCGCTGCTCGCGCCCTCGCGCCAGCCACGCCCGAAGGCGCTTGCGGCTGCCATGATGCCGCGGGCGAGGACCGACAGCGCCACGAGCAGCACGCCTGCGGCCAGCGCGAGCAGCAAGAGGCCGCCGATGCCGTGGTCGAAGCAGAGCGCGACGAAGTCCCTCAGTAGGTCCACCTCGTCGAGACTAATGAAGGGGATGGTCCGTGTCTGAGACTGCGTTCACCTGGGTCTCCCTACCCCATCCGCCAAGGGCTTCGGTCGCAACCCGGTCGGCTGGGACTTCGAGCCGACGCCTCTCGCCGCCGACGCGCTCCGGCGCCTCCCGCGGCCCCTGCTCCTCTCCCGGTCGAGAGGGCGTTGGCACGGCGCTGTGCCGGTCGGACCCGGCACGCCGGTGCCGATGGGACCGGGCGGGGAGGCGTCCGCGGTGCACGGTCCGGTCCGCGGTCGACACCGTCGGTACCGACCCCGAGACGTGGCAGTGGATCCTGCGCGTCATGGCGAGCGCCGCCGAGGCGCTGGAGGCTCTGGCGTCGTACGACCGGGGAACATGACGTGTCGCACCGGGGCGGGAGGTCGTGCCATGGCATCCTCGGCGCGTGAGCAGAGCCCTCGGTCCCCCCGCCCAGGCCGCCGACCCCACGCGCGGCCTCGCTCGGGTGCCGGATCCCCGGGTCTGGGGCACGCTCGTCGGAGCCGCCGGGGGCACGGTGTTCGTGCTGGCCAACCGGGGAGACCTACCGGGGCCCTTGCCGGGGATCGCGGTGGCCGCGTGGGCGCTCACCGTGGCGGCGTACGTCTGGTTCGTCCTCGTCGTGCCACGGCCCTTCGGCCCGGTGCCGCAGGTACGGCGGTCGGCCGGCCTCGTCTACCTGACGGGGGTCGTCGGCATGCTGGTGCTGATCCGCGTCGGCTCGCTGTTGCTCGAGGACGCAGACCGCACGGAGCTGCGCCCGGCGCTGATCGTCGTGGCCGTCGGGCTGCACTTCCTGCCCTTCGCGTCCGCGTTCCACACGCCGTTGTTCACCGTCCTCGGCCTGTTGATGCCCGCTATCGGTGGCGTCGGCCTGGTGCTGGGCTGGGCCTGGGACGGCGACGCGGGGGCCTGGGCCGCGGTGATCGCCGGGCTCACCATGCTGACGCTGATCGCTTCGGACGCCGCGCCCACGCGGACCGGCGCTGACGCCTGAGCGGACCCGCGCGCCCGGTCGGCTACCGGGTGACGCCGACCGATGTCACCTTGAACCCGGGGAACGCCTCGGCGAGGGAGATCTCCGGGAACCGGCGGGCGACGATCTCGGCGAGGACGTCGCGGTAGTCGGTGGTGACGGCGACGTCGTCGTCGACGAGGCTGGAGGCGACGTTCGTGAGGCCGGGCCAGGTGCCGTGGTACCGCCCACCCCGGATGCCGGCACCGAGCAGGAGCATGACGTTGCCCCACCCGTGGTCCAGGCCGTGGGCGGAGTTCTCGGTGAGCCGCCGGCCGAACTCGCTCATGACGACGATCGTGACGCGACCGGCCCGCGGGCCGAGGTCGGTGAGGAACGCGTCCAGGTTCGTCGCCAGCGAGGCGAGCTGGGCGGCCATGTTGCCGGAGGCCAGGGTGCCGTAGTCGTTGTGGTAGTCCCAGTTGCCGAAGTCCAAGGTGACCGCGGACGTGCCGACGTCGGCGCGGATCAGCCGGGCGGTGTCCGCGAGCGCCTCGCCGAGACCCTTGCCGCGCCACGAGGTGTCGTAGGCGGCCGCAGGCGCGGGCGGCTCACCCAGGCGGAGGCCCTCCAGGGTCTCGGCGACCTGGCGGGCCTGTCGCACGGACCTCCGCAGCGTCGCCTGGATGTCGGTCGGCACCCGCTCCGCGTCGGCGGACCAGAGCAGGTCCAGGCTCGAACGGCGCCTGGTGCTCCACTCGGCGGTGTCGTGGGCGGGGTTCGCGCCGGCCAGCTCGATGCCGGAGAGCAGTGGCGCGGAGACGGTGGGGTTCGGACCCGAGATGAGGGTGGGAGCCGCGTTCGAGGTCAGGTGCACCCCGGCGAGCGCGTTCGTGGAGCCACCGAGCAGGCGGTTCACCCAGCCCTGGCGGGTCGTGGAACCCGGGTTGGCGTCCTCGACCTCCTCCATCGCGGCGAAGTGGCTCCGGTTGGGGCGGGCCAGGCCCGTCGCGTTCACCGCGGCGAACGTGCCCGCCTCCCAGTGCTTGACCAGGGGCGCCATGCTCGGGTGCAGGCCGAACATCGAGTCAGCGGCCAGCAGCCTGTCCTTGGGGACCGCGATCACCGGGCGGGCCTGGTAGTAGACGGCCTCACCGTGCGGGACGACGACGCCCATCCCGTCGATGGCGCCCCGCAGCGACACGACCACGAGCACGTTGTTCTGCGTGCCCGGGACCGCGGCGTGCGCGACCGAGCGGACGGTGTCGCCGAACACGCCGAGCCCGGCGACACCCGCTGCGGCGGCGGCAGCGGCCAGGACGCCGCGCCTGCTGAAGGTGCGGCGTGCGTCGGCGCAACAGTCGTCGGAGGTGAGGGTCACGTCTTCGCCTTCTGGTCGGCAGGGCAGGTCAGGTGCGGTCAGTGGGTGAGGTGGGTCGGGTTGTCGAGGAGGGGAGCCATTGCCTTCACCCCGAGCCAGTCGGCCAGCGCGGTCGCCTGCCACATGCCCGGGGGCAGCACCGTGGTGGCGCTCAGCCCGATGGCCTCGGCCGAGGCGATGGTGACCGCGGGCTCCGGCGGGCGGCCGGTGAGGTTGCGGTGCACGTGCTCGACGACCTGGGCCACCGTGGGGCTCTGGGACATGTCGGGCAGCCGGGAGCCCGGCGACGGGTAGTCGATGCTGCCGGTCGGCCACCAGCCGGCGAGCAGCGCGGAGTGCATGGAGAAGGAGCGGAGGACCCGGCCGGGGCCGGCGTAGGCGGCCGCGGCATCGGGACGCCCATCAGGTCGCGGCCACGAGTACGGCGCGGGGGCGCCGTAGGAGTAGACCAGGTTGTGCGCGGCGTCGGAGCCCTCGACCGGCTTGCGGACCGTGACGCCGAGCGCCCGCATGGTCGCCACGAAGCCGGACTCCTCGGTGCGCACCTTCTGGTGGGCGGAGGCGAGGAACTCGGGGTGCTGGACGAGGGCCAGGACGACCGGCTTGATGGCGGTGTCGTTGTCCAGGTAGGTCTTGGTCAGCGAGGCCACCAGGGCGGGGGACGGGTCGTCGCTGACGAGGCGTACGGCGAGCTTGCGCATCAGCCGGCGGGCGGTGTCGGGGTGCCGCGCGAGGTGCACGACGAGATCGCGAGCGGCCTGGCCGCCGCGGCCGTCACCGTTGCTCTGGAACCCGGCCACCGCCGCGGCGGACTTGCTGTGCCGCTTGTCGTCGTAGTGGGCGTGGAAGGTCTGCGGCGTGGCCCAGGGGTTGACGGTCCACCCGGACAGGATCCTGCCGGCGGCCTTGACCTCGGCCTCGACGTAGGACCCGACGCCGATCGTGTGCAGCTCGAGCAGCTCGCGCGCGTGGTTCTCGTTCACGGCGCCGGCATCGGAGGAGAAGTTGCCGAGGTAGTACAGCATCGCCGGGTGCAGCGTCGCGGCGAGGAGGATGTCGGTGAACTTGCCCAGGGCGTTGGCGCGCAGCATCGCGTCGTAGTCCTGGCGCCAGTACCAGCCGTCCGAGGTGGCGGGCACGTGGAGATGGTCGGACCAGAACTCGGTCAGCACTTCCCGGACCTGCCAGGTCGAGTGGATGCGTCGTAGGAGGGTCGCGTTGCCCAGGTGCTCGGCGTACTGCCAGTTTGCGACCGTGGCGCTGCGCTCGTTGGTCCAGCGCTGCTGCGGCGTGTGGGTGAGCTCGGGGAACCAGGAGGTCAGCGCCGCCACGGTCGGATGATCGACCGCCGTCGGGGCGAACTGCCGGTGCAACCAGGGCACCGGGCCGCCGGCCGCCTTGATCTCGGCGACCTGGGCCGCGGTGTAGCCGCCGGTGAACCGGGAGACGATCAGGTCGATCGAGGGCCCGCCGGTGTCCGTGACGGCGTCCTCGGGTCGGGCCAGAGCGGCCTCAGCGGCACGCTGTGCAGCCAGGTAGGCGACCCGAGCGGCGGCGGCAGCCTTCGCGGCCTTGGCGGCGGCGGCCCGCGCAGCGACGGACTTCTTCCGCGCAGTCCGGTACGCCCGTCTCGCGCGGGCGACCTTGCGTCCCTTGCGGATGGCAGCGGCCAGCTTCTTCTTCGCCGCCGCGGTCTTCTCTGAGGCGGCCTTGGACTTCTTCGTCGCGGCTTTCGAGCGTGCGAGCGCCTGCTGGTAGGCGGACCTCGCGGTCTCCGCCTTCTTCGCGGCTGCGTCCGCGGCGTTCTTGGCCTCCTGCACGTGCCGAGTGTGCACCGCAACCGTCGGCGCTGGGAACAAACGACCCGCGGATGGGGGAGGCGAAGTGGATCCCGTCACGGCCGGGCGCTCAGCCCGCCTTCTCCTCACCCTCGACGACCTCGGCCTCGGCGAGGTCGAAGTCGAAGGAGAGCTCCTCGCGCTCGAGGTCCGCGATGGCGGCGAACTCGCTGCTGGTCAGCGCGCGCGGGGTCTCCTCGATCTCGGTGGGGGCGGGGATCGTGGAGAGCGGGTCTGCGGCGTTGAGCTTGCGGGCGGCGGGAAGGACGGAGCGCTCGAGGGAGCCGGTGAAGGCGTTGTAGTTCTTCACGCTGCGCTCGATGGAGCGGCCGAGCTTGTCGACGTGCTGGGACAGCGTGAGGATGCGGCGGTACAGGACCTGGCCGAGGTCGAAGAGGACCTGGGCGTCCTCGGCGAGGGCCTCCTGCTTCCAGGTGAACGCGACCGTCTTCAGCATGCTCCACAGGTTCGTGGGGGTGGCGAGCACGATGCCGGCGCCGAAGGCGTGCTCCATCAGCGACGGGTCGACCTCGAGGGCGGCGTTGAGCAGCTGCTCATTGGGGATGAACGCGACCGTGAACTCGGGGCTGGTGGTCAGGCCGGTCCAGTAGCCCTTCTTCGACAGGGTGTCGACGTGGCCGCGGACCTTGCGGGCGTGGTCGGCCAGGAGGCGCTCGCGCTGCTCCGGCTCGATGCCGTCGCGGTGGGCGTCCATGAACGAGTTGTAGGGCACCTTGGCGTCGATCGCCATCTGCTTGCCGCCGGGCAGGTTGATCACCATGTCGGGGCGGCGCATGCCGGAGTCGGCCTCCATCGAGTGCTGCAGCTCGAAGTCGATGCGGTTGAGCAGGCCCGCGGTCTCCACCAGCGTGCGCAGCTGGGTCTCGCCCCACACACCGCGCACCGCGTTGTTCTTCAGCACCGACGCCAGGGTGTCCGCGGCCTTGCGGGACTGCTCCACGGACTGCTGCGTGTGCCGGATCTGCGCGGCGAGCTCGGTGTGCTGCTCCACGCGCGCCTTCTCCAGCTCGTCCACCTTGTGCTGCATCGAGCGCAGGTGCTCCACCACCGGCGTCAGCGTCTTCAGCACCTGCGTCTGGCCGCTCTCGGACTGCTCGCGCTCGACCCGGGCGCGCTCGCGCTCGGCCTCCCGCTCGCGCTGCGCCTGGCGCTGCTGCTCGACGAGCGTGCGGTACTGCGACCGGGCGTCGTCCAGCGCGCTGCGCAGCTCCTCGGCCTGCGCGCTCGCGCTGGCCAGCTCGCTGCGCGTCTGAGCCAGCGCGGCGGCGTCGGCCTCGCGGACCTGCGCCAGCGCCGACTTCTCCTGCTCGCGCACCTGCGCGAGCGCCACCTCGGTGCGGACCTCGGCCAGCTGGATCTCGTTGCGCAGCGCCGCCAGCTCCGCCTCGTGCCGGGCCGCGACGACCTCCGGGGACTCGCCCGCCGGCTCCTCGACCGCCGGCTGCGCGGTGGTCTGGCGCAGCAACCAGCCGAGGCCGGTGCCGAGCAGCAGACCGATGAGCAGTGCGAGGAGGGTGACCATGGGAGGAGTCAATCAGCGTGGCCCGACACAACTCCGCGGGCCACGCCGAACCCGGGGTGTGAGGTCAGTCGGCCCACCGTTGCAGCACGCCCAGGCGCCGCTCCAGCTCGTCGGTCTGGTCGGCCAGTCGACGTCGTACGGCGCCGGGCAGGTCGCGCTCCAACGCCGCCTTGGCCCGGGCGAGGGTGTCCGCGTCGACGTGGGTGAGGGGGAAGAACGCCGCCACCACGACGCCTTGCACCCACCCCTGATGGGCGGCGACGAGGTCGTCGAGCCGGTCGAAGTAGGCCGCGGCGTACGGCGCGGTGAGCTCGAGCTGGTCGGGACGCCACAGCCCGTGGCCGGCCGCGTCGATCTCGTGGTTGGGCACCGAGACCTCCCCGAGCGCCCGGGCCCAGGCGAACTCCTTCGCCTCCGGCGTCGGCAGGGAGGCCACTGCGCGGGCGTGCTGCACCTTCGCCGTGGCGCTCGGTGCCGCGTCGAGGGCGGCGTCCAGCGCGTCGGCGTCGGTGGCGCCGATCTCGGCCAGTCGCCGCATCGCCTTCCAGCGCAGGTCGACGTCGGCGGTGATGCCGGCGGGCAGGTCCTCCCCGGCTGCCCAGCGCGTCAGCACGTCCGCGTCGGTGCTGGAGAGCACCGTGGCCCGGAAGGCGGACAGCTGGATCTCGCTGCCGGGCGTCGCGGCCTGCGCGGCGGTCCGCACCGCGGCGTGGAACCGCGCGGTGGTGGTCTCCGGGGCCATCGGCAGCACCGTCTCCAGCACCCAGGGCAGTGCGGAGCGGACGCCGTCCGCGGTGTCCTCGACCGGGGGCGCGGCGACGAGCAGCTCCGCGACGGCGGCCGGGGAGACCTCGCCGGCGAAGAGCGCCATCCGCACGTTGTTCCACATCGCCGCTCGCAGCTGCGGTTCCTCCATCACCGGCGCCAGCGCGGGCAGCGCCGCCATCGTGACCGCGTCCGGCGGGCTGATCGCCCACGTGGACTCGGTCGCGTCCAGCAGCACCGGTGCCTGGCCCGCGTCGTACGGCGTCTCGTCGGCGTCCAGCACCAGCGGCTCGCGCTGCCAGCCGCCGTCACGGTGCACGGCGACCTCGAGCTGGTGGCGCCGCTGCGCCGGGTACGCCGCCGGAGACGTACGACGCACCACGCCCGCCGCCCGGTCCAACCTCAGCGTGTCCGGGCCCGGCGTCAGCAGCCAGTCCCGGGTGAAGTCGCCCAGGTCCACCCCGGCCGCCCGCTCCCAGCGGCCGAACAGGTCGTGCATCGTGGCGTTGCCGAACCGGTGCGCGGTGAAGTGCTCGCGCAGCCCGGCCAGGAACGCCTCGTCCCCGATCCGCACCGCCAGCTGGCGCAGCACGTTCGAGCCGCGGGCGTACGAGATGCCGTCGAAGTTCTGCAGCGCCGACAGCGCGTCGGGCGCTGCGTTGCCGGCGACGGGGTGGGTGGTCGGCCGGGAGTCCGCGATCAGCCCCCAGGTGCGCCGGGCGTACGACTGGTGCAGCCACGCGTCGTCGTAGGCGGTGGCGTCAGCAGTGACCCGGTAGCCCATGTACTCGGCGAACGACTCGTTGAGCCACAGGTCGTCCCACCAGCGCGGCGTGACCAGGTTGCCGAACCACTGGTGCGACATCTCGTGGGCGATCAGCGCGGCGCGGAAGCTGCGGTCGGCCCGGGTGCTCACGCTCTCGAAGAGCAGCGCGTCGCGGATGGTGATGCAGCCCGGGTTCTCCATCGCGCCGGCGTTGAACTCCGGCACGAACGCCTGGTGGTAGTCACCGAACGGGTAGCGCACCCCGAAGAGCCGGTGCAGCTCGTCGAAGGACTGCCTGGTCAGCGTGAACAGCTCGTCGGCCTCGCGGTCGAGCACCGGGGCCAGGCTGCGCCGGGCGCTGAGGCTGAGCGCGATGTCGTCGTGCTCGGCGCGCACGACGTGGTACGGCCCTGCCACCAGCGTGACGAAGTACGTCGCCAGCGGGGGAGTGGGCCCGATCTCCCAGCGCTTCACCGCGGCTCCGTCGCCCGCGAGGATGCCGGTGTCGCGGGCCGGTGCGTTGCCGACGACCAGCCAGTCCGCCGGGGCCGTCACCGTGAACGAGTACGGCGCCTTGAGGTCGGGCTGGTCGAAGCAGGCGAAGATCGAGGGCGCGGCGTCCATGAACGACATGCCGTAGACGTAGGCGAGCCCGTCGGCGGGGTCGACCGAGCGGTGCAGGCCCTCACCGTCGTTGCGGAAGCCCATGGTCGCCTCGACCACCAGCTCGTGCTCCCCGGCGGGCAGCTCCAGCGCCAGCCTGCCCTCGGCCAGGCCCGCCACGTCGAGCGGAGCGCCGTCGAGGGTGGCGCGGTGCAGCACCCGGGGCTTGACGTCGACGAACGTGCGCACGGCGTCGCTGGTGAACCGGATCGTGGTCCGCGAGGCGAAGGTCTCCTCGCTCGCAGCCAGGTCCAGCTCGACGTCGTACCGGGTCACCGCCAGGTGGGCGGCGCGGTGCTCGGCCTCGGTCCGGGTCAGGCTCCGGGTGGGACTGTTCGCCTCTGTGCTCACACGGAGCACCTTATGTTCGCTACGGTGGGCACCGATCCGTCGGACGCCGACTTCGTACGACGCACCAACTCCCGGACCTGGGGCTGTTGATCACCGTCTCCGCGACTTCGCGTGGAGGCCCGTTCACCGTGCCGCGGCCACGCCGCACCCACCGTCCAGGAGTACTCCGTGCGTCTTGCCCCCCTTGCCTCCCTGGCCGCCTCCGGCCTGCTCGTCCTCACCGTGACGACCGCCTGCGGCAGCGACGCCGCCGTCGACGAGACGGAGGGCAGCGCCGCCGCGGGCTACCCGGTCAGCGTCGACAACTGCGGCACCGGGGTCACCCTCGCCAAGCCCCCGCAGCGGATCGTGACCATCAAGTCCACCTCCACCGACCTCGTGCTCGCCCTCGGCCTCGCCGACAAGATCGTCGGTACGGCGTTCGCCGACGGCCCGGTGGCCGAGGAGTGGGCCGAGGACGCCGCCGACCTGCCGGTGCTCGCCGAGCAGGCACCCTCCCAGGAGGTCGTGCTGGAGACCGAGCCCGATCTGGTCCTCGCCGGCTGGGAGTCCAACTTCGCCGCCGACACCGCCGGCGAGCGCGACATGCTCGCCAAGCTCGGCGTGGCCACCTACGTCGCGCCCTCGGCGTGTCAGGAGCCCGGCTACCAGCCGGCGAAGATGACCTTCGACCTCCTCTTCGAGCACTTCACGGAGGCGGGCCGGGTCCTCGGCGTACCCGAGGCCGCCGAGAAGCTGGTCGCCCAGCAGCGCGCGGCGCTGGACAAGGTCGGCAAGGCGCTGCCCGGCACCACGGCGCTGTGGTGGTCCTCCGGGGAGGACACCCCGTTCGTCGGCGGCACCATCGGCGCACCGCAGATGGTGCTCGACGCCCTCGGCCTGGAGAACGTGGTGCGCGAGAAGGCCACCTGGACCTCCTACGGCTGGGAGGCGATCGTCGACGCCGACCCCGACGTCATCGTGCTCGTCGACGCCGCCTGGAACAGCGCCAAGGACAAGATCGCCAGCCTCGAGGCCAACCCCGCCACCGCGGAGCTGACCGCGGTGCGCAAGAGCCGCTACCTGGTCGTGCCGTTCCCGGCCGCGGAGGCCGGGGTGCGGTCGGTCTCCGCCGCGCTCGAGCTCGCCGACCAGCTCGAGCGCTACGACCTGCTGGTGCGATGAGCGGCCCGAGCCTGTGACCGCGCCCTCGTTCTCCCGCGCCGACGCCGGGCACGCCGTCGGTACGGCGCCAGCCCGGCGCCGACGCGACCGGCTGGCCGCGCTGCTCGGTGCTCCGGTGCTGCTGGTGGCGCTCGTGCTCTCGATCGTCCTCGCCGTCACCGTCGGGCCCGCGGACCTGAGCGCGGGGGAGGTGTGGGGCTCGATCCTGCACCACCTCGGCTTCGGCACGAGCGACCTGAGCGTGCTGCGCGACGGCATCGTGTGGGAGCTGCGGCTGCCCCGCGTGCTGACCGCCGCCGCCGTCGGCGCCGGGCTCGCGGTCAGCGGTGCGGTGATGCAGGCGCTGACCCGCAACCCGCTGGCGGACCCCTACCTGCTCGGCCTGTCCGCCGGCGCCTCGCTGGGAGCGGTGCTGGTGCTGCTGCTCGGGGTGGCGATCTCATTGACCGTGGCCGCGTTCTCCGGCGCGATGCTCGCGCTGCTCGGCACGCTGCTGCTGGCGCGGTCGCTGGGCGTGATCACGCCCAGCCGCACCGTGCTCGCCGGTCTCGCGGTCTCCTCGTTCGCAGGCGCCCTGACGTCCCTGGTGATCTTCTGGAACACCCAGGGCGACTCCTACCGGCAGATCCTGAACTGGCTGTTGGGCTCTCTGGCCGGCGCCGACTGGGGGAGCGTCAAGGTGGCCTGGCTGACCCTGCTGCTCGTCGGGGTGCCGGTCATCCTCGGCGGCCGCGTCCTCGATGCCTTCGCCTTCGGCGACACCGCCGCCGCCGCGCTCGGCGTGCACGTCACCCGCACCCGCTGGTTGCTGCTCGCCGGCACCGCCCTGCTCACCGGTGCCATGGTCTCGGTCAGCGGCTCGATCGGGTTCGTCGGCCTGGTGCTGCCGAACGCGGTGCGCCTGGTCGTCGGGTCCCGGCACCGGCTGCTGCTCCCGCTCTCGGCCCTGCTCGGTGCGATCCTCATGGTGTGGGTCGACACCGGGGCCCGCAGCCTTTTCGAGCCCCGCGAGCTGCCGGTGGGGATCATCACCGTCCTCGTCGGCGCCCCGGTGTTCATGCTCGTGCTGCTGCGCAACCGGGAGCGGGCATGAGCACGACACCCCGCGCGCCGCGGGACGGCACTGCCGCCGGCACCGCCGGGGCGGTGCAGGTCGCCCGCGTCGGCGCCACCGCGGGCGGGCACACGCTGCTGCACGACGTCTCGTTCACGGTGCCCACCGGCGCGGTGAGCGCGCTCGTCGGACCGAACGGCGCCGGCAAGTCCACGCTGCTGCGCGCCCTGTCCGGGGCCGGCCCCCGTGCCGGCGGCAGCGTGCACCTGGGATCGCAGGACCTGTTCGCGTTGTCGCGCCGCGAGCGCGCCCGGCGCGTGGCGCTGGTCGAGCAGGAGGTGCGCAGCGAGTTCGCGCTGACGGTCAGGCAGGCCGTCGCGCTGGGTCGCACCCCGCACCAGTCCCGCTGGTCGCTGACGGCGGCCGACGACGACACCGTGGTCGAGGACGCCCTGGTCCGCGCCGGTGCCGCCGAGCTGGCCGGCCGCGAGCTCGGCACCCTCTCCGGAGGCGAGCAGCAGCGGGTGCAGCTGGCCCGTGCGCTGGCCCAGCAGCCGGAGCTGCTGCTGCTCGACGAGCCGACCAACCACCTCGACGTCCGCGCCCAGCTGCGCACCCTCGGCCTGCTCCGCGAGCTGGCCGCCGACGGCGTCACCGTGCTCGCCGCGCTGCACGACCTGAACCTCGCGGCGTCGTACTGCGACCACGTGGTGGTGTTGGCCGACGGCCGGGTGCGCGCCAGCGGACCGGTGGCCCCGACGCTGACGCCCGCACTGATCGCCGAGACGTACGGCGTACAGGCCGACGTGCTCACCCATCCGCGCACCGGGCGGCCGTTGATCGCGTTCTCACCGCGATGAGCGGCACCCCGGCCCGGACAGCCGGTGCGCGGCGAGCGCCCACCACTACAGTGAGCGCGTGAGCGGTCGCATCGGGTACGTCGCCGCCAGCGACCGGGTGCAGCCACGCGAGGCCGTCGACCTGGCGGTACTGGCCGAGAGCGCCGGCTTCCACGGCACGCTGGTCGCCGACCTGTTCCAGCCGTGGCTGCCCAGCCTGGGCCAGGCGCCGCACGCCTGGAGCGTGCTGGCCGCGCTGGCCGAGCACACCGCCTCCGACTTCGGACCGGGCATGGCCGTGCCGGGCTACCGGGTGCACCCGGCGACCCTGGCACAGGCCAGTGCCACCCTCGCCGCGCTGCACCCCGGCCGGCACTGGCTCACCGTCAGCGCCGGGGAGGCACTCAGCGAGCACGTCACCGGCGGCTACTGGCCGGAGGCCCCCGAGCGGATCAACCGGCTCTTCGAGGCCGTCGACCTGATCAAGCGGCTCTTCGCCGCCTCCGCCGCCGGACGCGACATCCGCTTCGCCGGCGAGCACTTCCAGCTCGAGACCACCCGTCTGTGGACCATGCCGCCGACGCCACCGCCCGTGCTGGTCGCCACCGGGGGACCGGTGACCGCCCGACGGGCCGGCCGCTCCGCCGACGGCCTGCTGGCGGTGGGCGTGACCTACGAGCAGGCCGCGCACATCCTCGACCGGTTCCGCGCCGGCGCGAAGGAGGGCGGCAAGGACGGCGAGCAGATGCCGAAGTGGCTGCACCTCAACGTCTCCTGGGCACCCAGCGGCGAGCAGGCGCTCGCCCAGGCCGTGGAGTGCTACCCGATCGGCGCCATGCGGTTCTCCCGCGGCGACCTGCGCTCCCCGCAGCTGCTCGAGCAGGTCGCCCGGATGGTGCGGCCCGAGGACTTCGCCGGGAGGCTGCCGATCAGCGAGGACCCCGACGTGCACCGCGCCGAGATCCAGCGCTTCCTCGACCTCGGCTACGACCGGGTCTTCGTGCACAACGTCGGGCGCAACCACGGCGCCTTCCTGCAGGCCTTCGGTGAGCACGTGCTTCCGCGGCTGAGCTGACCGCTGTCGCCGAGGCGCGGGAGAACCTGTTCTCGGTGTGCGATTCTTCCGCCATGCGTCCGTGGACCAAGGTGCCGCCGCAGGCGGGACGTCGCTTCGTGATCACCGGCTCCAACGGCGGGCTCGGGCTCGAGACCGCCCGGATCCTCGGCTCGCGCGGCGCCGAGATCGTGATGGCCTGCCGCAGCGTCGAGAAGGCCGAGGCCGCCGCCCGGACCGTGCCCGGCCACGACAAGGGCCGCGTCACGGTGCGCCGCGTCGACGTCAGCGACCTGGCCTCGGTGCGGGCGTTCGTGGCCGAGGAGCAGGCCGAGGGCCGCGGGATCGACGTGCTCATCAACAACGCCGGCGTCCTCGGGGTGCCGCACTCGGTGAGCGCGGAGGGCGTGGAGATGCACTTCGCGACCAACTACCTGGGCCACTTCGCGCTCACCCTCGGCCTGCTGCCGCAGCTGCGCGACCGGGTGGTGATGCTGAGCTCGCGCGAGCACCGCTCGGGACGCATCGACCTGGACGACCTGGGCTGGGAGCGGCGGCCCTACCGGCCGTTCGCGGCGTACGGCGCCTCGAAGCTCGCCGACCTGCTCTTCATGCGCGAGCTGGACCGCCGGCTGCGCGCCACCGGCTCGCCGGTGCGCTCGGTCGGCGCCCACCCCGGCGCCACCGCCACCTCGATCACCAGCGGCAGCGGCCACCCGCTGATCACCTGGATCGGCCACCACGGTCACCGCCTGGTCGGCATGCCCGCCTGGCGCGGCGCGTTGTGCACCGTGTACGCCGCCGTCGCCGACATCCCTGGCGGCACCTACATCGGTCCGCACGGCCGCACCGAGTTGTGGGGTTGGCCCGCGCCGGCGCGGATGTCGCCGAAGGTCGAGGACACCGCGCTCGCCGCGGCGCTGTGGCAGCGCTCCGTCGAGCTGACCGGAGTCGACCTCGAGGAGCCCGGTGCCGGGCAGCCCGGCGCTGGGCAGCCGGGTGGTGGCCAGCCGGGGGCCTAGCCGATCGAGATGCTCTTGAAGGTGACCGGCGTGTTCGGCCGGCCGCCGCCGCTCTGCGCCCAGAAGCCGTCGTTGCCCGACGCCGTCGCCTTCTTCAGCGTGGCCAGGGACGCCTTGTCGAGGTGGCCCCACACGGTGTAGCTGGGCGGGAAGCCGGAGTCGCCGAAGACGATGAAGAACTGCCCGCCGCCGGAGTCGGGGTAGCCGGTGTTGGCCATCGCCAGGGTGCCGGCCCCGTAGGTCTCGGTGCCGTCGATCTCGTCCGGGATCGTGTAGCCGGGGCCGCCGGTGCCGGTCTCGGGGGAGGGCTGCTCCGCCTTCGGGTCGAAGACCGGGTCGCCACACTGCAGGAACTCGAAGCCGGGGTCGTTGCCCTGGCGGTGGCACGACGTGTTGTCGTAGTAGCCCTGCTCGGCCAGGGAGGCGAACGACGCCACCGTGCACGGCGCCTTGTCCGCGTCCAGGACGACCTTCAGGTCGCCCACCGAGGTCTTCAGCACCGCGTTCACCTTCTCGGTGTACGGCGGCGTGGGCGCCGGCGGCTCGACGTCGCGCGCCGGCTTGCCGCTCGGGGTGAACTCGCACGCGCCCTCACCCGACGCGGTCTCCGTGCTCGTGCCTGCGCTGCTGGGCTTGTCGTCGCCGGCGGAGCTGCTCTGCGACTCGTCGTCGCCACAGGCGCTGAGCGCGGTGAGCAGGAGCAGGGCCGGGACTCCGGCAAGCAGGCGGGTGCGCATGGGGCAGCATGCTACGCAGCGTCGCGGAGCGCCCCGAGCCTCGGGTCACGAGCACAGGAGGATCGGTGTGGTGCCACGAGCGGCTACGAAGCTCGTGCTTCCCACCGCGGCTCGGTGATCACCCGTCCGGATCCAGCGTGCTCACGGCAACCGGTTCCGCATGCTCAGCGGCCGCCGGCGATCCGGCCGTTGATCGTCCGCATCAGCCACGCCGGTGCCAGCGCGGAGGAGGTCATCAGCGCCTTGGCCTGCCGCCCCACGGCGTGGTGCGGGCTGCGCGGGCGCAGCCGCGAGCGCCGGGCGCGCACGAGGTCGAGCACCTCGGCGGCCACGTCGTCCGGGGTCAGCCGGATGCCCAGGGAGCGGCTCGAGGCCGTGTCCAGCCCTTCGGTCATCGCGGTGCGCACGAACAGTGGCCAGACGGCGTCCACCGCGATGTCGTCGCCCGCCCACTCCAGGTCCAGTGCCTCGGTCAGGCCGCGCACGGCGAACTTGGTCGCGGAGTAGGTGGCCAGCTCCGGCTGGCCGTAGAGCGCGCTGGCCGAGGCCAGGTTGACCACGTGCGCGCCGGGTGTGTCGCGCAGGTAGGGGTGGGCGGTGTGGCAGCCGTTGAGCACGCCGGTCACGTTGATGTCGACCATCCGCTGCTGCGTGGCCAGGTCGATGTCGGCGAACGGGCCGGCGGCGAGGATGCCGGCGTTGTTGACCAGCACGTCGAGTCGGCCGCCGGTGTGCTCGGCCAGCTCGGCGAGCCTCGCGCGCCACTGCTCGGCGTCGCGGACGTCGAGGCGGCCGGTGCGCAGGCCGGGCAGCTCCTCGGCCAGCCGGGCCAGACCCGGCTCGTCGACGTCGTACGCCGCGACGAGGTGGCCCGCGGCGTGCAGGCGGGTGGCGATGGCGCGGCCGATGCCTGCGGCGGCTCCGGTGACGACGGCGGTGGGTCGGGTCATGCGCCGAGTATCGCGACGGGCGCAAGGACCTGTGCCGGGGGCTCGCTGCTGATATCGTAGTGATATCACTCTCGCTGAGAGTCCCGATCGAAGGAGCACCCATGACGACCCCGCCCGTCGCCCCGCCCGCGCCGCCCGCCGCGCCGTCCGTCGTCCCGCCGGTCCGCGTCGACATCGCCGAGAAGCGCGGCTTCGCGATCAGCGGCTGGCCGGTGCTCCTGGTCGTGCTCGCACTGGTCGCGGTCGCCACGGTGCTGCTGGTCATCGGCCTCGAAGCCCTGGACGCCGGTGACGGGGGAGCGCTCGAGGCCACCCTGGGCGGCGTGATCGGCTTCCTCGCCCTGCTCGGGCTGAGCGGGTTCTGCGTGATCCAGCCCGGCGACACCCGCGTGGTGACGTTCTTCGGGGCCTACATCGGCACCGTGCGTCGTACCGGCCTGTCGTGGACGGTGCCGCTGAGCGGGCGACGCGGTGTCCCGGTGCGGGTGCAGAACTTCGAGACGCAGACGCTGAAGGTCAACGAGAAGACCGGCTCGCCGGTCCAGGTCTCCGCGATCGTGGTCTGGCAGGTCGCCGACACCGCCAAGGCCGTCTTCGCCGTCGACGCCTACGACGACTTCGTGGCCACGCAGTCGGAGGCGGCCCTGCGTCACGTCGTCGCCACCCACCCGTACGACGCGCAGGCACAGGCCTCGGTCAGCGACCAGACCGAGGCGGAGATCGAGCGCTCGCCGCAGATCGTCACGCTGCGGGAGAACGGCAACGAGGTCGCCGACGAGCTGGTGGTCGAGCTCAACGAGCGGATCCACATCGCCGGTCTCGAGGTGCTCGAGGTGCGGCTGTCGAACCTGTCCTACGCCCCCGAGATCGCCGGCGCCATGCTCCAGCGACAGCAGGCCCAGGCCGTCCTCGACGCCCGCCAGGTGATGGTCACCGGCGCGGTCTCCCTGGTGACCGAGGCGCTGTCGCTGCTGGAGCAGAACGGCGACATCGAGCTCGACCCGGAGCGCCGCGCCGCGATGACCTCGAACCTGATGACGGTGCTGGTCGGCGGCGGCTCGGCTACGCCGGTCGTCAACGTCGGCACCCTGTACAACTGATCGCCGACGCAGGACAGCGACGTGCCCAGGGGAGTGCCGGGACGGCCGGAGCGGAAGCAGATCCCGCTCCGGCTGGACCCGGCCATCGCCGAGGCCGTGCGCCGGTGGGCCGAGGACGACCTGCGCTCGGTGAACGCCCAGATCGAGAAGCTGTTGCACGACGCGCTCGTGCGTGCCGGGCGGCTGCCGCGTGGCGGCGCCGGGTCTGGTCCCTCAGAGGGGCCGGAGGAGTGAGGGCGGCCGCTCGATAGCCTCGGGCGGCGGCACGGGTCAGGAGTAATCCGCGACGATCCGACGGCCGACGCCGTCGACGGTGACCAGGCCGCCGTACGGCAGGATCCACTGCGGCCGGGTGTGGCCGAACGGGGGACCGACGACCACCACGGCGTCGGCGTTGTACCGCTCGATCGTCGCGATGGCCGTCTCGCACTGCGCGCGGCGGTGTGCCCGACGCTCGTCGGCGCTGGGTCGCCGGGTGAGGTCGGAAGTCGGTGGGCGGGCGACGAGGACCGCGTCGACGGCGCCGAGGATGCCGCGTTCACCGAGTGCGCGCAGGATCCAGCCGAAGTCCCGGGCGGGGATCAGCTCCTCGGAGGTCTCCAGCAGCAGCACGCCACCGGCCAGCATGTCCGGATCGTGAGGGAAGCGGCCGGCCGTCAGGATCCACTGCAGCACCTCGACGCAGCCGCCCCAGGTGCGACCGGTGACGCTCCGGGTCGGCCCGGCCCACGTCCACGGCTCGGTGGGCTCGCGCTCGCCGTGCTCGGTCAGCGCGCGAGGGTCGGCCCAGTCGTGGCCGAAGTCCTCGGACTCACCCGGCTCCACGATCTCGAGCCGCTCGCCGGTGAGCAGCGCGGCGCGCAGGCTCTGCTCGTGCACCGGGTCGATGCCCGGCCCGGCGCCGAGATGGACCTGGGTGGAGCCGCCGTAGAAGCCGGGCACGCCGTGGGTCCACAGCCAGTTGAGGAGGTTGGTGTTGTCGCTGTAGCCGAGGAACGGCTTGGGGTCGGCGCGCACGGCGGCAGTGTCCAGGTGGGGGATGACGGTGATCTGGTCCTCGCCGCCGGCGGTCGCCAGCACGGCTCGGATCTCCGGGTCGGCGAAGGCGGCGTTCAGGTCCGCGGCTCGGTCGCGGCTGCTGGCGTCGAGGCGGCGCGTCGTCGGGTACTCGACCGGCACCAGCCCGGTGGTCGCGGTGAGTCGCCGCAGGGCCTGCTCGTGCACTGCGGGACCGACGGCCGGCACGGCGAACGACGGTGAGAGCACGGCGACCTTGTCGCCGGGCCGAGCCTTGGGTACGACGGCGAGATCCATGGCCGGACCCTACGGGGACCCTGTCTCGCGGCGGCGCGCCTTCGCTTCACCCTGGGCGACATCTGTAGCAGGTTGCTACGATGGTGTAGCGAAGTGCTACGACAGGGGAGTGCGATGGGCAAGGCAGAGCGGGTCACGAGGTTCGACGAGGCGCTGTTCGAGACGGCTGCCGCTGAGGGCTCCCGGCAGTCCCGTTCGGCGCGTCAGCAGCTCGAGCACTGGGCGCGCCTCGGCGCCGCGCTCTCTGCTCAGGTCGACTCGCCGGTCAACCGCGTCCGTCTCGCGCTCGAGGGCAAGGTCGCGCAGCGGGACCTGAGCCTGGACGAGGCCCGGCAGTTCGATGCTGCGATCACCGCGCGGATCGACGAGGCGGTGGCGCACGCGGACTTCTCCTCGGCTCCCTTGCCGGACTTCTCCTCAGCCACCCCGGATCCGCACCGAGTGCTGGCCGACCTGACGTCGCGCGGTGCGCTCGCCGAGCGCTCGCGCGCCCAGCTCCGCGAGGCGGTGGCCGATCTCGGCCGGGCACTGGAGGGCGAGCAGTCGCCGGCGAAGGCCGGTAGGTGACGCGGCTGGACCTCGTCGTCGGGCCCAACGGTGCGGGGAAGTCGACCTTCGTCGACCGCGTCCTGCTGCCGGCGCTGCCGCACCGGGCCTTCGTCAACGCCGACGAGATCGCCAAGCTCTACTGGCCCGGCGACGAGGTCGAGAAGTCGCGGGTGGCCGCGCGGCTCGCAGAGGTGTTGCGTTCAGCCTTCATCGCGCTACAGGAACCGTTCATCGCCGAGACGGTGTTCTCGCACTCCTCGAAGCTCGACCTGATCCGAGACGCCACCGCCGGCGGCTACCGCGTGCACCTGCACGTGCTGATGCTGCCCGAGGACGACACGGTCGCCCGGGTTGCCAAGCGCGTCGGCCAGGGTGGGCACGCCGTACCCGAGGACAAGATCCGCGGGCGCTACCAGCGGCTGTGGGACAACGTCGCGGACGCCGTACGCCTGTGCGACACCGCCGACCTCTACGACAACACCGCTAGCAGCCCGGTCCGCACCGCGAGGTTCAGCGGGGGTGTCGCGCACGGCGCGGTGTCCTGGCCGGGCTGGGTGCCCGAGGTCCTGACTGCGCTCTGAACCCGGAAGAGGGGCTCATCTCCTCACGTAATGACATAATGTCACTTATCGGCGATATGGGTGGTGCGCCGGAGAGGGGTCAGCGGGAGCAGCTGGACTGCCGCATGACGAGTGACTCGCCCTCGGCGTCGAGCGCGCTCGTCAGGACGAACCCCCGGCCCTTGGCGTACCAGGACGTCGTGGCCATGCTTGCGAACAGGTCGCGCATGTCCTTCTTGATCTGCCGGGCGAACTCGGGCTTGGCGTTGGTGATCTTCAGGGACGTCATCTTGGTCCGCTGCCCGAAGGCACGGACCTTGGTGCGCTCGGTGTCGGCGAGCGCGATGCGGCGCGTGCCGAGGTTGCTGGTCCGGTACTTGGCGGCGATCATCACCGTGCGACCGCTCTTGGTCGCGAGCGCGGCCATCTCGGTCGGCATCGTGATCCGCAGCGTCATCGTGGCGGCCTCGGCCTTGCGACGCTTCGCGGAGGACGACGGCGCCGGCAGTGTGGCGTCGTACGACACCTTGTTGACCATCCCGAACATGCGCAGCGTCTCGCGCTGCTTCAACCCCGCCTTGCCGCCCTTGAGCAGGTGCACCGACTGGGCATAGGTCATGCCCTCGCTGGACATGGCCAGCACGATCTTCTTGCCGCTGCGCTTGCGGACCTTGGCCTTCTCGGTGCCCACGACCTCCCCGGCCTCGTCGGTGAGCGTGTAGCTGCACTTCACGCCCGTCGCCGGGAAGTACGCCGCCCACGGGTGCTGCTTGGCGGCGGCCTGCGCCGACGTGCCGAGCAGCGGCAGGAGCAGGCTGAGGAGCAGGACGGCGGAGAAGCGGGATACGAGGCGCACCGGCGAAGCCTAGGGTGCGCACGGCATGGGCGTGGGCGCTTCGGACAAGGCGCGCAGGTGAGGCCGTGGTCGTGCGTGCCGATGACATAACGTGGTGCCGTGCACCTCTCGACCGAGCGCCTGCTCATACGTCCCTGGCGACACGACGAGGCCGCCCGCCTGCTCGACATCCAGAGCAGGATCGAGATCGTGAAGTGGCTCGCCGACGGCGAGCCGGTGCTGATGAAGGACCTCGACGAGGCGCACGCGCGCATCGACCGGTATGCCGCCCGCTCGGCCGAGCCACCCCGCGGCATCTGGGCCGTCGAGGTCCGCGACACGGGCGTGGTCGCCGGCACGGTGCTGCTGCTGACCCTGCCGAACGACGAGGCTGGCGAGGTCGAGATCGGTTGGCACCTGCACCCCGACGCCTGGGGCCACGGCTACGCCACGGAGGCCGCGCGCGCCGTGCTGGCGCACGGGTTCGGCGCCGGCCTACCCGAGATCCTCGCCATCACCCACCTCGACAACGAGCCGTCCCAGGCCGTCTGCCACCGCCTCGGCATGAGCGACCTCGGCGTCGTCGGGAAGTGGTACCGGCTGTTCCGCATCAACGCCGAGGAGTGGCGGGCCACGCTCGGCTGAGGCACGGCCCGGGGTCCCGGTCTCCCGGAAACGCCGCGGTGCCGGCCTCGGCGGCGCTAGGTTCCGAACGACTACCGAGGGAGACCCGGCTGGGCCCGCGCGGGCTCGCTCACAGGATCGCCGGCAATCGGGCGCTGAGCGCGGTCAGTGACTCCGCGATCAACGCGCTCACCTGTGCCTGCTCCAGCCTGAGGGCGCCGTCGAGCCAGGCGCGGATCAGCTCCAGTCCCCCGCCCGCGACCACCAGCGAGGTCGCCCGCAGCTGCTGCTCGCTGAGCGTGGCGCCGGCGCGGCGGGCCTGGGCGGCGTACTCCCCCGCGGCCGCGTGCAGCAGCGCCGTACGACGTGCCGCCAGCACCGGGACCTCGCAGAGCAGGAAGCGCGCCCGGCGCGGGTCCTCGCCGAGCCGCTCCACGATCGCGGTGATCGCCGCCCGGGTCACCGTGGCGACGTCACTCGAGTCGTCCGCGTCCGCGATCGCGGCGAGGGCGTCGGCGACGAGACCGGCGCCGAGCTCGTCGTAGGTGACGGCGGCCAGGTCCTCGAGGTCGGTGAAGCTCTCGTAGAGCGACCGCGGGCCGAGCTCGGCCTCCGCCGCGATCCGGCGGACGGTGGCGGCCTCCCAGCCCGACTCCCCCACGACCGCCACCATGGCGGCCATGAGGCGCCTGCGTCGGTCGGCACGACGCTGCTCCGGCTCCACGCCGGCGTAGGTCCGGCCGGCCTGCTCGGAGGTCGTCATGGCGCCAGTCTCCCACCGCGTCCGTGCTTGTGCGCCACCCACCCGCTATGATTCGGAATCAGATGATTCCCAACATTCGTTCGTCGAGAGGCACCCGATGGCCCGCTCCACCGTCGACCTCCCCGCACCGGCTCCCGGTCGGGTCCACCCCCTGAACAGCGCCGCCCGGCACTCGCTGGCCGATCCGTTGCCCATCCATCCGGCATTGCAAGAGGGCGCCGCCGCACTGGCGCTGCGCTGGCTCAGCGCGGGCGACGCCCGGCCCACCCGGGCCCAGGCCGAGGCGTTCGCTGCCTACCGCCACGTCGGCGACCCGCCCGCCGACGCGCTCGTCGCCGCGATGCGCAAGGACCGCCGAGGGCGAGCGCAGCTCGAGCAGGCCCTCGAGCACGGGGTGGAGACCGTCGACGACCCGCTGCCCGAGCTCATCGACTTCTTCGCCGAGCTGGAGGCGGTGCCGTACTGGCTGGACCACGCCCTGCTCGAGCGAGCCAGCGCCACACTCAACCGGGTGCCCGTCGACACCCTGGTCTCCCTGACCGCGGCGGTCACGCTGCCCGGCAGCTACGTCTCCCCGCTGGTCAACGAGGTGCTGCTGCACGGCGGCGACCTGCACCGCCGCGCCGCCGGACGGGTCACCGAGACGGTGTCCTGGCTCGTCGACTGTGCTTCCCCGGGCGGCATGGAACGCTTCGGCGACGGCTTCAAGACCACCGCCCGGGTGCGGATCATCCACGGCTACATCCGTGCCGGCGTCGGATCCCTCGACGACTGGGACGTCGAGACGCGCGGCGTGCCGGTCAACCAGCTGCACTACTGCGTGACCATGATCCCGCTGCTCGCCGTCGCCCTCGGCACCGTGGCGCTGGGCCACCTGCAGAGCGCCAAGGAACGCGAGGCCGTCGTGCACCTCTACCGCTACATGAGCCACCTGATGGGGGTCGTGCCCGAGCTGCAGGTGGCCTCGCTGAACGACCTCACCCGGCTGGTCTGGTTGGCGGCGTGGTCGGAGTTCGACCCCGACGAGTCCAGCCGTCTGCTCACCACCGCCGTGCTCGACTCCGTCGACCAGCTGCGCGACCTCACCGACGGCACCGCGGGCCAGCGGTTGCGGCGCACGCTGCACCGCCGCGTGCACCACGACCTGACCCGGCTCTCCCTCGGACCGTCATACGCCGCCGCGGCGGGCGTCACGCCGCTCAGCGCCGGCATCGCGGTGCTGCCGGTGCTCGCCGCGGGCAACGTCGTACGCGACGTCGCGCAGCGGCTCACCCGCCGCGACGTCGCCACCGCCGCGCGGCGCGGCCACGCCCGGCGGGCGGCCGACCTGGCCCGGCTCAAGGAGCGGGTGCACACCCGGCCCTACCGACGCGACGAGGCGGTCGACACCGTCCGCAGCCGAGCGGACAAGCCGCTGGCCTCCGCCGGCTGAGCGCCCTGCGGGGCGGCTGCGACCCGGGTTCGTCCCGGGCCGAAGGGCACCCCCCGGGGGCCGGGGGCGGGGTGTCCTTCGGCCCCGGTGCTGGTGACCACCGACAGTGGAGGGTCCGGTCGGTGGAACCTACGTTGAAGTGGAGCGTCCGCCCCGCGGAACGCCGCCAGGGCAACTCAGGAGGGTGACCCGGATGTCGACTGTGAACACTCCGCCGGGGGCCGCGTCGTATCCCTTGCGTATCGACGGCGAGCTCGACCCGAACACCTCGAGGGCGCTGTGGCTGGTGAAGTGGCTCCTCGCCATCCCCCACTACGTGGTGCTGGCCTTCCTCGGGATCGCGTTCTCGTTCCTGACCTTCCTGGCGTTCTTCGCGATCCTGTTCACCGGGCGCTACCCGCGGGTCATCTTCGACTTCAACGTCGGCGTGCTGCGCTGGGGCTGGCGGGTCACCTTCTACGCCTACGGCGTCCTGGGCACCGACCGCTACCCGCCCTTCTCGCTGCACGACGTGCCGGACTACCCCGCGCACCTCGACGTGGACTACCCCGAACGCCTCTCCCGCGGCCTCGTCCTGGTCAAGTGGTGGCTGCTCGCCATCCCGCACTTCCTCGTCCTCAGCGCCATCCTCGGTGGGGCGACGCTCGCCGTCGGGGACGACATGGGCGCGTCGTCGTGGTCACCGGGCCTGTTGCCGGTGCTGGTGCTGGTGGCGGCGATCTGCCTGCTGTTCACCAAGCGCTACCCCCCGCGGCTGTTCGACCTGGTGGTCGGGCTGGAGCGGTGGAGCACGCGCGTCACGGCCTACGTGACGCTGATGACCGACCGTTATCCGCCGTTCGCGCTCGACCAGGGCGGACGCGACCCGGGCACCCCGGGGACCCCGGGCACCCAGCCTCCGGCCGCAGGGGCCACGGCGCCCGGGGCACCGGTGACGGGCACTGCGACCCCAGAGACTCCGGGCCAGGAGACCGCGGCCCAGGAGACCCGGGCTGCGTGGAGTCCGCCTCCTGCTTCCCCGGGGCCCGCGGCATCGACCCCGCCTCCGGCACCCGAGCTCGCAGCGGTGCCTGTGCCCGCACCTGCGCCTGCGCCTGCGCAGGGGCCGGCACCGACGCCTGCGCCGGGGTCGGCGGCGAAGACCGGCTGGAGCGCCGGTCGCGTGGTGACGATGACGATCGGGGCGACGCTCGTGGCCGTCAGCCTGTGGTTCCTGGCCGCCGCGACGGTGGTGGGGGTGGTCGACGTCGGTGCCAAGGACCGCGACGGCTACTTCATGAGCGATGCGGAGCAGCTCTCCACCCAGACCAGCGCGATCATCTCCCGGAGCGTGGACCTGCACGAGGGGTGGTCGGGCGACGACCTGCCGGACCTGCTGACCGGCGACGTGCGGGTCACCGCCGAGCCGGGATCGGGGACCGAGCTCTTCCTCGGTCTCGCCCGCACCCGTGACGTCGAGGCCTACCTGGCCGGCGTCGACCACGTCGTCCTGACCGACCTGGACGACGACGGACGACCCGAGTACCGCACCCGCACCGGCTCGGGGACCGGCGTCACCCCACCGGGTGACCAGGACTTCTGGACCGTCCAGGACTCCGGGACCGGCAAGCTCTCGGTCGACTGGAGGCCCACCGAGGGCGAGTGGACCTACGTGGTCATGAACGCCGACGGCAGCCCCGACGTCCGCAGCGACGTCGCTGTCGGAGCGGAGCTGCCGATCATCGGTGGCCTCGCCGCCGTGCTCGCCGTGACAGGTCTCGTCCTGCTGCTCATCGGCCTCGTCCTGGTGGTGATCGCGCTCCGCTCGGCTTCCAAGCACCGACGCAAGATGGCCTCGGCGACCCCGCCGTCGGGTCGAGGTTGAGTCGGGGCTGGGGCGAGGTCGGGGCGAGGCTCAGTCCAGGCAGAACTCGTTGCCCTCGGGGTCGGTCATCACGATGAACCCGGCCTCCAGCGGCGGTTCCGGCTCGACGCGACGGACCCGGGTGGCGCCGAGGCCGACCAGCCGCTCGCACTCGGCCTCCAGCGCCGCCATCCGGTCGTCGTCGCTGAGCCCGGGCGCGGCGCGGACGTCGAGATGGACCCGGTTCTTGACGGTCTTGTCCTCGGGCACCCGCTGGAAGAAGATCCGCGGCCCGGTGCCCTCGGGGTCCTCGATCGCTGCGCGGGCGCCGCGCAGCTCCGCGGGCACGCCGGCCTGCTCGAGAAAGGTGTCCCAGGCGTCGTACACGTCGGCGCCCTCGGGCACGACCATGCCCGGCGGCGCCGGGATCACGTAGTCCAGTGCGGCGGCCCAGAACCGGGCCATCTCGGGGGCGTCGTGGACGTCGAAGGTCACCTGCACGGCTCGGCTCATACGACCTGCCTACCTCGCGGCACCGACAGCGGGGAACCCCGCAGCCCTCAGGCGGTGCCGACGTAGGCGGCCAGGTGCTCACCGGTCAGCGTCGAGCGCTGCGCGACCAGGTCGGCCGGCGTGCCCTCGAAGACGACCCGGCCTCCGTCGTGGCCGGCGCCGGGGCCCAGGTCGATGATCCAGTCCGCGTGCGCCATCACCGCCTGGTGGTGCTCGATCACGATCACCGACTTGCCGGCCTCGACCAGCCGGTCGAGCAGCGCCAGCAGGTTCGCCACGTCAGCCAGGTGCAGACCGGTGGTGGGCTCGTCGAGGACGTAGATCCCGCCCTCCTCCCCCATCCGCACGGCCAGCTTGAGCCGCTGCCGCTCCCCGCCGGAGAGCGTGTTCAGCGGCTGGCCCAGCTTCAGGTAGCCCAGCCCGACGTCCTCGAGCCGGGCGAGGACCTTCGCCGCCGCTGGCGTCTTCGCCTCGCCCGCGGCGAAGAAGGCGTGTGCCTCGGCCACCGGCAGGTCGAGCACCTCGGCGATGTTCAGCCCGCCCAGGCGCAGCTCGAGGACGGCGGCCTGGAACCGCCGGCCCCCGCACTCCTCGCACACGCTGGCCACGGTCTCCATGAAGCCGAGCTCGGTGTAGATCATCCCGTTGCCGTTGCAGCCGGCACAGGCGCCCTCGGAGTTGGCGCTGAACAGCGCGGGCTTCACGCCGTTCGCCTTCGCGAACGCCTTGCGGATCGGCTCCAACAGCCCCGAGTACGTCGCCGGGTTGGACCGGCGCGAGCCCTTGATCGCGCTCTGGTCGACCACGACCACGCCCTCGCGGCCGGCGACCGAGCCGTGGATCAGCGAGCTCTTGCCGGAGCCGGCCACCCCGGTCACCACGCACAGCACGCCGAGCGGCACGTCCACGTCGACGTCGAGGAGGTTGTGCCGCGTCGCCCCGCGCACCTGCAGCGCACCGGTCGGCGTGCGGACGGTGTCCTTGAGCGCGGCGCGGTAGCCGAGGTGGCGACCGGTCAGCGTGTCGCTGGCGAGCAGCCCGGCCACGTCACCCTCGTAGCAGACCGTGCCGCCTCCGGTGCCCGCACCGGGGCCGAGGTCGACCACATGGTCGGCGATGGCGATCGTCTCGGGCTTGTGCTCCACCACCAGCACGGTGTTGCCCTTGTCGCGCAGCTCCACCAGCAGGTCGTTCATCTGCGCGATGTCGTGCGGGTGCAGCCCCACGGTCGGCTCGTCGAAGACGTAGGTGACGTCGGTCAGCGCGGAGCCGAGGTGCCGGATCATCTTGGTCCGCTGCGCCTCTCCCCCGGACAGCGTGCCCGCGGGCCGGTCCAGCGAGAGGTAGCCGAGCCCGATCTGCACGAAGGACTCCAGCAGGTGGGTGAGGTTGGCGACCAGCGGGGCCACCGTCGCCTCGTCGATGCCGCGCACCCACTGCGCGGCATCGGTGATCTGCATGGCGCAGACCTCGGCGATCCCCTTGCCGTTCACCCGGACCGAGCGCGCCGCCTCGTTGAGGCGGGTGCCCTCGCACGCCGCGCACGGTGCGAAGACCGCGGCGCGCTCCACGAACGCCTTGATGTGCGGCTGCAGCGAGTCGACGTCCTTGCTGAACATCGACTTGCGGATCTTGGGGATCAGCCCCTCGTAGGTGATGTTGACGTTCTCCACCTTGACCTTGCGGGTCTCGCCGTACAGCAGGTCCTGGCACTCCTCCTCGCTCAGGTCGCGCACCGCCACGTCGGGGCGCACCACCGTCTTGTACGGCGCCACCATCCACCCGTCGGCGGTGTAGCCGGGCACCAGGATGGCGCCCTCGACCAGCGACTTGGACTCGTCCACGATCTGGGTCAGGTCCAGGTCGGAGACGGTTCCCCGTCCCTCGCACTCCGCACACATGCCGCCCAGGTAGACGGTCTGCTGCACGACGTTCTTCTCGACCTTGCCGCCGGCCTTCTCCGTCGAGAGCACGCCGCTGGCCTTGCGGGTCGGCACGTTGAACGCGAACGCGGTGGGCGGGCCGATGGAGGGCTCGCCGATCCGGCTGAACAGCATCCGCAGCATCGCGTGGGCGTCGGTGGCGGTGCCGACCGTGGACCTAGCGTTGGCGCCCATCCGCTCCTGGTCCACCAGGATCGCGGTGGTGATGCCCTCGATGTGGTCGACCTCGGGCCGGGCCATCGACGGCATGAAGCCCTGGACGAAGGTCGAGTAGGTCTCGTTGATCATCCGCTGCGACTCCGCGGCGATCGTGGCGAAGACCAGCGAGCTCTTCCCGGAGCCGGACACGCCCGTGAACACCGAGAGCCGCCGCTTGGGGATCTCGAGGCTGACGTCCTTGAGGTTGTTCTCCCGCGCCCCCTGGACGCGGATCAGGTCGTGGCCGTCGGCGGGGTGGCTGCCCATGGCGCGCAGCATAGGGCGATCCGCCGACGCCCGCGCTCGATCGCGCCTAGGGCTGCAGCATCACCTTGATCGCACGGCGCTCGTCCATCGCGCGGTAGCCCTCGGGTGACTGCTCCAGCGGCAGGGTCAGGTCGAAGACCAGGCCGGGCTCGATGCGGCCGGCGGTGACCAGGTCGAGCAGCTCGGGCAGGTAGCGGCGCACCGGCGCCATGCCGCCGCGCACCCCGATGTTCTTCTCGAACAGGGTGCGGACCGGCAGCTGCACCCCGTGCGGCACGCCGACGAAGCCGACGCCGCCGCCGGGGCGGGTCACGGCGATCGCGGTGCTCATGGCGTCGTCGGTGCCGACACACTCCAGGGCGGCGTCCACACCGACCCCGTCGGTCAGCTCCAGCACCTCGGCCTGACCCTCGGCGCCGCGCGCGGCGACCACGTGGGTGGCGCCGAAGGCGCGGGCCACCTGCTGGCGTGACTCGTGGCGCGACATCGCGATGATCCGCTCGGCGCCGAGCACCGAGGCGGCCAGGACGCCGCACAGGCCCACGGCGCCGTCGCCGACCACGGCGACGGTGTCACCGGGCCGGACACCGGCCGAGACGGCCGCGTGCCAGCCGGTCGGCATCACGTCGGTCAGCGCCAGCACGGAGGTGAGGAGCTCGGGCGGCGGCGCCTCGCCGGTGCCGACCAGGCTGCCGTCGGCTTGGGTCACGCGGGCGTACTCGGCCTGGCCGCTGCTGGTCATGCCGAGGTTCACGCACGCCGACTGCGCCCCGGCGCGGCAGTGCGCGCAGGTGTTGTCGCAGTGGCAGAACGGCACGATGACGAAGTCGCCGCGGCGGAACAGGGAGACCTCGCTGCCGACCTCCTCGACCACTCCGATGCACTCGTGGCCGATGGTGGCGCCGGGACGGATCGGGTTCTCCCCGCGATAGGGCCACAGGTCCGAGCCGCAGATGCAGCCGGCGGTGACCTTGACGATGGCGTCGGTGGCCTTCTTCAGCACCGGGTCGGGGACCTGCTCGACGCGGATGTCTCCGGGGGCGTGGATGGTGGTGGCGCGCACCCTCCGATGTTGGCAGACGCCGCCGAACACGGCACCGCCGGGAAGGGCGAGGCGCTGGGTCGCCAGCACCACACCCGCCCCGCATTGGGTCTATCTCATATGTGAGTTACCGTCGTAGACATGACGATCACCGAGCCCGACGGCGACTACAAGGGCCGCATCGGCAACCTGATCCGTGACGCGCGCAAGCACCGCGCGCTCACCCAGGCCCAGCTCGCGGAGCGCCTCGGCACCAGCCAGAGCGCGATCAACCGCATCGAGAAGGGCCACCAGAACCTGTCCCTGGAGATGCTGGCCCGCATCGGCAGCGCGCTCGACTCCGAGATCGTCGCCCTCGGCGCCGGCCCCACCCACCTCCGGGTCAAGGGCCCCACCACCCTGACCGGCAGCATCGACGTCAAGACGTCGAAGAACGCCGGGGTGGCGCTGCTGTGCGCCTCGCTGCTCAACCGCGGCCGTACGACGCTGCGCAAGGTCGCCCGGATCGAGGAGGTCAACCGGCTGCTCGAGGTGCTCAACAGCCTCGGCGTGCAGACCCGGTGGATCAACACCGACAACGACCTGGAGATCGTCCCGCCCAAGGAGCTGGACTTCACCCGGATCGACGAGGAGGCCGCGCGCCGCACCCGGTCGGTGATCATGTTCCTCGGCCCGCTGCTGCACCGCACCGAGAGCTTCGAGCTGCCCTACGCCGGCGGCTGCAACCTGGGCACCCGCACCGTCGAGCCGCACATGTCGGCGCTGCGCCCCTTCGGCCTCGAGGTCACCGCCACCGACGGCTGGTACCACGCCCGGCACAACCCCGCTGTCGTGCCGGGCCGGCCGATCGTGCTCACCGAGCGCGGCGACACCGTCACCGAGAACGCGCTGATGGCCGCGGCGCTGCACCCGGGCACCACCGTGATCCGCAACGCCTCGTCGAACTACATGGTCCAGGACCTGTGCTTCTTCCTGCAGTCCCTGGGCGTGGCCGTGGAGGGCATCGGCACCACGACCCTGACCGTCACCGGTGTGGAGAGCATCGACGTGGACGTCGACTACTCCCCCAGCGAGGACCCGATCGAGGCGATGTCGCTGCTGGCCGCCGCGATCGTGACCGGCTCGGAGATCACCATCGAGCGGGCGCCGATCGAGTTCCTCGAGATCGAGCTGGCCGTGCTGGGCGAGATGGGCTTCCGCTACGACCTCTCCGAGGAGTACCTCGCCGCCAACGGGCGCACCCGGCTGGTCGACATCACCACCCACCCCTCGGACCTGGTCGCCCCGCGCGACAAGATCCACCCGATGCCGTTCCCCGGCCTCAACATCGACAACCTGCCGTTCTTCGCCGTGATCGGCGCGGTCGCCGAGGGTCAGACCTACCTGCACGACTGGGTCTACGACAACCGCGCCATCTACCTCACCGAGCTCAACAAGCTCGGCGGCAAGGTCACCCTGCTGGACCCGCACCGGGTGCAGATCGAGGGCCCGACCTCGTGGACCGGCGCCGAGCTGATCTGCCCGCCGGCCCTGCGGCCCGCGGTGGTGGTGCTGCTGGCGATGCTGGCGAGCAAGGGCACCTCGGTGCTGCGCGGCACCTACGTGATCCACCGTGGCTACGAGGACCTGGCCGAGCGGCTCAGCTCGCTCGGCGCCGACATCGAGAGCTTCCGGGACATCTGAGCCGGCGATGGCCGAGCTCGAGGAGCCCTACCTCGCCCCCGGGCGGGTGCTCGCCCTGGCCCACCGCGGCGGCGCGTTCCACCCCGAGATCGAGGGGCTGGAGAACACGATGGCGGCCTTCAAGCACGCGGCCGGCCTCGGCTACACCTACCTGGAGACCGACGTCCACGCCACCAGCGACGGCGTCCTGCTCGCCTTCCACGACGACGTGCTGGACCGGGTCACCGACGGCACCGGCGCGGTCGGCGAGCTCACCCTGGCCGACGTACGACGCGCCCGCATCGGTGGCCGCGAGCAGGTGCCGACGCTGGTGGAGCTGCTCGATGCGTTCCCGCGGGCCCGGTTCAACATCGACATCAAGTCCGAGGCAGCCGTCGAGCCGCTGGCCGCGCTGGTCCGTGAGCGAGGGCTGTGGGACCGGGTGCTGGTCGGATCCTTCTCGCACCGGCGCACCCGCCGCTTCCGGGCGCTGACCGAGCAGCGGGTGCCGACGGCGGCGACGCCCTGGCAGGTCGTGGCGTTCCGGTGCGCGCCGACAGCGCGGATCGCGGCGCTGCTCGCCGGCCCCGACGTCGACGCCTTCCAGGTGCCGCACCGCCGCGGCAGGTTCACCGTGGTCACGCCCGGCTTCGTCCGGCGCGCCCACGCTGCCGGCCTGCCGGTGCACGTGTGGACGATCGACGACCCCGACGAGATGCGCCTGCTGCTGGACCGCGGCGTGGATGGGATCTTCACGGATCGCACCGACCTGCTCAAGGATGTGCTCCAGTCGTGCGGCCGGTGGTGGTCGCCGTAGGGAGGGGACCCCGATGAGCATGGCCGAACCGATCGTGGAGCCGGAGCCGCTGCCCCGGACCCGGGAGCAGCGCTCCTGGTACTACACCGACTGGGCGGTCTCGGCGTTCCAGACCACCGTCGCCGGCGTGCTCTTCGCCCCCTACCTCATCTCGGTCGCCGAGAACGCGGTCGGCGAGCAGGGCCGGCTCGAGCTCCTCGGGCTGTCCATCGCGCCGGGCTCGCTGCCGTCGTACGTGATCACGTTGTCGACGGTGCTCTCCGCGGTGCTCTACCCGCTGCTGGGCGCCGTGGCGGACCGCACCGCGCACAAGACCCGCCTGCTCGCCGGGTTCGCCTGGGCCGGTGCGCTGGCCACCGCCCTGCTGTTCTTCCTCGAGGGCGAGAACTGGCTGTTCGGCAGCCTGATGTTCATCGTGGCCAACCTGTGCGGCGGGGCGGCGGTGGTGGTCAGCGACTCGATCCTGCCGCTGATCTCCACCGAGGCCGAGCGCGACCGCGTCTCCTCGGTGGGCTGGGCCTACGGGTACGCCGGCGGCGGCCTGCTGCTGGCGGTGAACTTCGCGATGGTCACCTTCCACGACGCGCTCGGGCTGAGCACCGAGCTCGCGGTGCGCCTGTCGATGTTGTCCGCGGCGCTGTGGTGGGCCGGGTTCATCATCATCCCCTGGCGAGGCATCCGGGACCGGGCGCCGGTGGCCGTGGAGCGGGTCGAGGGCGGGCTGCTCGCCCGCTCCTTCGGCCAGCTGGCCGCCACCCTCAAGGACCTGCGCAACTACCCCGTCGCGTTGACCTTCCTGCTCGCCTACCTCTTCTTCAACGACGGCATCCAGACCGTCATCGCCTCCGCCTCGACGTTCGGCATCAAGGAGCTCGGATTCGCCGAGGGCACCGTGCTGGGCACCTACCTGCTGGTGCAGTTCGTCGCGATGTTCGGTGCCGTCGGCTTCGGCCGGGCCGCCGGCCGGTTCGGCGCCAAGAAGGTGATCCTGGCGGGGATCGTGGGCTGGATGGGCATCGTCACCGTCGCCCTGGTGGTCCCCGAACGCCAGCTGTACGGGTTCTTGCTGCTCGGCGCCGCGATCGGGGTGGTGCTGGGCGGCACCCAGGCCCTGGCGCGGTCCTACTTCTCCCTGTTCATCCCCCGCGGCAAGGAGGCGGAGTACTTCAGCCTCTACCACGCGGTCGACCGGGGCACCTCGTGGTTCGGCACCCTCACCTTCGGTGTCGTCTACCAGCTCACCGACTCCTACCGGCCGGCGATCTTCGCCCTCATCGTCTTCTTCGTCGTCGGCGGCCTGCTGCTGCTGCGGGTGAACACCGCCGAGGGCATTCGCCAGGCAGGGAACCAGCGCCTCGCCGGGTGACCGAGACCTCGCCCCGGGGATGGAACCTTTGATCCGCGGGTAGCGTTGACAGGTCAGAGAAGAAACACGGGAGGTGGGTTCTCATGGCCGAGCGGACATTGCGCGGCGCCCGACTGGGCGGTCAGTCGTTCGAGGACGAGCGCGGCATCGAGTTCGCTGCTCGGCAGCAGGTCGGGTACCGGTGCTCCCAGGGGCACGAGTTCGAGATCACCATGTCCGTCGAGGCCGACGTGCCGGCGGTGTGGGAGTGCCCGCGCTGTGGCTCCGAGGGCGAGAGCACCTCGGGCATCGAGCGCGAGGTGAAGGTCGAGAAGCCGCAGCGCACCCACTGGGACATGCTGCTGGAGCGGCGCTCCGAGAAGGAGCTCGAAGACATCCTGACCGAGCGGCTCGAGCTGCTGCGCGGCGGCGAGATCGGACCGGCGCACCTGCACCGCGCCAACGCCCGCAAGCGCAAGGCGGCGACCAAGTCGTCCTGACCGCCTCGTCCTGACCGGCGACCGGCCTAGTCGGGCCGCTCGTCGATCACCTCGCCCCGGATCACGGTGTCCTGCGCCGAAGGTCCGGGGCGTGTCTGTGTCACCACCAGCCGGCTCATCGCGTAGCCGGCCAGCAGCCTGCGGAACAGCGGACGGGTGAGCGGGAGGATGAGCAGGATCCCGATCGCGTCGCTGACGAATCCGGGGCTCATCATCAGCGCGCCGCCGAGCACGATCAGCACGCCGTCGGCGAGCTCCTTCGTCGGCATCGCACCGGTCTCCAGCCGGCTGCGCATCGCCCGCCAGGCCCGCCTGCCCTCCCGCTTGATCAGCCAGGCGCCGAAGATGCTGTCGGCGAGCAGCAGCAGCACCGTCCACCAAGGGCCGATGGCCTGCCCGACCTGGACGAGCACGTAGATCTCCAGGATCGGCATCACCAGCAGCGCCAGCACGAGCAGGGCGCTCAGCCGGCGGCGGTTGCGACGGGTCGGGCTCATCGCGGCCGCCCGCTGCCGACCCGGGTGCGCAGCTGGCGCCAGCGCTCCTGCAGGCCCCACGTGGTGATCCGGTGCAGCGACTCCACCGCCACCCTTCCGCTCATCTTCGACTCCCCGCGGACCCGCTCCACGAACTCGATCGGCACCTCGCGCACGGTGAGCCCCGCACGCAGCGTGCGCGTGACGAGGTCGGTCTGGAACACGTAGCCGGTCGAGCGCACCTCGTGCAGACGCAGCTTCTCCAGCGCGGAGCGCCGGTAGAGGCGGAACCCGGCGGTGGCGTCGCGCACGTCCACGCCCAGCAGCAGCCGGACGTAGAGGTTGCCCCCGCGAGACAGTGCCTCGCGCTGCCAGGGCCAGTTGACCACCGAGCCGCCGGGCACGTAGCGCGAGCCGATCACCAGGTCGGCGTCGAGCAGGCCGTGCAGGAGGCGACCGAGCTGTTCGGGCTGGTGCGAGCCGTCGGCATCCATCTCGCCGATGACGTCGTAGCCCTGGGACAGCGCCCAGTCGAATCCGGCCAGGTACGCCGCCCCGAGCCCACCCTTGGCGTCGCGGTGCAGCACGTGCACGTGCGGGTCCGCCGCGGCGAGCCGGTCGGCCTCGGCGCCGGTGCCGTCGGGCGAGCCGTCGTCGACGACCAGCACGTCGACGTCGGGCTGGGCGAAGCGGAGCCGGCCCAGGACCCAGGACAGGTTGGCCGCCTCGTTGTACGTCGGTACGACCATCACGACCCGGCCGAGGGCGGCGACGTCGTCGGCGGGCTCCGCCGTGGTGTGCTCAGCCGACACGGGTGCTCTCGTCCGGCGACGGCGTGCTCGAGTTCCGCACCGCATCCTCCTCAGTCCCCGCCCCGCGGCGGTGGGGCGTCCCTCTCCCTCGACGGTACGCGACGCCACCCCACACCAGGGCCAGCAGGGCCACGACGGCCAGGAGTCGGCTGGGCCAGGGGCCCATGCGCATCGCCGGCGTCAGGTCGCTGCTCAGGCCGACCTCGTTCACCAGCACGGCGGTGGTGCGCGGCTCGGCCGTGGCCACCACCTCGCCGTCGGGGTCGATCACGCCGCTGCGTCCGTTGGTGGAGGCCACGGTCAGCCAGCGTCCCGCCTCGATCGCCCGCAGCCGGGTGATGGCGAACTGCTGCTCGACCTGGTGGGTGAAGATGAAGCTGGCGTTGGAGGTCTGCACGGCGAGGAGCTCGGCGCCGTCGCGCACCTGCGGCGGCATCACGTCGTCGTAGACGACGTCGAAGCAGATCGCGTCGGCGAGGCTCACCCCGGCCACGCGCAGCGGCTCGGTGCGGGTCCCGCTCTTCATGTCGCGCGAGATCAGCGCCAGCTGGCCGAACTTGGGGTCCCAGTAGCGCCGGAAGGGGATGTACTCGCCGTACGGCACCGGGTGGCGCTTGGTGTAGCGCTCCCCCGGCCCGGTCGCCGGGTCCCACACCACCCCTTGGTTCAAGATGTGGTCCGGACCGTCGTCGACGAGCGCACCGACCACGACCGGCACCCCGATCGTCGAGGCCGCCTCGAGGATGCCCTGGCGCACGGGACCGGGGCGGAACGGGTCGGTGGCGGTGGAGTTCTCCGGCCACAGCACGAAGTCGGGCCGGGGCGCACGGCCCGCGGCGACGTCGGCGGCGAGGGCGACCGTGGCGTCGACGTGGTTCTCGGTCACCCCGAGGGAGTCGTAGAGGATGTTGTTGCCCGGCCCCGGCACGTCTCCCTGCACCACCGCCACGGTCGTCGTACCGCTGGTGGAGACCTGGTAGGGGAACAGCGCGGGAGCGAGCAGCAGCGCAGCGACCGCCACCAGCCCCGCCCCGCGGCGGACGAGCTGACCGCGGGCCCGGTGCTCGAGGACGCCCTCGATCAGGTGGGCCAGCGCGAAGCCGGCCAGCGCGAGCACGAAGCTCAGCCCGGTCATGGACAGGTAGGCCACCGCTGGGGCGGCGGGGGTGTCGATGGCGGCGAACGACAACCGGCCCCACGGCATCCCGCTGAACGGCCAACCGCTGCGGATCGTCTCCATCGTCGTCCACGCCGCGGCCAGCCACACCGGCCAGGCCGGAAGGCGGCGCAACAACGGCACCGTCAGCCCCAGCAGGCCGTAGAAGGCGGCCTCGACGCTGGACAGCGCCGCCCAGGCGTCCGGACCGATGGAGGTGCGCATCCACGCGATGTGGGTGAAGTAGAAGGCCACGCCGAAGGCCAGACCGACCAGCCCGGCGCGACGCACGGTCAGGCCGCGCAGGGCCAGGGCGTAGCAGGCCACGGCCGGCGGCAGCAGCCAGGCCAGTGCGAGGGGCTCGTACGCCGCACTCAGCGACAGCCCGGCGCCGATCGCGAGGCACAAACGCTTCACCACGTCCGAAGCGTAGTGGCCCGCCGGTCACTGCAGGGCATCGGAAGGGTCCGGATCCCCTTCGGACCATCGCGCCGCCCGACCGGCTGCCGAGGACGCGACGTTGTCTAGGAGGACCAGGACCCTTCCGGTCCGCTCTCGAGGTGCGAACCGACCTCCGCGAACCGCAGACGGGTTGAGCTGGTGCTACTCCCCCGACACAACGGCCACTCGGACGTCGGTCCGCCGGCCACGACCTGCACGAGCGAACGAATCCGTACTTTGGTCAGCGGACGCGGCGATGTCAACCGGCCGGTGACCTGCGCTGATACACGTTCTCGCAGGTCAGCAGCGGGGCGTCCCAACCCAAAATCCCGAGAAAAATCTGAGCCTCCCGGCGTGTCGTCGCGCGGCTCGCCGAGAGGTCCCTGGTGGGGCGGCCGGCACGGCCGGGCGGGTGCTCAGACCTGGTGCTCGGAGACCGGCCGGTTCTCGTAGTACGTCGAGAGCACGATCGTGGTCCGGGTGGACACGTTGGCCGCCGCACGGATCCGACCGAGCAGCACTTCGAGCGCCGCCGGCGAGGTGGAGCGGACCTTGAGGACGTAGGACTCCTCGCCGGCCACCGACCAGCACGACTCGATCTCCGGCATGTCCTGGAGCTGCTCCGGGCAGTCGTCCGGCGCGGAGGGGTCGATCGGCCGGATGGCGATGAACGCCGTCAGCGGCAGACCGATCTCGGCGTAGTTCACCGTGGCGCCGTAGCCCAGGATCAGGCCGCGCTGCTCGAGACGCTTCACCCGCTGGTGAACCGCGGAGGTGGACAGCCCGGTGGCCCGGCCGAGGTCGGTGTAGGACATCCGGCCGTCCTCGGCGAGCAGCTCGAGGATCCGGCGATCGAGCGCCTCGACCGTGCTGCCACCACCGCTCACGCGCACACCCTAGGTCAGCGACCACGCCCCGGTCGGGGTGTCTCACGACATGCCACGGCGCGCACGGCGCGGCGCCACTACGCTGGCGCGGTGAGTGACCGACTGCTCCTTCTCGACACCGCCAGCATGTACTTCCGCGCCTTCTTCGGCGCCCCCGAGATCCTGGCCCCCGACGGCACCAACGTGAACGCGGTGCGCGGCCTGCTGGGCTACGTCTCCACCCTGGTGGAGCAGTACCAGCCCACGCACCTGGCGTGCTGCTGGGACGAGGACTGGCGCCCGCAGTGGCGCGTCGACCTGATCCCCAGCTACAAGGCCCACCGGGTGGTCGCCGAGGTCGACGAGGCTCCCGACGTCGAGGAGGTGCCGGACCCGTTGCAGCGGCAGGTGCCCATCATGCGCGAGGTGCTGGAGGCCTTCGGGATCGCCGTGGTCGGTGCCCCCGGCTACGAGGCCGACGACGTGATCGGGACGCTGGCCACCGGTGCGGGCATGCCCGTCGACGTCGTGACCGGCGACCGTGACCTGTTCCAGCTCGTCGACGACGCCGCCGGGGTGCGGGTGCTCTACATCGGCAAGGGCGTGGGCCGCCACGAGCGGGTCGACGAGGCCTGGGTGCAGGCCAAGTACGGCGTGCGCGCCGACCAGTACGCCGACTTCGCGACCCTGCGCGGTGACGCCTCCGACGGGCTGCCCGGCGTGAAGGGCGTGGGCGACAAGACGGCCGCGTCGCTGCTGGCCGCCTACGGCGACCTCGCCGGCGTCCGGGCCGCGGCCGAGGACCCGGACACCCCGCTGGGTCCCGGGCCGCGGCGCAAGATCAAGGACGCGGCGCCGTATCTGGACGTGGCCCCCAAGGTGGTGGCGGTGGCGCGCGACCTCGAGCTGGACCGCTCCGGCCTCGCGCTGCCGCGCACGCCGGCGGACCCGGACGCCCTGGCCGTGCTCGCCGAGCGCTGGTCGCTGGCCAGCCCGGTGACCCGGCTGGTGGACGTGCTGCGGGTCCGCGGCACCTGACACCGCCTCCGGGCAGTGGCTGAGCCCTGCCCGAGCCGGCCCGTGACCTAGCCGGCGGCGACGATCCCGCGGCGCAGCAGGCCGACCAGCTGCCGGGCGCTGTCGCGGACCGGGGTGCCGGCGGCGGCGTCGGCGATCTGGCCCGCGAAGTCGATCAGCTGCTTCATCTGGCGCACGAAGTCGCCGGCGGTCTGGTCGTTGCGGGTGATCACCTCGTCGAGGTCCTGGCCCTGGGCCCAGCGGTACGCGGTCCACGCGAAGCCGGGGTCCGGGCGGCGCAGGAAGTCCAGCCGGTGCTGGCGCTCCAGCACCTCCAGCTCCGACCACAGCCGCACCATCGCGTCGATGCGCTCGGTGACCACCCCACCGGGCACGGCGCCGGGGCCGTCCTCGGGACGCCGGGCCTCGTAGACCAGGCTGGAGAGGACCGCGCCGAGCTCGGCGGGCGTGAGGTCGTCCCACAGCCCGGTGCGCAGCGCCTCGGCCGCGACCAGGTCGAGGTCGGAGTAGATCCGCATCAGGCCGCGGCCGCGGTCGGTGACCGTGTCCGCGTCGAGGTAGCCCAGCGCCTCCAGCACCTCACACACCCGGTCGAAGGTGCGGGCCACCGTGTTGGTGCGCCGCTCGATGCGCGCGGAGAGCAGGTCGGCGTCCTTCTTCAGCTTCGCGTGCCGCTCGGCCCACCGCGAGTGCTCCTCGCGGTCCGCGCAACCGTGGCAGGGGTGCTCGCGCACCCGGGCCCGGGCCGCGGCGATCGCGCGCGCCGCGCCCTCCTCGACCGGCGCCTTCTCGGCCCGCGGGCGGGTCACCGAGGCGGGCAGGCCGCGCACGGCCTCGCGCACCGCCTGCGCGAGGTCCTTGCGCTGGTGCGGGTTGCGCGGGTCGACCCGCTTGGGCAGCCTCAGCCGCGCCACGGGCTCTACCGGCACCGGGAAGTCCATCATCGCCAGGCGGCGCCCCTGGCGCTCCGCGGTGACCACCAGCGGCCGGTGGCCCTGCTCGGACAGGCCCGGGTCGACGATCACCGCCGGCCCGGCGAACTTGCCCGCCGGCACCACGATCACGTCACCGGGCACCAGCCGCTCCAGCGACGCCGCGGCCTCCTCACGGCGGTCGGTGCGCCGCGCCCGGCTGGCGCTCTTCTCCAGCTCCGAGACCCGGCGGCGCAGCGCGGCGTACTCCATGAAGTCGCCCAGGTGGCACTGCGCGGCCTCGGCGTAGCCCCCCAGGGCGTCCTCCGCCTTGTGCAGCTGACGGGCCAGGCCGACCACAGCCCGGTCGGCCTGGAACTGCGCGAAGGACATCTCCAGCAGCTCGCGGGCGCGGTGGCGGCCGTAGGAGTGCACCAGGTTGACCGCCATGTTGTACGACGGCCGGAACGACGAGCGCAGCGGGTAGGTGCGCGTGGAGGCCAGCCCGGCCAGCTCGCGGGGGTTCATGCCCGGCTGCCACAGCACCACCGCGTGGCCCTCGATGTCGAGGCCACGGCGTCCGGCACGGCCGGTGAGCTGGGTGTACTCGCCGGGGGTGATGTCGGCATGGGTCTCGCCGTTCCACTTGCTCAGCTTCTCCAGCACCACGGTGCGCGCCGGCATGTTGATGCCCAGCGCGAGGGTCTCGGTGGCGAAGACCATCTTCACCAGGCCCCGTAGGTAGAGCTCCTCCACGCACTCCTTGAACGCCGGCAGCATGCCGGCGTGGTGGGCGGCGATGCCGCGCGAGGCGGCGTCCAGGAAGTCGTGGTAGCCGAGGACCTGCAGGTCGTCGGCGGGCAGCACGCCCAGCGTGGACTCGACGTAGGCGATGGCCTCGTCGCGCTCCTCGGGCGTGGTCAGCCGCAGGTTCGCGTCCAGGCACTGCTTGACGGCGGCGTCGCACCCGGCGCGGCTGAAGATGAAGTCGATGGCCGGGAGCAGGTTCTTGCGCTCCAGCGCGTCGATGACGTCGATGCGGCCCGGGATCCAGACCCGGCGCCCGCTGCCGACGTTGCGGCTGCCGGGACCGCCCTGGCGGCCGCGGGCGCCCTTGGGGGTGCGCCGGTCCTTGAGCCGGGAGGAGGCCCAGTCGTCGCGGGCGAGCTTCATCAGCTCCTCGTTGACGGGCGCGCCCTCGCGCACGAAGCCCGCGGCGGCGTCGACGTCGGAGGAGGCGAACAGGTCCAGCAGCCGCCGTCCGGCCATCACGTGCTGGAACAACGGCACCGGGCGCCGCTCCGCGACGATGGTGCGGGTGGAGCCGCGCACCGTGGACAGCCACTCGCCGAACTCCTCAGCGTTGGAGACCGTCGCCGAGAGCGAGACCACCGAGACGGAGTCGGGCAGGTGGATGATGACCTCCTCCCACACCGCCCCGCGGGACCGGTCGGCCAGGTAGTGCACCTCGTCCATCACCACGAACCCGAGCCCGACCAGGGTTCGGGAGCGGGCGTAGAGCATGTTGCGCAGCACCTCGGTGGTCATCACGACCACGGGCGCCTCGCCGTTGATCGAGGTGTCGCCGGTGAGCAGGCCGACCTGGTCGACGCCGTAGCGGGCGACGAGGTCGTGGTACTTCTGGTTCGACAGCGCCTTGATCGGCGTCGTGTAGAAGCACTTGCGCCCGGTCTCTAGCGCCAGGTGCACCGCGAACTCGCCGACCACGGTCTTGCCGGCGCCCGTGGGCGCGGCGACCAGCACGCTGTCGCCCTCCTCCACCGCCTGGCACCCCTCGACCTGGAACTCGTCGAGGCCGAAGGAGTAGCCGGCGGCGAAGTCGGTGAAGACGGGGTGCCGGGCGTTGCGCCGGTAGGCGGCGTAGCGCTCGGCGGGGCCGAGCTCCGGCTCCTGGGGGTCGGGGCGCTGGGGGTCGGGACGCTGGCTCATGCGCGCACCCGGACCGCACCGGCGACGCACTCGACGCTCAACGGCAGCGGACCGAACCGCTCGCCGTCGGCGTAGCCGACGATGCCAGGGCTGGCGATGGTGACCTTGCGGACGCGATGCCGCTCGTACTGGGGGTGGTTCACGTGACTCCCGTGGTAGAGCTTGGGGAAGGTGCGGACGAGCTCGAGGCGGCTCACCGGCTTGATCAGCACGACGTCGAGGAGGCCGTCGTCGAGCTCGGCGCCGTGGGCGATCCGCAGCCCGCCACCGAACGACGGCCCGTTGCCGATGGCGACCAGCATGGCGTCCAGCTCGCGTTCGGCGCCGTCGAGGACCAGGGTGTAGCGCAGCGGCTCGAAGACTCGCAGCTCGGCGAGCGTGGCCAGGTTGTAGCGCGCCTGGCCGCGCGGCCAGGTCATCTTGTTGGCCCGCTCGTTGACGACGGCGTCGAACCCGGCGGCCAGCACGCCGCCGTACCAGCGCTCGCCGATCCGGGCCAGGTCGACGCTGCGCTCGCGACCGTGCACGATCCGGCGCGCGGCCGCCGCCCCGTCGCGCAGCGGCAGGCCGAAGCAGCGGGCGAAGTCGTTGCCGGTGCCCGCGGGCAGCACGCCGATCGGGACGTCGGTGCCCGCCGCCGCCTGCAGCCCGAGGTTGACCATGCCGTCGCCGCCGCACATCACCAGGACGTCGGGCCGGGTGGCCACGACCTCGTGGGCCAGCGCCAGCGAGGCGTCGGCGTCGAGGCCGTGGTGCGCCTCGACCTCCCAGCCGGCGGCGCGGAACTGCGGCAGCGCCTCGTCGCGCCGGCGTACGCCCCGCCCCTTCCCCGATGCGGGGTTGGTCAGGATGACTGCGCGCGGCACAGCACGAAGGTTAGGCCACCCGCCAACCAACGCTCGTGGCCCAGTCCAGGTAGTCCCTGACGAAAAGCACCGTCCCGGACTCCGGGGCGGTGCTTTTCGTCAGGGACTATCGCAGGCAACTCAGAGGGGGCTGGCCTCGTCCGGGGAGAGCCCGGCGTTGGGCGAGCGTCGCGCGCGGCGCCGGTCGTTGAAGCGCGCGATGAGCTCGGAGATCCCGAACAGGACCACCATCGGCACGGCCATGAAGGTCATGGTGAAAGGGTCACCGGACGGCGTCATCACCGCGGCGAAGACGAACGAGCCGACGATGATCCACGGCCGGTACTCCCCCAGCGCCTTGCCGGTGACCACGCCGGCCAGGTTGAGCAGCACGACGAAGACGGGGATCTCGAAGGCGATGCCGAAGCCGAGCAGGGTGCGGCTGAAGAAGGTCAGGTAGTCGTTGAACTCGACCAGGTTGGTCAGCTCGTCGGGGTTCAACCCGATCAGGATCTCCAGACCCTTGGGCAGGGTCACGTAGCCCAGCACGACCCCGGCGAGGAACAGCGGTCCGGCGATGACGGCGAAGATCGCGGTCCAGCGCTTCTCGTGGCGGTGCAGGGCGGGCAGGACGAACGCCCAGATCTGGTAGAGCCAGATCGGGCTGGAGCCGACGAGCGCGGCCAGGCCGCAGAGCTTGAGGTAGAGCAGGAACCCGCCCGCAGCACCCGAGGTGGTCGCCTCGGTGGTGCCGTTCGGCAGCTCGCGCTGCGCGGCCAGGTAGGGGTCGAGGACCAGCTGAAACAGCGGCTCGAAGAAGAACAGCGCGATGCCGAACGCGGCCAGGACCGCGAAGCCGGCCTTCAGGATGCGGGCGCGCAGCTCCCGCAGGTGGTCCGACAGTGCCATCCGGCCGTCGGCGCCGACAGGGTGGACGGGCTTGCCGACGAACAGCCGCCCGATGCCGATCAGGGACAACGCGAGTGCGGGATCAGGAGTTGTGCTCGCGGCGCTCGTCGACGATCTCGCCCTCGGCGACCTCGCCGGCGCCCGGGTTCAGCTCACCGTTCGGAGCGATCGGCGAGGCCGGTCCGCCCTTCGGCTTGGCCTCGTCGTCGTCGCGCAGGCCCTTGGTCTCGGCCTTGAAGATCCGCAGCGCCTGACCGGTGCCGCGGGCTAGGTCGGGGAGCTTGGCCGCGCCGAAGACCAGGATCACGATCGCCAGGATGATGAGCCACTCGGCTCCCTGGGGCATTCCGATCAGGGACGTCATCGCCAGACCAACTCTCACATCAATTCCGCACGGACGTGGTCCATGCTACGCCCCGCCCGGGCGGCAAGGGCGCATCGGTGGTGCCCCCGACGCCCCGCTCGACGCTCCGGCCCGACGCTCGGCCCGTCGGCTCAGCGGTACAGCCCGAGGGTCTCCGAGGCGAGCGCGGTGAACGACGCGGCCACCTCGGGCGGTGAGACGACCCGCGCGTGCGGGGCCAGGCGCAGCAGCAGGCGGTTGAGCCAGTGCCGGTCCAGCACCACGAGGTCGACCTCGGCACCGCCGTCGGGCAGGCCGCGGACCGCACGCACCGGGTAGTACTCGGTGGCCCACCGCGCCTGCCGGTCCAGGCGCAGCGTCACCAGCACCGCTCCCTCCAGGCCCGGGTCGCGGAACAAGCCCGCGGAGAGGTCGCGCGGAGCCCGGCGCACCTCGACGGGGTCGTCGAGCACCTCGGCCTTCACGATCCGGTCCAGCCGGAACAGGCGGTCGCCGCCGGCCCGGTGGCACCAGGCGTCGAGGTAGGAGTGCGCACCGTGGGTCAGCACCGCGACGGGGTCGACGACCCGTTCGGACTCCTCGTTGCGGGAGGCGACGAAGTAGGACAGCCGGACCTGGCGGCCGGCGTCGATGGCCTGCTCCAGCACGGCGGTGAGCTCGGCGAGCCGGACCTGGTCGGCGTCGCGTGGCGAGGGGTTGACCGCGACGTGGCCGGCCCCGGCCGTGGTCACGGCGCGCTCCAGCTTGGCGAGCGCCGAGTCCACCACCTCACGGGTCTGGCCGGTGGAGGTGTCGCGCAGCGTGCGCAGCGCCACGATCACCGCCGACGCCTCGGTGGCACTCAGGCGCAGCGGCCGGGACAGGTAGTCGGCGTTCGCCACCCGGATCACGCCGTCGGACAGCGGGCTGCCCTGCTCGGTCTGGATGGCGTCCAGGTCCACGTCGATGAGGTCATCAGGCAGCCCGCCGGGCAGCCCGCACATGAACAGCACCCGCAGGTCGCGCAGCACCTGCTCCGGCGTGGTGTCCAGTAGCGCGGCCGCCTCGGCCAGCCGTACGCCGTCGCGTTGGTGCAGGAACGGCACCAGGGTGAGCAGCCGCGCCACCTGGTCGCGGGCGCCAGGGGCGCGGCCGGATCCGGAGGCAGGGGGCGTGCGCCGGGTCATGTGTCCACCAGAACCTGCTCCAGCGAGTGGCGGACCTGCTGGCGGGCGTGCTCGGGGGCCAGCAGCACCACGTCGGGGCCCTCGGCGAGGACCTCCTCGACCAGGGACTCGCTGCGACGTCGTACCTCGACGAGGTCCCACACCGAGTGCGCGTCGGGGCCCTCGACACCGGGCTGCACCCGCTCGGCGTCACGGCGGAACAGGTGCCCGGCGCCGGCGCGCACGAGCAGCGTCGCGTGCTCGGTGCGGGCCGGCGGGTCGAGGCGGCGGGTGATCGCGCGCAGGTCGACGTCGGCGGGCACCTCGTAGGCGCCCGGTGTACTGGCGGTGCGCACCGGTCCGACCACGCGGGAGAGCCGGAAGACGCGCTCTGCGCCCCGGTCGACGTCGTGGCCCACGACGTACCAGCGGCCCGCCGAGCGGACCACGCCCCACGGCTGCAGGTGACGGGTGGTGGGTGCGTCGGCACCCGGGCGGCGGTAGTCGAAGGCGATCTCCACCCGCTCGCACACCGCGAACCAGCAGGCGTCGAAGGCCGGCTCGTCCGCGGTCAGCAGCGGGCCGGTGATGTCGAGGGCGTCCAGGTCGACGTCGATCCCGGCCGCGGTCAGCTTGCGGACCGCGTCGCTGGTGACCTGCGCCATCGTGGCGTGCTGCCACACCCGGGAGGCGATGCCGACCACGGCCGCCTCCTGCGGCGTCAGCGCGACGTCGGGCAGCGCGAAGGCGTCCGGCGGGATCCGGTAGCCGACCTCGTCGGAGAACAGCGGGTCCAGCGGCGCCACCTCGACCGGGACGCCGAGGCTGCGCAGCTCGTCCTTGTCGCGCTCGAACATCTTCTCGAACGCCTCCGGGCTGGACCCGGCGTAGAGCAGGCCCCGGATCCGGTCCTTGCCGATCGGGCGCCGCTGGACCAGCAGCATGATCAGCAGATTGAGCAGACGCTCGCTCTTGGGCACGGCCATGCCCGCGATTGTGCCGTGCCGGGGACTACTCCGACGAGCCCTCGGCGGGTGCCGGCGCGGGCGCGGGCTCCGGGTCAGCCGCGTCGAGGACGTCGACGACGAAGTACAGCGTCGAGTTCGCCGGGATGTCGCCCTGCGCCTCGTTGCCGTAGCCCAGCTTCGGCGGGATCTGCAGCAGCACCCGGCTGCCCACCGGGACGCCGACGAGGCCCTCGGACCAGCCCTTGACCACGGTCGCGGCCTCGCCGCCGACGGTGGCGACGAAACCGGTGCCGGTGTAGCTCTCGTCGAACGGCTTCTTGCCCTTGTAGACCTGGCCGAGGTAGTTGACCAGGATCGACTGGCCCGACTCGACGACCGGGCCGGTGCCCTTGATGAGCAGGGCGGTGCGGAGCTTGTCGGTGGGCTTGGGGACGCCCTTGAAGTCCAGCGCGGCGGGCACGCCGTCCTTCTCCACGATCTTCGGCGCCCAGGCGGGGGCCTTCTCGGCCTGCCCCTGCGGTCCGGCCAGCTCGACCAGGTCGGCGACGAACAGCAGGCCGTCCTCGTTGCCGACGTCGATGCCGGCGAAGAACTCCGAGACCTGGGTGTTGCCCAGGTAGTCGCCGATCAGCTCCTCGCTGCCGACGGTGACGCCGATCCGGGTGCCGAGGTGCTGGCCGGGCTTGATCGCCTTCACGATCTCCGCGGTGAGCAGCTCCTCCACCGACATCGGCTCGACCTCCTCACCGACCCTGACCAGCTTGGAGACCGTGGTCTCGTCGTAGGTGTCGTAGTTGACCTGGTGGGTCCAGCCGTTCGCCAGCGTGAACTCGACCCGCACCACGTCGCCCTTGGCGAGCGGGGTGCCGTCACCCTCCTCGAGCACCTTGGCCTTCGCCTTCTCGGGCTTCAGCCGCCCCTTCCAGTCCACCTCCGGGGCGGACCCGACCGGGCCGGAGACCGTCACGGCGTCGAAGCCGGACAGCTGCTCATCGTCACCGCCGCAGGCGGTGAGCGTGAGGCTCGCCGACAGGGCAACGCCCAGCAGGAGGGCGGACGGACGCTTCATGGCGGGGCGCAGGCGGGCGAACACGCGCAAACCTTACCCAGACGACGGTACGGGAGCCGACCCGGACGGGGGGCTCACATGCCGTCGATGAGTCGCTGCACCCGCTCGTCGTAGGCCCGGAAGGGGTCCTTGCACAGCACCGTGCGCTGGGCCTGGTCGTTGAGCTTGAGGTGGACCCAGTCGACGGTGAAGTCGCGGCGACGCTCCTGGGCGCGTCGGATGAACTCCCCGCGCAGCCGGGCACGGGTGTTCTGCGGCGGCACGGACTTGGCCTCGAAGATGCGCAGGTCGCTGGAGACCCGGGCGACCGCACCTCGCTTCTCCAGCAGGTAGTAGAGCCCGCGGCCACGGTGGATGTCGTGGTAGGCGAGGTCGAGCTGGGCCACCCGCGGGTGCGAGAGCGCAAGCCCGTGCTTCGCGCGGTACCGGTCGATCAGCTTCCACTTGATCACCCAGTCGAGCTCGCGGTCGACCAGGCCGAGGTCGTCGGACTCCACCGCCTTGAGCCCGCGCTCCCACAGGTCGAGGGCACGCTCGATCACGGGCGTGGAGATCTGGCGCCGGTCGACGAAGTCGCGGGCCTTGCTCAGGTACTCGCCCTGGATGTCCAGGGCGCTCGCCTCGCGACCGTTCGCCAGCCGCACCTTGCGCCGGCCGGTGACGTCGTGGGAGATCTCGCGGATCGCGCGGATCGGGTTCTCCATCGTGAGGTCGCGCATCACCACGCCCTCCTCGATCATCCGCAGCACCAGGTCGCAGGAGGCGACCTTGAGCATCGTGGTGGTCTCGCTCATGTTGGAGTCGCCCACGATGACGTGAAGCCGGCGGTAGCGCTCGGCGTCGGCATGCGGCTCGTCGCGGGTGTTGATGATCGGCCGGCTGCGGGTGGTGGCGCTGGAGACGCCCTCCCAGATGTGCTCGGCCCGCTGGCTCACCGAGTACGACGTGCCGCGGGGGCTCTGGGACACCTTGCCGGCGCCCACCAGGATCTGCCGGGTCACCAGGAACGGGATCAGGATGTCGGCGAGCCGGCTGAACTCGCCGGCGCGGCTGACCAGGTAGTTCTCGTGGCAGCCGTAGGAGTTGCCAGCGGAGTCGGTGTTGTTCTTGAACAGGTAGATCTCACCGGCGATGCCCTCGTCGTGCAGCCGCTGCTCGGCGTCGAGCAGCAGCCCTTCGAGCACCCGCTCCCCGGCCTTGTCGTGGGTGACCAGCTCCGCGATGTCGTCGCACTCCGGGGTGGCGTACTCCGGGTGGCTGCCCACGTCGAGGTAGAGCCTCGCCCCGTTGCGCAGGAAGACGTTGCTGGAGCGACCCCAGCTCACGACCTTGCGGAACAGGTAGCGGGCCACCTCGTCCGGGCTCAGTCTCCGCTGCCCGCGGAACGTGCAGGTGACGCCGTACTCGTTCTCGATCCCGAAGATCCGGCGGTCCATGAATGCACACTACTGTCCTTGTCCGCACGGGGTACCGAACCGCGCATGGACGCTCCTGAGCACGCTCCCCTGCTCCCCGTCGACAGCCGCCCGGTCTGGTTCGAGGGGCCGCGGCCCGATCCGCGGCCGTCGGCCACCGGCGCCACGTCGTACGACGTCGCGGTGGTGGGTGCCGGCATCGCCGGTCTGACCACCGCTCTGCTGCTCGCCCGGGCCGGGCGCCGGGTGGCGGTGCTGGAGGCGCGCCGCATCGGTGACGGCACCACCGGGCACACCACCGGCAAGGTGTCGCTGCTGCAGGGCACCAAGCTGAGCCGGGCGGTGCGGACGAACCCGCCGGCCGTGGTGCGTGACTACGTCGAGGCCTCCCGCGAGGGCCAGGCGTGGCTGCGCCACTACTGCGAGCGGGCCGGGATGGACGTGACCGACCGGCACGCCACGACGTACGCGACCACGCGGGTCGGCGAGCTGCGTGCCCGTGCCGAGCTGGCGGCCGCCCAGCTGGTCGGTCTGGACGCGACCTGGGTGGAGGAGACCGAGCTGCCCTACGAGGTGCGCGGCGCGGTGCGGCTCGACGGCCAGTTCCAGCTCGACCCGCTGGTGCTGCTGCGTGCCCTGGTCGCCGACGCCGAGGCCGAGGGCGCGGTGGTGCTGGAGGGCTCCCGGGTGCGGCGGGTGCGTCAGGAGGACGACGTGGTCCGCCTCGACGTCGACACCGAGGCCGGCGAGGCGCAGGTGCGGGCGGAGAAGGTCGTCATCGCCACCAACCAGCCCATCTTGGACCGCGGTGGCTTCTTCGCCCGGGTTCAGGCCCAGCGCTCCTACGCCGCCACGGTCTCCGGGAGCTGGATCCCGGACGGGATGCACCTGTCCAGCGACCGGCCGACCCGCTCGCTGCGCTCGGTGACCACCGTGGACGGCGAGGAGCTGCTGCAGGTCGGTGGCTCGGGGCACGGCACGGGCCGAGGCCGGGAGTCCGACCACGTCGCGGACCTGCTCGGCTGGGCCGACCAGACGTTCCCCGGCAGCGAGGTCCGCCACGTCTGGTCGGCGCAGGACCAGACCCCGGCCACCGCGCTGCCCTATGTCGGTCCGGTGCTGCCCGGCGACGACGCGATCCATGTCCTCACCGGCTTCGACAAGTGGGGCATGACCACCGCCCCCGCCGCGGCGCTGCTGCTCGCCGCCGAGCTCCTCGGCGGCTCGCCGCCGGCCTGGGGCCGGGCGCTGCGTGCCTGGACCCCGCGCGAGGTGGCCAGCATCGGCCGCACCGCCTTCTTCAACGCCGAGGTCGGCTGGCACATGGTCTCCGGCCACGTGCAGCGGCCCCTGCGGCGCGACCAGGCGCCGCTGTGCACCCACCTCGGTGGCGTGCTGTGCTGGAACGACGCCGAGGAGTCCTGGGACTGCCCGCTGCACGGCTCCCGCTTCGACGCCGACGGCCAGGTGCTGGAGGGGCCGGCGACCCGGCCGCTGTGAGGGCCGCTACCCGAATCGGGTGAGACAGCCGAGCGTCGCCCGCGGTTACGGTCGCCCGCAGCGGTGGGCTCGGGCAGCGGCCTCCTCGCCACCGCGACCGCCGACACCAGGCCCGTGAGCGCCGGTACCTGGCCCGGCACGAGCGCTACGGCGAGCGTCGCCTCGGGCAAGGTGATCGCCTGGACCGTGGTGCTCGCGCCGCCGGCCTGACGCCCGGCCCGGATGGAGCGACCGGAGCCGAACGCCCCCGGTCGAGTGCCCCGGGCAGGACCTTCCGCCCGGTCAGAGCGGAGGCGCCACCGGCGGCTCGCCCTGGCCCTTGTCCTGGCCCTTGTCCTGGCCGTTGTCCCGGCCGTTGCCCGGGGAGCTGACGTCCGGGCTCTGCGCGCCCTCAGACGTCCCGAGCGCGATCGGCGTCTCCGAGCTGTGCTGCTGCGGCGCGGCCTCCGACGGCCCGCGGTTGCCGAGCACGTCCTCGAGCTGGGCAGGCAGGATCCGGCGGAACTTGCGGGGCTGCAGCCGGCTCCGGTCGAGCACCGCGACCTCCAGGTCGTCGACCGGGATGACGCGGTCCGCGCCCTGGCCGCGGTCGTTGCTGGTGTGGCCCAGCGCGGCCACGGCGACCCGCAGCGCGTCGGCCAGCGAGGCGCCCGGCGTGTAGTGCTGCTCGAGGTAGGCCGCCACCGTGTCCGCGTCGCCCCCCATCACGGCGTAGCCGTGCTCGTCGGCGACCCGGCCCTCGTAGGTCAGCCGGTAGATCTGGTCGTCCTCGGGCGCGTCGCCGACCTCGGCGACGAAGATCTCCACCTCGTACGGCTTCTCGCCGCCGGAGGAGAAGATCGTGCCGAGGGTCTGCGCGTAGGCGTTGGCCAGGCCGCGACCGGTCACGTCGCGGCGGTCGTAGGCGTAGCCACGCATGTCGGCCAGCCGCACCCCGGCGATGCGCAGGTTCTCGAACTCGTTGTAGCGACCGACGGCTGCGAACGCGAGCCGGTCGTAGAGCTCGGAGACCTTGTGCAGCGCCTGCGAGGGGTTCTCGGTGACCAGCAGCACGCCGTCGGCGAACTGGACCGCTGCGAGCGAGCGGCCCCGGGCGATGCCCTTGCGGGCGAAGTCCGCCCGGTCCTTCATCAGCTGCTCGGGCGAGACGTAGAACGGAGTGCTCATCTCAGGCGTCCTCTCCGTGCTCGGCGCTGCCCGGCAACGCGGCCGGCGGTCCGTCGGGGCGCAGCATCCGGGCGCCGTACAGCTCGTCGACCAGCCCGGCGACGCTCTCCTCGTCCAGGCGGCGCACACCGTCGGCGGTCACCATCCACACCATCGGGAAGATCCGGCGGGTCAGGTCCGGGCCGCCGGTGGCGGAGTCGTCGTCGGCGGCGTCGTACAGCGCCTGCAGGCAGACGCGCACGGTGTCCTCGCCGCTCATCCCCTCGCGCCACAGCTTCTTCAGCGCGCCCCGGGCGAACAGCGAGCCGGAGCCGACGGTGAAGAACGACGCCTCCTCGTGGCGGCCACCGGTGACGTCGTAGCCGAAGATCCGCCCCACGCGGGAGGCGAGGTCGTAGCCGGCGAACATGGGCACCACGGCCAGGCCCTGCATGGCCATGCCGAGGTTGGCGCGGATCAGGGCGGAGAGGCGGTTGGCCTTGCCGTCCAGCGAGAGCAGGGTGCCCTCGATCTTCTCGTAGTGCTCCAGCTCGACCTGGAACAGCCGCACCATCTCCACGGCCAGCCCGGCGGTGCCGGCGATGCCGACCACGGAGTACTCGTCGGCGGGGAAGACCTTCTCGATGTCGCGCTGGGCGATGACGTTGCCCATGGTGGCGCGCCGGTCGCCGGCCATCACCACACCACCGGGGAAGGTGGCGGCGACGATGGTCGTGCCGTGCGGCGCCAGCTGGTCGACGCTGCCGGCAGGCAGCGAACGGCGGGCCGGCAGCAGGTCGGGGGCGTTCTCGGCGATGAAGTCGCTGAAGGAGCTGGTCCCGGGGCGCAGGAAGGCAGCCGGGATCCGGGCGTCACCACTCATCGGCGGATCACTCGCCACCCTTCTGGATGAACGACTTCACGAAGTCCTCGGCGTTGGTCTCGAGGACGTCGTCGATCTCGTCGAGGATCGCGTCGACGTCATCGTCGAGGGCTTCCTTGCGCTCGGCGACTGCCGGCTCGGTGGTCTCGGGGGCGACCTCGGTCGCCTCCTCGTTCTCCTCCGAGCGGCGCGGCTGCTTCTGCTCCTGGGCCATGGCGTCAGCCTAGCCACTCCGACCCACTCAGCGGGTGAGTGCGCGGACCAGTTCCTCGGCGCTGTCGCAGGAGTCGATCAGTGGGCCCACGTGCGACCGGCTGCCGCGCAGCGGATCGATGGTCGGCACCCGCTGCAGGGAGTCCCGCCCGGGCAGGTCGAAGATCACCGAGTCCCACGACGCCGCGGCGATGTGGTCGGCGTACTTCTCCAGGCACCGGCCGCGGAAGTAGGCCCGGGTCTGGGTGGGCGGGTCGGTCATCGCGGCGTCCACCTCGGCGTCGGTGAGCAGCCGCTGGATCCGCCCGGCCCGCTGCAGCCGGTGGTAGAGCCCCTTCTCGGGGCGGATGTCGGAGTACTGGTAGTCGATGAGCTGGAGCTTCGCGTCGTCCCAGGCCAGGCCGTCGCGGGAGCGGTACTGCTCGATCAGCCTCAGCTTCGCGACCCAGTCGAGCTGGTCGGCCAGCGACATCGGGTCCGTCTCCAGCCGGACGAGCACGTCCTCCCACCGGCTCAGCACGTCCACGGTCTGCTCGTCCGCGTCGGCGCCGTACCGGTCCTCGACGTACTTGCGGGCCAGGTCGAGGTACTCCATCTGCAGCTGCACCCCGGTCAGCTCGCGGCCGTCGGCAAGCCGCATCCGGTGCCGCAGGGAGGGGTCGTGGGAGACCGCCCGCAGCGCGGAGACCGGGGACACGACGGAGAGGTCGCGGTCGATGAACCGGTCCTCGATCATCGCCAGCACCAGCGACGTGGTGCCCACCTTGAGGTAGGTGGCGATCTCGGAGAGGTTGGCGTCGCCGATGATCACGTGCAGCCGCCGGTACTTCTCCGGGTCGGCGTGCGGCTCGTCGCGGGTGTTGATGATGGGCCGCTTCAGGGTGGTCTCCAGCCCCACCTCGACCTCGAAGAAGTCGGCGCGCTGGCTGATCTGGTAGCCGTGCTTGCGCCCGTCCTGGCCCCGGCCCACCCGGCCCGCCCCGCACACGACCTGGCGGCTGACGAAGAACGGGGTGAGGTGCCGGACGATGTCGGCGAACGGGGTGGAGCGGCGCATCAGGTAGTTCTCGTGCGCGCCGTAGGAGGCACCCTTGTTGTCGGTGTTGTTCTTGTACAGCACGATCGTCGGGTTGCCGGGCAGCTGGGCGGCCAGCCGGGCGGCGTCGAACATCACCTGCTCGCCGGCCTTCTCCCAGCGCACCACGTCCAACGGCGTGACCACCTCAGGCGTGGCGTACTCCGGATGGGCGTGGTCGACGTAGAGCCGGGCGCCGTTGGTCAGGATCACGTTCGCCAGCCCGAGGTCCTCGTCGGTGAGCTGGGTGGGGTCGGCGACCTGCCGCGACATGTCGAACCCGCGGGCGTCGCGCAGCGGGGACTCCTCCTCGAAGTCCCACCGCGCCCGGCGCGCACGCAGCGTGGCCGAGGCGTAGGCGTTGACGACTTGCGAGGAGGCGACCATCGGGTTCGCGCTCGGCTGGCCGGGCACGGCGATGCCGTACTCGATCTCGGTGCCCATGACTCGCCGCACGCTCATGCTGCGAGCCTACGCGCCACGACCCGGGCGCCACCCCTTTCGTGCTTCGACGTACGCCGCGGTGACTGGGCTGCGTCGCCGGTGGGTAATGCGGGCCCGGGAGTGAGGATGACGATGAGCGTGACGAAGAGCAGGACCCAGGACCGGGCGCAGCAGCGAGCCCGCCAGATGCGCGACAACACGGCGCTCGACCGGCTGGCCCGCGCGGGCATGGCCGGCTATGGCCTCGTGTACGTGTTGATCGCGTGGCTGGCGGCCCAGCTGGCGCTCGGACGAGCCTCGGGGTCCGCCTCCGGCGAGGGAGCGTTCGCCGAGCTGTCGGGCAGCCCCCTCGGCAAGGTGAGCCTGTGGGTGGTGGCGATCGGCCTCGCGGGACTGTGCCTGCGCCAGGCGTTCCAGGCCGTCGGCGGGCACGGTGACCACGACGGCGCCCGGCGGTGGGTGGCCCGGGTGAGCTCGGCCGTGCGCGGCGTGGTGTTCGCGACGTTGGCCGTGCTGGCCGTGCGCACCGCCCTGGGCGACGGGGGCTCGGGCGGCGGATCCGGCGAGGCGGGCCTGTCCCAGCGGCTGCTGGAGCTGCCCTTCGGTCCGGTGCTGGTGGTGGGCGTCGGTCTCGTGCTGATCGGCGTGGGGATCGCGAGTGCCTGGCGCGGACTGAACGACAAGTGGCGCAAGGACCTCGAGGTCGACGGCCAGACCGGCCACATCGGCACGGTGGTCACCGTGCTGGCGCGCGTCGGCTACACCGGCCGCGCCGTCGCCTTCGCGCTGATCGCCTGGCTGTTCGTGCTCGCCGGCCTCACGCACGACCCGAAGAAGTCCGGCGGCCTGGACCAGGCGGTCGTCCGGTTCCGCGACGAGCCGTGGGGGCCGTGGGTGCTGGTGGCGGTCGCTGTCGGCCTCGGCTGCTACGGCGCCTTCCACGTCGCCCGCGGCTGGTACCTGCGCAACCGCTGAGACCCAGCAACGACGCGGGCCCCGTACCGAGATCTCGGTCGGGGCCCGCGTCGTAGGAAGCCTGCGGTCAGCGGCCCTTGACCACCTTGACGACGGCGGTGGCGCCGAGGCCGAGCAGTGCGACGATGACGAGCTTCTTGACCATGAGGTTCTCCTGTCGGGAATGCGGATACGTGCACCGCCAGCCAAGCAAACCCGGGCAGGCAAGCGGGGCCGACACGCCGCCACCGGCCCCCGGGTCTGGAACCGGGTGCCGATGACGCGGGCTACAGGTCGGATTACAGGTACTGGCCGGTGTCGGAGACGGTGTCGATGGAGCGACCGGGCTCGGTGCCCTGCTTGCCGGTGACCAGGGTGCGGATGAACACGATCCGCTCCCCCTTCTTGCCCGAGATCCGCGCCCAGTCGTCGGGGTTGGTCGTGTTGGGCAGGTCCTCGTTCTCCTTGAACTCGTCCACGCACGCCTGCAGCAGGTGCGTGACCCGCAAACCCTTCTGCTGGTGGTCGATGAAGTCCTTGATCGCCATCTTCTTCGCCCGGTCGACGATGTTCTGGATCATCGCGCCGGAGTTGAAGTCCTTGAAGTACAGGACCTCCTTGTCACCGTTGGCGTAGGTCACCTCGAGGAAGCGGTTCTCCTCCGTCTCGGTGTACATCCGCTCCACGGTGGCCCGGATCATCCCGTCGACCGTGGCCCGGCGGTCGTTGCCGAACTCGGCCAGGTCGTCGGGGTGCAGCGGCAGCCCCGGGGTCAGGTACTTGCTGAAGATGTCGCGCGCCGACTCGGCGTCGGGGCGCTCGATCTTGATCTTCACGTCGAGCCGGCCCGGACGCAGGATCGCGGGGTCGATCATGTCCTCGCGGTTCGAGGCACCGATGACCAGCACGTTCTCGAGCAGCTCGACGCCGTCGATCTCGCTGAGCAGCTGCGGGACGATCGTGTTCTCCACGTCCGAGGAGACGCCCGAGCCGCGGGTGCGGAACAGCGAGTCCATCTCGTCGAAGAACACGATGACCGGGGTGCCGGTGCTGGCCTTCTCCCGAGCGCGCTGGAACACCAGCCGGATGTGGCGCTCGGTCTCGCCGACGTACTTGTTGAGGAGCTCGGGGCCCTTGATGTTGAGGAAGTACGACTTCCCCTCGGCGCCGGTCTTCGCGGCTACCTTCTTGGCCAGCGAGTTGGCCACGGCCTTCGCGATCAGCGTCTTGCCGCATCCGGGCGGGCCGTAGAGCAGGATGCCCTTCGGCGGCTTGAGCTCGTGCTCGGCGAACAGCTCGGGGTAGAGGTACGGCAGCTCGACGGCATCCTGGATCGCCTCGATCTGGTTGCCGAGGCCACCGATCGACTCGTAGGAGATGTCCGGGACCTCCTCCAGGACGAGCTCCTCGACCTCGGACTTGGGCACCCGCTCGTAGACGTAGCCGGCGCGGGAGTCCAGCAGCAGGGAGTCGCCGGCGCGCAGGGTCGTGCCGAGCAGCGGCTCGGCGAGGCGGACGACCCGCTCCTCGTCGGCGTTCGCGATGACCAGCACCCGCTCGCCGTCGGCGAGCAGCTCCTTGAACATCACCACCTCGCCGACCGTCTCGTAGGCGAAGGCGTCGACCACGTTCAGGGCCTCGTTGAGCAGCACCTCCTGGCCGGTGCGCAGCGTGTCCACGTCGACGTTGGGGCTCACCGTGACCCGCAGCTTGCGACCGCCGGTGAACACGTCGACGGTCTCGTCCTCGTTGCGCTGCAGGAACGTGCCGAAGCCCGCGGGCGGTTGGGCCAGCCGGTCGACCTCCTCCTTGAGCTTGAGGATCTGGTCGCGAGCCTCGCGCAGGGTTCCTGCAAGGCGCTCGTTCTGCGCGGTCGCCGCCGCCAACGAGCGCTGGGTCTCGCTGAGCCGCGCCTCCAGGGACCGGGCCCCCGTGCCGGGCGCGTCGACCAGACGCCGGCGCAGGTCGTGGATCTCTTCCTCCAGGAAGCGGACCTGCTGCTGCAGCTCTGCTGCGTCCGGGGTCCGCCGGGCGCCGGGAGCGCCTTCACCTGTCGTCATCGCACACCTCCTGGCGTCGACACTACTCGGCGCGGTGTTACGCGAGAACGGTTCGCCACGCGCACCTTTGCAACGTTTGCGTTGCCGGGTTCAGGCGGGTGTGGGCCGGGGCGACGTGGCTTGCTGCGCGGCCGGTGCAGGGTCCGGAGGCGGGTTCTGAGGAGGCGGTTCAGTCCTCCGCGGGCACGTCCGGAATCCCCGGCGGGCGGGGGCCGGTGTAGTCCGGTCCGTAGGCACCCGGTGCCGGGCGCCGCTTCTTCAGCGGGGCCCGCTGTCCCGGCGCCATCCGGCGCGCAGTGACCAGGAAGGCGGTGTGGCCAATCATCTTGTGGCCCGGGCGCACGGCCAGGCCCTCGACGTGCCAGTCGCGGACCAGGGACTCCCACGGGGCGGGCTCGGTGAAGCCGCCGTGCACCCGCACCGCCTCGACGAACTTCGACAGCTGGGTGGTGGTGGCGACGTAGGCGCACACGATGCCGCCGGGCAGCAGGGCGTCCGCCGCGGCGTCGAGGCAGTCCCAGGGGGCGAGCATGTCGAGGATGATCCGGTCGCAGCGCTCGCCGGAGGCCGGCAGCGCCTCGGCCAGGTCTCCGATCGTCAGGTTCCAGGCCGGGTGGGTCTGGCCCTCGGGGGCGCCGAAGAACTGGGTGACGTTGCGGCGGGCGACGTCGGCGAACTCCTCGCGGCGCTCGTACGACGACACCCGGCCGTAGGGCCCGACGGCGCGCAGCAGCGAGCAGGTCAACGCCCCGGAGCCGACGCCGGCCTCGACCACGTGCGCGCCGGGGAAGATGTCGGCCATCGCGATGATCTGCGCGGAGTCCTTGGGATAGACCACCGCGGCCCCGCGGGGCATGGAGACGACGTACTCCGAGAGCAGAGGCCGGAAGACGAGGTACTCCCCGCCGACCGAGGATGTGACGGTGAAGCCCTCCTCGCGGCCGATCAGCTCGTCGTGCTCGAGGTGGCCCTTGTTGGAGAAGAACCGCTTGCCCGCCTGCAGCGCGAAGTTGTGCCGGCGGCCCTTGGCGTCGACCAGGCGGACCCACTCGCCCTCGCGCAGCGGACCGCGGTGGACGCCGGACCAGGCCTCGGGGGGCACGTCGGGGATGGTGTCGCTCACCGGCGCAATCTATCGGGAGACCCCGGCCGTGGCCGAAGCGGCGTCGGGGCCAAGCGCCGGGCTCAGCGGCCGCGGGCGGCTCGGGCGATGTCCGAGCCGAGCAGGACGCCGTGCACGGAGCCGTCAGGGGCGAGCAGCACGTAGGCGTTCGCGGGCGTGCGCCGCAGCGCCTCCACCAGCTCGGTGCCGGAGACCGACTCGGGCAGGGCGGAGCCGTCGTCGAGGCGCCGCGCCACCGCCGAGGCGGGCACCCACGGCCGGCGCTCGGGCGGGGTGGCGGCGACGGCGCGCGGGTCGACGACGCCCACGGGCAACCCGCTGGCGCTGACGGTGACGATGCTGGGGGTGCCGCTCTCCTCGGCCCGGCGCAGCGCCTCGGCCAGCGGGAGGTCGTCGGCCACCGGCAGCGCAGGGCGGGCCAACGTCTTGGCGTCCAGCCCGCTGAGTCGCTCCACGACGCGGGCGGTGTGCAGCGACTGCGAGGCGCCGACCCACAAGAAGAGAGCGACGATGGTGAGCAGCAGCGGGTCGACCAGCGCGCCGGCGTTGGCGGCGAGGATCGCCCAGGCGGCGACGGCGAGCGCGGTGATCCGACCGCCCCAGGCGGCGGCCACGGTGCCGATGTAGGAACGACCGGTGGCGGCCCACACGCCGGCCTTGAGCACCCGGCCGCCGTCCAGGGGCAGGCCGGGCACGAGGTTGAGGACGCCGATGAGCAGGTTGGCCCCGGCCAGGCCCTCGAGCAGCAACCGGGTGAGCCCGGGCGGCATGGCCAGGCACGCCACGAGCGCCACCGCACCGACGGCGAGCGAGGTCAGCGGACCGACCACGGCGATCCAGAACTCCTGCCGGGGCCGCCGGGCCTCGCCGGAGATCGCGGTGGCGCCACCGAGGAAGTGCAGCGTGATGGACTCGACCCGGAAGCCGAGGCGGCGGGCCACCAGCGCGTGCGACGCCTCGTGCAGCAGGATGGCGAGGTAGAGGGCGATCGCGAACGCCAGGCCGACCACGTACTTCCAAGCGCCGAGGCCGGCCTGCACCTGCTCCACCCGCGGCCCCATCAGGTAGGCGATCAGTGCCGCGATCAGGAACCAGGAGCTGGAGACCAGCACGTCGCTGCCCGCGATCCGGCCGATGCGGAGCATCCCGCGGGGCACGGACGGTGGTGCTGGGTCGGGCGCGGCCATGCCTTCACGGTATCCGTCTCCCCCGTGCCTCAACCGTGCTGTCGGAGCCCTGGCCTAGGGTCGCGGCCATGAGCAGCATCGAGGCGCCTGCGGGCACGCCGGGGATCGCGCCGGCGGACCCGGCCGAGCAGGCGGAGCGGGCGGGACGCGCCGTCGACGGCGTCGAGGTGCTCGGCGCGCTCTCGCCGTCGCGGGTGGCCGACTTCCTCGGCTGCGCGTTGTACTACCGGCTGCGCAACATCGACCGGCTGCCCGAGCCGCCTTCGCCGGCCGCGGTCCGCGGCACCGTGGTGCACCGCGCGCTGGAGCTGCTCTTCGACCTGCCCGCCGGGCGTCGTACGCCGGAGCAGGCGCAAGAGCTGGTGGTCCCGGCGTGGGAGGAGCTGCAGGAGCTGGAGCCGGCTCTGGCCTCGATGTTCGCCGCCGAGGGACCCGACGTCGTGACCTGGCTGGCGTCGTGCCGCGACGTGCTGGCAACCTACTTCGACCTCGAGGACCCCACCCGCTTGGAGCCGGCCGAGCGGGAGGTGTACGTCGAGACGCTCACCGACGCCAAGCTGCTGCTGCGCGGCGTGGTGGACCGCCTCGACGTGGCGCCCGACGGCGCGATCCGGGTGGTGGACTACAAGACCGGCTCCTCCCCGCGCGAGCAGTTCGAGGCCAAGGCGCTGTTCCAGCTGAAGTTCTACGCGCTGGTGCTGTGGCGGATGCGCGGCACGATCCCGGCGGTGCTGCGCCTGGTCTACCTGGGCAACGGCGAGGTGCTGGAGTACTCCCCCGACGAGACCGAGCTGCTCGCCACCGAGCGCAAGGTGCACGCGGTGTGGGAGGCCATCCGGGCCGCCACACAGGCCCAGGACTTCCAGCCGCGACCCGGCGCGACCTGCCGCTGGTGCGCGCACCAAGCGCTGTGCCCGGCGTACGGCGGCACGCCCCCGCCGTACCCTGCCGCACCCTCTCCGGCGGCCGCGCCCGTCTCTGCCTGAGGCCGTCGAGTGACTCCGGCTGTCCGGCAGGCGAGATCGCGGTGTTCCATGTCACATCGCGGTGCTATATCGTATATGTTCCGCGGACTCGCGGGACCTGACGAGAAGGCGGTGTTCATGTCGTTCCCCCAGTACTCAAGCCGGGCCCGGGGCCGCGCCCTGCGGCGCACCCTGACCAGCGTCGCGGCGCTCGCGATGGCGACGACGCTCGCCGCGTGCGGGGCCGAGAGCGGAGACAGCGCCGGCGGCGAGGCGGTCAAGGACGCGCACGTGAAGCTGGCCAGCACGGCCATCACGAGCAGCCTCGACCCCGCGGCCGCGCTCTCCTCCGTGGGACGCAGCTACACCAAGCAGGTCTTCGACCAGCTGGTCACCTTCGACGCCGACGGCAAGCTGGTCGCCGGCCTTGCCGAGAGCTGGAAGCTCAAGGACGACACGACGATGTCGTTCACCCTGCGCGAGGGCGTGACCTTCTCCTCCGGCGCGGCGTTCGACGCCGACGCCGTGGTGGCCAACGTGCAGCGGATCCAGTCCGGCGACCCCGCCTACTCCACCGTCGCCGCGAAGCTGAGCACGGTCGCGAAGGCGGTCACCGTCTCCCCCACCGAGGTCGAGATCAGCACCGACGTGGCGGACCCGGTCCTGCTCAACCGGCTCACCCTGCTCGACATCGTCGACCCCGCCACCTTCGACGGCGACCGGCCGGCCGGCACCGGCCCGTTCCAGGTCACCGACTACAAGGAGGGCACCAGCATCGAGCTGGAGCGCTTCGACGACTCGTGGCGCGCGACGGACAACGTCGAGCGGATCACCTTCCAGGCGATCCCCAGCGCGACGACGATGGTCAACGCGCTGCAGACCGGCGAGGTGGACGTCGCCTTCGGCCTGCCCGCCGACAACTCCAAGCAGCTGGAGTCCAAGGGCTTCCAGTCGGTCAGCAAGTCCGCCGGCTCCTCGGCGATCACCAGCCTGATCGCGGACGCCGAGCCCAAGCTCGCCGACCTGCGGGTGCGCCAGGCCATCAACTACGCCATCGACCGCGACGCGTTCGTCGAGGCCGCGCTGGGTGGCTTCGGCCGGCCCAACGGCAGCCAGTTCCTGCAGGAGGGTTACCTCGGCTACGACGCCGACCTGCCCAGCTACGGCTACGACCCCGCCAAGGCCAAGAAGCTGATCAAGGAGGCCGGCGTCGAGGGCCTGGAGCTGCCGATCGCCACGACCGCCCTGTTCAAGACCCAGGCCGAGGCGGTCGCGGGCTTCCTCAACGCGGTGGGCTTCAAGTCCGAGGTCGTCCTCGAGGACCTCTCCGCGTTCATCGGCTCGCTGCTGCAGAAGAGCAAGTCGCCCCTGCTGTACTGGCAGACCGACTACTACGACCTGCGCGACATCGCCGCGGTCACCCGGTTCGGTCCCCCGTTCCCCGGCCAGCAGGTCCACTTCGACAATGCCGAGTACCAGAAGCTGTTCACCGAGCAGACGCAGGAGATGGACGAGGAGAAGCGCGAGGCGCTGATCCAGCAGATGGCCAAGGTCATGAACGACCAGGCCGGTGTGCTGCTCCTGGCGTGGCCGGACAACCTGTACACGGCCGCTCCCCGGGTCAAGGAAGTGCCGCTCACCGGTGACAGCCTGATCCGTGTCGAGGAGATGGTCATCACCAAGTGACCGCTCTCGACGACGTGCGTCCCCCTGCCGCTCCGGCGCGGCGGGGGGACGCCCGCGGGCGGGCCTCGGACCTGCTCACCGGCCCGCTGCGGGCGCTCCTCGCGCTGCTGCTCCGCACGGCGCTGACCCTTCTCGGGCTCCTGACCCTGCTGTTCTTCCTCGTCCGGCTCAAGGGCGACCCCGCCGGAGTGCTCGCCGGCCCCTCGGCAACCCCCGAGCAGCTCGACGAGATCCGCGCCGCCTACGGTCTCGACCGCTCGCTGCTCGCGCAGTACCTGGACTTCCTCGGCGACACCGCCCGCCTCGACTTCGGCACGTCGGTCTTCAGCGGCCAGCCGGCGCTGGAGGCCGCGCTCGCCGCGCTGCCCGCCACGCTGGTGCTGATCTTCGCCACGATGGTCCTCTCCGTGCTCCTCGGCATCCCCGCCGGCATGGCCCTGCACCGCGGTCCGCGCCCGGTCCGCGTGGTGCTGAGCGGGCTGCTCACCCTCGGCCAGGCCGTCCCGGCCTTCGTGATCGGGGTCGGCCTGAGCGCCGTGCTCGCGGTGCGGCTCGGGTGGCTGCCCGCCTTCGGCAGCGGCACGGCCGCGACACTGGTGATGCCGACCGTGACCCTCGCCCTCTTCGCCATCGCCCGCACCGCGCGGATGGTCGATGCTGAGCTCGACCTGGTCGAGCAGCACGACTTCCTGCGCACCGCCGCCGCCAAGGGCGCCTCCGAGCGCCGCGTGGCGTGGCGCCACGCGCTGCCGAACGCCTTCCCCGCGGTCGCCGCCGCCCTGGTGGTCGAGACGTCGTACCTGATCAGCGGAGCCGTGGTCGTGGAAGTCCTCTTCGCCTACGACGGCATCGGCAAGCGCCTCGTGGACGCCATCTTCGCCCGGGACTACCCGGTGGTGCAGGCGTCGGTGTTCGCGATCGGTGTCGTCGTCATCGTCATCAACGTCATCGGCGACGCGCTGCTGCGCGCGCTCGACCCGCGCACCGGAAGGGCCGCCGCATGAGCACCGTCGACGACTCCTCCCACGTCTCCTCGCCCCTGTCCCCCGTCCCCGAGACGGCGCCGTCGGCGCGCCGGCGCCGGGTGGACCTGCGGCTGTGGCTCCCGCTCGGGGTGCTCCTGCTCATCGGGGCCGCCAGCGTGCTCGGTCCCGGACTGCTGGACCTGGAGCCGGAGGCCCAGGACCTGGGGAACCGGCTGCAGGAGCCGGTGTGGCTCGGCGGCGACGGCGGCGCGCTGGGCACCGACGCCTTCGGCCGCGACCTGCTGGCGCGCACGCTGGCCGGCGGCCAGGTCTCGCTGGCGGTCGGGTTCGGCGCCGCCACCGGCGCCGTCCTGCTCGGGGTGCTCCTCGGCCTCGTCGCCGGCTACCGCGGCGGACGGCTCGACCGGGCGATCATGAGCGTGGCCGACGTATGGCTGGCGTTCCCCTTCCTGGTGTTGGCGCTGGCCGCCGTCGCGGTGGTCGGCTCCGACATCCCCGTGCTGATCGCGTTGCTCACCCTGGGCGGCTGGGTGCTGCCCACGAGGGTGACCCGCACGATCGTGCAACGGCTGCGCGGCGAGGACTACGTGGTCGCCGCCACCGGCGCCGGCGCCAGCGACGCCTACGTGGTGTGGCGCCACCTCCTCCCGCAGGTCCTGCCGGTGACGCTGGTGGTCTGGTCGTTCACCGTCGGCACGCTCGTGGTGATCGAGAGCTCGCTGTCGTTCCTCGGCCTCGGCGTCCGCCCGCCCACACCGTCGTGGGGCAACCTCATCTCCGACGGCACCTCCTACCTGGAGACCGCGTGGTGGATCCTGACCTGGCCCGCGCTGATGATCGTGGTGACCGTGCTGTGCGCCAACGCCCTCGGCACGGCGCTGCGTCGCCGGCTGAGCAACGTGGCGCTCGACCCGAAGGTGCTGACGTGAGTGACACCCTGACCATCTCCGACCTGTACGTCGAGGCCGGACCCACCGCGCAGGCGAAGGTGCTGGTGCGCGGTGCCAGCCTGCGCGTGCCCGCGGGCAGCGTCGTCGGTCTGGTCGGCGAGTCCGGCTCCGGCAAGACCGTGACCTGCATGTCCGCGCTGGGCCTGGCGGGCTCCGGCGTGCGGATCACCGGCGGCTCGGTGCGCCTGGCCGGCACCGAGCTGGTCGGCGCGGACGCCGCGACGTTGAACCGGGTGCGCGGCGGAGTGGTGGGCACCGTGTTCCAGGACCCGCTCAGCTCGCTCAACCCGCTGCAGCGCGTCGGCGCCCAGATCGCGGAGGCCCTCGTCCTGCACCGCGGTGGCCGCCCGCGTCAGCACCGCGCGCGGGTGGTCGAGCTGCTCGCCTCGGTGGGTGTGCCCGGTCCCGAGCAGCGGATGCGTGCCTACCCGCACGAGCTCTCCGGCGGGCTGCGCCAGCGTGTCGCCATCGCCATCGCGCTCGCCAACGACCCGGCGCTGCTGGTCGCCGACGAGCCGACGACCGCGCTCGACGTCACCGTGCAGGCCCAGGTCCTGGACGTGATCCGCAAGGCCACCCGCACCGAGCAGCGCGCGGCGCTGATCGTGACCCACGACTTCGGTCTGGTCGCCGAGGTCGCGGACCGGGTCGCGGTCATGTACGCCGGGCAGATCGTCGAGGAGGGGCCGGTGCAGGAGATCTTCACCCACCCCCAGCACCCCTACACCCGGGGGCTGCTGGCCAGCCGGCCGACGCTGGCCACCGGCCGGCGGCGACTGGCCGCCATGCCGGGACGGCCGCCGGTGCCCGGGCAGTGGCCGGCCGGGTGCGCCTTCGCGGAGCGCTGCCCGCACGTCGTAGGCGCCTGCGCGCAGGCGCCGCCGATCACGGCGAGCACCGAAGGCTGGTCGCGATGCTGGCGCCCGGGCGTCGGCGGTGCGCTGGAGGAGGTCCGGTGAGCGCCACGACGAACGCGATGACGGGCGACGCGCCGAGCGCCACGAGCGCGGTGCTGGAGGTCCGTGGCGCCCGCAAGACGTACGACGTCGCGCACGGCCGGCAGCGCGCCCGGCTCGTCGCGGTCGACGACATCACGCTGCAGGTGCACCCCGGAGAGACGGTGGCGCTGGTCGGCGAGAGCGGCTGCGGCAAGTCCACGCTGGCGCGGGCGGCGGCGATGCTGTCGCCGTTGGACGCAGGCGAGGTGCTGTGGTCGGGCCAGCTGGTCTCGGGGCTGCGGCGTCGTTCGCTGCGTGCGCGGCGCGGGCACACGCAGCTGGTGTTCCAGGACCCCGCGGCGGCGCTGTCGCCGCGGATGAGCATCGGTGACATCGTCGCCGAGCCGTTGCGGATCCAGGGGCGCGAGGGCGTGGCGTACAAGGTCACCGAGCTGCTCGAGGCGGTCGGGCTGGACCCGGGCGTCGCGTCGCGGCTGCCGCGCGCGCTCAGCGGCGGCCAGCGGCAACGGGTGGTGATCGCCCGCGCGCTGGCGCTGGACCCCCGGCTGCTGGTGCTGGACGAGCCGGTGGCCTCGCTCGACGTGTCGGTGCAGGCCCAGGTGCTCAACCTGCTCTCGGACCTGCAGGCCGAGCGCGGGTTCGGGGCGCTGCTCATCGCCCACGACCTCGCGGTCGTCAGCAGCGTGGCGGACCGGATCGGCGTGATGTACCTGGGCCGGATCGTCGAGGAGGGACCGGCCGAGCAGGTGATCGCCTCGCCGCGGCATCCCTACACCCAGATGCTGGTGAACGCGATCCCGGCCTTCACCCCGGCCCAGCGGCGTGAGCGGGTGGCGGTGAGCGGCGACCCGGCCACGCCATGGGACGACCTGCCCGGGTGCACCTTCGCGCCTCGCTGCCCGCTGGCCACCGACGTGTGCCTGGAGGCGGTGCCGGCCGTCCGTCCCGTCGACGGCGTCGAGGTGGCCTGCCACCACGCCTGAGGTCAGCCCAGGGCACCCAGGTCGGCGGGCGTGAGGTCCTCGAGGGTGTCGCGGAAGTGCCGGCCCGGCGCGGCCGGCACGGGCACGTGGTTGGGCACGACGAGCACCCGGCACCCGGCCGCCTCGGCGGAACGGACGCCGGTCGGTGAGTCCTCGACAGCGACGCAGTCGGCGGGGTCCAGGCCCAGCGCCGCGGCCGCGGTCAGGTACGGCTCGGGGTGCGGCTTGCCCTTCTCCACCTGGTCGCCGGTGACGATCACCCGGAACGTCTCCGGTGGCAGGTGCTCGAGGATCGGCGCCACCAGCCGCTGGTAGGACATGGTGACCAGCGCGCACGGCACGCCCGCGGCGTGCAGCGCCAGCAGCATCTCGCGTGCCCCCGGGCGCCACGGCACCGCGTGCCGCACCTGCGCGACCACGCCGTCGAGCAACATCTCCACGATCTCTGCGGCCGACTGCTGCATCCCGACCCGGTTCCTGATGTACTCCCCCGACACGATCAGCTCGTTGCCCACCAGCGCCATCGCGTCCTCGTGGGTCCACGTGCCGCCGTGCGTCTCGGCGATCTCGGTCTCGGTGGCCATCCAGTACGGCTCGGTGTCGACCAGGGTGCCGTCCATGTCCCATAGGACGGCCGCGGGCAGCCTCCGACCAGCTTCCTCGTGCTGACCTGCAGGTTCACGAGAAGACGCGGTGTTCACCAATGCCCTCCAACAAGCTCCATGCGACTAACGATGCGACTATGCACCCTAGGTGCGCCCCCTGCCCCATTGACGGGCATGCGCTAACCCCCGTGCGCCGTAAAGCGGCACAGGCAGCGGCCAAGCCCAACCTCACCCGGAGCGGCGCCCCGGCTGGACCAGCCCGTGGTCGAAGGCGAAGACCACGGCGGCAGCGCGGTCGCGCAGGCCGAGCTTGGCGAAGATGTGCCCGACGTGGGTCTTGATCGTGCCCTCGCCGAGGAACAGGTTGGCGGCGATCTCGGTGTTGTTGAGACCGGCGCCGATCAGGGCGAGCACCTCTCGCTCCCGTGGCGTGAGCGTCTCGACAGCCGCGCCGGACACCGGTGGGGCCTGCGCTCCGCGGTAGGCCGTGAGCACCCGGCCGGTGACGGCCGGGTCCAGCCACGAGTCGCCGGCGGCGACCGCCCGGACAGCGCGCTGGAGGTCCTCGGCCGGGACAGACTTGAGCAGGAAGCCGGCCGCCCCGGCGCGGAGCGCCCCGGCGAGCACCTCCTCGTCCTCGAACGTCGTCAGCACCAGCACCGCTGGCGCATCGGGTACGTCGGCCAGCAACCGGGTCGCGGCGACGCCGTCGACCCGGGGCATCCGCACGTCCATCACCACCACGTCGGGACGCAGGGACGCCACCGCGTCGACGATGCCCTCGCCGCTCGCCAGCTCACCGACGATCTCGAACCCGAACCGGGAGCGCAGGATCCCGCGCAGCCCCGTGCGGACGAGCTCCTGGTCATCGACCAGGAGCACCCGGACCACCTCCTGGGTCATGACGGCAGCACCGCCTCGACCAGCCAGCCCTGCGGGACCGGACCGCCGGTGAGTCGGCCACCGACGCTTTCGGCGCGCTCGCGCATGCCGTCGAGGCCGGAACCGGGGGTGGCCGCGGGGTCGGGCGCCCCGCCGTTGCGCACCGTCACCGTGACGTCTGCCTTGCCGGCGATCACGCAGACAGCGACTGGCTCGCCGGCGGCGTGCCGAGCGGCGTTGGTCAGTGCCTCCTGGACGATCCGGTAGGCAGCCAGTCCCCGGGCGGATCCCAAAGAGGAAAGGTCTCCCTCGACCTTGAGCTCGACGGCCGCGCCGGCTCGGCGGAACGAGTCCACGAGGTCGGTGATGTCACGGGCGTCGGGCAGCGGCGCCATCCGGACGGGGTCGTCGGTGCGCATCAGGCCGACGGTGGCGCGGACCTCCTCCAGGCTCTGTCGGGCCAACCTCTCCGCCTCGACCAGGGAGGCGCGCGCTTCCTCGGGCTCGTCGTCGAGTGCGAGCCGGGCGCTGCCGATGTGCAGCAGCGAGACGGTCAGGGCGTGGCCGATCACGTCGTGCACCTCACCGGCGATCCGGCTGCGCTCCTCGGCCCTGCTGCGCTCGGCCAGCTCGGCCCGGGTGCGGTTGAGCTCGACCACGGTCAGTCGCAGTCGCCGGGCGAACACGCAGGCGATGGTCGTGAACGCCGTACCGATGACCCAGGCACCCCATCCGGGTTCCGAGGGGTGGATCGCCCACTCCCCGACGGGTCCTGCGAGGAGTACGACGAGCGTGGTCAGGGCCACCGGCAACGCAGACGTCAGCGCGGCCCAGGCGGCGATGACGCACAGCCCCATCCAGGACAGGTTGGAGGACTGCTCGTGACCGAGCACCACCAGCCCCGCGATCGGGATGACCAACCCCGCCGCGAGCCGCCAGCCCGACGGCGCCCACTTCGCCAGCGCCAGCGCCGCAGCGACGATGCCCGCGGCCGACCACAGCGCCACCGGGGTCGACTGGCGCGTCATCAGCACTCCCAGGAGCGCGAAGAACGCGAGCGCGGCAGGTGCCGCGGCTCGCGTTCCCCACTCCGTCATGGGAGCGACCCTAGACGTCACAGGGCGCTGCGCCGTGCCGCCAGGGCCATGGCGCCGACCGCGATCACGGTGACGGCCACCAGGGCGACCGTGGCGTCGCCGATCCCGAGCCACGGTTCCCGGATCGCCTGGTTGGCCAGCGACAGCGGCAGCCGCTCGGAGATCTCCCGCAGCGCATCCGACATCACCGCCGGCGGTGGGCCGCCGACACCGAGCAGGAAGGAGGGGAAGAACAGCAGCAGCCCGACGGCCTGTGCCGCCCGCGCCGAGGGCAGCATCGTCCCGAGCAGCACCCCGATGCTGGCGAACGCCACGGAGGCAACGACCACGCCGGCCACGACCCGCACCGGGTCCTCGACGCGCGGGACGCCGTAGACCGGTGCGGCGACGGCCAGCAGGAGCGCACCCGAGATCGCGATCGCGGTGAGGCCGACCACGAGCTGGGCCAACGCGAACGACCACCGTGGGAACCCCGACGCCGCGAACCGGCGCAGCACTCCTCGCTCCCGGTAGGTGGCGATGTGCACCGGCAGCATGATCAGTCCGGTCGCCCCGATCACCACGGTGAAGTAGGAAGCGACGTACCAGTGCGACGGGTTCACCGGGAAGGCGTCGTCGGGCTGGGTCCCGAACGAGCCGCCGATGATCAGCATGCAGACGATCGGGAACACCAGCACGAAGGTCAGGGTGAACGGCTCGCGGCTGAGCAGCCGGAGCTCGGTGGTGACGAGTCGGCGGGTGGCCGAGCGGTGCTTGGGCGCGGGCCCGGCGGTGGAGCGCGGATCGGCGCCGGCAGTGTCCGGCTGGATGGGGACGAACGTGCTCATGATGCGACCTTCCTGGTCTCGGGGAGATCGGTGGACTGGTCGAGCAGGGTCAGCAGCGCCGACTCGAGGTCGGGGATGTCGACCCGGAGATCGACCGGCACGGGGTGTCCGCTCGCGACGAGCCAGGCCCCCACGTGGGCGATGGCCTCGCGCGCGCCCTCGATCGCGACCTGGTCGCGCTCCTGGCTCACCCGGTGTACGCCGGGAAGTCGATCGAGCTCGCCGCGGATCGCCGAACCCCCGGCACCTGGAAGGCCGAAGCGGACCGTGACTCCAGGGGCGTGGCGGGCGACCAGCTCGGCGGGCGTGCCCTGGTCGAGCACCCGCCCCTGCCGCATGGCGACGACACGCTCGCACAGTGCCTCCGCCTCGTCGAGCTCGTGCGTCACGAGCATGACGGTGGTGCCCTCGTCACGCAGCTGCGCAACGGCGGACCACACCTCACGCCGTGCGGCGGGGTCCAGGCCCTGGGTGAGCTCGTCGAGGATGACCAGGCGCGGTCGGTTGAGCAGCGCCAGCACGAGGAACAACCGCTGCCGCTCTCCCCCGCTCAGCCCCGCGAACGGGGAGCGATGCAGCCGCCCGAGGCCGAACTGCTCGAGCAGCCGGTCCCGGTCCTGGGCGTGCGGGCCGGCGAACAGGTCCACCGCCTCGGTGACCCGCAGCCGGTCGGGCAGCCCAGAGCTCTGCAGCTGGCTGCCCACCTGCAGGCGCAGGCGATCGGCCTGCTTGACCGGGTCCAGGCCGAGGACCCGGATCACCCCGGAGTCGGGTGTCCGCAGGCCCTGCAGGCACTCGACGGTGGTGGTCTTGCCGGCACCGTTGGCGCCGATGAGACCGACGATCTCACCAGCCCCCACGTGCAGGTCGAGATTGTCGACGACGACTCGTCCGCCGTACGACTTGGTCAGTCCGCGCACGGTGACGACCGGCCCAGAGATGTGCTCGGTGGCGTGGCGCATGGGTGTTGGTTGCATGCCCCCATTCCATGTCGCGGGGACCCCTCGGCACATCGGCCCGCAGGCAGAACCCGACCTCTGCCCCCGGGCAGAGGCCCCTGGAGACTGTAAGCAGTGCAGACGAACCCGACCAGGTCCCTGGACCGGCCCTGCGACGGCCACGCGACGGCCACGCGATGACCGTGGTGACCTTCGGCGCAGTCAGGTAGGTGCGCTCCAGGGCGATCAGCTGGAGCACCTGGGTGTGGTCGCGCAGATCCTCGCCCTGGCCGAACAGGTCCCGCCGGCCACGGCCTCGCGGACGCAGCTGTGGCGGCGTACGGCGAAACCGTCGTCCGCCTCCTGTAGACCAAGATGGTCGAGCAGCAAACGCAACCACAAGGTGGTCGGGCAGCTGACGAAGGACGCGGTGCGCCAGTCGCCTTGGTGCGGACGTACGCCGTGCGTACGGCGTCATCGTGACCGGGGACGCCTCACCGCGCGGCGGCTCGTGCGCGCAGGCTCAGTCGTCCGGGTCGTAGCCCAGGTTCGGCGAGAGCCACTTCTCGGCCTCGGCGACGCTCCAGCCCTTCCGTGCCGCGTAGTCCTCGATCTGGTCGCGGCCCAAGCGGCCGACCACGAAGTACTGCGCCTGCGGGTGGCTGTAGTAGATGCCGGAGACCGACGCCCCGGGCCACATCGCCATCGACTCGGTGAGCGTGATGCCGGTGTTCTCCTCCACTCCGAGCAGGTCCCAGATGGTCAGCTTCTCGGTGTGGTCCGGGCAGGCCGGGTAGCCGGGCGCGGGCCGGATGCCGGTGTACTTCTCGGCGATCAGGTCCTCGTTGCTCAGCTGCTCGTGCGGCACGTGCGCCCAGAACTCGGTGCGCACCCGCTGGTGCAGCCGCTCCGCGAACGCCTCGGCCAGCCGGTCGGCCAACGACTCCAGCAGGATCGCGGAGTAGTCGTCGAGCTCCTTCTTGAACGTCTCGATCCGCTCGGTCACCCCGTGCCCGGCGGTCACCGCGAAGGCACCGACCCAGTCGCCGCCGCCGACCAGGTCCGAGCCGACCGGTGCGACGTAGTCGGCCAGGGAGCGGTTCGGGACGCCGTCGCGGTGCTTGCCCTGCTGCCGCAGCTGGAACAGCGTGGCGCGCACCTCGGCGCGGGACTCGTCGCCATAGACGACCACGTCCTCGCCGGTGCTCGCCGCCGGGAACAGCCCGTAGACGCCGTTCGCGGTCAGCCAGCCCTCGGCCACGAGCCGGTCGAGCATGGCCTGGGCGTCGTCGTACAGCTTGCGGGCGGCCTCACCATAGGTGGGGCTGTTGAGGATGTCGGGGAACCGGCCCTTCATCTCCCAGGCGTTGAAGAACGGCTGCCAGTCGATGTACTCGCGCAGCTCGGACAGGTCGTAGTCCGCGAGCACGTGCACCCCCGGGGTGCGCGGCTGCGGCGGGGCGTAGCCGGCCCAGTCGATGGGGCTCTTGTTGTCCTTCGCGGCGGCGAACGACAGCTGGGGGCGATCCGACTTCTGCGAGTGCCGCGCCCGCAATGAGTCGTAGTCGGCCCTGGTGGCCTCCATCAGGGCCGGGCGCTGCCGGCCGTCGAGCAGCGCGGCGGCGGTCGGCACGGAGCGCGAGGCGTCCTTGACCCAGACCACCGGGCCGTCGTACTTCGGGTCGACCTTGACCGCGGTGTGTGCCCGTGAGGTGGTGGCACCGCCGATCAGCAGCGGGATGTCCAACCCCACGCGCTGCATCTCGGTGGCGAAGCCGACCATCTCGTCGAGGCTGGGCGTGATCAGGCCGGAAAGGCCGATGATGTCGGCGCCGACCTCCTTGGCGGTGTCCAGGATCTTCTGCGCCGGCACCATCACGCCGAGGTCGATGACCTCGTAGTTGTTGCACGAGAGCACGACGCCGACGATGTTCTTGCCGATGTCGTGCACGTCGCCCTTGACCGTGGCGAGGACGATCGTGCCGTTGGTGTCCTTCACGGTGGCCAGCTCGGGGTTGTCCAGCTTCTCCTGCTCGATGAAGGGGATCAGGTAGGCCACAGCCTTCTTCATCACCCGCGCCGACTTCACCACCTGCGGCAGGAACATCTTGCCGGCGCCGAACAGGTCGCCGACGACGTTCATGCCGTCCATCAGCGGTCCCTCGATGACCTCGATCGGCCGGCCGCCGCGCTCCGCGATCTCGGTGCGCAGCTCCTCGGTGTCGGCCTCCACGTGGGCGTCGATGCCCTTGACCAGGGCGTGGGTGATCCGCTGCCCCACAGGCAGCGAGCGCCACTCCTCCGCGGCCGCCGCGGCCTTCTCGCCGCTGCCGCGGTGCGCCTCGGCCAGCTCGAGCAGCCGCTCGGTGGCCGCGACGGAGTCGTCGGTCCGGTTCAGCACGACGTCCTCGATGGCGTCGCGCAGCGCGGGGTCGATGGTGTCGTAGGGCACCAGGGCGCCGGCGTTGACGATGCCCATGTCCAGGCCCGCCTCGATGGCGTGGAACAGAAACACCGCGTGGATCGCCTCGCGCACCGCGTTGTTGCCGCGGAAGCTGAACGAGACGTTGGAGATGCCGCCGGAGACCTTGGCGCCGGGGAGGTTCTGCTTGATCCACCGGGTCGCCTCGATGAAGTCCACGCCGTACGACGCGTGCTCCTCGATGCCCGTGGCGACCGCGAACACGTTGGGGTCGAAGATGATGTCCTCGGCCGGGAAGCCGACCTCGTCGACGAGGATCCGGTAGGCGCGCTCGCAGATCTGCTTGCGGCGCTCGAGGTTGTCGGCCTGACCGTCCTCGTCGAAGGCCATCACCACCGCGGCGGCGCCGTACTTCTTGCACAGCCGGGCCTGCTCGACGAACTTCTCCTCGCCCTCCTTCATGGAGATCGAGTTGACGATCGGCTTGCCCTGCACGCAGCGCAGCCCGGCCTCGATCACCTCCCACTTGGAGGAGTCGATCATCAGCGGCACCCGGGAGATGTCGGGCTCGGAGGCGATCAGCTTGACGAAGCGGTCCATCGCCGCGACGCCGTCGATCATCCCCTCGTCCATGTTGACGTCGATGACCTGCGCGCCGGCCTCCACCTGCTGGGCGGCCACCGACAGCGCGGTGTCGTAGTCGCCGTCCTTGATCAGGTTGCGGAACCGGGCCGAGCCGGTGATGTTGGTGCGCTCGCCGACGTTGACGAACAGCGAGTCGTCGGTGACCGTGAACGGCTCCAGGCCGGCCAGGCGCAGCGCGGGCTCGACGGTGGCGGGCTCGCGCACCGGCCGACCCTCCATCACCTTGGCGATCTCGGCGATGTGCGCCGGCGTGGTGCCGCAGCAGCCACCGACCAGGTTGAGGAACCCGGCCTCGGCGAACTCGGTGAGCACGGCGGCGGTGTCCGCCGGCGCCTCCTCGTACTCGCCGAAGGCGTTCGGCAGACCGGCGTTGGGGTAGACCGAGACGAAGGTGTCGGCGAGCCGGGAGAGCTCGGCGACGTAGGGCCGCATCTCCTTCGCGCCGAGGGCGCAGTTGAGGCCCACCGCCAGCGGACGCGCGTGTCGCACGGAGTCCCAGAACGCCTCGGTGACCTGCCCCGAGAGGGTCCGGCCAGAGGCGTCGGTGATGGTGCCGGAGATGACGACCGGCCAGCGCCGTCCGGTCTCCTCGAAGAGCGTCTCGACGGCGAAGATGGCCGCCTTCGCGTTGAGGGTGTCGAAGATCGTCTCGATGAACAACAGGTCCGAGCCGCCGTCGACCAGGCCGCGGGCAGCGGTCAGGTAGGCATCGACGAGCTGAGCGTACGAGACGTTGCGGGCGCCGGGGTCGTTGACGTCGGGGCTGATCGAGGCGGTGCGGGTGGTCGGGCCGAGCGCCCCGGCGACGTACCGCTTGCGGCCGGTGGCGGCAGCGACCTCGTCGGCCACCTGCCGCGCCAGCGCCGCGGAGGCGACGTTGAGCTCGTAGGCCAGCTCCTCCATGCCGTAGTCGCCGAGCGAGACCGCGTTGGAGCTGAACGTGTTGGTCTCGATGACGTCGGCGCCGGCGTCGAGGTACTCGCGGTGGATGCCGGCGATGATCTCGGGCTGGGTGAGCGAGAGCAGGTCGTTGTTGCCGACGAGATCGGAGGGCCAGTCGGCGAACCGCTCGCCGCGGTAGCCGGCCTCGTCGGGACGGTCCCGCTGGATCGCGGTGCCCATCGCACCGTCCAGGATGACGATCCGCTCACGCAGCAGCGCGGAGAGCTCCTCGGTGGCGTCGGGCTGCCAGTTCTTGTCCTGAGCCATGCGTCAATCCTTCCGGGTGGAAGGCGCCCTTGGTGGTTCGGTCGAGCGTGGCGGGCACCCGTGTGGGTGGGACCCGTTGCAACGCCTCTCGACTGCGCACGATGGTACTCGGACGCGACCACTAGGCTCGAAGGGTGATGGAGATCGAGACGGTCCCCGACCTGCACCGGCCGGTGGTGATCGCTGCGTTCGAGGGCTGGAACGACGCCGCGGAGTCCGCGACGTCGCTGGTGGACCACCTGATGGAGGTGTGGGACGCGCACGTGGTGGCAGCGATCGACCCCGACGAGTACTACGACTTCCAGGTCAACCGGCCCGTGGTGGGGATCGACGAGAACGGGTTCCGCAAGCTCACCTGGCCCAGCACCCACGTCGCGGTGGCCTCCCCGCCCGGCCTGGACCGTGACGTCATCCTGATCCGCGGGATCGAGCCCAACATGCGCTGGCGCCAGTTCACCGCCGAGCTGCTCGCCGTGATCGACGAGCTCGGCGGCGAGCTGCTCGTCACCCTGGGCGCGTTGCTCTCCGACAGCCCGCACAGCCGCCCGATCCCGGTGTCCGGCTCGTCCACGGAGCCGGAGTTGATGGACCTGCTCACCCTGGAGCACTCGACCTACGAGGGCCCCACCGGCATCGTCGGGGTGCTGCAGGACGCCTGCGTGAAGGTCGACCTGCCGGCCGTGTCGTTCTGGGCCGCGGTGCCGCACTACGTCGCCCAGCCGCCGTGCCCCAAGGCGACGCTGGCGCTGCTCGGCAAGCTCGAGGACCTGCTCGAGATGCCGATCCCCCTCGGCGACCTGCCCGACGACGCCATCGCCTGGGAGCGCGGCGTCGACGAGCTGGCCGAGGAGGACGAGGACATCGCCGACTACGTGCGCTCCCTGGAGGAGTCCCGCGACACCGTCGACCTGCCCGAGGCCTCCGGTGAGGCCATTGCGCGGGAGTTCGAGCGCTACCTGAAGCGGCGGGGCCGGGAGGGCTGACCGCGCCGGCGGGCTCGGCCGGTCGGCACGCGAGTTCTCCACAGGCCGCGAACCTGGTCGTTTCCGCCTCCGGCAGCGGGACAGGTGTCGGAGCATGGACAGCTCCTCCACGACGTACCAGATCCCCTGCCAGCCCACGACCGAGCGTCCGGCCGCTGCGGCCGACCCTCCAGAAGAGCTCGTGACCGGCCCTCCGGTGGTCTATCTGCCGGTCCGGCTCGCCCCAGACGGCACGCCCCAGGAGGTGCCCCTCCTCCGGCTGGCCGACAGCAGGGTCGCGCTTCTCGGCTACTCCGCGCTGGACCGCCTGAGAGCCTGCCTCGGCGAGCGCCAGCCCTGGATGCTGGCCACGGCGGAGGTGCTGGCGGCGCTCGCCGAGCATCGGCCGTACGACGTCAAGGTGCTCGACCTGCCGGTGCCGCCCGAGCACCGTGCACGCCTGCTGGGCGCCGGCTGATGGCAGCGGAGACCCGGCTCGAGCGACCCACGCGCGAGATGCTGGAGAAGGCCCACGGGCTCGCGGCCACCGACCTGGCGAGCCTCCACCGGCGGATCCCGAGCGACCTCGACGCCGGTGACGCCGAGGCCTACGTGATCGCCATCGTCGACGGGTTGGCGAGCACGGCCGCCGACGTCGCGTTCGTGCACCGTGGCACCGCGCACATGGTGCGGGACGCCGCCGAGGAGCTCGTCCTGACCGAGGACGCCGTCACTGCGACCTTGCGCCGCCTGGCGGGACTGCTCCGATGATCGACATCAGCATCGACGGCTCGCCGGAGAACATCACGGCCTGGGCGTCGTGGCTGCGCGACAGCCTGCGCGCCACGCTCGACGACACCAGCGACGACACGGCCGAGGTCCGGCGCAAGGCCCGCGACGGCTGGCACGGCGATGGCGGTGAGGCCTATCTCGACTACAACCGCGAGCTCGTGGAGGGCACCGACAGCCACGAGCGCCGGGTCGGTCGCGGCGCCCGGGCGTTGGACGACCTCGCCGCCGCGCTGAGTGGGGCGCAGGACGCGATGGCCGCACTGCGCACGCGCGCGGTCGAGGGCGGCCTGGTGCTGCGCGGCGAGACCATCGATGCTCCGGCCGCAGGGGTGAGGACCGACCCGGAGGACCTGTACGACGTCCTGGCCGAGGAGGCTGCCGCGGTCCGCGCCGGCTACCGCGAGTGGCTGGAGTCCAACCTGCCGGCGGCGGTGAGCGACGCCGAGCAGGACGACGACCTCGACCGGCTGGTCAAGCTCATCAAGGCGCGCTACCCGGACCTCACGCAGGTCGCCGGCCTCGGGCTCAACGCGCTCGGGGAGGCGCTGCGGAATCGGCGCGCGCAGTACCTGCGGGACTCGCGCCGCTCCGGTGACCCGCGGAAGCGGGCTCGACCGAAGACGCCGGAGGGCCGCCGGCACGTGGAGGATCTGACCCGACGGAGCCGGCTCTTCGACCGGGTGGGTGCGCTCCTCAGGAAGGCGTCGCTCCCCCTGGCGATCGGCGGCGGGATCCATGAGGGCATCACCACGGGTGATTGGGTGCGGCCGGCCGTCGTCATCGCAAGTGGCATGGCAGCCGGCGCGGCGGTGCCGGTCCTCTTCGCGGGTGCCCCCGCCTTCGCCGTCGGACTCGCCGCTGTGGGCGCCTCGATCGCTGTGGCGAGTGCCGCCGCGTACCTGTACGACACCTTCGAGGTGAGGGACAAGATCGAGGACGCCTCCACGTGGCTCAAGGGCCGGGCCAGTGCCGGCGGCGGATTGATCGCGAGCGGATGGGACAAGGTGACCCCGTGGTGAGAACCTGGTGGGGGGTAGTCACCTGGTTGAGCGACCGGATGCGCGCGCGGCTCAGTCACCGCACGATCGTCATCCTGGGCGTTGCCATGTGCCTGATCTGTGGCGCAGCCTCCGGGTTCATCGCTATCACGGAGGTGGCGGGCGGCGTCCGGTGGTTCCAGGCCGTGGTCGCCCCGATGTGGTTCCTCGCCCTGCCGCCCCTTCTCTTCGTGCACGTGGCGCGGAGGCGGGGGCCTGCGCTGTTCCAGGACCGTCACCGGGTGCGCGCCGCAGTCCTGGTCGAGGTGCCACTGCGCATCGTGCTCCTGCTCTGCCCGCTGCTGTCCGTCACTGCTGTGTGGGCCACCCTGGACGAGTGGTCGATGCATGGCACCGACCGTGCCACCACGTGGGGCGGCACGCTGATCCTCGCCTTCGTCGCTCTCAGTGCCGTACCGCTGATCTGGCGGATGGCCTGCGGTCGATTGCCGTGGATGACCTTGGAGCTCGGCGACAGGTTCGTCTACCAAGGTTGGTTCCAACGCCTGGAGCTGGACTGGGACCAGATCCGCTGGGTCCGGTCGAGCGAGGAGCGCGACGGCATGGTCGTGCTCCGCCATCGACGGGAGGTGGTGCAGTTCCAGGTGGCCGCCTTCCCAGTCCGACGAGACGCGGTGGTCGCGGAGATCCGGCGGCGCGCGCAGGCCGCGCGCCGCTAGGCACGGGCCCTACCGGCGTCCCACCGGGATAGTCCCTGACGAAAAGCACCGAGATCCACGCGGGAACGGTGCTTTTCGTCAGGGACTACCGCGCGACGACGCCCGGCCAGGATCAGCCCAGGCCGAGGTGGAGGGGACTGGCGTCGGAGGTCAGAGGCTGATGCCGAGGGCGGCGTCCAGCACGGGCAGCAGGGTCGCTGCGGCGTCGGGGTCGCTGGTGTCGGCCAGTCCGTCGGTGCCCAGCGTGGCGCGCACCCAGGCGTCGACGGCGGCCACCGCACGGGGCGCGTCGAGGTCGTCGGCCAGGGCGGCCAGCACCTCGCTCACCACCGGGGCGGCCGGCGCGCCGGCGCCCAGGGCGAGGGCGCGGCGCCAGTCGGCGACGGTGTCGACGGCGGCCCACAGCTGCTCGTCGGTCCACTCCCAGTCGCTGCGGTAATGGTGGCGCAGCAGCGCCAGCCGGATGCCCATCGGGTCGATGTCGGCGTTGCGCAGCGCGGAGACGAAGACCAGGTTGCCCAGCGACTTCGACATCTTCGTGCCGTCGTAGGCCACCATCCCGGCGTGGCTGTAGGCCCGGGCGAACCGATCGCCGGTGGCGACCTGCACGTGGCCGGCGCACATCTCGTGGTGCGGGAAGATCAGGTCGCTGCCGCCGCCCTGGACGTCGAAGGCGGCGCCGAGGTGGGTCAGCGCGATCGCGGCGCACTCCACGTGCCAGCCGGGGCGGCCCTTGCCGAACGGGCTGTCCCACGACGGCTCGCCCTCCCGCTCACCGAGCCACACGACGCAGTCGAGCGGGTTCTTCTTGCCCTCGCGCTCCGGGTCCCCGCCGCGCTCGGCGAAGAGCGCCAGCATCGTGTCGCGGTCGAGGTTGGACTCCTCACCGAAGGCCGGGTCGGCGTCGACGGAGAAGTACACGTCGCTCTCGACCCGGTAGAGCACACCGGCGGCGTCGAGGCGCTGCAGCAGCTCGATGACCAGCGGGATCGACTCCACCGCGCCGACGTACTCGACCGGCGGCAGGACCCGCAGCGCCTCCATGTCGTGGCGGAACAGCTCGGTCTCCCGCTCGGCGAGCTCGACCCAGTCGACCTTGACCTTCTCGGCGCGCTCAAGCAGCGGGTCGTCGACGTCGGTGACGTTCTGCACGTAGCGCACGTCGTGGCCCGCGTTGCGCCAGGCACGGTTGAGCAGGTCGAACGCGACGTAGGTGTTGGCGTGCCCGATGTGGGTGGCGTCGTACGGCGTGATGCCGCAGACGTAGAGGCGCGCCGGACCCTCGGGCCGGGTCTCGACCTTCTCCCCCGTGGCGGTGTCGTGGAGGACGACCGGAGGACCGGTGAGGGGCAGGACCGGGAAGCCCGGTGCGTTCCAAGCGCGCATGGCCGTGATGCTAGTTGCTCGGTTCAGAACGGCGGCCACGGGATGGCCGGCCCGTGCCCGCTGGGGCCGGGAAGGCGCCCCTGGGCCAGCAGCCGTCGAGTACGACGCTCCAGCGCCTCGATCTCGTGCTCGGCGAGGTGGAAGCCCAGCTCCTCCCCCAGCTCCCCGGCCACCGCGTCCAGCAGGCCGGTGAGCACCGTGGTCTCCTCGTCGCTCAGCGCCGTGCCGGCCCAGCCCCACAGCACGGTGCGCAGCTTGGGCTCGTGGTGGAAGGAGACGCCGTGGTCCACGGCGAGCCGCCGGCCGTCGCTCATCGCAAGCACGTGGCCGCCCTTGCGGTCGGCGTTGTTGATGACGACGTCGAAGACGGCCATGCGGCGCAGCGCGGCGGTGTCCTCGTGCACCAGCAGCACCGCGCGCTCACGCTCGTCGAGACCCTCGAACACCGCCAGCCACCCCTCGGGCACCTCGCCGGCGGGCACCAGGGTGACGGCCTCGGTCTCCGGGTCGACCTCCTGCCACTCCTGCACCATGCCCGGCCCGTGCGGCCCCTCGGCCCACCAGGTGCGGGGCACCAGGTCCCACCCGGAGGCGGCGGAGACCAGGTGCGCGGCGATCTCGCGGTGCGCCAGCGAGCCGTCGGGGAAGTCCCACAGCGGCCGCTCGCCGGCGACCGGCTTGTAGACCACCTCGACGCCGTCGAGCTCGGCGAGGAAGGTGGCGTTGGAGGCCGGCATGATCCGGCCCTTGATGCTCAGCTGCGACACGGCGCTCCCGGGTCCCTGTCGATGCTCAGGGGTCGCGACGCTTGAAGCCGTTGGCGCGCACGCACAGGTGCCCGTCGGGGTCGATGGGCTGGCCGCAGAACGGGCACGAAGGGCGGCCGGCGCCGATCACCGACTCGGCGCGCTGCACGAACGCCCGGGCCTGGCCCGGCTCCAGGCGCACCAGCAGCAGCTCCTCGGCCTCCTCGCCGTCGGCGAGCTCGATCGGCTCGGCCCCGACGGGGAAGACCTCGATCACCACCCGCTCGTCCTCGGGGTCCCACGACAGCGTCATGGTGCCGGCCCGGAACTCCTCGGTGATCGGCAGCGTCAGCGGCGCGTCGTCGATCAGGTCGACCGGGGCGACCGCGGGCACCACGGTGCGCGAGCTGCCGTCGGCGATGACCTCGTCGAGCAGCTCGTCGACCCGCTCGGCGAGCGCGGCCACCTGCTGCTTCTCCAGCGCCACCGACACCACGCGGGCGCCCTCGGTGGCCTGCAGGAAGAACGTGCGGGCCCCGGGCTCGCCGACGGTGCCGGCGACGAAGCGCTCGGGCGGGTCGAAGGCGTGGACGATCGGCATGTCCACGACCCTAGCGAGCCGGTCCGGCGCCGCCGCCGACGACCGCCCCCGGATCGCTGCCGGCCCCGGAGTCTGCCTCGCCGTCAGGCTCACCGTCGGCGCCCGGTGCGGCCTTGTCCGCAGGCCGGGGCGCGAGCCAGGACAGGTCGCCGTCGTGGGTGTTGGAGGCCAGCACGTAGGGCCGGTCGGCGCCGTAGCGCACCACCGAGATCGACGCGGGGTCGACGTTGATCCGCTGGAACAGGTCGAGGTGCAGCCCGAGCGCGTCGGCGAGGACCGCCTTGATGATGTCGCCGTGGCTGACCGCCACCCAGACGGCGTCGGCACCGTGCTCGGCGGTGATCGCGGCGTCGAGGCGTCGTACGGCGGAGACCGCGCGGTGCTGCATCGTGGTCATCGCCTCGCCGCCGGGGAAGGTCACCGCGGAGGGTTGGGCCTGCACGGTGCGCCACAGCGGCTCCTTGGCCAGCACCTTGATCTGCTGGCCCTGCCACTCGCCGTAGTCGCACTCGGCCAGGCCGCGCTCGACGACGGCGCGGGGCTTGGGGCGTCCGGCCTCCTTCTGTGCGGCGGCGACCGCGGCCGCGGTCTGGCGGCACCGCTCCTGCGGGCTGGTGACGAGCCGGGCGATCGCGACGCCCGCGATACGCCGGCCGGCGCGTTCGACCTGGGTGGTGCCGAGGTCGTCGAGCCGGACGCCGGAGGTGCGCCCGGCCAGGACGCCGGACGCGTTGGCGGTGGTGCGTCCGTGGCGCAGCAGCAGCAAGGTGGCCATGGCCGCGAGCCTAGAGGGCCTAGCCTGGACGGCGTGATCATCCAGAGCGGTGTCTACCGGGCCGGTCAGCGCCTGGAGCTCGAGTGTGGCCCGCACGACTACGCCGCCATGCGGGCGGCCGCCACCGAGCCGGGCGACTTCGTGTGGCTGGGGCTCTACGCGCCCGACGACGCCGAGCTCCACGACGTGGCCGCGGCCTTCGACCTGCACCCGCTGGCCGTCGAGGACGCCGCCGTCGCCCACCAGCGCCCCAAGCTCGAGACCTACGGCTCCACCTTGTTCCTCGTCCTCCGCACGCTGTGGTACGTGGACTCCGACGATGCTGTGGAGACCGGCGAGATCAGCATCTTCCTCGGTCCCGGCTTCGTGATCACCGTCCGCCACGGCGAGGGCGCCTCGCTGACGGGGGTGCGCCGGACCCTCGAGCACCGCACCACGGTGCTGGGTCACGGCCCCTCCGCGGTGCTCTACGCCGTGTGCGACGACGTGGTGGACGGCTACACCGCCGTGGTCGCCGACCTGCAGATCGACGTGGACGAGATCGAGGCGTCGGTCTTCTCCGAGAACCGCAGCCGTGACGCGGAGCGGATCTACGTGCTCAAGCGGGAGCTGTCTGAGGCGCGCCGCGCGATCGTGCCGCTGCGCGACCCGGTCCGGCACTTCGCCGAGGGCACCGTCGAACAGATCGATGAGGCGACGGTTCCGTACTTCCGCGACGTCAGCGACCACCTCCACCAGGCCGCGGAGGCGCTGGAGGGGCTCGACGGCCTGTTGTCGAGCGCCTTCGATGCCCACCTGTCCCGGGTGGGTGTGCAGCAGAACGACGACATGCGCAAGATCTCCGCCGGAGGTGCGCTGATCGTCGTACCGACCCTGATCGCCGGGATCTACGGCATGAACTTCGAGCACATGCCGCTGCTCGGGTGGACGTACGGCTACCCGTTCTCGCTGCTGCTGATGGTGGGCAGCGTCGTCGGCCTGCTGGTGCTCTTCAAGCGCTCCGGCTGGCTGTAGGGCCCTGGTCGGAGCGCGTGGGGTCAGGGGTTGAGCACACCGAAGCCGAGCAGGATGAGCACGCCGGCACCGAGCACGATCCGGTACACCACGAACGGGGTGAAGGACTTGGTGCTGACGTAGCGCAGCAGCCAGGCGATCGCGGCGTAGCCGACGACGAAGGAGACCACGGTCGCGGCGATCGTGGGGCCCCAGGAGTACAGGTTGTCCCCGTCGGGGATCTCCTTGAGCTGGAACAGCCCGGCGCCCACGACGGCGGGGATGGCGAGCAGGAACGCGAACCGGGTGGCGGCCTCGCGCTCGTAGCCCAGCAGGCGGCCCATCGAGATGGTGGCGCCGGAGCGGGAGACGCCGGGGATCAGCGCCAGGGCCTGCGCGCCGCCCATGGCCAGGGCGTGGCGCAGCGACATCTGCTTGATCTGCCGGTCGGTGCGGCCGATCCGGTCGGCCACGCCGAGGATCACGCCGAGGACGATCAGCATCGTGCCGATCACCCACAGGTTGCGGAAGTCCTTCTCGATGACGTCCTTGAGCAGCACGCCGAGCACGACGATCGGCAGCGAGCCGACGATGATGTACCAGCCCATCCGGGCGTCCACCGCTCCGCGGTACTCCGGCTTGAACAGCGAGAGCACCCACGCCTTGGCGATGCGCCAGATGTCCTTGCGGAAGTAGATCAGCACGGCGAGCTCGGTGCCGATCTGCACCACCGCGGTGAACGCCGCACCCGGGTCGCCCCACCCGAACAGCTCGGGGAAGATCCGCAGGTGGGCACTGCTGGAGATCGGGAGGAACTCGGTCAGTCCCTGGAGCACGCCGAGGAACACCGCTTGCAGGAAGTCCACCACAACGCCGCATCCTAGGGTTCGGAGTCGCTGTGCGGGGTCCCGGCGTGCCCCGCGTGGGCGAGGTCACGGGTGGGACTACCTTGTCCGCATGCAACAGCGGTACGTCGGCAGCACCGGGCTGCAGGTCTCCAGGTTCGGTCTCGGCCTGATGACGTGGGGCACGACCACCGACGAGCACGAGGCCCGCGAGCAGCTCGTCGCGTTCCTCGACGCCGGGGGAACGCTGCTCGACACCGCCCTGGCCTACGGCGACGGCGCCTCCGAGGAGCTGCTCGGCAGCCTGCTGGGTGACGTCGTGCCGCGTGAGGACGTGGTGCTCGCGACCAAGGCCGGCTTCGGCGAGCGCCGCGGCGAGTGGGTGTACGACGCCTCCCGCGGCGCCCTGCTGCGCGGCCTGGACACCTCTCTGCGCCGTTTGGGCACCGACCACGTCGACCTGTGGCAGGTGCACGTGTGGGACTCGGGCACGCCGCTGGAGGAGACGCTCGGTGCGCTCGACGCCGCCGTGTCTTCCGGGCGCGCCCGCTACGTCGGCATCTCCAACTACACCGGTTGGCAGACCGCGCAGGCCGCCACCTGGCAGCGCGCCGTGCCCGGCCGCACGCCGATCGCGAGCACCCAGATGGAGTACTCGCTGGTCAACCGGCGCATCGAGCGTGAGGTGCTGCCCGCCGCGGAGGCGCTGGGGCTCGGGGTGCTGCCCTACTCCCCGCTCGGCAAGGGCGTGCTGACCGGCAAGTACCGCACCGGCATCCCGGCGTCCTCGCGCGGCGCCTCCGACCGGGCGTCGGTCGTCGAGGCCTACCTCGACGACGACAGCCGTGGCATCGTGGAATCTGTGGTGCGTGCCGCGGAGGGTCTGGGCTGGAGCCCGCTCGAGGTGGCGCTGAGCTGGGTGCGCGACGCCCCCGGCGTCACGGCCCCCATCCTCGGCGCCCGCACCGGGGCCCAGCTCAAGGCCGCGCTCGGCGCGGAGGCGAAGGTGCTGCCCCCGGAGATCAGGGCGGCCCTGGACGACGTGTCGGGATCGGCGAGATGAGCCACCACCTCGTGCGCCCCCGGATCATGCGTGGCCTGGGCCGCGGGGTGGAGTGGGAGTTCGACCGGGTCACCTTCGAGCGCGACTTCTCCCGCAACATGGTCACCCGGCTGCTCGTGGAGCGCGCCGAGCACGGTGGCTGGGAGCTGGACCGGGTGCAGATCGGCCCCGACGGCAAGCGTCGGGTGGTGCTGCGCCGCAAGATCATCCGCGCGGTGCGCACCGCCTGACACGGCCTGAGCGGCGACGCACCTCAGACCCGGTCCAGGAACCCGTCGAGGACCCGGGCACCGAACTGCAGGGCGTCGACGGGCACGCGCTCGTCCACGCCGTGGAACAGCGCGGTGAAGTCCAGGTCGTCGGGCAGCCGCAGCGGGGCGAAGCCATAGGTGCGCATGCCGAGCTTGGTGAAGTGCTTGGCGTCGGTGCCCGCACCCATCAGGTACGGCGCGACGAGTGCGTCGGGGTCCTCGGCCAGCAGGCTGGCGGTCATCGCATCGACCAGCGCCCCGTCGTACGGCGTCTCCCAGGGGGCCTGGCGGGAGAGGAACTCGATGTCGACGCCGTCGCCGGCCAGTTCCGCCAGGGTCGCGAAGAACTCGTCCTCGTAGCCGGGCAGGAAGCGGCCGTCGAGGTGCGCGGTGGCCTCGGAGGGGATGACGTTGACCTTGTAGCCGGCCCCCAGCATGGTCGGGTTGACCGAGTTGCGCAGGGTGGCGCCGATCATCCGCGCCGCTCCCCCGAACTCCTCGACCAGCGCCTCGGCGTTCTCGGGGGTGGCCTCGGTGCCGGCGAGCTCCGCGACGGCCGCGAGCAGGGTCTGCATCGCGGGGGTCAGCTGCACGGGCCACTCCTGCGCCCCGATCCGGGCCACCGCGCCGGCGAGGCGGGTGACGGCGTTGTCACGGTTGATCATCGAGCCGTGCCCGGCGGTGCCGCGCGCGGTCAGCCGCATCCAGGCCATCCCCTTCTCGGCCGCCTCGATGAGGTAGAGCCGGCGTCCGCGCACGGTGGTGCTGAAGCCACCGACCTCGCCGATCGCCTCGGTGCAGCCCTCGAACCACTCCCGGTGCTCGCGCACCAGCACCTCCGCGCCCTGGTGCCCACCGGCCTCCTCGTCGGCGGTGAAGCACAGCACGACGGGCCGCTGCGGCACCCGGCCGGCGCGTTGGCGGGCCCGGACCACCGAGAGCAGCATCGCGTCGAAGTCCTTCATGTCGACGGCGCCGCGGCCCCACACGTAGCCGTCGCGGACCTCGCCCGAGAACGGGTGCACCTGCCAGTCCTCGGCAGCCGCCGGTACGACGTCGAGGTGGCCGTGGACCAGCATCGCGTCCTCGCGCGGGGCGCCGCCGCGCGGCTCGCCGCCCCAGCGGGCGAGCACGTTCGCCCGCCCGGGTGCGGTCTCGATCACCTCGGCGGTGATGCCGACCTCGTCGAGCAGCGCGGCCACGTGCTCGGCGGCCTTGCGCTCCCCGGGGCCCTCGGTGTCGCCGTAGTTGGAGGTGTCGATCCGGATCAGGTCCCGGCACAGGTCGACGACCTCGGCGGCGACGTCGGGGCGCGGGGCGTGGTCGGTCGGGTCGGCCATGGCGTCATGGTCCCACGGCCTCCCTCCTGCCGTGGGACCTCGACGCCCGCCCTTGCGCTGGCCGATGCTCGCCAGGCGGCTTCAGCTGACCCCGACCACGGGCAGCCGGTAGGCGGCCGGTGCGGACGGTGGCACGGCGGGGCTCCGCGGTGCCACCGGCGCGATGCGTCGGTACTCCTCGCCCGGTGCGGGCCGCGGATCGGGCTCCCCCTTGTTCGGCCACATCGCCACCGCACGCTCCGACATCGCGGTGATGGTCAGTGAGGGGTTGACTCCCAGGTTGGCTGCGACCGCGGAGCCGTCGATGACGTGCAGGCCCGCGTAACCGTGCAGCCGGTGGTAGGGGTCGATGACGCCCTTCTCCGCGGTCGTGCCGATCGGGCAGCCGCCGACCAGGTGGCCCGTCATCGGGATGTTCACCAGGTCGGCCCACGTGCCGCCCGGGATGCCGTCCATCTCCTCGCCGACGGCGCGCGCCGTCTGGTGCGCCTGCGGGATCCACACCGGGTTGGCCTCCCCGATGCCCTGCCGGGTGGTGAGCACCTTGCCCCAGGGGCGCCGCTTGAGGTAGGTGCTCAGCGAGTTGTCGAGGCTCTGCATGACCAGCAGCACGATGCTCTCCTCCGACCAGTGCCGGGGGTCGTGCAGCTTCACCAGGTCGCGGCGGTGGCGCCACATCTGTCCCCCCCCGGCCGCCAGGCGCGACGTGCGTCCGGTCGGCATGTCGGTGAGGATCGCCTGCATCAGGCCGAGCAGGTTGCTGCCGCGGCCGTAGCGCACGGGCTCGACGTGGGTGTGCTCGTCGACGTGGATGGACGACGTGATCGCCACCCCGCGGGAGTAGTCGACGTCGCTGCCGCGGGCGCGCACCGAGATGATCGCCTCGGAGTTGGTGCGGGTCAGCGCGCCCAGCCGTGGCGAGATCCGGGGCAGGCTGCCCCGGTCCTTGAGCCGGTGCAGCAGCCGCTGCGTGCCCAGCGCGGCGGCGGAGAACACCACCTGGTCGGCGGTGAACGTCTGCCGGTCCTGACGCAGCTTGCCGTTGGTGCGGCGGGTGCGGACGTCGTACCCACCGCCGGGGCGGGGGCGCACGTCGACGACCGTGGTCAGCGGGTGCACCTCGGCGCCGGCCTTCTCGGCCAGGTAGAGGTAGTTCTTCACCGTGGTGTTCTTCGCCCCCACCCGGCAGCCGGTCATGCAGGCACCGCAGTCGGTGCAGGTGGTCCGCTCGGGACCGGCGCCGCCGAAGTACGGGTCCGCGACCCGCTCGCCGGGCTGCGCCCCGAACAGCACGCCCACGTCGGTGGGACCGAACGTGTCGCCGACCCCCATCTTCTCGGCGACCGCCTTCATCACGTGGTCCGAGGGCGACATGTGCGGGTAGGTGGCGACTCCGAGCATCCGCCGCGCCTGGTCGTAGTACGGCGTGAGCTCGTCGGCCCAGTCGGTGACGTGCGACCAGTGCGGGTCGTCGAAGAAGGCCTTCGGCGGCTGGTAGAGGGTGTTGGCATAGACCAGCGACCCGCCGCCCACACCGGCGCCGGAGAGCACGACGACGTCCTTGAGCAGCGCCATCCGCAGCAGGCCGTAGCAGCCGAGCACGGGGTTGAACACGTAGTCGCGCAGCTTCCACGACGTGGTCGGCAGCTCGTCGTCGGCGAAGCGGCGACCGGCCTCCAGCACGCCGACCTTGTAGCCCTTCTCCGACAGGCGCAGCGCGGTGACGCTGCCGCCGAAGCCCGAGCCGACGACGACGACGTCGTAGTGGGTCACCGGGCCGCCGTCGCTGCCGGGTCGCCGGTGCCGACGGCGCCCACCTGCTCGAACTCGGCGGCGTCGAAGCGGGAGGTGCGGCGCTGGTACTCCGCGACCGTGCCGGGCCAGTTGGTGCTGATCCGGCCGCTGGCCTCGCGGTACCAGCTGGCGCAGGTGGTCCACACGCTGGAGGCGAGGCGGGACTGGATCTCGTCGTCGTACGCCCTGGCCGGCTGCTCGCGGACGGCGATCGGCTCCCCGGTCTGCCCGATCTGCCGCACGGCCTGGCTGATGTAGCCGGCCTGCGCCTCGAGCATGCCCAAGATCGAGCTGCCGCCGAGGTTGGTGTTGGGGCCGTAGAGGATGAAGAAGTTGGGGAACTTCGGCACCGAGATGCCCAGGTGCGCCCGGGTGCCGCCCTCGGCCCAGTACTCGTGCAGGTCCGCACCGCCCGGGCCGGTGATCCGCATCGGGGCGAGGAACTCGGTGGCTGCGAAACCGGTGCCGTGGATCAGCACGTCGACCTCGTGCAGCGTGCCGTCGGCGGTGCGGATCCCGCCCGGCTCCACCGCGGTGATGGAGTCGGTGACGACGTCGACGTTCTCGCGCGCCAGCGCCGGGTACCAGTCGTTGGAGAACAGCAGCCGCTTGCAGCCCAGGTCGTAGTCGGGGACCAGCTTGGCCCGCAGCGCCGGGTCCTTGATCTGCAGCCGCAGGTGCGCCTGCCAGGCCTTGGTGAGCAGGTCGGCGAGCCGGCCGTTGTCGTCGAGGGTCTTGTTCAGCTGCTCGGTGAGGTGGAAGACCGCCTTGCGGGTCACGCCGTGCATCTGCGGGAAGCGAGCGAAGCGGCGCAGCGAACGGGCGGAGTAGGTGCCGTCCGGCTTCGGGACGACGTACGGCGCGGAGCGCTGGAAGACCGTCATCTCCCCGACCTTCGGCGCGATGGCCGGCACGAACTGGATCGCCGAAGCGCCGGTGCCGATGACACCGACCCGCTTGCCCGTCAGGTCGACGTCGTGGTCCCACGTCGCGGAGTGGAAGGACGGGCCGGTGAAGCTCTCCAGCCCGGGGATCTTGGGGATCGCGGGCCGCGAGAGCTGGCCGACCGCGGAGATCAGCACGTCGCTGCGCAGCTCCTCGCCGTCGGCGAGGCGGACCACCCACTGCGCGGTGTCGGCGTCCCAGTCGGCGCCGGCGACCTCGGCGTTGGTGCGCACCAGGTCGAGCAGGCCGCTGCTCTGCGCGTGCTCACGGATGTAGCGGTGGATCTCGCCCTGCCGGGCGTAGCGGTGGCTCCAGTCGTGCTTGGGCGCGAACGACCAGGAGTACAGCACCGACGGCACGTCGCAGGCCGCCCCCGGGTAGGTGTTGTCGCGCCACACGCCGCCGACGTCGTCGGCCCGCTCGAGGATGGTGATGTCGCGGACGCCCGCGGTGCGCAGGTGGTGCGCGGTGGCCAGGCCGCCGAACCCGGCGCCGATGATGATCACCGACGGTGCTGTGGTCTGCTTCATAGCGGACAAACTAGGAACTCGCCGACCCCGGCACCAGCGACGCGCGGCCAGGCGATCCATAATTCCGGCCATGACGACGACGTCGCCCGGACCGGGCTCGATGCCGGTGGCCTTCGAGCCGGCCGTGACCCGGGACTGGGACTTCCCCCGCCAGGCGGCCGGCACCGCGCTGCTCGTGCAGGTCGGGGTCGAGGCCGGAGTCCCGGGCGACCGACTGCTGCTCGGCAGCGGGCTGACGGTCAAGGACCTCGCCGACCACCAGCGCGAGGTCACCGCCGACCAGGAGCTGCGGGTGGTGCGCAACCTGATCGCAGGCGTGCCGCGGATGACCGGCATCCGGGTCGGTGCCCGCTACCACGCCTCCACCTTCGGCCCGCTGGGGTTCGCGCTGATGAGCAGCCCCACGCTGGCGGACGCGGCGAACCTGACGCTGCGCTTCCTGGACCTCAGCTTCTCCTTCACCACGCCCTCGGCGGTGCTCGACGGCGAGCGGGTGCGGATCGCCGTCGACGACCGCGGCGTGCCCGCCGACGTACGACGCTTCCTGGTCGAGCGGGACCTGGCGGCCATCTGGACGGTGTTCCGCGAGATCGCCGGCGGCGAGCCCCGGGCCGAGCGCGTGGTGCTGCCCTTCGACCCCGCCCCGGACGTCGGGGAGCACCGGGCCGCGTTCGGGGTCGCGCCCGCCTGGGAGCCCGGCGGTGCCCGCGCCTGGATCGGCCTGGACGCCTCCTGGTTCGCCCGGCCGCTGCCGCAGGCCAACGCACATGCCTTCGCGTTCGCCGAGCAGATGTGCCGCGAGCTGGTCTCGCCGCGGCGCAGCCGGCACGGGATCACCGAGCACGCGCGGATCCTCATCGCTCAGCGCCTCGAGGACGGTGCGCCCATGGACCAGGTGGCCAGCGCGCTGGGGTTGAGCGAGCGGTCGCTGCGCCGCCGCCTCACCGAGGCCGGGACCACCTACCGGGCGCTGCTGGACGACGTGCGTGCCGCCGCCGCCGAGGAGCTGCTGGCCGACCGGCGGCTGCACCTGGACGAGGTCGCGCACCGACTGGGGTACGCCGAGGCGTCGAGCTTCGTGGTGGCCTACCGGCGTTGGACGGGCCGTACGCCGCGCGCCGCGCGCCGAGCGTGACCGGGACCACCCTTCCTGGGCGGCCACGCGGAGGTGCGCACTAGCCTTCCGCGCCATGACCCACCCACGCACCCGTGCTGACGGTTTCGACGCGGATGTCGTCGTGGTCGGCAGCGGCTTCGGCGGCGCCGCCAGCGCGCTGCGCCTGACCGAGGCCGGACACCAGGTGCTCGTGCTGGAGAAGGGCCGCCGGCTCAGCGACGACGACCTGCTGAAGGCCCGCCGCGACCCGCGCGGCTACCTGTGGGCACCCGCGGCCGGCATGCGCGGCTTCTTCTGGCAGCGCATCTTCCGGCACATGGCGATCATCGGCGGCACCGGCGTCGGCGGCGGCTCGATCGTGTGGGCCGGGGTGCTGCTGGAGCCCGGCGAGGACTTCTACACAGCCCCCGCGATGCGGCGCCTCGGGGTGGACTGGCGCGCCGAGCTGGCGCCCCACCTCGCCCGCGCCGGTCGGATGCTGGGCCGGGTGAGGAGCCCGCACCGCGGGCCGATGGACGAGCACCTCGAGGCGGCTGCGCGCAGCATGGGAGCGGAGTCGACGTACGGCCCGGTGCCGCTGGCGATCCACTTCGGCCGCGAGGGCGTGCGCGAGCCCGACCCGTTCTTCGGCGGCGAGGGGCCCGAGCGCACCGGGTGCCGGCTGTGCGGGGAGTGCCTGCTGGGCTGCCCCTACGGGTCCAAGAACCAGCTGACCCGCAACTACCTGCACCTCGCCGAGCGGTACGGCGCCGAGATCCGCGCCGAGCAGGAGGTGCACAGCATCGCGCCGCTGCCCGACGGCGGCTACCTGCTGCGCACCCGGCACCCATGGCGACGCGGTGCGGGCGAGCAGGAGGTCCGCGCCCGCAAGGTGGTGCTGGCCGCCGGCGTGCTCGGCACCGTCGAGCTGCTGCACCGCTGCCGCGACGAGCTCGGCACGCTGCCGCACGTCTCGCCGCTGCTGGGCCGTGGGGTGCGCACCAACTCCGAGGCGCTGACCGCGATCCTGCAGCCGCCCGGCGCCGACCTGTCCCGCGGACCGACGATCTCCAGCGACTTCCATCCCGACGAGCGCACCCACACCACCCAGAACCGCTACATCGGCGGCTGGCACATGCGGCTGCAGCTCGGCCCCCTGGTCGACGACGAGCGTCCCGGGCGCCGGGCTCGGCGCACGCTGGGCCGGATCCTGGCCCGGCCCGACGCGCAGGCCCGGCTGGTCGGCGCCCGCGGGTTCCTGCGCCGTCTCACCGTGCTGACCACCATGCAGCACCACGACAGCGAGCTGGCGTTGGACCTGCGCCGCTCCCCGGTGCGGCCCTGGCGCCGGGTGCTGCGCTCCCGGCTCACCGAGGGGGTCCGGCCGCCGAGCTACCTGCCCGTGGCCAACGCGGTGACCCGGGCCTTCGCCGAGGCCTCGGGCGGGCGGCCGCTGAACCTGCTCGGCGAGTCCGTCGGCGGGCTGTCGGTCACCGCGCACATCCTCGGCGGCGCCGTGATGGGCCCCGACGCCGCCACCGGCGTCGTCGACGCCGACCACGAGGTGCACGGCCACCCCGGCCTCTACGTGATGGACGCCAGCGTCATCCCCGCCAACCTGGGGGTGAACCCGTCGCTGACCATCACCGCGCTCGCCGAGCGGTTCGCCGCCCGCTTCCCCGCCGCGGCCGGGGACGCCGTGCGCCGGGAGCCGATCGACGCCCGCCCTGCCAGCCGCCTCAGCCTCGAGGAGGTCTGATGACCTACACCGTCCTTTCCCTGCGCCGCGCCTGGTCCGGCCTGGTCCCGCCGGCCCCCGAGGAGGTCGTCGGCGACCTGCGCGCGTCGTTCGTGGCTCCGCTGCGCACCGTCGCGCCGCGCGGGCTGGGGCTGATCGGCCTGCCGCGCTGGTACGGCAAGCGGTTCCGCCGTGAGGGCGCGAGCGTCACCGGCGTGAACCTGCTGCGCTCCCCCGGCCACTCCACTGGTGGCTCCACTGGGGAGCTCGTCGAGACGCTGCCGATGCAGGTGCAGCTCGGGGTGTCGCTGGCCGACGACCTGCCGGCGCTGGTGGTGACCTATCCCAAGGAGTCGCCGCGGCCGTGGCCGTGGGTGCGCGATGAGCTGCGGGTACTGCCCGACGGCACGATCCTGGGCATGACGTTCGTCGACCTGCCCGGCCTGCGCCGGACCGGCGGCACGCCGTTCCTGCTGACCCGGACCTGAGCACGCGGACCTGAGGGCGCCCCGCCCGCCGAGGCGGACGGGGCGCTGCGGCGGCCGGCGAACCTCAGGGGGACAGCCCGGCACGGTTGTGTGGGGCCCGTGGCCAGGCCTCGGCTCCCAGCAAGCACCGCTCTTCGAGCGTAAGCCCCGATGCTGAACGGCACCCCGCTCCTCGCCGCTGGGGGTGGGCGGGAACGGGGCGCCGTCGCCGGCGGCTCCCGGGGGCGTGCCGCGCGCGGATGTGGGGTCCACACGGCGGAGAGAGCGTCGCCTGACGAGAGCGTAAGCGTTGTTATGGGCAATGGCTCCCAGAAATGGTGTGACCTGTATCACGATTCTTTCGTCGCGTCGGCCGTGCCTTCCGTGGCCTCGCTGAGGGCGAACAGCTGCGCCCGCAACGACGCCAGCCGCTCGGCGTCCAGGTACGGCGTACCCCACGACAGCGCGGCACCGTCGGCGGCGAGGCGGATGAGCAGCGTCCGCTCGACCGGCAGCCCGTCGGCGGCGAAGGCGGCGTCGAGCCGGGCGGCGTCGTGAGGTGCGATCCGCTCGAGGTGCTCGATCGTCGCCTGGGATCCCAGGTGGGCGATCAGGCTGGTGGCGCTCGCCCATCGGGTGATGTGCGCCGAGTCGCCGGTCATGGCGCGGACGTAGGCCCGGGTGAACTGGCCCGGCCGGCTCTCAGAGTGGTCGACCAGCGCCTGCACCTCGGACCAGAACATCTCGATCCCGTGGTCCACGAACGCAGCGACGAGGTCGTCGCGGCTGCGGAAGTGGTGCATCAGCCCGCTCTTGGTGACGCCGGCAGCCCGGGCGACGTCGGCGAGGCTGACGTTGGAGCCCCGCTCCTCGAGCATGCGGCCGAAGGCGTCGAGGATGGCGCGGCGGGTCCGGTCGGCGTCGCGCGTGCGCTCAGTGCTCGACAAGGACCGCTCCCCCGGGCTGGCGCTCCGACGGGATGAGCCGCCACGCGACGACGGCAGCCACGAGCAGGATGGCGGCTGCCAGGAACGAGGTCGACTGCATCGCCGCTGCGAAGGCGTCCTGGGCCGCGCTGATCACGCCGGGATCCTCGCTGCCGTAGACGGCCGAGGCAAGCGACTCCTCGGCTGCTGCCCGGTCGAGGGCGCTGGAGTCGGCCGGCAGCTCGAGCGACGAGCGGTAGAACAGCGTCTGCAACGAGCCGAGGATTGCGATGCCGAAGGCCCCGCCGAGCTCGTAGCCGGTCTCGGCGACCGCGGAGGCGGCCCCGGCGCGCTGGGGCGGGACCGCGCCGACGACGGCGTTCACCGACAGCGCCATCGCCAGGCCTGCCCCGAGTCCGAGCAGCGCCAACCCGGCGCCGATGCCCCAGTAGCCGCTCCACCCGGTCGCGAGCCCGGTGACCGCGAGCCCGAGCGAGGCCACGAACAGCCCGGCGCCGATCGATCGGCCGGCGCCGAGCCTGGCCAGCGCGACCCCGACGAGTGCGACGACGACCATCGAGGCGAGCGTTCCCGGCATCTCCGCCCAGCCGGCCTTGAGCGGACCGTACCCGCGCACCATCTGCAGGTACTGGGAGAGGAAGAAGAGCAGTCCGAGGAAGCCGAAGATGGCCAGGACGTTCGCCGCGAGGGCGCCGGCGAAGGCCGGGACCTTGAACAGCGAGACGTCCAGCAACGGGACGTCGAGACCACGCTGGCGGCGTGCGAACAGCCAGCCCACGACCGCGCCCACCACGAGTGCCGCCACGGCCGGGACCTCGAGCCCGTCGGTGACGAAGCGCTTGACCGCGAAGACGACCGGGACGATCGTGCCGACCGACATCACCGAGGAGAGCAGATCGATCCGCCCGGCCGTCTCGCCCTTGGACTCATCGAGCAGGAACCAGCCCGCGGCGAAGGCGACCACCATCACCGGCACGTTGATGAGGAACACCGAGCCCCACCAGAAGTGCTCCAGCAGGGCGCCGCCGACCAGCGGCCCCAGCGCGGCCCCGGCCGTGGCACCGGCGGTCCACAGCGCGATCGCCTTGGCGCGCTGGCGCGCCTCGGGGAACATCGCCCGCACCATCGACAGCGTCGAGGGCATCAGGGTCGATCCGGCCACACCCAGCAGCGCCCGCGCCGCGATGAGTGCCTCGGCGCTGGGCGCGAAGGCGGCCAGCACCGAGGCCACGCCGAAGCACGCCGTACCGATCAGCAGCAGGCGCTTGCGGCCGATCCGGTCCGCCACGTTGCCCATGGTGATCAGCAGCCCGGCCAGCACGAAGGCGTAGATGTCACCGATCCACAGGACCTGATTCGCGCTTGGCGCCAGGTCCTCGGTCAACGACGGCACAGCGAGGTAGAGCACCGTGCCGTCGATCGCCAACAGGAGCACGACGAGGACGAGGACCACGAGACCGGTCCACTCGCGGGGGCCGCCGGTCAGGCGGCCAGGGCCGTCGATGACACTCACCGGCCGGACGCTACAGACCAGATGGACTGTTGTGCCAACCGGCCAGTCGGCATGATGGATCGGCGCGCATGGTGGTCGGCGCGGCACCCCGGCGGGAAAGCGTGTGCCGGAAAAAGCAACGTGTCCCACCGCCGATCCGGCCCGGAGGCCGGTCCCGCGGTGGGACTCGTTGTTCTGTGTCCGAGGGGGGACTTGAACCCCCACGCCCTAATACGGGCACTAGCACCTCAAGCTAGCGCGTCTGCCAATTCCGCCACCCGGACGAGTGCGGAGAAACCGTAGCAGGGACCGGTTTCGGAGGCCGCATCGGGGACCACCTGGACCTCGCCCGCGGTACGTCGTCCGGGCGCGCCTTGAACGGGACGCCCGAGCCTGCAACCGTGGATCAGGTCCTGTCCTCAAGACATGGGAGGCACCCGTGCTGACCTTGACCGAGAACGCAAGCACCATCGTGAAGCAGCTGACCCACGTGCCGGAGGCTCCCGAGACCGCCGGGCTGCGCATCTCCGGAGCCGCGGAAGAGGGTTTCGCCGTCACCGCTGCCGGACAGCCAGAGGCGGGTGACAGCGTCGTCGAGCAGGACGGCGCCGTGGTCTACCTCGACGCGACCGCCGCGCAGCAGCTCGACGCGATGGTCCTCGACGCCGGCGTCGACGACACCGGCGCCGTCCAGTTCGGGCTCACCGCCCAGGCCTGAGCGCGCCGACCACCGCGGGGGTCGCGTCTGGGATCGTTGACCGCATGCAGCAGCTGCGTGTGGCCTTCGCCCCTGGCGTGACCCCCGACAAGTGGGCGCGCGCCTGGCGCGAGCGCCACCCCCGCCTTCCCCTCCGGCTCCTGCCGCTCGAGCAGGACGCCCCCCGCGCCGTCCTCGACGACGGCACCGCCGACATGCTGCTCGGCCGGCTGCCCGTCGACCTCGACTCCCCCAGTCCGCTGCACTGCGTGCGGCTGTACGACGAGGTGCCGGTCGTGGTGGCCAGCAGCGAGCACTTCCTCGCCGCTGCCGACGCCGACACCCCTATCGACCTCGCCGAGCTCGACGGCGAGCAGCTGGTGCTGCCGCACCCCTCCGGCTGGACCCCGAAGGTCGAGCAGCTCGACTTCCCGCCGATGAGCGTCAAGGACGCCATCGAGGTCGCCGCCGCGGGCACCGGCGTCGTGATCGTCCCGATGTCGCTGGCCCGGCTCTACCACCGCAAGGACGTCGTGCAGCGGCCCGTCGACCTGCCGCCGACCACCGTGGCGCTGCTGTGGCGCCGCGACGCCGACAGCGACGTGCACCAGGACTTCGTCGGCGTGGTGCGCGGTCGTCGGCCGCGCAGCAGCCGCTGAGCCTGGTCCTGGTCTTGGCCCTGGTCCTGGATCAGCCCAGGTGCTCCTGGACCCAGTGGCCCAGGACCCGGGCGCTGGCCTCGACGAGCTCGACCCACTCCATCGCGCCCTCGTCGGCGTTGTCCGAGACGTGCTTGACCATGCGCAGCGGCACGCCGAACTCCTGGGCGACCCAGGCGACGGCGTAGCCCTCCATGTCGACCAGGTGCGCCTGCGCCGCCAGCCTGTCGCGCACCACCGGGTCGGTGACGAACACGTCGCCGGAGGCGAGCACCGTCGGCGCCTCGCCGATCTCGAGCCGCTCGCGGGGGTCGTAGCCCAGCGCACGGATCGCCTCGGCGTTGATGTCGTGGTTGATCACCGTGCCGATCTCGAAGAGACCGTCATGGCCGGGCCCGACGCCGAGGTCCTCGCGCAGCGCGCCGGCCGTGCCCAGGTTGACCAGCACCAGGTCGGAGAGGTCGGGGACCGTGGCGAGGTAGCGGGTGAGCGCGGTCGCGGCCCGGGTCTTGCCGATCCCGGTGACCACGACGTCCGGGCCGGCGGGGACGTGGGCGGCTTCGGCCGCGACGGCGGCGACGATCACGGGGCGGGGCACGACGCTCACCGTAGCGAGACGTCGGCAAGGATGGCCCGGTGACCTCAGCGACCGCGACCGCCCCCGGCCGGGTCAATCTGATCGGTGAGCACACCGACTACAACGGCGGCCTGTGCCTGCCGGTCGCGGTGCCGTTGAGCACCACGGTGACCGTCGGCGGGCGCGAGGACGACCACGTCAACATCATCAGCGACGCCGCCGGCACCTGGACCGGCACCCACGCCGACGTCGCGTCCGGCCAGGTCCCCGGCTGGGCCCGCTACGTCGCCGGCGTGCTGCACGAGCTCACCCGCGCGGGCCACCGGCTGCCGGGGCTGGACCTCAGCATCACCTCCTCGCTCCCCCTGGGCGGCGGTCTGTCCAGCTCCGCGGCGCTGGAGTGCGCGGTCGCGCTGGCGGTGACCCAGCTGGTCGCCACCGACGACCAGGACGGCGCTGACGGGTCCGACTGGCTCGACGAGGCCCGCCGGCGCCAGATCGCCGAGCTGTGCCGCCGCGCGGAGACGCAGTACGTCGGCGCCCCCACCGGCGGCATGGACCAGCTGGCCAGCATGCTGGCCCGCGAGGAGCACGCGCTGCTCATCGACTTCGCCGAGCCGGCCAACCCGCGGACCCGCCCGGTGCCGCTGCCGCTGGGCGAGGCCGGCCTGGAGCTGCTGGTCACCGACACCGGGGTGCGGCACGCGCTGGCCGACGGCGACGGCGGCTACGCCCAGCGCCGCGACGAGTGCACCCGCGCCGCCGCCGACCCGGACAGCACCGACCCCGTGCTGCGCGCCCGCTCCCGCCACGTGCACTCGGAGAACGACCGGGTGCGTGCGGCCGTGGCGGCGATCGAGGCCCGCGACTGGATCCGGCTCGGCGCGCTGCTCACCGCCTCCCACCACTCCCTGCGCGACGACTTCGAGGTCTCCTGCGCCGAGCTCGACGCCGCGGTCGACGCCGCGCTGGCCGCGGGCGCCCTGGGCGCCCGGTTGACCGGCGGCGGGTTCGGCGGCTGCACGGTGGCCCTGACGCACGAAGACCGCGTCGACGCCGTACGAGACGGCATCGACGCGGCCTACGCGCGGGCCGGGTACCCGCCGCCGGTGCACCATCGGGTGCGGCCGGCGGCGGGCGCCCGGATCGACTAGCTCACCTCGGTGGAGCGGCTCACTTCAGCTGCGCGCTGGTCAGGCCCAGCACCCGGCGCGCCACGATCAGCTGCTGGATCTGCTGGGTGCCCTCGAAGATGTCGAGGATCTTGGAGTCCCGCGCCCACTTCTCCAACAGCTCGGTCTCGCTGTAGCCGACCGAGGCGCACAGCTCGACACAGGACAGCGTGACGTCGGAGCCGACCCGGCCGGCCTTCGCCTTGGCCATCGAGGCCTCCAGCGAGTTCGGCTTGCGGTTGTCGGCCATCCACGCCGCCTGCAGGGTGAGCAGCCGCGCACCCTCCCAGTCGGCCTCCAGCTGCAGGAACTTCGCCGCCGCCGCGTGCTGCAGGTGCCCCGGCCGGTCGTAGTCGACCTCCACGCCGGCCTGGGCGAGCAGGTCGCGGGTCAGGTCGAGGGAGGCCCGCGCCGTGCCGACCGCCATCGCGGCCACCAGCGGCCGGGTGTTGTCGAAGGTCGCCATCGCGCCGGCGAACCCCTGCTCGACGTTGATCTCCGGAGAGCCGAGCAGGTTCTCCTTCGGGACCCGGCAGTCGGTGAACGTGATGACTGCGGTGTCGGAGGCCCGGATGCCGAGCTTCTCCTCCAGCCGCTCCACCTTCATCCCGGGGGTGCCCTTCTCGACCACGAACGACTTGATCGCCGCCCGGCCCAGGGACTTGTCGAGGGTCGCCCACACCACGACGCAGTCGGAGCGCTCGCCGGAGGTGACGAAGATCTTCTCGCCGTTGATCACGTACTCGTCGCCGTCGAGGACCGCGGTCGTGGAGACCTGCGCGGAGTCGGAGCCGAAGGAGGGCTCGGTGATCGCCATCGAGGCCCACTTGCCCTCGAACCGCTTCAGCTGCTCCTCGTCGGCCACCGAGGCGATCGCGGAGTTGCCCAGCCCCTGGCGCGGCATCGACAGCAACAGCCCGACGTCGCCCCAGCACATCTCGGCGATCGAGGTCACCGAGGCCATGTTCGAGCCGTTCTTCACGGTGCCCTTGTCGTCGTCGCCCGCCTCCCGGCGCACCCCGGTCGCGCCGGCGCCCTCGCTGGCGCCGGACGCGGCGAGGCCGTCGATCATCGCCGCGAGCATGTCGAGCTCCTCGGGATAGGCGTGCTCGGCGGCGTCGTACTTGCGCGAGATCGGCCGCAGCATGTTCATCGCGACCTGGTGGGCCTGGTCGATCAGCGCCCGGTGCTTCTTCGGAACCTCGAGGTTAATGCTCATCGACGTGCTCGCTTCGCTCCGCGCGCCGACGAGGCACGCTGACCACTGTGTCCATTGGTTCCCTCGCTTCGCTCAGTCACTAGACGAGCACCGTCCCTTCCATCACTCCGACGGCACGCAGGTCGCGGTACCACCGCTCGACCGGGTGCTCCTTGACGAATCCGTGCCCGCCGAGCAGCTGCACGCCGTCGTTGCCGATCTGCATGCCCTTCTCGGCGCACAGCCGCCGCGCGAGCGCGACCTGCTTGCCGAAGTCCTTGCCGGCCGCGGCTCGGGAGGCGGCGCGGTAGGTCAGCAGACGCATCGCCTGCAGCTCGATGGCGATGTTGGCGACCATGAACGCCACGGACTGGCGGTGTGCGATCGGCTCGCCGAACGCCTCGCGCTCCTTGACGTACGGCGTGACGTAGTCGAGCACCGCCTGGCCGGTGCCGACCGCCAGAGCGCACCAGGCGAGCCGGGACAGCCGCACGCACTCGGTGTAGGTCGACCCGTCGGTGGCGCCCAGCACGGCGTCGGCCGGCACGGTCACGTCGGTGAGCTCCAGGCGCGTCATCGAGGCGGCCCGCACGCCCATCCCCGGGTCGGCGACGATGCTCAGGCCCGGCGTGGAGGACTCCAGCAGGAACAGCACGGGCTTGCCCTCGAGCGCGGCGCCGACGATGAACAGCTCGGCGTGCTCGCCGCGGGCGACGAGGCTCTTGGTGCCGTTGAGGACGTACCCGTCGCCGCGGCGCACCGCGGTGGTCGCGGGGTCGAGCACGTCGAACAGCACGGTGGGCTCGTTCAGCGCCAGCGCGGCGGCGGGGACCTCGTCGCCGGTGAACGCCGGCAGGTAGGTCTGCTGCTGGGCCTCGGTGCCCCACAGGCCGATGGCGGTGGCCACCGAGCCGGGCGCGAGCGCGGCGACGGCCAGGCCCATGTCGCCGTGGGCCAGCGCCTCGGCGACCAGCGTGCCGGCCATGGCGGAGCGTTCCTCGGCGATGCCGCCGAGCGACTCGGGCAGGCCGAGGATCGGCAGGCCGACCTCCAGGCCCGACTTCAGCACGGTATCGGGGGCGGCGCACTCCTTGTCGGCCGCGGCCGCCGCGGGCCGCAGCACCTCGCCGGCGAGCTCGCCGACCACGTCGACGAGCATCTGCTCGTCCTCGGTCGGGGTGAGGTCGAAGACGCCGCTGGCGGGCGCGCTGGCCGGGCGGGTGCCCGGGGCGTCCTTGCGGCCGGAGCGTGCGAACGCGCGGCTGGTGGCGGTGAGGGTCTTGAACCCGGAGCGGGTGACGGTGAAGACGGCCTGCTCGGTCTGCTTGCGCAGCCCCACCTTGTCGAGCAGGTCGCTCTGGGCGAGGCGGTTCAGCCCGGCGACGAGGTGGCCGATGGGGTCGCGGCTCTCCTGGCTCGGGATGCCGAACTTCCCGCCTGGTCGGAGGTTGCTGATCAAGGACATGGCGCTCAATGTAACTCTGAGTTACACATTGCGCTACACCCCGTGCGGCACCTCTCGGCAGGTGGACCGAGCACCGCTTCCTAGGATGGGCGCCATGAGCACCGGCACCTCTCCGCAGGACTCCCCGCAGGACTCCGGGAAGGAGACCGGCCCGGACGAGGTCCACGCGCCGTACGGGCCCCTGCCCCGCGGTGGCAGCGTGCGCCCGATGACCCGGTGGGGCACGCCGGTGATGCATCGCGCCCAGCAGCAGGTCACCTCCTTCGACGACGACCTGCGCGCGCTCGCCGCGGACATGGTGGCGACGATGTACGCCGCGGACGGCGTCGGCCTGGCCGCCTGCCAGATCGGCGAGGACGTCGCGATGTTCGTCTTCGACTGCCCGGATGCCTCCGGGCGACGCACCGTCGGCGTGGTGTGCAACCCGCGGCTCACCGTGCCCGAGGGCCGCGAGCGGGTGCTGGACGAGGACCTCGAGGGCTGCCTGTCCTACCCCGGTGCGTTCGTCGACTGCGCGCGACCCGACTACGCCGCGGTCGAGGGCCAGGGCCTCGACGGGCAGCCGGTCCGGTTCGAGGGAGACGGGCTGCTCGCCCGCTGCCTGCAGCACGAGACCGACCACACCGTCGGCACCGTCTTCGGCGACCGGGTCTCGGCGAAGCTGATGAAGAAGCTGCGCAAGCAGCACGACTCCGCGGTGGGCGACTATCCGCCGGAGTGGCCCACCTGAGGCTGCCGCGGCGGCTAGGTTGCCAGGATGCCCCTGCACCCTGAGCTCGCCCCGCTGCTGGCGCTGATCGACGCCGGCATCCCCATGCACACCCTCTCGCCGGTCGAGGCCCGAGCGTCCTTCCGCCGGCTCACCGTCGAGAGCCGTGACCCCGCCTCGCTGCCTGAGGTCGCCTCGGTCGAGGAGACGACCGTCGCGGGCGGCGCGGGCGAGCTGCCGGCGCGGGTCTACCGCCCCGTCGGCGAGGACGCCGCCCGGGCGACCGTCGTGCTGCTGCACGGCGGCGGGTACGTCGTCGGCGACCTCGACACCCACGAGGGCATGGCACGGGCGCTGTGCGCCGGGCTGGACGCCGTGGTCGTCTCCGTGGACTACCGCCTGGCCCCCGAGGCGCCGTACCCCGCCGCGGCGCAGGACGCCATCGCGGCCGTGACCGACGTCCGCGGCCGCCTGGGCGAGCTCGGCGGCGGCGACGTGCTCGGCGTCGCCGGCGACTCCGCGGGCGGCAACCTGGCTGCGGTGGCGAGCCAGCACGTCGACGGCATCGCCGCCCAGCTGCTGGTCTACCCCGCCACCGACGTGCTGGGCGAGTACCCCTCACGCACCGAGAACGGCTCCGGGTTCTTCCTCGACACCCCGACGCTGGGCTGGTTCATCGACCACTACGCGCCGCCCGGCACCGACCTCGCCGAGCCCACGATCTCCCCGCTGCGCGGCAAGCTCGACGGCCTGCCGCCGGCGGTCGTGGTCACTGCCGAGCTCGACCCGCTGCGCGACGAGGGCAACGCCTACGCGCACGCCCTGGCCGAGGCCGGCGTCACCGTGGACCTGGTCACCTACCCCGGGCTGATCCACGGCTTCTTCGACATGGGTACCTGGTCGCCGGCCTGCCAGCAGGCGATCGACGACACCATCGCCCGGTTCGCGCGGCTCCTCAGCGCCGCGCGGTGACGTAGCAGGCCACCGCCGTCGCGGCCGCCACGTTGAGGGAGTCGATGCCGGCTGCCATCGGGATGATCGCGCGCTTGGCCGCGCTCTGCTCCCAGCGCGCGGAGAGACCGTGGCCCTCCGAGCCCAGCACGAGCGCCACCTTGTCCAGCCCGCGCACCGCCTCCTCGATCGGCACCGCGTCCTCGGCCAGGGTCAGCGCCACCGTGGTGAAGCCGCGCTCCCCCAGGTCGACCAGCGCGTCGTACCAGTCGGGCAGGCGGGTCCAGGGCAGGGAGAACACCGCGCCCATCGCCACCTTGATCGCACGGCGGTAGAGCGGGTCGGCGCAGCGCGGTGCGAGCAGCACCGCGTCGAAGCCGAGCGCTGCGCCGCTGCGCAGGATGGCGCCGACGTTGGTGTGGTCGACGAGGTCCTCCAGCACCAGCACCGACCGCGCGCCGGCGAGCACCTCGTCCAGGCTCGGCAGCGGGCGCCGCTCCAGCGAGGCGAGTGCGCCGCGGTGCACGTGGAAGCCGGTGACCTGCTCGGCCAGGGCCTCGGAGACGACGTAGCAGGGCGCCTCCGAGCGCTCCAGCACGTCCGCCAGCCCGTCGAGCCAGCGCGGCGCCATGAGGAAGGAGCGCGGCGTGTGGCCGGCCTCCACCGCGCGTCGTACGACCTTCTCGCCCTCGGCGAGGAACAGGCCGTGGGTGGCCTCGAGGTGCTTGCGCAGCTCGACGTCGCGCAGGTCGCGGTAGTCGGCCAGCCGCGGGTCCGCGGCGTCGTCGATCTCGACGAGCTGGGCCACGTCGTGCTCCTTCAGAAGGCGTCGGGGTGGGCGACGGCGACGACCTCGCCGATCACGATGATCGCCGGAGGCTTCACGTCCTCGGCGACCAGGCGCTCGGCCAGTGTGCCCAGCGTCGCCAGCACGGTGCGCTGCGTCGGCATCGTGCCGTCGCAGATCACGGCGACCGGGGTCGCGGCGCTCCGGCCGCCGGCGATGAGCGCCTGGGCGATCGCGGGCGCGTTCTGCACGCCCATCATGACCACCACGGTGCCCTGCATCCGGGCCAGCGCGTCGTAGTCGACCAGCGCCTCGGGGTGGCCTGGCGGCAGGTGGCCGGAGACGACGGTGAACTCGTGGGTGATGCCGCGGTGGGTGACCGGGATGCCGGCGATGCCGGGCACCGAGACCGGGGAGGTCAGGCCGGGCACGACGGTGACCGGCACACCGGCCTCCCGGCAGGCGATGACCTCCTCGAAGCCGCGGCCGAAGACGAAGCTGTCGCCGCCCTTGAACCGGACCACGCGCTTGCCGGCCAGGGCCCGCTCGACGATCACCCGGTTGATCTCCTCCTGCTGCGCCGAGCGGCCGCGGGGCAGCTTCGCCACGTCGATGAGCTCCACGTCCGCGGGCAGGTCGCCGAGCAGCTCGCGCGGGGCCAGCCGGTCCGCGACGACCACGTCGGCGGACATCAGCGCCTTGCGGCCCGCGATCGGGATCAGGTCGGGGTCGCCGGGACCGCCGCCGACCAGCGTCACGCCCGGCGTGCGGTCGCGGTGGTGTGGCGCGGCGATGGTGCCCTCACGCAGCCCGGCGACGATGTCGTCGCGCACCGAGGCCGAGCGGCGCGGGTCGCGGTTGCCGACCACGGCGACGGTGATGCCGGCCTCGCGGCCCACGGCCGGGGTCCAGGCCGTGCCCTTGGTCGCGTCGTCGGAGCGCACGCAGAAGATCCGCTGCTGCTCGCACAGCACCGAGACCCGGTCGTTGACGTCGGCGTCGTCGGTGACGGCCATGACGTACCAGGCGCCGTCCAGGTCGGAGTCCGCGAACTCCCCGCGGCGCCAGGTGATCTCACCCGAGCCCACCAGCCCCTCGATCGCCGGCGTCACCACCGGAGAGACGACCAGCACGTCCGCACCGACGGCGATCAGCTGCGGCACCCGCCGCTGGGCGACGTGGCCACCGCCGACCACGACGACACGCCGTCCGGCTAGACGCAGACCCGAGGGGTACGGCGGGAAGTCGTTCACGCGCGCCATTGTCGCGGGCGGCGTCGTACGACGCTGACAGCGTTCACCCAGCGGGCTAGTTTTCGTGACATGAGCCTCGAACGCCCCGTGAGCCCCAACCCCTACGACCTGCTGCCCCCGGTGCCGTCGTTCACCGTGACCAGCACGGACGTCACCGACGGCGCACCGCTGTCCGACGCCCAGGTCGCCGCTGCCGGCAACACCTCGCCGCAGCTGTCGTGGGCGGACGCCCCGGAGGGCACCAAGTCGTTCACGGTCACCTGCTTCGACCCGGACGCGCCGACGCCGAGCGGCTTCTGGCACTGGGTCCTCGTCGACCTGCCCGCCGACGTCACCTCGCTGGACGCCGGCGCGGGCGCGGAGGGCGCCTCCCTGCCGGGCAACGCGTTCATGTGCCGCAACGACGGCGGCGCCAAGGCGTTCATGGGCGCCGCGCCGCCCGAGGGCGACCAGGTGCACCGCTACTACTTCGTCGTGCACGCCGTACGGGAGGAGACGCTCGGCGTCGACTCCGACGCCTCACCGGCCGTGGTGTCGTTCAACCTCGCGTTCAAGACGCTGGGGCGCGCGATCCTGCACGGCACCTACCAGCACTGAGACCTTCCCGCGCCCGGTCCCGGCGCCGTACCGCCTGCTCCTGATACCGACCGGGACCGGGCAGGCGGAGGTTTCCTTGCGCTTTTCGGGGGTTGGAACCCCGATCCGTGCAGGAATCCCCGGTCGACCGGGGATTCCTGCACCGGGGACCTCAGAGACCCATGTTCTTGGCGATGATCAGCTTCATCACCTCGGACGTCCCGCCGTAGATGCGGGTGACCCGGGTGTCGGCGTAGAGCCGGGCGATCGGGTACTCGTTCATGTAGCCGTAGCCGCCGTGCAGCTGCAGGCAGCGGTCGGTGACCCGGCCGGCGACCTCGGTGCAGAACAGCTTCGCGGACGCGGCGTCGGCCGGCGTCAGGTCGCCGTTGTCGTAGGCCTCGACCGCGCGGTCCACGACCGCCTGGGCGGCGTCGACCTCGGCCTGACAGGCGGCGAGCTCGAACTTGGTGTTCTGGAACGAGGCGACGGTGGTGCCGAACACCTGGCGCTGCTTGGTGTACTCGACGGCGAACTGCACGGCCGCGGCCGCCTGGGCGTAGGCGTCGACGGCGATGCCGAGCCGCTCGCCGACGAGGTTCTGGCCGAGGTAGCTGAACCCCTGGTTCTCCTCGCCGAGCAGGTCCTCGGCGGGGATCCGCACGTCGGTGAACGACAGCTCGGCGGTGTCGGAGGTGCGCAGGCCCATCTTGTCCAGCTTGCGGCCGACCTCCCAGCCGGGCGAGGAGGTGTCGACCACGAACAGCGAGATGCCGAAGCGGCGGTCGTCCTCGCGCGGCGGCGCGGTGCGGGCGCAGACGATGACGCGGTCGGCGTTCACGCCGCCGGTGATGAACGTCTTCGAGCCGTTGAGGATGTAGCTGTCGCCGTCCTTGCGGGCGGTGGTGCGCATGCCGGCCAGGTCGGAGCCGGTGCCGGGCTCGGTCATCGCGATCGCGAACATCGTCTCGCCGCTGATGAAGCCGGGCATCCAGCGCTCGAGCTGCTCGGGGGTGCCGAACTTCGTCAGGTACGGCAGGCACAGCCCGACGTGCACGCCGGAGCCGCCGAAGCTGACGCCGGCCCGCATGACCTCCTCGGCCTGGATCACGGCGTACTTGAACGACTCGATGCCGGCGCCGCCGTACTCCTCGGGCGCCTCGATGCCGAAGACGCCCAGGTCGCCGAGCTTGCGGTACAGGTCCTTCGGGAAGATCCCGTCCTCGTACCACTGCTGGTAGTTGGGGACGATCTCCGCCTCGATGAACGCCCGCAGGGTCTTGCGGAAGTCCTCGTGCTCAGCGTTGAAGATGGTGCGGCGCATGATGCTCCTCTCACGACGGTGTGAGGTTCATCGTGCCACCATCACTGTCACGATCAACGCACCGTGTCGCCCGACGCCTCCCGCAGCAGCTGCTCGAACGGCGCCGGCACGCTCAAAGCGTCCGCCTCCGAACCCGCCGGTTCGCCGCGGTCCACGGCGTCGACGGGACCGACGGGGCCGCGGTCCTGGCCGCCGAGCAGCTGGGCCAGCTCGCCGGCGGCGCGGGCGACGCGCTTGTCGAGCGCCCCGGCCTGGACGTCGCCGAAGTCCTCGGTCGCGGCGAAGACGCCGGTGGGCACCACGACGGCGTGCAGGTGGCTGAACAGCGGGCGCAGCGCGTGGTCGAGCACGAGGCTGTGCCGCGGCGAGCCGGCGGTCGCCGCGACGAGCACCGGGGTGCCGTCCAGGACGTCGCGGGGAAGCACGTCGACGAACGTCTTGAACAGCCCCGAGTACGACGCCGCGAACACCGGGGTCACCGCAACCACGGCGTCGGCACGCCGGACCGCGGCGAGCGCGTCGGCGAGCTCGTCGCTGGGGAAGCCGGTGAGCAGGTGGTCGGCCAGCGCGTGGGCCAGCGGGCGGAGCTCGACGTGCTGCACCTCGACCTCGGTGCCCCGGGCGGCGGCGGCTCCGGTCACGGCTGCGGCCAGCGTGTCGGCGAGCAGCCGGGTGCTCGAGGGCACTGACAGCCCGGCGGAGACGACGACGACCCGCTTCATCGGGCGAGCTCCTCACGAGCGGGCGCGGCGACGAGCGAGGCGTGGGTGGGTGCGTCGGGCACGTCGGCACCACGACCCTCGGCGAAGCCGCGGCGCAGGTCGGGCAGGATCTCGCCGAGCAGGTCGAGCTGCTCCAGCACCGTCTGGAGCGGCAGCCCGGCGTGGTCGATGAGGAACAGCTGGCGCTGGTAGTCGCCGGCGTACTCCCGGAACGACAAGGTGCGCTCCAGCACCTGCTGCGGGGAGCCCACCGTCAGCGGCGTCTGGGCGGTGAAGTCCTCCAGCGACGGGCCGTGGCCGTAGACCGGCGCGTTGTCGAAGTACGGCCGGAACTCGCGCACCGCGTCCTGGCTGTTGCGGCGCATGAAGAACTGCCCGCCGAGCCCGACGATGGCCTGCTCGGGGGTGCCGTGGCCGTAGTGGGCGAAGCGGTCGCGGTAGAGCCGCACCATCTGCGCGGTGTGCGCGGCAGGCCAGAAGATGTGGTTGTGGAAGAACCCGTCGCCGTAGTAGGCGGCCTGCTCGGCGATCTCGGGGCTGCGGATGGAGCCGTGCCACACGAAGGGCGGTACGCCGTCGAGCGGGCGCGGGGTGGAGGTGTAGCCCTGCAGCGGGGTGCGGAAGCGGCCCTGCCAGTCGACGCCCTCCTCGCGCCACAACCGGCGCAGGAGGGCGTAGTTCTCGATCGCCAGGTTGATGCCCTGGCGGATGTCCTTGCCGAACCACGGATAGACCGGGCCGGTGTTGCCGCGGCCCATCATCAGGTCGACCCGGCCGTCGGTGAGGTGCTGGATCTTGGCGTAGTCCTCGGCGATCAGGACCGGGTCGGTGGTGGTGATCAGCGTCGTCGCCGTGGACAGGATGATCCGCTCGGTGAGCGCGCCGACGTAGGCCAAGGTGGCGGTCGGGTTGGAGGAGATGAACGGCGGGTTGTGGTGCTCGCCGGTGGCGAAGACGTCCAGTCCGATCTCCTCGGCCTTGCGGGCGATGGCGACGGTGGCCTTGATCCGCTCGTGCTCGGTCGGGGTGCGCCCCGTGGTCGGGTCGGGGGTGACGTCGCCGACCGAGAAGATGCCGATCTGGATGCACATCGAGCTCACCTTTCCTGGTGCCGGGCCGCCGCCCGACCCCTGAGTTGCCATGTCACCTATCGGCAACCGGGTGTCGCCGCGGTCTATTCCACGCGGCTGGTCAGTCGGGGCTGGTCGGTCGCGCTGGTCAGTCGCGGCGCAGCACGAGCACGGCGCGGTCGTCGTCGCCGCGCGGCACCAGGTCGATGATCCGGCGCGCCACGCCGTCCCACCCGGTCCGCACGCAGGACGAGGCGGTCGCGCGCAGCCACTCGATGCCCTCGTCGATGTCGACGCCACGCGACTCCACCACGCCGTCGGTGTAGAACAGCAGCGCCTCCCCGGAGGCGAGCCTGCCCTTGCTGTCGTGGACCTCCGGGTCCGGCTCGACGCCGAGGGCCATGCCGCGCGCGTTGTCCACCGACCAGCCGTGCTCCTCCCCCGCCCACCGCAACGCGGGCGGGTGCCCGGCGCTGCGGATCCGGTAGTCGCCCGAGGCGAGGTCGATGTCGACCTGCACGGCGGTGGCCAGGCTCTCGTCGGAGGGCTGGCGCAGCAGGTACCGGTTCGCGGCGGGCAGCAGGTCGTCGGCGGGCACGGCCACGATCAGGCTCTGCAGCGCACCGGTCAGCTGCAGGGCCGCGGGCACCGCGGCGGGTCCGTGGCCGCACACGTCGACCAGGACCATGTGGAGCCGGGCGTGATCGGTGTCGAGGTGGGTGACGATGAAGTCGCCGCCGTACGAGACGCCGGCGGCGCCGAGCATCGCCGACTGGTGGGCCCATCCGGCGGGCAGCGGGGGCAGCTTGCCGCGCGCTTGAAGCCGTGCCCGCAGCTCGGCGAGGAGTGGCTCCATCGCGCCAGCCTAAGGGCGCTAGATTCCTCGGGGCGGGACCGCAACGCGAGAAGATCGAGGCAGCACGTGAGCGACGAGCACCACCCCGACGTCCTCGGGGACCCGTGGCGGGCCGAGACCATCGAGCTGGCCGACGACTTCGAGGGCGAGGTGGTCGCCACGCTGGTCAGCCGGCGCGCCGCACGCACCGACGGCGCCGGCGCCGCGAGCCGCGGCACCGGCACGTGGGCCACCCTGCACGTGCACGGCTTCGCCGAGTACTTCTTCCAGGTCGAGTACGGCGAGTGGTGGCTCGAGCGCGGCCACGACATGTACGCCCTGGACCTGCGCAAGTACGGCCGCTCCCTGCGCGCACACCAGTCGGCGACGTACGTGGCCGACCTCTCCGACTACTTCGAGGAGCTCGACGCCGCCTGGGAGCGGATCACCGTGCGCGACGGGCACGAGCACGTGGTGCTCTCCGGGCACTCCACCGGCGGGCTCGTCGTGGCGCTGTGGGCCCACGAGCGCCGTCCGGCACAGCTGGCGGGCCTGGTGCTGAACTCGCCGTGGCTGGACCTGCAGGGCAGCCGCCTGCTGCGCAGCCTGCCCGTCACCGTGCTGGTGGACCAGCTGGGCCGGCGGCGGCCGTTGCAGGAGGTCAGCCGCGACGTCAGCGGCCTGTACGGACGCAGCCTGCACCGCGAGCACGACGGCGAGTGGGACTTCGACCTTCAGTGGAAGCCCATCACGTCGTACCCGGTGCGGGTCGGCTGGCTCGCCGCGGTGCGCCGGGGCCACCGACAGCTGCAGGCCGGTCTCGACATCGCGGTGCCGGCGCTGGTGCTCTCCTCGGACCGCAGCACGACCCCGCAGGGCATGGACGAGGACGTGCACACCTCCGACATCGTCCTCGACGTCCAGCAGATCCGGCGCTGGGCCACCGCCGTCGGCTCCCATGTCACCTACGCCGCGGTGCCGGGCGCGATCCACGACGTGGTGCTCTCCCGCCTCGGCCCACGCCGGCGCGCCTACGGCGAGATCCGGCGCTGGCTGGACGCCTACGTCGCCCCGCGCGACATCTAGAACCCGTTGCACCTGCCGCCCGCCGCGGGCGCTAGCCTGCGGCCCATGGATCCCGTCACCGGACTCTCCCTGGGCCGCATCGGCCTCGGCATCGGCGCCCTCGTCGCACCCGACCGCACCGCCGAGCTCCTCGGCCTCGACTCCGCCGCCAACCCGCAGCTCAGCGTGTACGGGCGGATGTTCGGCGCGCGCGAGGTCGCCCTCGGTGCCATCACCCTCGTCGCCGGGGGCGCGCTGCGCCGCAACCTGACGCTGGTCGGGATGGCCGTCGACGGCGCCGACGTCGCCGCCGCGGTCTCCGCGCTGCGCTCGCGCACGATGCCGACCGCCAGCGCCGGCTCCTTCGCCGCAGTGGCGGCGGGCGCGGTCGGCGCGGGGTTCTTCTCCCTGCGCCGCTCCCCTCGCTGACCGGCGCGCCCGCCCACTAGCGGCCCGGGGCGTCGCTCAGACGTTCAACGCGAACAGCGCGACGTAGAAGAGCCCGATCGCGATGCAGATGGCGAACGAGATCCAGCCGACGATCACTCCCGCCAGCGCCAGGCCGGCGCCGCCCTGCCCGGTCTGCGCGATCTGCCTCCGCGCGACGTGTCCCAGGATCGCGCCGACGACGCCCGGCGCGCCACAGCAGACGGTCAGGCCGAGGATGCTCACCACGAGCGAGGCGATCGCCATGCCGTTGGTCGGCGCAGCCGGAGCGTAGCCGTAGGGCTGCTGGCCGTACGGGCTCGGCTGGCCATAGGGCGCCTGGCCGTACGAGGGCTGACCGTACGGCGGCTGACCGTACGGGGGCTGGCCGTAAGGCGGCTGGCCGTAGGGATCCTGGCCGTACGACGGCTGGGGCTGCTCGTCTGAGGGCTGCTCGCCCCAGGGCGGTGTCGACATCGTGCGGTTCTCCTTCGAGGCTGGTTGGTCGCGCGGCGTCAGCCGAGGAGGATGCTGACGACTGCGGCGAGGCCGACGACGACGATCACCGACCGCAGCGCGACCGCCGGAAGCCGGCGACCCACGGAGGCGCCCAGGAAGCCGCCGATGACCGCGCCGACGCCGATGACGAGCACCAGCAGCCAGTCGACCTCGGCGTCGGTGCCGAGCAGGCCGAGCTCGGCGACGACCACGAAGATCAGGCCGGCCACGCCGTTGACGACCGCGACCAGCACGTTCTTGACGCCGTTGAGCCGTTGCAGGCTCTCGGAGATGCCGATGCCGAGCACCGCCATCAGGATCACGCCCTGCGCGGCACCGAAGTAGCCGCCGTAGACCCCGGTGCCGAAGGCCGCGATCGGCACCCACCAGGCACCGGTGACCGGCTGGCGGACGGCCGCCTGCTCCCCTGCCGGGTGCCCTGCCGGGTCGGCGAGCTCACGGGCCTGCTCCCGCGCCGCGGTGCGCGCCGCCACCGCACGGGAGAGCCGCGGCTGCACGATCACCAGGACGACACCGAGCAGGATGAGCGCCGGGACGACGGCCTCGAAGGCATCCGGCGGCAGCCAGAGCAGCAGCAGGGCGCCGAGCACGCCCCCGGCGGTGGAGAAGATCAGCAGCCGCAGCACGCGGGTGCGCTGGCCGGCCAGCTCGCGCCGGTAGCCGACCGCACCCGCGACCGAGCCGGGGACCAGGCCGAGGCTGTTGGACATGTTCGCCGTCACCGGCGGCACCCCGAGGGCCAGCAGCGTGGGGAACGTGATCAGCGTGCCCGAGCCCACGACGGCGTTGATCGTGCCCGCCCCGACCCCGGCGAGCAGGATCGCGACGATCTCGAAGGTCCCCACCTCGGGCTCAGCCGCGGTGGCGCTGCTTGCGGCGCGCCGCGTAGCGGCCGTCGTGCTCCTCGAGCACGAGCGGCATCCCGAAGGTCGCCGACAGCGCCTCGGCGCTCAGGGTCGTCTCGATCGGGCCCTGCGTCACCACCGCGCCGTCGCGCAGCATCAGCACGTGCGTGAAGCCGGGCGGGATCTCCTCGACGTGGTGCGAGACCAGCACCGTGGCCGGCGAGGTCGGGTCGTGGGCGAGCACGGAGAGCGTGGAGACCAGGTCCTCACGGCCGCCCAGGTCCAGACCCGCGGCGGGCTCGTCGAGCAGCAGCAGCTCCGGGTCCGTCATCAGCGCCCGTGCGATGAGCACCCGCTTGCGCTCCCCCTCGCTCAGCGTGCCGAACGTGCGGTCGGCGAGGTGGTGCACCCCGAGCTCGCGCAGCAGCGAGTCCACCCGGTCGTGGTCGAGGCGGTCGTAGGCCTCGTTCCAGCGCCCCACGACGCCGTACGACGCCGAGAGCACCACGTCGCGCACGATCTCGCCGCGCGGCACCTTCTCGGCCAGCGCCGCGCTGGACACGCCGATCCGGGGACGCAGCTCGAACACGTCGACGGTGCCGAGCAGCTCGCCGAGGATGCCGACGGCGCCGGAGGTGGGGAACATCTGGGCTCCCGCGACCTGCATCAGCGTCGTCTTGCCGGCGCCGTTGGCGCCGAGCAGCACCCACCGCTCCCCCTCACGGACCACCCAGCTGACACGGTCCAGCAGGGTCGCCTGACCGCGACGCACACTGACCTCGGCAAGCTCGAGCACGGCGGACATGGGCGCAACCCTACGGTCCCCTCCGGTGCCGGCTGCGGCGAGGTCCGGCATACAGTTCGCCGGTGAGCTTGCTGCCTGCATCGGCGCGCGTCGCATGGTGGGGAACCGCGTGGCTGCGCGGCCGGATCGGCCCCGATGAGTGCCTCGACGGCGTGCTCGGCAGGACCCCGCAGAAGGCGGGCTCGGAGCCCGCCGTACACGATGCCGACGCGCACGATGCCGACGTCGCCCACGTCGTGGTGGCCGAGGGCAGCGCCGAGCCGCTGCTGCTGGAGCTGGGCGCGCTGCGCGGCGCCGGCGTGACCGGGCTCGCCGCCGCCTTCCCCGCCACCGGCGACCCGGTGGGGTTGCGTGGCCCGGCCGCGCTGACCGCCGAGGCCATCGACCAGGGCGAGGCGGTGCTGGCGTTGGGCACCGACCGGGCCTGGGTGCCCTACCGGGTGGGCCGGGCCGTGGAGTGGGTGCCGTACCCGGCGAACCGCCGGCCCCCGCCGGACCTGGGCGAGGCGGACCGGGAGCTGCGTGGTGCGCTGCTCGCCGCTGCCGACGCGCTGGCCGCCCTCGACGTGGCGAGCTGGCGTCCCGAGGTCGCCGACGAGCTGCACGACCTGCGCGCCGGTGCGCCCGTCGCCGCGCCGGCAGGCACCCCGCAGCGTGCGGTCGACGTGGTGGGGCGCGCGCTGCACCTGCGTGCCGTGGTGGAGATGGCCCTGCTCGACGACGGCGGGGCGCTCAGCGTCGGCGAGGCCGCCCGGCGGCGGGCGGCGCTGGAGCCGTTGGAGCGTGCGGTGCGCCGGGCGTTGACCGCGGCGTGCTCACCGGACGGCTGGCCCCCGGAGCCCGGGACGGGCAAGCGATAGCCTGCAGCCGCGATGAGCACACACGACGCCGCCTCCCCCGACACCCTGCTGATCACGGTCACCGGCACCGACCGCCCCGGCGTGACCTCGGCCATCCTGGCGAGCCTGACCCCCTTCGGGGTGGCGGTCGTGGACCTCGAGCAGATCCTGATGCGTGGTCGCCTCGTGCTCGGGGTGCTCGTCAGCGCCCCGCGAGACGTCAAGAAGCTGCGCCGCGCGGTCACCGCCGCGGCCGACGCGCTGGGCATGAGCGTGGAGTTCGAGAAGGGCTCCGGTGACAACCGTTCGCGCAGCCGCGAGCGTGCGCACGTGACCGTCATCGGTTCCCCGCTGAAGGCATCGGCGATGGCCGCGATCGCGGGCCGCATCGCCGACTGCGGCGGCAACATCGACCGGATCGAGCGCATGGCGCGCTACCCGGTGACCGCCATCGAGCTGCACGTCTCCGGTGCCGCGCCGGACCGGCTGCGCTCCCTGCTCGCGGCGGACGCGGTGCAGCACCGCGTCGACGTCGCGGTGCAGCCGGCGAACCTGCTGCGCCACGGCATGCGGCTCATCGTGATGGACGTCGACTCCACCCTGATCCAGGGCGAGGTGATCGAGATGCTGGCCGAGCACGCCGGCCACGGCGAGCAGGTCGCCGAGATCACCGAGCGCGCGATGCGCGGCGAGCTGGACTTCGAGGCCTCGTTGCGGGCCCGGGTGCGGCTGCTGGCCGGCCTCGACGCCGCGATCCTCGACGAGGTGTACGACGCCATCGTGGTCAACCCGGGTGCCCGGACCCTGGTGCGCACGCTGCGTCGGCTGGGCTACCGGTTCGCGATCGTCTCGGGCGGCTTCACCCAGATCACCGACCGGCTCGCCGCCGACCTGGGGATCCACCGCGCGCGCGCCAACACCCTCGAGATCGTCGACGGCCGGCTCACCGGCGAGGTCGTGGGCGAGGTCGTGGACCGGGCGGGCAAGGCGGCCGCGCTGCGGGAGTTCGCCGCGGACCTGGGCATCCCGGTGGCGTCCACGATCGCGATCGGCGACGGGGCCAACGACCTGGACATGCTCGACGCCGCCGGGCTCGGCATCGCCTACAACGCCCGACCGGTGGTCCGCGAGGCCGCGGACACCTCCCTGAACGTGCCGTACCTGGACTCGATCATGTACCTGCTCGGCATCAGCCGCGAGGAGATCGTCGCCGCCGACGCCGCCCACGGCATCGTCACCCCCGCTCCGCCGCTGGGCTGAGCCCCGCCGCTGGGCTGGGCTCCGCCGTTGGGCCGAGCGCGCTCAGCTGCGGGCGACGTGGAATCCCTCGAGCCGCGCGCCGGTGGCTACGAAGTCGCTCCACGCGCCGTCCAGCTCGAGCACGGCGGCGGTCGCGGTCGGGAAGCTGCCGCGCTCCACGGCGCCGCTCGCGGCGCCGGTGCCGTCGTCCAGGCCGGCGACCAGCATGGAGACCGTCGGGTTGTGCCCGACCACCACCACGGTGTCCACCTCGGCGGGCGTGACGTGGACCAGCTCCAGCACACCGGCCTCGTCGGTGTCGTAGAGCGCGCCGTCGACGTGCGGCGCGAGCTCCCAGCCCGCCCCTGCCGCCAGCGCGTCCCAGGTCTGCCGGGTGCGTACGGCGCGGGAGACGTAGGCGACGCCGGGCTCGATGCGCTGCGACGCCAGCCACGCGCCGAGCGCACGCGCGTCCGCGGTGCCCTCGGGGTGCAGCGGGCGCTGCACGTCGCTCTCGGCCGCCTGCTGCGCCCTCGCGTGCCGCACCACGACCAGCCGCCTGCTGCTCACCCGAGTCATCGTAGGAGATCCCCGCCCTCAGCGCGCGCGGCTGCGAGCGACACCGGGATGGGTCTCCAGGTACGCCTCGAAGGCCTGCGCGGAGGTCAGCGCGGGCACGTAGCCGAACCGCTCCTTGAGCGCACCGTTGGCGAGCACCGGCCGATAGCGAAGGAACCGCACCTGCTCCGGCCCGTGCGGGGTCAGCCGCAGGCTCCGCGCCACCCGCAGCGCCGCGCCGAGCACCCCGGCGGGCACGTCCAGCACCGGTTTGCCGAGGCGCCGGGCGATGTCGCGCACGGTGAGCGCACCGTCGCCGGCGACGTTGTAGACCCCGGGCGGGCCGTCGGTGGCTGCGCGCACCATCGCGGCGGCGACGTCGTCGACCCACACGAACACGAACGGCGAGTCCGAGCCGCGCACCCCCAGGATCAGCGGCCCGTCCCACAGCGCGGTGATCTGGTTCTGCACGGTGGGCCCGAGGATGGTGCCGATCCGGAACACCACCTGCTCCAGGCCGGGGTGCTCGGTGCGGGCGTCGGCGAGCATCTCCTCGACCAGCCGCTTGTGCCGGGAGTAGCCGAACTCGTCGTTGCCGCGCACCGGCACGTCCTCGGTGATCCACGCAGGACTGTCGGGGTGGTAGCCGTAGGCGGCGCCGGAGCTGGACACGACCAGGCGTCGTACGCCGGCGCGCACGGCGGCGTCGAGGACGTGACGGGTGCCCTCGACGTCGACGCGGTACTCCAGCTCCAGGTCGCGGCCGGGGTTCACGATGGCGGCCAGGTGGACCACGACGTCGATGTCGTGCTCGCGCAGCAGCGGCTCGACGGTGCCGGGCTCGGTGACGTCGCAGCGGACGTCGAGGACACCGGGCCGCGGCGTCTCCGGCACCCGTACGTCGGCGGCCACCACCGCGGCGACCTCGGGGTGTGCGGCGAGCTGCTCGGCCAGGGTGGAGCCGAGGAAGCCCGCCCCGCCGGTGATCAGCACCCGGCGCCCGGCCCGCTCGCCGGTGCTCACGAGCCCACCGCGGTGGTGCCCGGCTGCGCGCCCGGCGCCGACGAGGCAGCCTCACCACCGCGGCGCCGGCTGTGCCGGGCCCACAGCGAGGCCAGCACCAGTCCGGCGATGATGTCCCACACGCCCCACCAGCCGGCGACCACGGCCATCCCGCCGAGGCCGTCGAAGAAGGTCATCACGATCCCGAGCCCGAGCCCGGCGTTGCGGATGCCGACCTCGAACGTCATCGCCTTGCGCTCCCGCACCCCCAGGCCACCGAGCCGCGCGGTGAGGTAGCCGATCGCGAGGGCCACGGCGTCGTGCAGCGCGACCACGAGGAGGATGACCCCGAGGAACTGCACGAAGACCGCCCAGTTGCCGGCCAGGGCGCCGACGATGAAGCCGAGCAGGGCGAGCAGGCTGAACCACTTCACGCCCGGCTGCACGGCGGCGGCGAACCGGCCGAACCGGGCGCGCACCGCCAGGCCCACGGCGAACGGCACGCCGATGATCAGCACGATCTCCAGAAGCATCCGGAGCGGGTCGAGGTCGACGTCGGTGAGCAGCGCGTCGGTGTCGGGGTGCAGGGAGCCCCAGAACGCGATGCTGAGCGGCATCGCGGCGATGTAGAGCAGGTTGCCGACCGCGGTCATCGACACCGACAGGGCGACGTTGCCCCCGGCGCGGTGGGTGAGCACCTGGGAGATGTTGCCCGGCGGGCAGCACGCGACGAGCAGCATGCCCAGCGCCATCGAGGCCGTCACCGGCAGCACCAGGGTGAGCCCGAACGTGACGATCGGCAGCACCAGCAGCTGGGCGGCGATCGCGATCGCGAACGAGCGGGGGTGCCGCGCGACCGCCCGGAAGTCGTCCGGCGAGGTGTCCAGGGCGATGCCGAGCATGATCAGCCCGAGCACCACGTTGAGCAGCACCAGCGAGGAGGGCGCGAAGTTCACGGCGACCTCGTCGATGTCCTCTGCCGCGGAGACCACCCCGGGGACCAGCGAGGAGACCAGCGAGGAGACCAGCGTGGCGAGGTCGGCCACCAGTCCCGGCGCGCTCATCGCACACCACCCGTGGCGGCCTGGACGCCCAGGTCCTCGGTCGCGGTGCGGACCGCGGCACGGTAGGCGTCCTTGTTCACGTAGTACGCCATCCGGGCCAGGCCGAGGTAGCGGTAGCCGCCGGTGGTGTCGGGCCACGGCTCGTGGCGCACCCGGCGCCGCAGGGCCGCGGCCCGCTCGGGCGCGTCGGTCTCGGCGCGCAGGTAGGCGGCGATCAGCGCGGCCTGCTCGTAACGGCCCTGCCAGCCCAGGCCGGAGGCCTCCACCATGCCCATCACGTAGAGCCCAGCGAAGGCGGGCGGGAAGATGTTGAGGTAGAGCTCGGGGGCGTGGTCCGACCAGTTGAGGTCGGCCGGGTCCAGGAACGGGTAGTCGAGCCGGTAGCCGGTGGCCAGCAGCACGAGGTCGTACTCGTCGCTGCTGCCGTCGGTGAAGTGCACGCACGAGCCGTCGAAGCGGTCGATGTCGGCGCGGACCCGTAGGTCGCCCTGGCCGAGGTGCTGCAGCACCTGGGTGTTGACGATCGGGTGCGACTCGTAGATCCGGTAGTCCGGCTCCGGGAACCCGAACCGGGCGGGGTCGCCGGTGAACAGCCGCAGCACCCGGGTGTCCACGGCCTGCTTGATCCGGCGCGGCAGCGGGCGGCCCTGGTTGAGCGTGTCGGCGGGCTTGCCGAACAGGTAGCGCGGGACGAAGTAGTAGCCGCGGCGCACGCTCATGTCCACCGACGCGGCGTGGTGGACGGCGTCGACGGCGATGTCGCAGCCCGAGTTGCCGGCGCCGATGATCAGCACCCGCTTGCCGGCCAGCTCGCCGGCGTGCTTGTACGTCGCCGTGTGCCGGATCTCGCCGGTGAACTCACCGGCGAAGCTCGGCACGTTCGGCGTGGCGAGGGTGCCGTTGGCGGCGATGACGCCGTCGTAGACCTCGCTGCGCGGTCCGTCGGGACCGTGGCTGTCCACCCGCCACCGGCCGTGCTCCCGCGTCGCGCGGACGACCGTGGTGGAGAACGCGAAGTGCTCGGCGAGCCCGAACCGGGCCGCGTAGTCGCAGAAGTACTGCTTCAGCGCGCGGTGCCCGGGGTAGTCCGCGTCCACCTGCATCGGGAACTCGGCGAACTCGGTCGTGGTGCGTGAGGAGATCAGGTGCGCGGAGTCGTACATGGTGCTCCGCGGGTTCTCGATGTCCCACAGGCCGCCCACCCCCGGCCCGGCCTCGAACCCGCGGAACGCGATGCCCGCGGCCTGCAGTGCCCGCGCTACCGCGAGACCGCTCGGGCCGGCACCGATGACGGCGTACGTCCTGCTCATGGCTCCCCCGTCCCGGCCCTCCCCAAGGCCGAAGTCGACTCGACGACTGCAGTTTGACATCCGTCACACCGAAGCGCGACAGCGGGAGGGCCGGAACGGACAGCCAGTGCCGACAGCCAGTGCCGACAGCAGTGCGGCGTCAGGCGCCCATCGCGTGGAAGCCGCCGTCGACGTGCACGATCTCGCCGGTGGTCGCCGGGAACAGGTCCGAGAGCAGGGCGCACACCGCACGCGCGGTCGGCTCCTGGTCGGTGTTGTCCCAGCCGAGCGGGGCCTTGGTGCTCCACATCGACTCGAGCTCCTCGAACCCGGGGATGGCCTTGGCCGCCAGCGTGCGCAGCGGGCCGGCGGAGACCAGGTTGACCCGGATCCCGTCGGGCCCGAGGTCGCGCGCCAGGTAGCGGGAGGTGGACTCCAACGCGGCCTTGGCCACGCCCATCCAGTCGTAGACGGGCCAGGCGATGGTGGCGTCGAAGGTGAGGCCGACCACCGAGCCGCCGTCGCTCATCAGCGGCCGGCAGGCCACCGCGAGGTCCTTGAGGGAGTACGCCGAGACCTGCACCGCCTGCGCCACGTCCGCCCACGGACCGGTGAGGAACTTGCCGCCGAGCAGCGTCTCGGGGTTGCCGTAGGCGATGGAGTGCACCACGCCGTGCAACACGGCGTCCTCACCGAGCTCGGCGCGGATCGCGTCGGGCAGGGCGGCGAGGTGCTCGGCGTCGGTGACGTCGAGCTCGAGGACGGGCGGCAGCGTGGGCAGCCGCTTGGCGATGCGCCGGGTGATCCGCAGCGCCTGGCCGAAGTTGGAGATGAGCACGGTGGCGCCCTGCTCCTGGGCGAACTTCGCCACCGCGAAGCCGATCGAGGTGTCGAGCGTGACGCCCGCGACCAGGATGTTCTTGCCGTCGAGAATTCCCATTGCTCAGTGCCCCATTCCGAGTCCGCCGTCGACCGGGATGATCGCCCCGGTCACGTATGCCGATGCCGGGCTCGCCAGCCACACCACCGCGCCGGCGACCTCCGCCGGGTCGGCGTAGCGGCCGAGCGGCACCTGGCTCTTGATGCCTGCCTTCTGCTCGTCGGTGAGCACCGCGGTCATGTCGGTCTCGACGTAGCCGGGCGCCACGACGTTGGCGGTGATCGAGCGCGGTCCGAGCTCGCGGGCCAGCGACCGCGCCATGCCGACCAGACCGGCCTTGGACGCGGCGTAGTTGACCTGGCCGGGTGAGCCGAGCATGCCGACCACGCTGGAGATGAAGATGATCCGGCCGCGGCGCTGACGCATCATCGACTTCGCCGCACGCCGGGCGAGCCGGAACGAGCCGGTCAGGTTGGTGTCGATGACCGAGGACCAGTCGTCGTCGGACATCCGCAGCAGCAGGGTGTCGGCGGTGATCCCGGCGTTGGCGACCAGGACCTCCACCGGTCCGTGCGCCTCCTCCGCGGCGGCGAAGGCGGCGTCGAGCGCGACGGGGTCGGTGACGTCCGCCTTGAGCTCCAGCGCGCCCGTCGGGACGCCTCCGCTGCGGGTGGTGACGGCGACGTGGTCGCCCTCGGCGAGGAACGCCTCGGCGATGGCGCGGCCGATGCCGCGGTTGCCTCCGGTGATGAGGACCGAACGTGGTGGGTTCACATCCGGGACGCTAGTGGTCCGGCGGCCGCCGGCACCGTCACGGCAGGCACCAAGTTCCCCGGATTCGCTTGTAGGACTCCGACAAAGGCGCCGCCGGGACGGATCCGGGCTGCTGCGTGGTGGGCCTGCTCCCCTACTCGTCGTCCTCGAGGCGGAAGCCGACCTTGATCGAGACCTGGAAGTGCTCGACCTGACCGTCCTTGATCTGGCCGCGGACCTGCTGGACCTCGAACCAGTCGAGGTGGCGCAGGGTCTGGCTGGCACGGGAGACCCCGTTGCGGATCGCCTGGTCGATGCCCTCCGGGGAGGTGCCGACGATCTCGGTGACGCGATAGGTGCGGTTGGACATGCCAGCACCCTACTGCGGTCGGCGTAGGCTGGTGCCATGTCCTCCCCGCGGTCCGCCCGCACGAGCCGCCCGGTCCACGGTGACGTCGTCCGGATCACGACCGCGGGCACCAGCCGCGCCGATGAGATGTCCAAGCGGCAGCGCAACTACGCGATCGCGATGTCGATCCGCACCGTCTGCTTCATCGGTGCCGCCGTGACCGGCGCTGCCGGGCTGAGCTGGGTGTGGCCGTGGCTGATCGCCGGGGCGATCTTCCTGCCGTACGTCGCGGTGGTGCTCGCCAACGCCGGGGACAGCCGCGCCAGCTCGCTGCCCCTGCCCGGCGGCGGCGACCCGCAGCGACAGCTCGAGAGCACCCCGCGTGAGCTCTGAGGTGCCGCAGGACCAGGACGCGCCCGACCACTGCTCGGCCCGGGGCTGCCGCACCGCGGCCCGTTTCCAGCTGCGCTGGAACAACCCCAAGCTGCATCCGCCGGAGCGCCGCAAGACGTGGCTGGCGTGCGCGGAGCACCGCGAGTCGCTCGAGGCGTTCCTGGGTGCGCGCGGCTTCCTGAGGGAGACCGTGGAGCACACCCAGCCGGTCTCGGCGCAGGACGCGGTGGAGGGCTCAGCCGCCGATCGCTGACATCGGCCGGTCGGGCTGCAGGAACGACGGATCGTCGATGCCGTGCCCCGGCGCCTTGCCCCACATGGCCGTGCGCCACCGGGTGGCGAGGTCCGCGTCGTCGGCGCCGCCGCGCAGCGCGGCCCTCAGGTCGGACTCCTCGCGGGCGAACAGGCAGTTGCGGACCTGGCCGTCGGCGGTGAGCCGCACCCGGTCGCAGTCGCCGCAGAAGGGACGGGTGACCGAGGCGATCACCCCGACCATGGCCGGCCCGTCGTCGACCGTGAACAGCTCAGCGGGCGCGCTGCCGCGCGGCTCGCTGGCCGGGGTCAGCCGGTAGGCCGTGGCCAGCGACGCGAAGATCTCGTCGGCGGTGACCATCAGGTCGCGGTCCCAGCCGTGCTGGGCGTCCAGGGGCATCTGCTCGATGAACCGCAGCTGGTAGCCGCGCTCGAGGCACCAGCCGAGCAGCTCGGGTGCCTGGTCGTCGTTGACCCCGCGCAGCAGCACCGCATTGACCTTCACCGGGCCCAGCCCGGCTGCCTCGGCGGCGGCGAGGCCGGCGATGACGTCGGCGAGCCGGTCGCGGCGGGTGATGGTCGTGAAGCTGTCGCGGCGCACCGTGTCCAGGCTGACGTTGACCCGGTCCAGGCCGGCCTCGGCCAGCGCGCCGGCGGTGCGGGAGAGTCCCAGCGCGTTCGTGGTGATCGACATCTCCACGTCCTCGTCCAGCGCGCGCACCCGGCGCACGATGTCGACCAGGCCGCGTCGTACCAGCGGCTCGCCGCCGGTGAACCGGACCTCGTTCACGCCGAGGTGCTGCACGGCGACGCCGATCAGTCGCACCACCTCGTCGTCGCTGAGCTGCTGGGAGTCGGGCATCCACTCCAGCCCTTCGGGCGGCATGCAGTAGGTGCACCGCAGGTTGCACCGGTCCGTCAGCGACACCCGGAGATCGGTGGCGATCCGGCCGTGGCGGTCGATGAGCGGCAGCATCGTTCCAGCATAGGCACGTCCAGCCCGGGGCGGGTCGATGTCGCAGCGGCGCCGCGCCGTACCGTGGTCCCGTGCGATCGTTCCTCTCCTCGTGGCGATTCCTGCTGAGCCGACGCTGGGGCCTCTTCTTCCTCGCCGTGCTGGTCGTGGCCGGCGGCACCTGGTGGCTCGGCGAGTGGCAGTTCGGCCGGTTGGAGGACCGCAAGGACTCCAACGCGGTCGTCCGCGCGAACGAGGAGCGGGCCGCGGTCCAGGTCAGCGAGGTCCTCGCCCCCGGCCGGGCGGTCGCCAAGGACGACGAGTGGCGCCTGGTCACCGCGACCGGCAAGTACGACGTCGACGACACCGTCGTGGTGCGCTACCGCACCCGCAAGTCCCAGCCGGGCGTGGAGGTGGTGGTGCCGCTGGTGACCACCGACGGCACGACGCTGCTGGTCGACCGCGGCTGGTACGCCACCGACGACCCGCAGATCGGCCCCGACGAGCTGCCCGCTCCCCCCTCCGGCGAGGTCACCGTGACCGGCTGGGTGCGCAGCGACGGCACCGGCGCCAGCACGGCGGTGACCGGCCGCTCGACCCGTGCCATCGCCAGCGGCCCGATCGGTGAGGCGATCGGCCAGGAGGTGTTCGGCGGGTTCATGGCGCTGAAGTCCGAGGACCCGGCCCCGCCCGAGGAGCTCGCGCCCGTCACGCTTCCCGAGCTCGGCCAGGGCCCGCACTTCTTCTACGGCCTGCAGTGGTGGTTCTTCGGCGTGCTCGCCTTCATCTGCTTCGGCTACCTGGCCTGGGACGAGCGCAAGAACGGCCCGCGCGGGCAGCGCAAGCGCGCCCCGGGTCGCGCTCAGAGCGCCCGGACTCAGAGTGCCCGGGACATGCCCCCGTCGACCGGCACCATCGCCCCCGAGACGAACGAGGACGCCGGCGAGAGCAGGAAGGCCGCCACCTTGCCGAACTCCTCCGGCGCGCCGTAGCGGCGCAGCGGGATCTGCTCCTCCCACGTCCGGCGTGCCGCCTCGGCGTCGCCGGTCGCGTCGTCCAGCTCGGCGACCCGGTCGGTGCCGACCCGGCCCGGCAGCAGGGCGTTGACCCGCACCCCCGACGGGCCGAGCTCGTCGGCGAGGGTCTTGGCGACCATGGCCAGCCCCGGCCGCAGGCCGTTGGAGACGGCGAGCCCGGCGATCGGCTGCCGCACGCTGGTGGACAGCACGAACGCGAGGCTGCCGCCGGAGGTCAGCGACGTGCCGATCTCCCGCGCCAGGCGGACCCCGCCGAGGAAGACGGACTCGAAGGCCGCGGTCCACTGCGCATCGGTGATCGCCGTGGTGGCCCCGGCCGGCGGACCGCCCACGCTGATCAGGGCGCCGTCGAGGCGGCCCCACCGCTCCTGCGCGGTCGCGATCAGCCGGCCCGGGGTCGCCGGGTCCGCGTTGTCGCAGGCCACGCCCGCGACGTTGTCCGCGCCGTACCGGGCGCCCAGCTCGGCCACCGCGGCGTCCACCGCCTCGGCCGTCCGGCCCGACAGCACCACCCGGGCACCGTCGGCGAGCAGCGCGGTGGCCGTCGCGCGGCCCAGGCCGCGGGTGGCTCCGGTGAGGACGTAGGCGCGCTCACGCAGGTCCAGGTCCATCAGGTCGTCTCCCCTTCGTCGCTGCCGAGGCCGCTGCCGGCACCGGCGTCCATCGTCTCCGACCCGGCCGCGTCCTGCGAGACCGGCACCACGTCGGGGGCGCCCTTGCGGGCGGCGTCGGCGGTGAGGTCGTCCGGCTGGCGCTGGCTCTCCCGCTCCGCCTCCACCCGCTTGAGGTAGTGCTGCACCTCGCGCTCGGTCTGCGCGGCGTCCCAGTGCAGGTGGCCGCGGACCAGCTCGGCGACGTACGGCGCCGCGGCGACGCCGCGGTCGAAGGTCTCGAACGAGATCCGCAGCCGTCGGGTGAGCACGTCGTCGAGGTGCCGGGCGCCTTCGTGGGTGACCGCGTAGACGGCCTCGACCTTCAGGTAGTCCTCGGCGCCGGGCAGCGGCTCGGCGAGCTCGGGCTCGGCCGCGACGAGGTCGAGCACCTCCAGCACCAGCGAGCCGTAGCGCTGCAAAAGGTGCTCGACACGGTTGACGGCCAGCCCGGACCGCGCGGCCAGCGTGCGGCGCTGGTTCCACAGCGCCTGGTAGCCGTCGGCGCCGACCAGCGGCACGGTCTCGGTCACGCAGGCGCCGACACGGCGCCCGAGCACGGTCTCCAGGCCGTGCACCGCCTCGTCGACGGCGTCGGCCGCCATCACCCGGTAGGTCGTGTACTTGCCGCCGGCGACCACGACCAGGCCGGGCACGCTGTGGGCCACCGCGTGCTCGCGGGAGAGCTTGGAGGTGGCCGCGTCCTCACCGGCCAGCAGGGGGCGCAGCCCGGCGAAGACGCCCTCGACGTCGTCGCGGGTCAGCGGCACCTCGAGGACCTCGTTCACCTCGCCGAGCACGTAGTCGATGTCGCGCGAGCTGGCGGCAGGGTGGTCCTTGGACAGCGCCCAGTCGGTGTCGGTGGTGCCGATGATCCAGTGCCGCTTCCACGGGATCACGAACAGCACCGACTTCTCGGTGCGCAGGATGAGCCCGGTCTCGCCGCGGATCCGGTCGCGGGGCACGACCAGGTGGATGCCCTTGCTGGCGCGGACGCGGAACTGGCCGCGCTCCCGGGCCATCGCCTGGGTCTCGTCGGTCCACACCCCGGTGGCGTTGATGACCTGCGCGGCGCGGATCGTGAACCGTCGGCCCGTCTCCAGGTCGACGACCTCGGCACCCACCACGCGCTCGCTCTCCTTGACCAGGCCGAGCACCCGGGTGCGGGAGGCGACCGCGGCGCCGTAGGTGGCGGCGGTGCGGGCCAGGAACATGGTGTGCCGGGCGTCGTCGACCTGCGCGTCGTAGTAGCGGATCGCACCGACGAGGGCGTCCTTGCGCAGCGAGGGGAACGCCCGCCGGGCCCCGCGGCGGGTCAGGTGCCGGTGGCGCGGCATGCCGTCGCCGTACCCGCTGGCCTTGGCCATGGCGTCGTACATCGCGACCCCGGTGCCGGCGTAGAACCGCTCCCAGGCCCGCCCGGTGAGCGGGTAGAGGAAGGGCACGGGCCGGACCAGGTGCGGGGCGAGGCGCTGCATGAGCAGCCCGCGCTCCTTAAGCGCCTCGGCGACGAGCCGGAAGTCCATCATCTCCAGGTAGCGCAGCCCGCCGTGGATCAGCTTCGAGCTGCGGCTGGAGGTGCCGGAGGCGAAGTCGCGGGCCTCGACCAGTCCCACGCTCAGGCCGCGGGTGGCGGCGTCCAGGGCGGCACCGCAGCCGACGACCCCGCCGCCGATGACCAGCACGTCGAGCTGCTGGGTCTCCATCCGGCGCAGCGCGGCCGAGCGGGCGCGGGGTGCGAGCGGCGCGGGGTTCATCAGGGCACCTCCACCCAGTCCAGGGTCCGTTGCACGGCCTTGTGCCACTGCGCATAGCCCTCGGCTCGCTGGTCCTCGCTCCACTGGGGCTCCCAGCGGGTGTCCTCGCGCCAGTTCTGCCGGAGCTCGTCGGTGCTGGACCAGTAGCCGGTGGACAGGCCCGCGGCGTAGGCCGCGCCCAGCGCGGTGGTCTCGGGCACCACCGGCCGGCTCACCGGTACGCCGAGGACGTCGGCCTGGATCTGCATGCACAGGCTGTTGGCGGTGACCCCGCCGTCCACGCGCAGCACCTCGAGGTGGACCCCGGAGTCGGCGGTCATCGCCTCCATCACGTCGCGGGACTGGTAGCAGATCGCCTCCAGCGTCGCCCGCGCCACGTGCGCGTTGGTGTTGTAGCGGGAGAGCCCGACGATCGCGCCGCGGGCGTCCGAGCGCCAGTGCGGGGCGAACAGCCCCGAGAAGGCCGGCACGAAGTAGACGCCGCCGTTGTCGGGCACCTGGGCGGCCAGCACTTCCGACTGCGAGGCCCCGCTGATGATGCCGAGCTGGTCGCGCAGCCACTGCACCGCGGAGCCGGTCACCGCGATCGAGCCCTCCAGCGCGTAGACGCACGGCTCGTCACCGAAGCGGTAGGCCGGGGTCGTGATCAGCCCGGAACCGGAGCGGACGATCTCGGTGCCGGTGTTGAGCAGCATGAAGTTGCCCGTGCCGTAGGTGTTCTTCGCCTCGCCGGGCGCGAAGCAGACCTGGCCGACGGTCGCGGCCTGCTGGTCGCCGAGCACCCCGGTGATCGGCACCTCGCCCGCGAACGGGCCGTGCCGGCGGGTCACGCCGTACGGCTCGAGCGCGGAGGACTCCCGGATCGTGGGCAGCATCTGGCGCGGCACCCCGAAGAAGCCCAGCAGCTCCTCGTCCCAGTCGAGGGTCTCCAGGTCCATCAGCATGGTGCGGGAGGCGTTGGTGACGTCGGTGAGGTGCACTCCCCCGTCGGTGCCGCCGGTGAGGTTCCACAGCAGCCAGGTGTCGGCGGTGCCGAAGAGCAGGTCGCCGCGCTCGGCGGCCTCCCGCGCGCCGGGCACCTGCTCGAGGATCCACTGCAGCTTGCCGCCGGAGAAGTACGTCGCCGGGGGCAGCCCGGCGCGGTGCCGGATCACGTCCCCGCGGCCGTCGCGGTCCAGCGCCGCCGCGATGTGGTCGGTGCGGGTGTCCTGCCACACGATCGCGTTGTGCACGGGACGCCCGGTGCGTCGGTCCCACACGAAGGTGGTCTCGCGCTGGTTGGTGATCCCCACGGCGCTCAGGTCGCCCGCGCACAGCCCGGCCTTGCCCAGGGCGGTCTGCACCACCGCCGAGGTCCGCTCCCAGATCTCGACCGGGTTGTGCTCCACCCAGCCGGCGCGGGGCAGGACCTGCTCGTGCTCGAGCTGGTGGCTGGCCACCGGCAGCCCGTCGCGGTCGAAGACCATGAACCGGGTGCTGGTGGTGCCTTGGTCGATCGCACCGACGTATCGCGCCATGCGGGCAACTCTTCCACGACCCCAGCGTGGGACCTGGGAGGTCTCAGGGTCCCGCTCAGGGCGATACCGGATGACCACCGACCGCCGGGTGGGGCAGGCTGGGACCATGAGCACCGACACCTCTCCGGACAGTCCTGCCTCGAAGCCCGCTGCCGGCCCGGGTCCGGGAACCGCCGGCGTCGCCGCGCGCACCGTCGACCTGCACAAGACCTACGGCCTGGGCAGCGCCGAGGTCCGTGCCCTCGACGGCGTGACCCTGGAGCTCGCCACCGGCCAGTTCACCGCGATCATGGGCCCCTCGGGATCCGGCAAGTCGACGCTGATGCACTGCCTGGCCGCCCTGGACACCCCCACCTCCGGCGAGGTGATGATCGGTGACACTGCTCTCTCGCACCTCAAGGACAAGGCGCTGACGACGCTACGCCGCGAGCAGGTCGGCTTCGTCTTCCAGGCCTTCAACCTGATCCCCACCCTGACGGCGAAGGAGAACATCCTCCTGCCGGTGAACCTCGCCGGTCGCAAGCCCGACCAGGACTGGTTCGACGCCGTCGTCGACGCCGTCGGCCTGCGCGACCGGCTCGGCCACCGTCCCGCGGAGATGTCCGGCGGCCAGCAGCAGCGCGTGGCCTGCGCCCGCGCCCTGGTCAGCAAGCCCTCGATCGTCTTCGCCGACGAGCCGACGGGCAACCTGGACAGCACCTCCGGCGCCGAGGTCCTCTCGTTCCTGCGGCGCAGCGTCGACGAGTTCGGCCAGACGGTCGTGATGGTCACCCACGACGCCGTCGCGGCGTCGTACTGCGACCGGGTGGTGTTCCTGGCCGACGGCCGGGTGGTCGACGAGATCACCGCGCCGGACCGGGAGACGATCCTGACCCACATGACCGCGCTGCAGGCGGCCGCGGCGAAGCCCGGGCAGGCGTGACGTGCTGCGACTGACCCTGCGCAACCTCCTCGCCCGCAAGGTGCGGCTGGTGATGAGCGGCCTGGCCATCGTCATCGGCGTGGCGTTCCTCTCCGGCGTGCTGGTCTTCAGCACCGGCCTGTCCACCACCTTCGACTCGATCATCAAGGGCTCCACCCCCGACGGCGTCGTGCGCGCCACCGGCAGCGAGGAGTTCGAGGGCGGCTACAGCGGCCAGACCCAGCAGTCACTGAGCCCCGAGGTCGTCGACGAGCTCGCCGCGCTCCCCGAGGTCGACCGGGCCGACGGCGACGTCAACGGGTTCGGGATGAGCCTGCTCGGCAAGGACGGCACACTGGTCGGCGGGACCGGTGCCCCCACACTGGCGTTCAACTACCACGACGGCCCGAACATGGCCGGCGACGAGATGCTGCTCCTCACCGGCGGCAGCTGGCCCCAGGGCACCGACGAGATCGTCGTCGACGACGCCGCCGCCGAGGCCGGCGACTACGAGATCGGCGACGAGGTCACCCTGCTGGCGCCCTTCGGCACGCTGGAGCGCACCGCGACGCTGGTCGGCACGGCCGAGTTCAACGGCGGCGGCACCGCCGGCGCCTCCCTGCTGATCTTCTCCACCGAGGGCGCCCAGGAGCTCTTCCTCGGCGGCAAGGACGCGTTCAACCGGGTGAGCCTCACGGCAGCCGACGGCGTCAGCCAGGAGGACCTGGCCAACGCGGCCTCCGCCGTGGTGCCCGAGGGGTACGAGGCGGTGACCGGTGACAAGGTGGCCAAGGAGTCCCAGGACGCGGTCGGGTCGTTCCTCGACGTGATCAACACGTTCCTGCTCGTGTTCGCGATCATCGCCGTCATCGTCGGCGGGTTCATCATCGTCAACACCTTCTCGATCCTCGTCGCCCAGCGCACCCGCGAGCTCGCGCTGCTGCGAGCCCTGGGCGCCAGCCGCGGCCAGGTCACCCGCTCGGTGCTGCTCGAGGCGTTCGTGCTCGCGCTGGTGACCTCGACCATCGGCATCGGGCTCGGCCTGATGCTGGCCCGCGGCCTCGCCGGGATCTTCCGGCTCGTCGGGCTCGACATCGCCGGCGAGACGCTCGACCTGGGCACCGGCAGCGTGCTCACCAGTTACGTCGTCGGGATCGGCGTGACGATGGTCGCCGCCTACCTGCCCGCCCGGCGCGGCGGCAAGGTCGCGCCGGTGGCGGCGATGCGCGCCGACCTCACCCCCGAGCGCGGCTCCCTGCGTCGTCGTACGGCGATCGGGGCGGTGGTGCTGGTCCTCGGCGCCGGTTGCGCCGTGGCCGGGCTGCAGGGTGCCCCGGGCGCCGACGCGGCCTGGATCGGTGTCGGTGCCGTGCTGTGGATCCTCACGATCGCCGCGCTGAGCCCGGTGGTGGGTCGGCCCGTGCTGGTGGCGTGCCGCACGCTGTTCGGCCGGGTGTTCGGCACCCCGGGCCAGCTGGCCGGGGAGAACGCGCTGCGCGACCCTCGGCGCACCGGAGCCACCGCCTCCGCGCTGATGATCGGCCTCGCGCTGGTCTCGACCATCGGGGTGCTGGCCGCCTCGATGAACTCCTCCGTCGACGACGTCGTCGACGAGCAGTTCACCGCCGACCTGCTGGTGCAGAACACGACGTTCATGCCGTTCTCCACCGAGGTCGGCGACGAGATCGCGGAGGTCGACGGCGTCGAGGTGCTCAGTCGTCAGCAGTGGGTCTCGGGCCTGCTCGACGACGAGCGGGTGAGCGTGGCCGGCAACGACGAGGCGTTCTCCCGGATCTACGACCTGAAGGCGCTGGAGGGCCGCGCCGTGCCGCAGGGCAAGGAGGCCGTCGTGTCCACCTCCGCCGCCAAGGACCTCGACCTGGCGGTGGGCGACGAGGTGGACCTGGAGTTCGCCGGCGGCGCCGAGCTGGCGGTGAAGGTGGCCGGGATCGTGGAGGACTCCGAGACCAGCGCGGGGATCGCCGTGCCGCTCTCCGAGCTCGCCTCGGCGGGCCTGCTGCGCCAGGACTCGACGTTGAGCATCCTGCTTTCGCCGGGCGCCGACGCGAAGCAGGTGCAGGACGCGGTGGAGGATGCCGCCGCGCAGGCACCCATCGTCGGGGTCTACGACAAGGAGGGCTTCGCCGAGCAGATCCGCGACCAGGTGAACCAGCTGCTCTTCATGATCTACGGCCTGCTCGCGCTGGCGATCGTGATCGCGGTGATCGGCATCGTGAACACCCTCGGCCTCAGCGTCATCGAGCGCACCCGCGAGATCGGCCTGCTCCGCGCGGTCGGCATGGCACGCCCGAAGCTGCGCCGCATGATCACCCTGGAGTCGGTCACGATCGCAGTCCTGGGCGCGGTGCTCGGGCTCGCGCTCGGGGTGCTGATCGGGTCCCTGCTGCGCTACTCCCTGCGTGAGGACCTGACCAGCCTCGCCCTGCCCTGGGGTCAGCTCGTGGCCTTCCTGGTGGTCGCCGTGGTCGTCGGCGTGCTGGCCGCGGTGGTGCCGGCGATCCGCGCTGCGCGGCTCAACGTGTTGCAGGCCATCGCCAGCGGCTGAGCGCCCCGGTCCGGGCCGAACCGGGTGGGAAGGTGCCACTAACCTCGGTCGTACCTTCCCACCCCGCGGCGCGCCCGCGGCCAGCCCACCTGGAGCAGAGAAGAATGAAGCACCCCTCCCTGCGCACGCTGAGCGCTCTCACCGCGACGTCCGCGGTGGCCCTGGTCGGCGCCGCCTGCACGAAGGCGGACGAGTCGGGAGAGGGATCAGCAGAGCCCACCCAGCGGGTCACCGACGGCGCCACGCTGAAGGCGGGCGACTACTCCGCCGAGGGCAGCTACACCACCCCCGGTGGTGAGGAGCGCCTCCGGGTGGACCTCAGCCTGGACTCCGACGGCACCGTCTCCGCCGTCAAGGTCACGCCCGAGGGGGTGCACCCGAACTCGAAGCGATTCCAGGCGAAGTTCGCCGGCGGCATCGCCGACGTCGTGGTCGGCAAGCCCATCGCCAGCCTGAACGTCGACAAGGTCGCCGGCTCCTCGCTGTCCTCGGGCGGGTTCAACGCCGCGCTCGACGACATCGTGGCGCAGGCGCAGGGCTGACCGGACGCCCATGGCGGGGTCCTGGACGTTCGAGGCGCTCGGCACCGGCTGGGAGGTCGACGCCGACCTCACCCCGGCCGAGCAGGCCACGGTCCGGGCGGCGCTCGAGGACTTCGACCGGACCTGGTCACGGTTCCGACCCGACTCGTGTGTCGCCGAGCTGGCCCGCGGCGGCGGCAGCATCCCGCTCACCGAGGACACCGAGCGGCTGCTCGACCTGTACGACGTCCTCGCGGAGCTGACCGGAGGCGCGGTCAGCCCGCTGGTCGGGGACAGCCTCGCCGCACTCGGGTACGACGCCGGCTACTCGCTGGTCGGCGGGAACCCGCGCCCCGCTCCCCCGGTCTCGGCGCTGCAGCGCTCGCCGGGGTCGCTGGCGTTGCGCGAGCCCGGCATGCTCGACATCGGCGCGGCCGGCAAGGGCCTGGCCGTCGACCTCGTCGCGCGGCTGCTGGACACCATGCTCGCCCACACCCCGGGCGCCGCCCGCAGCGTCGACGCCAGCGGGGACCTGTGGAACTGCGCCGGGCACCGGCCGCTACGGGTCGCGCTCGAGCACCCCGACGACCCGCGGCTGGCGGTGGGCACCGTCGAGCTGGCGCCCGGCACCGCGCTGTGCGCCTCCGCGGTCAACCGGCGCGCCTGGGGCACCGACCTGCACCACGTGCTCGACGCGCGCACCGGGCTGCCGGTGCGCGACGTGGTGGCCTCCTGGGCCATCGGGGACTCCGCGATGGTCGCCGACGGTGCGGCGACCGCCCTGTTCTTCGCCCCGCCCGGCGCCGTCGTCGAGGCGCTGGGGCTGACCGCGGCCGTCTGCATCACCGGCGAGCGCCGGGTGCTGGTGGCGGGCCGCCTGCCCGGAGAGGTCTTCGCATGATCGCGCGCCTGGACGCGGCCCTGCTGCGGCTGTCCATCTACCGCGTGGTGAGCATCGTGCTCGCCGCGCTGGCCGTGGTGGCGGTGGTGCTCACCGCCACCGGAACGCTGGGCGACGGAGTCTTCGGCCCGGACGCCATGCTGGTCTCGGCCGTGGTGCTCGTCGGCGGCACGGTCGCCGTGTCCACCGTGCTCGCCCGGCTCTTCGGCACCCGCGCGCAGTGGGAGTCCGGCGTGATCACGGGTCTGCTGCTGTGGTTCCTCTACTGGCCGACCACCGACGCCGCCGAGCTCGGTTGGCTGGCCGGCGCAGCCGTGCTCGCCGCCGCGTCGAAGTTCCTGCTCGCCCGGCACGGCCGGCACGTGTTCAACCCGGCCGCCGCGGGCGTGGTCCTGCTCGCCCTGATCGCCTGGGCGCTGGGCCAGCCGGCGTCCGCGCCGTACACGACCTGGTGGGTGGCCAGCGAGCCGCTCGTCGGCTGGGTGCTGGTGGGCGCTCTCGTGGTGCTGTGGCGGCTGCGCCGGTGGGCGCACTCGGTGGTCTTCGTGGTGCTGGGCGGCGCGCTCACCGTGCTCACCCAGCTCGACGCCGGGCTCAGTGGCGGCGAGGCGCTGCGCTTCGCGCTGATCTCCACTCCCCTGGTCTTCTTCGCCGGCTTCATGCTCACCGAGCCGCTGACCCTGGCACCGCGCCGGCGTCAGCAGGTGCTGGCGGCCGTGGTCGCCGCCGTGGTGTTCACGCTCCCGCTGACCGTGGCAGCGACCGGCTACGTGCTGCACCTGACCCCGGTGGGCGGGCCGTACGAGATCGCGCTGCTCGCCGCGAACCTGGTCGCCTTCCTCAGCGGTCAGCGTGGCTCCCGGCTCACCCTGGTGCAGCGCCGCGAGCTGGGCGACGACACCGTGGAGCTCGCCTTCCGTCCCGCGCGGGGGCTGCGGTTCACGCCGGGCCAGTACCTCGAGCTCGACCTCGCGCCCAGCGGCGCGCTCACCGACTCCCGCGGCCTGCGCCGGATGCTGAGCATCAGCAGCCCGCCGGGCGAGCTGGTCACGGTCGCGGTGCGGGTGCCCGCGCGCCCGAGCCGGTTCAAGCAGGTGCTGCAGGCGCTCGAGCCCGGCGCCGTGGTCCGCGCCTGCGCGGTGGGCGGCGACTTCGTGCTGCCGCACAGCACCGACCCGGTGGCGCTGGTGGCGGGCGGCATCGGCGTGACGCCGTACCTGAGCCAGCTGCGCACCCCCGGCGCGCTGGAGGACCGCGACGTGGTGCTGGTCTACGGCACCCGGGTGGGTGCGGTGGCCGAGCTGCCGTACGGCGCCGAGCTGATCGACCTCGGCGTGCCGGTCGTCGTGGTGAGCCCGCAGCGGCCCACGGACCTGCCGGCGCACTGGCGCCACGTGGCCAGCGAGCTGCTGGATGCCGCGGCACTGCACGCCGCCGTGCCCGACCTGGACGCACGGCGGGTGCACCTCAGCGGCCCACCGGCCATGGTCGACGCGCTGCGCGCCCGGCTGTCGCGGGCCCGTACGGACCACTTCGCCGGCTACTGAGCCCCGGCTGCTGACGGCTGCTGACGGCTGACGGCGGGTGACGGCGGGTGACGGCGGCTGACGGCCCAGCGTCAGGCGAGCTCGATCAGGTCGAGGTAGTCGGCGCTCCACAGGTCCTCGACGCCGTCGGGCAGGATCAGCACCTTGTCCGGCTCCAGGGCGTGCACCGCGCCCACGTCGTGGGTGACCAGCACGACCGCGCCCTCGTAGCGGCGGATCGCGTTGAGCACCTCCTCGCGGGAGGCGGGGTCGAGGTTGTTGGTGGGCTCATCGAGCATCAGCACGTTGGCGGCGGAGACCACCAGCGAGGCGAGCGCCAGCCGGGTCTTCTCGCCGCCGGAGAGCACGCCGGCGGGCTTGTGCACGTCGTCGCCGGTGAACAGGAACGAGCCCAGCACCGAGCGGGCCTCGGTGTCGGTGAGCTGCGGCGCGGCGGACTGCATGTTCTCCAGCACGGTGCGGCTCACGTCGAGCGTCTCGTGCTCCTGGGCGTAGTAGCCGACCTTGAGGCCGTGCCCGGCGATGACCTCGCCGGTGTCGGGCTTGTCGACGCCGGCCAGGATGCGCAGCATCGTGGTCTTGCCGGCGCCGTTGAGCCCGAGGATGACCACCCGGGTGCCGCGGTCGATGGCCAGGTCGACGGCGGTGAAGACCTCGAGCGCGCCGTAGGACTTGGACAGGTCCTTGGCGGTGAGCGGCGTCTTGCCGCACGGGGCCGGGGTCGGGAACTTGATCGCGGCGACCTTGTCGGACTGCCGCTCGCCCTCGACGCCGGCCATCAGCTTCTCGGCGCGCTTGAGCATCTGCTGCGCGGCGGAGGCCTTGGTCGCCTTGGCGCGCATCTTGTTGGCCTGGTCGGTGAGCGTCTTGGCCTTGTTCTGCGCGTTCATCATCTCGCGCTTGCGGCGGGCCTCGTCGGTCTCGCGCTGGATCAGGTAGTTCTTCCAGCCCATGTTGTAGATGTCGATGACGCCGCGGTTGGCGTCGAGGTGGAAGACCTTGTTGACCGTCTCTTCGAGCAGGTCGTTGTCGTGGGAGATGACGATGAAGCCGCCCTTGTAGGTCTTCATCCACTCGCGCAGCCAGTTGATCGAGTCCGCGTCGAGGTGGTTCGTCGGCTCGTCGAGGATCAGCACCTCGGCGCTGGAGAACAGGATCCGGGCCAGCTCGACACGGCGGCGCTGACCACCCGAGAGCGTGCCCAGCGGCTGCTCCATGAGCCGGTCCGCGATGCCGAGGCTCTGCGCGATCTGCAGCGCCTCGGTCTCCGCGGCGTAGCCGCCGCCGGCGTCCAGGTCGTCCTGCGCCCGCTGGAAGCGGCGCATCCCCTTGTCGCGGACCTTCGGGTCGTCGGAGCCCATGTCGTCCTCGGCGGCGCGCAGCCGTCGTACGGCGTCGTCGAGACCGCGCGCGGACAGGATCCGGTCGCGGACCATCACCTCGGGATCGCCGACCCGGGGGTCCTGCGGCAGGTAGCCGAGCTCGCCGCGGTTCGTGACGGTGCCGGAGGCCGGCAGCACGTCGCCGGCGAGGACCTTCGTGAGGGTCGTCTTTCCTGCGCCGTTGCGGCCGACGAGACCGATCTTGTCGCCGGGGCCGACGCGGAAGCTGACGTTCTCCATGAGGAGCCGGGCACCGACGCGGACCTCGACCTGGTGCACCGTGATCATGACCGGCCAAGTCTCCCATGCGCGCGACCCGCCACTGAAAACGCGGCCGGAGCCCGGCGCTCACCGGGCCAGCAGTGCCTCCATGTGCACGAAGGTGCGCTGCAGCGCGCGCAGGTACGGGGCCACGGCGGGGTGGCGGTACTTGCCGGCCAGCGCGCCCTCGCCGCCGGCGACCCGCGCCAGCGCCCACTCCGCCCGGCTCAGCGCGGTGTAGACCGCGACCACCCGGGCCCCCAGCAGCACCTGCTCGGTGTCGGCGAGGCCGTCGGGCAGGCCGAGGAGGTAGGCGTCCAGGAGTGGCTCGAACTCCTCGCGCGAGGACAGCGACAGGTAGCCGAGGTCGCCGCCGACCGGCCCGCGCCCGAGCGTCCCCCAGTCGATCGCGACCACGTCGTCACCGTCGCGGCCCGGCAGGTTCGCCGCCGTGGGGTCGCCGTGCTGCGGCACCTGCGGCAGGGTGTCGATCAGGCCGAGCAGCACCACGCGTCGCGACCACAGGTGGTCCGCGACGTCGGCGACGGCGGTGCGGGCCAGGGTCGGCCAGCCGCCGCGGCGGGCGGTCCGGGCGAGCCGGTCGGCCAGCAGGTGGTCGGCCAGGAACGGCGCACCGGGCAGGTCGGCCCCGGCGAACCGGCCGAGGGAGAGCGCGAGGAACAGCCCGCTGGAGGCCGACTCCTCCACCCAGTCGCGCACGATGGTGACGCCCTCGGCGTCCTCCTCGACCGCGGCCGTGGTGGCGCGCAACCCGGGGGTGGTGGCCGTCAGGCCGGCGAGCAGCACGTCCGCCTCGCGGCGCCAGTAGCCCACGTGGCCCGGGTCGGCCAGCCCTGGCGGGTCGTCCGGCTCCGGCGCGCGCAGCCGTTTGACCACGACCGGGCGTCCTCCCAGGGCGGTGCGCCACAGGCCTACGGTCACCGTCCCGGTGCCGCCGGGGAGAGCCACCCAGTCGGGCTCGGGCTGCCACATGGCGTGAAACTAGCCGATGTCGCGGGCGCGCAAGCGCCACCACGCCAGGGCCAGCACCGCCACCGCGCCCGCGGTGAGCGTGCCGCTGACGGTCCAGCTCCAGGGCTCGGCAGGCACGGACGGCACGTGGGCGTACGGCGACAGGTCCCCCACCCAGCCCGGCAGGCGCAGCGTGTCGGCGAGGACCGACACCGTCACGAACCCCGCGGGCCAGACCCAGGCCAGCCCCGCGACGCGCCTGCCGAGTGCCAGCGAGAGCACAGCCAGGGCCGTGACGAGCCACGTCGCCGGCAGCCAGGCGAGCGCGGCCACCACCAGGTTGCCGATCTCGGGACCGCCGGCGACGTCGTACCCGAGCCACATGCCGCAGCCCGTGACCAGCAGCAGCCAGGCGGTGCCGCCGAGCGCCAGCCCGGCCACGGACAGGAACCACCGGCCCCGGCTCACCCCGGTGGCCAGCACCAGCTCGGTGCGACCCTCGGCCTCGTCGTGCGCAGCGTGCACGACGACCACCACGGCGAAGTAGGTCAGCACCACCGAGAGCACCGAGAGCACGGCCGCCACCAGGGCACCACCCAGCGACTCCAGCACGCTGCGCGCCGCCTCGGAGTCCAGCAGGTCGCCCACGCCCGGAGTGATCATGCCGAAGAGCACGCCGAGGGCTCCCGCGGCAGCGGTCCACAGCGCCAGCGTCGTGGCGTGCAACCGCAGCGCGAGCCCGCCGGCACCAGCGAGCCGCGGCGAGGCCACCGGCGGGCCGGGACGTGCCGGCAGCACCCCCGAGCCGAGGTCGCGTCGCGAGCGCAGCGCGGCGGCGAGCACGCCCAGCAGCACCGCCAGCGCGGGATAGGCCGCCAGCAGCCACCACCGGGTCTCGCCGTAGGCCTGCACCTGGGTGTTCCAGCCGAACGGGGAGAGCCAGCTCAGCCACCTCGGGCCGGTGTCGCCGACCGCGCGCAGGACGAACGCGGCCCCCAGGGACCCCGCGGCCCAGCCGGCGCAGGTCCGGGCGCTGGCGGAGAGCTGGGCGGCCACCGCTGCCACGCCCGCCGCCCACAGCCCGGTGCCGGCCCACACCGCGCCGAACGCCACCGATCCGGTCGCGTCCAGGCCCGCCAGCGTGTTGCCGAGCGCGGTCGCCGCGCCCAGGAGCAGCGCGACGCCGAGGACCTGGACCACGAGCGCGAGCGTCGGCGCATACCGGCCGACGGCGCTGGCGCCGACCAGCTCGGCCCGCCCGGTCTCCTCCTCCACCCGGGTGTGCCGGCGCACGAGGGCGACGGCCAGGGCCGCGACCAGCACCGCGTACAGCACGGTCATCTTCGTCATCGCCAGCTCCCCGATGCTGTCGGTCTGGAGCACGGGTCCGTAGAGCGCGACGATCGCGGGGCTGGCGTTGAGGGCCTCGGCAGCGCGCACCGCCGCAGCGCGGTCCGGGTACAGGTTCGGGGTCGCGGCGGCGGAGGCCAGGCTCAGCAACGTCAGGAAGCCGACCCCGAGCAGCATCGGGAGCCGGTCGCGGTGCACGGCGAGGCGCAGCAGCAGCGGCCAGCCGCGCGTGCTCACCGCTTCTCGCCGGAGCGGTAGGCGTCGAGGAACAGCTCTTCGAGGGTCGGCGGGGAGCTGGTCAACGCGACCACGCCGGCCGCGGTGAGCGCCTCGAGCACCGCCGGCAGCGCCGTGGCCTGGGCGGTGCAGGACACCCGATCGCCGTCGGTGTGCAGGTCGTGCACGCCGGGCAGCCGGGACAGGTCCGGTGCCGGGCCGGTGAGGGTGGCGCTGATCCGGCTGCGGCTCAGGTGCCGCAGGTCGCTGATCCGCCCCGACTGCACCGTGCGACCGTCGCGGATGATCGTGACCCGGTCGGCGAGACGGTCGACCTCGCTGAGGATGTGGCTGGAGAGCAGCACCGTCGCGCCGCGGGCGACGTGCTCGGCCACGCAGTCGTTGAACACCTGCTCCATCAGCGGGTCGAGGCCGGAGGTGGGCTCGTCGAGCAACAGCAGCTCGGGCTCCGTGGCGAGCGCGGCGACCAGGGCGACCTTCTGCCGGTTGCCCTTGGAGTAGGCACGGGCCCGCTTGGTGACGTCGAGGCCGAAGCGCTCCACGAGCTCGTCGCGGCGCGAGCGCGCGGGGTCCGCGCCGCGCATCCGGATCAGCAGGTCCACGATCTGTCCGCCGCTGAGGTTGGGCCAGAGGTTCACGTCGCCGGGCACGTAGGCGAGCCGGCGGTGCAGCCCGGGACCGTCGCGCCAGGGGTCGCCGCCGAGCAGCCGGACCTCGCCGGCGTCCTTGTGGAGCAGGCCGAGCAGGATCCGCAGCGCGGTGGACTTGCCGGCGCCGTTCGGGCCCAGGAAGCCGTGCACCTCACCGGCGGCGACCTCGAGGTCGAGCCCGTCCAACGCCCGGGCCCGGCCGAAGGTCTTCACCAGGCCGCGCACCTCGACCACCGGTGTCTGGATCGTCACACCGGTCAAACTAGTGCGGCTGCGCGCGAGGCGGGAGACTTCGCCCGTGCAGATCCAGCCCCTGCAGATCCAGATCGACGATCCCCGCCGCGACGACGTGCTCGCGCTGCTCACCGAGCACCTCGCGGACATGTACGCCACCTCCCCGGCCGAGAGCGTGCACGCGCTCGACCCCGAGGCTCTGGCCGCGCCGGGCATCACGTTCTGGACCGCGCGCAGTGACGAGGAGACGCTGCTCGGTTGCGTCGCGCTCAAGCGGCTGGCCGCGGACCACGCGGAGCTGAAGTCGATGCGCACCGCCACCGCGGCCCGTCGCCGCGGCGTGGGCGCCGCGCTGCTGGACCACGTGCTCGCCCGCGCCCGGGAACGCGGGCACGTCCGGGTGAGCCTGGAGACCGGGGTCGAGGACTACTTCGCCCCGGCTCGCACGCTCTACCTCAGCCGCGGCTTCACCGAGTGCCCGCCGTTCGAGGGCTACGGGCTCGACCCGAACAGCGTGTTCCTGACCCTGGAGCTCTGAGCAGCGGAGCTCTGGGCAGCGCCGGCGGCTCACCCGGCGTTGACGACGTCGACCACCAGCGACTGGGCGTCGGCGATCGTCTGGTCGAGCTGGGCACGACGCGGGTCCGGCACCGCGAAGAACCGGCCGCACACCGACAGCCCGCGCAGCCGGGGGTCGTCGAGCACCTCCGCCACCGCGCTCCGGTCTCCCCCGGTCACCACCAGCGGCACCCCCTCCAGCAGCCGGGCCGCGTGCTCGGCCGCCGCCTCGTAGGCCTGGCGCGCCTGGTTCGCGCGGCGCCGGGCGAAGCGCTGCTGCGACTGCCCGCCCGCCTTGGTCCGGCCCTGCACGTGGCGCTGCCCGACCTTGGAGGCCGTCACCTCCGTGCCCGCGAGCCGCGCGATCGCGAACCCTCCCTTGCGCACGAGCAGCACGCCCCACTCCGGCGGCGGAGTCAGGTCGGCCAGCAGCGCGTCGGCGCGTGCCGGGCCGTCGTACGACGCGGAGAAGGGCAGGCGCGCCGCGAACCGGGAGCCGTCCGGCGCAGTGCCCACCAGGGCGCCGTCGACGACGGCCAGCGCCGCCGGGCCGTGCGCGGCCTCGAAGTTCTCCACCCAGCGCGGCCAGCGGGCGGCGGGGACGAGGACCTCGGGCACGAAGGCCACGCTAGCGAAGGAGAACGTGTCCTATGTTGGGCGCATGGGCTCCCTCTACCCGGCCGATCGCGTGGAGATCGACTTCTGCGACACCGCGCCGTTCCGCTACGCCAACAGCGTCGACCTCGCGATCACCCCCGAGGAGCTGTTCGAGGTGCTCGCCGACGCCGACGCGTGGCCGCGGTGGGCGAAGGTGATCACGCACGTCGAGTGGACCACGCCGGAGCCGCACGGCGTCGGCACCCGGCGCACCGTGACGATGCGGGGCGGGCTGGTCGGTGAGGAGGAGTTCCTGGCCTGGGACCCGCCGCGGATGATGTCGTTCCGCTTCAACGCCTGCTCTACGCGCACGGTGCGCGCGTTCGCCGAGCGCTACGACGTCGAGGCGACCCCGGGCGGGTGCCGGATGACCTGGACGCTGGCGCTGGACGTGCGCGGACCCTCGCGGCTGGGGATGCCGCTGGGCCGGCCGGTGATGGACGCGGTGTTCCGCGGCTTCCTGCACCGGCTGCGCCGCTACACCGACGCCCGGTTCGCCGGCGTCACGGACTGAGAAGTCGGCCGGTCGGACCTCAGGCCCGGTACACCACGCGCAGCGTCTCGCTGACGGTCTCGCCCGCCGCGGCGGTCGACACCTGCACCTCGTCGGTGACCACCAGCGCCACCGGGGCGCCGGCGCCGTCGAGCAGGATGCCCAGCGTCCCCGTCTCGGGCAGCGCCTCGTCCGCGTCGGTGTAGTCCGACAGCGGCACCTCGCTGGTCAGGCTCCCCGAGGCCAGCAGCTCGGTCAGCAGCGCCTCGCCGTCGGCGCTGTCACCGAACGACCACGCCGGCGGCGCCAGGGACTCCAGAGCGCTGGGGCCGAAGTAGCCGGGCAGCGACGACAGGCGGGCACGCCGCTTGGCGACCTCCCAGAACGCCGCGACGAGGGACTCGGTGTCGGACACCGGCGCGCTCAGACGTTGAACCCGAGGGCGCGCAGCTGCTCGCGGCCGTCGGGGGTGATCTTGTCGGGACCCCACGGCGGCATCCAGACCCAGTTGATCGCGACGTCGTTGGCCAGGCCCTCGAGCGCACCCTCGGTCTGGTCGGTGATCACGTCGGTGAGCGGGCAGGCTGCCGAGGTCAGCGTCATGTCGAGCACGACGTTGCTGCCCTCGTCGACGTGGATGCCGTAGACCAGGCCGAGGTCGACGACGTTGATGCCGAGCTCGGGGTCGACGACGTCCTTCATCGCCTCCTCGATGTCGGCGACGGCGACCGACGCCGAGGTGCTTCCGCTCACGGTCGCCTCCGGGACGTCGGGAAGGTCGGTGTGGTCACTCATGCGTTGTCTCCCTCTGTTGCCGCGACGACCTGCGTCGTCGCGTCCTTCCACGCCATCCAGGACAGCAGTGCACACTTGACTCGCGCCGGGAACTTTGCCACGCCGGCGAAGGCGATGCCGTCCTCCAGCACCTCCTCGTCGGGCTCCACGGTGCCCTTGCCCTGCATCAGGGCGAGGAACTCACCGTGGATCGTCATCGCCTCCTCGACGCTCTTGCCGACCACCAGGTCGTAGAGCACCGAGGCGGAGGCCTGCGAGATCGAGCAGCCGAGGGCGTCGTACGAGACGTCCTCGACGACCTGCCCGCCGGCGCCGTCGGCACCGTCGGCCAGGTGGACCCGCAGGGTCACCTCGTCGCCGCAGGTCGGGTTGACGTGGTGCACCTCGGCGGCCGAGGCGTCGCCGGCGTCGCCGCGCAACCCCTTGCCGTGCGGGTTCTTGTAGTGGTCGAGGATGATCTCCTGATAGAGGGCATCCAGGTCTTGCGCAGTCATCGCTCAGCCCAACTTGAAGTACGAACGGGTGTATTCCAGGCCCTCGACGAGCGCGTCGATCTCCGCCGGCGTCGTGTAGAGGTACGACGACATCCGCGTCGAGCTCTGCACCCCGAAGCGGGCGTGCGCCGGCTTCGCGCAGTGGTGCCCGGCCCGTACGGCGATGCCGCGGCTGTCGAGCACCTGCGCGATGTCGTGCGGGTGCACGCCCTCGAGCTCGAAGGAGATCGCGCCACCACGGGCTGCGGCCTCCAGCGGGCCGAGCACGGTGAGGCCGGGGATCGTCTGCAGTCCGCGCAGCGCGTAGTCGGTGAGCGCCTGCTCGTGGGCGTGCAGGGCCTCCATGCCCACGTGGCCGAGGTATTCCACCGCGGCGCCGAGACCGACGGCCTCGACGATCGGCGGGGTGCCGGCCTCGAACTTGTGCGGAAGGCCGGCGTAGGTCGAGCCCTCCATCCGCACGGTCTCGATCATCTCGCCGCCACCGAGGAACGGCGGCAGCGCCTCGAGCACGGCCCGGGCGCCCCAGAGGACGCCGATGCCGGTGGGGCCGACGACCTTGTGCCCGGTGAAGGCGAGCAGGTCGGGGCGCTCCTCGGTGGGCATCGCGGCCAGGTCGATCGGCAGCTGCGGGGCGGCCTGCGAGGCGTCGACGACGACGATCGCGCCGACGGCGTGCGCCTTGCGGGTGATCTCGGCGATCGGGTTGATCGTGCCGAGCATGTTCGAGACCCAGGTCAGGGACACGACCTTCGTGCGCTCGGTGATCAGCTCGTCGATGCGGGAGAGGTCGAGGCGGCCGTCGTCGGTGAGCCCGAACCAGCGCAGCGTGGCGCCGGTGCGCTGGGTGAGCAGCTGCCAGGGCACGATGTTCGAGTGGTGCTCCATCTCGGTGATCACCACCTCGTCGCCGGGACCGACCTGCAGGTCGGAGCCCCACACCAGGGTGTTGGCCACCAGGTTGAGCGCCTCGGAGGCGTTCTTGGTGAAGATCACCTCGTCGCGCTCCGGGGCGCCGATGAAGGCCGCCACCTTGTCGCGCGCCGACTCGAACGCCTCGGTGGACTCCGCCCCGAGCTGGTGCATCGCGCGGGCGATGTTCGCGTTGTGCCGCTCGAGGTGGTCGACCATCGTGTCGATCACCACCTGCGGCTTCTGCGAGGTGTTGGCGCTGTCGAGGTACACCAGCGGCATCCCGCCCGCGAGCGTGCGCTCGAGGATCGGGAAGTCCTTGCGGATGACCTCCAGCTCGGGGAGGAGTCCGTGCAGGGTCATCTCAGACCGACGCCTTGAGGAAGCGGTCGTAGCCGTTGGCCTCGAGCTCCTCGGCCAGCTCCGGGCCGCCGGACTCGGCGACGCGGCCGGCCACGAACACGTGCACCCGGTCGGGGCGGATGTAGCGCAGGATCCGGGTGTAGTGGGTGATCAGCAGGACGCCCTTGGCGTCGCGCTCGCGGAACCGGTTGACGCCGTCGGAGACGACCTTGAGGGCGTCGATGTCGAGACCGGAGTCGGTCTCGTCGAGGACCGCGACCTTCGGGTCGAGCAGGTCGAGCTGGGCGATCTCGTGGCGCTTCTTCTCACCGCCGGAGAAGCCCTCGTTGACCGAGCGCTGGGAGAACGTCGGGTCGAGGTTCATCTTCTCCAGGGCGCCGTTGACCTCCTTGATCCAGGTGCGCAGCTTCGGCGCCTCGCCGTCGACGGCGGTCTTGGCGGTGCGCAGGAAGTTCGCCACCGAGACGCCGGGCACCTCGACCGGGTACTGCATCGCGAGGAACAGGCCGGCGCGGGCCCGCTCGTCGACCGACATCTCCAGCACGTCCTCGCCGTCGAGGGTCACGGTGCCGCTGGTGACCTCGTAGCGCGGGTGGCCGGCGATCGAGTAGGCCAGCGTCGACTTGCCCGAGCCGTTGGGGCCCATGATCGCGTGCGTCTCACCGCCGTTGATGGTGAGCGTGACGCCCTTCAGGATCTCCTTGGGGCCGTCCTCGGTGCTGACCTGGACGTGCAGGTCCTTGATCTCCAGCTTGGTCATGCGGGGGTCACTCCGTTCAGGGTGGTCTGTACGTCGACGTACACGTCGATGGCGCCCGAGGGGTCGGGGCGCAGCTCGACAGGGAAGGTGGCAACCGGCTCGGTGGCCGGGAAGTTGGCGGGCTTGCCGGTGCGCAGGTCGAAGCAGGAGCCGTGCAGCCAGCACTCGACGGTGCCGTCGACGACCTCGCCCTCGCTGAGCGGCACGGCCGCGTGCGAGCAGAGGTCCTGCAGCGCGAAGACCTCGGCGCCGCCGTCGGCCTGCTCGACCTTGGCCAGGGCGAGCTCGACGCCGCCGACGGTGACCGCGCGGGCCTCGTCGGTGTCGATCTCGCTCAGCGCGCAGGCGCGTTCGAAGCTCACGCCTCCTCCTTGAGGACGTTGCGGGCGAGCTCGGCCTCGACGGTCTCCAGCAGCTTGACCTCGATCGAGGGGATCCCGACCTTGCGGATCAGGTCGTTGAAGAAGCCGTGCACCACCAGGCGCTGCGCCTCCTTCTCCGAGACCCCGCGCGAGCGCAGGTAGAACAGCTGCTCGTCGTCGAAGCGGGCGGTGGCCGAGGCGTGGCCCGCACCCGCGATCTCACCGGTCTCGATCTCCAGGTTGGGGACCGAGTCGCACTGGGTGCCGTCGGTGAGGATCAGGTTGCGGTTCTCCTCGTAGGTCTCGATGCCCTCGGCGACCTTGCGGATCAGCACGTTGCCGATCCACACGGTGTGCGCCTTCTGGCCCTGCAGCGCGCCCTTGTAGATCACGTTGCTCTTGGTCTTCGGGGCGTTGTGGTCGGCGAAGAGCCGGTGCTCGAGGTGCTGGCCGGCGTCGGCGAAGTAGAGGCCGAGCAGCTCGGCCTCGCCGCCGGGGCCGTCGTACTCGACGTTGGCGTGCATCCGCACGACGTCGCCGCCGAACGAGATCGAGGTGTGCTTGACGTAGGCGTCGCGGCCCACGCGGATCGCGTCGCGGCCCAGGTGCACCGCGTCGTCGGCCCAGTCCTGCAGCGTGAGGACGTTGACCTTCGCGCCGTCGCCGACCACGAAGGTCTGGATAGCGGAGTAGCGCGCCGACCCGGTGTGCACGAGCACGATGGTCACCTCGGCGTGGGCGCCGACCCGGACCACGAGGCGGCCCCAGAGCAGGTCCTCGACGCTCTTGCCGTCCAGGCGCAGGACGACCGGCTCGGCCACGACGGCCTCGGCCGGCACGTCGAGCAGCAGCGCCGTCTCGGCGCGGGCCGCGGCCAGGGCTGCGGGCCGCTCGTTGGGCGCGAGCTCACCGAGCGCGACGGCCTGCTCGGCCGGGATCTCGCTCAGCGTCACGCCGGCGGGCAGCTCGGTGCTCCACTGGGGAGCACTCGTGCCGGCCTCGCCGTCGAGGATGCCGCGCAACCGCTTGAGCGGGGTGAAGCGCCACACCTCCTCACGGCCGGTGGGCACGGGGTGGTCGGCCAGGTCGTAGGAGGCAGGCGGGTTCAGGTGGCTGTCCACCCGGTCCTGCTCCAGCGCCGCCTGGACGCTCTCAGTCACTGTCACTACGTGGTTCGCTTTCTGGTTGAGACCTGGCGGGGCCCGGCGTGCCTGCTCGAGGCACGCCGGTCCCCGGAACTCCGGTGGCGGGGGCCGGTCAGCCGACCGCGCCCTCCATCTGCAGCTCGATCAGGCGGTTGAGCTCGAGGGCGTACTCCATCGGCAGCTCCTTGGCGATCGGCTCGACGAAGCCGCGCACGATCATCGCCATCGCCTCGTCCTCCGCCATGCCGCGCGACATGAGGTAGAAGAGCTGGTCGTCGGAGACCTTCGAGACGCTCGCCTCGTGGCCCATGGACACGTCGTCCTCGCGGATGTCGACGTAGGGGTAGGTGTCCGAGCGGCTGATCTGGTCGACCAGCAGCGCGTCGCACAGCACGTTCGACTTCGAGCCGTGCGCGCCCTCGTTGATCTGGATCAGGCCGCGGTACGACGTACGACCGCCGCCGCGCGCGACCGACTTGCTCAGGATCGAGCTGGAGGTGTTCGGGGCGGCGTGCACCATCTTGGCGCCGGCGTCCTGGTGCTGGCCCTCGCCGGCGAACGCGATGGACAGCGTCTCGCCCTTGGCGTGCTCGCCCATCAGGTAGACGGCCGGGTACTTCATGGTGACCTTGGAGCCGATGTTGCCGTCGACCCACTCCATGGTGGCGCCGGCCTCGCAGACCGCGCGCTTGGTCACCAGGTTGTAGACGTTGTTCGACCAGTTCTGGATGGTCGTGTAGCGGCAGCGGCCGCCCTTCTTGACGATGATCTCCACGACCGCGGAGTGCAGCGAGTCCGAGGAGTAGATCGGCGCGGTGCAGCCCTCGACGTAGTGCACGTAGGCGTCCTCGTCGACGATGATCAGGGTCCGCTCGAACTGGCCCATGTTCTCGGTGTTGATCCGGAAGTAGGCCTGCAGCGGGATGTCGACGTGCACGCCCTTGGGGACGTAGATGAACGACCCGCCGGACCACACGGACGTGTTCAGCGCGGCGAACTTGTTGTCCCCGACCGGGATGACGGTGCCGAAGTACTCCCGGAACAGCTCCGGCTGCTCCTTGAGCGCGGTGTCGGTGTCCAGGAACAGCACACCCTGGGCCTCGAGGTCCTCACGGATGGAGTGGTAGACGACCTCGGACTCGTACTGCGCGGCGACGCCGGAGACCAGGCGCTGCTTCTCCGCCTCCGGGATGCCGAGCTTGTCGTAGGTGTTCTTGATGTCCTCGGGCAGGTCGTCCCAGGTGGCGGCCTGCTTCTCCGAGGAGCGCACGAAGTACTTGATGTTGTCGAAGTCGATGGCCGACAGGTCCGAGCCCCAGGTGGGCATCGGCTTGCGGTCGAAGAGCTTCAGGCCCTTCAGCCGGAGGTCGAGCATCCAGTCGGGCTCGGACTTCTTCGAGGAGATGTCGCGCACGACCTCCTCGCTGAGCCCGCGCTTGGCGTCGGCGCCGACATCGTTCTTGTCGGCCCAGCCGAACTCGTAGCGTCCGATGCCCTTGAGCTCGGGGTTCAGCTCCTCGATCGAAGTCATGAGCTGACCTCCTCCTTGTTCTTGATGTGCTGGTTGACGTCCGGGATGCAGGTGGTGCACACCCCGTCGCCGTGGGCGATGGTGGCCAGACGCTGCACGTGGGTGCCGAGCACGCGGCCGATGGCCTCGGTCTCGGCCTCGCACAGCTGGGGGAACTCGTGGGCGACGTGGGAGACGGGGCAGTGCTGCTGGCACAGCTGCTCCCCCTTCGCGGCACCGTTGATCGGCGCCAGCTGCCGCACGGTGGCGGCGTAGCCCTCGGCGGTGAAGACCTGGGCCAGCACCTCGGCGGGCGAGGCGTCCGGATGTGCCGCCTGCACCTCCGGGAAGCGGCGCTCGATGAAGCTCGCGCGCTGCTCCGCGAACGCCCGTACGGCGTCTGCGCCGGCCGTCTCGGAGAGGAAGCGCAGCGCCTCGGTGGCCAGGTCGTCGTACTGCTGGTCGAAGCCGTCGCGACCGCGCTCGGTGAGCGCGAACACCTTGGCCGGCCGGCCGCGTCCCCGCGAGCCCACCGGTCGGGCGTCGCGCGCCTCGACGGCGCCGTCCGCGAGCAGTGCCTCCAGGTGGCGCCGTACGGCCGCCGCCGTCAGCTCGAGGCGCTCGGCGAGCGCCGCGGCCGTGGACGGACCGTTGTCGAGGATCGACCGCATGACGCGCTGACGCGTCGGTTGGTCGCTCTGCTCGACGGCAGAATCGGGCTTGCCCACGATTTCCACAACGCAAGTGTGCCGTTATTGATTCCGGCGGTTCAAGGAAGGTCAGGCTTACTGAGGTCACCCTCAGCGACGCCCGTCACACCTGCGGCGGTCGCACCCGCTCGGGCCGGGTGTGCCGCAGCCAGGCGAGTCCCAGGATGGGCAGCGCCAGCGGGACGAAGCCGTAGCCCTGACCGAAGTGCGACCACACCGTCTTGTCGGGGAACAGGTCCGTGGCGAGGTAGCTCAGGACGCCGACGCCCAGCACGCCGGCGAGCTCGACCACCACGGCGACCGCGGCGATCCACCAGCCCCGCACGCCGCCGGCGAGCAGGCAGCCGGTCGCGACGAGGTAGAGCAGCGCCGCGAGCAGCGACAGCGAGTAGGCCAGCGGCGCTCGCCCGAAGTCCGTCCCGAGCTGGACGGCGGAGCGGCCCGTGGCCGCCACGGCGAAGAGGCCGTAGCCGAAGACCAGGGCGCGGCCCCAGCCCTCCGAGAGCGGGTGGCGCGGGGCGGGGGCGGACTCAGGCACGGGCGTTCCACAGGTCCCAGACCCGCACCTCGAGGCCGGCCACGGTCGCCACGCCGAGCAGCAGGATCGTGGTGCCCACGCGCGAGCGCTCGGAGAGGGCGAAGAAGGCCGCCACCACCGGCGCCAGCACGACGGTGACCAGGTAGCTGATCAGCACCGCGCCCTCGATCTCGCGGTCGGTGCGGGCCACGGCGATCGACCCGCCGACGAGCTGGGCGATCATCACCACCTCGAGCACGGCGAGCGCGATGAAGTGCGAGTCCTGCGCGGCGCGGTCGCGCACCAGGTCCACCACGAGCAGCACCGCGACGGCCGCGGCGAGGACGAGCACGAGGGTGAGCAGCCAGACGGTCACGGCCGCCAGCGTAGGCCCGGAGGGCGGCATCTAGACTCCCCGGGTGCCCGCCGGACCTGCTGTTCTCGTTGACGGGCTGGTGATGCGTTACGACGATCGCACGGCCGTCGACGGCCTCTCCTTCGAGGTCGAGTCCCACACCATCACCGCCGTCCTCGGCCCCAACGGGGCCGGCAAGACCACGACGCTGGAGACCTGCGAGGGCTACCGCCGTGCGCAGGCCGGCACGGTGCGGGTCCTCGGCCTCGACCCGGTGCGCGAGCGCCGCGAGCTGCTGCCCCGGATCGGCGTGATGCTGCAGTCCGGCGGCGCCTGGAGCGGGGCGCGAGCCGAGGAGATGCTCCGGCACTTCGCCCGGCTCTACGCCCACCCCCTCGAGGTGGGCCTGCTCATGGAGCGCCTCGCGCTGCACGAGTGCGGGCGCACGCCGTACCGCCGGCTCTCGGGCGGGCAGCAGCAGCGGCTCGGGCTGGCGCTGGCCCTGATCGGGCGCCCGGAGCTGGTCTTCGTCGACGAGCCGACGGCCGGGCTGGACCCGCAGATCCGCCGTGCGGTCTGGGAGCTGCTGGAGGAGCTGCGCGCCGACGGCGTGACCGTGGTGCTGACCACGCACTACCTGGAGGAGGCCGAGCGCCTCGCCGACAAGGTGCACATCCTCGACCACGGCCGTCTGGTGGCCAGCGGCACGCCGCTGGAGCTGACCCGTGGCGGCACGGTGGCGACCATCCGGCTGGTGGTCACCCAGCCGTTCCCTCCGGGCGCGCCGGAGGCGCTGGCGACCGCGCTGGGCCCGGCCACCGAGCTGGTGGTGCTGGACCCGCTGAGCCTGCAGGTCTCCGGCCCGGCCGACGGCACCACCCTGGCCACCGTCGCCGCCTGGTGCGCCGAGCACGACGTGCTGCCGGAGTCGCTGTCGCTGGGCCAGCGCAACCTCGAGGACGTCTTCCTAGAGCTGACCGGTCGGGAGGACTTCGCATGAACGGCACCTTCGCCCCCGCGCCCGGCGCCGCCCCGGCGCTGCGCCAGGTGGCGGCCCAGGCCGCGATGGAGGCTCGGCTGCTCCTGCGCAACGGCGAGCAGCTGCTCGTCGCCGTCGTGATCCCCGTCATCGTGCTCGTCGGCGCGGTCCAGGGCGCCGACCGGATCGGCATCGAGCTGGACGGTCGGCCGGTCGACGTGTTCACGCCCGGCGTGCTGGCGCTGGCGGTGATGTCGACCGCCTTCACCTCACTGGCGATCGCCACCGGCTTCGAGCGCCGCTACGGCCTGCTCAAGCGGCTCGGCACGGCGCCGCTGTCGCGCACCGCGCTGCTGGGCGGCAAGGTACTCGCACTGCTGGTGGTCGAGGTCGTGCAGCTCGTCGTGATCGGCGGGGTCGGCCTCGCGCTGGGCTGGTCCGGGCCCGAGGGCCCGGTGGGCTGGCTGGCGCTGGTGCTCGCCGCCCTGGGTGGCACCGCGGCCTTCGCGTCCCTGGGCATGCTGGTCGCCGGCGCGCTGCGCGCCGAGGCGACGCTGGCGGTGGCGAACCTCGTCTACCTGCTGCTGCTCGCCGGCGGTGCGGTGGTCCTGCCGATCGAGGCGTACGGTGGGCTCGGCGACGCGGTGCGGTGGCTGCCCTCCGGGGCGCTCGGCGAGGCCATGCGGGCCGCCTGCGACGGCAACGTGTCGCTACGCGACCTCGCGGTCCTGCTCGCCTGGGCGGGCCTGGGGTCGGTGCTGACCGCCCGGACCTTCAAGTGGGAGTGAACGTGAAGACCCGACTCGAGGCGCTGGCCGAGACGCTCGGCCGGCTGCTGGTGCCGCTGACGTGGGCGAACCTCGTGGCCAACATCGGCATCGTGGTGACCGGCGGCGCCGTCCGCCTGACCGACTCCGGCCTCGGCTGTCCCGACTGGCCCACGTGTGACGCCGACCGCTGGACCAACCACCCCGAGCTGGGCCTGCACGGCTACATCGAGTTCGGCAACCGGCTGCTCACCTACGTGCTGGCCGTGATCGCCATCGCCTGCTGGGTGGCCGCGCGCCGGCGCCGTGCCGAGCACCCGCACGCGGTGTGGCTCGCCACGGTGGTGGCGCTCGGCGTCCCCTTCCAGGCGGTCATCGGCGGCATCACCGTGCTCACCGACCTCAACCCGTGGGTCGTCTCGCTGCACCTGCTGCTGTCGATGGCGATGATCGCGGTCTGCGTGGCGCTGGTCGACCACGTCTCCGGCCCGCAGCGCCCCGCCGCAGGCCGTACGGCGTCCCGCACGACCCTGGCCGCGTTCGTGGTGGGCTGGGTGGTGCTCTACCTCGGCACCGTCGTCACCGGCTCCGGCCCGCACGCGGGTGACGCGGAGGCGCCGCGCAACGGGCTCGACTCCCAGTTCCTCTCCCACGTGCACGCCTGGTCGGTCTACGTCCTCATCGGGCTCACCGTGCTGCTGTGCTGGCTGGCCCGGCGCACCGCGCACGCCGTGCTGCTGCGCGCGGCACTGCTGCTGCTCGCGGTCGAGGCCGCCCAGGGCGTCATCGGCTTCTGGCAGTACTTCACCGACCTGCCCGAGCTCCTCGTCGGCGTGCACATGCTGGGCGCGGCCCTCACGTCCGCGGCCCTCGCCTGGGCCGTCGTAGCGGCGCGCGGCCGCGCCGCCTCCGCGCCCGAGGATGCCGCCGCCGGCCCGTCCGCCGAGCCGCTGGGGATGCTCAGCCGCTGAGCGGGTAAAGACCCTCCGGTCGTCCTGGGCCTACCCCGGACGGCTGCTGCCGGCTGCGTGTCGCCGGCAGCGCGACGAGAGGAACGAGGCAGGGCGTGACGATCTCCATCCCGCAGCAGCACGTGCACACGGTCGACGTGACCGAGGAGGCACTGACCTACGAGGCGGTCAAGGCCGTCCTCGGCGCCGACCCGGAGACCCTGCCCGTGCGCACCCACGCCGAGCACATGGCCCGCGTGGGCCAGGACGCCTGGCTCGCCGAGCGGCTCCGCGAGCTCACCACCCGGCACGACTCCCCCGTGGTCCCGGCCACGCCGGCCGCCAGCTGAGCCCGTCCCGGCGCAGCCCGGAGTGGGCGCGACCGGGCGGCGCCGGCCTCAGAACAGCAGCGGGTCGATCGCGACGGCGACGAACAGCAGGCTGAGGTACAGGTTCGAGGCGTGGAAGAGCTTCATCGGCTGCAGCACGCTGAGCTCCTCGGAGCTGCGGGCGCGCCGGTGCAGCGCGTGGGCCTGGACCAGGAAGACCGCACCGAGGACGGCGGCGACGACCGGGTAGACCGGGCCGGTGCCGGCGACCGGCCACAGCAGCAGCGAGGTCGCGACCATCACCCAGCTGTAGATGACGATCTGCAGCGCCACGGAGCGGGCGGGCTTGACCACCGGCAGCATCGGCACGTCGACCTGGGCGTAGTCCTCGCGGTAGCGCAGCGCCAGCGCCCAGGTGTGCGGCGGCGTCCAGAAGAAGACGACCGCGAACAGCACGACGGGCACCCAGGACAGCTCGCCGGTCACGGCGGTCCAACCGATCAGGGCCGGGAAGCAGCCCGCGATGCCGCCCCACACGATGTTCTGGGTGGTGCGCCGCTTGAGCAGCATCGTGTAGACGAAGACGTAGAAGGCGTTCGCGGTCACCGAGAGCACCGCGGACAGCGGGTTCACCCACGCCCACAGCACCACGGTGGACAGCACGCCCAGCACGACGCCGAAGACCAGCGCCGCGGCCGGAGAGACGATGTGACGCGGCAGCGCCCGGCGCCGGGTGCGGCGCATCTGCTCGTCGATGTCACGGTCGTAGACGCAGTTGAACACCGAGGCGGAGCCGGCGGACAGCGTCCCGCCGATCACGGTGGCCACCACCAGGCCCAGCGGAGGCACGCCGCGGGCGGCGAAGAACATCACCGGCACGGTGGTCAGCAGCAGGAGCTCGATGACCCGTGGCTTGGTGAGGCCGACGTAGGCCATCACGACGTCGGCCAGCGTCGCCCGCTGGTCGTCGTCGCGTCGCCCGTCGTCAGCGAGCAGCTCGGGGCTGGTCGGGTCGACGTACGTCACGGAAGTCCTCGCGGGCAGGGGTAGAAGCGCTCACACTCTAGCCCTTGGGTGCCGCGGTCCCGGCACCCAGCCGACTGTAGGCCACACCACGCGCACTGAGTAGGCTCGATCCCATGATCCCGGAGCTTGACTGGACCGATCTCGACCGCAAGGCCGTCGACACTGCGCGCGTGCTGGCCATGGACGCCGTGCAGCGCGTCGGCAATGGCCACCCCGGGACTGCGATGAGTCTCGCACCCGCCGCCTACCTGCTGTTCCAGAAGGTGATGCGGCACGACCCGGCCAACCCGGACTGGATGGCGCGCGACCGCTTCGTGCTCTCCTGCGGGCACTCCTCCATCACGCTCTACACCCAGCTGTTCCTCGGCGGCTTCGGCCTCGAGCTGGCCGACCTCGAGTCGCTGCGCACCTGGGACAGCAAGACCCCCGGCCACCCCGAGTTCGGCCACACCGCCGGCGTCGAGGTGACCACCGGCCCGCTGGGCCAGGGCATCGCGAACGCGGTCGGCATGGCGATGGCCGCCCGCCGCGAGCGCGGCCTCCTCGACCCGAACGCCGGCGACGGCCCCTCCCTGTTCGACCACCACATCTACGTGCTCGCCTCCGACGGCGACCTCGAGGAGGGCGTGAGCAGCGAGGCGTCCTCGATCGCCGGCACCCAGGAGCTCGGCAACCTCACCGTCGTCTACGACGCCAACCGGATCTCGATCGAGGGCGACACCCACATCGCGTTCAACGAGGACGTCGCCAAGCGCTACGAGGCCTACGGCTGGCACGTGCAGACCGTCGACTGGACCGGCAGTGACCACAACGACCTCAGCGGCTACGCCGAGGACGTGCCGGCGCTGCACGCGGCGCTGAAGGACGCCGAGACGGTCACCGACCGTCCCTCGCTGATCGTCCTCAAGACCGTCATCGCCTGGCCCGCCCCCAACGCCCAGCACACCGAGGCCGCGCACGGCTCGGCCCTGGGCGCGGACGAGGTCGCGGCGACCAAGAAGGTCCTCGGGTTCGACCCGGAGAAGAACTTCGAGGTCCCCGAGGAGGTCCTGGCCCACACCCGCGGGCTGGTCGCGCGCGGCAAGGCGCTGGCCGCCAAGTGGGACGAGGAGTTCTCCGCCTGGGCGGAGGCCAACCCCGAGGGCGCCGCGACGCTGGCCCGGATGCGCTCGCGGGCCCTGCCCGAGGGCATCGAGAAGGTCCTGCCCGTCTTCGACGCCGACGCCAAGGGGGTGGCCACCCGCGCCGCCTCCGGCAAGGTGATCAACGCCATCGCCGAGATCATGCCCGAGCTGTGGGGCGGCTCCGCCGACCTCGCCGGCTCCAACAACACCACGATCAAGGGCGCCCCGTCGTTCCTGCCCAAGGACCGCTCGGTCGAGGAGTGGCAGGGCGACCCCTACCAGGGGCGCGTGCTGCACTTCGGCATCCGTGAGCACGCCATGGGCGCGATCATGAACGGCATCGCCGTGCACGGCGGCACCCGCGTCTTCGGCGGCACGTTCCTCACGTTCTCCGACTACATGCGCGGCGCCGTCCGCGTCGGCGCCCTGATGAAGGCGCCGGTGGTCCACGTGTGGACGCACGACTCCATCGGCCTCGGCGAGGACGGCCCCACGCACCAGCCGATCGAGCACGTCGCCGCGCTGCGGGCGATGCCCGGCCTGGACGTCGTACGACCGGCGGACGCGAACGAGACCGCCGCCGCCTGGCTGCAGGTGCTGCGCAACAGCGACCGGCCCGCCGGCCTGATCCTCAGCCGGCAGGCCGTGCCCACCTTCCCCCGCGGCGTGGACGGCTTCGCCACCACCGACGACGTGGCCAAGGGCGGCTACGTGCTGCTCGACGCCGAGGGCGGCGAGCCGGACGTGGTGCTCATCGCGACCGGCTCCGAGGTCCAGCTGGCCGTCGCCGCCCGCGAGCAGCTGGCCGCCGAGGGCATCGCCGCCCGCGTCGTCTCGCTGCCCTGCCAGGAGTGGTTCGAGGCGCAGACCCAGGCCTACCGCGACATCGTCATCCCGCCCACCGTCAAGGCGCGGGTCTCGGTCGAGGCGGGCGTCAAGCAGGGCTGGCGGGAGTACGTCGGCGACGCCGGCCGCATCGTCAGCATCGACCACTACGGCGCCAGCGCCGACGCCGCCACGTTGTTCCGCGAGTTCGGCTTCACGCCCGAGGCCGTGGTGCACGCGGCCCACGAGTCGATCGCCGCCGCCGCTCGGGACTGACCTGATCCATCCCGCACGACGAGGAGGAGAACCATGAGTGACCGACTGAAGGCCCTTGCGGACGCAGGGGTGTCCATCTGGCTCGACGACCTCTCCCGGGAGCGGATCGAGACCGGGAACCTGGCCCAGCTCGTCGAGGAGAGCTCCGTGGTCGGTGTGACCACCAACCCGACGATCTTCGCCGGCGCCATCGCCGACGGCGAGCGGTACGACGCCCAGGTGCGCTCGCTGGTCGCCGACGGCGCCGACGTCGAGCGGGTGATCTTCGCCCTCACCACCGACGATGTGCGCAACGCCTGCGACGTGCTCGCGGAGGTGGCCAGCGCCCATCCCGCCGACGGCCGGGTCTCGATCGAGGTCGAGCCGCTCCTGGCCAACGACACCGAGGGCACCGTGGCCTCGGCGAAGGCGCTGTGGAAGTCGGTGGACCGGCCGAACGCGCTGATCAAGATCCCGGCGACGCTCGAGGGGCTGCCGGCGATCACCGAGGTGATCGCGGAGGGGATCAGCGTCAACGTCACGCTGATCTTCTCCACCGAGCGCTACCGCGCGGTGATGGACGCCTACATGAGCGGGCTCGAGCGGGCGAAGGAGGCCGGCATCGACCTCGGCACCATCGCGTCCGTCGCCTCGTTCTTCGTCTCCCGGGTGGACACCGAGATCGACGCCCGGCTCGACGCGATCGGCAGCGACGCAGCGCTCGCGCTGCGGGGCAAGGCCGCGGTGGCCAACGCCCGCCTGGCCTACGCCGCCTATCAGGAGGTCGTCGCCTCGGAGCGCTGGCAGGCGCTCGCCGCTGCCGGCGCCAAGGCGCAGCGGCCGCTGTGGGCCTCGACCGGCGTGAAGAACCCGGACTACCCCGACACGCTCTACGTCGCCGACCTCGTCGTCGCCGACACCGTCAACACGATGCCGGAGAAGACGCTGCGCGCCTTCGCCGACCACGGCGAGGTCACCGGAGACCAGGTCACGGGCAGAGGTGAGGAGGCTCAGGCCCTCTTCGACGAGCTGGCTGCCCTCGGCGTGGACCTGGACGACGTCTTCCTCACCCTGGAGAGCGAGGGCGTGGACAAGTTCAAGGCCTCGTGGACCGAGCTCGTCGAGACCGTGCAGGCACAGATGTCCCAGGTCGGAGCCTGACCGTGGGCCAGCCCCGCGCCGACGTCCCCGCACCGATCGATCCCACGACGACGGCAGCATGGGCCCGGCTCGGCGAGCTGGCCGCCCGCTACCGCTCCGACGACGGCACGTGGACGACCACGCTGACCGGGCTGTTCACCGAGCCCGACCGGGTCGAGGCGCACACCCACCCGGCCGGCGACCTGCACGTCGACCTGTCGAAGAACCTCGTCGACGCCGGCGTGCTGGCCGAGCTCGTGGCGCTGGCACGCGAGGTCGGCCTGGAGGGGCACCGCGACGCGATGTTCGCCGGCGAGCGGATCAATGTCACCGAGGACCGTGCGGTGCTGCACACGGCGCTGCGGCTGCCGCGCGACGCCGAGCTGCACGTCGACGGCCAGGACGTCGTCGCCGACGTGCACGAGGTCCTCGACCGGGTCTACGCGTTCGCCACCCAGGTGCGAACCGGGGCGTGGCGCGGCTTCTCCGGCGAGCGGATCCGCACCGTGGTCAACATCGGCATCGGTGGCTCGGACCTCGGGCCGGTGATGGCCTACGAGGCGCTCACGCCGTACGTCGACGACGCCCTGACGTGCCGGTTCATCTCGAACGTCGACCCGACCGACGCCGCGCAGACGCTGGCCGGTCTCGACCCGGCGAGCACGCTCTTCATCGTCTCCAGCAAGACCTTCACCACGCTGGAGACGCTGACGAACGCCCGGCTGAGCCGGACCTGGCTGCTCGACGGGCTGCGTGAGGCCGGCGTGCTCGGAGCAGACGACGGGGACGACTCCCCCGCCGCCCGCGAGGCCGTCGCCCGGCACTTCGTCGCCGTCTCCACCGCGCTGGACAAGGTCGCCGACTTCGGCATCGACCCGGCCAACGCCTTCGGGTTCTGGGACTGGGTCGGCGGGCGCTACTCGCTCGACTCCGCGATCGGCACGTCCCTGGCGATCGCAGTCGGACCCGAGCGGTTCGCCGAGCTCCTCGACGGCTTCCACACCATGGACGAGCACTTCCGCACCGCCCCGCTCCCCCAGAACGTGCCGGCCCTGATGGGGCTGCTCAACGTCTGGTACGTCAACTTCCTCGGCGCGCACACCCACGCCGTGCTGCCCTACGCCCAGTCCCTGCACCGGTTCCCCGCCTACCTGCAGCAGCTCACCATGGAGTCCAACGGCAAGGGCGTGCGATGGGACGGCGCGAGCGTGCGGACCGACACCGGTGAGGTGTTCTGGGGCGAGCCGGGCACCAACGGCCAGCACGCCTTCTACCAGCTGCTGCACCAGGGCACCCGGATCGTGCCCGCCGACTTCATCGCCTTCGTCAACCCTGCGCACCCGCTGCGCGACGGCGAGACCGACGTGCACGAGCTGCTGCTGGCCAACTTCCTGGCCCAGACCCGCGCGCTGGCGTTCGGCAAGAGCGCCGAGGAGGTCCGCGCCGAGGGCACCGCGGAGGCAGTCGTCGCGGCCCGGGTGTTCCCCGGCAACCGGCCGACCACGTCGATCCTCGCTCCGGCCCTGACGCCTGCCGTGCTGGGCCAGCTGATCGCGCTCTACGAGCACATCACCTTCACCCAGGGCGTGGTGTGGGGCATCGACAGCTTCGACCAGTGGGGGGTCGAGCTCGGCAAGCAGCTCGCCAAGCAGATCGCCCCTGCGCTCAGCGGCGACGACTCCGTGCTCGATGCCCAGGACCCCTCCACCCAGTCCCTCGTCCGCTACTACCGGGAGCACCGCGAACGATGACCCACCCGAACCCACCCGTCCCCACCGGCTCCGGCGACGAGCGCCCGGCCCCGCTCGTGGAGGTCCACGACGGGCCCGACGAGCTCGCCACCGCGATCGCCGGTGAGCTGCTCAACCGGATCAGCGACTCCCAGGCGGCCGGCAACATCCCCGACATCGGGCTCACCGGCGGCAGCATCGCCCGCGCCGTGCACCGCGAGGTGGCACGGCTGGCCGACGACTCCGGGGTCGACTGGGGCGCGGTCCGGTTCTTCTTCGGCGACGAGCGGTTCGTGCCGGCCGCGGACCCCGAGCGCAACGTCGGCCAGGCCCGCGACGACCTGCTCGACGTCGTCGGCGCCCGCCAGGTGTTCACCGCCCCCGCCTCCGACGAGGTCGCGGACCTCGAGGAGTCGGCGTCGCAGTACGCCGCCACGGTGCAGGAGCAGATCTCGGGTGAGCTGGAGGTGCTCATGCTGGGCATCGGCCCGGACGGGCACGTGGCCTCCCTGTTCCCCGACCACCCGGCGCTGGCGGTCATCGGCACGGAGGCGACCGGCGTGAGCGACTCCCCCAAGCCTCCGCCCGAGCGCGTCACGCTCACCTTCGACACACTGAACCGGGCACAGTGCGTGTGGTTCCTGGTCAGCGGCGAGGGCAAGGCGGAAGCCGTCGCCCGGGCCCTCGCCGAGACCGGCAGCATCGAGGAGACCCCGGCGCGCGGAGTGCACGGCCGTCTCGAGACCGTGTGGTTCCTCGACCGTGAGGCTGCCTCCCGACTCTGAGCCGGCACTCCTCCTGGCCCGCCGACCCCGATCCGAGAGCATGGAGCGATGAGCACCGCCGAACCCACGACCCGACGACGCCGCGGAGCGTTCAGCAGCCGCAAGGTCTTCATCTTCGCCGCCATCGGCTCGGCCGTGGGGCTGGGCAACATCTGGCGCTTCCCGTACGTCGCCTACGAGAACGGCGGCGGGGCGTTCATGATCCCGTACCTGGTGGCGCTGCTCGGCGCTGGCCTGCCGTTCCTGCTGCTCGACTACGCGCTCGGGCACAAGTACCGGGGGTCGGCGCCGCTGTCCTTCGCCCGGCTCCGTCGCGGTGCCGAGTCACTGGGTTGGTGGCAGGTCGGGATCTGCTTCCTGATCGCGATCTACTACGCCGCGATCATCGCCTGGGCCCTGCGCTACATGATCTTCTCGGTGGACGAGGCCTGGGGCGCCAAGCCTGAGGAGTTCCTGTTCGAGACCTTCCTGCAGGCCGGCGACCCCGGGATCGACACCACGATCGTCGTGGGGGTGCTGGTGCCGCTGGCGATCGTGTGGGGCGTCGTGGTCCTGGTGATGGCGCTCGGGGTGGAGAAGGGCATCGGGAAGCTCTCCTTGTACTTCATCCCGGTGCTGGTGGTGGCGTTCGCCGCGCTCGTCGTCCGGGCGCTGACCCTGGACGGAGCGGCGACCGGCCTGGACGCGCTCTTCACCCCCCACTGGGCGGCGCTGACCGAACCGGGCGTCTGGGGCGCCGCGTTCGGCCAGATCTTCTTCTCCCTGTCCATCGGCTTCGGCGTCATGATCACCTACGCCTCCTACGTCGACGAGGACAGCGACATGTCCGGGGCGGGCATGGTCGTCGGCTTCGCCAACTCCGGCTTCGAGCTCCTCGCCGGCATCGGGGTGTTCGCCGCGCTGGGCTTCATGGCCCAGGCGCAGGGCATGGCCGTCGACGAGGTCGCCGCCGACGGGCTCGGCCTCGCCTTCGTGGTCTTCCCGACCCTGATCAGCGAGGCGCCCGCCGGCGCGCTGATCGGCGTGCTGTTCTTCGGGTCCCTGGTGATCGCGGGCCTGACGTCGCTGGTCAGCGTGCTCGAGGTCGTCGTCTCCGCGGTGCGCGACAAGCTCGAGCTCGGCCGGGTCACGGCGGCGTTGGCCGTCAGCGTCCCCGCGGCCGTGGTGAGCCTGGTGCTGTTCAGCACGACCAGCGGCGTGCACGTCCTCGACATCATCGACCACTTCATCAACCAGTACGGCATCCTGCTGGTCGCCGTGGTCAGCATGCTGGTCGTCGCGTGGTCGCTCCGGGCGCTGCCCGACCTCGCCGACCACCTGAACCGGACCGGTTCCCTGAAGCTCGGCCGGACCTGGTTCCTCCTGGTCGGGATCCTGGTCCCGGCCGCGCTGACCTACATCCTCGTCGACGCGCTGGTCGCCGACATCAAGGAGCCCTACGCCGGCTACCCCGGCTGGATGCTGGGCTGGCTCGGGTGGGGCGCGGCCGGCGGCGTGATCGTCCTCGGCGTGGTCCTCTCCCGGCTGCCGTGGCGGCCGGAGACCCCCCTGACCGCGCCGTACGACCGCCCCGATGCCGACCAGGCCGTGAAGAAGGAGGAGATCCGATGAGTCCGGAGGCCGTGGTGCTGATGCTGGTCTCGATGGTGATCCTGTGGGGCGGGCTGGTGGTCGCTGTGATCCGGTTGAGCCGGCACGAGCCGCCCTCGTCGCTGGACGAGCTGCACCGGGACCTCTGAGCCGACGTCGCCCGAGGTCCCCTACGCCGTGGACGTGGGCGTGATCGAGCTCGCGACGAACCACTTCACCAGCAGGTCGCCGGCACGGACCGGCGCGGGGAGGGTGAGGTTGTGCGCGAGCAGGTCGCCGGTGGCGGACGCCACCAGGCTCCCCGGCCTCGCCGCCGCTGGCTGCACGACGCGGGTCGTGCTGCTGCTGGCCCCACGGTCGTCGGTGACGGTCAGCGTGACGGTGCGCTCGCCACCGCGGGGGTAGACGTGGCTGAGCGTGCTCGACGTCCCCGCAACGCTGGTCCGGCGGGCGACCTTCCACGCGTAGCGGGTGACGGTGCCGTCGGGGTCGCTGGAGGCACGGGCGTCCATCGTGCAGCTGAGCTGCGCGCACTGCGCGGTGAACGACGCGGTCGGCGCCCGGTTCGCCGGGACCGCGGCCGTGCCCTGGAAGGGGAACATCACCCGTGAGGTCCAGCCGCCGCCCGCGCCACTGATCACCGTCGAGGTGCCGGCGACCGGCCCCGCGCTCGGTCCCCACCCGCTCCACGTCGCGACGTTCAGCGTGCCGGAGCTGGTCGCGTAGTAGAGCCGGCCGCCGGCGACGAAGGCGCCCCGCATGGAGGAGAACCTCACGCCGCTGACGGCGCGGGTGGTGAACAGGTGCTGGCCGACCACGTCGGAGTCGCGCTCGAAGGCGCGACGGAACAGCTGGTTGGACCCGGACTTGGTGAAGTACATCCAACCCTGGTCGTAGAACAGGCTCGTGATCGCCGGGACGTCGCCGCGGTGCCAGTCGTCCTGGTACACGATCCGGTCCGCGGTCTGCACCGTCACCGCCGGGCCGTAGCTCTGCCCGTCGAAGGTGCGCCGCGTCAGCGAGCCGTCGCTGTAGGCGGTGTACAGCACGCCGTCCAGCATGAACGCACCGACGGCGCTGCCCCAGCCGGTGCCGATCGCCGTCCGCTGAGAGGTGCTGACACTCAGGGCGAGCGCGTTGGGCACGTCCTGCGCCGCCCCGGCGCTGGAGCCGGTGAAGGCGCGGCGCTGGAGCTGGCTCTGGCCGCGGGGCACGCGGTAGACGGTCGTCGGGAGGCCGTTGGCCCGCAGCGGCACCAGCCGGGTGCCGCCCGCCAGCGGCAGGAACGCGATCCGGCGCCGGGTCTGGTCGGCGAAGACCTCGGTGTCGGAGCCCACGAACAGCCCGTCGGGGGTGGCGATCATGTCCTTCACGCCCTCCCCCAGGCTGCGGGTCGGGTTCCAGGACAGCGGCAGTCCGTTCACCGCGCTCAGCGCCGCGATGCCGGGCCGGGAGACGGCGCCCTGCCCGGCGGCGTCGCCGCGCGTGGGGTTGTTCTGCCAGCGTGCGTGCCCGCCGACGTACACGACGTCTTGGGTCACCTCGACCGACCACGTGGTGTCGCCGCCGGTGTAGGCCGTCCAGGTCGGCCGGACGTCGGTGCCCGACGCCGAGGACTCGAAGCGGGCGACCACGTCACAGCCGCTGGTGCCGGCCATGGTCGCCGCGGCGCCCCCGTAGGCCCCGGTCGTGGAGACGGCGAAGAAGCGGCCGTCGGGTGAGTACTCGACGTCGGTGACGTAGCTGTAGAACTTCGCGCTGCACCGCGACTCGAACTGGCGGGTGGAGTAGCCGGCGAGCGCGTACGTCGGCCCGCCGATGTCGAACACCGCGAACTGGTGCCGGTCCGCTCCGTTCACCTGTGCGAAGTTGCCGACCACGACCAGCCGACTGTTGGCAGGGTTGATCGCGATCTGCAGCACGTAGGTCCCCGTGTCCGGCTGGTGGGAGCCGGTGAAGGTGCCGCTGAAGTACGGGTCGCGCACCCCGGTGGTCGCGTTCACGGTGACCAGCGCCCGCTGGGCGGTGCCCTGCACGTGGGTGAACTTGCCGGCCACCCAGAGCCGGTCGCCGGTCACCGCGATGTCGCGGACGTCGCCGTTGAAGGTGCCCGGCGAGAACGCGGCGACGCGGTTGCCGGTGGCGACCGCCACCCGGTAGAGCCGGCCCACCGCGGTCGCGACGCCGCCCGAGGTGACGCTGGTGAACGCGCCGCCCACGTACGCGGTGGCGCCGTCCGGCGAGGCCTGCACCTTCTGGACGGTGCCGTTGGGGTTCGGCGCGAACGTCGCGCTCACCTGGCCGGTGCGGACGTGGAACGCGAACAGGTTCCGTCGCGGGATGTCGGTGCTGCTGCCCGCTTGCCGGACGCGCGTGAACCGTCCCCCGACGAGGATCAGGTCGCCGACCCGGGTCATCGTGAGGACCTCGCCGTCCATCACGTGCGGCGTGAACGACGCCGGGGCGGCGCTGACCACCTGCCCCGGCTGCGGGGCCGCATGCCCGGTGTCCGAGGCGCTCGCCGATGGCGCAGCGAACAACCCCGACGCGAGAACCGTCGCCCCGAGCACTGCCACCCACACACGACGCATCGCCGTCACACCCCCTGAGCGACCCGCGTCGCCAGGTCCTGTTTCTACCGGCGAACCCAGGCGGGGGAATGCCCTGAATCGGGGATCCCGAAGGGCGTCTCGGGCGCCGTCCGGCGCCCGGAGGTGCTAGAAGATGACCTCGCCCGACTTGCGGCGCGAGCGCAGCAGCTTGATCGCCTCGTCGAGGATGACCTCGGCCTCCTTGTCGGAGCGGCGCTCCTTCACGTAGGCGAGGTGGGTCTTGTAGGGCTCGTTCTTCGGCGCCGGCGGCGCGTTCTCCGAGTCCAGCCCGGCGGGCAGCCCGCACTTGGGGCAGTCCCACGACTCCGGCGCGGTCGCCTCGACGGCGAACGTGATCACCGAGCGGTGCAGGTTCGCACAGAAGTAGGTGACCACCTGGCGCGGCGCGGCCTCGCCGCGCTCCGCCTCGCCCATCGGTCCTGCGCCGACGCGACTCCCGCGGATCGCGTTCCCACCACCAGCCAACGGTCTCTCCTCAAGCCTCAGGTCGGTCCGCGCCTGCGGCGGACCGGTCGTCGATCAGTACGGGTGGTCAGCTCTGGTAGGCCAGGAGGAGACCGAGCGCGATGACGCACGCGAACCAGATCACGCCCATGCCGACCGTGAACCGGTCGAGGTTGCGCTCCGCGATCGACGAACCCCCGAGCGAGCTCGAGACGCCACCGCCGAACATGTCGGACAGACCGCCGCCCCGACCCTTGTGCAGCAGCACGAGCAGGATCAGGATCAGGCTGGTCAGGACGAGCAGCACGGTGAGAGCGGTAGTCAACACGCGCGGAATCCTACGGCAGGGCCAGGGTCAGGACAGCACCGGCATGTCGTAGAACCGGCAGATTCCGCCGAACTCGTCCACGTCGAGGCTCGCGCCACCGACCAGGGCGCCGTCCACGTCCTCCTTGGCCATGATCCCAGCGACGTTGCCGGCCTTCACCGAACCGCCGTAGAGGACCCGGACGCCGGCCGCCGCCTCCGCCCCGAAGGACTCGGCGACGTGGGCACGGATCGCCGCGCAGACCTCCTGCGCGTCGTCCGGCGTGGCGACCTCGCCGGTGCCGATCGCCCAGACCGGCTCGTAGGCGATGACCAGCCCAGCGACCTGGTCGGCGTCGAGACCGGCCAGCGACCCCGCGACCTGGGCCGTGGTGTGGGCGACGTGCTCGCCGGACTGGCGGACCTCCAACCCCTCGCCGACGCACACGATCGGCGTCATGCCGGCGCCGAGCGCGGCCTTCGCCTTGGCGTTGACCACCGCGTCGGTCTCGCCGTGGTACTGCCGGCGCTCGGAGTGCCCGACCACCACGTAGCTGCAGCCCAGCTTGGTCAACATCGCGGCGGAGATCTCGCCGGTGTAGGCGCCGGACGCGTGCTGGGAGACGTCCTGGGCGCCGTACCGGATGGAGAGGCGGTCGCCGTCGACGAGCGTCTGCACCGAGCGGATGTCGGTGAACGGCGGGATAACCGCCACCTCGACCTTGCCGTAGTCGTGCCGCTTGTCCGAGAGCGTCCAGGCCAGCTTCTGCACCAGGACCACGGCCTCCGCGTGGTTCAGGTTCATCTTCCAGTTGCCCGCCATCAGCGGGGTCCGGCCGCTGCCGGACGCAGTGCGCTTGGCCGCCATCTCAGGCCTTCCCTTCCAGCACGGTGATCCCCGGGAGCTCCTTGCCCTCCAGGTACTCCAGGCTGGCGCCGCCGCCGGTGGAGATGTGGCCGAAGGCGGCCTCGTCGAAGCCGAGCGCGCGGACCGCGGCGGCGGAGTCGCCGCCACCGACCACCGAGAGGCCGTCGACCTCGGTCAGCGCCTGCGCGACCGCCCGGGTGCCCTCGGCGAAGGCCGGCTTCTCGAAGACGCCCATCGGGCCGTTCCAGAAGACGGTGCGGGCGTCGGCCAGAGCCGCGGCGAAGGCCGCGCCGGAGTCGGGCCCGATGTCGAGGCCCATCGTCTCGGCCGGGATGGCGTCGGCAGGCACGACCCGCGCGGAGGCCTCGTCGCCGAAGCTGTCTGCCACCACGATGTCGGTGGGCAGCACGATCTCGACGCCCAGCTCGGCGGCGCGCTGCTGGTAGGCCCGCACGGTGTCGAGCTGGTCGGCCTCGAGGAGGCTGTTGCCCACCTCGTGGCCGGCTGCCTTGAGGAAGGTGAAGACCATGCCGCCGCCGATCAGCAGCCGGTCGGCCTTGCCGAGCAGGTTGTCGATGACCCCCAGCTTGTCGGAGACCTTGGAGCCGCCCAGGACCACCACGTACGGACGCTCAGGGTCGACGGTCAGCCGGCGGAGCACGTCGATCTCGGTGGCCACGAGACCACCCATCGCGGACGGCAGTCGCTTCGCGACGTCGTACACGCTGGCCTGCTTGCGGTGGACCACGCCGAAGCCGTCGGAGACGAAGAAGTCGGCGAGGGAGGCGAGCTGGTCGGCGAAGGCGCCGCGCTCGTCGTCGTCCTTGCTGGTCTCGCCCGGGTTGAACCGCACGTTCTCCAGCAGCGCGACCTGGCCGTCGGCGAGGCCGGCGACGACCTCGTGGGCCGACTCGCCGACGGTGTCGGTGGCGAAGGCGACGTCGGAACCGAGCAGCTCGCCGAGCCGGACGGCGACCGGGGCCAGGGAGTAGGCCGGGTCGGGTGCGCCCTTGGGGCGGCCGAGGTGGGCCGTCACGATGACCTTCGCGCCGGCCCCCGCGAGGGCCTGGATCGTGGGCAGGCTGGCCCGGATCCGGCCGTCGTCGGTGATCCGCTTCTGCCCGTCCACCTCCTCCAGCGGGACGTTGAGGTCGGAGCGGACGAGGACCCGCTTGCCGCTGACGCCGTTCAGGAAGTCCGGGGAGAGCCCGTTGTCGGTGGTCACAATCGTCAGAGCGTAGCGCCGACGTGGACGATCAGGTCCGCGAGGCGGTTGGAGTAGCCCCACTCGTTGTCGTACCAGCCGGCCACCTTCACCTGGTTGCCCAGCACCTTGGTCAGGGGTGCGTCGAAGATGCAGGAGGCGGGGTCGGTGGTGATGTCGGTGGAGACGAGGGGTGCCGTCGAGTACCGCAGGATCCGGCCGTCGGCGGCGGCGCGGACGATCTCGTTGACCTCCTCCACGCTGGTCTCCCGCGACGCCTCGAAGCTGAGGTCGACCAGGGAGCCGGTGGGCACGGGCACCCGCAGCGCGTAGCCGTCGAGCCGGCCCTTGAGCTCGGGCAGCACCAGGCCGATGGCCTTCGCCGCACCGGTGGAGGTGGGCACGATGTTCAGCGCGGCGGCACGCGCGCGCCGCAGGTCGCGGTGGATGTTGTCCTGCAGGTTCTGGTCGGCGGTGTAGGCGTGCACGGTGGTCATCAGGCCGCGCTCGATCCCGAGGCCGTCGTTGAGCACCTTGGCCATCGGCGCCAGGCAGTTGGTCGTGCACGAGGCGTTGGAGATGACGGTGTGCTCGGCGGGGTCGTACGCGTCCTCGTTGACGCCCATCACGACGGTGAGCGCCTCGCCCTTGGCGGGTGCGGAGATGATCACCTTCTTCGCGCCGCCGTCGACGTGGGCGCGCGCCTTCGTCGGGTCGGTGAAGCGCCCGGTGGCCTCGAGCACGACGTCGACGCCCAGGTCCCCCCAGCCGATCGCAGCGGGGTCGCGCTCGGCGAAGGCGCGGATCTCCTTGCCGCCGACGATGATCGCGTCGTCGCTCGAGCCGACCTCGGCGTCGAGGATGCCGAGGATGGAGTCGTAGGCGAGCAGGTGCGCCAGCGTGGCACGGTCGGTGAGGTCGTTGACGGCCACGATCTCGATGTCCGCGCCGCTGGCGCGCACCGCCCGGAAGAAGTTGCGGCCGATCCGGCCGAATCCGTTGATTCCTACGCGAACAGTCACTGCGAGCCTCCTGGGAGTTCGGGACGGTGCCGGGCTTCCGACACTAGCCCGCAGACCTGCGAGGCGGGAGACTCGAAGTGACCTGGATCACGATTCCCGGGAGCGACCCGGGGCTCGCGGCGACGCGAGAGGCGGTGGCTCAGCCTTCCTCGGCGAGCATCTCCGGGGTCAGCGACGCCTCGGTGTCGGGGATGCCCAGCTCCTCGGCACGCTTGTCGGCCATGGCCAGCAGCCGGCGGATCCGACCGGCGATGGCGTCCTTGGTCAGGACGGGCTCGTGCAGCTGGCCGAGCTCCTCGAGCGAGGCCTGCTTGTGCTCGAGCCGGAGCTCGCCGGCCATCCGGAGGTGGTCGGGGACCTCCTCGCCGAGGATCTCCATGGCCCGTTCCACCCGCGCGCCGGCGGTCACCGCGGCGCGAGCGGAGCGTCGGAGGTTGGCGTCGTCGAAGTTGGCCAGCCGGTTGGCGGTCGCCCGGACCTCGCGCCGCATCCGGCGCTCCTCCCAGGCCATCAGGGTCTCGTGGGCGCCGAGCCGGGTGAGCAGCTGGCCGATGGCGTCGCCGTCGCGGATGACCACGCGGTCCACGCCGCGCACCTCGCGGGCCTTGGCGTGGATGCCGAGCCGGCGGGCGACACCGACCAGGGCGAGCGCCGCCTCCGAGCCGGGGCAGGTCACCTCGAGCGAGGAGGAGCGACCCGGCTCGGTCAGCGAGCCGTGGGCGAGGAAGGCGCCGCGCCAGGCCGCGACGGCGTCACAGGCACCACCGGAGACGACGGCAGGCGGCAGGCCGCGCACCGGGCGCCCGCGCTGGTCGAGCAGGCCGGTCTGTCGCGCCAGCGCCTCGCCGTCACGGGCGACCCGGACGATGTAGCGGCTGCCCTTGCGCAGCCCGGTGCCCTGCACCATGACCACGTCGGAGCTCTGGCCGTAGATCTCGGCGATGTCCTTGCGCAGCCGGCGGGCGGCCGCGCCGGTGTCGAGCTCGGCCTCCACGACGATCCGGCCGCTGACGATGTGCAGGCCGCCCGCGAAGCGCAGCGTCGAGGCGACCTCGGCCTTGCGGCAACAGGCCTTCGTGACCGAGGTATTGGCCAGCTCCGCCTTCACCTGTGCCGTCATCGCCATGGCGATGATCCTCCCACGGAGGTCAACAGCCCTCGCCAAGTGCCCGGACAGCCCAGGCGCAGGGTGTCTGACGGCTCACGCCGCGCCCCGGCAGGGCGCCCAGGAGGGCTCAGCCCGCGCGGAAGATCCGCTCGTAGGCGGCCGCCAGCTTCTCCGGGTCGTGCCGGGCAGTGCCGTCCTCGGCGGCCACCTCGTCGAGGACCAGGCGCGCACCGAGGGCGGCGACCATCTCCTCCAGCTCGGACAGGTCCGCACCCACCGACGCGCGGTCGGCGAGCACGGTGTCGATGGCCAGGGCGGGCGCGTGCTCGGCCAGCACCGCGAGGTGGTCGGCCGGCCCGAAGCCACCCGTCTCCCCCTCCTGCTCGGCGAGGTTGAGCACGACCACCACGCGCCCGCGGGTGCTCGCCAGCGCGGCGCTCAGGTCCGGCACGAGCAGGTGCGGCAGGACGGAGGTGAACCAGGAGCCCGGGCCCAGGACGACCCAGTCGGCCTCGTCGATGGCCGACACGACCGCGGGGCTCACCGGCGGGGAGTGCGGCTCCAGCGCGATGGAGCTGATCACGCCCTCAGTGGTGGCGATCTCGACCTGGCCCCGCACGCTGGTCAGCGCGTCAGGGTCGCCCGGCACCAGGCCGCGGACCTCGGCGGTGATGTCCATCGGCGTCAGTGCCATCGGCAGCACGCGCCCGCGGGCGCCCAGCAGACGACCGACCCAGTCGAGCGCGTCGACGTGGTCGCCGAGGAGGTCCCAGAGCCCGACGATGAGGAGGTTGCCGACCACGTGGCCGCGCATCTCGCCGTCGCCGGTGAAGCGGTGCTGCAGCACCCGAGCCCAGGTGTCTCCCCACTCGTCGTCACCGCACAGCGCGGCCAGCGCCATCCGCAGGTCGCCCGGCGGGAGGACGCCGAACTCTCCCCGCAACCGCCCGGACGAACCGCCGTTGTCGGCGACCGTCACGACCGCCGTGAGCTCGTCGACGGTGAGGTCGTCGAGCAGCCGGCGCAGCGCGCTCAGGGAGGCGTGCAGGCCGTGCCCGCCACCGAGCGCCACGATCGACTGTGCACGCGCGGTCGAGCTGGTGACAGGGGCGGTCGGGAGGGAGTCCTCACCCACCGCTCACTCCCGCCCCAGGTCGCGGTGGAAGACCCGTGCGGAGTAGCCCGCGTCCTGCAGCCGGCGGCAGATCTCCTCGCTCATGGCGACACTGCGGTGCTTGCCGCCGGTGCAGCCGATGGCGACGCGCATGAATCGCTTGCCCTCGCGCACGTAGCCCGCGGCGACGCCCTCGAGGAGCGGGACGTAGGCGTCGAGGAACTGTGCCGCGCCATCGCGGTGCAGCACGTAGTCGGCGACCTCGGGGTCCTGACCGGTGCGCGGGCGCAGCTCGGGGACCCAGTGCGGGTTGGGCAGGAAGCGCATGTCGGCCAGGTAGTCGGCGTCGACCGGGATGCCGTGCTTGAACCCGAAGCTGATCACGCTCACCCGCAGCCGGGTGCTCTCGGTGGAGCCGAACGCGTCCGCGATCCGGTCGGTCAGCTGGTGCACGTTGAGGTTGCTGGTGTCGATCACCAGGTCCGCATCGGCGCGCAGGTCCGCCAGCACGACCCGCTCCCGCTCCAACCCGTCGAGCAGCCGGCCGCCCCCTTGCAGCGGGTGCGGTCGCCGGGCCGCCTCCTGCCGTCGCACGAGCACCTGGTCGTCGGCGTCGAGGAAGACGAGCGTCACCTCGCGCCCGCCCACGCCGTGCGCCAGGGCGCTGCGCAGGCCCTGGAAGAAGGAGCCGGAGCGCACGTCGACGACGACGGCGATCGCCTGGGCGGGACCGTGGCTGTCGTCGACGAGCCGGACCACGTCGGCGAGCAGTCCTGGCGGCAGGTTGTCCACCACGTAGAAGCCGAGGTCCTCCAGCTCCTTCGCCGCCGTGCTGCGCCCGGCACCGGTCATCCCCGTGATCACGACCAGCGGGCCGGAGATGGGGTCGGCGTGCTTAGCCATCGGCGGCCACGTCCTGGTTCATGGTGCCCATTGTGGCCGAGGATGGCTTCGCGTGGGCGGCGTCCTCCCCGGCAAGGGCCTGCTTGATGGCCTCGGCCGTGCGCGGACCGATGCCCGGTGCCGCCGCGATCTCCTCCACGGACGCGGCGCGGAGCTTGCGCAGGGAGCCGAAGTGGCGCAGCAGCGTCTTGCGTCGTACCTCGCCGAGGCCCGGGACGCCGTCGAGCACGCTCTCCACCATCGACTTGGAGCGGCGGTTGCGGTGGTGGGCGATCGCGAAGCGGTGGGCCTCGTCGCGCACCCGCTGCAGCAGGTAGAGGCCCTCGGAGGTGCGCGGCAGGATGACCGGGTCCTCCTGCCCGGGCAGCCACACCTCCTCCAGGCGCTTGGCGAGGCCGCACACGGGGATGTCGTCGATGCCGAGCTCGTCCAGGGCGCGCTGCGCCGCGGCCACCTGCGGCGGGCCGCCGTCGACGACGACCAGGCCCGGCGCGTAGGCGAACTTCCGGGGTCGGCCGGTGTCCGGGTCGACGAGCATCGGGCCGCTGCCCTCGCCGTCGCCGGGACGCAGCTCGGACCGCGCCTGCTCGTCGAGGAGGCGGCGGAAGCGCCGGGTGATCACCTCGTGCATCGCCGCGACGTCGTCGGAGCCCTCCTGGTCGCGGATCACGAACCGGCGGTACTCCCCCTTGCGGGACAGGCCGTCCTCGAAGACCACCATCGAGGCGACGATCTCGGTGCCCTGGATGTGGGAGACGTCGTAGCACTCGATGCGCAGCGGGGCCTCGTCGAGCTCCAGCGCCTCGGCGATCTCGGCCAGCGCGCGGTTGCGGGTGGTGAGGTCGCTGGCCCGCTTGGTCTTGTGCAGCGCGAGCGACTCCGCGGCGTTGCGCTGGACCGTCTCCTGCAGGGTGCGCTTGTCGCCGCGCTGCGGCACCCGGATCTCGACGCGGGAGCCGCGCAGGTCGCTGAGCAGCCGCTCGAAGGTCTCCACCTCCGGCGGCAGCTCGGGCACGAGGATCTCCCGGGGGACGGCGTCGCGGGCGTCCTCGGCGGAGACCCCGGCGTAGAGCTGGAGCAGGAAGTCCTCGACCAGGGCCGAGGTGTCGCCCTCGTCGGTGCGGTCGGCGACCCAGCCGCGCTGACCGCGGATCCGCCCGCCGCGGACGTAGAAGACCTGTACGGCGACCTCGAGCGGGTCCTCGGCGAGCGCGATGACGTCGGCGTCGGAGCCGTCGCCGAGCACGACCGCCTGCTTCTCCAGCGCCTTCTTCATGGCGCCGAGGTCGTCGCGCAGACGGGCGGCCCGCTCGAAGTCGAGCTCCTCGGAGGCGGCGTACATCTGCGCCTCGATCCGCTTCATGAACGGCCGGGTGCGCCCCGCCATGAACTCGCAGAAGTCGTCGACGATCTCGCGGTGCTGCTCGGCGGAGACGTTGCCGACGCAGGGCGCGGCGCACTTGTCGATGTAGCCGAGCAGGCAGGGACGGCCGATCTGCGCGGAGCGCTTGAACACGCCGTTGCTGCACGAGCGCATCGGGAAGACCCGCAGCAGGATGTCGACGGTCTCGCGGATCGCCCACGCGTGGCTGTACGGGCCGAAGTAGCGGGTGCCCTTCCGCTTCGCGCCGCGGCCCACCATCACGCGCGGGAACTCCTCGGAGACCGTGACGGCGAGCCAGGGGTAGGACTTGTCGTCGCGGTACTTGACGTTGAAGCGAGGGTCGTACTCCTTGATCCAGGAGTACTCCAGCTGCAGCGCCTCGACCTCGGTGCCCACCACGGTCCACTCCACCGACGTCGCGGTGGTGACCATCGTGGCCGTGCGAGGGTGCAGCGTGGCGATGTCGGCGAAGTACGACGACAGGCGCGCGCGGAGGTTCTTCGCCTTGCCCACGTAGATCACCCGGTGGTTGCGGTCCCGGAACCGGTAGACCCCTGGCTGGGTGGGGATCGAGCCGGGCTTCGGCCGATAGCTCAGGGCGGGTGACACGCCTCCAACCCTACGGATCGGGACCGACAGAGCCATCCGAGACTAACCATAGTGGTTTACTGGACTTATGCGCTGTCGGGATCGGTACGGGTACGTGTTGACCACGAGCGTGGAGGCGGCCGAGGCCTACACCGCCGGGGTGCACGACCTGGTGCGCCTGCGGGCAGGTGCGGCGGAGCAGATCGCGATGGCGCTGGTCCTCGACCCGACCTTCGCCCTCGGGCATGCGGCACTCGCGCTCGTCGGGCACGAGATGTGCGTGCAGGTCGACACCCAGGGCCGGCTCGCCGACGCCCGGCTGCACGCCGCCCGCGCCAGCGAGCGCGAGCGCAGCCACGTGCACGCCGTGGACCGGCACCTGCAGGGCGACTCCACGGCGCTGCTCGCCCACCTGGCGGCGTACCCGCGTGACGCACTGCTGCTCACGGTGGCGATGCCGACCATCGCGTTCGCCGGCCTGGCCGACGCGCCCGACCGCGGCTGCGGCATCGTCGAGGCCGCCGCCCCCGCCTACGGCGACGACCCGTGGCTGGCCGGCCTGCTCGCCTTCGTCCGCTCCGAGCAGCGACGCTTCGGCGAGGCGATGGAGCTGTCGTGCCGCTCGCTGCAGGCCGACCCCGGCGGCGGCCACGCCGCGCACGCCCGGGCGCACGCCCACTACGAGACCGGTGACCACGAGAGCGGCCTGTCCTGGCTGGACGGCTGGATCAACGACGCCGGTGCGGGCGTGGACAGCCTGACCCACTTCTCCTGGCACGCCGCGTTGCACGAGCTCACGCTCGGCGACCTCGCTGCGGTCCGCGCACGCTACCTGCGCGAACTGCAGCCACACGACGCCGTCGGCTGTCGCGCGCTGGTGGACACCGGCTCCCTGCTGCTGCGCTGGTCGCTCACCCCTGGCGCCACCGACGTCCCGGGCCTCGACGAGGTGCTGGTGGCGGTCGGGGAACGGGTCGTCGAGCGACCCAGCACCGCCTTCCTCGCGATGCACGTCGCGGTCGCGCTGCTCGCCACCGGCGACCGCACCGGGCTGGAGCGCCTGGCCCGGTGGTGCACTACGCAGGCGTCCCCCGCACACCGGGAGGTCGCCGGCCCGCTGGCGCGCGCCCTCGCCCGGATGGTCGATGGTGACTGCGGCGGCACGGCGGACGCGCTGGCCGCGCTGGCGCCGCAGACCTGGCGCCTGGGCGGGTCGGACGCCCAGCGGGAGCTGGTCGAGGAGATCCGGATCGCGGCGCTGCTGCGGGCCGAGCGGCCGGTCGAGGCGGGCGCCCTGCTCGACGCCCGGTTGGCGCGGCGCCGTTCGCCGCGCGACGAGGCGTGGCGCGCCGCGGCCGGGCACGGCCTCCGGGTGTCCTAGCCCGCAGGCCATCCGCTCACCCGCGCACCACCTGGTCGCCGTCGACCTCGACGGCGACCTGGGGCAGCGGGCCGGCTGCCGGGCCACCGGTGTGCGCACCGTCGGCCACGGCGAACGTGCTGCGGTGGCAGGGGCACACGATCTCGCCGTCCTCCACCGAGCTCACCAGGCAGCGATTGTGGGTGCAGATCGCGGAGAACGCCTTGAACTCCCCCGGCCTCGGCTGCGTGACCACGATCTCGGCGTCCTTCAGCACGACGCCGCCGCCCACGGGCACGTCCGCGGCCGCGACCAGGGCATCCCCGGCGCCGGGCGAGGCGGGAACTGTCGTCGCCGGAGCGCTGGACGTCGGCTGCGGCGGGCTCGGTGGGGCCGGTGTGCGGCGCGGCGCGGGGTCGGTCGCGGTGGTGCTGCCCTCGGCGCAGGCGCTCAGCACGGGCAGCCCCAGGGCGACCGTGGTCACCCCCGCCAGGGTCTGCCTCCTGCTCAACCGTGCGCTCATGACACCCAGGCTAGGACCCGGGCCACCGGCCACACCGAGGCGAGGCCCTAGGAGGACTTCGCGACCCGGCGGGCCGCGGCGCTCTTGCGCGTCGCCGTCTTCTTCGCCGGCTTCCCGGTGTCCTCCGCGGGCGCCTTGCGCGGCTTGCCGGGCTGAGCCGCGGCACGTCCCTCCAGCAGCGGACGGAGGTAGTGGCCGGTGTGGCTCTCCTCGTGCGCCGCGACCTCCTCCGGCGTGCCCTCGACCACGACCATGCCGCCGCGGGAACCACCTTCGGGACCCATGTCGATGATCCAGTCGGCGGTCTTGATGACGTCGAGGTTGTGCTCGATCACCAGCACGGTGTTGCCCTTGTCGACCAGGCTCGACAGCACGCCCAGCAGCTTGCGGATGTCCTCGAAGTGCAGCCCGGTCGTGGGCTCGTCGAGGACGTAGACGGTGCGGCCGGTGGACCGCTTCTGCAGCTCCGCGGCGAGCTTGACCCGCTGCGCCTCGCCGCCGGACAGCGTGGTCGCGGGCTGGCCGAGGCGCACGTAGCCGAGCCCGACCTCGACCAGGGTCTGCATGTGCCGGGCGATCGCGGGGACCGCGGCGAAGAAGTCCAGCGCCTCCTCGATGGGCATGTCGAGGACCTCGGCGATGGTCTTGCCCTTGTAGTGCACCTCGAGCGTCTCGCGGTTGTAGCGGGCGCCGTGGCAGACCTCGCACGGCACGTAGACGTCGGGCAGGAAGTTCATCTCGATCTTGATCGTGCCGTCGCCGGCGCACGCCTCGCACCGGCCGCCCTTGACGTTGAACGAGAACCGCCCCTGCTGGTAGCCGCGCATCTTCGCCTCGGGCGTCTGCGCGAACAGCTTGCGCACGTGGTCGAAGACCCCGGTGTACGTCGCCGGGTTGGAGCGCGGCGTGCGGCCGATCGGGGACTGGTCGACGTGGATCACCTTGTCCACGTGCTCGAGTCCGGTGATCTTGCGGTGCCGCCCGGGGATGGTGCGGGCGTTGTAGATCTGCTTGGCCAGCGAGGTGTAGAGGATGTCGTTGACCAGCGTCGACTTCCCCGAGCCGGAGACACCGGTGACCGCGCAGAACACCCCCAGCGGGAAGTCGACGGTGACGTCCTTGAGGTTGTTCTCGTGGGCGCCGTGCACCGTGAGCGCACGCCCGACGGTGCGGGGGCGCCGGACGGCGGGTACCGGGATCTCCCGGCGACCGGACAGGTACTGCCCGGTCAGCGAGTCCGGGTGCTCCAGCAGGCCCTTGACGCTGCCGGAGTGCACCACCTGACCGCCGTGCTCGCCGGCTCCGGGACCGATGTCGACGATCCAGTCGGCGACCCTGATGGTGTCCTCGTCGTGCTCGACGACGATCAGGGTGTTGCCGAGGTCCTTGAGCCGGACCAGGGTCTCGATCAGCTTCTGGTTGTCGCGCTGGTGCAGGCCGATGGACGGCTCGTCCAGCACGTAGAGCACGCCGACGAGGCCGGCACCGATCTGGGTGGCGAGCCGGATCCGCTGCGCCTCACCACCGGAGAGCGAGCCGGAGGGGCGATCCAGGGACAGGTAGTCCAGGCCCACGTCGAGCAGGAACGCGAGCCGCTCCTGGATCTCCTTGAGCACGCGCTCACCGATCTGGCGCTCGCGCGGGCTCAGGTCGAGGTCGGCCAGGTAGGCGGCCGCCTCGTTGATCGGCAGCGCGCAGACCTCGGCGATGTTGAGCCCGCCGGTGCCGTTCGGGGAGTCCTTCGCGCCGAGGGTGACGGCCATGGACACCGGCTTGAGCCGGCTGCCGTGACAGACCGGGCAGGGCACCTCGCGCATGAAGCCCTCGAACCGCTCGCGGCTCGTGTCGCTCTCCGCCTCGCGGTGGCGGCGCTCGACGTACTTCTTCACGCCCTCGAACTCGGCGTAGTAGGAGCGCTGGCGGCCGTAGCGGTTCCGGGTGACGACGTGGACCTTCGTCGAGTGGCCCTCGAGCACCGCCTTGCGGGCCTTGGCGGGCAGCTGCTCCCACGGGGTGTCGACGTCGAAGCCGAGCTCCTCGCCCAGCGCGACGAGCAGCCGGCCGAAGTAGTCGGCGACGTGGGCGTGGCTCCACGGCTGCAGCGCGCCCTCGGCCAGGGTGGCGGTCGGGTCGGGCACCACGAGCTCGGGGTCGACCTCCATCCGGGTGCCCAGGCCGACACAGGCCGGGCACGCGCCGAACGGCGAGTTGAACGAGAACGAGCGGGGCTCCAGGTCGTCGGTCTCGATCGGGTGGTCGTTGGGGCACGCCATCCGCTCGGAGAACTTCAGCTCCTTGCCGGCGTCGACGAGGTCGAAGACGACGAGGCCCGAGGCCAGGCCGAGGGCGGTCTCCACCGAGTCCGTCAGCCGCCGCTTGGCGGTCTCCTTGACGGCGAGACGGTCGACGACGACCTCGATGTTGTGCTTGTACTTCTTGTCGAGCTTCGGCGGGTCGGCGAGCTGGTGCAGCTCACCGTCGACCCGGGCCCGGGAGAAGCCCTGGGCCTGCAGCTCGGCGAACAGGTCGACGAACTCGCCCTTGCGCCCGCGCACGACGGGGGCGAGCACCTGGAACCGGGTGCCCTCCTCCATCGCCATCACGCGGTCGACGATCTGCTGGGGGCTCTGCTGCTCGATCGGCGCACCGCAGGTCGGGCAGTGCGCGCGGCCGGCGCGCGCGTAGAGCAGTCGGAGGTAGTCGTAGACCTCGGTGATCGTGCCGACGGTCGAGCGCGGGTTCTTCGAGGTCGACTTCTGGTCGATCGAGACCGCGGGCGAGAGGCCCTCGATGAAGTCGACGTCGGGTTTGTCCATCTGCCCGAGGAACTGCCGGGCGTACGCCGAGAGCGACTCGACGTAGCGGCGCTGCCCCTCCGCGAAGATGGTGTCGAAGGCCAGGCTGGACTTGCCGGAGCCGGAGAGACCGGTGAAGACGATGAGCGAGTCTCGCGGCAGGTCGATCGAGACGTCCTTGAGATTGTGCTCGCGCGCGCCACGAATGATCAGCTGGTCGGTCACTTCCGGTCCTCGGTTCCTCTCGGGTGATCGACGTCTTCGAACAAGCGTTCGCCATTCTAGGGCGGGGGAACAAGCCACCGCGACCGTCTCCAAGCCTCTCACCCACCGCCGACAACGACGCGATCCCGGGCATGATGGGTGGGTGACGTCACACCACGAGGCACAGGGCGCCGGCGACTGCCTCGGCTCCGGGCGGCACGCGGAGCTGCACGCCGACCTGCGGGCCGCCACGCGGCGCCTGCTGCAGGCAGCCGACGTGCTGCGCGATGCCGACTGGGCAGCGCCGAGCGTCTGCGCCGGCTGGAGCCGGGCACACGTGCTGGCGCACCTCGCGCTGAACGCCGAGGGGCTCACCGGCGTGCTGCGCGGCCTCGTCGCCGGCGTCCCGGCCAACACCTACGCCTCCGTCGAGGCCCGGGACCGCGACATCGTCGACCTCGCCGCCGCTGCGCCGGACGTCGTACGACGACGGCTGCACGACTCCGCCGCCGAGCTCGACGCTGCGCTGGTGGCCGCCGGCGAGGTGCCGGTGGACGCGACGTTCGAGCGCACCCCCGGCGGGCCGGTGCTGCGCGCCGGCGTGATCCCCGGGATGCGGCTGCGCGAGGTGGAGATCCACCACGCCGACCTGCTCGTGGGCTACTCCCCCGCCGACTGGCCGGCGCGCACCGCCGAGCGGTTCCTGCGTCGCGACGCCCGGGTGCACGCCTCGGCGGGGCTGCGGGTCGAGGCCACCGACACCGGCGGCAGCTGGGCGTTCGGCGAGGTCGGCCCCGAGGCTCCCGTGGTCAGCGGTCCGCTGGCCGCCCTCGCGTGGTGGTCCAGCGGCCGCGACGCGGGCGGGGCGGTGACCTGCTCGGCCGGTGTGCTGCCCGCGTTGCCGGGCTGAGGCGGGCTGAGCCGACACGCCGCCCGGTGGGAGCGGTGCGAGGATGTGCCCATGACCTACCTCGGAGACGTCACCGTCGGCGGCGAGCCCCAGACCCGCGAGCTGCCCGGCCTGACCATCACCAAGGTCGCGGTCGACGAGAAGATGTCGAACAACTGCTACCTGCTGCGCTGCACGGCCACGGGCGAGCAGGCCCTGGTCGATGCCGCCGCCGACGCGCCCCTGCTGCTCGACCTCGTCGGCGAGGCGGGCCTGGGCACCGTGGTCACCACCCACCGACACTGGGACCACCACCGGGCGCTGGCCGAGGTCGTGGCCGCGACCGACGCGAGCGTGGTCGCCGGCGAGCCGGACGCCGACGCCATCACCGAGCAGACCGGCGTCGCCGTGGACCGGCGGGTCTCGGACGGTGACACGGTGCAGGTCGGCGACACGCGGCTCGAGGTCATCGCGATCGCCGGTCACACGCCGGGCTCGATCTGCCTGCTCTATCGCGACCCGCAGGGACCCGCGCACCTGTTCACCGGGGACTCGCTGTTCCCCGGCGGCGTGGGCAACACGTTCGGCGACGCCGCCGCGTTCGCCACGCTCATCGACCAGGTCGAGACGAAGATCTTCGCCCCACTGCCCGACGACACGTGGTTCTACCCCGGGCACGGCGACGACTCCACCCTCGGCGCGGAGCGGCCGCACCTGGCCGAGTGGCGCGAGCGCGGCTGGTAGTCCGCTCGCCGATGGTGGGGCTCAGGCCGGCCGCGGCAGCCGGGCGCGCGCCTGGGCGACCTGCTCCCGCGTCACGCAGCCCAGCGCGTGGTCGTTGACCAAGCCCATCGCCTGCATCAGCGCGAACATCGTGGTCGGCCCGACGAACTTCCACCCACGCCGCTTGAGGTCCTTCGACAGCGCGACGGAGGCCGGCGAGGTGGTCAACGACTGCGGCTCACCGAGCTCGGCCGCCGAGGGCTCGAACCCCCACAGGTACGACGCCAACGACCCCTGCTCCGCGACGAGCTCGAGCGCCCGGCCGGCGTTGTTGATGGCCGCCTCGATCTTGCCGCGGTGCCGGATGATCCGGGTGTCGGCGAGCAGCCGGTCGACGTCGCTGGCGTCGAACCGGGCCACGACCTCCATGTCGAAGTCGGCGAAGGCCTCGCGGAAGGCGGGGCGCTTGCGCAGGATGGTGAGCCAGCTCAGCCCGGACTGGAAGCCCTCCAGGCAGACCTTCTCGAAGAGCCGGCGGTCGTCGTGGACCGGGAAGCCCCACTCGTCGTCGTGGTAGGCGAGCATCTCCTCGCTGCCCAGCGCCCAGGCGCAGCGCGGCAGTCCGTCGGGTCCCGGCACGGCGGTGGTCATGGCCCTACCGTGACACGGCGACCCGACACCTGCCGGCGAAGACTCCTCAGCTGTAGCTGACCTTCACCCGGTCGGTCAGCGGCACGGCCTGGCAGCCGAGCCGGATGCCGTCGGCGAGGTCGTCGTCGTCGAGGACGTCGTTGTGCAGCATCCGCACGTCCCCCTCGACCATCCGGATCGCGCACGCCGAGCACTCGCCCTCGCGACACGAGTAGGGCGCCTTGACGCCCTTGGACTCCAAGAAGTCGAGCAGCTTGGTGCGCGGGTCCCAGTCGTCGAAGGTGTGCTCCTCCCCGTCGAGCTCGACCTCGAGCTTGACCGGCCCGACAGGGGCGTCGGCGAACACGTCGGCGGCCGCGGCGTCGTCGTCGGCCTCGGCCGCAGCGACCTCCTCCTCCGCTGCGCGCACCTCCGCGACGTCGCCGAACGGGTTGCCGCCCAGGGAGACGAACTTCTCCTGGTGGCGGCGCTCGCGGGGCACCCCGAGCTCCTTGAGCACGCCGGTGACCATCTTCATGAAGGGGGCCGGTCCACACACGAAAGTGTCGTGGTCGGGGTGCTGGGCGGCGAAGGCGCGCATCTGCTCCGCCGTCGGCAGGCCCTGGACGGACTCCAGCCAGTGGATGACCTGCAGGCGCTCCGGATGCTCGGCGGCGAGCCGGGACAGCTCGCCGGCGAAGATGACCGACTTCTCGTCCCGGTTGGCGTAGAGCACGACGATGCGTCCGGTGCCGTGGGCGAGCGCGGTGCGCACGATCGACATGATCGGGGTGACGCCGGAGCCGCCGGCGAAGAGCAGCAGGTCGGCGTCGAGGGAGGCCGGGGTGAAGATGCCTGAGGGCGGCAGCACCCGCAGGGTGTCGCCCACCGTGACGTTGTCGCACAGCCAGTTCGAGGCGTAGCCGTCGGCGGTGCGCTTGACGGTCACCGTCAACGGACCGTCGTCGTGGGGGCTGCTGGACAGCGAGTAGCAGCGCGCGGCGAGGCCGTCGCGGTCACTGGGCACCGCCACGGTCAGGAACTGACCGGGCTTGTAGGCGAACTTCTCCTCGGCGCCCGCGGGCACGGCGAAGCTGATCGACGTGGCGTCGGCGGTCTCGGCGACCACGTCGACGACGTCCAGAACGAAGGACTCGATGTCCACGGAACTTCCCACGACCTTCTCTGCACTCGGATGACGGGCGGCGGGCCGGTGGCCCGCTGCCGGAGGGGGACGAGCTGCTCAGTACCCGTCGAGCGCGCCGATGGGCACGTCCCCCGCGCGCACAGCATCCTCGATGCTGGCCGTCATGCGTGGGCAGGGGCGGTGCACGTCTCGCCTTGCGGACGAGCGGTCCCGCCGCGACAGATCGGGACAGGCGGCGAGCGCCTCGGTGCTCCACTGCACGGAGGTGTGGTGCTCGGAGTTCTTCTTCACCCGCACCCGGGCCAGGCAGTCCAGGCAGGCCACCTCGACCAGCCTCGCCTCCGTGTAGAGCCGCTGGTCCTCCAGCGTCTCCGGGTTGGTGGGGACGAAGGAGGCCACGTCAGGTCCCCGACATGATCGGCGGCTCGCCGCCGGCGCCGGCCTCGGCAGCCGCCTTCTCGTCGGCGGCCATCCGCGCGAGGTTCTCGGCGACCTCCTCCTGCCAGAACTCGTTGGCCTTGGTGGTGTCGACCTCGAACTCGAAGCGCTCCACCATCTCGGGGGCGATGTCGGCGACGTCGACGTAGAACTGCTCGTACCAGCGGCGCAGCTGGTAGACGGGCCCGTCCTCCTCGCACAGCAGCGGGTTCTGCACGGGCACCTTGTTCTTCCAGATGTGCACGTCCTGCAGGAACCCGGAGCCGAACATCTCGGCGTACTTGCGCGCGATGTAGTTCGCGGTGTCGTCGTCCATGCCCTCGGGCTTCTTCACCGTGATCCCGTACTGCAGCAGGAACGAGTCCGCGCCGGTCGGGATGTGGGTGTTGATCAGGATGACCTCGGTCTCGAAGCCCTTGTAGTCGACCTCGAGCCAGTTGATCATGTACGAGGGCCCGTAGTAGGTGGCCTCGGACTTGAGGAACAGCTCCGCCGAGCCGTAGCCGCCCGCCTTGTCGGGGCGGCCCTTGGACTCCATGAACTGGGTCGCGGTGTGGCCCTCGAAGACGTTGCGGAAGCTCGTCGGGAACGAGAAGTGCACGTAGTAGAAGTGCGCCATGTCCACGACGTTGTCGATCAGCTCACGGCAGTGCGAGCCCTCGATGTGCTCGGCGTTCCACACCCAGTCGGTGTAGAGACCCTCCTCCAGCCCCGGCAGCTGCGGGGGCAGGATGTCGTGGTCGGCCTTGGCGCCCTCGGGGTCGTGCCAGATGAAGAGCTGGTCGTTGCGCAGCGCGGTCTCGTAGCGCTGGGTGCGCGCGCGCAGCGGGACGCGGCGGGCGTAGGGGATCTGCTTGCACTTGCCGTCGCCGCCCCAGCGCCAGTCGTGGAACGGGCACGCGATCTCGTCCCCCTTGACCTCGCCCTGGGTCAGGTCGCCGCCCATGTGCCGGCAGTAGCCGTCGAGCACGTTGAGCTCGCCCTTGCCGTCCACCCAGACCACGAGCTTGGTGCCGAAACCCTCGACCGCGTGCGGCTTGCCGTCGCGGAAGTCCGAGGCGAGTCCGAGGCAGTGCCAACCGCGGGCATAGCGCAGCGGCGTGGCTCCCTGGTCGAGAAGGCGGGTGTCGGTCATGTAGAACACGTTATAGTTTTCCGGCCGGAACGGCAAACGAATCGCCCTCACAGGAGCCCGCATTGCACATCGATCTTGAGCCGCAGCAGGTCGCCCTGCGCGAGGAGCTTCGTGAGTACTTCGCGCAGCTGGTGACCCCCGAGATCCGCGCCGGTCTGGCGTCGGCCACCGGCGAGTTCGGCGAGGCGGGGGTCTACCGCGACGTCATCCGCCAGATCGGCAGCGACGGCTGGCTCGGGATCGGCTGGCCCAAGGAGTACGGCGGCCAGGCCCGGTCCATGATCGAGCAGCTGATCTTCACCGACGCCGCTGCCGTCGCCGGGGTGCCGATCCCCTACCTGACCCTCAACACCGTGGGTCCGACGATCATGCGGTTCGGCTCGGCGGCGCAGAAGGAGTACTTCCTGCCCCGCATCCTGGCCGGCGACCTGCACTTCTCCATCGGCTACTCCGAGCCGGGATCGGGCACCGACCTGGCCTCGTTGCAGACCAAGGCCGTGCTCGAGGCCGCCGAGTCCGGGGAGGCCGAGTCCGGGGAGTGGGTGATCAACGGGCAGAAGATGTGGACCTCGCTCATCCAGTACGCCGACTGGATCTGGCTGGCCTGCCGCACCGAGCCGGACGCGCCGCGGCACAAGGGGCTCTCGATGATCCTGGTCCCCGCCGACGCCGAGGGCTTCTCCTACACCCCGGTGCACACGGTCGCCGGCGTGCACACCTCCGCCACCTACTACTCCGACGTCCGGGTGCCGGCGGAGAACCTGGTCGGCGAGCGCGGCGGTGGCTGGTCGCTGATGACCAACCAGCTCAACCACGAGCGGGTCGCGCTGACCTCCGCGGCGCCGCTGACGCTGTCGCTGAAGCTGGTGCGGGAGTGGGCCACCGAGACCCGCAACCCCGACGGCCGCCGCGTCATCGACGCCGAGTGGGTGCAGATCGCCCTGGGCCGAGCCCACGCCCGGATCGAGGCGCTGAGCCTGATCAACTGGAAGCTCGCCGCGGACGCCGACCACGGCGTGGAGCTCTCCCCCGCCGAGGCGTCGGCGACCAAGATCTACGGCTCCGAGCTGGCCACCGAGATCTACCGGGTGCTGATGGAGGTCGTCGGCCCGCACGCCCACGTCACCGCCGAGTCGCCGGGCGCCGTGCTCGCCGGCCGGCTGGAGCGCTATTTCCGCTCCTCGCTGGTGATGACCTTCGGCGGCGGCACCAACGAGATCCAGCGCGACATCATCGGCTACGTCGGCCTCGGCCTGCCCGCCGCCAAGCGATAGGACGGACCCACGACATGGACTTCCTCTTCACCCCCGAGCAGGACGAGGCGGCCGACCTTGCCGCGAACATCCTCGGCGACCGCACCGGCAACGACCGGCTCAAGGCCGTCGAGGCCGCCGGCGACCGGTTCGACGCCGAGCTGTGGACCGAGCTGGGCGGCGCCGGGCTGCTGTCGCTGCACCTGCCCGAGACGTACGGCGGTGCCGGTCTCGGCCTGATCGAGCTGGCCCGCGTGCTGGTGGAGGTCGGGCGCCGGGTGGCGCCGGTCCCGCTGGCCGTGCACGGCCCCGCCGCGCTGCTGCTGGCCGAGCACGGCACGCCCGAGCAGCAGCAGGCGTGGCTGCCCGGCGCCGCGGACGGCTCCGTGCTGCTGGCGGCCGCCGTCGCCGAGGAGCGCGCGCACCTGCCGGCCGAGCCGACCGTCCGGGCCTCGGCCGACGGCACGCTGAGCGGCACCAAGACCCTGGTCCGGGCCGGCATGCGCGCGGACGCGTTCGTCGTCACCGCGACCGGCGCCGACGGTGCCGGGGTCTACCTCGTGCCCGCCGACGCCGACGGCCTGGAGCGGGTCGCGCAGCACACCAGCGACGGCGACGTCGCCGCGCTCGTCACGTTCGCCGACACCCCGGCCACCCGGATCGGCACGGCGGGCGAGAATGCCGAGACGGCGGAGCGGCTGGGCCAGCTGCTGGTCACCGCGGCCGCCGCCGAGCAGCTCGGCGTGAGTGAGGGCGCGCTGCGCCTCACCGCGGGCTACGCGCGCACCCGGGAGCAGTTCGGGCGCCCGATCGGCACCTTCCAGGCGGTCTCCCAGCGCCTGGCCGACGGATTCATCGACGTCCTCGGGCAGCGGCTGACCCTGTGGCAGGCCGTGTGGCGCCTCGCGGAGGGCCTGCCGGCCGCGACCGAGGTCGCCACCGCGAAGCTGTGGGCCGCGGACGCCGGGCACCGGATCGCGCACACCACCGTGCACGTGCACGGTGGTGTGGGCATCGACCTGGACGGCGAGGCGCACCGCTACTTCACCAGCGGCAAGCGGTTCGAGCAGCTCTTCGGTGGAGCCACGGAGCAGGCGCTCGCCATCGGACGCTCGTTCGCCTCCTGATGACGGCGCCCCGATGACGGATGCGGCGGCGCCGGTGCCCACGGTCCGCGACCTGCTGCTCGCCCGGTCCGCCGACGACCGGCCCGGCCTGCTCTGGGGGCCGCCGGGCGAGGAGCGGTCGTTGTCCTGGGCCGAGGTCGTCGCCGAGGCGTCCGTGCGCGCCGCCGCGCTGGACGACCTGCTCGCCCCGGCGCTCGCGGCCGGCGGCGAGCCGCATGTGGGCGTGCTGCTGGCCAACGACCCGGAGTTCCTGCTCACCCTGTCCGGCGCCGCGCTCGGCGGGCAGGTCGTCGTCGGCCTGAACAGCACCCGGCGGGGTGCGGCGCTGGCCGGGGACGTCGTACGCACGGACACCTCGGTGGTGCTGACCGACGCCGAGCACGCGGGCCTGCTGCCGGCCGACCTGGCCGCGTCGGGCGTGCAGGTGCTGGACGTGGCCGGGCCACGGTGGCAGCGGCTGCTGGCCGAGCACGCCGGGGCCGCGGTGCCCCACGTGGCGCTCGACCCGGACGACCTGCTGATGCTGATCTTCACCTCGGGCACCTCCGGGGACCCCAAGGCGGTCCGGGTGACGCACCGCAAGGTCGCGGGCCCGGGCGTCATGCTGGGCGAGCGGTTCGGACTCAGCGTCGAGGGCCAGGACGTCGCGTACGTCGCGATGCCGCTGTTCCACTCCAACGCCGTGATGGCGGGCTGGGCGCCGGCCTTGGCCACCGGCACCGCCGTGGCGCTGGCGCCACGGTTCAGCGCCTCCGGCTTCCTGCCCGACGTACGACGCTTCGGCGCCACCTACGCCAACTACGTCGGCAAGCCGCTGACCTACGTGCTGGCCACCCCCGAGCGGGCCGACGACGCGGAGAACCCGCTGCGGCTGGTGTTCGGCAACGAGGCGAACGAGGGCGACATCGCCGCCTTCGCCGACCGGTTCGGCTGCCAGGTCGTCGACTCCTACTCCTCCACCGAGAACGCCGTGGTCGTGCAGCGCCGCGAGGGCATGCCGGCGGGCAGCCTCGGCTGGCCGCGGGACGGAGTGAAGGTGCTCAACCCCGAGACCGGGCAGCCGACGCCGGACGCGGTGTTCGACGCCGAGGGCCGCCTCGTCAACGCCAGCGAGGCGATCGGCGAGCTCGCCAACACCGCCGGCGCGGGTGCGTTCGCGGGCTACTACAAGGACCCGGACGCGGAGGCGGAGCGGATGCGGGACGGCATCTACTGGTCCGGCGACCTGGCCTACCGCGACGCCGACGGCTGGATCTACTTCGCCGGCCGCACCGGCGACTGGCTGCGGGTGGACGGGGAGAACCTCGCCGCAGCACCGATCGAGCGGATCCTGCTGCGCCACCCCGCCGTCGCCGAGGCCGCCGTCTACGCGGTCCCCGACGCCAAGGTCGGCGACCAGGTCGCCGCGGCGCTGGTGCTGCGCGGCGAGCTCGACCCGGCCGGCCTGGAGGCCTTCCTCGCCGCGCAGGCCGACCTCTCCCCCAAGGCGTGGCCGCGCTACGTGCACCCGGCCGACTCGCTGCCCCGCACCGCCACCAACAAGGTGCTCAAGCGCGAGCTGTCCGCCGCCGGCGTGCCCACCGGCCCCGTCGTCTGGATGCGCGACGAGCGGGGCCGGACCTACCGGCTCAGAGGCCGGCCACCTGGTTGAGCTTCTTGACCGTCTCCTCGAACTCCGCGACCAGGTCGGCCATGACCTCGGCGACGGGACGGACCTCGTTCATCCGGCCGACGATCTGACCGATCGGCATCGAGATCACGTCGGGGTCGCCGGAGGCGTTGATCCGGTTGTGCGCGTCGGCCACGAGCAGGTTCTGCAGCGGCATCGGCAGCGGCGCCGGGGCACCGTCCTCGGCCCAGGCCTCGGTCCACTTCGTCTTGAGCAGCCGGGCCGGCTTGCCGGTGTAGATCCGGGTGCGGACGGTGTCGGAGGACGTCGCCCGCAGGAACGCGGTCTCCCAGCCCTGGTTCGAGGCGAGGTTGCGGTACTCCTCGGTACCGAGCCAGATCGACCCGGTCCACACGCCCTGCGCACCCAGCCCCAGCGAGGCGGCGATCTGCCGGCCCGAGCCGATGCCGCCGGCGCCGAGCACCGGGACGTTCGGGCCCACGGCGTCCACGATGTCCGGGGTGAGCACCATGGAGGCGATCTCTCCGGTGTGGCCGCCGGCCTCGTAGCCCTGCGCGATGATGATGTCGACGCCGTTGGAGACGTGGCTCTGGGCGTGCTTGGGGGCACCGGCCAGCGCGGCGACCTTGAGGCCGGCGGCGTGGCACTCCTCGATCACGTCGTTCGGCGGGGTGCCGAGCGCGTTCGCGATCAGCACCGGCCGGTGCTGCAGGGCGACGTCCACGTGGGAGCGCGCCATCGAGTGCAGCCAGCCCAGCACGCCCTCGCGGCCCTCGCCCTCGGGCAGCGGCGGCACGCCGAGCTTGAGCAGCGTCTCGTCGACGAACTTCTTGTGCTCCTCAGGGATGTACGTCGACAGGTCGGTCGAGGTGCCCTCGGTGGGGATCTTCATCGGCATCACCACGTCGACGCCGTACGGCTTGCCGTCGGTGTTCTCGTCCATCCAGGTGAGGACCCGGTCGAGCTCCTCGGCGTCGTTGAACCGCACGCAGCCCAGCACGCCGAGCCCGCCGGCGCGCGAGACCGCGGCCGCGACGTGCTCGGAGGGGGTGAAGGCGAAGATCGGGTACTCGATGCCGAAGGCATCGCACAGCGGGGTGCGCATCAGGCGTTCGCTCCTGCGTCGGTGGGGAGGGTGACGTGCTCGGCCAGGGCGAGCTCCTTGGCCTTGGGGTACTGCGCCTTGCCGGTGGCGTTGCGCGGGATCTCCGGGACGATGGTGAGCGCCCGGGGCAGCTTGTAGCCGGAGAGGTGGGCGCGCAGGAAGGTGCGCAGCTCCTCGAGCTCGACCTGCTCGCCGGGACGCGGCTCGACGACGGCGGTCACCGCCTGGCCGTACTTGGGGTCGGGCAGCCCGACCACGAGGACGTCGTACACGCCGGGGTGTGCCTTGATCGCCTGCTCGACCTCCTCGGGGTAGACCTTCTCCCCGCCGGTGTTGATGCAGTTCGAGCCGCGGCCGAGCAGCGTGATCCGGTTGCCCTCCTCGATCCGGGCGTTGTCGCCCGGGATGGAGTAGCGCACGCCGTCGACCTCGATGAACGTCTTGGCCGACTTCGCGGGGTCCTTGTAGTAGCCGATCGGCACGTGGCCGGCGCGTGCGGTGCGGCCGATCCTGCCGACGTCCTTGACCAGGTCCAGCGGCCGGTTGTCGTCGCCCAGGACCACGGTGGTGGCCGGGATCGACACGACGGGGCCGTCGGTGGACAGCGCGCTGGCGTCCTGCAGCCCGGTGCCCTGGAAGCCGGTCTCCGAGGAGCCGATCGAGTCGGTGAACACGGCGTTGGGGAACGCCTTCATCCAGCGCTCCTTGACCGACTTGGAGAAGATCGCGGCGCTGGAGGCGATGGCGAACAGGGTCTGGCCGTCGAAGCCGCCGGCCTCGTAGGCGTCGATGAGCGGGATGGCCATGGCGTCGCCGGTCATGAAGAGCATCTGCACGCCGTGCTTGTCCACCAGCTCCCAGGTGCGCACCGGGTCGAACTTGGGCTCGAGGATGGTGACCTGGCCGGCGAAGAGGTGCATGAGCAGCGACGCCTGCGCCCCGCCGTGCATGAGGGGGCTCAGCGGCAGCGTGACGAGGCTGCCGTCCTTGGCCTTCTTGGACTGGTCGTACTCCTCCAGCGGCTCGCCGGTCATGAAGTCGATGCCGCCACCGAGCACCCGCCAGAAGTCCTCGTGGCGCCACATCACGCCCTTGGGGAAGCCGGTGGTGCCGCCGGTGTAGATGATGTGGACGTCGTCGGGGCTGCGCTCGCCGAAGTCGCGGGCGTCCGACTGACCCTCCACCGCCTCCTCGAGGGTGACGCCGCCGAACGAGGACAGGTCGCTGGCGTCCTCGGGCTCGAGCGGGTTGGGCACCGCGACGAAGGTCTTCAGGCCGGGCACCTTCGGCGCGACCTCGGCGACCAGCGGCGCGTAGACCCGGTCGTGCACGAGGCCGACGAGGTCGGCGTTGTCGAAGAGGTACTCCAGCTCACCGGCGACGTAGCGGAAGTTCACGTTGATCGACACCGCACGCACCTTGAGGATCGCGATCAGGGCGATCACGTGCTCGATGCTGTTCTTGGCGTAGAGCCCGACGTGGTCCCCCTTCCCGATGCCTTGGGACTGCAGGTGGTGGGCGAGCTTGTTGGCCTCGGCCTCCAGCTCGGCGAAGGTGATGACGCGGTCCCCCACCTGCACGGCAGGCTTCTCGGGTACGGCGTCGACGGCGTGCTCGAAGAGATCGGCGATGTTGAGGGCCACGGCGCCGACAGTAGAACACGTTTCACTTTTTCGCTAGCGTTGTTCACATGTCCGCCACCGATGCCGCCACCTCCCCCTCCGCCGACACCACCGAGGCACCCGACTGCCTCGTGGAGCAGGACGGCCACAAGCTGATCGTCACCATGAACCGCCCGCACCGGCGCAACGCGCTGTCGAGCGAGATGCTGCGGATCATGGAGTCGGCCTGGGACCGGGTCAACTCCGACCCCGAGATCCGGGTCTGCATCCTGACCGGCGCCGGCGGCTACTTCTGCGCCGGCATGGACCTCAAGACCGCGGACGCCAAGCCGCCGTCGGAGAGCTTCGAGTCCGGGGAGTACGACCCCACCGTGATCAAGGGGCTGCTCAAGGGCTTCCGGCTGACCAAGCCGCTGATCGCCGCGGTGGAGGGGCCCGCCATCGCCGGCGGCACCGAGATCCTGCAGGGCACCGACATCCGGGTCGCCGGTGAGTCCGCCAAGTTCGGGGTCGCCGAGGCCCGGTGGTCGCTGTACCCGATGGGCGGCTCCGCCGTCCGGCTCCCCCGCCAGATCCCCTACACCGTGGCGGCCGAGCTGCTGCTCACCGGGCGCACCCTGCTCGCACCGGAGGCCAAGGAGCTGGGCCTGATCGGCCACGTCGTCCCCGACGGCGAGGCCCTGGCCAAGGCGCACGACATCGCCGACAAGATCGCCGCGAACGGACCGCTGGCGGTGCAGGCGATCCTCCAGACGATGCGGGACTCCGAGGGCAAGCACGAGGACGAGTGCTGGGCCGACGACGCCCGCGTCGGGGCCGCGGTCTTCTCCTCCGAGGACGCCAAGGAGGGCCCGCGCGCGTTCCTGGAGAAGCGCGCGCCGCAGTTCCAGGGACGCTGATCCACGCGGGCCCTGCCCACCATGTGAGATTCGGAGCGGATGACCAATCCGCTCCGCGCACGGCGACGAATGCTCACTGCCTGGAGCGGTAACGTCCGGGCTTCGTCGTCGGCAGGAGTCAAGCGTGTCCCTGGTCCACCCCCTGCTCGTGCTGCGAGCCGTCCCTTCCCGGGCCGCCGTCCGGTGAGCCTGCTGATGCGCGGCGGCGCCGCGCCGCTGGCCGGGGCCGCGGCGTACGACGCCCTGGCCGCGGAGAGCGCCGCGCTGGTGCTGCGCCGCTACTCCACGTCCTTCGGGCTCGCCTCCCGGCTGCTCCCGGAGCCCGTGCGGGGGCGGATCCAGGCGTTCTACGCGCTGGTCCGGGTCGCCGACGAGATCGTGGACGCGCCCCGGGCCGGCGCAGGCACCGACGCGCGCCGGGCGGTCCTCGACGCGCTCGAGGACGAGGTCACCGCGGCGCTGCGCCGCGGGCACAGCGCGAACCTGGTCGTGCACGCCTTCGTCCTGGCCGCCCGTGAGTGCGGCGTCGGCGCCGACCTGCTCACGCCGTTCTTCACCTCGATGCGGATGGACCTCGAGCGCACCGAGCACGACGAGGAGAGCTTCGCGGCCTACGTGCACGGCTCCGCGGAGGTCGTCGGGCTGATGTGCCTGCGGGCGTTCCTGGCCGACGAGCCCGGCACCGAGGAGCGCTACACCGAGCTGGCGCCGGGGGCGGCCCGGTTGGGGGCGGCGTTCCAGAAGGTCAACTTCCTGCGCGACCTGGGCGACGACCACGACCTGCTCGGACGCAGCTACTTCCCCGGCGTCGACCTCGCCCGTCTCGACGACGCCACCCGGGACCGGCTGCTCGCCGACGTCACCGAGGACCTGCGGGTCGCGGCTCTCGCCGTCGCCGGCCTGCCTCCGGGCTCCCGGCGTGCGGTGCGGGTCGCCCACACGCTGTACGGCGACCTGGTCCGCCGCATCGGCGAGACGCCGGCCGCCGAGCTGCGCCGTCGCCGGGTCCGGGTGCCGGGGCCCGCGAAGGCCCGGATCGTCGCCCGCTGCCTGGCTGCAGAGCGGGCCGCGCGGTGAGCGCTGCGACGTCCGGTGGGCGCCGGGTGGTGGTCGTCGGCGGCGGCGTCGCCGGCCTGGCGACCGCCGCGCTGCTCGGCCACGACGGCTGGCAGGTGACCCTGCTGGAGAAGCACGCGGACGTCGGCGGCCGCGCCGGGCTGTGGAGCCGCGACGGGTTCCGCTTCGACACCGGCCCCTCGTGGTACCTGATGCCGGAGGTCTTCGACCACTTCTTCGCGATGCTCGGCACCTCCAGCGCCGAGCAGCTCGACCTGGTCCGCCTCGACCCGGCCTACCGGGTCTTCTACGAGTCACACCCCGAGCCGCTGACCGTCCCCGGCGACGCCGAGCAGACGGTGGCGCTGTTCGAGTCGGTCGAGCCGGGAGCCGGGGCGGCACTGCGCCGCTACCTGGACTCCGGGCGACGCACCTACGAGCTCTCGGTGTCGCGGTTCCTGTACAGCAACTTCGAGACGCCGCGAGCCCTGCTCGGCGGCGAAGTGCTGCGCCGTACGCCCGAGCTGATGCGGCTGCTGTTCCGCTCCCTGCACGACCACATCGCCGCGCACGTCACCGACCCGCGGCTGCAGCAGGTGCTCGGCTACCCCGCGGTGTTCCTCGGCACCGCGCCACGGCGCGCCCCGAGCCTCTACCACCTGATGAGCTGGCTCGACCTGGTCGACGGCGTGCGCTACCCCCAGGGCGGGTTCACCACCTTCGTCGAGGCGCTGCACCGGCTGGCGAGAAAGGCCGGCGTCGAGGTCCGCACCGAGGCGGACGTGACCCGCATCCTCACCACGCCCGGTGGCCGGGGCCGACGCCGCGCCCAGGCGCGTGGGGTGGCGCTCACCCGTGCCGACGGCACCCAGGAGACCGTCGAGGCCGACCTCGTGGTCGCCGCCGCGGACCTGCACCACGTGGAGACCACGATGCTGCCGCGCGAGCTGCAGACCTTCCCCGAGTCGTGGTGGCGCTCGCGCGACCCCGGCCCGGGCGCGGTGCTGGTCTACCTCGGCGTGCGCGGCGAGCTGCCGCAGCTGCCGCACCACTCGCTGTTCTTCACCGAGGACTGGGACCGCAACTTCGGCGCGATCTTCGACTCCCCCAGCCAGGTGCCCGACCCGGCGTCGTCGTACGTGTGCCGGCCCTCGGCCACCGACCCCTCGGTGGCACCGGCGGGCCACGAGAACATCTTCATCCTGGTCCCGATTCCGGCCGACCCCGGCCTGGGCCGCGGCGGCGAGGACGGCGCCGGGGACCCGGTGGTGGAGAAGGTCGCCGACGCCGCCATCGCCCAGGTCGCGGCCTGGGCGGGCGTGCCGGACCTCGCTGGGCGGGTCGTCGTACGACGCACGGTGGGCCCGGGCGACTTCGCGACCGACCTCAACGCCTGGTCCGGCGGCGTGCTCGGCCCCGGCCACGTGCTGCGCCAGAGCGCGTTCTTCCGGGCCGGCAACGTCTCGCGCAAGGTGGCCGGCCTGCACTACGCCGGCTCCAGCACCGTGCCCGGGATCGGCCTGCCGATGTGCCTGATCAGCGCCGAGCTCGTGCTCAAGCGTCTGCGTGGGGACCGGTCGTCCGGACCCTCGCCGGAGGCGCCGCGGTGAGCTGGCTCTACCTGCTCTCGATCCTCGGCTCGACGCTCGGCGTCGGCCTGCTGGACCGGCGCTGGCGGCTGGCGGCGTTCGCCGACGGCGTGCTGGTGGCGAAGGTGATGCTGGCCGGGCTCGGCTTCTTCCTGTGCTGGGACCTGGTGGCGATCGCGCTCGGCATCTACGAGCGCGGTGACTCCCCCGGCATGACGGGCCTCGAGGTGCTGCCCGAGCTGCCGATCGAGGAGATCTTCTTCATCCTCTTCCTCTGCTACCTGACCCTGGTGCTGCACGGCGGGTGGCTGCGGCTGCTGGGTGCGGTGGCCCGCAAGGAGTCCGACGGATGACCTATCCGCTGCTCGCCCTGCCGTTCCTGGCCCTCGCCGCGACGGTCCTCGCCGTCGCCGCGCTGCGGCACCGTCCCGGTGTGCGGTGGTGGCGGGCCACGGGCCTGACCATGCTCTCCCTGCTGGTGCTGACGGTCGTGTTCGACAACGTGATGATCGCCGCCGACCTGTTCCGCTACTCGGAGGAGCACCTGCTCGGCCTGCACGTCGGGCTGGCCCCGATCGAGGACCTCGCCTGGCCGCTGGCGGCAGGTCTCGGCCTGCCCGCCGTGCAGCTGCTGCTCACCGGCGGCCGCGAGGACCGCCCCGTCGCGTCGCGCACGTCGCGGCCCACGGGTGCGCAAGGATGAGCGCCGTGGCGACCACGACGGACCGACCCCGGCTGCTCAGCCAGCTGATCGGGACCACCCGGCCGTTGAGCTGGGTCAACACCGCCTACCCGTTCGGCGCGGCCTACCTGCTCGCCGGTGGTGGCGTGGACCTGCGGTTCGTGCTGGGCACGCTGTTCTTCCTCGTGCCCTACAACCTGCTGATGTACGGCGTGAACGACGTCTTCGACTACGAGTCGGACCTGCGCAACCCGCGCAAGGGCGGTGTCGAGGGTGTCGTGCTGGACCGGTCCTTCCACCGGCTCGTGCTGTGGCTCTCCGGGGTGCTGACGGTGCCGTTCGTGGTGGCGCTGGTGCTGCTCGGCGACACGGCGTCGACGCTCGTGCTGGCGATCAGCATCGCTGCGGTGGTGGCCTACTCCGCCCCGGTGCTGCGGTTCAAGGAGCGTCCCGTCCTGGACTCGTTGACCTCGAGCACCCACTTCGTCAGCCCGGCGGTGTTCGGCCTGGTGCTGACCGGGGCGGAGGTCGACCGCACGGCGCTGGCGGCGCTGGCCGGGTTCTTCCTGTGGGGCGTCGCCTCGCACGCCTTCGGCGCCGTGCAGGACGTGCGCGCGGACCGGGAGGCGGGCCTCGGTTCGGTGGCCACCGTGCTCGGTGCGGCCGGCACCACCCGGATCGCGTTCGGCTGCTACCTCGTCGCCGGGGCGCTGCTGCTGCTCCTGGACGGTCCCGCGCGGCTCTCGGCGCTGCTGGTGGTGCCGTACCTGGTCAACGTGGCGCCGTACCTGTCGGTGAGCGACGCGGACTGCGAGCGCGCCCACGCGGGCTGGCAGCGGTTCTTGTGGTTGAACTACCTGACGGGCTTCCTGCTCACCCAGCTGCTGATCTGGATCGTCCTCGACCGGTAGTGGTCGCGCCAGCGCAGCCACGGCGGGCTGACCTGCCAGTTCAGCGTCAGGGTGCGCCGCGCCCGGTCGAGCCGGCGCTTGCGCTGGGCACGGCCGTGCAGCGCGCGGGCGGACACGCCGACCCAGACCCCGACCAGCCGGATCCGGCTGCGCGGACCGAGCGCGAACGCCAGGTCCATGTCGTCGTGGACCTCGGGGTCCTCGCGGTGCACCTGGTCGCGGACGGCGAGCCAGCTGCGGCGGCGCAGCGCCATGTTGGAGCCCCAGATCGCGGTGTGGCCGAGCGCGAGGTGGGTCAGCACGTAGTAGGCGCCCAGGTAGCCGACCGCGAGCGGTGCCCGCAGTCCGCGCGGCACGTCGTGGAAGTAGCCCAGGCCGGTGACCACGTCCAGGTCGGCGTCGTCGAGCTCGCGCACCAGCAGCTCCACCCAGCGCGGACCGGGCAGGGTGTCGGCGTCGCAGCGCAGGATGATGTCGCCGGTGGCTGCGTCGTACCCGGCCGCGGCGGCCGCACCGATGCCGACCACCGGCTCGGTGACCACCCGTGCCCCGTGGCGGCGCGCCACACCGGCGGAGTCGTCGCTGCTGGCGTTGTCGACGACCACGACCTCGGTGGGAGCCAGGCTCTGCTGCGAGAGCCGCTGCAGGCACACATCCAGGGCGGCGGCGTCGTCACGGACCGGGATCACCACCGAGACCGACGGTGCCCCTTGCCCACTGACCGCGTGCGCGCCGACGGTGTGCGCGGCCCGCACAGCCTGGCGGGCGAGCAGCATGCCGGCGACGAGGGAGCCGAGCACGCCGAGGAGCAGGTCGGACATCGTGTCGTCGTAGCCGACCTGGATCCGCTCGTCGACCACCGCGTGCCCGAACCACTCGCCGGCCTCCCACAGCACCGCTCCCAGCGCGCCGAGCCCGGTCACCACGAGCGCCAGCGGCCAGCCGGCGCCGGACCGGGCCGGGTCGGGCAGGGATCCGGAGCGGCCCAGCAGCTGTGCGGCGAGGACGGCGACCAGGGGGGTGGCGAGCCCGTGGGCGACCAGGTCGAGCCACGGCACGGCGACGTACCAGTCCAGCTGGGCGGCCCAGGCGGCGGCGAGCAGCACGCTGCAGGTCGCCAGGTCGACCCAGCGGCCGACGCCGAGGACCCGCGAGAGCACGCAGCCGCCGAGGACGAGGAAGAAGAGCGCGAAGCCCAGCGCGCCATGGGCGTACGACGCGATCGCGACGCTCAGCGCCGCGCCGACCCGGACCAGGTCGGCCGACCTCACCGGGGCGCCGCAGCGGGGACGACGGCGTCCGGGCGCGGGTCCGCGGGCAGCGCCTCGACCTGGAGCCGGCACCAGGGGCTCACGTCCCGGCTCCCGGCGAGCACGTCGGCGCGGAACGACGGCCAGTCCACCCACGCGTGCTCGGCGACCTCGGCCGGGTCGGGTGCGAGCGTGGCGGGGTCCGCGAGGACCGCGACGTGCACCGGGCAGACCTCGTGCTCGACCGTGCCGTCCTCCATCACCGCGCGGTAGCGGAAGTCCGGCAGCACCACGCTGAGGCGCTCCAGCTCGATGCCGAGCTCCTGGCGGGTGCGGCGGACCACCGCCTCCAGCGGCGACTCGCCGGGAGCCGGGTGTCCGCAGCAGCTGTTGGTCCACACCCCGGGCCAGGTCCGCTTGTCGTGGGCGCGGCGGGTGAGCAGCAGCCGGCCGGCGCGGTCGAAGACGTAGCAGGAGAACGCGAGGTGCAGCGGGGTGTCGCGGTGGTGCACGGCGGCCTTGTCGGCGGTCCCGATCGCTCGTCCCTCGTCGTCGAGCAGGACCACCTGCTCGACCGGTGCCGCGTTCGTCTCCTCCACGGTCCCGACCTTAGTCGGCCCGCGCCAACGCCTCCCGGTCAGGACGCGCGGTCGCCCGGCTGCAGGCGACGTCAGCCGACCGAGCGCTCGCCGGACCAGAACTGCGCGCGCAGCGCCTTCTTGTCGGGCTTGCCCAGCGCGGTCAGCGGCAGCGTGTCGGCGGCGATCACGTCCTTGGGGGTGTGCACCGAGCCCTTGCGCTCCTTCACGGCGGCCTTGATCTCCTCGACGACCTCGTCGGTGAGCTCGCGGCCCTCGCGCAGCACGACGACGGCGGTGACCGCCTCGCCGAACTTCTCGTGCGGGGTGCCGATGACGCCCACCTGGGCCACCGCCGGGTGCTCGGCGATGACGTCCTCGACCTCGCGCGGGAAGACGTTGAAGCCGCCGGTGACGATCATGTCCTTGGTGCGGTCGACGATGTACCAGAAGCCGTGCTCGTCCTCGCGGGCCACGTCGCCGGTGTGCATCCAGCCGTCGCGGAAGGTCTCCGCGGTGGCCTCGGGCAGCTCCCAGTAGCCGGCGGACAGCAGCGGGCCCGCCACGCAGATCTCCCCCGGCTCGCCTTGGGGGACCGGGTTGCCGTCCTCGTCGAGCAGCGCGGCGCGCAGGTACGCCGAGGGGCGACCGCAGGATGTGAGTCGGTGCTCGAGCGGCCGGCCGTCGGCGTCGACGTGCTCGCCCTTGGGGAAGTAGGTGATCACCATGGGCGCCTCGGACTGGCCGTAGTACTGCGCGAAGATCGGCCCGAAGCGCTCGATCGCCTCCTTCAGGCGCACCGGGTTGATCGCGGACGCGCCGTAGTAGACGGTCTCCAGGCTGGACAGGTCGCGGGTGCGGGAGTCGGGGTGGTCCAGCAGCGCGTAGAGCATGGTCGGCACCAGCATCAGCGAGTTGATCCGCTGCTCCTCGATGGTGCGCAGCACGTCGGCAGGGTCGAAGCGGGCCGAGACGAACAGGGTGCCACCGCGCAGCACGACGGGCACGAAGAACGCGGCGCCGGCGTGCGAGAGCGGCGTGCACATCAGGAACCGCGGCTCGGCGGGCCACTCCCACTCGGCCATCTGGATCTGCGCCATGGTGGCGAAGGCCCGGGCCGTGCCGATGACGCCCTTGGGCTTGCCGGTGGTGCCGCCGGTGTAGGTGATCGAGGTGATGTGGTCGGGTTCGAGCAGCGCGGCGCTCAGCGGCTGCGGCGCGAACGAGGCGGCGACCTCGGTGAGGTCGGTGCCCACGTCGGCGAGCTCGGGCGGGACGGGGCCGATGGTGAGCACCTGCTTGAGGCCGGGGCACTTGCCCAGCAGCTCCACCGCGCGGGCGGCGAAGTAGGGGTCGATCACCAGCGTGGTGATGCCGGCGTCGTTGATCACGTACGCGTGGTCGTCGGCGGAGCCGAGCGGGTGCAGCGAGGTCCGCTGGAACCCCTGGGTCTGGCCGGCGCCCAGGATGAACAGCACCTCGGGGCGGTTCAGCGCCAGCAGCGCCCCCGCCGTGCCGCGGCCCGCGCCGAGCGACTCAAAGGCCTGGACGTACTGCGAGATGCGCTCCGCCGTCTCCTTGCCGGTGAGGGTCACGTCGCCGAGGTGCACGATCGGGCGGTGCGCGTGGCGCTTGAGGGCGGCGACCATCAGGTTGCCGTTGTGGCTGGGCGTACGGAGCAGGTCGGTCACACCGCGAGGGTAGAACTTGTTCTAGTTCCGGGCAAGGCTCAGCCTGCGCGCCGCCGCTCCGAACGCACCGCCAGCGGCGGCACGCCGCCCAGTCGGCGCTGGTAGCGCACCTGCGCGGCGTGCCCGGCGAGCGCGTCCCACAGCGTGCGGTGCGCCGCCCACGGCAGCGGCTCGGCGCCGACATACCAGCTCTCGCCGAAGCTGATCCACACCGGCACCCAGCCGGCCGCGCAGTCCCACGCCCCTCGCTGCGCCTCGACCAGGCGCCGGCGCAGCTGGAAGGCCGCGCGGGGGCCGTCTACGCAGTTCGGGGCGGTGCGCACCGGCCAGACCCGCAGGTCCAGCTCCATCAGCTCCAGCTCGAGCTCGGGCAGCAGGGCAGGGTCCACCAGCACCGTGGCGACGTTCTCGTGGCGTGCCCGCTCCATCCGGGCACGCTAGTCCTGATCGCCGACACCGGCGACCCCCTCGGCCCGGTTCTGTACCCGTCCTCAGGCGAGCAGCTCGGCCACCTGGCGGATCTCCTCGGCGCTGCGCGAGGAGAGCAGCAGCGTCGTCACCCCGGTCTCCGCCCACTGCGCGACGCGCTCCTTGACCTCGCCCGCCGTGCCGACGATGTGCATCTCGTCGGCGAGCTCGGTGGGGATCAGCGCAGTGGCCTCCTCGCGCTTGCCGGCGAGGAAGAGCTCCTGCACCTGGTCGGTGATGGCCGCGTAGCCCATCCGCTCGAAGACGTTCTTGTGGAAGTTCTGCTCCTTGGCCCCCATGCCGCCCATGTACAGCGCGATCACCGGCTTCAGGGCGTCGAGCACCGCCTGCTTCTCGGCGGCGTCGGCGACCACCTGCAGGTGGCAGGTGGCAGCGATCTCGAAGTCCTCGCGGGTTCGCCGTGCGCCGGGGCGGGCGAAGCCCTCGTCCAGCCACGGCTGGTACATGCCGGCGGTCCTGGGGGTGTAGAAGATCGGGATCCAGCCATCCGCGATCTCCGCCGTCTGCGCGACGTTCTTCGGTCCCTCTGCGCCCAGCCAGATCGGCAGGTCGGCGCGCAGCGGGTGCACGATCGGCTTGAGCGGCTTGCCCAGCCCGACCGAGCCGGGGCCGGAGTAGGGCAGCGGGTAGTGCGGGCCGTCGTTGGTCACCGGGGCCTCGCGGGCGAGCACCTTGCGCACGATGTCGACCACCTCGCGGGTGCGCGCCAGCGGCTTGGCGAACGGCTGGCCGTACCAGCCCTCGACGACCTGCGGGCCGCTCACGCCCATGCCCAGGATGACCCGGCCGCCGGTGAGGTGGTCGAGCGTCAGCGCGTGCATCGCGATCGAGGTCGGCGTCCGGCCGGACATCTGCACGATCGAGGTGCCCAGCCGGACCCGGCTGGTCTCCCGTCCCCACCAGGCGAGCGGGGTGAAGGCGTCGCTGCCCCACGCCTCGGCGGTGAAGATCGCATCGAACCCCGCCTCCTCGGCCGCCGCGACCAGCTCACCGACACCCTGCGGCGGCTGCGCGCCCCAGTACCCCAGCTGCAATCCCAGTTTCATGGGGAGCATCATGCCGTGCGGCGTCCCCACCGTTCTAGAACGTGTTTCACTTTTGGGCAGAACATGTTTCACTTTGCGCCATGAGTCGCACCCTCTCGGCGCCGGTCACGGTCGCCTTCGACTACACCCGCTCCACCGGCCCGGTCCTGGGCCGCTTCCTGACGGGTCTGCGCGACGGTCACCTCGTCGGCGCCCGGCTCAGCGACGGACGCGTGGTCTGCCCCCCGCCCGAGTTCGACCCGGTCTCGCACACCGCCTGCGACGACTTCGTGACGCTCGCCGACACCGGCACCGTCACGTCGTGGACCTGGGTCTCCGAGCCCGTCGCCGGACAGCCGTTCGACCGGCCCTTCGCCTTCGCGCTGATCACCCTCGACGGCGCGACGACGCCGATGCTGCACGCGGTCGACGTGAGCTCGCCCGAGGAGATCAGCACCGGGCTGCGGGTCCGGGCCCGGTGGGCGGCCGAGCGCACCGGTGCGATCACCGACGTGGTCTTCGAGCCGGCCGGTGACGAGCGCCAGGTGCCGGCCTCCCCCATCGACAACGGCGAGCCCGGCGAGGTCACCGAGCCCGTCAGCGGCATCGTCACCCCGGTCAGCCTCGACTACACCTACGCCGCCTCGCCGGAGGAGTCCGCGTTCTTCCGAGGCCTCTCCGAGGGCCGGATCCTGGGCCAGCGCTGCCCGGCCTGCCGCAAGGTCTACGTCCCGCCGCGCCCGGCCTGCCCGACCGACGGCGTGCCCACGGTCGAGGAGGTCGAGCTCTCCGACACCGGCACCGTCACCACCTTCTGCATCGTCAACGTGCCGTTCCTCGGCCAGCGGATCACCCCGCCGTACGTGTCGGCCTACATCCTGCTCGACGGCGCGGACATCGCCCTGCAGCACCTCATCCTCGACATCCCCGTCGAGGAGGTCCGGATGGGCCTGCGGGTCAAGGCCGTGTGGAAGCCGCGCGAGGAGTGGGGCACCACGATCGAGAACATCAGCCACTTCTCCCCGACCGGCGATCCCGACGCCGAGTACGACACCTACAAGCACCACCTCTGAGCGGACAAAGGACAGACAATGCGTGACGTTGCCGTCGTCGGGTTCGCCCAGCGACAGATCAAGGACTACGACGGGTCGCCGCAGTGCGCCGAGCTGCTCGTCCCCCTCTTCGCCGAGTGCTACGAGCAGACCGGATGGACCCGCAAGGACATCGGCTTCTGGTGCTCCGGCTCCTCCGACTACCTCGCCGGCCGGTCGTTCTCGTTCGTGAGCGCGATCGACGCGATCGGCGTGCTGCCGCCGGTCAACGAGTCGCACGTCGAGATGGACGCCGCCTGGGCGCTCTACGAGGCGTGGCTGAAGATCCAGACCGGGGAGGTCGACACCGCGCTGGTGTTCGGCTTCGGCAAGGCCTCGGCCGGCGTGCTGCGCCGAACGCTGTCCCTGCAGCTCGACCCGTACACGATGACCCCGCTGTGGCCCGACACCGTGTCGCTGGCCGCGCTCCAGGCCCGCCTCGGCATCGACGCCGGCCTGTGGGACGAGGCCGCGATGGCCGAGGTCGTCAACCGCTCGCTGACCGACGCGGAGAAGAACGAGTTCGCGATCCGCTCCGGTGGCTCCTCGGTCGCCGAGCTGCTGTCGCGGCCGATGTTCGCCGACCCGCTGCGCAAGCACGACGCCGCTCCGGTCACCGACGGTGCCGCCGCGATCGTGCTCGCCGCCGGCGACCGGGCCCGTGAGGTCCGCGAGCGTCCGGCCTGGATCACCGGTCTGGCGCACTACACCGAGGGCCTGCACCTGGGCACCCGCGACCTGACCCGGTCGGACTCCGCCGAGCGCGCGGCTGCGGCCGTGGGCGGCACCGCCGGGGTCGAGGTCGCCGAGCTGCACGCGCCGTTCAGCCACCAGGAGCTCATCCTGCGCCGGGCGCTCGGGCTGGCCGGCGACGTGCAGGTCAACCCCTCGGGCGGCCCCCTGGCGGGCAACCCGATGTTCACCGGCGGCGCGATCCGGATCGGCGAGGCCGCTCGCCGGATCTGGGACGGCTCCGCCGACAAGACCCTGGCCACCGCGACCAGCGGACCGGCCCTGCAGCAGAACCTCGTCTGCGTCCTGGAGGGGAGCAACTGATGGCCAAGCAGCCAGCAGCCGTGATCGGGGTCGGCCAGACCCACCACCGGGCCAAGCGCTCCGACGTCTCCATGGCCGGGTTGTGCCGCGAGGCCATGGACCGCGCCCTGGCGGACGCGAACCTGACCCTGGACGAGATCGACGCGATCGTGGTCGGCAAGGCGCCCGACCTGTTCGAGGGCGTGATGATGCCCGAGCTCTACCTCGCCGAGGCACTCGGCGCGGCGGGCAAGCCGTTGCTGCGGGTGCACACCGCGGGCTCGGTGGGCGGCTCCACGGCGATCGTGGCGGCCTCCCTGGTGCAGTCGGGCGTGCACAAGAAGGTCCTCACCGTGGCCTTCGAGAAGCAGTCGGAGTCCAACGCGATGTGGGCGCTGTCGGTGCCGGTGCCGTTCGTGATGCCGGTGCACGCCGGCGCGGGCGGCTACTTCGCCCCGCACGTGCGCTCCTACATCCGCCGCTCGGGCGCGCCGACGCACGTCGGCGCGATCGTGGCGGCCAAGGACCGCACCAACGCACTGAAGAACCCGTTCGCGCACCTGCGCGAGGAGAAGACCGTCGAGCAGGTGCTGGCCTCGCAGATGCTGTGGGACCCGATCCGCTACGAGGAGACCTGCCCGTCCTCTGACGGCGCCTGCGCGCTGGTGATCGTGGACGAGGACGTCGCCAAGTCCTCGCCCAACCCCGCGTGGATCCACGGCACCGTGATGCGCTCGGAGCCGACCACGGCCGCCGAGCGCGACCAGGTCAACCCGCAGGCCGGGCGCGACGCTGCGGCGTACCTGTGGAAGCAGGCCGGCATCACCTCCCCGATCGACGAGATCGACGCGGCCGAGGTCTACGTGCCGTTCAGCTGGTTCGAGCCGATGTGGCTGGAGAACCTCGGCTTCGCCGCCGAGGGCGAGGGCTGGAAGCTCACCGAGGCCGGGGAGACCGCGATGGACGGGCGGATCCCGTTCAACGCCTCCGGCGGCGTGCTCTCCTCCAACCCGATCGGCGCCTCCGGCATGCTCCGCTTCGCCGAGGCGGCGCTCCAGGTCCGCGGTGCCGCGGGCGAGCACCAGATCGACGGTGCCCGGAAGACACTGGGCCACGCCTACGGCGGCGGGTCGCAGTTCTTCGCGATGTGGGTCGTCGGGGCAGACAAGCCGACGAGCTGACTCGGCCCGGTGGTCGGGCCCGGGTCGGCCCTCGGGTTTGCGCGGGACCGGCGGCGGCTAGGAAGGCGGGCGTGAGCTCGCCGTACCCGCCGCCGCCCGTCCCGCCGCCGCCCGGTGCGTCGCCCGCTGCGGCGACCACCCCGCAGAACAACGCCGCCCGCACCGCCCTGGTACTCGGGATCGTCGCGCTCTGCGTCTCCGTGGTGCCCGTGGTCAACCTGGTCGGCGCGGTGGCCGCCGTGGTCGGCATCGTGCTCGGGGTGCTCGGCATCCGCCGGGGCCGTCGTACGGGGGTGGGTACGAGCGCCGCGGTGTGGGGCGTGGCCACCTCGGTGGTGGCGATCCTCGTCTCGGTCGCGGTCATGGTCGCCGCCGTGCACCTGGGCCGCGCCTTCGTGCGCTACCTCGGCGACTGGTTCGACACCGCCGAGCCGGCCGCTCCCAGCGCCGTGATCGGCGAGGAGGTCGACGTCGACGACGGCGACCTCGTCGTCACCGTCACCGACGTCACCTGCGAGCCGCGCCCCTACGGCTCCTTCCAGTGCGCCTTCACCATCGACGCCACCAACAACACCGAGAAGGCCATCTTCATCAGCTCCCACACCGTCAAGGCGGTGGTCGACGGGGCGTGGAAGGACGGCGACGTGAACAGCGAGGTGCTGTCGGCGGGCGCCTCCGGCACCTTCACCGGCGCCGTGTACGGCGACTACGGCGAGCTCGACGGGCTCGCCTTCGACACCACCGACGCCTCCAGCCACGGCGCCACCATCGTCGACGTGACCTCGGCCTGGGACGGGGTGGATCCCGACGCCCAGCCCACGGAGCCGGCCGAGCCCACGGAGCCGACCCAGCCCACGGAGTCAGGCCAGCCCACGGAGTCAGGCCAGACCACCGGCTAGGCCGCAGCGCGGCAGCGGCCGGGCCGTGGGCGCGAGGCTGCGCATCTCCGGCTCGCTGAACAGAATGCCTGGCCTTTCCCGTCCATGGCGGTTGCTTCGGGCCACTCGGGGGCGCAGTGTGAGGTGCGTCATAGCGATCACCGAACGGCTGTTCGGTGCTCGGCCGGCCGCAGGCGGCAACGTCGCCGCCCGCGCATCCCTGGAGGCCCCATGTCCGAATCCGCCGTACCCGACCTGTCCGAGCTGCTCACCGACTCCCCCAGCAACTGGGGCAAGTGGGGACCCGACGACGAGGTCGGCAGCCTGAACTACCTCGGGCCCGAGCAGGTACTCGCAGCCGCCGGCCTGATCCGCAGCGGCAAGGTGTTCACGCTGCAGCGCCTGATCGGGGACCCGAAGGGCGACCCGGTCTGGCCCGGGCGGACCCCCGCCGAGCGCACGCAGATCCTCGACGAGTCCTCCTGGGACGGCGACGAGGCGCCCCAGTTCCCCGGCGGCCTGCACTACGCCGACGACAAGATCAACGCCTTCCTCCAGGGCTCCACGCAGTACGACGCCCTCGGCCACGTCTGGTACGGCGGTCACCTGTGGAACGGCTACGACGCCCGCAGCACCGTGGGCGGGCTGGACGTGGCGAGCATCGAGCCGATCGCCCAGCGGGGCGTGGTGGGCCGCGCGGTGCTGCTCGACATGGCGCGCTTCCGGGGCAAGAAGACGCTCGAGTCGGCGGAGACCTTCACCCACGAGGACCTGCTCGCGTGCGCGGCGAGCCAGGGCGTCGAGCTGCGCAAGCGCGACATCCTGCTGATCCGCACCAACTTCCTGCAGCTGTTCCACGACCTCGGCGAGAAGTTCTACGAGGGGTTCTGCGAACCGGGTCTGGTCTACAGCCCGGAGCTGGTGCAGTGGTTCGCCGACATGGAGGTCCCGAACCTGGTCACCGACACCATCGCCAACGAGGTCACCACGGACCCCCACAACGGGGTGGCCCTGGTGCTGCACAACGCGTTGATGCGCAACCTGGGCATCGCCTTCACCGAGATCACCGACCTCGAGGCGCTGGCGGACGACTGCGCGGAGGACGGGGTGTACGAGTTCTTCTACGCCGCCGCCCCGCTCAAGGTGGCCAAGGGCAGCGGGTCCCCGGTCAACCCGCTCGCCATCAAGTGAGGCCGGCCCGATGACCGTCTACGACGACCGTCCCTGGCTGCGGCTCTACGGTCGCCAGCCCGGCGAGATCCACCCGGCCCACCGCAACGCCCTCGACATGTTCCGTGCCGGGTTGGCCCAGGACCCCGAGGGTGACGCCGTGCGCTACTTCGACGGCGCCCTGAGCCGGCGCGAGCTCGACGAGCAGAGCGACGCGCTCGCCAGCGGCCTGCTGGCGAGCGGGTTCGCGCCCGGCGACCGGCTGGCGGTCTACCTGCAGAACGTGCCGCAGTTCGTCGTGGCCGTGATCGCGGCGTGGAAGGCCGGCGGGGTGCTCGTCTCGATCAACCCGATGAGCCGGGCGCGCGAGCTCACCTACCTCCTGCAGGACTCCGGCGCCACCGCGCTGATCGCGCTGGAGTCGCTGTACGACGAGGTGGCCCGCGACGTCGTACCGGACTCCTCGGTGCGGCTGGTGCTCACGACGAGCGGCCTGGAGCACCACTCCCACCCCGACCCCCGGCTGTTCGCCGACCTCACCCGGCAACGGCACGAGGGCACCACCGACCTCGCCGCCTTCATCGACGAGCACCGCGGCGAGGTGCCGCCGGCGGCCACCCTGGCGCCCACCGACGTGGCGTTCCTGACCTACACCTCCGGGACGACGGGGGTGCCCAAGGGCGCGATGAACACCCACGGCAACGTCGTCTTCACCGCCACGGCCTACCGTGACTGGGCCCGCTTCCAGCCCGGCGGCTCGGTCTTCGGCATCGCTCCGCTGTTCCACATCACCGGCCTGATCGGCCACGTCGCGGTCAGCCTGCTCGCCCCGATGCCGCTGGTGCTCGCCTACCGCTTCGAGCCCGGCGTGGTCCTCGACGCGCTGCGCCAGCACCGGCCGACGTACACGATCGGCGCCGTCACGGCGCTCAACGCACTGCTCAACCACCCCGACTTCACCCGGGACCACTTCTCGTCGTTCACCTCGGTCTACTCCGGGGGCGCGCCGATCTCCCCCACCGCGGAGAGGGCGTTCGCCGAGGCCACCGGGCTGCAGCTGCACAACGCCTACGGCCTGACCGAGACCACCAGCCCGATGACGCTGACTCCGTTCGGCACGCCCTCGCCGGTCGACCCGACCTCGGGCGCGCTGTCGGTCGGGGTGCCGGTGCCCTCGACGGTGGTGCGGATCCAGGGCGACGACGGCGCCGACGTGGCGCTGGGCGAGGTCGGCGAGATCGTCGCCGAGGGGCCGCAGGTGGTCGCCGGCTACTGGGGCAAGCCCGAGGAGACCGCGGCCGGCCTGCCCGGCGGCGCGCTCCGCTCGGGCGACGTCGGCTTCATGAACGACGACGGCTGGATCTTCATCGTCGACCGGAAGAAGGACATGATCAACGCCGCCGGCTACAAGGTGTGGCCGCGCGAGGTCGAGGACGTCCTGGCCGAGCACCCCGCGGTCCGCGAGGCCGCCGTGGTGGGGGTGCCGGACGAGAAGCGCGGCGAGACGGTGAAGGCGTTCGTGAGCCTCAAGGACGGCCGCAGCGCCACGGCGGAGGAGCTCATCGCGCACTGCAAGGAGCGGATGGCCGCCTACAAGTACCCGCGCCAGGTCGAGCTCGTCGACGAGCTGCCCAAGACGGTGACCGGCAAGATCCTGCGCCGCGAGCTGAGGGGCGGGAGGCAACCGTGACCCCACCCACGCCACTCCCCCTGGCCGCGCCCTCGGAGCGCGCCCGCGACCTGCTGCAGCGCATGCACGCCTTCATGCAGGAGCAGGTGCTGCCGGCCGAGCCGACCTACGCGGCGCAACGCGCCGCCGCCGGCCCGGACGACCACACCGTGCCCCCGGTCGTCGAGGACCTCAAGCACGCCGCCCGCGAGCGCGAGCTGTGGAACCTCTTCCTGCCCGCTGAGTCCGGGCTGACCCAGCTGGAGTACGCCCCCATCGCCGAGCTGTCCGGGTGGAGCCTGGACCTGGCGCCGGAGGCCACCAACTGCGCCGCGCCCGACACCGGCAACATGGAGCTGCTCCACCTCCTCGGCACCGACGAGCAGCGCAAGCAGTGGCTCGAGCCGCTGCTGGCCGGAGAGATCCGTTCGGCGTTCGCGATGACCGAGCCGGCTGTGGCCAGCAGCGACGCCACCAACATCGCCACCCGCATCGAGCGCGACGGCGACGAGTACGTCGTCACCGGGCGCAAGTGGTGGACCAGCGGTGTGTTGGACCCGCGTTGCGCGCTCCTGGTGCTGATGGGCAAGACCGACCCGGAGGCACCGGCCCACCGCCAGCAGTCGATGCTGCTCATCCCCCGGGACACCCCCGGCGTGCGCGTCGTACGGGACCTGCCGGTCTTCGGCCACCACGACCAGCACGGCCACGGCGTCGTGGAATTCCACGACGTGCGGGTGCCGGTGACCAACCTCCTCGGCGAGGAGGGTGGCGGCTTCGCCGCCGCGCAGGCCCGGCTCGGACCCGGCCGGATCCACCACTGCATGCGAGCCCTCGGCGCGGCCGAGCGCGCACTGGAGCTGATGGTCACCCGGGCCCAGGAGCGGGTCGCCTTCGGCGGGCCGCTGGCAGACCAGGGCGTCGTGCAGCACCAGGTCGCCGAGTCCCGCCTGGAGCTCGATCAGGCTCGCCTGCTGTGCCACCAGGCCTGCCAGGTCATCGACGCCGCGGGCAACCGCGAGGCCCGCACCCTGGTGGCGATGGCGAAGGTGGCCGTGCCGCGGGCGGCGATGTCGGTCATCGACCGGGCCATCCAGGTGCACGGCGGCGCCGGGGTCACCGACGTCACCCCGCTGGCGGCGATGTACGGCTGGCACCGCGCCATGCGGCTCTTCGACGGCCCCGACGAGGTCCACCTGCGCGCGATCGCCCGGGCCGAGCTCTCCCGGCACCGTCAGAGCGGCACCGGCGATGCCCCGAAGGCCGGTCCAGGTCAGTAGTCTGGACGGGTGATCGAGCTTCGTACCCCCACCCAGATCGAGCAGATGCGACCCGCCGGCCGGTTCGTCGCGTCGGTGATCAAGGCGCTGGCCGAGAAGGCCGACGTCGGGGTGAACCTGCTCGAGCTCGACGAGCTCGCGCACCGGATGATCAAGGACGCCGGCGCGGAGTCCTGCTACATCGACTACCACCCCTCCTTCGGGGCCAGCCCGTTCGGCAAGGTGCTGTGCACCTCGGTCAACGACGCGGTGCTGCACGGGCTGCCGTTCGACTACACCCTCGCCGACGGCGACCTGCTCTCGGTCGACTTCGCGGCGGCCGTGGACGGCTGGGTCGCCGACTCGGCGCTCTCGATGATCGTCGGCACGCCGAACGAGAAGGACCAGTGGCTCATCGACGTCACCCAGCGCGCCCTGGACGCCGGCATCGACGCGGCCCGGGCGGGCAACCGCCTCGGTGACATCTCCGCCGCGATCGGCGAGGTCGCCCGCGGCGAGGGCCTGAAGGTGAACCTGCAGTTCGGCGGCCACGGCGTCGGCCGGACCATGCACGGCGAGCCGCACGTGGCCAACGACGGCCGCGCCGGCCGCGGCCTGAAGCTGCGACCCGGACTGGTCATCGCGATCGAGCCGTGGTTCCTGCACACCACCGACGAGATCGTCTTCGACCCCGACGGCTGGACCATCCGCTCCGCCGACGGCTCCCGCGGCGCGCACGTCGAGCACACGGTCGCCATCACCGACGGCGACCCGATCGTGCTCACCGCGCGCGACTGACGCTCAGCCGGTCAGCGAGTTCGGCTCGAAACGAGCCCTGCGGTCGGCGTCCTCACGCGCGGGGCGCACGTACTCGAAGCCTGCCGTCGTCACGACCTGCCAGGTCGGCTCCGCGCCGGCGTGAGCCAGCAGCCGCTGCGCGCAGTCCACGTGCAGCGGCGGCGCGTGGAAGGCGTTGCGGCCGATCTCCTCGGGCGTGCCGACGAAGGCCACCGGCCTGCCCAGCGGCTCGGCGCACATGCCGCAGACCCGGCTCAGCGCGCACTGGGTGACCCGCCGCGTCACGAGGTCGCCCAGGGGCGCGCCCGGCTGGTCGAAGGCCTCCCACGCGAACGGCGTCGCGGTGCCCGTCATGCCGCTCATGCCCGCGCAGACGAGCCGGAGCGGGACCACCCACCCAGCTCGGAGCGTCGCGAGGGCCGCTCGGAGTCCGATCGGCGTTTGCGGTCGCGCGAGGGGCTCGGCGGTTCGGGCTGGTCGCTGCTGGTCCAGGAGTTGGGCAGCGACAGCTTGAGGATGGTGCGCAGCGCCTGGCCGTACTGCCGGTGCAGCGGGCCGGTGGTGTACGGGATGTCGTACTTCTCGCACAGCTGACGCACCCGCACCGAGATCTCGGCGTACCGGTTGCTGGGCAGGTCGGGGAACAGGTGGTGCTCGATCTGGAAGCCGAGGTTGCCCGAGAGGATGTGCAGCAGGTTGCCGCCCTCGAAGTTGGCGGCGCCGAGGATCTGACGCAGGTACCACTCGGAGCGGGTCTCGTCCTCGATCTCCTCCTCGGTGAAGTGCACCGCACCGTCGGGGAAGTGGCCGCAGAAGATGATCATGTAGGACCACAGGTTGCGGGTGATGTTGGCGGCCACGTCGGCGGTGAGCACGGTGCGCCACTGCGGCCCGGCCAGCGCCGGGTAGACGACGTAGTCCTTGATGATCTGGTTGCGGCCCTTGCGGAAGATCTGCAACGCCTGCCGCTTGAGCTCCTCGGGGTCCTTCTCCAGCTTCCGGATCCGCTCGATGTCGAGGTCGTGCAGTGCCACGCCCCACTCGAACAGCAGCGCCAGCAGCGCGTTGTAGACGGGCTGGCCGAGGTTGGCCGGGGACCACCTCTGCTCCCGGGCCATCCGCAGGACGCCGTAGCCGATGTCGTTGTCGTAGCCGAGCACGTTGGTGAACTGGTGGTGGATGTAGTTGTGCGAGTGCTTCCACTGCTCGGCCGGCTGCGCGGTGTCCCACTCCCAGTTCGAGGAGTGGATCTCGGGGTCGTTCATCCAGTCCCACTGGCCGTGCATCACGTTGTGGCCGATCTCCATGTTCTCCAGGATCTTGGCCACGCCGAGGAACGAGGCGCCCAGCACCCAGGCCGGCTTGCGGGTGCGCCGGAACTGGGTGCCCACCAGCAGCGTCACCCGGCCGGCCGCGGCCAGGCCGCGCTGCACCTTGATCATCCGGTTGATGTAGGCGGCGTCGGCCGGCCCCCGGGACTCCTCGACCTCCGCGCGCAGCGCGTCGAGCTCGCGGCCGATCTGGTCCACCTCGTCGGTGGTGAGGTGCACGTACTCCTTGACGTCCGAGATCGCCATGTGTGGTTCCTTCCGTGGATCGGTGTCGTGCGGACGGTGGTTCAGGTGATCAGGTGCCTCAGATGTCGAGGGTGCAGTCGCCGACGGCGGCGGTCACGCAGGTCTGCACCGGCTCGTTGGGGCTGTCGAACTCGTCGCCGCTGCGCAGGTCGCGGACCCGGCCGGAGACGAGCGTCAGGGTGCAGGTGTGGCAGATGCCCATCCGGCAGCCGTACGGCATGCCGACGCCGGCCTGCTCGCCGGCCTCGAGCACCGTGGTGGCGCCGTCGACCTCGATCTCCTTGCCGGAGTTGCGGAAGGTGATCGTGCCGCCCTCCCCGCCCTCGCCGCCCAGGTCGAGGGAGAACCGCTCGAGGTGCAGCCGCTCCTCGACGTCGTGGGCCTCGAAGTGTGCGGTGATCGCCTCCAGCATCGGCCCGGGCCCGCAGGCGTAGGTCTGGCGCTCGCGCCAGTCCGGGCACATCCGGTCCAGGCCCTCCGGCCCGTCGAGCTGCAGCATGCCGTCGCGGTCGGTCTCGAGGCGGTGCAGCGTCAGCGTCTCGTGCTTGGCGGCGAGCTCGTCGAGCTCGTCGCGGAAGATCATCCGCTCCGCGGTGGGCGAGGAGTAGTGCATGACCACGTCGGGCATCGAGCCGCGCCGGTCGAGGGTGCGCAGCATCGCCATCACCGGCGTCACCCCGCTGCCGCCGACGAGGAACAGCAGCTTGGCCGGCGGCGGGTCGGGCAGCACGAAGTCGCCGTCGGGCAGCGCGAGCCGGACGATGGTGCCGGGCTCGACACCGTTGACCAGGTGCGCCGACAGCAGTCCCTCGGGCATCGCGCGGACCGTGATCGAGATGGTCCTGCCCCGCCGCTTGGGCGGAGAGCTCACCGAGTAGGAGCGCCATTGGAACCGGCCGTCGACCTGCACACCGATGCCGACGTACTGGCCGGGGCGGTGGTCGTACTGCCACCCCCAGCCCGGCCGGATCACGATCGTAGCGGCGTCCTCGGTCTCGGGCACGACCCGCTCGATGCGCCCGCGCAGCTCGCGGGCGCTCCACAGCGGGTTCAGCAGTCGCAGGTAGTCGTCGGGGTGCAACGGGGTGGTGAGCTTGGCGCCTGCGCGCCGTACGCGCTCCCACGGGATGGTGCTCGCCATGGACACAGTGAACACTTGTACGCCGAATCAGGCAAGGGTGCCCGCGCAGACGATCCGGCGCGGCCGATAGCCTCCGCCGCGGAGGTGTCGATGACCACAGCGGATGAGTCGCAAGAGCCGCGTACGCGCGTGCCCACGACGTGGCTGGTCCGGTTCGCCGGGCTTGCGGTGTTCGTGGCCGCCCTGGGCGCCTACGTCGAGGTCAACGGGCTCCCCCGGCAGGGCTACCAGGTGGTGATCATCCTGTGGCTGGCCACCGTCGCCTGGGACGTACGACGTCCCGTGCGCGAGCACCTCGCGTTCCTGCGTGACTGGTGGCCGCCGTTCGCGGTGCTGCTGCTCTACCTCTACAGCCGCGGTGTCTCCGACGACCTGGGCATCTTCGGCGTCGAGTTCACCTGGCCGATCGAGGCCGACCGGTGGCTGTTCGGCGGCACCCTGCCGACCGAGTACCTGCAGGCCAAGCTCTGTGACGTGCCGTGCCGCCAGTCCCTGCCGCCGCGCTGGTACGACGTCGTGCTGACCACCGTCTACTACTCGCACTTCTTCGCCGCGCTCGCGATCGGGGCGGTGCTGTGGAAGCGGAACCGGCCCGAGTGGATCTACTACATGCGCCGCTACCTGGCGATCATCTCGCTCTCGGTGGTCTGCTACGTGCTCTACCCGATGGCACCGCCGTGGATGGCCGCCCGCGACGGCTACCTCACCGACGACGTCGCCCGGATCACCGGCCGCGGCTGGTTCGACCTGAGCACGTCCGGCTCGGCGTCCGCGGGGGCCGGCACGACGCAGCAGCACGTCTCCGCGATCGGCAACCAGGTCGCCGCGATGCCCTCGCTGCACTCCGCGCTGGCGATCTTCATCGCCTGGTGGGTGATCGCCCGCTTCACCGGTCTGTGGCGCTGGAGCGTGCTGCTCTACCCCGCGGCGATGCTGTTCTCGCTCGTCTACTACGCCGAGCACTACGTCGTCGACGAGATCGCCGGCGCGCTGCTGGTGGCCGTCGTCGTGGGCGGCTGGGCCTGGTGGGACCGGCGGCGCCGTGTCCCGCAGGAGGAGCAGCCGCGGGCCGAGGCCTCCGCTGCCAGGTCCGGCTAGGTCGCCACTAGGCCCGTCGGCAGGCCAGCAGCACGCCGGTGACCAGCCCGTCGGAGATCAGACCGGTGATGGTCTCCTGCTGCGCCTGCGCCCGGCTCCAGCGCTCGTCGTGGCGGTGGTCGCGAGCGATGACCTCCTCGACGCGCTCGGCGGCCTCGTCCCACTCGGCCGGCGTGCTCGCCACCTCGGTGAGCGGCTTCTCCTCCAGCACCGTGATCCCGACCGCAGCCAGGTCCTCGCGCAGCTCGGGCAGGCTCGGGAAGTGGTTGCCGTCGGGCTGGTCGGGCAGCTCGTCGACGCTACGGGCGTAGACGAGCAGGCCGAGCGCCCCGCCGGGGGCCACGACCCGGCGCAGCTCGGTGAGGTAGCCGCGCTTGTCCTGCAGCGTGCAGAGCACGCCGAGCGACCAGGCGGCGTCGAACGTCTCGTCGCCGAACGGCAGCGCCGCGCCGTTGGCGACGACCACCGGCCGGCCGAAGAGCCGCCCGGCGGCGCGGCAGGCGCCCTCCATCGGCTCGGCCAGCGTCGGTCGCACCCCGTGCTCGCGGGCGGCACGCTCGGCCGGGCCGCCGACACCGGCGCCGGAGTCGAGCAGGCTCATCCCCGACCTCAAGCCCATCCAGGTGGCCAGCCAGTCCAGCGCGGCGGGAGAACCGCTGCCCCGGCACGCCGCCGGCAGCGCGTGGTCCTCGCCCAGCTCGGCGACGGCCGCCGCGGTCCACCAGGCGACCGTGTCGAACTCGTCGGCCATCGCCTCGTCGGGCAGCCCCCCGCCCACAGTGTCCTTCATCGACCCTCCCTGATCCTCGTGCCGATCTCGGCCTTCACCTGCGCGCCGACGAGCTCGCCGTCCGCGGAGGCCAGCCCGGACAGGTTGACGCCGGCCACACCGTCGATGGCGAGCAGGGCCCGCGCCTCGCGGACCGCTGCCTCGATACCCGCCTCCCGCACGTCCGGTGCGGCCAACACCCGGGCCACCTCGTCGTCGTCGAGGTGCAGGCCTGGGAAGTTCTGCAGCACCCGCGCGGAGCGCTCGTCGGTGTAGACCGCCACGCCCGCGACCACCGGGATCCGCAGGCCGCGCGAGCGGGCGGCGGCCACGAAGGTGGCGACCTCGTCGGCGCTGCGGACATGGTTGAGCACGGCCAGGTGGGCGCCGGCGCGCTGCTTCTCCACCAACCGGTCGGGCCGCAGGTGCCTGGGCTGCGCCGCGGGCGCCTCCGGTACGGCGACCGCGTGCCCGCGCGCGCCGGCCAGCGCGGCGAGCTGGGTGCCGTCGAGGTCGAAGACCTGGGTGACGTCGGGGCGCACCCCCTGGGCGCGACCGTCGCCGGTCACGCACAGCACGCCGTCGACCCCGGCGACGGCGAGGCCGGCCAGCTCCTGCTCGAGCACCAGCCGGTTGCGGTCGCGGCACGCCAGGGTCACCCACGGCACCCCGCCGGCCTCGGCGACCAGCGCGCTCATCAGCGTCGGCGGGAAGTCCGGCCGGTTCTGGTGCTCGCCGACCAGCACGGCGTCGCAGGAGCCGGCCAGCGTGCGGGTCACCGCGGCGAGCCCCGCGGCGTCGTACGGCGGGATGGTCAGGTCGGTGAGCACCACCGGTCCGCGTGCGGCGGCCTCGAGCAGCCGGCTCGCCGGCGGTGCGGAGGCCCGGGGTGCGTCCGGCCACGCCACCGCGGCCGCGTCCGGTGCCGTGAACGGGCAGGGACGCTCGTCGAGCTCGCACGAGGCGTCGTCCCGGACCCCGCCACAGGGCCCGAACGTCATCCGCTTCGGGCAGTCCGGCTCCACGTCGCTCACCCTAGACAGCGCCTCCCAGCGCGCGTGCCGAGCGCGACCCGGGCGCCGATAGGATCCGGGGGTGTCAGCCACGCTCGTCGCCAAGGACCTCTCCGGCGGTCACGGACACCGGGTGCTGTTCGAGCACCTGGACCTCACGGTCGCCCCCGGCGACGTGGTCGGCGTCCTCGGAGCCAACGGGGCCGGCAAGTCGACGCTGCTGTCCCTGCTCGCCGGGGTCGCCGAGCCGATCGCCGGCACGGTGACGTGCGCGCCCGCCGACGCGTTCGTGGGGCTGTTGCCGCAGGAGCACGAGCGGGTGCCCGGCGAGACCGTGGCGCAGTACGTGGCACGTCGTACCGGCGCGGCCGCGGCGACCGAGGCCATGGAGGCCGCGGCCGCGGACCTCGGCACCGAGATCCCGGGCGCCGACGACGCCTACGCGCTGGCCTTCGACCGGTGGCTGGCCAGCGGGGCGCCGGACCTGGAGGACCGGGTGGAGCCGATGCTCGCCGAGCTCGGCCTGCCGTTGGCGCCCGAGACGCTGATGAGCGCGCTGTCCGGCGGCCAGGCCGCGCGGGTGGCGCTGGCCGCGCTGCTGCTGAGCCGCTTCGACGTCGTCCTGCTCGACGAGCCGACCAACGACCTGGACCTCGACGGCTTGGCCCGACTGGAGGAGTTCGTGCGCGGGCTGCGCGGCGGGGTCGTGCTGGTCTCCCACGACCGGGAGTTCCTGGCGCGCTGTGCGACCCGGATCGTCGAGCTCGACCAGGCCCAGCAGCAGATCCGCGTCTACGACGGCGGCTACGAGGCCTACCTGGAGGAGCGGGAGATCGCCCGACGGCACGCCCGGGAGGCCTACGACCAGTACGCCACGAACCGTGACGACCTCGTGCAGCGGGCGCGCACCACCCGGGAGTGGAGCTCCCAGGGGGTGCGCAACGCGATGCGCAAGAACCCCGACAACGACAAGATCCGGCGCCGTGCCGCCACGGAGTCGTCGGAGAAGCAGGCCCAGAAGGTGCGCCAGATGGAGTCGCGCATCGCCCGGCTCGAGGAGGTCGCCGAGCCCCGCAAGGAGTGGGTGCTGCAGTTCTCCGTCGCCGCCGCGCCGCGCTCCAGCTCCGTGGTGGCCACCTTGAACGAGGCGGGCTGCCGGCTCGGGGAGTTCACCTTCGGCCCCGTCTCGGTGCAGGTCAACGCCGGGGACCGGATCGGCATCACCGGTCCCAACGGCGCCGGCAAGACCACCCTGCTGCGGCTGCTGTTGGGCCAGCAGGCACCCGACACCGGCTCCGCGTCGCTCGGTGCGTCCGTGGCCGTGGGCCTCATCGACCAGGGCCGCACCATGCTGGCCGGCGCGCGGCCGCTGGGCGAGGCGTTCGAGGCGCAGGTGCCGGAGTGGACCCAGGCCGAGGTCCGCACCCTGCTCGCCAAGTTCGGTCTCAAGGCCGACCAGGTCGCCAGCGCCGTCGACCGCCTCTCCCCCGGCGAGCGGACCCGCGCGGCGATGGCGCTGCTGCAGGCCCGCGGGGTGAACCTGCTGGTCCTCGACGAGCCCACCAACCACCTCGACCTGCCCGCCATCGAGCAGCTCGAGGAGGCGCTGGCCGCCTACGAGGGCGCGCTGCTGCTGGTCTCCCACGACCGGCGGCTGCTCGCCAACGTCGACCTGCACCAGCACTGGGAGGTCGACGCCGGACAGGTCGTGGTCCGGCACGTCTGACGCCCTGAAGGCTGGACTCCCCCGCCGCCGGGTACTGGCGCAGGGACGACGAATCCGTCAGGGCCGACGCAGGGAGGGAGGGGCCGAGGCATGCAGCTGCGCAAGCTCGGCGTGGAGGAGGAGCTGTTGCTCGTGGACCCCGAGACCCGGGAGCCGGCGCCGCACGCGCCGACCGTGCTGCAGCACGCCGCCCAGCACGCAGCGCAGCAAGGCGTGGAGGCGGAGGTCGCCGACCTCGACGCGGAGCTGTACCGCCACCAGCTGGAGACGCGCACACCGCCGGTGACCGACCTCGGTGAGCTGCGCGCCCACCTGGTACGACGCCGCGAGGTCGCCGCACAGGCCGCCGAGGCCGTCGGGCTGCGGGTGATGGCCGCCGGCACCCTGCCGCTGCACGCCGGCACGCCGCAGCCCACCCGCGACGACCGCTACCTCGACATGCTCGGCCTCTACGGGGAGATCGCCCGGCCCGCGGGCACCTGCGGCATGCACGTGCACGTCGACATCGACTCCCCCGAGCAGGGCGTCGCCGTCATCGACGCGATCGCCCCCTGGCTGCCGCTGCTGCTGGCCGTCGGCGCGAACTCCCCGTTCCACCACGGCCGCGACACCAGCTATGCCTCGTGGCGCTCCCAGGTGTGGTCGCGCTGGCCCAGCGCCGGGCCGACCGAGCCGTTCGGCTCGCTGGCGGGCTACCGCGACGCCTGCGCCGCGCTGATCGCCTCCGGCGCCGCACGCGACGTGGGCATGCTCTACTTCGACGCCCGGCTCGCCAAGGCCGCGCCCACCGTCGAGATCCGGATCAGTGACGTGTGCACCGACCCCGACGACGCGATCCTCGTGGCTGCGCTCACCCGGGCGCTGGTCACCCACCTCGTCGAGGGCGGCGACCGGGGCACCAGCGACGAGGGCGCGCCCTGGCGCAGCGAGCAGCTGCGCGCGGCGCAGTGGCGGGCCGCCCGCTACGGCCTGTCCGAGCGGCTGCTGGATCCCCGCACCGGCGAGCAGGCCCCGGCGCGCGACGTGCTCGCCGGCCTCCTCGCCACCGTGCGCGAGGAGCTGACGGCGTACGACGACCTGGACCTGGTCACCGACGGCATCGAGCGGGTGCTGGCCGCCGGCGGCTCCGTGCGCCAGCGGGCCGCGTTCGAGCGCAACGGCGGCAGCCTGGCCGCGGTCGTGGACGACCTCGTGCTGCGCAGCGCAGCGGCCTCGACCCCCGCGTGAGGCGCCGCGCAGCGGCCGGGAGGTCAGCTGGCGGTCAGCTGTCGGCCAGCTCCACGACCCGGGCGAGCAGGTCGTCGACCTCGGCCATCTCGTAGCCCTCGCGGAACCGGACCTGGGTGAACCTGCGCCCCTCGATGAGTGGCCGCACTGCTCCGCCCTGCGCGGCCTCGCGGGACACCCGGTCGAGCAGGTCGTCGACCTCGCCCATGTCGTAGCCGTGCCGGAAGCGCACCGGGGTGAACCGTGCGGACTGGATCATCTCGGAGACGGCGTGCGACATGGGCACACCCTAGGGGCCACTCACCCCCACCGGGCTCAGGCCGCGCCGCGCATCTTCGCCAGCCTCGCCCGCAGCGCCGCCACCCGGTCGGCGTTGGCGTGCAGGTCGACGTACCGCTCGCCGTGGGCCCACAGCAGCGCGTCGTCGAGGCGGCGCACCGCTCCCGGCGGATAGCGGTAGTCCATCCGTTGGCGCAGCGTCTCCGCGTCGACCGCACGCAGGGTCTCGGCGAGCTCGCTCAGCGAGGTGATGCCGAGCTCGAGCACGATGTCGGCGATCCACGCGTAGTGCTCGGTGCGCGACCAGCCGGCGTCGGCGTACTGCCCGGCGAGGAAGGCGGCCAGCTCGCGAGGGCTGATCCGCGGGTCGTCGTCACCGACCTCCGCCGGGGACGACGGGGTGCTCTCGCGCAGCCGGTCGCGGATGGTGGAGAACTCCCGGTCGGCGAGCTCGAGGAGCCCCGCGGCGAGGGTGAAGCGCCGATCGAAGTCGCGGGCGTGCTGCTCGGGGATGGTGCCCTTGTAGCGGATGTCGTGCTCGAACTCGGCCCACGCGTGCTGCAGCACGGTGCGGATCTGGATCTGGGCGTGCCGTCCGCGCAGCACCGGGTCGGCGGCGTCCTCCAGCGACGGGTCCAAGGTGACCAGCAGGTGCCGGCTGGCGTAGCCGAACCGCCCCTCGCTGGCCGTCTCCTGCCCCATGTCGCGGTCGTCGTGCACGACCACCCGGTCCTCCAGCACGTCGGCGACGGCCTGGACGTCGCTCTGCACGTAGGTGATCACCCGGAGCCCGATCTGGTCGGTGATCTCCCCCAACGGGTCGGTGAACACCGGCCGGCCGCCGGCCACCCGGGCCGCCTTCCCCGCGAACGAGGTGACGGACTTGGTGCGGCCGGTGACCGTCAGGTAGTTGATGCCGGCCTCGTCGAGCGCCGCGGTGACGAGCGCGACGAAGGCCTCGGTGGCGCGGCGCAGCTCGGGGTGCCGCTCGGCGTAGACCCGGACGGCGGCACCGGCGTCGCGCACCGGCGCCGAGCGCGGCGCCCGCGGCGTGGGCACCAGATCGGCCGGCAGCGTCGGCGTGACGATGTAGCCCTCGGCGAGGTTGCCGTACGTCGTGGTGGCCTCGGGGCGGCGGCGGGAGAAGAGGGCGACGTAGGCGCACACCACCGCATCCACCTGGTCCTCGACCACCCGCAGCTCGCTCTTGCGTCCCGCGCGCTCGGCCGCGGTGCGCAACGCCCGCCAGGCCTCGTCGACCACCAGCGGCGGGTCGGCCTCCGCCAGCCCCTCGAGGAGGCCGATCAGCACCAGCAGCTCGGCGCGCAGCTGCTCCAGGTCCCGTCCGGGCTTGTTCTTGTACTTCAGCGTCCGGCCCAGCCGGAACAGAGCGACCGTCGCGGCGTGCGGGTAGACCTCGATCGCCCGGCGCGGCCGGCCCGAGCGGGGGTTGAGGTCGAGGCCCAGCGCCGAGGCGATCCGCGCCCCACGCGGCTGGGTGGCGAACTCGGGTCGGGCGGTGTTCACCGGGTGGGCGCCGGCATCGAACCGGGCGAAGTCCCGGTTCAGCGCGGCCTCGGCCGGACGGTTGCCCGTCGGGTTGGTCACCACCAGCGGCGCGTCGATGGCGACGAGGCAGTCGCCCTCGACATACGGCGCGAGGGCGGCCAGGATCTCCTCGTCGTCCCCGGCCGCCCTCACCATCACCAGCCGGCCGGCCTCGTCGAGCACGGCCAGGCCGGTGGGCTTGCGCTCGCCCCAGGCGAGGTCCACTCCCACGTAGTGCATGAGGCGAAGCCTGCCCTACGCGGCGCGGGCTCAGTCGTCGAGCGTCTTGGTCACCACGGCGAAGGAGGCGTCGAGGTCGACGTCCCACTCCGCGCCCTCGGCGTCGCGGACCTCGACGTCGTAGGCGACGCCGGGGTCGTCGCCGGCCTCGACGTCGAGCACGGTGCCGCCGCCGACCGCGGCGAGTGCGGCCTTCTCCGCCGAGGCCCGCTCGGTCGCGGGGACCGGCCGGTCGTCGGTGTCGGTGTCATCGGTGTCGTCGGTGTCGTCGGTGTCGGTGTCGTCGGTGTCGTCCTGCTTGGCGATGGGGGTCAGGTCGTCGTCCAGGGTGACGTCGACCTCGGTGCCGTCCTCGCGTCGTACCTCGACCTCGTAGGCCTCGCCGGCGTCGTCGCTGGTCTCCACCTCGACCGCAGTGCCCTCGCCGACGGTGGCCACCGCAGCGGTGGCCACCCGGTCGCGCTCACCGCCGCGGACGTCGTCGGTGCTGGCGCTGGCGCCCCAGAATGCGCCGCCGGCGCCCAGGATCGCGGCGGCGGCGACGGTGGGGACCAGGACGTGCTTGGTGCGCAGCCGGGCCAGGTTCAGGTTCTTGGCGGTGATCGGGTTCTTCACGGTGTTCTCCTAGGTGTCGTGCTGACTGGGTGTGCCCACCTTCGCCCGAGAGCGCTGAACCCTTCCTGAACGCTCCTGAAGCCGTCTTCAGGAAGCCCGCGCCGGCGCCGGCAGCCGTACGACGAACCGGGCCCCGCCGAGCGGAGCCTCCTCCACTGCGACCGTGCCGCCGTGCGCGGCGACGATCTCCCGGACGATGGCCAGCCCGAGGCCGCTGCCGCCGTCGTCGCGAGCGCGGGCCTCGTCGAGGCGCACGAACCGGTCGAAGACCCGCTCCCGGTCGGCGGGGGCGATGCCGTGGCCGTCGTCGTCGACGACCAGCTCGATGCCGCCGTCGTGGGCCCGCAGGCCGAGGGCGATGCGGGAGCGGGCGTGCCGGGCCGCGTTGTCCAGCAGGTTGCGCACGACCTGGCCCAGCGCCAGCTCGTCCCCGTGCACCCGGGCCGGGCCGACGCCGCTGGTGTCGACGTGCAGCTCCGGTCGTCGCAGGCGGCGGGCGTTGGTGAGCAGCAGGTCGTCCAGGTCGACGTCGCCCAGCGGGCGGCCCGAGGCGCCGGCCTCGGTCCGGGTGAGCACGAGCAGCTGCTCGACCAGGCGCTGCATCCGGATCGACTCCTCCAGCACGGCTTCGGCGAGCTCGCCGTCGTCGAGCGCGCCGGGGTGGGCCACCGCGACCTCGGCGGTCTGGCGCAGGGCGGCCAGCGGGGAGCGCAGCTCGTGGGAGGCGTCGGCCACGAACTGCTGCTGGCGGGCCCGGGAGTCTTCGAGGCGGCCGAGCATCCGGTTCATGGTGGTGGCCAGGCGGCGCACCTCGTCGCGGGTGGGCGGCTCGGGCACCCGGCGGTCCAGCCGGTCCCCGGTGATCTGGTCGACCTCGCGGCGGATCCGCTCCACCGGCGCCAGCGCGCGGCCGACCACCAGCCAGGTGGTGCCGGCCAGCAGGAGGAGCAGCAGCGGCACCCCGACCAGCAGCGGCGCCAGCAGTGCCCGGGTGGAGTCGGTGACCTCCTCCAGCGAGGCGGCCACGACGACGTCGTACTCGACCTCGGAGATCTCGGCGTCCTCCACGACGACCAGGTAGGGCTCGTCGGCGCCGGGCAGCGTGACCTCGGTGCCGGCGGTGGGCAGGCGCGGCAGTCCCGGCTGCGAGGCGGCGACGACGGTGCCGTCCTCGCCGCGGACCTGCCACACGAGCTCCTCGGGCTCGTCGGCGTCTCCCCCGTCCGTGTCGTCGTCCTCGTCGGCACGGCCGGGCAGCCCGTCGGTCTCCAGCTGCTGCACCAGTGCCGCGGCACGCTGCTCGGCGCTCGCCTCGACGCCGTCGCGCAGCGAGTCGCGAACCAGCAGCACCAGGGCGCCGGCGGCGAAGCCGAGGACGACGGCGACCACGAGGACCGCGGCCAGGGTGGTGCGCAGCCGGACCGAGAGCCGGGCCCACGGGCCGGGCCGGGGCGAGGCCACGTCAGCCGCCGTTGCTGGCGAGGCGGTAGCCCGCGCCGCGCAACGTCTCGATGGCGGCGCGGCCGAAGGGCCGGTCGATCTTGTTGCGCAGATGGCGCACGTAGACCTCGACGATGTTGGGGTCGCCGTCGAAGTCGACGTCCCAGACCGCCTCGAGGATCTGCCGCTTCGACACCACGTCGCCGCGGTGCCGGGCCAGGAAGGCCAACAGGGCGAACTCGCGTGCGGTGAGCGCGACCTCCTGCTCACCCCGCCAGACCCGTCGCGCCGCGGGGTCGACCTTCAGGTCGCCCATCTCCCAGGCGGTGGGGCGCTCGCGGGCACCGCGGCGGGCCACGGCGCGCAGCCGGGCCACCAGGACCGGGAAGGAGAACGGCTTGGTCAGGTAGTCGTCGGCCCCGGTGTCGAGGCCCTCGACCTGGTCCCACTCGCCGTCCTTGGCGGTGAGCATCAGCACCGGGGTCCAGTTCTGCTCCGCGCGCAGCGTCTCGCAGACCTTGTAGCCGTTGATGCCGGGCAGCATGAGGTCCAGCACGATGGCGTCATACGGGTTCTCGCGGGCCAGCCACAGCCCGTCGGTGCCGTCGTGGGCGACGTCCACGGCGAATCCCTCCGCCTCCAGCCCGATCCGCAGCGAGCGGGCGAGGCGCTTCTCGTCGTCGACGACGAGCACACGCATGGGCAGACCTCCGGAAGACGACAGGAGGCCATTGTCGCCGACCGGTGCTGAACGCCCGCTGAAGGAGCGTCCGGCACCGGCCGGTACGACGTCGGCTGCGTCAGCCGGTGTAGCTGACCTGCATCTCCTTGATCGCGTTCAGCCAGCCCGAGCGCAGCCGCTTGGGCTCCCCGGCCAGGGTGATGTTCGGCGCGAGATCCGCGAGCGCGTCAAAGATCAGCTTGATCTCCATGCGGGCCAGGTTGGCGCCGATGCAGTAGTGCGCACCGTGACCGCCGAACGCGACGTGCGGGTTCGGGTCGCGCAGGATGTTGAAGGTGAACGGGTCCTCGAAGACGGCCTCGTCGAAGTTCGCCGAGGCGTAGAACAGCGCCACCCGGTCGCCCTTGGCGATGGCCTGGCCGGCGAGCTCGGTGTCCTTCTTGGCGGTGCGCTGGAAGACCGTCACCGGCGTGGCCCAGCGGATGACCTCGTCGACCATCGTGTCGGGGCGCTCGCGCTTCCACAGGTCCCACTGGTCGGGGTTCTCGATGAACGCCTTCATGCCGTGGGTGATCGCGTTGCGCGTGGTCTCGTTGCCGGCCACGGCGAGCAGGATCACGAAGAACCCGAACTCGTCGTTGGTCAGCGACCCGTGGCCGTCCTCGCCGACGCTGATCAGCTTGGTCACGATGTCGTCCTGCGGGTTCTCCCGCCGGTCGTTCGCGAGCGCGTCGAAGTAGGCGATGATCTCCATCGAGGCGATCGCGGGATCGATGTCGAAGTCCGGGTCGTCGTACGCCATCATCTGGTTCGACCACTCGAACAGCTTCTTGCGGTCCTCCTGCGGCACGCCGAGGAAGTCGGCGATCGCCTGCAGCGGCAGCTCGGCGGCGAGGTCCTCGACGAAGTCGCCGGTGCCGCGGGCCACAGCCTCCTCCACGATCGCGTAGGCACGCTCGCGCAGGTTCTCCTTGAGCGAGGCGATCGCGCGCGGGGTGAAGCCGCGCGAGACGATGCCGCGCATCTTGGTGTGGTCCGGCGGGTCGTGGTGGATCAGCATCGCTCGCTGGACCTCGACCTGGTCCCGGGTCATGTCGGGGGCGAAGCGGATGATCACGCCGTTCTCGGCGGTCGACCAGGTGTCGTTGTCCTTGGAGACCTCGCGCACCTCCTGGTGGCGGGTCGCCGCCCAGTAGCCGGTGCCGAAGAACCCGGCACGCGCCTCCGGGGTCTGCTCCACCCAATGGATCGGGGCGGTGGCACGCAGGGCGCGGAACTCCTCGTGCGGCAGGGCGACGGCGTTGATGTCGGGATCCGTCGGATCCCACCCCTCGGGTAGGAGCAGCTCGGTCACAGGCGGGCCTCTCGTTGCTGGAACACGTTCTAGTTCGCGGCCCACACTACAAAGATGCGCGCGTTTACGAAAGGGTTTCGTCTTGCGCGTTTCGGCGGGATCCACAGAACAGGAACAGGTTCTAGTTCGGTGGTATCGTCGAGGCATGGGAACCCCCGTCATCGTCGAGGCCGTCCGCACCCCGCTGGGCAAGCGCAAGGGCTGGCTCGCCGGCCTCCACCCCGCCCAGGCCTTGGGTTTCGTGCAGGCAGAGGTGCTGCGCCGGGCCGGCGTGGACCCCGCCGAGGTCGAGCAGGTGCTGGGCGGCTGCGTCACCCAGGCTGGTGAGCAGTCCAACGACATGGTGCGCCGCGCCTGGCTGTACGCCGGCCTGCCGCAGGCGACGGCGGGCACCGCGCTGGACGCCCAGTGCGGCTCGGGCCAGCAGGCCGCGCACCTGGTCAACGACATGGTCGGCGCGGGCAGCATCGACGTCGGCATCGCCTGCGGCGTGGAGATGATGTCGCGCATCCCGCTCGGCGCGAACGTGCCCCCGGGCCTCGGCGACCCCCGCCCAGCCGACTGGGACATCGACATGCCCAACCAGTTCGAGGCGGCCGACCGCATCGCCCGGCACCGCGGCCTGACCCGGGCCGACCTCGAGGAGCTCGGCCTGGCCTCGCAGACCAAGGCCCGCGTCGCGGTCGACGAGGGACGGTTCAAGCGCGAGATCGCGCCGATCGAGGCCCCGGTGCTCGACGGCGAGGGCAACCCGACCGGCGAGACCCGTCTCGTCGAGCACGACCAGGGGCTGCGCGAGACCACCGCCGAGGGCCTGGCCGGGCTGCGCACCGTGCTGCCTGAGGGCCTGCACACCGCCGGCACCTCCTCGCAGATCTCCGACGGCGCCGCGGCGCTGCTGATCATGGACGAGGACAAGGCCCGCGCGCTCGGGCTGACCCCGCGCGCCCGGATCCGCACCCAGGTGCTGGTCGGCTCTGACCCCTACTTCCACCTCGACGGCCCCGTCGACGCCACCCGCCGGCTGCTGGAGCGCTCCGGGATGGCGATCAGCGACTTCGACCTGTTCGAGGTGAACGAGGCCTTCGCCTCCGTCGTACTGTCCTGGGCCGGCGTGCACGGCGTGGACATGGACAAGGTCAACGTCAACGGCGGCGCGATCGCCCTGGGCCATCCGGTCGGGGCGACCGGCGTCCGGCTGATCACCACCGCCCTGCACGAGCTCGAGCGCCGTGACGCCTCCACCGCGCTCATCTCGATGTGCGCCGGCGGTGCCATGGCCACCGGCACGATCCTCGAGCGGGTCTGAACCTGAACCGCCTCCCAAGCGGATTTGTCGAGATTTCCGAAGATCTCGACGAATTCGCTTGGGAGGCGGTGCGTCAGCGGTAGGAGACCGGCATCTCCTTGACGCCGTTGATCCACGAGCTGCGCAGCTTGACCGGCTCGCCGGCCAGGGAGATCCGGGCGTCGCGGTCGGCGAGGGCGTCGAAGATCAGCTTGATCTCCAGGCGGGCCAGGTTGGCGCCGATGCAGTAGTGCGCGCCGTGGCCGCCGAAGGCCTGGTGCGGGTTGTGCTCGCGGGTGATGTCGAAGGTGAACGGGTCGGTGAAGACGTCCTCGTCGAAGTTCGCGCTGGCGTAGAGCAGGCCGACCCGCTCACCGGCGCGGACCTGCCGCCCGCCGATCTCGAGGTCGCGCTTCGCGGTGCGCTGGAAGACGGTGACCGGCGTGGCCCAGCGGATGATCTCGTCGACCGCGGTGTCCGGGCGGGTGGCCTTGAACAGCTCCCACTGCTCGGGGTGGTCGATGAACGCCTTCATCCCGTGCGTGATCGCGTTGCGCGTGGTCTCGTTGCCGGCGACGGCGAGCAGGATCACGAAGAACCCGAACTCGTCGTCGGTCAGGCCGTTGCCGTCGACGTCGGCGGTGACCAGCTTGGTGACGATGTCGTCCTGCGGGTTGCGGCGGCGGTCGTCGGCGAGGGCCATCGAGTAGGCCAGGATCTCCATGAACGCCGTCATCTGGTCCCCCGGGATGTCCGGGTCGTCGTACGACAGCATCTGGTTGGACCACTCGAAGAGCTTGCCGCGGTCCTCCTGCGGTACGCCGAGGAGCTCGGCGATGGCCTGCAGCGGCAGCTCGGCGGCGATGTCGGTGACGAAGTCGCCGCAGTCCTTGGCCAGCGCCTCGTCGACGATCTTCTCCGCGCGGGCACGCAGCCAGTCGTGCAGGCCGCCGACCGCGCGCGGGGTGAAGGCGCGCGAGATGATCTGGCGCAGCTTGGTGTGCTCGGGCGAGTCGTGGTTGATCAGCAGGAAGCGGGTCTGCTCCAGCTCCTCGCGGGTCATCTCGGGTGCGAACCGGATGATCACGCCGTTCTCGTAGGTGGAGAAGTCGGCCTGGTTCTTCGAGACCGCGGCGACGTCGGCGTGCTTGCTCAACGCCCAGTAGCCGGTGTCGAGGAACCCGGCACGGGCACCCGGGTCGGGCTGCTCGACCCAGCTCACCGGGGCGGTACGACGCAGCTCGAGGAGCTCGGCGTGCGGCATCCGCTCACGCAGGATGTCGGGGTCGGTGGGGTCGAGCGGCGAGACGGGGCGGTGCTCGGCGACGGTCATGTGGCGGTGCCTCTCAGTGGGAGCGACGGGGAAGCGTCCCCCGTGACGCTACACACATTCCGCCCTAAACGAAAGCCTTTCGTTTAGGGCGGTTCCACCCCTGCCCCGGGCTCAGCCGCCCGTGCCGTAGACCGGCTCCGGCGCGGGCGCCTCGGCCAGCAGCTCGCGCAGCGCCGGGCCGACGGCGCCGGCCTCCCACCGCGTGCCGTTGTCGCGCGAGGGGCCGTGCGCCCAGCCGTTCTCGACCGTGATCACGCTGCCGTCGATCTCCACGACCCGCCCGGTCACGTCCCCGGCCTCCTCGGAGGCCAGCCACGCCACGATGGGCGAGTTGTCCTCGGGCAGCGCCATCTCGGAGGTGTCGAAGGCGCCGTCGGTCATCCGGGTCTTGGCGACCGGGGCGATGGCGTTGACCGTGACGCCGTAGCGGCCCATCTCGACGGCGGCGACCAGGGTCATCGCGGCGATCCCGGCCTTGGCGGCGGAGTAGGTGGTCTGGCCGAGCGAGCCCTGCAGCCCCGCGCCCGAGGAGGTGTTGATCACCCGGGCCGCGCGCTGGCGGCCCTCCTTGGCCTCGGCGCGCCAGTAGGCGCCGGCGTGGCGCAGCGGCGCGAAGTGACCCTTGAGGTGGACCCGGATGACGGCGTCCCACTCCTCCTCGGAGGTGTTGACCAGCATCCGGTCGCGCACGAAGCCGGCGTTGTTGACCAGGATGTCCAGCCCGCCGAAGGTGTCGATCGCCTGGCGCACCATCGCCTCGGCCTGCGCGAAGTCGGCGACGTCGGCACCGTTGACGACAGCCCGGCCGCCGAACGACTCGATCTCCGCGACGACGTCGTGCGCCGGGGAGTCCTCCTTCTCACCGGCCAGCGAGACGCCGAAGTCGTTCACGACGACGGCGGCACCGTGCCGGGCCAGCTCGAGCGCGTGCGCCCGTCCGATGCCTCGGCCGGCGCCGGTCACGATGGCCACGCGGCCCTCAAGAAGCTTGCTCACTGGTTCTCTCCTCGGTTCTGGCTGGCGTTCTGCGCGATGTGCAGGAAGACCGGTTGCTCTCCCCCGCCGTGGCAGGCGAGGCGAGCACCGGAGACGTAGGAGGCGAGGTCGCTGGCCAGGAAGGCGGCGACCCGGCCGATCTCGGCGACGTCGGCCATCCGGCCGGCGGGGATCGTGCGCTCGATCGCGGCGACGGTCTCATCGCCGCCGTAGTGGTCGGCGGTGTCGGCGGTGCGGACCAGGCCGACCTCGATCGCGTTCACCCGCACCTTCGGCCCCCACTCCTGGGCGAGCGAGGTGGTCAGCGAGTCGATCCCGGCCTTCGCGGCGCCGTACGCGGCGGTGCCGGGCGAGGGCCGGCTGCCGGAGACCGAGGAGATGTTGATGATCACGCCGCCGTCGGGCTGTTGCTGCATCGCCCGGTTCGCGGCCTGGCTGACCACCAGCGCCGCCATCAGGTTGAGGCCGACGACCTTGTCGTGAAAGCGGGGCGAGGCCTCCGCGGCCGGGGCGTACGGCGCCCCACCGGCGTTGTTCACCACGACGTCGAGGCTGCCGTGGTCGGTGACGATGCCGGCCACCAGCGCGGCGACGGCATCGGGGTCGCGCACGTCGCAGGTGCGGTGGCTCGCGCCGGCGGGCGGCTCGGCCTCGGAGCGCCCGCACGTGACGACGGTGGCGCCGGCGGCGACGAGCACCTCGGCGATGCCGCGGCCGATGCCCTTCGCGCCGCCGGTGACGAGGGCGACCCGGCCGGAGAGGTCGAGGGTGAGTGCCATGCCCGAACCATACCAAGCAAATGCTTGGTAGGGTGCCGGGCATGACGATCACCAGTGAGCTGCGCGACGACGGCATCCGCGTCGTCACGATGAGCGCTCCCCCGGTCAACGCCCTCACGGTCCAGGGCTGGTTCGACGTGGCCGCGGCCCTCGACGCCGCGAGCACCGACCTCGACACGAAGGTCGTGGTGCTGCGTGCCGAGGGCAAGGGCTTCAACGCCGGCGTGGACATCAAGGAGATGCAGAACACCACCGGGTTCGACGCCCTGCTCGGCGCGAACAAGGGGTGCTACGCGGCGTTCAAGGCCGTCTACGAGTGCGCCGTCCCGGTGATCGCCGCGGTCAACGGCTTCTGCGTCGGCGGCGGGGTCGGCCTGGTCGGCAACGCCGACTGCGTGGTGGCCAGCGACGACGCCTACTTCGGCGTGCCGGAGGTCAACCAGGGGGCGCTGGGCGCCGCCACGCACATGGCGCGGCTCGTGCCGCAGCACATGATGCGCACCCTCTACTTCACCGCGCGCACCATCAAGGCCGCCGACCTCGTGCAGTTCGGCTCCGTCCTCGAGGTCGTGCCGCGCGAGGAGCTGTTCGAGGCCGCGCTGCGCGTGGCCCGCGACATCGCCGCCAAGGACACCCGGGTCATCCGGGCCGCCAAGGAGGCGCTCAACGGGATCGACCCGATCAACGTCAACAAGTCCTACCGGTGGGAGCAGGGGTTCACCTTCGAGCTGAACCTCATGGGCGTGGCCGACGAGCTGCGCGACGACTTCGCCGGGACGGACAAGAGCAAGGAGAAGAAGTGAGCCGCAAGCCACGGGACAAGCAGATGACGATCGAGGAGGTCGTCGACTCGCTGGCCGACGGGATGACCATAGGCATCGGCGGCTGGGGCCCGCGGCGCAAGCCGATGGCCCTGGTCCGCGCGATCCTGCGCTCGGACCTGAAGGACCTGACCATCGTCAGCTGGGGCGGCGCCGACGTCGGGCTTCTCGCCCGCGCCGGCAAGATCCGCAAGCTCGTCTACGCGTTCGTCAGCCTGGACTCCGTCCCGCTCGAGCCCAACTTCCAGCGCGCCCGCCAGCAGGGCACGATCCCCGAGGTCGTCGAGCTCGACGAGGGCATGTTCCAGACCGGGCTCAAGGCGGCCGCCGAGAGGCTGCCGTTCCTGCCGATGCGGGCCGGGCTGGGCTCCGACGTGATGGTCAACAACCCCTGGCTCAAGACCGTCACCAGCCCGTACGACGAGGGCCACGGCCACGAGGAGCTCGTCGCCGTGCCGGCACTGAAGCTCGACGTCGCCCTGGTGCACCTCAACCGTGCCGACGTGCACGGCAACGCCACCTACCTGGGCCCCGACCCGTACTTCGACGACCTGTTCGCGATGGCCGCCGATCGGACCTACGTGAGCGTGGAGCAGGTCGTCGACACCGCCGGGCTGACCGTCGACACCCCGGTGCAGCGGGTGCTGCTGAACCGGATGATGGTCACCGGTGTCGTGGAGACGCCGAACGGTGCCCACTTCACCACCTGCACGCCCGACTACGAGCGCGACGAGCGCTTCCAGAAGGCGTACGCCGCCGCGGCCGGCGGCACCGACGAGGACTGGGCCGCGTTCTCCGAGCGGTTCCTGTCCGGTGACGAGGCGGCCTACCAGGCCGCAGTGAAGACCTTCAGCGAGGAGCAGGCCAAGTGAGCGACGTGACCGACACCGCGACCAACGACGTGACCCGCGCGGACGTCTGCGCCGCAGCCATCGCGGACGCGTTCGCCGAGGACGGCGAGATCTTCGGCAGCCCGATGGGGCTGCTGCCGATGCTCGGCGTGCGCCTGGCGAAGCTGACGTCCAACCCCGACCTGGTGATCTCCGACGGCGAGTCGCTGTTCCTCGCCGGCGTCCCGCCGCTGTTCGGCAAGAGCGACGTGATCGAGGGCTGGATCCCCTTCCGCAAGGTCTTCGACGTCGTCGCCTACGGCAAGCGGCACGTGATGATGGGCGCCACCCAGATCGACCGGCACGGCAACCAGAACATCTCCGCGATCGGCGACTTCGCCCAGCCCAAGCGTCAGCTGCTCGGCTCGCGCGGCGCACCGGGTAACACGGTGAACAACCGGACGTCGTACTGGGTGCCCAAGCACTCCACCCGCGTCTTCGTCGAGCACGTCGACATCGTCAGCGGCGTCGGCCCGAAGCGGGCCAAGGAGGCCGGCCCGGGCGCCGCGCGGTTCAACGACATCCACCGGATCGTCACCAACCTCGGGGTCTTCGACGTCAAGGGCGCCGACGACACGGTCCGGCTGCTCTCGGTGCACCCCGGCGTCACCGTCGACGAGGTCGTCGCCGCGACCGGCTTCACGCTCGACGTGCCGGCCGAGGTGCCCACCACGCGGGTGCCGAGCACCGAGGAGCTGGTGCTGATCCGCGAGGTGCTCGACCCCAAGGGCCTGCGCTTCCGCGAGGTGCCCGAGCCCGCCAAGGACGCGGCGTCGTGACCGCCCAGCAGCTGCGCACCGCGTTCACCGACCTGGTCGGCATCCCGCACCCGGTGGTGCAGACCGGGATGGGCTGGGTGTCGGGGCCCCGCCTGGTCTCCGGCACCGCCAACGCCGGCGGGCTGGGGATCCTGGCCTCGGCCACGATGACCTTCGCCGAGCTGGAGAAGGCGATCATCGAGGTCAAGGCGCGCACCGACGCGCCGTTCGGCGTCAACCTGCGTGCCGACGCGGGCGACGCCGCCGACCGCTGCCGGCTGCTGATCGACCACGGCGTGAAGGTGGCCTCGTTCGCGCTGGCGCCCAAGCCCGAGCTGATCGCCATGCTCAAGGAGCACGACATCGTGGTGATGCCGTCCATCGGGGCGGCCAAGCACGCGAAGAAGGTCGCCTCCTGGGGCGCCGACGCGGTGATGGTGCAGGGCGGGGAGGGCGGCGGCCACACCGGTCCGGTGCCGACCACGCTGCTGCTGCCGACCGTGCTGGACGCCGTCGACATCCCGGTGATCGCGGCCGGGGGCTTCTTCGACGGCCGTGGGCTCGCTGCGGCGCTGTCCTACGGCGCCGCGGGCATCGGCATGGGCACCCGCTTCCTGCTCACCCGCGACTCCGCGGTGCCGGACGCGGTCAAGGAGCTCTACCTGACCAAGGGGCTGACCGACACCGTCGTCACCGCCAAGGTCGACGGGATGCCGCACCGGATGCTGCGCACCGAGCTGGTCGAGGAGCTGGAGGAGACCAGCGCGGTACGCCGCCTCGGCCCCACGCTGCGCCGCACGCTGGAGTTCAAGTCGTCCTCGGGCATGAGCTGGGCCGAGCTGCTCAAGGACGGCCGGGCGATGAAGAAGACGCAGGGCCGCACGATGGCGCAGATGGCGCTGGCCGCCAACACGCCCACCATGCTCCGCGCGGGCCTGGTGGAGGGCGACACGTCGGCCGGCGTGCTGGCCAGCGGTCAGGTCGTCGGCGTCATCGACGACCTGCCCACCTGCGCCGAGCTCATCGAGCGGGTCGTCACCGAGGCGGCGGCGGCGCTGCGTCGTACGGCGTCGTACCTGGCCTGAGCACCGGCTTGAGCACCGGCCTGAGGGACGGCCTGGGCGGCGGTTGCGGCATGCTGGACCGATGCGATTCACCGAGCACGAGCTGACCGCCGCCCTGGCGGGCGCGGCCAAGGCCGTGATGGCCAGCGACCGGAAGTTCCGCAAGTCCGGTCAGGACGTCGACGCCGCCTGGGAGGCGATGGACAAGTTCGCCCGGTTCAAGCTGCTGGACACCCTCGGCGACCAGATCCTGCCGGTGCTGGTGGCGCTGCCCGACGTCGACGTCGCCCCGGGCACCCGGCCGCAGTACAGCGACGCGCAGGTCGCCGAGGTCGTCTCGGGCCTCCTCGGCGACGACCTCGGCCGGATGCGGCGCAGCGTCACGATCAAGGCCCGCACCGCCCTGGTGCAGCTGGCCCTGGCCGCCGTGCCGCCGAGGCTCGACCCGGACGCGCTGCTCAACGCCGAGGACTGACGTCCCCGCCAGACCGGACCGGGCCGGTCGCCTGGTCAGTCCGCGGAGGCCGCGTCGCGGCGCTCCTGGAGCCGCTGCTGCGCGGCGTCGAGGAACTCCAGGCACGGCGCCTCGGCGCCGGGGTGCCGCTCGACGAGGTGGAAGATCCAGCGGTCCATCGCGGCCATGAAGCCGTTGTCCTGACCGGGTCGGTAGGCCGACCACGGCCGGTCGTCACGGACCTTGCACTGCGTGCAGGTGATCTTGTAGACGAACTGGTCGGCGTCGTCCACCTCGATCCGCACCCGGGCCAGGTCGCCGGCCTGCGCTGCGGCCTTCCGCTCTCGAGCGGACCTGCTCGCCACCATCTCGCCTCCCGCGGTCGTCGACCACCTGTCGATCCCTCGAAGCCTAGCGACGGCGCCGCCGGACAACGCCGCCGGGCAGTGCGTCGGAGGGCCCAACTAAGGTCGGGGGCGTGAAGGACCGATGAGCAAGATGGACGGCCTCCGCGCGATGCGCGAGGCCAAGTACGCCCAGGCCCAGGCTCGTGCCCGCGCCGCGGGCCCGGCGACGACGCGCCCCAAGGCCGCCAGCACCGACCCCGACGCCGCACCGGCGAAGCCGGCTCGCAAGCGCGCCCCGGCCAAGCCCAAGCAGACCTCCGCCGAGGCGAGTCCCAGCACCGAGGCCAGCACCGAGGCCGGCACCGAGGAGCTGTGCGGGCACCGCAACATGAGCGGGCGCACCTGCACCCGCGAGCGCGGCCACGCCGCCAAGAGCCACCGCTACTCCTAGGTCTACCCTGGGGACATGCAGCAGGAGTCCAAGCGGGGCGGGGCCGGCACGGACGTCGCCGCTCGGCGGCGCCGTCACCTCATGGACCCGAACGCCCCGCGCAAGGCACCGGACCCCGAGGACCTGATCCGGCTGCAGACGGTGCAGCGGCGCGTGATCTCGGTGCTGGTGTTCACCACCGTCCTGCACCTGGCCGTGGGCTTCGTCGTCGCGGCGGACCACGTCTCGGCGGACCGTCCGGACGCCCGGATCGCACTGAACGTGATCGGCACCATCTTCATGATCGGCGGCATCGCCTCGACGCTGCTGATCAACGGCCGCTCCTGGCGTACGCCGTGGCTGCTGCTGGGCCTGCTCCCCGGCATCGTCGGCATCTGGTGGACGGTTCTCTGAGCCGGCTCCGACCCGCTGACGTGGTTGGTGTGGGCATGACAACTGTCACGCCCAACCGGTGACGGGGCGCCCTGCCGCGGCCGGTCGGGGGCGGGCAACCTTGTCCCATGAGCAACCCAACGATCCGGGTCCGCGGCCTGCGCCGCACCTACGGCACCGGTACGACGGCGTATGAGGCCGTCCGCGGCATCGACCTCGACGTCGTCGGCGGCACCATCACCGCCCTCCTCGGCACCAACGGCGCCGGCAAGACCTCCGCGATGGAGGTCATCGAGGGGCTGCACCGCCCGGACGCCGGCTCGGTGGAGGTGCTTGGCCTGGACCCCGTCGCCGACCGTGCCCAGGTGCGCCGCCGCGTCGGCGTGCTGCTGCAGGACAGCGGCTTCGCCGGCGACCTGAGCGTGGCGGAGACGCTGCGGATGTGGTCGGACCTGATCACCGCACCCCGCCCGGTCGCCGAGGCGCTGGAGCTGCTCGACCTCACCCACCGCGGTGACGTCACCGTCCGGGCGCTGTCCGGTGGCGAGCGCCGGCGCCTCGACCTGGCCTGCACGCTGCTGGCCCGCCCCGAGGTGCTGCTGCTCGACGAGCCCACGACCGCGCTGGACCCCGAGAGCCGGCACCGGGTCTGGCAGCTGGTGGAGCGGTTGCGCGACGAGGGCGCCACGGTGCTGCTCACCACGCACTACCTCGAGGAGGCCGAAGCGCTGGCCGACCGCCTCGAGATCATGCACGCGGGCCGCATCGTCCGCTCCGGCACGCCGGCGGAGATCGCCGAGGGCCACCCCTCGGTGATCCGGTTCCGGACCCCGGCACAAGCCCCGGCCCAGTGGCTGAGCGACCTGCCGCTGCGCCACGCCGCGAACCACGACACCACCACCTTGGAGGTCGACGACCTGCAGGGCGTGCTGGGCGCGGTCCTGGACCGGGCCGCCACGCACGGGCTGCGCCTGGAGCGGCTGGAGGCCCGTCCGGCCAGCCTGGAGGCGGTCTTCCTCTCCATCGCCGGCTCCCAGCCGCTGTCCGCAGACCAGCCCGCCACCCAGCCCGCAGCCCAGCCCGAGGGAGCAACCCGGTGAGCACCCCGACGATCCAGTCCCAAGCCACCCGCGACGGGTTCTCCCCCGGGCGCACCCTGCGCCTGGCCCGGTGGAACGCGGTGCTGATGCTCCGCAACCGCCTGGCGCTCACGTACGCCGTCGTCGTACCGGTCCTGCCGCTGGCCCTGCTGCTGGCCGGCGAGCGCGGCGAGGTCGGTGCCGGTGCCGCCGCGATCTGCTCCACCCTGCTGGCCGCCGCGCTGTTCCCGGTCTTCTACAACGTGCTCGCCCAGTTCGTGACCCGCCGCGACGAGCTGGTGCTCAAGCGGTTGCGGACCGGTGAGGTGCGGGACGCCGAGCTGCTGGTCGCGCTGGTGCTGCCCGGCGCCGTGATCACGCTGGGCCTGGCCGCGGTGGCGATCCCGCTGGCGATGCTCGCCGGGCAGTCGGCGCCGCTGAACCCGGTCATGTTCCTGCTCGGTGCCGCCGTGAGCGTGGTGGTCTTCGCTGCGTTCGCGCTGTGGACCGCCGGCTGGACGAAGAACGCCGAGGCCGCGCAGCTGACGAGCATGCCGGTGATCGTGCTGGCCGTCGCCGGCCAGCTCTCGGTGGGCCTGCCGGACTGGGCCCAGCGGTGGACCGACCTGACGCCCGGCGCCGCGATGACCGACCTGGTCCGCACCTCCTGGTTCGGCCTGCCCGAAGGCAGCACGGAGCGCTCGCTCGACCTCGCCGCGACCTGGGGCGCCGCTGCGGAGCCGGTGCTGGTGCTGGCCGCTTGGGCGGTGCTGGCGGGCTGGCTGGCGGCGCGGTCGATGCGCTGGGAGCCCCGGGTCTAGGCTCGAGCGCCAGCCGACGGAGGAGGGATCGGATGCGCCGGTGGTCGCAGCTCAGCCAGGTGGAGCGGGTGGACCGCTACACGCGACAGTCGCTGTACCTGTTCTTGTGGGGCTACGTCGCACTGATCTGGTTCAACGGCTACGAGCGCGCCGAGCAGCACCCGGTGGTGTACGGCGCCCTGTGCCTGCTCGCCGCCGTGCTCACGGCGTCCGCGGCGATGCTGATGCGCCGGGTGCTCGCGCTCTACCCGGCCACGGCGCCGCTGCCGTGGCGCAGCATCGGCGTCTTCGCGCTGCTGTGCGTGCTGCTGGTGGCCGCCGGTGCCAGCGTCTCGGGCGGGACCCGCGGCCTGGCGGTGCTCACCGTGGGTTCCGCCGCTGCCTGGACGCTGGGCGGGCTGAGCGACCGGCGGATCCTGGTGGCTCTGGTCCTCGGCATCGCAGCCCTGTTCGGGATCACCACCCAGGACGTCGTGATCGCGCTGGGCGTCACGGTGGTGGTCCTCTTCCTGGTGTTCACGGTCCAGGTGTCGCTGTGGCTGCTCGGCGTCGTCACCGAGCTCGACCAGGCCAGGGGCGCGCAGGCCGCCCTGGCGGTGGCCGAGGAGCGGCTGCGGTTCTCCCGCGACGTGCACGACGTCCTCGGCCGGCGGCTGGCGGCGATCGCCGTGCAGGCCGAGCTCGCCGCCACCCTCGCCGAGCGCGGGGACGCCTCCGTGGCCGAGCGGATGCTGGCGGTGCGCGAGACCGCGCACGAGGCGATGCGGGAGGCCCGCGAGCTCGCCCGCGGCTACCGGGCCACCGACCTGAGCCAGGAGCTCGACGGGGCACGCTCCCTGTTGTCGTCGGCCGGGATCGACGTCGACGTCGCCGTGGAGGACGTGCCGGCGCCCTGGCGGGAGCCGGTGGCCTGGGTGGTGCGGGAGTCGGTGACCAACGTGCTGCGGCACTCCTCCGCCACCCGGGTGCGCATCGGGTACGCCGACGGCGAGCTGACCGTGCACAACGACGGCCCCCTGGCCGCCCAGTCGTCCACGACCGCTGCACGCGGCACTGGGTCGGGCACTGGGCCGGGCACTGGGTCGGGCTCCGGGCTGCGGGGCCTGCGCGAACGGCTCGCGCCGCTCGGTGCCACGCTCACCGCCGAGCCGACCACCGGCGACCGGCCGGGCGAACCCGGCACCGGGTTCCGGGTCGTCGCCCGGTTCCCGGCCATGCCGCTGGAGCCGGCCGCCGCCACGGCGGTGTCGGCATGACGATCCGCCTCCTGCTCGCCGACGACGAGCACCTGATCCGCACCGCGCTGGCGCAGCTGCTCGACCTGGAGCCCGACCTGACCGTGGTGACGCAGGCGGCCAGCGGCGACGAGGCGATCGCGATGGCGCTCAAGCACGACGTCGACGTGGCGGTGCTCGACCTGCAGATGCCCGGCCCCGACGGGATCGCGGTCGCGGAGCGGCTCGCCGGCGCCGGGCGCGGCATCCCGGTGGTGATCGTGACCAGCCACGGCCGGCCCGGTCACCTCAAGCGGGCGCTGGCCGCCGGCGTACGCGGCTTCCTGCCGAAGACCACGTCGGCGCGCACCTTGGCCGAGGTGGTCCGCAAGGTGCACGCCGGTGGCCGGCACGTGGACCCGGAGCTGGCCGCGGAGGCGATCGCCGCCGGGGACAGCCCGCTGACCCCGCGCGAGGCCGACGTGCTCGAGCTCGCCGTGGACGGCGCGCCGGTCGACGAGATCGCCGAGCGGGCCTCGCTGTCGCCGGGCACGGTGCGCAACTACCTGTCCAGCGCGGTCACCAAGCTCGGCGCCGCCAACCGGCACGACGCCTGCGCGATCGCGCGCCGGATGGGCTGGATCTGACGGGCTGGACTAGAGCCGCTCGATGATGGTGACATTGGCCTGCCCGCCGCCCTCGCACATGGTCTGCAGGCCGTAGCGGCCGCCGGTGCGCTCGAGCTCGTTGAGCAGGGTGGTCATCAGCCGGGTGCCGGTGGCGCCGATCGGGTGGCCCAGCGCGATGCCGCCGCCGTTGACGTTGACCTTCTCGTGCGGCGCGCCGGTCTCCTTCATCCAGGCCAGCACGACGGAGGCGAACGCCTCGTTGCACTCGAACAGGTCGATGTCGTCGACCGAGAGACCGCTCTTGGCCAGGGCGTGCTGGGTGGCGGCGATGGGGCCGGTGAGCATCCACACCGGGTCGTCGCCGCGCACCGAGAGGTGCACGATCCGCGCCCGCGGGGTGAGGCCGTGGTCCTTGACCGCCTGCTCGGAGGCGATGAGCATCGCCGAGGAGCCGTCGCAGATCTGGGAGGCCACGGCGGCGGTGATCCGGCCACCCGGCGCCAGCGGGTCGAGCCCGGCCATCTTCTCCAGCGAGGTCTCGCGCGGGCACTGGTCGGTGTCGAAGACCGCGCCGTCGGCGAGCGGGAACGGCACGATCTCGCCGGTGAACCGGCCCTCGGCGATCGCGGTGCGGGCGCGCTCGTGGGAGGCCAGGGCGTAGGCCTCCATCTCCTCACGGCTGAGGTCCCACTTCTCGGCGATCATCTCGGCCGAGTTGAACTGGCTGACCTCGACGTCGCCGTACCGCTTCGCCCAGCCGGGCGACTCGGCGAACGGCGTGGAGAAGCCGTACTGCTGGCCGACCAGCATGGCCGCGGAGATCGGGATCGCGCTCATGTTCTGCACTCCCCCGGCCACCACCAGGTCCTGGGTGCCGGACATGACGCCCTGCGCGGCGAAGTGCACGGCCTGCTGGGAGGAGCCGCACTGCCGGTCGATGGTCACGCCGGGCACGTGGTCGGGCAGGCCCGCGACGAGCCAGGCGGTGCGGGCGACGTCCCCGGCCTGGGAGCCGATGGTGTCGCAGCAGCCCAGGATGACGTCGTCGACCGCGCCCGGATCCACGCCGGTGCGCTGCACGAGCGCGGAGATCGAGTGCGCCGCGAGGTCGGCGGAGTGCACCTGGGCGAGCGCGCCGCCGCGCTTGCCGACGGCCGTGCGGGCCGCGTCGACGATGTAGGCCTCAGCCATGGGAGTGTCCTTTCGAGAGGGTCGAGGCGCGCGCCTCAACCACCGGAGACGGCGATGCCGTCGAGCAGGATGCGGACGTACTGGTCGGCGATGTCGGTGTGGCTGAGCCCGCGCCCGGGCCGGTACCAGCGCACCGCGACCCAGATCGTGTCGCGGATGAACCGGTAGGTCAGCGTCACGTCGAGGTCGGCGCGCAGCACGCCGGTGCGCACGCCCTCCTCGATCAGGGTGATCCACACCTGGCGGGACTGCATGTTGCGGTCGGCGAGGTAGCCGAACCGCTCGAACGTGCCGAGGTAGTCGGCGTCGTTCTGGAAGATCGCCACCTCGCTGGGGTAGCGGTCGATGGCCTCGAAGGAGACCCGGACGGCGCGCTCCAGCTTGGTGCGGGCGTCGTCGCCGCTGGCCAGGATCTCGTCGTACTGGCCGAAGAGCTCCTCCTGGAAGGTGGACAGGATCTCGTCGACCATCGACTCCTTGGAGTCGAAGTGGTGGTAGAGGCTGCCCGAGAGGATGCCGGCCTCGTCGGCGATGTCGCGCACGGTGGTGTTGCGAAAACCCTTGTCCGCGAACAGGCGCGCGGCGATCGTGAGCAACTGCTCGCGCCGCGTCGGCGTCTCGCCGCCCTTGGTCGCCTTGGAGCCGCCGTCAGGCGTGTTGGCTGCTGGCACTGATCACCTCACCGGTCAGGTACGACGAGTAGTCGCTGGCGAGGAAAACCATCACATTGGCGACCTCCCAGGGAGCGGCCGCCCTGCCGAACGCCTCGCGCTGCTTGAGCTCGGCGAGCAGCTCCGGTGAGGTCACCTTCTCCAGGAACGGGTGCATCGCCAGGCTCGGGGAGACCGCGTTGACCCGGATCCCGTGCGGGGCGAGGTCGAGCGCGGAGCAGCGGGTCAGCGCCATCACGCCGGCCTTGGCGGCGGCGTAGTGCGCCTGGCCTTCCTGGGCGCGCCAGCCGATGACGGAGGCGTTGTTGACGATGACGCCCTTCTTGCCGGCGGCGACGAACCGGTTGCCGACGGCGCGGGTGGCGCGCATGGTGCCGGTCAGGGTGATGTCGAGGACCCGGTTCCAGGACTCGTCGGTCATCTCGAGGATGGTGTCGGTGCCGCCGAGGCCGGCGTTGTTGATCATCACGTCGACGCCGCCGAACTCCTCCGCGGCGTCCAGCAGGGCCGCGATGTCGTCCTCCTTGGTGACGTCGCAGACCAGCTGGCGCACCCGGTCGGCGCCGAACTCCTCGGCCAGCGCGGTCTCGGCCTCGGCGAGGCGACGGGCGTGGGTGTCGCTGAACACGACGGCCTTGGCGCCCTCCTCCAGCGCACGCCGTACGACGGCGGCACCGATGCCGGCGCCCGCGGCGGCGGTGACCACGACGACCTTGCCGGCCAGCAGGCCGTGTCCCGGCACGTAGTCGGGGGTGGGCTGCTCGGGACGGTGGACGGTCATCAGGACCCCTTCGGTTCGCGTGGCAGGCCGAGCACACGCTCGGCCAGGATGTTCTTCTGGACCTCGTCGCTGCCGCCGTAGAGGGTGTCGGCGCGGGAGAAGAGGAAGAGCCGCTGGTGCTCGTCGAGGTCGTACTCCCCGGTGCCGCGGGTGAGCAGGCCATCGCGGCCGGCCACGTCCATCGCGACCTCGCCGAGGGTGCGGTGCCAGTTGGCCCAGGCGAGCTTGAACACCGAGCCCGCGCCGTTGCCGGCCGCGGAGTCCTCGCCGCCCTGGACGAGGGCCAGCGAGCGCAGCGCGAAGCTGCGGATCACCGACAGCTCGGCCTTCATCGCCGCCAACCGGTCGCGCACGACCGGGTCGTCGATGGAGCCGTTGGCCTTCGCCCGCTCCACGACGCTGTCCAGCTCGCGGGCGAAGCCGACGGTCTGGCCCAGCGTGGAGACGCCGCGCTCGAAGCCGAGCAGGCCCATCGCGACGCCCCAGCCACGACCGGGCTCCCCGACGATCATGTCGGCGGCGGTCCGGGCGCCGGAGAAGAAGACCTCATTGAACTCCGAGCCGCTGGTCAGCTGCTCGATCGGGCGGACCTCGACGCCGTCCTGGCGCAGCGGGACGAGCAGGAAGCTCAGGCCCTGGTGGCGTGCGGAGCCGGGCTCGGTGCGGGCGACGACGAAGCACCAGTCGGAGAGGTGGGCGAGCGAGGTCCACACCTTCTGCCCGTCGATCACCCACTCGCCGCTGGCCTCGTCGAGGCGGGCGCGGGTCTGCACTCCTGCAAGGTCGGAGCCGGCGCCGGGCTCGGAGTAGCCCTGGGCCCACAGCTCGCGCACGCCCGCGATCTCGGGCAGGAACCGCTTGCGCTGCTCGTCGGTGCCGAAGGCGATGAGGGTGGGGCCGAGGAGCTGCTCCCCGAGGTGATTCACCCCGGCCGGCGCGTTCGCGCGGGCGTACTCCTCGTGGAAGATCACCTGCTGCCACAGCGACAGGCCGCGCCCGCCGTGCTCGACGGGCCAGCCCAGGGCGGTCCAGCCGTGCTCGGCCAGCAGTCGGTTCCAGGCCAGGCGCTCGGCGTGTGCCTCGTGCTCGCGGCCGGGGCCGCCCCGCCCACGCAGCTCGGCCCACTCGCCGACCAGGTTCTCATCAAGCCAGGTCCGCACCTCCTCGCGGAAGGTGCGGTCCTCGGCGCTCTCGGTCAGGTCCACACGTGCAGCATACCAAGCAAATGCTTGGTAGGGTGCTCGGCATGGACACGATCCCCGCCGTCCTGCGCGCCGCGGCTGCCGCGCACGGCAGCCACCCGGCCTACGTCGAGGACGGTCGGACCCTCGGCTACGACGACCTGCTGACCCACGTGCGCGACGTCGCGCGCGGCTACCTCGCCCACGGCGTCGAGCCGGGCGACCGGATTGTCATCTGGGCGCCCAACAGCATCGACTGGGCCGTCGCCGCGCTCGCGGTCACCTACGCCGGCGCCATCCTCGTGCCGGCCAACTCCCGCTACACCGCCCGCGAGGTCGCCGACCTCGTCGACCGGACCGCGGCCCGGGTCGTGGTGGTCGCCGACGGGTTCCTCGGCCGGACCCAGGTTGCCGACCTGCGCGCCGCCAGCGACCTGGCCTCGGTGCGCCTGGTGCAGGACATCGCCCGCCTCGACGAGCTCGTCGAGGCCGGCGAGACGGTGCCCGAGGAGACCGCGGAGGCCCGCGCCGACGCGGTGCGCCCCGACGACGTCGCCGACATCCTGTTCACCTCCGGCACCACCGGGCGCCCCAAGGGAGCGATGAGCGCGCACCGGCAGACGCTCGGCGTGGCCCGCGCCTGGGGTGAGCACGGCGGGGTCGGCGCCGAGGACCGCTACCTGGCGATCAACCCGTTCTTCCACTCCTTCGGCTACAAGGTCGGGATCATCACCGGGCTCGCCACCGGCGCCACGCTGTACCCGCTGGCGACCTTCGACCTCGACCGCACGATGGCGCTCATCGAGACCGAGCGGATCACCGTGCTGCCCGGCGCGCCGACGATCTACCAGTCGCTGCTCACCGCGCCCGGCCGCGAGCATCGCGACCTGTCCAGCCTGCGGGTGGCCGTCACCGGGGCCGCCGTGGTGCCGGTCGTGCTGATCGAGCGGATGCGCGCCGCGGCGCCGGCGGGCCTGGGCATCGACACCGTGGTCACCGCGTTCGGGATGACCGAGGCCGTGGTGGTCACCATGGCCCGCGCGGGCGACCCCGCCGAGCTGGTCGCCACCACCTGCGGGCGCGCGATCCAGGGCATGGAGACCCGGATCGGCGAGCACGGCGAGCTGCTGGTGCGCGGCGAGTACGTGATGCTCGGCTACCTCGACGACCCCGAGGCCACGGCCGCCGCCATCGACGCCGACGGCTGGCTGCACACCGGCGACGTCGGCGAGCTCGACGCCGACGGGAACCTGCGCATCACCGACCGGCTCAAGGACATGTACATCTGCGGCGGGTTCAACGTCTACCCGGCCGAGGTGGAGCAGGTGCTCTCCCGGATGGACGGCATCGCCGACGTCGCGGTGGTCGGCGTGCCCGACGAGCGGATGGGCGAGGTCGGCCGCGCGTACGTCGTACCGGCTCCGGGAGCGGCGGCGCCGACGCCCGAGGCGGTGGTCGCCTATGCCCGCGAGCACCTGGCGAACTTCAAGGTGCCCCGCGAGGTACGCACCATCGACGCCCTGCCCCGCAACCTCGGCGGCAAGGTGCTGAAGAACGAGCTGCGGGCCCCGGCCCGGAGCACCGAGAAGAAGGACTGAGATGGACCTGGAACTGTCCGACTCCGAGCTGGCCTTCCAGGCCGAGGCCCGGGAGTGGCTGGCTGCGAACGTGCCGGCCGAGCCGCTGCCGTCGATGGACACCCCCGAGGGGTGGGCGCTGCACCAGGAGTGGGAGGCACGGCTCGCCGAGGAGCGCTGGTCGGTCGTCTCCTGGCCGAAGGAGTACCACGGCCGTGAGGCCTCGCTGGTGGAGTGGGTGATCTTCGAGGAGGAGTACTACCGCGCCGGTGCGCCCGGCCGGGTCTCCCAGAACGGCATCTTCCTGCTCGCCCCGATCATCTTCGAGCACGGCACCCGCGAGCAGCAGGCTCGGTTCCTGCCCACGATGGCCACCGGTGAGCGGATCTGGGCGCAGTGCTGGTCCGAGCCGGAGTCCGGCTCCGACCTGGCCTCGCTGCGCTCGACCGCGCGCCGGGACGAGGACCGCGGCGGCTGGGTGCTCAACGGCCAGAAGATCTGGTGTTCGCGCGCGGCGCTGGCGCACTGGGGCTTCGGGCTGTTCCGCTCCGACCCCTCCGCCGAACGGCACCACGGCCTGACCTATTTCCTGTTCCCGCTCGACGCCGAGGGCGTCACGGTGCGCCCGATCGCCCAGCTCGACGGCGAAGCCGGCTTCGCCGAGGTCTTCTTCGACGACGTCTTCGTGCCCGACGCCGACGTGCTGGGTGCGCCCGGCGACGGCTGGCGCGTGGCGATGAGCACCGCGGGCAACGAGCGCGGCCTCTCGCTGCGCTCGCCCGGCCGGTTCACCGCGGCCGCCGACCGGCTCCTCGCGCTGTACGGCGAGCGCCCCGACCCCCGCGTCGCGGACCGGGTCGTCGACGCCTGGCTCAAGGCCGAGGCCTACCGGCTCTACACGTGGGGCACGGTGACCAGGCTGGCCGACGGCGGCGACGTCGGCGCCGCCGGGTCGGTGAACAAGGTGTGGTGGAGCGAGCTGGACGTGGCGCTGCACGAGACCGCGCTGGACCTGCTCGGCCCCGAGGGCGAGGTCGAGTCCCGCTGGCTCGACGGCTACACCTTCTCGCTGTCCGGGCCGATCTACGCCGGCACCAACGAGATCCAACGCAACATCGTGGCCGAGCGCATCCTCGGCCTGCCCCGTGAGCCGAAGGGAGCCGGACGATGAGGTTCGAGCCGACCGCGGACCAGAAGGACTTCGCGTCCTCGCTGGACGCCCTGATCTCCGGCGCCGACCCGGTCGCCGCCGCCCGCGCCTGGGCCGACGGCGACGCGGCCCCCGGCCTCGCGCTGTGGGGCCGGATCGCCGAGCAGGGCGTCAACGCACTGCTGGTGCCCGAGGAGAACGACGGCATGGGCGCCAGCCCGGTGGAGCTGGTGATCGCCTTCGAGGTGCTCGGCCGCCACGCCGTGCCCGGGCCCTGGGTGGAGTCCGTCGCCTACCTGGCCACCGAGCTGTCCGGTGAGGCGCAGGCGGCGATCGCCGCCGGCACCGTCGCCACCGGCGCGGTGCCGCCGCACACGCCGTACGCCCTGGACGCCGACGTGGCCGAGCAGGTCTACGTGGTGGGCTCCGACGGGGTCCGGGAGGCGAGCGTGGGTGAGCAGGTCGTCTCGGTGGACCGCACCCGCCGTCTCTTCACCGTCACCGCCGGCGCGGTGCGCGACTCCGTGGAGCACGCCGACGCCGCCTTCGACCTCGCCGCCCTGGCCTGCGCCGCGCAGCTGCTCGGTGCCGGGGAGCGGGTGCTGGCCGACTCGGTCGCCTACGTCAAGCAGCGCAAGCAGTTCGGCCGGGAGATCGGCTCCTACCAGGCGATCAAGCACGCCCTGGCCGACGTGCGGATCGCACTGGACTTCGCCCGCCCGCTGCTGCACGGCGCCGCGCTGGAGCCCACGCCGCGGGCGGTGTCCGCGGCCAAGGTCGCCTGCGCCGACGCCGCCTACCTGGCCTCACGCACCGGGCTGCAGGTGCACGGCGCGATCGGCTACACCGCGGAGTTCGACCTCAGCATCTGGCTGAACCGGATCCGCGCGCTCGTCGGTGCCTGGGGCACGCCGGCGTTCCACCGGGCACGGATCCTCGACTCGCTGGTGGGTGCCTGATGGACTTCGCACTCTCCGAGGAGCAGACCGAGCTCGCCGCCACGGTGCGGGGCCTGCTCGACAAGCGCGCCGACTCCGCCGCCGTGCGGACGGCCGCGGTGTCGGACACCGGCCACGACGAGGCGCTCTGGGCGACGCTGTGCGAGCAGATCGGCGTCGCCGCCCTCAACGTCCCCGAGTCCTACGACGGCGTCGGCGCGTCCTTCTTCGAGTCCGCCGTGGTGCTCGCCGAGCTCGGCCGCTCGCTGGCACCCTCTCCCCTGCTGGCCTCCGTGGTCGCGGTCGAGGCGCTGCTGGCCGGCGGCACCGAGGACGCCAAGGCCCGGCTGCTGCCGCGGATCGCCGCGGGCGAGATCGCGACCGTGGCGCTGCCCGGCTCCGACGTGGTGCTCGACGCCGACCGGGCCGCGATCGTGCTCGTCGTGGACGGTGACGACCTCGTCGAGGTCACCGGCGCCTGCGCGACCTGGGTCGAGGCGATGGACCAGTCGATCCGGCTGGCCCGGCTCGACCTGTCGGGCGCGGAGCGCACCGTGGTCGGCAACGGCCGGGCCGCCCTGGCGCGGGCCGAGCTCGTCGGCGCGGCCGCCGTGGCCGCGCTGGCCGTGGGGCTGAGCGACCGCGCGCTGGCGATGACGGTCGACTACAGCAAGGAGCGGGTGCAGTTCGGCCGGCCGATCGGCTCCTTCCAGGCGCTCAAGCACCGGATGGCCGACGTCTTCGCGCGCGCCGAGCTGGCCCGCTCGGCGAGCTGGGCGGCGTCGTACGCGCTGGCTGCGGGTGAGGACGCCGAGGACACCGCGTTCCGGGTGCGCGCCGCGGCGTCGTACTGCCTGGAGGCGGCGTCGCTGGCGGCGAGCGAGTGCGTGCAGCTGCACGGTGGCATCGCGATCACCTGGGAGCACGACGCGCAGCTGGTGTTCAAGCGCGCCCACGCGCTGGGCCGGCTCTTCGGCGCCCCGCACCAGCACCGCGCCGCGATCTCCCTCTGAGCAGGCTCAGTCAGGAGTCGGTGGTGCGGTACCGGCCGCGGTAGTACAGCAGCGGCTCGGTGACCGGGGCGTCGTCGGGGTGCGCGGCGAGGTGCTCGACCTTGCCCACCACGATGTAGTGGTCCCCGCCCTCGTAGACGGCGTGGATGGTGCAGTCCAGGTGGGCCAGGGTCCCGGTGATCACCGGCGCCCCGGTCACCTCGGCGGGCGTCCAGTCGATGCCGGCGAACTTGTCGACGCCCTTGGACGCCATCTGGGCCGACACGTGCTCCTGGTCGGCGGCCAGCACGTTGACGCAGAAGCGTCCCGAGCGCTGGATCTGCGACCACGCCCGCGAGGAGCGGGCCGGGATGAACGTGACCAGCGGCGGGTCGAGGGAGACACTGGAGAAGGACTGGCAGGTCATCCCCACCGGCTCCCCGCCGCTGGTCGAGGTGATCACGGTGATCCCGGAGGCGAAGCAGCCGAGCACGTCGCGGAACCGACGCGCCGCGGCCTGGGCCTCCGGGTCGTCCTGGACCGGGACCGCGTCGCCGGGGCGGATCTCGAAGTCGACCTCGGCGTCACCCAGCCACGACCGGATCAGGTCCGGGTGCGGCCACGTCTCGCGCGCATCCGGGCTGACCCCGTCGGGGACGCCGGGCACGTCGGGCACGTCGGGCACGTCTGGGGCCGGTCGCTGCGCGTTCAGCTGCCGCCGCCGAAGTCGTGGCCCCAGTAGGAGACCGCCGTGGACTCGCGCGCCACCCAGCGGGCGTCGTCGACCGTCATGCCGTCGGTGCCGAACTCGACGTCGAAGCCGCCGGGCGACTTGACGTAGAACGAGATCATCTCGTCGTTCATGTGCCGGCCCAGGGTCGCCGAGAGCGGCGCCTTGTGCTTGCGGACCCGCTCCAGCGCTCGGCCGACGTGGTCGAGCTGGTCGACCTCGAGCATCACGTGCACGCACTTGCTGGGGTTCGGCATGGGCAGGAACGCCAGCGAGTGGTGGCGCGGGTTGACCCCGAGGAAGCGCAGCCAGATCTTGCTGCCGGGCTCCTTGCCGACGAACTCCCCGGGCATGCTCATCGAGTCGCGCAGCCGGAAGCCGAGGACCTCGGTGTAGAACCGCAGCGCCTCGACGTCGTCGAGGACGGGCAGCACGATGTGGCCCATGCCCTGGTCGCCGGTGACGAACTTCGCGGCGTACGGCGTGACCAGCGGCCGCGACTCGTAGGTGATGCCGTGGTAGAGCTCGAAGACGTTGTCCCACGGGTCGCGGAACCGGACGAGCTCTTGCACGCGGCGCTCGTCGAGCTCCGCAGCTGTGCCCTCCTCGAACTCCACGCCGGCCTTGGCGAGGTGCTCGCGGGCCTCCTGCAGCGCCCGGGGGTCGGCGAGCTCCCAGCCGACGCAGTCGAGCTGGTCGACCTCGGCCGGGACCACCACGAGCCGGGCGGAGACCTCGTCGATGCGCCAGTACTGGTGGGCCGGGTTCGGGCCGCGGCCCTCGGCCAGGCCGAGCACCTTGCCGGCGAACAGCCTCCAGGCGTCCAGGTCGGTGCTGGCCACCCGGATGTAGCCCATGGACTTGATGTCGATGGTCATCAGCGGGTCCTCTCCACGTGTCGGGCCAGGAAGGCGGTGCAGATCTCCGCGAACTCGTCCGCGGCCTCGATCTGCGCCCAGTGGCCGCAGCTCGGGAAGACGTGCAGCTGTGCCTTGGGGATCTGCTTGAGCGCGACGAGCGCGCCGTCGAGCGGGTTGACCCGGTCCTCACGGCCCCAGGTGAGCAGGGTGTGCTTGCGCAGCCGGTGCGCCTCACGCCACAGCATGCCGTCCTCGGCCCACTCGGGGTTCCAGAAGGAGGCGCCCATGGAGCGCATCGCCTCCAGCGAGCCGGGCGCGGTGGCGTCGGCGAACCGCTCCTCGACAAGCTCGTCGGTGACCAGCGCCTGGTTGACGACCATGGTCGAGATGAACGCCCGCAGCGCCTCGCGGCTGGGGTTCATGGAGAAGTCCATGAGCCGCTGCACGCCCTCGGTGGGGTCGGCGTGGAACAGGTTGACCGACAGCCCGCCGGGGCCCATCAGCACCAGCCGGCCGACGCGGTCGGGGTGCTCGAGGGCCAGGCGCATCGCCGTACCGCCGCCGAGGGAGTTGCCGAGCAGGTGCACCCGGTCGATCTTCAGCTCGTCGAGCAGCTTGACGACGTACTCCGCGGAGTGGCGGAAGTAGTTGGCCTTCACCTCGGGCTTGTCGGACTGCCCGAAGCCGGGCTGGTCGACGAGCAGGGTGCGGAAGCTCTGCGCGAACCGCGGCAGCGCGGAGCCGAAGTTGCTCCACGCCGAGGCGCCGGGGCCGCCGCCATGGAGCAGCACGAACGGCAGGCCGCCGCCGACCGGCTCGCCGGTGGTCTGCTCCGGGCCGGCCTCGTAGTAGTTGAGGGTGATGTCGCCCGCCTTCGCGGAGCGGCGGGTGCCGTCCTTGGAGTAGTCAGGCTTGGAGTGGTCGCTCACCTCAGTACATCCCCGGGTCGATCTTGTGCCCGAACTGCTGGGCGCCGTACATCTGCAGGGCACGCTCGGGGTCGTTGGCGGCGTGCACCCGACCCGCGTGGGCGTCGCGCCAGGCCCGCTGCAGGTAGGTGCCCTCGGCCAGGGCGCGACCGCCGGAGGCCTCGAAGAGGGTGTCGATCGCCTCGATGGAGCGGGCCGTGCCGAGCACCTGGTCGCGGCGCACCCGCAGCCGCAGCTCCAGCGGGATCTGCTCGCCGCGGGCGACGTGGGCCTGCTGCTCGCGGATGTTGGCGACCAGCAGCGCCCAGGCGGCGTCGATCTCGGAGGAGGCGCGGGCGATCCGGACGGCGCCGAACGGGTCCAGCGACGCCTTCTCGCCGAGGTAGGCGGCGCGCACGCGCTTGGTCTGCATCGCCACGTGCTCGGCGTAGGCGCCCTTCGCCATGCCGATGATCGGGGTGGCGATGGTGGAGGTGAAGATCGAGTGGAAGGGCAGCTTGTAGAGGTCGCTGGTGTTGACCGCCTGGCCCGGGCCCTTGCACTGGCCGGTCTCGCCCATCGACAGCGTGAACTCGGTGGGGATGAAGGTCTCCTCCACCACGATGTCGTTGGAGCCGGTGCCGCGCAGGCCGACGGTGTTCCACACGTCGACGACCTGGTACTTCTCGCGGGGCACCAGGAAGGTGCGGAAGTCGACGACCTGGCCCTCGGCGTTGAACACCAGCCCGCCGAGCAGCACCCAGGCGCAGTGGTCGGAGCCGGAGGAGAAGCTCCACTTGCCCGAGAGCGTGAAGCCGCCCTCGGTGAGCACGGCCTTCCCGGTCGGGGCGTACGACGAGGACAGCCGCACGCTCTGGTCGTCGCCCCACACGGCCTGCTGGGCGACGTCGTCGAACAGCCCGACCTGCCACGGGTGCACACCCACGACGCTGGAGACCCAGCCGGTGGAACCGTCGGCGGAGGCGATGTCGCGCACGGCGGTGTAGAAGGCGATCGGGTCGGCCTCGAGGCCGCCGTACCGCTTGGGCTGGAGCAGCCGGAAGAACCCGGTCTCCTCCAGCTCCTTGATGGAGGCGTCCGGGATCACCCGGAGCCGGTCCCCCTCCTCCGCGCGCTCGCGGAAGGTCGGGAGCAGGTCACGCACGCCGTCGAGGACGGCGGTCACCTCGGGGGTGAATTCGCTGGTCATGGGAGCTCCTGGTTCGGCGCCGCGCGGCGCGAGAGGGGACGCGGGAGGTCGATGGCTTCAATACTAGAACACGTTCTTGTTTTGGTCCACGCACGGCGCTCTCGGGGGTGTCGGCTCGTGTCGATTCGCGTCGGTTCCGTCGGACCCCCTTGCTGGAATGGACCCATGACCACCTCCCAGCTCCCCGACGCCCAGGACGCGCTGCGCTCCCTGTCGGCAGCGGAGCTGCTCGAGTTCGTGGAGGACCAGCACGCCGCCAAGCTCGAGGCCGAGCGGATGCTGCTGCGCGCCGCGCGGCAGTGGGCCGTCCTGCACAGCCCGGACGCCCTGCCCGCCGGCGACCGCCGCGGCCGGTCCCGGGCCCGGTGCGCGGGTGCGGAGGGCACGCCGAAGATCACCGAGTACGCCGCCGCCGCGTTCGGCGCGCGGATGCAGACCTCTCCCTACGGCGCCAAGCGCCTGATCGCCGATGCCGTCGACCTCGAGCAGCGGCTGCCGCAGCTGCACGCCGGCATCGAGGCCGGTGTGGTGCGGGTGCGCAACGCCCGCCACGTGGCCGAGGCGACGCGGGAGCTGACGGCCGAGGAGGCGGCGTGGGTGGACGGCGAGGTCGCCGAGTCCGCCGACGGCCGGCTGTCCTGGGCGCGCTTCGAGGCACTGGTCGAGGGCAAGGTGGCGGCGGCCGCACCGCACCTGGCGAAGGCGCGCGAGGAGCTCGCGCAGACCGAGCGCTTCGTGCGGATGTCGCGGGTGAACCGGCACGGCGTCGCGACGCTGACGATCCGCGACCACGCCACGGTGATCATGACCGCCGAGGCGGCGGTGTCACAGGTGGCGAAGAAGCTCGAGGAGACGATGCCGACGGCGAGCCGCAACGAGCGCCGCCTCACCGCGTTCGCCGCGCTGGTCAACCCCGAGACGCACACGGACCCCGCGATCCGGGCGATCAAGCCGAAGGTGTCGGCCCTCCTGCACCTCTTCCCCGGCTCCCCCATCGCCCGCCTGGAGGGCCACGGCCCGGTCACCCTGAACTGGGTCCGGCACATGCTGGGCACGGTCGCCGGCAAGATCAAGGTCACCCCGGTCCTCGACCTCGCCGGTCAGGCCCCGGTCGACGCATACGAGATCCCGAAGCGCCTGCGCGAGGCCGTCCGCCTCATCCACCCGGCCGACGTCTTCCCGTACGCCGCCAACCTCGGCCGGACCGGCGACATCGACCACACCGTGCCGTACAGCGAGGGTGGCCCGACCGCGATCGGGAATCTCGGGCCGATGACCCGAACGCACCACCGGATCAAGACCCACGCCGGCTGGGAAGCCCGACAACCCTGGGCCGGGATCGTCGTCTGGCGAGATCCCTACGGGGCCTTCTACCTGGTGGATTCCAGCGGTACGCGGAGGGTGCGTGGCGCGGAGGATGGGCACGCGATGAGCGTGGATCACGTGCACACGGCTCGGATCGTGCTGGACGGGCTGGCGGCGTGACCACGGCGCCGCACCTCACCGTCCCTCGGCTCATTCCGCCCACATTGACGCAGCCCAACCCAGCATCGGATACGCAGTCCACGACCATAAATCAGGCGGCAGATCAGCGAGTTCTCTTCCGCTTCTTGGGTGGAGGTTCACTGCTCGACTTCCTGACGTTGCCGCCAACAACGCCTGCGGTGTCGAAGCACGAACAGGTCACGACGCGTGGCTCGGCGGGGTCAATCGCGACCGGGACTGGTCCGACAGCAAAGGCGCCACGCGGGATGAAAGAACAGAGCGGGTCCGCGTGCCAGTACGTAGTTGCAAGTGGGGGCCGGTTTCCTCTCGGCTTCATTGGAGTGAGCCGGTAGAAGTATCCGAGGGGCTCGGTCAATGTCTTTCCTTTCGGACGGCGTCGGGAGCCCCAGTCTGGGACATCACGTGCGATCACGCTGAAGTTCTGGTCCGGCCGGTCGAGACATTACAAGCGTTAGACGGGACCGGGCGGACCTCCCCTGGTGTGTTGAACCGAGCCGTCGACTTCGATTGTGTCAATCGATGCGCAACGCGCCTACCTGAGATTCTCTCGGTGCCGAATATATGAAGTAGCGTGGTTCAACCCTTCGTAATCCAGCCATAAAACGTTGCGTAGGTGAGGCGGGCCGGACGACCGCCGACGGAGTGCGTCGAATAGTGTGTCATTCCGCCGCGAGCGTGACACCCCATTGCCTCGCACCACTCCTCGACTGGGGCCTCGCAACCGCGAGCAAGTGGCCTGGCGAGCCCGAACGGCAAGAGGTGCGGAGCCTCATCTCCCGCGGGCAATCAGCTCAGAAGCTTCGCTTTCGCTGCATCGAACTCGGCGTCGCTCAACTTTCCTGCCTCGTGCAACGTCACAAGTTTCGTCAGTTGATCAGCAATTGCCAGCCCGCCAACCTGCTGTCCTTCGGCCTGATGGCTCGACGGGACTACGCCCGACGGGTCTTGCGCGAGCATCGCCTGCAACTCGCGGCTGGCCGCGTCGAGCAGACGACCTATGTTCTTTCGCTCAGCCCCTCCGGCCGTCACATTGGTCCTGAGCTTGGCGGCGCCACCTACCCGAACCAGGCCACCTTCGGGAGAGGGGATGACGCTCGCAGACATGCTCGCTCCCCAGGAGAACCCCGACATCGGGGTCGAGAAGGTCACCGATCGGGAGTATTGATCGGTTGACTTGATCGACCACCGTAGCCCCCTCAGAGCGCGCGTTAGTGCTTCGAAGACCCAGTCGGGTTGTGCCGAGAAGAAGCGTTCGTTCGCGAGGTTGGCCATAAGAGCATCCTCCTGGCAATCAGGCGCGGCGTCATGCGCTTGCACGTGATCATCGAGACACCGAACTGGACACGGAATGCAGGCTGGTGCTGTTCCCCGTGCCCGGCCCCCGCGTATGCCTCGGAGCCGCGACATTCCGCCGCGAATCTCCCGCCAGGCGAGGACGGAGCAGCGTGAATCCTGGCGATGTTGAAACGGCGCCCATCGAGCTTCGTCATCACTAACCTGTCCGTGTGAGCGACGCGGAAATTTGGGTAGCGCTCGGGGTCGCCGTGCTCAGCGCGTTCTGGACCTCTGGCGGTCGAGCAGCACTCCAGCGCCGCGTGATCCAGCACGAGTTGGAACTCGCCAGTCAGCTCTATGACGGCATGCTCAAGAAGAAGATGCGCCAGAGCGCTGAGGACCGAGCCGCGGTGTACCTGGCGCGAGGCTTGCCCTCCGATGATTCGCTGGGAGTACTCGGTCGAATCCTTGCGCCTGTGGCAGCCGGCGCGCTGCTGCTCAGCGGTCTGTCCGCCATCAACGAACCGCTCGTCATCAGTGCTGGCGTCGGGCTGTTGGCAGTGGCGCTCGTAGGTGGAGGATTCGGCGCGATGCTCGACGCCCTTTATCGCGACGGACGCGCATGGATGGGTAAGGTCCGCTCGAATCAGGCGTGGAAGCGGCTCCGGTCTGCAGATCAGTCGAGGCGCTAAGACCGGTGGGCGCTACGTCGTTCGTATGATGGACTTGTCCGCTCTGACTGCGTCAGTGCTGCTGCACCTACCGGTGCTAGCACTGACCTGTCCCGTTCCGCCGCATCTGGCGTGATCGTGCGCGGGGTCAAGAGGTCCAATGGTGGATCGCGTCGCCAAGCCGCTCTGCTGCCTTCACCGCCTCGTCGTTGAGCGAGTCAAAGGTGTCCTCAGGACTTTGTGCTTCGACGATTCCGAACATTGGCAGCGACGCGTCGAGGCCCAGGATCGGTTGGCGGATCTCGTAGTGGACGCATCGGTTGCGAACAAGGCGCAATGGCTTCTCGTTCAGCCATCGGCGCATGGCCGGGTCCGCCATCAAGGACCGCAGGTTCACTGAGCCGGCCGCGTTTGCCTCGGGAGTCTTGGTCAGGATCTCGTCGATAGCTCGTAGCGAGTGGAAGAGGCTGACGACTCGTGCCCGGAACGCAGACTCGCGATGTTCGTCCGTGGCTTCGGCTGTGAGCAGCCTATTGCTGTTCAGTTCGGCTTCGATCATCAGCAGGATCAGCTTGGTGGCGATGTCCATAGCCGGGTCGTATCGTTTGCTGAGGTACCGGTCGGCCCGACGGTCGATGTCGGTGACAGCACCTAGGGAGGAGAGGTTCATGCTCGCCCTGGGCTCTGCTTCGTCTCCTGCAAACCGGGCTAGGACTGCAAGAGTTGCCCCTTGTGACTTCGCGAGGTCGAACGAATCTTGGCTTGCGTCGGAGACGCGAATCTGGCTCTCGAGTCCCATGCGGAAATGGCCGGTGATGGACGAAGTCAGAACTCGTTTGCCCGGGCCAAGGCACATTCCGATGTCGCTCTCGAACCATCGCGCGAACCAGACGGAGTTGCCGAGGAACTCGCTCTGGTGAGCGGCATAGAAGGCAAGTATCTCGGTCTTCAGATCGGGGAGTGGACGCTGGCTATCGTCGAGAAACTTTCCGCCATGCCGCGACCGGGCGATTGTCCTGTCGTAGTCGCGATCCAGTTCGGCCGCTAGAGCAGGGGCGCCGACGTGTGGATTGTCTGACTTCACCGCGAGGCCGCCTTCGTAGACGATGCGCGAACTGACCCCAAGCGCGACCAGTGAAAGCCACCCAGAGCGCCCGGATTCCTGAAGCGACAAGACGAGGTCGGCAGTCCAGCGGGCGTCTTGGGCGACCATGTGGCGTGCCGCGTAGCCGGCAAGTTCCTCGCAGTCCACTCTGGCGCCCTCTCGTCGGCGGCATCACGCGATGTCACCAGCAACGGTCGAAAGTATGTCGGACCGCGTAACGCGGTGGGGTCGTTCTGGAGGGGCTGCCCCGCAGCGGCCTATTGCCGGAGCTGGTCGCGCGCCTGTGGACATCCCGCCTGGCGGTCGTGAGCCAGCACTACAGCCATCAAGGTGGCACCCAGCACACCCGGATAAGAGGCGTCGAACCTGCGTCATAGCGCCGCGAAGGACTCCGGATCAGAATGGCCCGCGCGTTCGATGCTGTCCCGCCGGCCGGCGCGACCAGCATTGCGCTTCGCAAACGGAACGCCGGCACCCATCAGCACGCGGAAGGGCCGGTGTGCACGCGAGCGCGGGGCGCTGGCGCGGGCCGGCGCCCGCAAGCCATCGTCGAGCTCATCGCTCCGCTTGGTCACCGACCGTGGTCCGGACCGTCATGATCTGTCCAGCCGGAGACCGAAGGTTCTACGCGATCAGCGACGAACCCTGCCCGCGACCTTCTTCACCCCACCCACACCGGCACCCAGGACCCGCGGCACCACGCGGTGCGGCTTGCCGTTCGCCAGGTCGAGGAGGGAATCGGCGATGCCCCAGGACAGCTTCCCCTCGGACATCTCGACGAGGGTCTCGAGCGGGAGGTTGACCGTAAGGTCCTCCAGCTCCTGACGCTCCTTCTCCGTAGCCGTCTCGGGGAGGCGGCTGACGATGACCTTCTTGAACGCGCGGCCGGGCCGGGTCACGGACAGCTCCTGCACGGTGGACTGGCGGGTGAAGGGGCGCGTGGGGGTGGTGGTCATGGGGTTCTCCTGTCGGTACGACGAGTACGACGAGACACGGGCGCTCGCCGGAAAAGCGGGTGTGGTTCGAGGCGGTGTCAGACCCCGGCGGGGGTCTCCTGCGCGGCACGCAGCTGCAGGGCGATGTCGATGAGCTGGTCCTCCTGGCCGCCGATGAGCTTGCGCCGACCGGCCTCCAGGAGGATCTGGGCGCCGGAGACGCCGTACCGCTCGGCGGCGTTGCCGGCGTGCTTGAGGAAGGAGGAGTAGACGCCGGCGTAGCCCATCATGAGCGTCATCCGGTCCAGGCGGCACTCCTCCGGCATGGCCGGGCGGATGACGTCCTCGGAGGCGTCGACGATCTGCAGGAAGTCCACGCCGGTGGTCCAGCCGAGCTTGTCGCACACCCCGATGAACGCCTCGAGGGGCGTGTTGCCGGCACCGGCACCGAAGCGGCGCACGGAGCCGTCGATCTGGGTGGCGCCGGCGCGGGCGGCGATGACGGTGTTGGCCACGCCGAGGCCGAGGTTCTCGTGGCCGTGGAAGCCGACGTCGGCGACGTCGCCGATCTCGGCGACGACGGCGGAGACGCGGTCCGCGGTCTGCTCCATGATGAGCGCGCCGGCGGAGTCGACGACGTAGACGCACTGGCAGCCGGCGTCGACCATGATCCGCGCCTGCTTGGCCAGCACCTCCGGCGGCTGGGTGTGGCTCATCATCAAGAACCCGACGGTCTCCAGGCCGAGCTCGCGGGCCAGGCCGAAGTGCTGGATGGAGGTGTCGGCCTCGGTGCAGTGGGTGGCGATGCGGCAGATCTGGCCGCCGTTGTCCTGCGCAGCGCGGATGTCATCCTTGGTGCCGACGCCGGGCAGCATCAAGAACGCGATCTTCGCGCGCTTCGCGGTCTCCGCGGCGATCCGGATCAGCTCCTGCTCGGGGGTGCGGGAGAAGCCGTAGTTGAACGACGAGCCGCCGAGGCCGTCGCCGTGCGTCACCTCGATCACCGGGATGCCGGAGTCGTCGAGCGCGCGCACGATGTCCTCCACCTCGGTCGCGGTGAACTGGTGCCGCTTGTGGTGCGAGCCGTCGCGCAGGCAGGTGTCGGTCAGGCGCAGGTCGAGCTTCCCGAACGGCTCGTCGCCGTGCGTGCCGGACCAGGTGCGGGACAGGGTGTTGAGGTCGGTCATCTCAGGCTCCGTCGGTCAGTTCTGGGCGAGGATCGAGCGGGCGATGTGCTCGCCGACCTGCGCGGCGGCGGCGGTCATGATGTCGAGGTTCCCCGAGTACGGCGGCAGGTAGTCGCCCGCGCCCTCGACCTCCACGAAGATCGAGACCCGCCGCATGCCGCGGGTGAAGTCCGACGGGCCGTCGAACTGCGGCTCCTGCAGCAACCGGTAGCCGGGCACGTAGCCCTGCACCGCCTCGACCATGCGGTGCACCGACTCGGTGATCGCGTCGGTGTCGGCGTCGGGATCCACGGCGCAGAAGATCGTGTCGCGCATGATCATCGGCGGCTCGGCGGGGTTGAGGATGATGATCGCCTTGCCCGTCTGCGCGCCGCCGATGGTCTCCACGCCCGCCGCGGTGGTGCGGGTGAACTCGTCGATGTTGGCGCGGGTGCCGGGGCCGGCGCTGACGCTGGAGACGGAGGCGACGATCTCGGCGTACGACACCGGGGTGACGCGGGAGACGGCGTTGACCATCGGGATGGTGGCCTGGCCACCGCAGGTGATCATGTTGACGTTGAGCGCGTCCACGTGCTCGGTGCCGTTGACCGGCGGGATGACCGCCGGGCCGACGGCGGCCGGAGTGAGGTCGATGGCGCGGATGCCGGCCTCGGCGTAGCGGGGCGCGTACTCGCGGTGCACGTAGGCGGAGGTGGCTTCGAAGAGCAGGTCGGGCAGCTCGTCGCGCTTGAGCAGCCAGTCGACGCCCTCGTGGCTGACCTCCAGCCCGTGGTCGGCGGCGATCCGCAGGCCCTCGCTGGCGGCGTCGACGCCGATCATCCAGCGCGGCTCGATCACCTCGCTGCGCTGGAGCTTGAAGAGCAGGTCGGTGCCGATGTTGCCCGGCCCGACGATCGCCGCGGTGAGCTTCTTTGTCATGAGTCTTCCTCTTCCTCGAAGCTGACGGACAGCGGCGCGAACCCGCTGATGGACGCCGTGACCCGGTCCCCCGGGGCGAACGGCACGAACGGGCCCAGGGCCCCGGAGAGCACGAGGTGGCCGGCGCGCAGCGGGTCGCCGAACGTGGCGGCCTGCACCGCCAGCCAGCGCAGCGCCTCCAGCGGGTCGCCGAGGCAGGCGGCACCGGTGCCGGCCGAGCGCTCCTCGTCGTTGACGGTCAGCGACATGACGACGTCGCGCGGCTCGAGCTCGTCGAGCCGGCGCCCGTCGGTGCCGACCACGAACAGCCCGCTGGAGGCGTTGTCGGCGACGGTGTCGGTGAAGGTGATGTCCCAGTCCGCGATCCGGGAGTCGACGATCTCCAGCGCGGGCAGCGCGACGTCGACGGCCTCACGCACCAGCTCCAGGGTGATGTCCTCGGGGGCGGCGTCGATGTCGGCGGCGAGCACGAACGCGACCTCCGCCTCCACCCGCGGCTGCACCAGGGTGCGCATCGAGATCGGGGTGCCGTCCACGCCGTGGCTGACGTCCATGTCGGAGAGCAGGTAGCCGAAGTCGGGTTGGTCCACGCCGAGCTGGCGCTGCACCGCCTCCGAGGTCGCCCCGATCTTGCGGCCCACCACCCGGGCCCCCGCCTCCGTACGACGCCGTACCAGCCCCTGCTGCACGGCGTACGCCGCGGGCAGGTCCTCGGTGCCGATCAGGTCGCGGACGGGTGCGCACGGCACCCGGGTCGCCAGCGCGGTGGCGAGCCGGTCGGCGGCCGCCGCGATCGCTTCGGGAGAGGTCACGGAGCCATACTAGAACCTGTTACAGTTTTTCGCATGAAGGAGTCCTACGACGTCGTCGTGGTCGGTGCCGGCGGCGCCGGCATGTCGGCCGCACTGGCCGCCGCCCACCAGGGTCTCGACACGGTGCTCATCGAGAAGAGCCCGTACTTCGGCGGCTCCACCGCCCGCTCCGGCGGCGGCGTGTGGGTCCCCGGCAACTACGCCCTGCGCGAGGCCGGCCAGGTCGCGGACGGCGACCTGGAGGAGGCCAAGGCCTACCTGGACGCGATCGTCGGCGACGTCGTGCCCAAGGTCCGCCGCGACACCTACCTCGACCGCGGCCCCGAGGTGCTGGACTTCATCCGCGCCCACACGCCGCTGGAGTTCACCTGGGTGCCGGAGTACGCCGACTACCTGCCCGAGAGCCCCGGCGGGCGTGCCCGGGGCCGCAGCGTGGAGCCCGAGCCGATGGACGCCCGCTTCCTCGGCGACGAGCTCGACCGGCTGCACCCCGCCTACACCAAGGCGCCGGCCAACCTGATCGTGATGCAGCGCGACTACCGCAAGATCAGCCTCGGGCTGCGCACCATCAAGGGCCCGCTCACCATGCTCAAGGTGATGCTCAAGCGGGTGCTCTCGCTGCTGCTGGGCAAGAAGATGTACGCGATGGGCAACGCCATCGCCATCGGGCTGCGCAAGGGCCTGATGGACGCCGGCGTCCCCGTGGAGTACGAGACCGAGCTCGTCGACCTGCTCGTCGAGGACGGCCGCGTGGCCGGCGTCGTCGTCACCCAGGGCGGCACCCGCCGCGAGATCCGCGCCCGCCGCGGCGTCGTCCTCGGCTCCGGCGGCTTCGAGCACAACCAGGAGCTGCGCGAGAAGTTCCTGCCGCAGCCGACATCAGCGACCTGGTCCACCGGCGCCCCGGCGAACACCGGTGGCGGCCTGCTCGCCGGCACCGCGGCCGGTGCGGCCACCGCGCTGCTCGACGACGCCTGGTGGGGCCCGACCATCCCGCTGCCGGGGCGCGCCTGGTTCTGCCTGGCCGAGCGCAACCTGCCCGGCTCGATCATGGTCAACGGCGAGGGCCGGCGCTTCATGAACGAGGCACTCCCCTACGTCGAGGCCACCCACGAGATCTACAAGGGCGAGGCCACCGGCGTCAGCCACGTGCCGTCGTACCTGGTCTTCGACCAGACCTACCGCAACCGCTACCTCTTCGCCGGCCTCGCGGGCCGCCAGCCCTTCCCCGGGCGCTGGTACAAGGAGGGCGTCGTGGTGCGCGCCGACACCCTCGAGGAGCTCGCCGCCAAGGTCGGCCTGCCTGAGGGCTCGCTGCCGGCGACCGTGGAGCGGTTCAACGGCTTCGCCCGCCACGGCGTGGACGAGGACTTCCACCGCGGCGAGTCGGCCTACGACAAGTACTACTCCGACCCGACCGTGAAGCCGAACTGCTCGCTCGCCCCCATCGAGAAGGGCCCCTTCTACGCCGTCAAGATCGTGCCGGGCGACCTCGGCACCAAGGGAGGGCTGCTCACCGACGAGCGCGCCCGAGTGCTGCGTGAGGACGGCTCGGTCATCGACGGTCTCTACGCCGCCGGGAACGTCTCGGCAGCCGTCATGGGCAACACCTACCCCGGTCCCGGTGGCACCATTGGCCCCGCCCTCGTGTTCGGCTACCTGGCCGTCGAGGACCTGACCTCTGCTGCCCCGGCGAAGGAGATTGCCTGATGCCCATCGACCCGTCCGTCGCGATCGGCGCCCAGACCGCGAACACCACGTTCTCCTGGACCGAGTCCGACGTGCTGCTCTATCACCTGGGCATCGGCGCGGGCTCGCGTCCCGGCGACAACCTGTCCGCCGACGCGCTGCGCTACACCCTCGACGGGCCGGGCCTGCAGGTGCTGCCCTCCTTCGGCGTGGTGGCGCCGACCTTCCACGCCACCGAGCCGCCGCCGCTGGACCTGCCCGGCTGCGACATCAACCTCGCCCAGGTCGTGCACGGCGCCCAGGAGATCTCGCTCTCCGGCCCCATCCCCACCGCCGGCACCGCGCGGCTGCGCACGACGATCACCGACATCTGGGACAAGGGCAAGGCCGCGGTGATCTGGCAGGAGGGCGTCGCCACCGCCGAGGACTCCGGCGAGGAGCTGTGGCGGGTGCGCTCGTCGATCTTCGTCAAGGGCGAGGGCGGCTTCGGCGGCGACCGCGGCTCGGCCACCCCGGTGGTCGTGCCCGAGCGGGCGGCCGACTTCGAGACGTCGTATGACGTGACGCCGCAGCAGGCGCTGCTCTACCGGCTGTGCGGGGACCGCAACCCGCTGCACGCCGACCCCGACTTCGCCAAGGGCGCCGGCTTCCCGGCCCCGATCCTGCACGGGCTGTGCTCCTACGGCATCGCGCTGCGCGAGCTGACCGACGGCCTGCTCGGCGGCGACGCCACCGCGGTCGGCGGGTTCACCGCACGCTTCGCCGGCGTGGTGTTCCCCGGGGAGACCATCCGGGTCTCCGGCTGGCGCGAGGACGGCCGGATCATCGGCTCGGCCGTCATCGCCGGCGGCGAGCGCGACGGCTCCCCCGTCCTGGCCGACTGCGTGGTCTCGCTGGCCTGAGCCGGCCTGTGGTGTGGCCTCCTACGGTGGAGGACGTCCCCGTCCTCCACCGAAAGGCCCTGCCATGCCTACTCGTACCGCACGCACCGCCTGGAACGGCGGCCTGACCGACGGCTCCGGCCAGGTCGAGCTCACCTCCTCGGGCGTGGGCACCTTCGAGGTGTCCTTCCCCAAGCGCGCCGCCGACGACGCCGGCGGCACCACCAGCCCTGAGGAGCTGGTCGCCGCCGCGCACTCCTCGTGCTACTCGATGGCGCTGTCGAAGATCGTCGCCGACGCCGGCGGCACGCCGGTGGCGCTCGACGTGACCGCCGAGGTCACCCTCGGCCCCGACCCGGCCGGCGGCAACCGGATCACCGGGATCAAGCTGACCGTGCGTGGTGAGGTCGAGGGCCTGGACGAGGCGGGCTTCAAGGATGCCGCGGAGAAGGCCAAGGCCGGCTGCCCGATCAGCAAGGCGCTCGCCGGCGTCGACGAGATCACGCTCGACGCCGCGCTCGAGGGCTAGACCAGACCTGCTTAGAGCAGCGTCTCCTCCAGCGTCATCGGGTCGCCGAGGCTGATCGAGCCGCCCTCGAGCACCCGGAAGACGGTGCCGGCCCGGCGGCGCAGCGCGTCCTGGGCACCCCGTCCGATCGTGTCGTCGAGCAGCTTGCACGGTGCGGCCACCCGCACCGCCTCCAGCAGCACGTCGCCGATCCGGATGCGGGTGCCCGGGTCGCGCGGCACCGCGCCGTGGGAGACGGTGATGTTGCGCCGGGTCAGGTGCGAGGGCACGGCGTCGCCGTAGACCTCGGCGGCCAGGTCGAGCGCCTCGCGGCTCTGCACGGTGACGTGCCGGTGCTTGGTGCCGTGGTAGCGGTCGCCGACGATGCCCTTGCCGGTCTCCACCTCGACCGAGGTCTTCGACTGCATCGGCAGCCGCCGGCCCTTGGCGACGTGGATCGCCTCGACCTTCGCCGTGTCCACGGGGGTGTCGTCGTGACCGGTCAGGCCTGCGCGGCCTGCGCCTTCTCCCGCAGCGCGGCGACCATCTTGTCGGGGTCCTCGGCGGAGTAGACCGCCGAGCCGGCGACGAACACGTCCGCTCCGGCCTCGGCACAGCGCTCGATCGTCTCCAGGGAGACGCCGCCGTCGACCTGCAGCCAGGTCTCGATGCCGTGCTTGTCCATCATCGCGCGGGCGCGGCGGATCTTGGGCAGGCACAGGTCGAGGAACTTCTGCCCGCCGAAGCCGGGCTCGACGGTCATGATCAGCAGCATGTCGAGCTCGGGCAGCAGGTCCTCGTAGGGCTCGATCGGCGTCGCCGGCTTGAGCGCCATCGAGGCACGGGCGCCGGCGGAGCGGATCTCGCGGGCCAGCCGCACCGGGGCCTTGGCGGCCTCGACGTGGAAGGTGACCGAGCCGCAGCCGGCCTCGACGTAGGCCGGGGCGTTGCGGTCGGCGTCCTCGATCATCAGGTGCGCGTCCAGCGGGACCGGGCTGACCCGGGCGAGCGCCTCCACCATCGTCGGCCCGAAGGTCAGGTTGGGCACGAAGTGGTTGTCCATGACGTCCACGTGCACCCAGTCCGCGCCCGGGATGCGGGCGACCTCCTCGCCCAGCCGGGCGAAGTCGGAGTTCAGGATGGACGGCGTGATCTGGATGTGGCCCACGAGGGCAAAGTCTAGGTCGTCGCTTCCTCGAGCAGCCCCTCGGCTTCGACGACGTCGATATCCGGTGGCGATCCGCCGCTGCCCCTCAGAGCGCGGCGCGGATGGCGGCGATGCCCCGCTCGACCTCGGTGAACGAGGTGGACAACGGCGAGAGCCCGATCCGCAGGCCGTCGGGCTGGCGGAAGTCGGGCAGCACGTCGCGCTGCCACAGCGCGGCGGTGACCGCACGCATCCTCGGGTGCGCCAGCGTGACGTGGCCGCCGCGGCGGTCGGGGTCGCGCGGGGAGGCGATGCGCACCTCGGGCAGCTCGCGCTCGGCGAGCGCCACGGCCAGCTCGGTCAGCGCCACCGACTTCTCCCGCACCGCGGGCACACCCACCTCGGCGATCAGCTCGACCATGTCAGCCAGGCCGAGCATGCCCACGATCGGCGGGGTGCCGCTGAGCAGCCGCCGGATGCCGGTCGCTGGCGCGTATTCGGGCCCCATGGTGAACGGCTCGGCCGCGCCCATCCAGCCCTGGATCGGCTGCACGAACGCGCCGCTCTCCAGGTGCCGGGCGGCGACGTAGCCGAAGGCCGGCGCCCCGGGCCCGCCGTTGAGGTACTTGTAGCTGCAGCCCACCGCCAGGTCCACGCCCCAGCTGTCCAGCTCCAGCGGTACGACGCCCGCGGAGTGGCACAGGTCGAGGAGGATCCAGGCGCCGGCGTCGTGCGCCAGGCGGGTCAGCTCGGCGACGTCGGCCAGCCACCCGGAGCGGTAGGCGACGTGGCTGAGGACGACCAGCGCCGTGCGCGGGCCGAGCACGGCGGCGAGGTCGTCGGCGCCCACCCCGCCCTCGGGGTCGGTCTCGATCCAGCGCACCGTCAGGCCGCACTCGGCGGCGACGCCCTCGACGACGTAGCGGTCGGTCGGGAAGTTGTCGCGGTCCACGACGATCTCGTCCCGGCCGGGCTGCGCGGCGACGGCGGCGCGGACGAGCTTGTAGAGCAGCACCGTGGTGGAGTCCCCGACGGCGGCCTGGCCGGGTGCCGCGCCGAGGACGACCTCGCCGATGCGGTCGCCGAGCGTCAGCGGCAGGTCGAACCAGCCCTCGTCCCAGCCGCGGATCAGGCGCCCGCCCCACTCCTCGGCGACGAAGGCACCGATCCGCTCCGCGGTGGCGCGCAGCGGGCGGCCGAGCGAGTTGCCGTCGAGGTAGACCAGCTCCGACTCGGCGCCGACGAAGCGGTCGCGGTGGCCGGCCAGCGGGTCACGGGCGTCGAGGGTGGCGGCGTCGAGGGTCACCGGCCGAACCTATAGCGGTCGGCGGGTTTCGGCAGCGCCCGGGTCGCTCACGATAGGGACGTGCGCGCTCCCCGCCTCCGCTCCGTCCTGCTGCTCGTGCTGCCGCTGTGCGCCGGCTGCCTGGGCGCCGGCTCCGACGGTGGCTCCGACGGTGGCGCCGACGGTCGTCCGCAGGGCGGCCCCGCGACCGCCGGCGCCGCGTCCTGGCAGCGCAGCGACGCCCCGCTCACCGCGGACGTGCTGCCGTTCGCGGTCGACGGCACGGTGCACGTCGGGGACGAGCGGATCGACACGGGTGCCACCCTCGCGACGTTCGTGGTGGCCGGCGACGGTGTCTACTTCGTCGCCGACGAGGACCCCGACGACGGCTTCCTGCCGCAGAGCGGCACGGGCGAGCTGCAGTTCGCCGACCGCGACGGCGAGGTCGTCGAGACCGGCGTCGAGATCCTCCTGACGTCGCTGCGCGCCTCCCCCGACGGCCATCACCTCGCCGCGCTGGACATGGCCTCCGGCGAGAAGGACGCCTTCGGCACGCCGCAGGCCGCGCTCGTGGTGTGGGACCTCGCCGCCGGTGAGGAGGTCGTTCGCGGCACCGAGGCGACCGGCGACCCCGACGAGGACGACCTCGCCGCCCTGTACTCGGAGCTGAACATGCACATCGCGAGCATCGACGACGACGGTCTCGTGCTCGAGACCTCCAGCACCTGGGTCTACGACTTCGCCACCGGTGGCGGGAAGCGCGTCAACGACCAGGTCGAGTTCTCCTCCGCGCTGGACGCACCGGCCGGCGAGTGGAGGCTCGACGGCCGTGGCCGCGAACAGACGATGCTGGGCCCCGGCGGAGCGCGCGTGAAGCCGGACCTCGACCCCGCGCGGTTGGAGCTGTTCGGATGGGTGGACGCGACGACGTCGTACGGCGTCCTGAACGGCGACCCGGAGGTGCTGGTCACCTGCGTGGTGCCGACGGGGGCGTGCACCGAGCTCGACGGCACCGCCGGGCAGCGAGTCGTGCTGCCCGCCGGGTTGAGCGAACCCGGGCTCGACCTGACGGGGCAGTCGGATGACTGACCCCGAGATCACCTACCGGCGTCTGCTCACCGGCAACCCCTCAGCGCTGGCCGGTGCGGTGGAGGTGCTGGTGACAGTCGCCTCCCGCCTCGACACGGTCCGCACCGACATCGACACCGCCGCCGGCGTGCCGGTATGGGTCGGCGGCGCGGCCAACGCCTACACCGCCCGGGTCGGCACCCTCACCTACGCGGTGTCGGTCAACCGCGCGACGCTGGCCCACCTGCACGGCACCGTCGCCGCCGCCGAGCAGGCCTACCGCACGATGGAGTCGTACGCCGACGAGGTGATCACGGCGTGGCGTCGGAGGGAGTCCTCGTTGCCACCGACGGTCCTGGAGATCTTCGCGCGCGTCGTCAACGGTGCCCTGCTCGGAGCCGGACGCAACTACGACGCCCAGCTCGCGGCACTGCGAGCAGCGCTGCGGGGCGAGGAGGTCGACACCGAGGACCTCGACGAGCACACCCGGGAGTGGATCGAGCGCGGTGAGGCCCGGACCGACGACTGGCGGGAGGAGGCCGGCAGCGGGTTGGGGCCGCTGATCCCCAACATCGCGGCGAACGGGGACCCACGCGGCCTGATCCCCCAAGGCCTCGGCTACGACCCGGCGACCCGCAGCCTGCTTCAGGCGTTGTACAAGGACGGCCAGCCGTCGGTCCTCGCGGTCGTCGACGAGGTGACCGGCACCGAGCTCACCGAGGTCGAGCTCGGCACCTACGCCCAGGGCGAGACCCGTCCCGGGCACGTGGGCGGGGTGACCGTCGACGGGGACAGCGTGTACGTCACCGACGGCGGGCGGGTCTACGAGTACTCCCTGCGCGACATCCGGTCCAGCGCTCCCGGCCGGACGGTGGAGCAGGTCCGACCGCCGACCGAGGTCGCGGCCAGCTCGTACGCGGCGTTCCACGACGGCACGCTGTACGTCGGCAGCCACGACCGCAACGTGCTCTACGCCTACGAGAAGGACGCCCGCGGCGAGTGGCGACCGGTGCGGGACGCCTACGGCGACCCGGTCGAGATCAAGACCCCGAACGACGCCCAGGGCGTGCTCGTCCGTGACGGCGAGCTGGTGTTCAGCACCTCCTACGGACGGCACAACGAGAGCGCCCTGGTCGTCCAGGACCGGGTGACCGGCGAGCGCAGCGAGGCGTACCCCTTCCCCAACATGTCCCAGGGACTGGTGGAGGTCGACGGCCAGATCTACGTCACCTACGAGTCGGGGGCCGAGAAGTTCGACAGCACCGGCACCGGCGCGGCGGGGTGGTTCTGGCTCGTGCCTGACGACGACGACCTGTGGGCCACCCGCAACTTCACCATCACACCGCTCGCCGAGCTCGGCCTCGATGCCGAGGTCGAGGTGCAGCCGGCGACCCTGCGCAGCGCGTCCGGGGAGCTCGAGGGCGCGGCCTTCGTCCTGGCCAAGCAGCACTCCGCCCTGGCCGAGGTCGACGTCGCCGCCGCCGACCTCGGCGCCTTCCCCTCCGCCTCGCCCCTCTCCACCGACCTCACCGACCTGCTCACCCGGTGCGCGCGCAGCCTCAAGCTCGGCGCGCGGGCAGTCACCGACCTCGCGGAGGGGCTGTGGAACAGCGGCGGCGACTATGACCGGACCGACACGGTCGTGCAGGCCGCGTTCGGGCAGCTTCGCACCCTGACCCGTTAGGCCCCGTCGGTGTCGTCTCGCTCGGCCCACTCCAGCAACGGGGCGATGTCGAAGACGTGGTCGTCGATGTCGTGGTGCAGGTCGCCGAGCTCGGCGAACCGCGCCGGCACGGTACGGATGGTGAAGTCGCGCGGGTCGGCGTCGTCGATCTCGTCCCAGCGGATCGGCGTGGAGACCCGGGCGTCGGGCAGGCCGCGCATCGAGTACGCCGCGGCGATCGTGTGGTCACACACCATCGAACAACGTTGCACTAACGATAGATGGCGATGGGCTCGATCCACAGAGCAGGACCCTTGATCGTTGCTTGGTTCCCCGAGATCTCGATGTTCAGAGTCGCAGCACTTTCTTCGAAGACCGCCAGCGCCGCCTTCATGCTCTCGATCTCCACACCGGAAGGCGCCACGTCCTGTGTAAGCCGCATCGCGGGGAACTCTTCATTATCACCGATTAGGCGGTCGACCTGGCCCACGACGGTGTACTCACCGCCGAGACGCCCGAGTGTCCCGATCAGCCACTCACGCTTGATCGACATGCCCACAGTCGGCCCTGGATCTCCAAGTGGACGGGCAAGTACGACGACTTGGTCTCCGTTCCCTTCCAACAGGGCCCGGATGTTTCGCTCCCCTTCCTTCGTCTCCTTCAACTCGTCGCCCTTCTGCGAAAAGAAGTGACCGCTCGACTTGGCCTTCTCTGCAAACCATAGAAACGTCCGAAGAAGTGTCTCGATCGGAGCGACCTCACAGTCAGCTCTAAACTCGATCGTGTCGCCCGATTCCACGCCGTCGAGCACTCCGGGCCCCCAGCCTTCAAAGGTTCCAAGCGCCTTGCCGTCCACGAGGCTCTGGTACCAGAGCTCGAAAACAGAGAACCTGGTGCGGGTGCGGACCATCTCTTCCTCGAACTCGCTAGTTCCCTTCTTGCCGCCATCCAGCTTCGCTGGACCAACCCCGAGCGTCGCAGCGACGCCACCCTCGCGAGCTAGGTTGACCTTCGCTACTACCTCATCGATCTTGCCTGCTTCGACCGCAGACAGGGAGTTGATGACAGTCTCATCATCGAGATAGATGAAGCCGCGGTGGATCTTCTTTGACGGTGCCTTGTACTTCGCCATGGCCCTCCTTAGGCGGTTAGCGATTCCTGTACCTGATGTCGTCACGTTCCGCCCACTCAAGCAGCGGAGCGATGTCAAACGAAGTGTCGTCGATCCTGCTGAACAGGTCCCCCACCTCCTCGTACCTACGCGGCATGGTCTGGATAGTGAAGTCATCCGGCTCGGCGACTGAAACCTCAGCCCACAGGAGCGGAGCGGAAACCCGAGCGTTCGGTGTGGCACACACACTGTATGGACTACGGATCGTGTGGTCGCGGGCGTTCTGGTTGTAGTCCACGAACACCGCAGCCGGATCGCGGTCCTTGGTCCACCAGGCGGTGGTGACCAGCTCGGGGGCCCGGCGTTCGACCTCGCGGGCGAAGGCGAGCGCGGCACGGCGTACGACCTTGTGCTCGGCCTCGGGGGCGATCCGGACGTAGACGTGCAGGCCCTTGCTGCCGCTGGTCTTCGGGTAGCCGACGGCACCGAGCTCCTCGAGCACCTCGTGGGCGACGTGGGCGACCTTCCGCACGGTGTCGTACGACGTCTCGGGGCCGGGGTCGAGATCGATGCGCCACTCGTCGGGCTGCTCCACCGCACCGCGGCGGCTGTTCCAGGGGTGGAACTCCACCGTGGACATCTGCACCGCCCAGATCACCGAGGCCAGCTCGGTGACGCACAGCTCGTCGGCGGTGCGCTTCCAGCGCGGGAAGAACAGCTCGACCGTCTCCACCCAGTCCGGGGCACCGGCGGGCAGCCGTTTCTGGTGCACCTTGTCGCCGGCCAGCCCCTTGGGGAAGCGGTGCAGCATGCACGGCCGCTCGAGCAGCGCGTTGACGATGCCGTCACCGACCGCGAGGTAGTACTCGACCAGGTCCAGCTTGGTGGCGCCGATCTCCGGGAAGTAGACGCGGTCCGGGTTGCTCACCCGCACGACCCGGCCCTCGACCTCGATCTCGACCGCGGGGGACGCCATGCCCGCGACCCTAACGCCCAGCGCCACCCGGCCGGTCCTGCAAGACTCCGGCGGTGCGGAGTGTCACGTGAGCGGGGTCCCGAGGCGTCAAAGGGGCATGAGAGCACAACGGGAGGCGGAATTCACCGCCTTCGTGCAGCAGAGCGGCACCCAGCTGTACCGGGCCGCGCTGCTGCTCACCGGCGACCACCACCTCGCCGAGGACCTGACGCAGACCACCTACGCCAAGGTCTTCGCGCAGTGGCGGCGTGTGCGGGCGACCGACAACCCGGTCGGCTACGCCCGGACCACCCTGCTGAACACCTTCCTGTCGCAACGGCGCCTGCGCCGCTCCGGCGAGCAGCCCACCGCGACGGTGAGCGACACGGCGTCGTACGACGTCGACGCGGGCACCCGGCTCGACCTGCTGACCGCGCTCGCCACGCTGTCGCCGCTGGACCGGGCGGTCGTCGTGCTGCGCTACTGGGAGGACCGCAGCGTCGCCGCTGTCGCGATCGACCTCGGGCTCACCGAGGACGTCGTCCGGACCCGTTCCCGGCGTGCTCTCCAGCGACTCCGCCCCCTCGTCAGCACCCCGGAGAGGACCCTGTGATGAACGACCTGAGGTACGACGCCCACGACCCGCACTCCCCCGACGACGACACCGTCGTCGCCTCCCGGCTCGGCACCGCTCTTTCCGAGCGGCTCCAGACCGAGCACCCGGACCTGCCCCGGCTCTCCGTGCACGCCGTCGCGCGCGGTACCCGGCTGCGCCGCCGGCGCCAGGCCGCGCTCGTGCTCGGCGGCGCCGCTGCGGTCGGCCTGATCGGCGGCGCGAGCGCCCTGCTCGGCGCGACGGGACCCGCCGTCGAGGAGGACCCGGTCTCCTTCGCTGCGGCACCCACGACCGCCCCGGCCGAGCCCGGTGCCTCCACCGCCCCCGGCCCCCTCACCGCCGGCCCGCTCACCGCCGGCCAGGTGCTCGACCTCGGCAACGGCCTGCAGGGCACCGTGATCCCGGCCGGTGAGGCCGAGCACCTCCTCGGCATGAACACCGACGCGGGCCGCGGAGCCGGATGGGCGCTGATGGTCGCCGGACCGTTGGACGTCCTCGAGCAGTGGTGGGCAGGGGGGTTCGGCACGTTGACCTCGGACCTGCCGGGCATCACCATCGCCGTGTCGGCCACCGACGCCGAGGCGTTGGGCCTGCTCGGACAGCTGGACGAGGCACCGGTCACCGTCGGCGCCGGCTGGACCTGCGAGTGGCACCTGCCCGACGACAAGGCGTCCTGCACCGCCGCCGACGGCGGTGTCGCCGCGCTGGTGGTCCGCGACGCAGCCGACCGCGACGAGTGGCTCGCCCAGAAGGATCCGGCCACCTACACGACCGAGGTCCACGACGGCATCTTCATCTCCGTGCAGGGCGGCCTCGGCACCACCGACGCCGAGCTGACCGAGCTGGGCGAGTCGCTGACCTGGGTCGACTGAGCGCTCAGCGCCAGCCGAGCGCCGGCGCCACGTGCTCCAGCACGGCCTCGATCACGTGGGCGTTGTAGTCCACGCCGAGCTGGTTGGGCACGGTGAGCAGCAGGGTGTCGGCCTCGGCGATCGCCTCGTCGCCGCGCAGCTGCTCGACGAGCGCGTCGGGCTCGGCGGCGTACGAACGACCGAAGATCGCACGCATGTTGTCGATGTTGCCGACCTGGTCGGACTCCTCCCGACTCTGCCCGAAGTAGGCGTGGTCCTTGTCGCTCACCAGCGGGAAGATCGACCGGCTGACCGAGACCCGCGGGGTGAAGTCGTGTCCGGCCTCGGCCCACGCGTCGCGGAAGACCCGGATCTGCTCGGCCTGCTGGACGTGGAACGGCTTGCCGCTCTCGTCCTCCTTCAGCGTGGAGCTCATCAGGTTCATCCCGAGCTCCGCGGCCCAGCGGGCGGTGCCGTTGGAGGCGGCACCCCACCAGATCCGCTCGCGCAGGCCGGGCGCGTGCGGCTCCAGGCGCAGCAGCCCGGGCGGGTTCGGGAACATCGGCCGCGGGTTCGGCTGCGCGAAGCCCTCGCCCTGCAGCACCTCGAGCGCGACCTGGGTGTGGCGGCGGGCCATGTCGGCCTCCGTCTCACCCTCGGCGGGGCCGTAGCCGAAGTACTTCCAGCCGTCGACGACCTGCTCCGGTGAACCGCGGGAGATGCCGAGCTGCAGCCTGCCGCCGGAGATCAGGTCGGCGGCGCCGGCGTCCTCGGCGAAGTACAGCGGGTTCTCGTAGCGCATGTCGATGACGCCGGTGCCGATCTCGATCCGGCTGGTCCGCGCCCCGATCGCGGCGAGCAGCGGGAACGGGCTGGCCAGCTGCCGGGCGAAGTGGTGCACCCGGAAGTAGGCGCCGTCCGCGCCGAGCTCCTCCGCGGCGACCGCGAGGTCGATGGACTGCAGCAGCGCGTCGGCGGCCGAGCGCGTCTTCGAGGACTCGTGCGGCGTCCAGTGCCCGAACGAGAGGAACCCGATCTTCTTCATGCTGGTTGAACCCTCAACCTTTGTGGTTCATTCCGGGTGGGCCCTGCTCAGTCCTTGCGCAGCAAGGCCAGGAACATCGCGTCGGTGCTGTGCCGATGCGGCCACAGCTGCACCGTGCCGGGCAGCGGACCGTCGGCGTCCGGCACCTCGCCCAGCACCGGCCGTACGTCGTCCAGCCGGACTCCCGGCGTGTCCGCGAGCGCAGCCGAGACGACCTGCGCGGTCTCCTCGAGCACCGGCGAGCAGGTGGCGTAGAGCAACGCTCCCCCCGGCCGCACGACCCGGACCGCCTCGGCGAGCAGGGCGCGCTGCAGCGCGACCAGGTCCTCCAGGTCGGCGACGGTACGGCGCCAGCGCGCCTCCGGCCTGCGGCGCAGGGCACCGAGGCCGGTGCAGGGTGCGTCCAGCAGCACCCGGTCGATGCTGTCGTCGGCGAACGGCGCGTGCGTGCTGTCGGTCTGCACCACACCCGCGAGACCCACGGCGCCCTTGGAGGCCCGGGCCGCGCGCGCCACGAGCTTGGCGCGGTGATCGTGCAGCTCGGCGCCGACGAGATGGGCGCCGCGTTCGGCGGCCAGCGCGGCGAGCAGCGCGGCCTTGCCGCCGGGCCCGGCGCACAGGTCCACCCAGCGCTCGTCGCGGCCGTCGACCGGCGCCTGCGCCAGCGCCACCGCGACCAGCTGCGAGCCCTCGTCCTGCACGCCGGCGCGGCCCTGCACCACGGCGGGCACGGCACCGGGGTCGCCGCCGGTGCCCAGCACGGTGCCGAAGGGCGAGTACGGCGTCGGCTCACCGGGCAGCTCGTCACGCTCGGCGAGCCCGGGGCGGGCCACCAGGGTGACCCGGGGCGCGCGGTTGTCGGCGGCCAGCAGGTCGCCGACCTCCTCCGCAGCGCCGACGCCGTCGAGCGCCTGCTCGAGGCGCTCCACGACCCAGCGGGGGTGGCTGTGCACCACGGCGAGGTGGCCGAGGTGGTCGGTGGCGTCCTCAGGTGCGACCTCGGCCAGCCAGCCGGTCAGGTCGCGCGCGGAGACCTTGCGCAGCACCGCGTTGGTGAAGCCGGCGGCGCCGGGGCTGACCTTGGCCCGCACCAGGTCGACGGTGGTGCTGATCGCGGCGTGCGCGGGCACCCGCATGCCGAGCAGCTGGTGGGTGCCCAGGCGCAGCGCGTCCAGCACCTTCGACTCGACCTTGCGCAGGGGCCGGTCGATGCAGGCGGCGAGGATGGCGTCGTACGTGCCCTGGCGGCGGATCGTGCCGGCGGCGAGCTCGGTGACGAACGCGGCGTCGCGTCCGCTCAGCTCGTGCTGGGCGAGGACCGCGGGCAGCACCAGGTTGGTGTAGCCGTCCTCGACCCGCACCGCGCGCAGCACCGACAGCGCCGCCAGCCGGACCGGGTCCCGGTCCCGTGGCGGGCGCGTGGACCGGCCTCGGCCACCTGCGCCACGGCCACCTGCGCCACGACCACCTGCACCGCGGCGACCGGGTCGCGGGCCGCTCACTCGAACGTCGCGGTCTCGGGCAGCCGGACGCCTCGGGCCCAGTCGGCGGCGCCCATCTGCTTCTTGCCGAAGGCCTTGACCTCGCCGAGACGCACCGCGGTGGTGGCGGTGCCGACCAGGACGTGGTTCTTGGCGACCCGGATCGCGCCGGGCGCGAGGTCCTCCACGCCCTCCTCGATGGAGACCGCGCCGAGCTTGACCCGGTCACCGTCCAGGGTGGTCCAGGCGCCGGGGCCCGGCGTGCAGGCCCGGATCCGGCGGTCCACGCCGACGGCGGGCTCGGTCCAGTCGACGCGGGCGTCCTCGACGGTGATCTTCGGGGCCAGGCTGATGCCCTCGGCGGGCTGCTCCCGGGCCTCCAGCGAGCCGTCGGCGATGCCGTCCAGGGTCGCGACGAGCAGGCTGGAGCCGCCCTCGGCGAGCCGGCCGAGCAGGTCGCCGGCGGTGTCGGTGGGCCGGATCCGCTCGGTCATCACGCCGAAGGTGGGCCCGGCGTCGAGGGCCTGGACGATGCGGAAGGTGGTGGCGCCGGTGAACTCGTCACCGGCCCAGATCGAGTGCTGCACGGGCGCGGCGCCGCGCCAGGCGGGCAGCAGCGAGAAGTGCAGGTTGATCCAGCCGTGCTCGGGGATGTCCAGGGCGCTCTGCGGCAGCAGGGCGCCGTAGGCGACCACGGGGCAGCAGTCGGGCTGCAGCGCGCGCAGCTCCTCCTGGAACGCGGGGTCCTTGGGGTGGCTGGGCTTGAGCACCGGCACCCCGAGCTCCTCGGCGCGCAGCGCGACCGGGCTGGGGGTGAGCTTGCGGCCGCGGCCGGCGGGCGCGTCGGGGCGGGTGACGACGCCGACGAGCTCGTGGCCCGACTTCGCGACGGCGTCCAGGGACGGAACGGCGACCTCGGGGGTGCCGGCGAAAACGACCTTCATCGGCCGAGACCTCCAGTTGCGTGGGGCGAGAACTTCACGACGGGCTTCTCCAGGCCGAACCACTCCGACTCCCGGATCTCGCGCATCGCGGCCTTGCGGGCCTCGGCGTCGAGCCGGTCGATGAACAAGATCCCGTCCAGGTGGTCGGTCTCGTGCTGGATCGCGCGGGCGAGCAGGTCGGAGCCCTCGATCCGCACGGGGTCGCCGTGCATGTTGAAGCCGGTGGCGACCACCGACAGCGCGCGGAGGCAGTCGTAGGTCAGCTCAGGCAGCGACAGGCAGCCCTCGGCGCCGTCCTGGGTCTCCTCGGACAGCTGCAGCGACGGGTTGACCAGGTGGCCGACCTCGCCGTCGACGTACCAGGTGAAGACGCGCAGGCCGACCCCGATCTGCGGCGCGGCCAGGCCGGCGCCGGGGGCGTCGAGCATGGTGTCGGTCAGGTCGGTGACGAGCTGGCGCAGCTCGGTGTCGAAGCTTGTGACCTCGATGGCGGGCTTGCGAAGGATGGGGTCGCCGAAGAGGCGGATGGGTCTGATGGCCACCGACTCATCCTAGGATCTCGCCCGGATCCACCTGCACGCGCACCGGCTCCAGCTTGCGTGAGGAGCGCAGCCGCTGGGCCTCGGCCAGGGCTGCGGAGAGCCGGGCGCCGTCGACGCGCGGCACCCGGACCACGAGCCGCTCCTCCTCGTCGTCGGTCGGCACCGGCCCCAGCACGTCGGCGTGCTCGGGCAGCTGCAGCAGCGCCCGGACATCGTCGAGGGCACCAGGATTGCCGGTCAGCGTGGCGATCCTGGCGGCGGGCGGCAGGTGCGCCTCGCGTCGTTCGTCGGCCTCGCGGGCGGCGAAGCCGGCGGGGTCCCAGCGGACCAGAGCCTGCAAGGCGGTCGAGGCCGGGTCGCCGACGGCCAGGGCCCGTCCCCCGACCCGCAGCAACCCGATCGCGTTGCACCAGCGGCGCACCGCCTCCTCGGCGGCGCGCATGCTGTCGCGGCTGAGCAGCCACCAGGTGTCCAGCAGCAGCACCACCGCGTACCCGCCGGAGGCGACCGGCTCGGCGCCCGGGGTGGCGACCACGATCCGCGGCGTGGCGTCCACGTGGGCTCGGATCCGCTCACCCGAGGAGGTGAGCACCGGCACCGCGGGGAACGACCGGCCGAGCTCGTCGGCGGTGCGGGCATCGCCCAGCACCGGCGCCCGCAGCCCGGCGGCGCCGCACTCGGGGCACGACCAGTCCAGGGCCTCGGTCGCGCACCAGCGACACCGCGGCGGCGCGGTCGGGCCGGCCAGGGTCAGCGGGCCGGTGCAGGCGCGGCACTGCGCGGGCGTGCGGCAGCGCTCGCAGGCCAGCCGCAACGCGTAGCCGGCGCGTGGGGTCTGCACCAGCACGGGGCCGCGCTCCAGGCCCCAGCGCAGCGCCTGGTGCGCCTCACGGGGGATCCGGGCGGTGGCGGCGTGCGGGTCGCGCTCCCGGGCGGTGTCGGTGGCCCCGCTGATCGCGACCAGGGCACGCTCGCGGACCACGGCGCGGGGCAGCGCGATCTCGCGGGCCCAGCCGGCGCGCAGCAGCTGGTCGGCCTCCACCGTGCGGGCGAACCCGCCGACCAGCGCCGCGGCGCCCTGCTGCTCGGAGCGCAGCAGCAGCACCTCCCGGGTGTGCGGGTACGGCGCCCGGGGCTCGGCGTGCAGGTCGTCACCGTCGTCCCAGATCACCACCAGGCCGAGGTCATGCACCGGGGCGAACGCCGCAGAGCGGGAGCCGACCACGATGCGCCGCGCCCCCCGGCGGACGGCGAGGAAGTCCCGGTAGCGGGCGGCGGGGCCCGACTCCGCACCCAGCGTGACGTGGTGACCCTCGCCGAGCACGGCGCTCAGCGCGGCGTCGAGGCGGGCCACGTCGCGATGGTCGGGCACGCACAGCACCGAGCCCCGGCCGGCGGCCAGCGCCGCGGCGGCGAGGTGGGCCAGCAGCAGCGGCCAGTCCTCCCCCGGGCCGGCGCCCCACACCGCGCGCGGCGCCTCGCCGCGGGCCAGGTGGCCCAGGAACGCGGCGGCTGCCGGATAGGCGGCCCAGGCCTCGTGCGCGGCCCGCACCGCCTCCGGGCCAGGCAGCGGCGGCGCCGGGGGCGTGGGCTCCTGCTCGGTGGTCGCATGCCGTGGGGGCACCGCGAGGCGTCGTACGTCGGCACCGACGCCGGCGTAGCGCTCCGCGACCCGGCGGCACAGCTCGGCGACCTCGGGGGCGAGCACCGGCTCGGGGCTGACCAGGCGGCGCAGCGGGGAGAGCACACCGTCGTGATCGGAGGTCGGGTGCCGGTCGATGATGAACCCGTCGACGTCCTTGCCCGCGAAGCGGACCTTGACCCGGGTGCCGGGCCGGGCGTCGTCGGCCATCGAGGCCGGCACGGTGTAGTCGAAGGCCCGGTCCAGGTGGGCCAGCGGCACCTCGAGCAGCACCCGCGCCACGGGGTCGACCTCGGCCAGCTCGGCGCTGGCGGCCTTGCGGGCCCGGGTCGCCGACGCCTTGCGCCGGCCCTCCGCGACCTTGTCGCGGACCAGCCCGGGCAGCTCGAGAGCCGGCTCGTCGGGCGTCGGGGTCATGGCCGCAGTTCTATCAGCGGCGCCCGACGTGAGAACGCCCGCGCCCACCGTCTCCGCAGACGGTGGGCGCGGGCGTCGAGCACGTCACACGTGATCGCGCGGCTCAGGCGTTGATGGCGGCCTTGAGTGCCTCGGCGCGGTCGGTGCGCTCCCAGGTGAACTCGGGCAGCTCGCGGCCGAAGTGGCCGTAGGCGGCCGTCTTGGCGTAGATCGGGCGGAGCAGGTCGAGGTCGCGCAGGATGGCGGCCGGGCGCAGGTCGAAGACCTCGAGCACGGCGGCCTGGATCTTCTCGTCGGGCACGATGCCGGTGCCGAAGGTCTCCACGAAGACGCCGACCGGGGCGGCCTTGCCGATCGCGTAGGCGACCTGGACCTCGGCGCGACGGGCGAGGCCGGCGGCGACGATGTTCTTGGCCACCCAGCGCATGGCATACGCCGCCGATCGGTCCACCTTCGAGGGGTCCTTGCCGGAGAAGGCGCCGCCGCCGTGGCGGGCCATGCCGCCGTAGGTGTCGACGATGATCTTGCGGCCGGTCAGGCCGGCGTCGCCCATCGGGCCGCCGACCACGAAGCGGCCGGTGGGGTTGATGTAGAGCTTGTGGTCCTCGGCGGGCACGGAGTCCTTGAACGACTCCAGCACCGGGTTGATCACGTGGGACTCGATGTCCTTGGCCAGCTGGTCCTGGGTGACGTCCTCGGAGTGCTGGGTGGACAGCACGACGGCGTCAACGCGCACGGGGCGGTTCTCGGCGTCGTACTCGATGGTGACCTGGGTCTTGCCGTCAGGACGCAGGTACGGCAGCGTGCCGTCCTTGCGGACCGCGGTGAGCCGCTCGGCGAGCGTCTGGGCGATCTTGATCGGCAGCGGGAACAGCTCGGGGGTGTCGTCGCAGGCGTAGCCGAACATCAGGCCCTGGTCGCCGGCGCCCTGCTTGTCCAGCTCGTCGGCGGAGGCGCCGACCCGCTCCTCGTAGGCGTCGTCGACGCCCTGGGCGATGTCGGCGGACTGCGCACCGATGGCGACCTGCACGCCGCACGAGTTGCCGTCGAAGCCCTTGTCGGAGGAGTCGTAGCCGATCTCCAGGATCTTCTGGCGCACCAGCTGCGCGACGGGGGCGTAGGCGTCGGTGGTGACCTCACCGGCGACCACCACGAGTCCGGTGGTCAGCAGCGTCTCGACCGCGACCCGGCTCTTGGGGTCGTGCTCCAGCAGGTAGTCGAGAACGGTGTCGCTGATCTGGTCGGCGATCTTGTCGGGGTGACCCTCGGTCACCGACTCCGACGTGAACAGACGTCCGGTCATGTGGTGTAGCTCCTGGGTGCTTGGACCGAGTCGGGGTTCCCCGAGCCCGTGCGGGTGGAAAGGTCGTGACGGATGGTGCCAGATGCTGCCAGGCACTCCCGGAAAGTCCCAGCGCCGCACCAACGATACGGACGCGTGCGCGTCGTGCGGTGGTATCTCAGGAACGCCCGGCGAGGCGGACGGCGACCAGGTCCCAGATCCGGTGGGCCAGGGCCGACTTCGAGCCGTGCGGCACCTCGGTGCTCGAGCCGTCGGCGCCGAGGATGAGTGCCTCGTTGTCGGTGCTGCCGAACACCGCTCCCCCGCTGACGTCGTTGACCACGAGCAGGTCGCAACCCTTGCGGGCCAGCTTGGCACGGGCCAGGTCGAGCACGCTGCCGGTGTGATCACCGGTCTCGGCGGCGAACCCCACGATCACCGCGTCCGGTCGCGACCGGTGCGTGGAGATCTCCTTGAGGATGTCGGGGTTCTGCTGCAGGACGATGGACGGCGCGGAGCCGTCGTCGGCCTTCTTGATCTTCGTCTCCGACGTGCTGAGCGGGCGGAAGTCGGCCGGCGCAGCGGCCATCACCACCGCGTCGGCGTCGACACTGGCGCTCAGCACGGCGTCGCGCAGCTCGGCGGTCGACTCGACAGCCACCACCTTCACCCCGGCCGGGTCGGGCAGGGTGACGTTCGCGGCGACGAGGGTGACCTCCGCGCCGCGTGCGGCCGCGGCCCGGGCCAGGGCGTAGCCCTGCCGGCCCGAGGACCGGTTGCCGAGGAAGCGGACCGGGTCGAGCCGCTCGCGGGTGCCGCCGGCGGAGACCACGACGCGGCGCCCTGCGAGGTCACCCAGCGGTGCCGCGCCACTCGTCCCACCGGTCGTGCCACCGGTCGTGCCACCGGTCGCCGCGCCGGTGCTGCGCTCCAGCACGTCGCGGGCGAGCTCGAAGATCTCGACGGGGTCGGGCAGGCGGCCCTTGCCGGTGTCCGCTCCGGTGAGCCGGCCCTCGGCGGGCTCGATCACCACCACGCCGCGCGAGCGCAGCGTGGCGACGTTGGCGACGGTGGCCGGGTGCTCCCACATCTCGGTGTGCATCGCGGGCGCGAGCACCACCGGGCAACGCGCGGTGAGCAGCGTGTTGGTCAGCAGGTCGTCGGCCAGGCCGTGCGCCGCCTTGGCGAGCAGGTCGGCGGTGGCCGGGGCCACCACGACCAGGTCGGCGCCCTGGCCGAGACGCACGTGAGGCACCTCGTGGACGCCGGTCCACACCTCGGCGGAGACCGGCTTGCCCGACAGCGCGGCCCAGGTGGGCGCGCCGACGAACTCCAGGGCCGCCGCGGTCGGGACGACCGTGACGTCGTGGCCGGACTCGGTGAACCGGCGGAGCAGCTCGCAGGCCTTGTAGGCCGCGATGCCGCCGGACACACCGAGCACCACGCGTGCCATGGGGGTCAGCTCACTCGGCGGCGGGGGCGGCCTGCTCGGCCGCTGCCGCGGCAGCCGCGGCCTGCTCGGCAGCGAGCTCGGCGGGGTCGATGTCCTCGCAGGTCAGCAGGTCCTGGCTGATCTCGCGCAGCGCGATCGAGAGCGGCTTCTCCTGCACGTGGGTCTCCACGAGGGGGCCGACGTACTCCAGCAGGCCCTCGCCGAGCTGGGAGTAGTAGGCGTTGATCTGCCGGGCGCGCTTGGCGCTGTAGAGAACCAGCTTGTACTTGCTGTCGGTCTTGGACAGCAGGTCGTCGATCGGAGGGTTGGTGACACCCTCGGCGGCGATGTTCGGGGCAGACACGTGGTTACAGCCTCACAGTTCTCGGTGGATTGCGGAGTCCGGGCGACAAGAGCGACGACGAGCGCCGGCTAGGGCGCAGAACTCCCAATCATCAAGGCTACCAACTCCTGCACCGCGGCGTTAACTTCGCGGTTGATGATCGTCACGTCGAACTCGGACTCGGCGGCCAGCTCGAGCTTGGCCGTGGCCAGCCGGCGCTCGCGCTCCTCCTCGGTCTCGGTGCCGCGGCCGACGAGGCGCCGGACGAGCTCCTCCCACGACGGCGGCTTGAGGAAGACGAAGACGGCGTCCGGCATGGTGCGGCGCACCTGCCGGGCGCCTTGCAGGTCGATCTCCAGCATCGCCGGGCGGCCGGCGGCCAGCGCCGCCTCGACGCCGGCGCGAGGGGTGCCGTAGCGGTGCACGCCGTGCACCGTGGCCCACTCCAGCAGCTCGTCGTCGGCGATCATCGCGTCGAAGGTGGCGTCGTCGACGAAGTGGTAGTGCACGCCGTCGACCTCGCCCGGGCGAGGCGGGCGGGTGGTCGCGGAGACCGACAGGTAGACCTCGGGGTGCTGCTCGCGCATGGCGGCGGCCACGGTGCCCTTGCCGACCGCGGTGGGTCCGGCGAGGACGAAGAGACGGCTACGGGTCACGTCAGTCGGAACCGGGGGCGAACTCGCGCTCGAGCGCGGCGATCTGCTTCGCACCGAGCCCACGCACACGTCGGGACTCGGCGATGCCGAGGCGCTCCATCATCTGCCGGGCGCGGACCTTGCCCATGCCGGGCACCGACTGCAGCAGGTCGATCACCTTCATCTTGCCGACGACCTCGTTGACCTGGCCGGCGGCGAGCACCTCGCTGATGGTGCCGCCCGCGTTCTTCAGCCGGTTCTTCACCTCGGCCCGCTCACGGCGCGCGGCCGCGGCCTTCTGCAGTGCGGCCTGTCGCTGTTCGGGAGTCAAGGGGGGCAAAGCCACAGGGGGCATCCTTCGGTGTGGGTCAGCGGTCTACGGGCGGATCCGAGCGCCGCCGGTCAATCTAGCCACACCTGATCAGGCGCGGCAACGTGGTGCCCGCGCAGACCTGGTCACAGGCTCAGCGGGGTCTTGCAGACGTCGCGCGCCTGCTGCGCGACCCCGGCGAAGGCGGCCCGCGACTCAGCGGCTGCCAGGCGCACCGCGGCGGTGCGGATCGCAGCCAGCTCGTCGTCGGACAAGTCCTGCGGCGGCTCCTCGGGGTCGTACGACGCGGGGTCGACGCCGGCGGCCTCGAGGGCGTCGCGCAGCGCGCTCACCCGCTCCACGACGATCGCCCACTCGTCGCGCAGGTCCTTGGGCGACTTCTCGGCCAGCCGCTCGAAGGACGGCAGCGCGCGCAGCAGTCCGGTCTCCTTGCCGGCACCGAGCGCTGCACCCAGGTCCTCGCGGCGCTCGACGACCTCCTCGCAGTAGGCAGCGAACGGGTCGTCGGCCTGCCCGGGGCGCAGCCACACGACGGCGGCGACGACCAGGGCCAGCGCCAGGACGGCGAGCAGCAGCCGGCCCGGGGTCGCCCAGGCCGGTCGGCGGCGCGCCGCCGGGCTCACCCGCGCAGCTCCTCGTTGGCGCGCAGCACGGCGTCGCGCAGCGCGACGGGGTCCGGGCCCAGCCGGAGCACACCGCGGGAGGACGTGGCGATCACGTGGCCGTCGCTGGCCCCGAAGAGGCGGCGCAGGTCCGCGGTGGTGCCGCCCTGCTCGCCGTAGCCCGGCGCCAGCACGGGACCGTTGAAGGCCAGGTCCGCGGGCTCCAGGCCGAGGGCGGCCAGGCCGCCCCGGTCGCCGAGCGTGGCGCCCACGACCGCGCCGAAGGAGCCGAGCGGCTCGGCGTCGCCGTTGAGCGCGCGCAGGTGCGCCAGCACGGTGGCCGCGACCCCGCGGCCGCCGAACGCGGCGCCGGTCCGGGCGCTCTGCACCTCCGGGCCCTCCGGGTTGGACGTCGCGGCCAGCACGAACAGCCCGGCGCCGTGGGTGCGGGCGGACTCGACGAACGGCGTCAGCGAGCCGAAGCCGAGGTAGGGGCTGAGCGTGACCGCATCGGAGGCCAGCGGCGAGGACGGGTCCAGGTAGGCGTCGGCGTAGGCCTGCGAGGTGGAGCCGATGTCGCCGCGCTTGACGTCGAGAAGCACCAGCGCGCCCGCGGCCCGGGCCGCCGCGATCACCCGCTCCAGCACCGCGACGCCGCGGCTGCCGAAGCGCTCGTAGAACGCCGACTGCGGCTTCACCGTGCTGACGTACGGCGCCACGGCCTCCACCGCGCGCAGCGCGAACTGCTCGAGGCCGGCCACGTCGTCGTCGTACCCCCAGGCGCGCAGCAGCACGGCGTGCGGGTCGATGCCCACGCAGAACGGTCCGCGCTCCGCGGCGAGCGCGTGCAGCCGGGCACCGAAAGGAGCTGGCTGGGTCGTGGTCATCGCAGTCCCTTCAGGACCTGGCGGGGCCAGGACGGCCCGCCGTAGATCAGGGCACTGTAGGCCTGCACCAGGTCGGCGCCGGCGGCGATCCGCTGGCGGGCGTCCTCCGCGCTCCCGATGCCGCCGACCCCGATCAGGGTGAGTCGGTCGCCCACCCGCCCGCGCAGCAGCGAGACGACCTCGGTCGCGCGCTCGCGCAACGGGGCGCCGGAGAGGCCGCCGGCACCGCACGCCTCGACGGTGGCGGCGTCCGTGCGCAGGTTCTCGCGGGCGATGGTGGTGTTGGTGGCGATGATCCCGGACAGCCCGAGGGCCAGCGCCATGTCGGCCACGGCCAGCACGTCGTCGTCGGAGAGGTCGGGGGCGATCTTGACCAGCAGCGGCACCGGCGTGCCGCGTCGTTGCGCGGTGGCGGCGTCGGCCACCCGGCGCACGTGCTCGAGCAGCGGGGCGAGCTTCTCCACCGCCTGCAGGTTGCGCAGCCCGGGCGTGTTGGGCGAGCTGACGTTGACCACCAGGTAGTCGGCGTGCGGGGCGAGCAGCCGGGTGGAGGTCTCGTAGTCGGCCTCGACGCCCGCCTGGTCGTCGTCCGGAACCACCTTGGACTTGCCGATGTTGACCCCCAGCACGGGTCCGCGGCCGTCGCGGCGGCGCTGGGCCAGCCGGGCGGCCACGGCGACCGCGCCGTCGTTGTTGAAGCCCATCCGGTTGACGATCGCACGGTCCTGCGGCAGCCGGAACAGCCGCGGCAGGGGGTTGCCGGGCTGGGCCAGGGCGGTGACCGTGCCGATCTCGACGTGGCCGAAGCCGAACGCGCCCATCCGGTCGTAGACCTGGGCGGTCTTGTCGAAGCCGGGGGCCAGGCCGAGACGGTTGGGGAAGCGCAGCCCCATCGCCGTCACCGGGTCCGTGGCCGGGGGCGGCACCCGGGTCAGGAGCGGACCGGCGGCCCGGAGCGCGGAGAAGGCGCGGTGGTGCGCCTCCTCCGCGTCCATCCGGACCAGGACCCCGTCGAAGACGCGGTCGTAGACGCGTCCCATCAGCCGGCGTTCCCGGCGTGCCACTCCTGCAGGGAGCGCACCCCGATCGTCCCGGAGCGGATCGCTGCGATGCCCTGCACCGCGGCGGCCAGCCCTTGGACCGTGGTGATGCACGGCGTTCCGGTGAGCACCGCGGCGGAGCGGATCTCGTAGCCGTCCACGCGCGAGTCGGCGCCGGCCGTGCCACCCTGCGGGGTGTTCACGATCAGGTCGACGTCACCGTCGTGGATCAGCTGCACCGTGGTCTTCTCCCCCGCCGGGCCGGGGCCCTGGGAGTGCTTGCGCACCACGGTGGCGCTGATGCCGTTGCGCCGCAGCACCTCGGCGGTGCCCTGGGTGGCGAGCAGCTCGAAGCCGTAGTCGACCAGCACCCGCGCCGGGAAGATCATCGCCCGCTTGTCGCGGTTGGCGATCGAGATGAACACCTTGCCCTCGGTGGGCAGCGAGCCGTAGGCGGCTGCCTGGGACTTGCTGAACGCGGTGCCGAAGTCGGCGTCGAAGCCCATCACCTCACCGGTCGACTTCATCTCCGGGCCCAGGATGGTGTCGACGAACTGACCCTCCTTGGTGCGGAACCGGTTGAACGGCAGCACTGCCTCCTTGACCGCGATCGGCGAGTCGGCGGGCAGCGTGCCGCCGTCGCCGGTGGCCGGCAGCGCCCCCTCGGCGCGCAGGTCGGCGATCGTCTCGCCGAGCATCACCCGGGCCGCCGCCTTCGCCAGCTGGGTGCCGGTCGCCTTCGACACGAACGGCACGGTCCGCGAGGCGCGCGGGTTGGCCTCGAGGACGTAGAGCACGTCGGAGCCGAGCGCGAACTGGATGTTGATCAGCCCGCACACGCCCACGCCCTTGGCGATCGCCTCGGTGGCGGTGCGGATGCGGGTGATCTCGGCGGCGCCGAGCGTGATCGGCGGCAGCGCGCACGAGGAGTCGCCGGAGTGGATGCCGGCCTCCTCGATGTGCTCCATCACGCCGCCGAGGAACAGCTCGTTGCCGTCGTACAGGGCGTCGACGTCGATCTCGACGGCGTCGTCGATGAACCGGTCGACCAGGACCGGGCGGTCCGGGCTGATCTCGGTCGCGGACTCGATGTAGGTCTTCAGCGCGTCGTCGCTGTAGACGATCTGCATGCCGCGCCCACCCAGGACGTACGACGGGCGCACCAGCACCGGGTAGCCGATGGAGTGCGCGATCGTCTGGGCGTCCTCGAAGGAGACCGCGGTGCCGTGCATCGGCGCGACCAGGCCGGCCTCGGCGAGCACCCGGCCGAACGCGCCGCGCTCCTCGGCGAGGTCGATCGCGGCGGGGCTGGTGCCGGCGATCGGCACGCCGGCGTCCTGCAGGCCCTGGGCCAGGCCGAGCGGCGTCTGGCCGCCGAGGGTGGCGATGACGCCGGCGATCGGGCCGGCCGCCTTCTCCGCCTCGTAGATCTCGAGCACGTCCTCCAGGGTGAGCGGCTCGAAGTAGAGCCGGTCGGAGGTGTCGTAGTCGGTGGAGACGGTCTCGGGGTTGCAGTTGACCATGATCGTCTCGTAGCCGGCCTCGGCCAGCGCGAGCGAGGCGTGCACGCACGAGTAGTCGAACTCGATGCCCTGGCCGATCCGGTTCGGGCCCGAGCCGAGGATGATCACCGCCTCCCGCTCCCGCGGCACGACCTCGGTCTCCTCGTCGTAGGAGGAGTAGTAGTACGGCGTCTTGGCCGCGAACTCCGCGGCGCAGGTGTCGACGGTCTTGTAGACCGGGCGCACGCCGAGCTCGTGGCGGCGGGCCCGGACGTCGGCCTCCGCGAGGCCGCGGATGCCGGCGACCTGGGCGTCGGAGAGCCCGTGGCGCTTGGCGTGGCGCAGCGTGGCGGCGTCCAGCTCCGGCGCGGCGGCCACGGCCTGGGCGACCTCGTCGATCAGGAACAGCTGGTCGACGTACCAGGGGTCGATCTTGGTGGCCTCGAAGATCTCCTCGGGCGTGGCTCCGGCGCGGATCGCCAGCATCAGCTTCTGGATCCGGCCGTCGTGCGGACGCTGCACGTCGGCGAGCAGCGCGTCCTTGTCGCCGGGCTCGCCGGCCCAGGTGAACGCCGATCCCTTCGACTCCATCGAGCGCAGCGCCTTGTTCAGCGCCTCGGAGAAGTTGCGGCCGATCGCCATCGCCTCGCCCACGGACTTCATGTGGGTGGTCAGGGTGGAGTCGGCGGTCGGGAACTTCTCGAACGCGAACCGGGGCACCTTGACCACGACGTAGTCGAGCGTGGGCTCGAACGAGGCGGCGGTGGAGCCCTGCGGGCCGGCGGTGATGTCGTTCTCGATCTCGTCCAGGGTGTAGCCGATGGCGACCTTCGCGGCGATCTTGGCGATCGGGTAGCCGGTGGCCTTCGAGGCCAGCGCCGAGGAGCGCGAGACCCGCGGGTTCATCTCGATCACGATGACGCGGCCGTCGGCCGGGTTCACGGCGTACTGGATGTTGCAGCCGCCGGTGTCGACGCCGACCTCGCGGATCACGCCGATGGCGAGGTCGCGCAGGTGCTGGTACTCGCGGTCGGTCAGCGTCATCGCCGGGGCGACGGTGATCGAGTCGCCGGTGTGCACGCCGACCGGGTCGAAGTTCTCGATGGAGCAGATGATGACGACGTTGTCGTTGCGGTCGCGCATCACCTCCAGCTCGTACTCCTTCCAGCCCAGGATCGACTCCTCGATCAGCACCTCGGTGGTCGGCGAGGCGGAGAGCCCGGCGCCGGCGATGCGGTGCAGGTCCTCTGCGTCGAAGGCGATGCCCGAGCCGAGGCCGCCCATGGTGAAGGAGGGGCGGATGACGACCGGGAAGCCGAGCTCCTCGGTGGCCTTCTCGACCTCGTCCATCGAGTGGCAGATGAAGGAGCGGCACACCTCGCCGCCGACCTTGCGCACGATGTCGTTGAACAGCTCGCGGTTCTCGCCGCGGTGGATGGCCTCGAAGGAGGCGCCGATCATCTCGACGCCGTACTTCTCGAGCACACCGTTCTCGTGCAGCGCGGTGGCGGTGTTGAGCGCGGTCTGGCCGCCCAGGGTGGGCAGGATCGCGTCGGGGCGCTCCTTGGCGATGACCTTCTCGACGAACTCCGGGGTGATCGGCTCGACGTAGGTGGCGTCGGCGAACTCCGGGTCGGTCATGATCGTCGCCGGGTTGGAGTTCACCAGGATGACCCGGATGCCCTCCTCCTTGAGCACGCGGCAGGCCTGGGTGCCGGAGTAGTCGAACTCGCAGGCCTGGCCGATGACGATCGGGCCGGAGCCGATGACGAGGATGGACTTGATGTCGTCGCGCTTCGGCACGTCAGTTCTCCTTGCTGGTCGAGCTGGTCGAGCTGGCGAGCAGGTCGACGAACCGGTCGAAGAGGTACGCCGCGTCGTGCGGCCCGGCCGCGGCCTCGGGGTGGTACTGCACCGAGAACGACTTGAGGTTGCCCTCGTCGTCGCGCAGCTCCAGTCCCTCCACCACGTCGTCGTTGAGGCAGACGTGGCTGACGCTGGCCTGGCCGTACGGCGTCTCGGTGGCCCGGTCGACGGGGGCGTCGACGGCGAAGCCGTGGTTGTGCGCGGTGACCTCGACCTTGCGGGTGGTCAGGTCCATCACCGGCTGGTTGATGCCGCGGTGGCCGTACTTCAGCTTGTAGGTGTCGAAGCCGAGCGCACGACCGAAGAGCTGGTTGCCGAAGCAGATGCCGAAGTAGGGCAGCTCGCGGCCCAGCGCCTCCTGCAGCAGCTCGATCTGGTTCGTGGTGGCGGCCGGGTCGCCGGGGCCGTTGGAGAAGAACAGCCCGTCCGGGCCGTCGTCCCCGACCGCGAGCACGTCGTCGATCGACGAGGTCGCGGGCAGCACGTGCACCTCGATGCCGCGCTCGGCCATCCGGTACGGCGTCATGTCCTTGATGCCGAGGTCGACCGCGGCCACGGTGAACCGCTTCTCCCCCTGGGCCGGGACGACGTACGCCTCGGCGGTGGTGACGGCCTCGGAGAGGTTGGAGCCGGCCATCTCGGCAGAGGCCTTGACCTTCTCCAGCAGGACGGCCGGGTCGGTCTCGACGGTGGAGATGCCGACCCGCATCGCACCGCGCTCACGCAGGTGGCGGGTCAGCGCGCGGGTGTCGACGCCGGAGATGCCGACGACGCCCTGGGCGCGCAGCTCGTCGTCGAGGGTGCGCCGCGAGCGCCAGCTGCTGGGCACCCGCGCAGGGTCGCGCACCACGTAGCCGGCCACCCAGATCTTCTTGGACTCCGGGTCCTCGTCGTTGATGCCGGTGTTGCCGATGTGCGGCGCGGTCATCACCACCACCTGGCGGTGGTAGGAGGGGTCCGTCAGCGTCTCCTGGTAGCCGGTCATGCCGGTGTTGAAGACCGCCTCGCCGAAGGTCTCCCCCTCGGCGCCGTATGACGTGCCGTGGAAGGTGCGGCCGTCCTCGAGGACGAGGAGGGCGGGGGTGGGGGTCATGCGAGTGCTCCTTCCAGCACCGTGGGCGTGCCACGCAGCAGCGTGGCGACGACCCGTCCGGACAGCTTGCGGTCGTGCCAAGGGTTGTTGCGGCTCAGTGAGACGCTGGCGTCGCGGTCGACGGTGACGTGCGCCGTGGGGTCGACGAGGGTCAGGTTCGCCGGCTCGCCGACCGCGACCGGGCGGCCCTGCGGCACCGGGGCGGTGTCCAGGCCCGCGATCCGGGCGGGGTTGGCGCTCATCACCCGCGCCACGCCGGCCCAGTCGAGCAGACCGGCCTCGACCATGACGGTGGTGACCACCGACAGGGCGGTCTCCAGGCCGAGCATGCCGAACGCGGCGTCGGCGAAGGCGTGCTCCTTGTCGTGGCGGGCGTGCGGGGCGTGGTCGGTGGCGACGGCGTCGATGGTGCCGTCGGCCAGTGCCTCGCGCAGCGCGGCGACGTCCTCGTCGGGGCGCAGCGGCGGGTTGACCTTGTAGGTGGGGTCGTAGCCGGCGAGCAGGTCGGTGGTCAGCATCAGGTGGTGCGGGGTGACCTCGGCGGTGACGTCCCAGCGCCCGTCCTTCTTCGCCTGCTCCTTGGCCCAGCGCAGCACCTCGACGCTGCCGGCGGTGGAGACGTGGGCGACGTGGACGCGGCTGCCGGTGTGCCGGGCGAGCATCACGTCGCGGGCGACGATGACCTCCTCGGCGACGCCGGGCCAGCCGGGCAGGCCCAGGCGGCCGGACAGCTCGCCCTCGTGGCAGCAGGCGCTCGGGCCGGCCAGGTCGGGGTCCTGGCTGTGCTGGCTGACGACGCCGCCGAACGCCTTGACGTACTCCAGCGCCCGGCGCATGACGCGAGCGTCGTGCACGCACTTGCCGTCGTCGGAGAAGACGCGCACCCGGGCCCGGGAGCGGGCCATCAGCCCGAGCTCGGCGAGCTCGGTGCCGGCGAGGCCCTTGGTGACGGCGCCGACCGGCTGCACGTCGACCAGGCCGGCGGCGCGGCCGAGGTCGAGGACGCGCTCGGCGGCCTCGGCGGTGTCGGTGACCGGGTTGGTGTTGGCCATGGCCAGCACGGCGGTGTAGCCGCCGACCGCGGCGGCGCGCGAGCCGGTGAGGACCGTCTCGGCGTCCTCGCGGCCGGGCTCGCGCAGGTGGGTGTGCAGGTCCACCAGGCCCGGCAGCAGCACCAGGCCGTCGGCGTCGATGGTGCGCGTGGCCTGCGTCGTGCTCGGGCGGGTGGAGACCTCGCGGATCTCGCCGCCGTCGACCAGCACGTCGCCCGTCGTACCGTCGGGCAGGGTGGCGCCCTTGATCAGAGTCGAGCTCATCAGCCGATGACCTCCGTCTTGTCGGGCTCGCCGGCGAGCAGGTGGTAGAGCACGGCCATCCGGATCGCGACGCCGGCGGAGACCTGGTCGAGCACCAGGCTGTCGGCGGCGTCGGCGGCGTCCGGGGAGATCTCCAGGCCGCGGTTCATCGGACCGGGGTGCAGGATCGGGGTGCCGGGGGCGAGCAGCGACAGACGGTCACGGGTCAGCCCGTAGCCGATGGTGTACTCCCGGGCGGTCGGGAAGAACCCGCCGCTCATCCGCTCCCGCTGCACCCGCAGCATCATCACGGCGTCGGCGGTGGGCAGCACCGCGTCCAGCTCGTACGACGTCGCGAAGCCCTCTGCCTGCGCCCACGCCGTGACACCGGCCGGCATCAGGGTGGGCGGCGCGACCACGGTGAGGGTGGCGCCGAGCTTGGTCAGGCTCTTGACGTTGCTGCGGAACACCCGGCTGTGGGTGACGTCGCCGACGATGACGACGTGCTTGCCCTCCAGGGTGCCCAGGCGGCGGGTGAGCGTGTAGCCGTCGAGCAGCGCCTGGGTGGGGTGCTCGTGGGTGCCGTCCCCGGCATTGACCACCGGCACCTCGACCCACTGGCTGATCTGCGCGGCGGACCCGCTGGCGGGGTGCCGCACGACGAGGCCGTCGACGCCCATCGCGGTGACCGTCTTGACGGTGTCGCGCAGCGACTCGCCCTTGCTGGCGCTGCTGCCCTTGGCGGACAGGTTGATCACGTCGGCGGAGAGCCACTTGCCGGCGATCTCGAAGCTCGACCGGGTGCGGGTGGAGTCCTCGAAGAACAGGTTGATCACGGTGCGTCCGCGCAGGGCGGGGAGCTTCTTGACCTCGCGGCGCTGCACGTCGTGCATCTCCGCGGCGGTGGTGAACAGCTCGTGGATCCCGGCGGCGTCGAGGTCGTCGATGCTGAGCAGGTGCCGGGTCATGCGGTGCCCTCCTGCGAGCCGACCGTGGTGCCACCGACGATGCGGACCTCGTCCTCGCCGTCGATCTCGGCCAGCCGCAGGCTGACCCGCTCGCTGCGGGCGGTGGGCAGGTTCTTGCCGACGTGGTCGGCGCGGATCGGCAGCTCGCGGTGGCCGCGGTCGACCAGCACGGCCAGCCGGACCGCGGCGGGCCGGCCGAGATCCGACAGTGCGTCGAGGGCGGCGCGAATGGTGCGCCCGGAGTAGAGCACGTCGTCGACCAGCACGACCGTCTTGCCGTCCAGGCCGGCCGCGGGCAGCTCCGTGCGGTGCGGCGCCCGGGTCGGGTGCGAGCGCAGGTCGTCGCGGTACATGGTCACGTCCAGCGAGCCGACCGGGACCTGGGTGCCCTCGACGGTCGCGATGCTGGCCGCGATCCGGTGGGCCAGCGGCACGCCGCGGGTGTGCAGCCCGAGAAGCAGGAGATCCTCGGCGCCCTTGTTGCGCTCGAGGATCTCGTGGGAGATGCGGGTCACGGCCCGCGAGATGTCGCCGGCGTCGAGGACGACGCGTCCCTCGGCGGGGACCTGGGCGTGGGTAGGCATCAGCGTGCCTGACCTCCTTCTCCGCCTCACAGGACGGCTCGTTAAAGGATGTCGAACTGCGCCTCACCCTAGCGGGCGCGCTCAACGGCCGACCAACCGGCCGGCCGCTGAGCAGCCCGTGAGCCGGTCAGCCTGCGCTGCGCAGCCTCTCCAGCAGCGGCTCGGCGACCTCGTCGAGGAACTGCTGCTGGTAGCGGTCACCGACCTGCACCAGCGCCACGTCGGTGAACCCGGCACGGGGGTAGGCCAGCACCGCCTCGGCGATGGCGTCCAGGTCCGGCCCGCAGGGGATGTTCTCGGCGACGTCGGAGGCCCGGACGAACTGGGTGGCGGAGGCGAAGCCGGCCGGGGTGGGCAGGTCGGCGTTGACGTCCCAGCCTCCGACGGACCAGCGGAACTGCTCGTGCGCCAGGGCACGGCCCTCCTCCTCGGTGGGCGCCCAGCAGATCGGCACCTGGCCGATCGCCCGGGCGCCGCCGTCGCCGATGCGGGGCGCGCCCTCGGCGTCGTTCCAGGTGCTCACGAGGTCGGCGTCCGGCTCCACGGCGATCATGTGGTCGGCCAGCGGGGCGAGCTGGTCGATGGCCCGGGGACCGCCGACGGCCACCCCGATCCGCACCGGCTCCTCGGGCAGGTCCCAGATCCGGGCAGAGGCGACGTCGAAGTACTGCCCGGCGTGGTCGACGAGCTCGCCGGTGTGCAGGGCCCGGATGACCTCGATCGCCTCGGCGAGCATCTCCTGGCGGGTGGCGACGGCGGGCCAGCCCTGGCCGATGACGTGCTCGTTGAGGTTCTCGCCGCTGCCGACGCCGAGGGTGAACCGGCCCTCGGAGAGCAGCCCCAGCGTCGCTGCCTTCTGGGCGACCACGGCCGGGTGGTAGCGCATCGTCGGGCAGGTCACGTACGTCATCAGCTCGGCCCGCTCCGTGGCCTGCGCGACGGCGCCGAGCACCGTCCAGGCGTACGGCGCGTGCCCCTGCTCGGTCAGCCACGGCGAGTAGTGGTCACTGGAGACCAGGAGGTCGAAGCCGCGCTGCTCCGCGGCGACGGCGTAGCGCACCAGCTCGCGGGGGCCGGACTGCTCGGTCATCAGGGTGTAGCCGAATCGGGTCATGGCGCGCCGGTACCCGTCCTCGCCCGGTGCTTACGTGCCCGGACATGCGAAAGGGGCCCCGATCGGGGCCCCTCACGCACGAAACGGTGCGGACTACTTGAACGCGTCCTTGACCTTCTCGCCGGCCTGCTTCAGGCTCCCCTTCATCTGGTCGCCCTTGCCCTCGGCCTCGAGGTCCTTGTCGTCGGTGGCCTTGCCCACGGCTTCCTTGCCGGCGCCCAGCTTCTCCTCGGCGCTGTTCTTCAGCTTGTCGTCGAGACCCATGTCTCCACGCTCCTCTCGGTCGAGCGGACGGTGGGAACAAGTCCCACTCGATGTCGAGCGTTCAGTACCCCTTGATCGCGATCTGATTCGCCTTCACCTCCCATCCGGCGCTTCAGAGCGCGGCCGCCATGCCGGCACACGCCCGCAGCCAGGAACGCTTGGTGGCGTCCGAGAGCTGGTGGTAGGGCACCACGGAGCCGGAGACCAGCGCCGGGTCGTAGGGCACCCGGTAGACGCCGCGGGTGCGCTGCTCGTAGACCGACACCAGGTCACGGGCCAGGTCCTCGTCCACCTTCGGGCTGGGGTCGGAGAGCACGGTGATCGTCTTGTACTTCAGGTTCTCGTAGCCGGCGTCGGCCAGCGCGTCCAGCATCCACAGCCCGGAGTAGCCGGTGTCCTCGCGCACCGTGCTGGTCACCACCAGCAGGTCCGCGGCGTCGGCGGCGGCCAGCCAGTTCTCCGCGCGCAGGTTGTTGCCGGTGTCGACCAGGATGATCCGGTAGAACCGCTCGAGCAGGGCATGGACCTCGCGGAAGTCACCGGCGTGGATCATGCCTGAGACGTCGGCGCGCTCGTCGGAGGCCAGGACGTCGAAGTGGGCGTCACCCTGGGAGCGGACGAAGGCGCCGAGGTCCCCGATCCGGGACTGGTAGACGTCCTTGAACCGGCCGAGGTCCTCCAGCAGCTCCCGCGTGGTGTTGCGGTGCGTGCTGCGGGTCCCCCGGATGCCGAGGGTGCCCCGGGTCTCGTTGTTGTCCCAGGCCACGACCCCACCACCGCGCACCGTGCCGAAGGTGAAGCCGGCCGCGAGCACCCCGGTCGTCTTCGCGGCACCGCCCTTGGGGTTCACGAACGCGATCGTGCGGGGACCGTCGAAGTCCTTCTGGATCGTGGACCGGTCGGCCTCGTAGGCACGCTCGGCCGAACCCATCGCCGGCTTGATCAGTCCCCCCGACCAGCGGCGCACCCGGCCGCGCCAACCCCAGGTGGCGGGGCCGACCTCCTGGTCGGCGTCGCGGCGATCGAGGAAGTCGGTGGCCGTCATGAACCGTCGTGGCTCGGCCGCGGCATCGGCACCGTCGGCGCCGGGAGCCCATGCCGGTGGACCCGCCGGTGGGCCCGCCGGTGGGCCCGCAGGTGGGCCCGCCGGCGGCGGGCCGAACGAGGGCGGGGGCACGGGAGCGCGGTGGGACGGCGCGGGACCCGGTGCGGCTGCCGGTGGGGCTGCCGGTGGGGGTCCGATCGGGACGGGCGGGAAGGGTGGTGCGGGCGGCGGGCCGGCGACGCCGGGCGCCGATGCCTGCGGCCGGATGATGGTGTGCTCCTCCACCGGCAGCGGGTCGGTCAACGGGTCGGCCAGTGGGTCAGCCAGTGGGTCGGCCAGCAGGTCCGCGGGCCGCTCCCCCGGAGCGGCGGCGGCGAGCTGGCGGCGAGCGTAGGCCTCGAGCTCCTCGGGCGTGTACAAGTGGTCCGAGGTGTCCCCCGGGCTGCGGCCGGTGCCGGCGGTGGGCTGGGTCACGCGTGTTCCTCCGAGTGGACGGTCGGATGGTTCGACGACGTGTTACCCCAGGTTGGCGAGGGCACTCCCGATCGCGCGGTGGAAGGTCGGATAGGCCAGGTGCATCGTGCGCAGGGTGGCCAGCGGCACCTCGGCGTGCACGGCGGTGACCAGCGCCCCGACCACCTCGCCGCCACAGGGCCCCACGGCGGTGGCCCCGACGAGGTTCCCGCGGTCGAGGTCGGCGACGAGCTTGATGAGGCCGGCGTTGCCCGCCTTGTGCAGCCAGCCGCGGCTGGAGGAGGCGAGGTCGGTGGTCGCGGTGGCGACCCGGATCCCGGCGTCGCGGGCCTGCTGCTCGCTCATCCCGACCCGGCCGACCTCGGGGTCGGTGAAGGTCACCCAGGACACGGCCCGGTAGTCGGCCCAGGGACCGTCGGCTCCGGTGAGGTCGCGCACCGCGACGTCGGCCTGGTACATCGAGACGTGGGTGAAGGCGCCCTTGCCGGTGATGTCGCCGATCGCCCAGATGCCGTCGGTGACCCGCATCCGCTCGTCGGTCGCCAGGCTGCGCGCCTTCGGGTCGAGGCCGACGCTGTCCAGGCCCAGGTCGGCGAGGTTGGGCCGGCGTCCGGTCGCCACGAGCAGGGCATCGGCGCCCACTGTGCTGCCGTCGGCCAGGTCCAGGGTGAAGGCGCCGTCGTGTCGCACGCCGTTCACGCCCGCGCCGGTGCGCAGGTCGATGCCGTCGGCGGCCAGGGCTTCCTCGACGACCGCGGCCGCCTCCGGCTCCTCGGGCCCGAGCAGCCGCGGCGCCGCCTCGATCAGGCTGACCCGCACCCCGAACCGGGCGAACGCCTGGGCCAGCTCGCAGCCGATCGCGCCGCCGCCGAGCACGGCGAGGCTGGCCGGCAGCGCACGCAGCCGCGCCACGTCGCGGTTGGTCCAGTACGGCGTGCCGGCCAGGCCCTCGATCGGCGGCACGGCCGGCGCGGTGCCGGTGTTCAGCACCACCCCACGTCGTACGACGAACACCTGCTCGCCGTCCGCGGAGGCCACGCGCACCCGACCGGGCCCGTCGAAGCGGCCGTGCCCGCGCACGAACGTCGCGCCGGCGTCGCGGAGCCGCTGCACGGCGACGGCGTCGTCCCAGTCGTCGGTGGCCTCGTCGCGGATCCGGTCTGCCACGACCGTCCAGTCGGGGACGACCTCCGCACTCCCGGCGAGCTCCGGCACCCGGCGGGCCTCGGCGAGCGCGCCGGCGGCGCGGATCATCATCTTCGACGGCACGCACCCGTAGTAGGGGCACTCGCCGCCCACGAGCCGTTCGTCCACCCCGACGACGCTCAGGCCGGCGCGGGCCAGCGACGCCGCGACGTGCTCGCCGCCGGGCCCGAGCCCGACGACCACGACGTCGACCTCGTGCTCCTCAGCCATGCTGGTCACCCTCGCACGCCGAGGGCCGGTGAGGAACCGGCTCAGGAGACCGGCTGGGAGACCGTTCTCAGAGCAGGGTGTCCTTGGCGCGCTGGATGGCACCGAGCACGCCGTTGACGAACGCGGGCGACTCGTCGGTGGACAGCTCGCGCACCAGGTTCATCGCCTCGGTCACCGCGACGGTGTCCGGCACGTCCTCGGCCCACAGCATCTCCCAGACGCCGATCCGCAGGACGTTGCGGTCCACGGCGGGCATCCGGGTCAGCGACCAGTCGGTGGAGAACTGGGTGAGGATCTCGTCGATGCGCTCCTGGCGCTCGGAGACCCCACGGACCAGGGTGGTCGTGTAGGGGTTGGTGACCGCCTCGCCGTCGGCGAGGACCCGGTCGAGCGCCTGGGCGCCGGACTCGCCGCGCATGTCGGCGGCGTACAGCACGTCGAGGGCCCGCTTGCGGGCCTTGGTCCGGGCTCCGATCTGTGCCACCTGCGCGATCAGCCCTTCACACGGCTCAGGTACGAGCCGCCGTCACGGGTGTCGACCTTGATCTTCTCGCCCTGCTCGATGAACAGCGGCACCTGGATCTCGGCGCCGGTCTCCAGCGTGGCGGGCTTGGTGCGGCCGGTGGCGGAGTCGCCCATGACACCGGGCTCGGTGTAGGACACGACGAGCTCGACCGAGGCGGGGAGCTCGATGAACAGCACGCGGCCCTCGTTGAGCGCCAGGATGACCTCCTGGTTCTCCAGCAGGAAGCCGGCGGCGGTGCCGACGATCTCCGGGGCGACCTCGATCTGGTCGTAGTCCTGGACGTCCATGAAGACGAAGTTCGTGCCGTCGTTGTACAGGTACTGGTACGAGCGGCGGTCGACCGTGGCGGTCTCGACCTTGGTGCCGGCGTTGAAGGTCTTGTCGACGTTCTTGCCCGACTCGACGTTCTTCAGCTTGGTCCGCACGAACGCCGGGCCCTTGCCGGGCTTGACGTGCTGGAACTCCACGACCTGCCAGAGCTGGCCCTCCAGCTTGAGAACCATGCCGTTCTTGAGGTCGTTCGTGGTTGCCATGCGCCAGCCTTCGTCTGCAGATGTACAAGGAACGGGCGGACCAGCGGTTTCGCGGTCCACATCAGGGCCCGAGCGGGCCGACGGACCAGTCTAGTGGGCGAGGCTGGCAGCGATGAATTCGAGTGCCTGCCGGTAGCCGTCGACGCCCTGACCGGAGATGGTCGTCGCGGCGTGCGGCTCGACGTAGGAGGTGTGCCGGAACGTCTCGGGACGCTGCTTGGGCTCGGAGATGTGCACCTCGACCAGCGGGGCCTCGAGCTGGGCGCAGGCGTCGTAGAGCGCCAGCGAGTAGTGCGTCCACGCCGCGGCGTTGAGCACCACCGGTACGGCGTCGTCGGCGGCGGCGTTGAGCCAGTCCAGCAGCTCGCCCTCGTGGTTGGTCTGGCGCACCTCGACCGCGAGGCCCAGCTCGGCGCCCCACCGCACGCAGGCGGCGGCGAGCTCGTCGTGGGTGGTGTGTCCGTAGATCTCGGGCTGGCGTCGGCCCAGGCGGCCCAGGTTGGGGCCGTTGAGGACCAGGACCGCGGTGGCTTCGGGCGTGCCCTCCGGCGTGCTCACGCCGCGCCTCCACTGATCGTGGCGTAGGCGGCGCGCAGGTCGTCCTCGGCGGGCCCGGCCAGCACCGTGGGGCGGGCGAGGTCGGCCAGCACGAGGAAGCGCAGCTGGTTGCCGCGGGCCTTCTTGTCCACCGCCATCGTGGCCAGCAGGGAGTCGAAGTCCGCGCCGACGCCCGAGCCGTCCCAGGTGGTCGGCAGGCCGACGCGGGCCAGCACGGCGCGGTGCCGCTCGACCAGGTCGCGGTCCAGCCCGCCGGTGCGCGCGGCCAGCTCGGCGACGAAGACGCAGCCGATCGCCACGGCCTCGCCGTGGCGGATCGAGTAGTCGGTGGCCTTCTCGATGGCGTGCGCCAGCGTGTGGCCGTAGTTCAGCGCCTCCCGGCCGGGGTGGCCGGCGGCTCCCCCGGTCTCCTTGAGGTCGGCGGCGACGACGTCGGCCTTGACCGCGATGGAGCGCTCGACGAGCTCGCGCAGCACCGGGGAGTCCGGGGTGAGCGCGGCCGGGTCGGTCTCCTCGACGAGCTCGAGGATCCGGGGGTCGGCGATGAAGCCGCACTTGATCACCTCGCCGAGCCCGGCGACGAGCTCGGCGCGGGGCAGGGTGTCGAGCAGCGCGAGGTCGCACAGCACGCCGACCGGCTCGTGGAAGGAGCCGATCAGGTTCTTGCCGGCGGGGCTGTTGATGCCGGTCTTGCCGCCGACGGCGGCATCGACCATCGCGAGCAGGCTGGTCGGCACGTGCACGACCGCGACGCCGCGCAGCCAGGTGGCGGCCACGAACCCACCGAGGTCGGTGGTGGCACCGCCGCCGAGGGTGATCACCGCGTCGGAGCGGGTGAAGCCCTCCTCACCGAGCGCCTCCCAGCACGCGGCGGCGACCTCCCAGTTCTTCGCCTCCTCGCCGTCGGGCACCTGCAGCACCATCGCGTCGAGGCCCTCGAGATGCTCGGCCAGCGGGTCGAGGAGGTCCTCCAACGACTCCGGGCACACGATCGCCACGCGCTGCACGCCGGCGGGCAGCAGCCCGCGCAGGCGGTCGAGCACGCCGCGGCCCACCACCACGTCGTACGGCGACGCGGTGGCCACCCGGATCACGGTCGGTTCGCTCACGACTCCTCCTTAAGGACTCTGCAGTGCGGCGAGGATCTCGTCGGCGACCTGCTCGGCAGTGCGCTCGTCGGTCTCGACGGTGAGACGGGCCAGGCCCTGGTAGACGGGGGTGCGCTCGTCGAGCAGCTGCTTGACGCGGGAGCGGACGTTGCCCAGCAGCAGCGGCCGACCGACCCCGAGGCCGACGCGCTTGACGGCCTCGGCCAGGCCCACCCGCAGGAACACCACCCGGTGCCCGGCGAGCAGCTCCCGGGTGGCGGGGTCGAGGACCGCTCCCCCGCCGAGCGAGAGCACGCCGTCGTGGTGCTCGAGCAGCCAGGCGACGGCGTCACGCTCGAGGCTCCGGAAGGCGGCCTCGCCGTCCTCGACGAAGATGTCCGCGACGGGCTTGCCGGCGCGCTCCTCCACGACGTGGTCGCTGTCGGCGAAGCCCACGCCGAGGCGCGCGGCCACCAGCCGGCCGACGGTGGTCTTGCCGGCACCCATGGTGCCGACCAGGACGCACACGGGGGCGCCCGGTGCCGCGCCGCTGCTCATCGCTGCTGCCGGCTCACCGGTAGCGCAGCGCGTCCAGGTAGCCCTGGACGTTGCGGCGCGTCTCGGCGACCGAGTCGCCGCCGAACTTCTCCAGCACGGCGTCGGCGATCACCAGGGCCACCATCGCCTCGGCGACGATGCCGGCCGCGGGCACGGCGCACACGTCGGAGCGCTGGTGGTGGGCGACGGCCTCCTCGCCGGTGGCGAGGTCGACGGTGCGCAGCGCGCGGGGGACGGTGGCGATGGGCTTCATCGCGGCCCGCACCCGCAGCACCTCACCGGTGCTCATCCCGCCCTCGGTGCCACCGGAGCGGTCCGTGACGCGGCGCAGGCCCTCATCGGTGCCGACGATCTCGTCGTGGGCGGCCGAGCCGGGCGTGGCGGCGAGCTCGAAGCCGTCACCGACCTCGACGCCCTTGATCGCCTGGATGCCCATCAGCGCACCGGCCAGGCGCGCGTCGAGGCGGCGGTCCCAGTGCACGTGCGAGCCCAGGCCCGGCGGCAGGCCGTGCACGACGACCTCGACCACACCGCCGAGGGTGTCGCCGTCCTTGTGGGCCTGGTCGATCCGCTCGACCATCTGCTTGGAGCCGTCCGGGTCCAGGCAGCGCACCGGGTCGGCGTCGAGACGCGCGACGTCGTCGGGGATGGGCAGATCGCGCGAGGGCGTGCGGACGCCGCCGATCTCCAGGACGTGGCTGACGATCCGGGCACCGGTGGCCTGCTCGATGAAGTTGCTGGCCACCCGGCCGAGCGCGACACGGGCCGCGGTCTCCCGGGCGGAGGCGCGCTCGAGGATCGGGCGGGCGTCGGCGAAGTCGTACTTCTGCATGCCGGCCAGGTCGGCGTGGCCGGGCCGGGGCCGGGTGAGCGGGGCGTTGCGGGCCTGCGAGTCCAGCACCTCCGGGTCGACCGGGTCCGCGGCCATCACGGTCTCCCACTTGGGCCACTCGGTGTTGCCGACCTGGATCGCGACCGGACCGCCCTGGGTGCGGCCGTGCCGCACGCCACCGGTGATGGTCACCTCGTCGGCCTCGAACTTCATCCGGGCGCCGCGGCCGTAGCCGAGTCGCCGCCGGGCGAGAGAGTCGGAGATGTCATCGGTCGTGACCTCGACGTGGGCCGGCAGGCCCTCGAGGATCGCGACCAGGGAGGGGCCGTGGGACTCCCCCGCGGTCAGCCAGCGCAACATGGCACCAGTCTCCCACGGGGCGGCGCCGCGGCCTGCGCCTGTCCGGGGTTGTGGGACCGGCTCAGCCGCCGAGCAGCGGGCCGACGGCGACCGCGACCAGGGCGCCGCCGAGCAGGAACGGCCCGAACGGCACCTTGCGCCGGATCATGTTGCCGCCGCGGCGCAGCGGCACCAGCGCCAGCACGGCCAGCACCGCCGCGGCGCCCACCGAGATCACCACCGTGAACAGGCCGAAGGGGCCCAGCGCAAGGCCGAGCAGTGCGCCGAGGCGGACGTCGCCGAAGGCCATCATCCGCGGACTGATGAACCACATCAGGCCGTAGTACAGCCCCAGGCCCACCCCGCCGATCGCGGCCAGCACCAGCACACCGGGCCGGCCCAGCGCGAGCGCCGCGACGACCTCGAGCAGCACCACCACGACGTACGACGGCCAGATGATGCGGCTGGGCAGGTACCAGGTGACGTAGTCGATCACGGCGAGCGCGATGCCGACCGGCACCAGGTACAGCAGCCACGGCAGGCCCCAGCCCCAGCCCACGGCGACACCGAGCAGCGCCCCGACAGCGGTGCCGGCCACGGCGCAGCGCAGGCCCAGGCCGGGGCGGGCCGCGAGCTCCGCGAACGGGGTGTGGTCGGGGAAGTCCTCGGGGTCCTCCTCAGGGTCCGGCGCCGGGTCCGGGCACCGGGCGACCAGCCAGGGCACCGTCGCCCCGCCGAGCAGGCCCACCAGGGCGCCCAGCATGATCGCGAGCAGGTGCATGGGCGGAACCTACCGGGCGGCGAGCGCCTGCTCGCCCGCTTCCCGCATCGTCGCCAGCGGGCCCGGGTGGCCGGTGAACTGCTGGAACTGCAGCACCGCCTGGTGCACCAGCAGGTCGAGGCCGGAGACCACGACGGCACCGGCCTGCTCCGCCGAGCGCACCAGCGGCGTCGGCCAGTCGTTGTAGGTGACCTCGAAGAGCACCGCCGCCTCGCCCAGCCGCACGCACAGCTCGGGGGTCTGTGCCGCGGCCGGGATGGTCGCGACGACGACGTCGGCGACCGGGGCCTCGGCGAGCGGCACCACGGCCACCTGCGGACCCGCAGCGTGGGCGCGGACCGCCGCCAGCGCCTCGGCGGCGTTGGCCTCGGTGCGCACCGCGAGGGTGATGGTGGCGACGCCGAGGTCGGCCAGCGCCAGCCCGACGCTGGCCGCGGTGGCGCCGCCACCGAGCACGGTGGCGGTGCGGTGCGTCGCGGAGGAGCGCTCCCGGATCGCCGCGACGGCACCGGGCACGTCGGTGTTGTCCGCCCGCCACCCGCGAGCGGTGCGGACCAGGGTGTTGGCGCCGCCGGCCGCGGTCGCGACGGCGGTGACCTCGTCGGCCAGCGCGAGCGCCTCCCGCTTCAGCGGCGCGGTCACCGACAGCCCGCCCCACTCCGGGCCGAGACCGGCCACGAAGCCGGCCAGCCCGCCCTTGGGCACCGCCACCGCGTCGTACGACGCGGTGAGGCCGAGCGCGGCGTAGCCGGCCCGGTGCAGTGCCGGTGAGAGCGAGTGGGCGACGGGGTCGCCGACGACCCCGAACCGAACGGCGCCGCGGTCTGCGGGCTCGCTCAGCACTCGTCCCCGTTCACGGCCTGGTACTGGTTGTGCTCGGCGAGGGTCTCGGAGAACTTCGTGGTGCCCTGGCAGTCGACGGTCACCCAGTAGATCCAGTCGCCCTCGGCCGGCTTGAGCGCCGCCTGGATGGCCTTCTCCCCGGGCGCACCGATCGGGCCCGGCGGCAGGCCGGGGAACCGGTAGGTGTTGTACGGCGAGTCGGTCAGGTCCGCGAGCGGGGCCCGCAGCTTCGAGGTGTCGCGGGTGCCGAGGGCGTAGAGCACCGCGGCGTCGATCTGCAGCAGCCCGTTGGTGCCGCCGCCGTTGGGCTTCTCGAGCCGGTTGTAGATCGCGCGGGCGATCTTCGGCATGTCGTCGCCGCGGCCCTCGGCCTCGACGAGGCTGGCCACGGTCATGATCTGCTCCGGGGTGTACCCGGGTCCGAGCGCGGCGCCGGTCTTCTCGATGTCGTTGTCGCCGAGCGCCCGCTCGTAGCGGGCGACCATCGCGGCGAGCATGTCGGCCGGCTCGTCGGCCGGGGTGAAGGCGTAGGTCGCCGGGAACAGGTAGCCCTCGGGGTTGCCCTGCGCGTAGTCCGGCAGGTCGTAGGCCGCGGGGTCCTCGAGCACCTGGCGGAACTCCTCGGCGGAGAACTCGGTGGCCTTCTCCAGCCGGGCGACGATCTGGTCGACGGTGAAGCCCTCGGGGATGGTGACCTGGGTGACGGCGACGTTGGCGGGGTCGATGAGGTACGCCACGGCGTCGGAGGCCTTCATCTTCAGCTTCAGCACGTAGCTGCCCGCCTGGATGCCGGTGGACTTCGGGTTGTCGGCGGCGGCGTCCACGAACGCCTCGCCGGAGGCGACGACGTCGAGCTCGGCGAGCTCGTTGCCGATCGAGGTCACGGACTGGCCGGGGTCGATCACGAGCACGACCTCGCCGCTGCCGGGACCGGGGTAGTCCTCGGGGCCCGAGAGCATGTCCTTGACGTCGGCCACCCAGCCGCGGCCGATCCAGCCGACGGCGACGATGAAGAGCACCGCCACGACGAGGACGGGCAGGCAGCCGGAGCGACGTCGGCGCGACGGCTTGGCACTGCGGTGGCGTGCCGCGTGGCGGGGTGCTGCGGCCGCTCCGGCACCGGCCGGGGCGTGCTCGTCGCGCGCGCCCGGCAGCACGCTGTCGTCGGCGGCGGGCACCAGCGGTTCGGCCGGGTGCGGCGCTTCGGCGTCTCTCATGCGTCTCCCTCTCGTGCGCTCTCCTGCTCGGGGCCGGCCGGCTCGCCCGGAACGGGCCCGACCACCTCCCCCGGCGGGTTCCCGGTGGCGCTCTCGGCCTCCAGGGCCTGTTGCAGGATCACGACGGCCGCGACCTGGTCGACCACGGCCCGTTGCTTGGCGCCCTTGCGCTGACCGCGCAGCATAGCCGTAGCGGTCACCGTGGTGAGTCTCTCGTCGACCAGCCGCACCGGCACCGGCGCGACCCGGCGGGCCAGGCGCGCCGCGAACTCGCGGGTCTTGACCGCCGCCGGGCCCTCCCCGCCGGACAGCGAGCGAGGCAGGCCGAGGACGACCTCCATCGCCTCGGTCTCCTCGACGATCCGCTGCAGGCGGCGCAGGTCGCCCTTGCCGCGGCGCACCGTCTCCACCGGGGTGGCGAGGACGCCCGAGGGGTCGCTACGGGCGACGCCGATGCGGGCGTCCCCTGGATCGATCCCGATGCGCACGCCTCGCCTCACGGCGGCCCCTCAGCCCTGCGCGACGGCTGCGGTGACCGCCGCGAGAGCGTCGTCGATGCGGGTGACGTCGGTGCCGCCGCCCTGGGCGAGGTCGGCCTTGCCGCCGCCCTTGCCGCCGAGGAGCGGCGCCGCCGCACGCACCAGGTCACCGGCCTTGAGACCGCGGGCCTGGGCGGCGTCGTTGAGCGCGGCCACGACTGCGGCCTTGCCGTCCGCGGCGCCGATCAGCACGACGACCGCAGGGGCGTCGCCCACCAGGCGGGCCCGCACGTCGGTAGCCAGGGTCCGCACGTCCCCGCCGGTGGCGCCGTCGACGCGCTGGGCGACGAGCCGGACACCGGCGACGTCCTTGGCGCCCTCGGCCAGGGCCGCGCCGCCGGACAGCAGCTGAGCGAGGCGGATCTTCTCCATCTCCTTCTCGCTCTGCCGCAGCCGCTCGACCATCTCGGCGACGCGGGCGACCATGTCGTCGGGCTTGGTCTTGAGCAGCGTGGACAGCTGGTGCACCACGTCGCGCTCGCGGGCGAGGTAGGCGAAACCCTCGACGCCGGTGAGCGCCTCGATCCGGCGGTTGCCGGAGCCGACGCTGGACTCACCGGTCACCACGACGGTGCCGACCTGGCTGGAGTGCTCCACGTGGGTGCCGCCGCACAGCTCGCGCGACCAGGGGCCGCCGATCTCCACGACGCGGACCTTGCTGTCGTCGTACGTCTCACCGAAGAGCGCGAGCGCGCCCCAGTCCTTGGCCTGGCTCAGCGTCATGTAGTCCCAGCTGACCGGCAGGTCGGCGCGCAGGGCGTTGTTGGCGACGAGCTCGACGTCCTTGACCTGCTCCGGGGAGAGCGCGTTGAGCCAGCCGAAGTCCAGGCGCAGGTAGCCGGGCCGGTTGTAGGAGCCGGACTGCAGGGCCGTGGGGCCGAGCACCTCGCGCAGCGCGGCGTGCACGATGTGCGTCCCGGAGTGCGCCTGACGGGCGCCGGTGCGCCACTCGGGGTCGACCTTGGCGTGCAGCGTGGTGCCGGCGCCGCCCAGCTCGCCCTCGAGGACACGGACCTGGTGCACGACCAGGCCGCGCACGGGGCGCTGCACGTCGAGCACCTCGAGCACGCCGCCGTCGAACTCGATGACGCCGGCGTCAGCGGCCTGGCCACCGGACTCGGCGTAGAACGGGGTGCGATCCAGGACGACCTCGCCGACCTCGCCGGCACCGAGCGCACCGACCGCAGCGCCCTCACGGAGCACGGCGAGCGCGCGGGACTCGGTCTCCAGCGTCTCGTAGGCCAGCCACTCGGTGGGGCCGTTGGCGTCGAGGATGCCGCGGTAGACGCCGGTGTCGGCGTGCTGGCCCTTCTTGGAGCGCGCGTCGGCCTTGGCCCGCTCACGCTGCTCGGCCATCAGCTGGCGGAAGCCGGTCTCGTCGACGGAGAGCCCCGCCTCGGCGGCCATCTCCAGCGTCAGGTCGATCGGGAACCCGTAGGTGTCGTGCAGCGCGAAGGCCTTCTCGCCGGGGATCGTGGAGGCCTTGGCCTGCTTCACCTCGCCCGCGGCGAGGTCGAAGATCTGGGTGCCGGCGGCCAGCGTCTTGCGGAACGCCTCCTCCTCGGCGAAGGCGACCTGGGCGATGCGGTCCCAGCCGCTGACCAGCTCGGGGTAGCTCTCCCCCATCTTGTCGCGCGAGATCGGCAGCAGCTCGGGCAGCGAGGGGTCCTGGTAGCCCAGCAACCGCATGTTGCGCACCGCGCGGCGCAGCAGGCGGCGCAGCACGTAGCCGCGGCCCTCGTTGCCCGGCGTGACGCCGTCGCCGATGAGCATCAGCGAGCTGCGGACGTGGTCGGCGACCACCCGGAAGCGGACGTCGTCGATGGCCGCCTCGGCGGTGCCGGCGCCGTACCGCTTGCCGGTGAGCTCCTGGGCGCGCTCGATCACCGGGAAGACGGTGTCGATCTCGTACATGTTGTTCTTGCCCTGCAGCAGGTAGGCGACCCGCTCCAGGCCCATGCCGGTGTCGATGTTCTTGCTCGGCAGCGGACCGGCGATGTCGAAGTCGTCCTTGGCGCGGACCGCGGAGAGCTCCTCCTGCATGAAGACCAGGTTCCAGATCTCCAGGAACCGGTCCTCGTCGGCCTCGGGACCACCGTCGGGGCCGAACTGGGGCCCGCGGTCGATGTAGATCTCGCTGCACGGGCCGCCGGGGCCCGGCACGCCCATGTTCCAGTAGTTGTCCTTCAGCCCGCGGGGCTGGATCCGCTCGTCGGGCAGGCCGGCGATGCGCTTCCAGGCGTCGCGCGCCTCGGCGTCCTCGGGCAGCACGGTGACCCAGATCCGCTCGGGGTCGAAGCCGAAGCCGCCGGACTCCTGCGCGCCGGTGATCAGCTCCCAGGCGAACTCGACGGCGCCTTCCTTGAAGTAGTCGCCGAAGGAGAAGTTGCCGTTCATCTGGAAGAACGTGCCGTGCCGGGTGGTCTTGCCGACCTCCTCGATGTCGAGGGTGCGCACGCACTTCTGCACGCTGGTGGCGCGCTGGTACGGCGGCGTCTCCTGGCCCAGGAAGTACGGCTTGAACGGCACCATCCCGGCGTTGACGAACAGCAGGTTGGGGTCGTCGAGCAGCAGCGAGGCGGACGGGACCACCGTGTGGCCGCGTGCCTCGAAGTGGGCGAGGAACCGGTTGCGGATCTCCGCGCTGCTCAGGTACGCCTGCGGCGTCGCCGTCATGAAGGGCCTTCCTCTTCTGAACTGGCCAGGGCGGCCGGACCGGCCGTCGTGGTGGTCTCGATGCTGGTGGTGCTGGTCGGGTCGGGTGTGGGGGCGTCGAGCGCGGTGCGGGACGCCTCGAGGCCGCGGTAGTGCTGGCGCAGGCGCACCTCGGCGTCGGCGTGGCCCTGCGCGACCTCGTCGCGGAACATCCGGGCGCCGAGGACTGCAGCGCCGATGCGGTCGCGCAGGCCGTCGGTGGTCAGCGCCTCAGCGACGCGACGCGCCTTCACGACGCCGTACACACCGGCGGCCGCGCCGGCGGTGAACCAGATGCCGCCACGGATCACGACGCCACCTCCACGGTGCTGTCCGGCTCCCCGCGACCGCGGCTCTCCCAATCCCGGCGGGCGGCCTTGAGCATGGCGCGGCGCTCCTTGCGGGAGCGCTTGACCTCACGCTTCATCTCGAAACGGATCCGGTTGCGGACCTCCGGCGAGAGCGCGCGGCGCAACCCGGCGGCCAGGGCCGCGGTCTTGATGACGCTCTCCCGCATCACGATGTCGGCGAAGACCGGCGCCGGTACGACGGGGGCAGGCACCTCCGGGCGCGGCTGGGTGCTCGGCTGGTCGGTCGGCTGGTACCCGAGCTCGGTGATCACGTACTCGCGCTCCTCGGGGACCGCGACGCCACTCCCCTGCGGCACCGGCGCGCTGTCCGCGGACGCGGATTCACCGCCCAGTCGCCGGCCGAGCGCCTCGAGCTCCGCACGCAGCGCCTCGGTCTGCCCGGCGGCCGCTGCGACGAGCTCCTCGGTACGGCGCCGGGTCCGGCGCACCGAGACCAGGAGCCACACGACACCGAGGACCAGCACCAGCAGTCCCGCCAGTGCGAGCAGCGCCAGCCAGGTCGGCACGGAGAGGTCCTCGGTCACGACCGACAAGCCTACTGTCCGCCGGACCGGGCCCGGACCGGCTCCCTCCACCACCGACGTCCTCACCGGCCGCGGATGATCCGGCGCACCCGCTCCCAGCGCTGCTTCACACCGGCCTCGGCGCCGAGCTCGGTGGGCCGGTAGTACTGCACGTCCGCGACCACGTCGGGTGCGTACTGCTGGGTCGCGACCCCGAACGGCGCGTCGTGGCTGTAGACGTAGCCGACCCCGTGGCCCAGCTTCTTCGCGCCGCCGTAGTGCGCGTCGCGCAGGTGCGGCGGCACCGCACCGATCTTGCCGGCGCGCACGTCGGCGACCGCCTCGAAGATCGCGGTGGTGACCGCGTTCGACTTCGGCGCCACCGCCAGCGCGATGGTGGCGTGGGCCAGCGTCAGCTGTGCCTCGGGCATGCCGATCAGCTGCACCGTCTGCGCCGCCGCCACCGCGATCGACAACGCGTTCGGGTCGGCCAGACCGATGTCCTCGCTGGCCAGGATCATCAGCCGCCGCGCGATGAAGCGGGGGTCCTCACCGGCCTCCAGCATCCGCGCCAGGTAGTGCACGGCGGCGTCGGCGTCGGAGCCGCGCACCGACTTGATGAACGCGCTGACCACGTCGTAGTGCTGGTCGCCGTCGCGGTCGTAGCGCACCGCGGCCTGGTCGGCGGCCGTCTCGGCGGTCTCCACGTCGATCGTGGTCGAGCCCTTGGAGCGCGCCGCGCCCGCGGCGGCCTCCAGGTAGGTCAGCGAGCGCCGGGCGTCCCCGCCGGCCAGGCGGACCAGGTGGCTGCGCGCCTCCTCCTCCAGCGTCAGCTCTCCGCCCAGGCCGCGCTCGTCGGCCACGGCCGCGTCGATCACCGCGCCGATGTCGTCGTCGGTCAGCGGTTGCAGCCGCAGCAGCAGGCTGCGCGAGAGCAGCGGCGAGATCACGCTGAACGACGGGTTCTCGGTGGTGGCCGCAACCAGCGTCACCCACCGGTTCTCCACCCCGGGCAGCAGCGCGTCCTGCTGCGCCTTGGAGAACCGGTGCACCTCGTCGACGAAGAGCACCGTCTCCTCACCGGTCGCCACCAGGTCGCGCCGCGCCTTGTCGATGGCCGCGCGGACCTCCTTGACCCCGGCGGAGACCGCCGAGATCTCCACGAACCGGCGCCCGGTCTGCTGGCTGATGATCGAGGCGATCGTCGTCTTGCCGGTGCCCGGCGGGCCCCACAGCAGCAGCGAGAGGGACTGGTCGCCCTCGACCAGCTGGCGCAGCGGCGAGCCCGGGGCACGCAGGTGCGCCTGACCGACGAGCTCGTCCAGCCCACGCGGCCGCATCCGCACCGCGAGCGGGGCGGCCGCGTGGACGGCGTCCGAGAGCGACCCGCCCGACGTCGTACGACGCGGGGCGGTGTCGAACAGCTGGGGTTCGTCGTCCACGACGTGACCCTAGGACATGCCCGGACGGGTCCAGCGGGGCGGGATCACGCCCTCCCGATGGACTTGGCGTCCAGGTCGAACCACGTGTCGGCGTAGCCGGGCTGCTCCACCAGGTCCGTGCTCGGGCTGGCGCCCGGGTTCGGCCGGCCCTCGCCGTCCACGCCCAGCAGGCCGGAGGTCAGCGGCTCCCGCGGCGCCTCGCCGAGGCGGCCGGGGAAGTGGCAGGCGACCTTGTGCTTGCGGCCGATCTGCAGCAGCGGCGGCTCGTGCCGCGCGCAGATCTCCTGGGCGATCGGGCAGCGGGTGCGGAAACGGCAGCCCGAGGGCGGGTCGATCGGGCTGGGCACGTCGCCCTGGAGCCGGATCCGCTCGATCCGCTTGCCGCTGGCGGCCTGGCGCACGTCGGGCACCGAGGACAGCAACGCCTGGGTGTAGGGGTGGTGAGCGTTGCCGTAGATCGAGTCGCGGTCACCGATCTCCACGATCTTGCCCAGGTACATCACCGCCACCTCGGGGCAGAAGTGCCGGACGATGGCGAGGTCGTGGGCGATGAACAGGAACGCCACGTTGAACTCGCGCTGGATGTCCTGGAGCAGGTTGATCACCTGCGCCTGGATGGACACGTCGAGCGCGGAGACCGGCTCGTCGGCGACCAGCAGCTTGGGCTGCAGCGTCAGCGCTCGGGCGATGCCGATGCGCTGGCGCTGGCCGCCGGAGAACTCGTGCGGGTAGCGGTTGTAGTGCTCCGGGTTGAGCCCGACGATCTCGAGCAGCTCCTGGACCCGGGACAGGACCTTGTCCTTGGGCACCATCTTGTGGATCTGCAGGGGCGCGCCGATGATCGAGCCGACCGTCTGCCGCGGGTTCAGCGAGGTGTAGGGGTCCTGGAAGATCATCTGGATCTCCCGGCGCAGCGGCTTGAGCTCGCGCGGGCTGGCCTTGGCGATGTCCTCGCCCTCGAACCGGATCGCCCCGCCGGTGGGCTCGTAGAGCCGCGTGATCAGCCGCCCGGTGGTGGACTTGCCGCAGCCGGACTCCCCGACCAGGCCGAGCGAGGTGCCCTCGGCGACCTGGAACGAAACGCCGTCGACGGCCTGGACGTGGCCGACGGTCCGCCGGATCAGGCCGGGCGACTTCACCGGGAAGTACATCCGGAGCTGGTCGACCTCGAGGATCGGCCGGGCGTTCTCCGGCGCCTTGGCCGCACTGTGGCCCTCGACCATCGGGACTTCCTCCGCTGCTGCGTCGTTGCTGGTCATCGCTGCGCCTCCGTCGCGTCCGGCGCGATCTCGGGCAGGATCTCGTTGGCATAGATGGCCTCGGAGTCCGCCAGGTGGCAGCGCTTGGTGTGGTGCGGTCCGCGCTGGCCGGGGATGAGGTCCGGCAGCACGGTGCGGCACAGGTCGCCGGGCACCTTGTCGCGGTGGGCGCACCGCGGGTGGAACGGGCAACCCGGCGGCGGGTTGAGCAGACTCGGCGGGTTGCCCGGGATCGGGATGAGCCGGGCGTCGGTGTCCCCGCTGACGTCGGGGACGCTGGAGAGCAGGCCCCAGGTGTAGGGCATCTCCGGATGGGTGAGCAGCTCCTTGCAGGGGCCGTGCTCGACCGCGCGGCCGGCGTACATCACCAGCACGTCGTCGGCCATCTCGGCGACCACGCCGAGGTCGTGGGTGATGATGATGACCGCGGAGTTGAACTCGCGCTGCAGGTCCTGGAGGAGGTCCAGGATCTGCGCCTGCACGGTCACGTCGAGGGCGGTGGTCGGCTCGTCGGCGATGAGCAGGCCCGGGTTGTTGATCAGACCCATCGCGATCATCGCGCGCTGACGCATGCCGCCGGAGAACTGGTGCGGGTAGTCGTTGATCCGCTTGTCCGGGTTGGGGATGCCGACCCGGTCGAGCATCTCGACGGCGCGCCTGCGGGCCTCGGCCTTGGAGACCTTGTTGTGCACCCGGTAGGCCTCGATGATCTGGTTGCCCACCGTGTAGTAGGGGTGCAGGGCCGAGAGCGGGTCCTGGAAGATCATCGCCACCTCGCTGCCACGCCGCCTGCGCATCTCGTCGCGGCTGAGCGAGAGCAGGTCGGTGCCCTCGAGCAGGATCTCGCCCGAGATCTTGGCGCCGGTGCCGTGGTGCAGGCCCATGATCGCCATGCTGGAGACCGACTTGCCGGAGCCCGACTCCCCCACGATCCCCAGCGTCTTGCCGGCGGCGAGGTCGAAGCTCAGGCCGTCGACGGCCTTGACCAGGCCGTCGCTGGTCGGGAAGTGCACCTGGAGGTCACGCACCGACAACATGGCGTCCGCGGCGGGTGTGCTCGTTTCCTGATGGCTGGTGTACGTCGACATGTGTTCCTCTCAGCCCAGTCGCACGCGCGGGTCGATCACGGCGTACAGCAGGTCCACGATGATGTTGGCGACGATCACGAACGTGGCCAGCAGGATGACCAGCCCGACGAGGGTCGGCAGGTCGAAGTCGCTGTTCGCGAGCACCGCGAGCTTGCCCAGCCCGGGGTAGTTGAAGACGGACTCGGTGATGATCGCGCCGCCCATCAGGCCCGCGAAGTCAAGGCCCGCCATGGTCACGATCGGGGTGAGCGCAGCGCGCAGCGCGTGCTTGAAGGTCACCCGCCGCTCCGAGAGCCCCTTGGCGCGCGCCGTGCGCACGTAGTCCTCGGAGAAGGACTCGATGACGTATGAGCGCGTCATGCGGACGTAGGCGGCCATGAAGAACACCGCCAGGGTGATCGCCGGCAGCACCAGGCTGCTCGCCCAGCCCCCGATCCCGCCCTCGGCGATCGAGGTGTAGCGGGGCACGTCGACCCAGCCCCACTTGACGGCGACGAACTTGTAGAGCAGGAGTCCGACGAAGAACGTCGGGAACGCGTAGACGATCAGGGAGAGACCCACGAGGCCGCGGTCGACGATGGTGCCGCGCCGCAACGCGGCGATGACACCGAAGAGCACGCCGAAGAAGATCCAGAGGACGAAGGCGGCGACGGCGATCGAGGCCGTCACCGGCAGCGTCTCCTTGACCAGGTCGGTGACCGTGGACCCGCGCTCGGTGGAGTAGCCCAGGCACGGGGCGTCGCAGCGCACGATCAGGTCCGGAGCGGTCTCGCGCAGGGCCGGGTCGTCGGGGAAGTCACGGCCCTTGACCACACCGACGGCGAACTTGCCCCACTGCTCGAGGAAGTTGTCGTCGTAGCCGAGAGCGGCGGCCGTCTCCTTCTTCTGCGCTGCGGAGCAGTTCTTGCCGCAGGCGAAGTCGGCGGGCTCGATCGGCGAGGCGAAGAAGAGCGCGAAGGTGGTGAGGCTCATGACGATGAGCAGGATCACGCCGATGAACAACCGGCGGATGGCGTAGGCAAGCACGAGAGGACCTCTGCGGACGAAGGGGGCCGGGACAACCGTCGGTCGGGGGCCTGCACGGCCCCCGACCGACGGGTGCTAGATGCGATCTGTCACTTCTCCACGCCGATGACGGCGAGGTCGGCGTAGCCGTTCACCGAGATGTTGTTGGCGTAGCCGGTGATCTTGCCACCGTGCACGAAGTTGAAGATCGTGATCTCCAGCGGGATGTAGGCGACGTCTTCACCGAGCTTGGCGTCGACCGCGGCCCACTTGTCGGCGGCCTTGTCCAGGTCGGACTCGGCGTAGGCGTCGTCGATCAGCTTGTCGACCTCCGGACCACCCTTGTAGTTGCCGTAGTCGTTGCCGTTGGAGTCGCCGGTCAGGTTGATCCGGCTGTCGAACAGCGGCGGGATGACGGTGCCGATGGACGGCCAGTCAGCACCCCAGCCACCCCAGGTGACGTCGAAGTCGGCGTCCGGCTTCTGGATCACGGAGTAGTAGGTGTCCTCCAGCGGGTCCAGCTCGGTGCTGAACCCAGCGGCGTCCCAGCTCTCCTTCAGGGCAGCGGCCTGGTTGTCGGAGGTCGGCGTGCCACCGGAGTAGGTGAACTTGATCTTCACCGGCTTCGGGGCCGAGCACTTCGCCAGGGCAGCCTTGGCGGCGTCCACGTCACCCTCGTCCGGCACGTCGGCGAACGCGGGGTTCTCCTTGTAGCCGGGGACGTTCGGGTTCACCACGGAGTAGGCGGGAGTGTAGGCCTTCTCGCCACCACCGGCCTTGATCCAGGCGGTCTTGTTGGTCGCCAGCTTCAGCGCCTCGCGGCAGTTGGCGTCCTTGAAGACCGGGGAGTTGAAGTTCGGCAGCACGTAGTCGACGTACGGCGACTCGACACGGCTGTAGCGGTCGCCGGCCTCCTTGATGCGGCTGTAGAACGACGGGGGCATACGACGCTCGGTCACGGCGTACTGCGCGTCCCCGGAGTCGGCGAGGAACTGCTCGTAGATCGCCTCGTCGGAGTCGCCCTCGCGGAACTCCCAGGTGTCCGGGTAGGCCTTGCGGATGGAGTCGGTGGAGGCGTCCCAGTTCTCGTTGCGGACGAACTTGCCACCGGTGCCCTCCTTCCACTGACCGTCCAGCTTGTAGGGGCCGTTGGAGATGATGGTGAAGTTGTTCGCGTCACCCTTGTCCAGGTCCTTGCGGTACGGGTCGAGGTAGCGCAGGGAGGCAGCCGACTGCGGGAAGTCCGGCCACGCCTTCTTCATCTTGTAGGTGATGGTCTGCCCGTCGCAGGAGACCGCCTTGTCGAAGAGCTCCTGGCCCTTGCCCGTGTAGGGGCCCTTGTACTGCGGCAGGCCGTCGTCACCGGACGGGATGTCGAGGTAGGTGAACAGGTAGTTCGCCGGGCCGCCGATGATCACGTCGGTGGCGAAGTTGCGGGACGCGCCGTAGGCGAAGTCCTCGCACGTGATCGGCTTGCCGTCCTCCCACTTCACGTCGTCGCGGATGGTGAACTTCCAGGTCTTGCCACCGTCCTCGGTGGTGCCGGTGTCCGTGGCGAGGTCCGGGACGGGCGTGGTGCCCTCGGTCGCGTCGTTCGAGGCCGGGAAGGCCACGAGGCTGCGGTAGAACAGCCGACCCGAGTTGTTCAGGTCGCGACCGATGTACATGCGCTGGGGGTCCCAGTGCTCGGTGTTGCGGGGACCGTTGAGGAAGATGGCGTTACCGCCAGCCTCGGCGGTACCGCCGCCGGGCTTGTCGTCGCTGTCCCCTCCGCCGCAAGCGGCGAGGGTCGCAGCGAGCGCCATGGCGGCCAAGGCAGCCAGTGGCTTCTTGCTGAAGGCCATTCACTTCTCCTATCTGGTGATCGACGCCTGCGGCGTCTCGGCATCTCGCGCGCCCGGATGTGTGCGGGAGGCCGGGTCTGGGTGGGCGCCTTAGCGGTGCGCCTTGGGGTCGAGCGCGTCTCGGGCGCCGTCACCGACGAGGTTGAACACCACGACGATGAGCGCGAGCAGGACACCGGGGAGGAAGAAGTACATCGGGTCCGCGCTGGTGTAGTCGACCGAGTTGCGCAGGATGTTGCCCAGCGTGGGGGTCGGCGGCTTGATGCCGACGCCGAGGAAGCTGAAGGCGGCCTCGGCCGAGATGAAGGCCGGCACCAGCAGGGTCACGTACACAAGGACCGGTGCCCACACGTTCGGCAGCACCTCCTTGAAGTACAGCCGGCGCCGCGACGCACCGAGCAGCTTCGCCGCGTCGATGAACTCCCGCTCCCGGATCGAGAGCACCTGGCCACGCACCACGCGAGCCACCGGCGGCCACCCGAAGACCGCGAGGATGATGATCACGAACAGCCCGTTGGCCAGGTCCCGGCTCTCCAGGACTCCGAGACCGGGCACGGACGAGAGGTCGTTGCGGATCACCAGCACCGTGGGGGCGGCCAGCGCCAGCAGCATCATGGTCTGCGGGAAGGAGAGCACCAGGTCGATGAACCGACCCACCAGGCTGTCCACCCAGCCACCGGAGAACCCGGCGATGATGCCGAGCACCGTGCCGATGACCACGGTGATCACGGTGGCGATGAGCGCGATGGCCAGAGAGGAGGTGATCGCAAGCATCAGGCGGGACAGCAGGTCACGGCCGGTGCCGGGCTCCACGCCGAACGGGTGGTCCCAGCTGATGCCGCCGAGCCTGCCGAGCGGCGTGACGCCGTCCTCGGTGAGCAGGTCCTGGTTGTACTTGTACGGGTTCAGCACATCGAGACTGACCAGGATCGGCGCCAGGATCGCGCAGAGCGCGACGAGGACGGTGAAGGTCAGCGAGATCATCGACAGCTTGTCCGCGCGGAACCGCGCGATCGCGAGCTGGGTCGGAGACCGACCTGCGACCTTGACGACCGAGTCATCCTCGACCGGAGCCGAAGGCACCTCGATCTCAGCCTCGCTTGCCGGAAGCGTCATCTCCACCTCTCACACATGCTGTCCCGGGACAGTGCCGACCGTCGATGACGGTCGGCACCGTCCGAGACCATAGGTGGAGAGGCTGCGCCAAAGCGATACCGGAGCGGTAACGGTTTGGTCTCAGCCTCCGGCAACCGTCCCGCCGGAGGTGGCTCAGGCCGTGGTTTCTTCCTCCGGAACGGCGTCCACACCGGCTTCCTTGCGCTGCTCGGGGGTGATCGGCGCGGGCGCGGCCGTGAGCGGGTCGTAGCCGCCGCCGGACTTGGGGAACGCGATCACCTCGCGGATCGAGTCGAGGCCCGCGAGCATCGCCACGATCCGGTCCATGCCGACCGCGATGCCGCCGTGCGGCGGCGCGCCGTACTTGAACGCATCGAGCAGGAAGCCGAACTTCTCGGCCGCCTCCTCCTCGCTGATCCCCATCACGGCGAAGACCCGCCTCTGCACGTCCTCGCGGTGGATCCGGATGGAGCCGCCGCCGAGCTCGCTGCCGTTGCAGACGATGTCGTAGGCGTAGGCCAGGGCGCTGCCAGGGTCGGTGTCGAAGGTGTCGAGGAACTCCGGCTTGGGCCCGGTGAAGGCGTGGTGCACCGCCGTCCAGGCGCCGGCACCGACCGCGACGTCGCCGGAGGCGACCGCGTCGGAGGCGGGCTCGAACATCGGGGCGTCGACCACCCAGGTGAAGGCGAAGGCGTCCTCGTCGATCAGCCCGCAGCGCCGGCCGATCTCCAGGCGGGCCGCGCCCAGCAGGGCGCGCATCGGCTTCGTCGCGCCGGCGGCGAAGAAGATGCAGTCCCCCGGCGCCGCGCCCACGTGGGCGGCCAGGCCGGCCTGCTCGGCCTCGGAGAGGTTCTTGGCGACCGGGCCGGACAGCGTGCCGTCCTCGCCGACGAGCACGTAGGCCAGGCCGCGCGCACCGCGCTGCTTGGCCCAGTCCTGCCAGGCGTCGAGCTGCTTGCGCGGCTGGCTGGCGCCGCCGGGCATCACCACGGCGCCGACGTACTCGGCCTGGAACACCCGGAAGGTGGTGTCCTTGAAGTACTCGGTGCACTCCACCAGCTCGTTGCCGAAGCGCAGGTCGGGCTTGTCCGAGCCGTACTTCTGCATGGCGTCGGCGTAGGTCATCCGCGGGATCGGGCGCGGCACGTCGTAGCCGACCTGCGCCCACATCGCGGCCAGGACGTCCTCCATGAGGGCGATCACGTCCTCCTGGTCCACGAAGCTCATCTCGATGTCGAGCTGGGTGAACTCGGGCTGCCGGTCGGCGCGGAAGTCCTCGTCGCGGTAGCAGCGCGCGATCTGGTAGTACCGCTCCAGGCCGCCGACCATCAGCAGCTGCTTGAACAGCTGCGGGCTCTGCGGCAGCGCGTACCAGCTGCCGGGCGCCAGGCGGGCCGGCACCAGGAAGTCGCGGGCACCCTCGGGGGTGGAGCGGGTCAGCGTCGGCGTCTCCACCTCGACGAAGCCGTGGGCGTCCAACACGTCGCGGGCGGCCTTGTTGACCTTGCTGCGCAGGCGCAGCGCCGCGGCCGGGCCGGAGCGGCGCAGGTCGAGGTAGCGGTGCTTGAGGCGCACCTCCTCGCCCACCTCGACGTGGTCGCTGATCGGGAACGGCAGCGGAGCGGAGGTGTTGAGCACCTCGACGTCGGCGGCCACGACCTCGTAGCGGCCCGTCGGCAGGTTCGGGTTGATGTTCGCCTCGGTGCGCTCGACGACCTCGCCGACCACCTTCAGGCAGAACTCCGAGCGCAGGCTGTGCGCGACGTCCTCGTCGCGGATGACCACCTGCACCACGCCGCTGGCGTCGCGCAGGTCGATGAAGGCAACTCCCCCGTGGTCGCGGCGGTTGGCCACCCACCCGGCGAGGGTGACGGTCTGGCCGACGAGCGAAGGCTGCGTCAGCGCGCCGGCGTCATGGGTGCGGATCACGAGAGTTGCTCCTTGAGATAGGGGGTGAGGTTGGCGAGCGGCACCGCGGCCTGCTCGCCGGAGTGCATGGACTTGACCTGGGCCACGCCGGCCGCGAGGTCGCGCTCGCCGAGGACGACGACGTACGGCGCCCCGGAGCGGTCGGCCTGCTTCATGGCGCCCTTGAGGCCACGCTCGCCGAAGATCTGGTCGGTGCGCAAACCGGCGGCGCGCAGCTCGGCGACGAGCAGCGGTGCCCGCTCGCGTCCGGCGCCCACCGGGACGACGTACACGTCGAGCGGGGAGGCGGGACCGACCTGCAGGCCCTCCGCCTGGCAGGCCAGGTAGGTGCGGTCCAGGCCGAGGCCGAAGCCGATGCCGGAGAGCTCCTGGCCGCCGAGCTCGGACATCAGGCCGTCGTAGCGACCGCCGCCGCCGATACCGGACTGTGCCCCCAGACCGTCGTGGACGAACTCGAAGGTGGTGCGGGTGTAGTAGTCCAGCCCGCGCACCATCCGGGGGTTCACCACGTAGGCGACCTGCTGGGCGTCCAGCAGGCCGCGGACGCGCGCGAAGTGCTCCGCACACGCCGAGCACAGGTGGTCGAGCATCAGCGGGGCGTCGGTGAGCTGGGCGATCACCTCGGGGCGCTTGTCGTCGAGGACGCGCAGCGGGTTGATCCGCGCCCGCTCCCGGGTGGGCTCGTCGAGGTCGAGGCCGTCGAGGAAGGCCACCAGGCGCTCCCGGTACGGCGGGCGGCACTCCGCACAGCCCAGGCTGGTCAGCTCCAGCCGGAAGCCGGTCAGCCCGAGGCTGCGGTAGCCGCTGTCGGCGATCGCGATCACCTCGGCGTCCAGGGCGGGGTCGTCGGAGCCGATCGCCTCCACGCCGAACTGCTGCAGCTGGCGGTAGCGGCCGTGCTGCGGGCGCTCGGCCCGGAAGAACGGGCCGGCGTACCAGACCTTCACCGGCAGCTGGCCGCGGTCGAGGCGGTGCTCGATCACGCTGCGCATCACGCCGGCGGTGCCCTCGGGGCGCAGCGTCAGCGACCGGTCACCGCGGTCGGAGAACGTGTACATCTCCTTGGAGACCACGTCCGTGGACTCCCCGACACCGCGCACGTACAGCGCGGTGTCCTCGAAGATCGGCAGCTCGATATAGCCGTAGCCGGCGAGCACGGCCGGTCGGGACAGGCCCTCACGGACGGCCAGCCAGGCGGCGGACTCGGGCGGCAGGTACTCAGGGACGCCCTTGGGGGCGGCCAGTGCGTCACTCATCGGGTCACAGGCCTCGGGTCGCACGGGTGGTGGAGTCGCCGGACTCACGGGGATCGATCAGGTCCAGCAGGAACGGGTTGGTCGCGCGCTCGCGACCGATCGAGGTCTGCTCGCCGTGCCCGGGCAGCACCACGACGTCGTCGGCCAGCGGCAGCACCTTGGCGGCCAGCGAGCGCAGCATCGTGTCGTGGTCACCGCCGGGCAGGTCGGTGCGTCCGATGGAGCCGGCGAACAGCAGGTCGCCGGAGAACATCACCTCGGAGATGTCCGGGCCCTGGCCCGCAGGCGCGGTCCACGGGGTGCGGAAGGTGACCGACCCCTCGGTGTGCCCGGGGGTGTGGTCGACCAGGAAGCTCAGCCCGGCCAGCTCCAAGGTGGCGCCGTCGGCGAGCTCCGCGACGGAGTCGGGCTCGGTGAACTCGTAGTCGCCGCCCAGCAGCATCCCCGCGCTCTCCCGGGAGATGCCCGCCATCGGGTCGGTCAGCAGGTGCCGGTCGCCCGGGTGGATCCAGGCCGTGGCGTCGTACGCCCCCGCGACGGGGGTAACCGACCACATGTGGTCGATGTGCCCGTGGGTGAGCAGCACCGCGACCGGCTTGAGCCGGTGCTCGCGAACGACGTCAGCGACTCCCCCGGCAGCGTCCTTGCCCGGGTCGATCACCACGCACTCGGAGCCGGGGCCGGTGGCCGCGACATAGCAATTGGTGCCCCACGGTCCAGCGGGGAAGGCGGCGATCAGCACCGACCCAGCCTATCGGCCGGAGCATTCGGCACTAGCATGGCCCACTGTGACTACCTCCGACTGGGGCCGCGTCGACGACGACGGCACCGTCTACGTGAAGACAGCCGACGGCGAGCGACCTGTCGGGCAGATGCCCGACGCCTCACCCGAGGAGGCGCTGGCGTTCTACACCAAGCGCTACGACAACCTCGCGCTCGAGGTGGACCTGCTGCACCGCAGGGTCATCTCCGGGGTGCTCTCCCCGGAGGAGGCGGTCTCGTCGGTGAAGCTCGTGCGCGAGCAGGTCACCGACGCGGCGGCGGTCGGCGACCTCTCCCTGCTCGCCCGCCGCCTCGACGAGCTCGGCCCCGTCATCGCCACCCAGCGCGAGGCGCGCCGTGCCGCGAAGGCCGCGAAGTCGGCGCAGGCGCGCGAGGAGAAGGAGAAGCTCGCCGAGGAGGCCGAGCGCATCGCCGCCGGTCGCGACTGGCGCAACGGCGCCAACCGGCTCCGCGAGCTGCTCGAGACGTGGAAGCAGCTCCCCCGCATCGACAAGGCCGCCGACGACGCGCTGTGGAAGCGGTTCTCCTCGGCCCGCTCCGCCTACACCAAGGCCCGCAAGGCGCACTTCGCCGAGCAGGACGAGAAGCGCGACTCCGCCCGGGTCGTCAAGGAGCGCCTCGTCGCCGAGGCCGAGGCACTGTCCGGCTCCACCGAGTGGGGCCCCACCTCAGGCCGCTACCGCGACCTGATGCGGGACTGGAAGGCCGCCGGTCCCGCACCCAAGACCGTCGACGACCAGCTCTGGCAGCGCTTCCGCGCCGCCCAGGACACCTTCTTCGGTGCCCGCGACGCCGCCAACGCCGCCCTCGACTCCGAGTTCGCCGCCAACGCCGAGGTCAAGGAGCAGCTCCTCGTCGAGGCCGAGGCGATCCTCGGCCCCCTCGCCGAGACCGGCGACGTCGCCGCCGCCAAGGCCGCCTTCCGCGAGGTCGCCGACAAGTGGGACGAGGCCGGCAAGGTCCCCCGCGACCGGATCAAGGACCTCGAGGGCCGCATGCGCGCCATCGAGCAGGCCATCCGCAAGGCCGAGGACGACCAGTGGAAGCGCTCGGACCCGGAGAAGTCCGCCCGCGCCGAGGACATGGTCGCCAAGCTCGAGGCCGCCATCGCCGACGCCGAGGCCAAGCTCGACGCCGCCCGCGGCCAGGGTGATGCGAAGAAGATCCGCGAGCTCGAGGAGAACCTCCAGGGGCGGCGGTCCTTCCTGGAGATGGCCCGGCGGGCGTCTGCGGAGTACGGCGCCTGAGGGCTCCGGTAACAAGACGCAGGAATCCCCGGTCGACCGGGGATTCCTGCGTTTTCCGGGCCAAGAGCGCCCTGAATCGCAGGAAACACCCGTCCTCTGTTGCAGATGGTGCGTCAGGCCTGGTCTCGCCGCACACCGCGCGTCCTGGCCACGTCATCGACCAACTGCAGGATGCGCCGTTCTAGCGCGGCGGGCCGCGCCAGGTCCGCCCACACGATCCGCAGGCAACGCCATCCCGTGATCTCCTCGATCCGATCCTGGCGCCGCTTCTCTCGGAGGACCACGTCCACGATCGCCTCCCCCGGGCGGCGGAAGCGTTCGTACTTCACCCTGCCATCGAACTCCAGCCAGATGCCGAGGTCGGGGAACGCGAAGTCCAGTCTCCCGACGAGGACATGACCGTCGAACACCTCGAACTGCGGCACTGGCTTCGGCAGGCAGCTGCGCCAGAGGAAGTACGCCGTACGGCTCTCCCCGACGGACTCGATCCTGGGGTCGGCCAGACGCAGCATGAGAGTCGTGCCCAACGAGGCCGGCCAGTGAAGCAGCGGCGACTCATAGCGGCCGTGCAGCTGCTCGATGGTGAGGGCGCCACGGTGGAGGAAGTGGTTGGCCACGGCGAGTGACGCCTCGACGGATACGAGCGTCGCGACCTCCAACGTCGCCCGCACAGGCGACGAGACGAGCAAGCCGTTCGCCTCGACGATGTCGCCGTCCACCAGCCGCCCTCGATGCTGCCGTATCCCTGCCTCGCGCCGCCCGGTGCGCCCGTCACGCCGGGTCAGGTGCACGTCGGCCAGGTCGTGACCCCACAGGGGTGCGTCCAGGAACGGGAGCGCCGACGCGTGGCTCAGTACGACATCGGTACCTGCCTGACGGTACGCCGCCCGGGCGCGGACGGCGTACCTCTCCTCGTCGGTGAGCCCTGCCCACATGTGGCCGTCGACGTAGGCGCCTCGTCGCGGCCTCGCAAGAGCGCCCGTGCGCAGCCCGCGGGCCAGGCTGCGATCCGTGTGTCCGGCAGCGATGAGCTCACGGCGCAGCGACAGCGGCAGGAGGCGGACGTCGTCCGCTGACAGGGTCATGCGAAGGCATTGCCCCGGGTGCCGTCCTGCCCAATCCTGCGGGGTCGTCCCCTGTGGACGACCGCTGGTACGACGGTGGCAGCGAGGCGGGCGGAGGTTTCTTCACGCTTTCGGACCCGCCGAGGCGCCACCAGCGCAGGAATCCCCGGTCGACCGGGGATTCCTGCACCCCACCGCTAACTCGTGACGCGGTACGCGTCGAAGACGCCGGGGACGCCGCGGACGGCGGTCAGGACGGTGTCGAGGTGCTTGGCGTCGCCCATCTCGAAGGTGAACCGGGACTTGGCGACCCGGTCGCGGGAGGTGGTCAGGTTCGCGGACAGGATGTTCACGTGCGCGTCGGAGAGCGCCATGGTGATGTCGGAGAGGAGCCGGGAGCGGTCGAGGGCCTCGACCTGGATGTTGACCAGGAACGTGGAGTGGCCGGTCGGCGCCCACTCGACGTCGACGAGCTTCTCGGGCTGGCTGAGGAGGCTCGCGGCGTTGGTGCAGTCCTTGCGGTGCACCGAGACGCCGCCGCCCTTGGTGACGAAGCCGAGGATCGGGTCGGGCGGCACCGGGGTGCAGCACTTGGCGAGCTTGACCCACACGTCGGGCGAGCCGGTGACCACGACGCCGGAGTCGCCGCTGGTGCTGCGTCCGGTACGACGTCCACGACCCGTGATCGTGACCGCCTCGGCCAGGTCCTCCTGTGCCCCGTCGTCGCCGCCGTGCAGCTCGATGACCTTGCGCACCACGGCCTGCGCGGAGAGGTTGGACTCCCCCACGGCGGCGTACAGCGCGGTGACGTCGGCGAGGCGGAACGCCTCGGCGACCAGCGACAGCGAGTCGTGGGTGAGCAGGCGCTTGAGGGGCAGGCCCTCCTTGCGCATCAGCTTGCCGATCTCGTCCTTGCCGCGCTCGATCGCTTCTTCGCGGCGTTCCTTGGTGAAGAACTGCCGGATCTTGGAGCGGGCGCGCGGGGACTTCACGAAGTTCAGCCAGTCGCGCGAGGGACCGGCGCCCTCGGCCTTGGAGGTGAACACCTCCACCACGTCGCCGTTCTCCAGCCTCGACTCCAACGGCACCAGGCGGCCGTTGACGCGGGCGCCGATCGTGCGGTTGCCGACCTCGGTGTGCACCGCGTAGGCGAAGTCGACCGGGGTGGAGCCGGAGGGCAGCGCGATCACGTCGCCGCGCGGGGTGAAGACGTAGGTCTCGGTCTGGTTGATCTCGAAGCGCAGCGACTCCAGGAACTCGCCCGGGTCCTCGACCTCGCTCTGCCAGTCCAGCAGCTGGCGGACCCAGCTCATGTCGTCGGGGTCGGCGCGCTTGTCGGTGTCGTGACCGGCGCGGCCGTCCTCCTTGTACTTCCAGTGCGCCGCGACGCCGTACTCGGCGCGGCGGTGCATCGCGAAGGTCCGGATCTGCATCTCCACCGGCTTGCCCTGCGGGCCGATCACGGTGGTGTGCAGCGACTGGTACATGTTGAACTTCGGCATCGCGACGTAGTCCTTGAACCGCCCGAGCACGGGGTTCCAGCGCGAGTGCAGCACACCGAGGACGCCGTAGCAGTCGCGGTCCTCCTCGACGAGGATGCGGATACCGACCAGGTCGTAGATGTCGGAGAACTCGCGGCCGCCGACGATCATCTTCTGGTAGATCGAGTAGTAGTGCTTGGGCCGGCCGGTGACGGTGGCCTTGATCTTGGCCTCGCGCAGGTCCTTCTCGACCTGGGTGATCACCTCGGCCAGGAACGAGTCGCGCGACGGCGCGCGCTCGGCCACCATCCGCACGATCTCGTCGTAGATCTTGGGGTGCAGCGCCGCGAACGCGAGGTCCTCGAGCTCCCACTTGATCGTGTTCATGCCCAGGCGGTGGGCCAGCGGAGCGTAGATGTCGAGCGTCTCGCGTGCCTTGCGCTCCTGGGTGGACTGCTTGACGAAGCGCAGGGTGCGCATGTTGTGCAGCCGGTCGGCGAGCTTGATCACCAGCACCCGGATGTCGCGCGACATCGCCACGATCATCTTGCGGATCGTCTCGGCGTCGGCGGAGTCGCCGTACTGCACCTTGTCGAGCTTGGTCACCCCGTCGACGAGCCGGGCGACCTCGTCACCGAAGTCGTTGCGGCACTCCTCGAGGGTGTACGGCGTGTCCTCGACGGTGTCGTGCAGCAGCGCCGCCACCAGGGTCGACTCGGTCATCCCGATGCCGGCCAGGATGGTGGTCACCGCCAGCGGGTGGGTGATGTACGGGTCGCCGCTCTTGCGCTTCTGGTCGGCGTGCAGCCGCTCGGCGAGCACGTAGGCGCGCTCCAGCAGCGCCAGGTCCGCCTTCGGGTGGTTGGCCCGTACGGCGCGGAAGAGCGGCTCCAGCACCGGGTTGACGGTCTGGGTGCGACCGCCCATCCGGGCGAGCCGGGCCCGCATGCTGCGGCCGGTGGCGGGCTCGACCGACGTCGGCACGGCTTCCCGCGACACGGGTGGGGTGCGCTCCTCGGTCATTCCATCAGTCTATTGGGACTCACACGGTGAGCAGCGCCGACACCGGCAGGTCGCCGACCGTGGCGCGTCCGGGCAGGAAGCCCAGCTCGATGAGCACGGCCAGCCCCACCGGTACGGCGCCGCAGCGGCCGACCAGGTCGGCGGCGGCACGGGCGGTGCCACCGGTCGCCAGCACGTCGTCGAGCAACAGCACCCGCTCCCCGGCCTGCAGGCTGTCGCGGTGCAGCTCGATGACGGCCGAGCCGTACTCCAGGTCGTAGGTGGCCTGGTGGGTGTCGTGCGGCAGCTTGCCCGCCTTGCGGACGGGCACGAAGCCGACGCCGAGCGCCAGCGCGACGGGGGCGGCGAGGATGAAGCCACGAGCCTCCATGCCGACGACCTTGTCCACCACGACCGCACCGTCGGCGTCCCGCCCGGCCTGCGCCAGCCCCTCCACGACGGCGGCGAAGCCGTCGGGGTCGGCGAGCAGCGGGGTGATGTCCTTGAACACCACCCCCGGCTCGGGGAAGTCGGGGATGTCGCGGACCAGGCGCTGCAGCGCCTCGCTGGCGCGGCTCAACGCGTCGACGCGAGACGACATGACGGTCACTTCTTGCCGCGCTTGGAGCGCGGCTGACGCACCGGCTGCGCCCGGCCCGAGCCGCGCTCGGCGACCGGACGGGAGCTGGCCGGCAGCACCCGCCCCTTGCCGAGCGCATCCGTGTTGGGCGTGCCGGCGCGACGCGACGGCACGTCTTCGTACTCGGCGTCGTCGTCGCCGTCCTCGAGCTCCTGCAGCTCCGCGGCGTCCTCGAAGTCCACCACCGGACCGACCGGGGACTCGTCCACGGCGGCCGGGACCATGGCGTACCGGTCGGCCAGAGCCCGCTTCTTGGCCCGCGCACGACGCGCCTGGAGCTGGGTCTCGGACTCGCGCATCTTCATCTGCACCAGGATCCGCGGCGCGAGCATGACCGAGGAGTACACGCCCACCGCCATGCCGACGAACTGCGCCAGGGCCAGGTCCTGCAGCGAGCTGGCGCCGAGCTGCACGGCGGTCACGTAGAGGATCGCGCCGAGCGGGATGAGCGCGACGATCGAGGTGTTGATCGAGCGCACCAGGGTCTGGTTCACCGCGAGGTTCGCCGCCTCGGCGTACGTCTGGGTGCTCTTGCGCAGGACCGTGGTGTTCTCCTTCACCTTGTCGAACACCACCACGGTGTCGTAGAGGGAGAACCCGAGGATCGCGAGCAGGCCGGTGACGGCCGCCGGGGTCACCTGGAACCCGGACAGGGCGTAGATGCCGACGGTGAGCGCGATGTCGTGGAACAGCGCCAGCAGCGCGGCCACCGACATCCGCCACTCGCGGAAGTAGGCCCAGATGAAGATCACGACGGCGACCAGGAACAGGGCGATGCCGAGCAGCGCCTTCTTGGCGACCTCCGCACCCCAGCTCGGGCCGATGTCGGTCTTGGAGATCTCGTTGTCGGTGACGTCGGGGAACTGCTCCTGGACGACCTGCGAGAGCTCGTTGCGCTGCTCCTCGGTGAGGTTCTCCACCTGCAGCGTGAGCGTCGCGTTGCCCTCGGTGGTGACCACCGGGTTCTCCGCGTTCTCGATGCCGGCCTCGCCGACCTTGTCACGCAGCTCGTCGGCCTTGTCCTGGGTCGCGTTGCCCTGGCCGACCGGGATGGAGTACGTCGTGCCGCCGACGAACTCCACACCCATGTTGAGCGGCTTGAGGTAGAGCGTGAGCATCGCCGCACCGACGAGGACCAGCGAGATCACGTACCAACGCCAGGTCTTGGAGACGAAGTCGAAGGACTTGTCGCCCTGGTACAGGTCGTTGCCCAGGCGGGACATCTTGCCCATCAGGCACCTCCTCCGACGGTGGCGGGGCGCTCGGTGCGCTTGGGGACGTCCATGCCCAGCGTCTCCTTGCTGAGGCCGGACAGCTTGTGCCCGGAGTTGAAGAAGCGGAACTGGGCCAGCCAGGACACCATCGGCTTGGTGAACCAGAACAGCACCGCGAGGTCGATGAGGGTGGTCAGGCCGAGCGCGAAGCCGAAGCCCTTCACCGCGCCGGTGGCGAAGAAGTACAGGATCACTGCGGAGAGGAGCTGCACGGTGTTCGCGGCGACCCGGGTGACCCGGGCACGGGCCCAGCCGGTCTCCACCGCGACCCGCATCGACTTGCCCTCACGCATCTCGTCCCGGATGCGTTCGAAGAAGATGATGAAGGAGTCGGCGGTGACACCCACCGCGATGATCAACCCGGCGATGCCGGGCAGGGTGAGCGTGAACCCGGCGGTCTCGCTGAGCAGCAGCACCATCGCGTAGGTCACGGCAGCGGCCACGGCCAGCGAGCTGACCACCACGAGGCCGAGCCCGCGGTAGTAGAGCAGGCAGTAGAGCATCACCAGGCCGAGGCCGATGCCGCCCGCGGTGAGGCCGGCGGTGAGCTGGTTGCCGGCCAGCGACGGGCCGATCTCCTCGACCGAGGTCTGCTCGTCGTCGAAGGCGATCGGCAGCGCACCGAACTTCAGGCTGTTGGCGAGGTCGAGGGCCGACTGCTCGGTGAAGTTGCCCTCGATCTGCGAGCGGCCGTCGGTGATGACGGCGTTCATCACCGGGGCGGTGAGCACCTGGCCGTCCAGGACGACGGCGAACTGCTCCTCGGTGCCGGCGAAGGCACGCGAGACGGCCTCGAAGTCGTCGGAGGCGCCGGGGGAACCCTTCGGCCGGGCCCTCTTCTTGTCGTTGCCCATCTCGATGGCCACGACCCAGCCGACGCTGTTCTGCGGGGTCGTCGCGCTGGCGTCGTCGAGCTCGGTGCCCTCGACGACCGAGGGGCTGAGCAGGTACTTGATGACCGGCTCGTCCTTCTCCGGCTTCGAGCAGGCCACCAGCGGCGCGTCCGGGTCGTCGGGCAGGTCGGCCGGCTGGCCGTTGGCGTCGAGCAGCACGCCGTCCTCGCCGCAGGTGTGCTCGTTGTACGACGCGATGGCGGCCGGGTCCGGGGCGCGCGTCCAGTCGATCGCCTCCTGGACGGTCCACGCCTTGCCCTTGCCCGCCGGGTTCTCAGCGGTCGGCGCACCGCTCTCGGCGGGCTGGTCCGTGGGCTGGTCGCTGGCCTCGCCAGCGGGGGCGCTGGCGTCGTCGCTGGGCTCGTCGCCGGGCGCAGCGAGGTTGAGCGGCGCCCGGCCGAGACCCTCGAGGCCGCCCGGCAGACCGCCGCCGGCGGTGGCGCAGGGGCCGTTGGGGTTGTTCTCGGAGCAGGCGACCAGGCGGAACCGGAGCTGCGCCTGCCGCTTGACGGTCTCCTCGAGCTCGGCCCGGTTGGTGTTCTTGCCGGGCACCTCCACGACGATGCTGCGACCGCCCTGGGTCGCCACGGCCGCCTCGGCGACACCGGAGCCGTTGACGCGCTGGTCGATGATCCGGCGCGCCTCCTCCAGGTTCTCCGAGCTCGGCGCCTTCTCGGCGGTCAGGGTGATCCGGGTGCCGCCCTGCAGGTCGAGACCCAGGGTCGGCTTCCACGTGCCGGTCAGCGCGACCAGGCCGTAGCAGATCGCCAGGCCGAGGAAGAAGATGATCAGGGTGCGCCCGGGGCGCGGACGGCGAGCCGCCATGCTCAGCGCTCCTCGTTGTCGGGGCGGGTACCGGGCTCGCCGGCCTCGTCGGCGACGTCCGCGTCGGCGGCGTCATCGACCTCGGCGGCCTCCACGTCCTCGTCGCGGCGCACCGAGCCGACGGCACCGCGGACCACGCGGATGACCACGCCGGGGGCGATCTCGACCTCGAGGTGGTCGTCGGTGGTGCCGACGATGGTGGCGAGGATGCCCGAGGTCAGCATGACGTCGTCACCGACGGCGAGGGCGTTCTGCAGCTCGAGCATCTGCTTCTGGCGTCGCGACGCAGGGCGGATGATCAACAGCCAGAAGACCAACGCGATCGCGACGATCCACAGCCAGGGGACGAGTTCCTCCACCGATCAACCTCTCAGCGCATGACGTATGACCCCGCCTCAGTTGGGTACGGCGGGCCGACGGGCAAGTGTAGCGACGCAACCCCACCAGACCGTGATCGGCGGCACCTTCGCCGCGGGTCGCGTGGGGTGGAGTCAGGCCTCGAAAAGGGTGACGTCTGTCGCTCCCGGCAGCTGCCGGGGCGGAGTCAGACCGAGGTGCGCCCACGCCGCGGGGGTGGCGATCCGGCCCCGCGGGGTGCGGGCCAGGAAGCCGTTGCGGACCAGGAACGGCTCGGCGACCTCCTCGACGGTCTCCCGCTCCTCGCCGACGGCCACCGCGAGGGTGGACACACCCACCGGTCCCCCGCCGAAGCGGCGGCACAGCACGTCGAGCACGGCGCGGTCCAGCCGGTCCAGGCCCAGCTCGTCGACCTCGTAGAGGTCGAGCGCGGCCTGCGCGACCGGGCGGGTCACCAGCCCGTCGGCGCGCACCTGGGCGTAGTCGCGCACCCGGCGCAGCAGCCGGTTGGCGATGCGCGGGGTGCCGCGCGAGCGGCCGGCGATCTCGGCGGCACCGCCCGGGCCGAGGTCCACGCCCAGCAGGCCGGCCGAGCGGCGCACGATCAGCTCGAGCTCGTCGGGCTCGTAGAACTCCAGGTGGGCGGTGAACCCGAACCTGTCCCGCAGCGGGCCGGGCAGCAGGCCGGCGCGGGTGGTGGCTCCGACAAGCGTGAAGGGAGGGATCTCCAGCGGGATCGCCGTGGCGCCGGGGCCCTTGCCGATGACGACGTCGACCCGGAAGTCCTCCATCGCCATGTAGAGCATCTCCTCGGCGGGCCGCGACATCCGGTGGATCTCGTCGACGAAGAGCACCTCGCCCTCGTTCATCCCCGACAGGATCGCGGCCAGGTCGCCGGCGTGCGTGATCGCGGGACCGCTGGTGATGCGCAGCGGGGCGTTCATCTCGTGCGAGATGATCATGGCCAGGGTGGTCTTGCCCAGGCCCGGCGGCCCCGACAGCAGCACGTGGTCGGGTGCCCGGCCGCGTTGGCGGGCCGCCTCCAGCACCAGGCCGAGCTGGTCGCGCACCCGGGACTGCCCGACCACCTCGTCCAGGCTGCGGGGGCGCAGCGCCGCCTCGACCGCCCGCTCGTCGCCGTCGGCCTCCGCCGCCGTCAGCGAACGGAAATGGGTGTCCTCGGCTGCGGCGAGCTCGTCCTCGTGGAACGCCACGTCCTGCCTCAGGCCTTCGACAGCGAGCGCAGGGCGGAGCGCAGCAGCGCGCCGACGTCGGGGCTGGTCGTCGTACCGGCCTCGTCGGCGACCGCCTCGACCGCCTTCTCCGCGTCCCGGGCGCTGTAGCCGAGACCGACGAGACCCTGGTGGACCTGCTCGCGCCAGGCGGCAGCGGCGGGCGTCGCGGCGGCGCCGCCGGTGCCGGTGGGGGCGCCGATGCGGTCCTTGAGCTCGAGGATGATCCGCTGCGCGCCCTTCTGCCCGATGCCGGGCACCTTGGTCAGCGTCTTGACGTCCTCGTTGAGGATCGCCGTGCGCACCCCGTCCGGGGAGAGCACCGCGATGATCGCCTGCGCCACCTTCGGGCCTACGCCGGAGGCGGTCTGCACGAGCTCGAAGACGACCTTCTCCTCCTCGTCGGCGAAGCCGTAGAGGGTCATCGAGTCCTCGCGCACCACCATCGAGGTCGGCAGCGTCGCCACCGTGCCGGTGCGCAGCCGGGCCAGGGTGCCCGGCGTGCACATCAGCTCGAAACCGATGCCGCCGACGTCGACGACCGCGCTGCTCAGGCTGGTCGCGGCGACGTTCCCACGCACGAACGCGATCATCGGGCTCCTCCTCGGCGGACGGGTGTGCGGACGGATGTCCGGGCTGATGTGGTGCGGGCGGGTGTGGTGCGGGACGCGGCGAGGGCGGCCTCGATCCGGGACTGGCTGCCGCCCCGCCAGATGTGGGTGATGGCCAGCGCCAGGGCGTCGGCGGCGTCAGCAGGCTTGGGCATGGCGTCCAGGCGCAGGATCCGGGTCACCATCGCCCCGACCTGGGCCTTGTCGGCGCGGCCGTTGCCCGAGACCGCCGCCTTCACCTCGCTCGGCGTGTGCAGGGCGACGGGGAGCCCGCGGCGAGCGGCGCACACCATCGCGATGCCGGCGGCCTGCGCGGTGCCCATGATCGTGCTGACGTCGGAGCGGGCGAAGATCCGCTCGATCGCGACCGCGTCCGGGGTGTGCTCGTCGAGCCAGGCGTCCACACCACGCTCGATGGTGACCAGACGCTCGGGCACCGGGATCCCGGCGGAGGTCCGGACCACGCCGACGTCGACCAGGCCGAGCGGACGGCCGATGCTGCCCTCGACCACGCCCATGCCGCAGCGGGTCAGCCCCGGGTCGATCCCGAGCACGCGCAAGGCCCTCACCTCTCGTCCGAACAGATGTTCGGACACACGCTATCGGGCGGCACCGGGCGTGGCGGTGAGGACACGCCCGGCTCCGCGATCAGGCGTCGAGCGCCTCGAGCGCCTCGAGGACCTCGTCGGCGATGTCGGCGTTGACGAAGACGTTCTGCACGTCGTCGAGGTCGTCCACGGCGTCGACGAGGCGGAACACCTTGCCGGCCGCCTCGGGGTCGGCGACCGGGATGTCGAGCGTGGCGACGAACTGGACCTCGGCGGAGTCGTAGTCGATGCCGGCGTCCTGCAGCGCGGTGCGCACGGCGACCACGTCGGAGGCCTCGGACTGCACCTCGAAGGTGTCACCGAGGTCCTTGACCTCCTCGGCGCCCGCGTCGAGCGTGGCCTCCAGGACGTCGTCCTCGGAGACCTCCTTGTCCTCCTGCGTCTTCGGCACCACCACGACGCCCTTGCGGTTGAACAGCCGGGAGACCGAGCCGGGGTCGGCCATGGTGCCGCCGTTGCGGGTGACCGCGGTGCGGACCTCCATCGCGGCCCGGTTGCGGTTGTCGGTGAGGCACTCCACCAGCAGGGCGACGCCCTGGGGGCCGTAGACCTCGTACATGATCGTCTCGTAGTCGACGCCGCCACCCTCGAGGCCACCGCCGCGCTTGACCGCGGAGTCGATGTTCTTGTTGGGCACCGACTGCTTCTTCGCCTTCTGGATGGCGTCGTACAGCGTGGGGTTGCCGGAAGGGTCGGGGCCGCCCATCTTCGCCGCGATCTCGATGTTCTTGATCAGCTTGGCGAAGAGCTTGCCGCGCTTGGCGTCGATCGCCGCCTTCTTGTGCTTCGTGGTTGCCCACTTGGAGTGGCCCGACATCAGTACCTCTTCCGTTCCCTTAGGCGATCATTCGGCGACGGCTCCGCAACGCGGACAACGAGGAAGTCTATCGCCCGAGCAGCTCGACGAAGATCCGGTGCACCCGCCCGTCCCCGTCGACCTCGGGATGGAACGACGTCGCCATCAGGTGCCCCTGTCGTACGGCGACCGGGTGGTCGTGCGCGGTGGCGAGCACCTCGACGCCCTCCCCCGCCCGCTCGACCCAGGGCGCCCGGATGAAGACGGCGTGCACCGGCTCCTCCAGACCCGCGAAGGGAAGGGCCGCCTCGAACGAGTCGACCTGGCGGCCGAAGGCGTTGCGGCGCACGGTGACGTCGAGCCCACCGATGGTCTCCTGGCCGGCGGCGCCGCCGCTGATCTCGTCGGCGAGCAGGATCATCCCGGCGCAGGTGCCGAAGGTCGGCATCCCGCCGGCGACGCGCTCGCGCAGCGGCTCGAGCAGGTCGAAGGTGCGGGCGAGCTTGGCCATGGTGGTCGACTCCCCGCCCGGCAGGACGAGGGCGTCGCAGTCCTCGAGCTCGGCGGGCCGTCGTACCGCGATCGCGGTCGCGCCGAGCGCGGCGAGAGTGTGCAGGTGCTCGCGGACGTCGCCCTGCAGCGCGAAGACGCCGACGGTGGGGCGGCTACCAGCCACGTTCGGCGAGACGGTGCGGCTGCGGGATCTCGTCGACGTTGATCCCGACCATCGCCTCACCCAGGCCGCGCGAGACCTTCGCGACCACGTCGGCGTCGTCGAAGAAGGTGGTCGCCTTGACGATCGCCTCGGCCCGCTGGGCGGGGTTGCCGGACTTGAAGATGCCCGAGCCCACGAAGACGCCCTCGGCGCCGAGCTGCATCATCATCGCGGCGTCCGCCGGGGTGGCGATGCCGCCGGCGGTGAACAGCACGACCGGCAGCTTGCCGCTGCGCGCCACCTCCACGACCAGGTCGTACGGCGCCTGGAGCTCCTTCGCGGCGACGTACAGCTCGTCGTCGGAGAGCACGCTGAGGCGGCGCAGCTCGGTGCGGATGGTGCGCATGTGGGTCACCGCGTTGGACACGTCGCCGGTGCCGGCCTCGCCCTTGGAGCGGATCATCGCCGCGCCCTCGGTGATCCGACGCAGCGCCTCGCCGAGGTTGGTGGCGCCACACACGAACGGCACGGTGAAGGACCACTTGTCGATGTGGTGGGCGTAGTCGGCCGGGGTGAGCACCTCGGACTCGTCGATGTAGTCCACGCCGAGGGCCTGCAGGACCTGCGCCTCGGCGAAGTGGCCGATCCGGGCCTTGGCCATCACCGGGATCGAGACGGCCTCGATGATGCCGTCGATCATGTCGGGGTCGCTCATCCGCGACACCCCGCCCTGGGCGCGGATGTCGGCGGGGACCCGCTCGAGCGCCATCACGGCGACGGCTCCGGCGTCCTCGGCGATCTTGGCCTGCTCGGGGGTGACCACGTCCATGATCACGCCGCCCTTCAGCATCTCGGCCATGCCGCGCTTGACCCGGGTGGTGCCGTGCTCCTGCTCGCTCATGAAGCGAGTCTAGGACTCCCGAACGCTGTTCACGAGTGCGTCTCGGGGGCGCTCTCCCCCGGCGCGGCAGCGGCGTCGGCGGCGTCCAGCTTGCGGGCCTGGCGGTAGACCTTCGCCACCCGGAACACCACGGTGTAGGCGGTGGCGGCGGCCAGCACCCACAGCGTCACGTACATCAGGACCGGCAGGTCGAAGATCGCGCTGAGACCGGTCATCACCAGGATCGACACGAGCCGATCGGAGCGCTCCGCGATGCCGCCCTTGGCGTCCATCCCCAGGGACTCGGCGCGGGCGCGGGCGTAGGAGGTCACCGATCCCATGACCAGGCACCACAGCGCGAGGCAGAGGTAGAGGTCGGAGGCACCGTCGTGGTCGGTGAGGCCGGCGAAGTACAGCGCCAGGCCGCCGAAGACCGCACCGTCGCCGATCCGGTCGAGCGTGGAGTCCCAGAACGCACCGAAGCGGGACTTCCGGCCGAGCTCGCGGGCCATCCGGCCGTCGATGAGGTCGCTGAACACGAACGCCGTGATCACCAGGACCCCGATGAGCAGGTGGCCCTGGGGGAAGAAGATCAGCGCGCCCGCGCACACACCGATCGTGCCGACCAGCGTCACCGCGTCCGGGCTGATGCCCAGCCGCAGGAACAGCCGCACGAACGGGAAGAGGACGGTCCCGCCCCAGAACTCCTTGAAGCGCTCCAACACGATCGACGAACCTACTGCACGGGCCCGGACGGGTCCCAGGCCACGTCAGTGCCAGGCGGCCGCGACGAGGTCGCGGGTGTCCTTGAGCAGCTGGGGCAGCGTCTTGGTGCCGCCGATGACGGTCATGAAGTTCGCGTCGCCGGACCAACGCGGAACGACGTGCTGGTGCAGGTGGCCCGAGAGCGAGCCGCCGGCCGCGCCGCCCAGGTTGAGCCCGACGTTGAAGGCGTGCGGTGCGGAGACCTCGCGGATCGTGCGCAGCGCCGCCTTGGTCAGCGCCGTCACCTCCGCGGTCTCCTCGTCGTCGAGGTCGAGGTAGTCGGCGACGTGTCGGTAGGGCAGCACCATGAGGTGGCCGGGGTTGTACGGGTAGAGGTTGAGCACGACGTACGCGCGCTCGCCGCGCACGACGACGAGGTCGTCGTCGGTGGAGGTCGCCGGGTCGCGTGTGATCCGGCAGAAGGGGCACGCCGGCCGATCCACGGCCTGCGCGTCACCGGGGGCGGCGTGCTCGGCGTCCGCGGAGGCGTCGCCCGCTTCTCCGCGCACGTACGACATCCGGTGCGGTGTCCACAGCCGCTCGAGGCCGTCGGGGTCTCCCACGGTCGCGTTCACACTCCTTCGCTGCACGTCGCTACGGGTCCCGGGTTCACCGGGCGCCGGTGCCCGAAGGGTAGACCAACGCACTCACCGCAGCCGATGGAACCACTGCCCCAGGTCGGCGGCGATGCCGGGGCAGGTGATGTTCTGGTCGCGTCGCTTCTCCACCCACTGCCCCATCACCGCGGTGCCGCCCTGGATGGACCAGTCCGGCCCGCACCGGTTGCGCGCCTCGGTCCGCGAGGTGTGTCCGGCGGCGCGCCACTCGGGAACGCCGTCGAGCGTCAGGTCGCCCACGACGCCGCGGTACAGCGCCGGCGTGGAGTAGACGCCGATCCGGTAGCCGGCGTCGACGTAGCCCCGGGCGACGCCCTCGATGACGGCCGCGTTGGCGCGCAGGTCGCTGCTCCACTCGAACAGCGGCACCGGCTCGATGTCGATCCAGATGATGGGGCTGAGCAGCCCGACCTTGCCCATCGTGCCGATGTTGTAGCGGGCCTGCTGGTAGCCGACGTTCTTCAACCGGCCGAGCTTGGTGGAGGCGTCGTGCGGTCCGTCGGCGCCGTACCGCTTCAAGGTGGCGGCGTCGGGATAGCTGGACACCGCGTACGCCGCCACCAGGACGTCGTGCGTCCGGGCCCACTCGACCTGGTCGGCCAGGCAGGGGTTCGGGGTGAACCCCGGCCCGTTGGTCAGCCCCAGGACGACGTACTCGGCCTCAGGCAGCGGCATCGGCATCGCCAGGCCCTGTTTCTGCGGGATCCCCATGCCGCGCGGGCACTGCGGCCAGCTGACGTCGCCGCCGAGGACCTCTCCGTCGCGCGGGGCGATGTCGCTGGTCGGCTTGTCGCCCTTGCGGGCCAGGCCCTCCGCCAGCGAGGCGAGGTCGCCGGCGTCGTCACCCGGGTCGCCGGCGTCGCCTCCGGGCGAGCCGCCCTCACTGGACTCCGCGCTCGGCGAGGCGGACTCGACCGGAGGGCGCGCCGGCGCGCCGTCGTCGGAGGTGGACCCGGTGCTGCACCCGGCGAGCAGGAGCAGCACCGCACCGAGCCCGGCGAGCGACGCGCGGCGCACGGCTGCTCAGACCTGCTCGCGGCTCGCGACGGCCTGCGCCACCCGCGCGATCGCCTCGTCGACCGGGACGCCGTTGTCCTGCCGACCGTCGCGGTAGCGGAAGGAGACCGCCCCCGCCTCGACGTCGTCGTCGCCGGCGATCAGCATGAACGGCACCTTCTGCAGCTGCGCGTTGCGGATCTTCTTCTGCATCCGGTCGTCGGACTCGTCGATCTCGACCCGGATCCCCTGCGTGCGCAGCCGGGCCGCGACCTCGTACAGGTAGTCCACGTGCCGCTCGGCGATCGGGATGCCCTGCACCTGCACCGGGGCGAGCCACGGAGGGAAGGCGCCGGCGTAGTGCTCGACCAGTACACCCATGAAGCGCTCGATGGAGCCGAACTTGGCCGAGTGGATCATCACCGGCTGCTTGCGGGTGCCGTCCGCGGCGACGTACTCCAGGTTGAAGCGCTCAGGCGAGGGCTGGTTGAAGTCGTACTGCACCGTGCCCATCTGCCAGGTGCGGCCGATGGCGTCCTTGGCCTGCACCGAGATCTTGGGCCCGTAGTACGCCGCGCCGCCCGGGTCGGGCACGAGCTCGAGACCGGTCGCCCGTGCGACGTCCTCGAGGACCTTGGTCGCCACGGCCCAGTCCTCGTCGGAGCCGATGAACTTGTCCTTGGCCTCGTCGCGGGTGGACAGCTCGAGGTAGAAGTCTTCGATGCCGAAGTCGCGCAGCAGGCTGAGCATGAAGTTCAGCAGGTGCTCGACCTCGGCCGGTGCCTGCTCGGGGGTGACGTAGGAGTGCGAGTCGTCCTGGGCGAAGCCGCGGACCCGGGTGAGGCCGTGGATGACGCCGGACTTCTCGTGGCGGTAGACGTGGCCGAACTCGAAGAGCCGCAGCGGCAGCTCGCGGTAGGAGCGCTGGCGCGAGCGGTAGATCAGGTTGTGCATCGGGCAGTTCATCGCCTTGAGGCGGTAGTCCATGCCGTCGACGTCGAAGGCCGGGTACATGCCCTCGCCGTAGTACGGCAGGTGCCCGGAGGTGTAGAAGAGCCCCTCCTTGGCGATGTGCGGGGTGCCGACGTACTCGAAGCCCTCGGCGATGTGGCGCTCGCGGACGTAGTCCTCCATCGCGCGCTTGATCACCCCGCCCTTGGGGTGGAAGACCGGCAGGCCCGACCCGATCTCGTCGGGGAAGCTGAACAGGTCCAGCTCGCGGCCAAGCTTGCGGTGGTCGCGTCGCTCGGCCTCCTCGAGGCGGTGCAGGTAGGCGTCCAGCTCCTCCTTGCTCGGCCAGGCGGTGCCGTAGATGCGCTGCAGCTGCTTGTTCTTCTCGTCGCCGCGCCAGTAGGCGGCGGCCGAGCGCATCAGCTTGAAGGCCGGGATCCGCTTGGTGGTCGGCAGGTGCGGACCGCGGCACAGGTCCTTCCAGGCGACCTCGCCCTTGCGGTTGATGTTGTCGTAGATGGTCAGCTCGCCGCCGCCGACCTCCGCCGAGGCGCCCTCGGCGGCGTCGGCCGCGGAGCCCTTGAGCCCGATCAGCTCGACCTTGTAGGGCTCGTCGGCGAGCTCGACCAGCGCGTCCTCGTCGGTGGTGACGCGACGGTCGAAGCGCTGGTTCTCCTTGATGATCTTGCGCATCGCGGACTCGAGCTTGACGAGGTCCTCGGGCACGAACGGCGTCGGCACGTCGAAGTCGTAGTAGAAGCCGTCGGTGATCGGCGGGCCGATGCCGAGCTTGGCCTCGGGCCACAGCTGCTGCACCGCCTGGGCCAGCACGTGCGCGGTGGAGTGGCGCAGGATGTCGAGCCCGTCGGGGCTGTCGATGCGCACGCCCTCGACCGCGTCGCCGTCGAGGAGCTCGTAGGAGAGGTCCTTGAGCTCGCCGTTGACGCGGGCGGCGATGACGTCGGCGTCGTCGCGGAACAGCTCCCAGGCCTTGGTGCCCGTCGTGAGGGTCGAGTCCTGACGCGCATCGGCGGTGAGGACGGCGACCTTGATGTCGGACACGGAGGAGCTCCTTGGGGGCTGGTGGTGGAGTGGCCGGCGTGTGGCCGGACACCGATCGTACCGAGCCCGTGCCCCGGCGGCGGAGCGGTCTAGACGACCGTGCGCAGGGCGCCGATGGCGCGACGCAGGTAGCGCTCGATCACCGCCCGCTCGTCCTCGTCCAGGTCGGCGTCGGTGGCGGCGAGGGCGCGGAACATCGGCATCAGCAGCTCGATGGCCTCGGTGCGGCCGGAGTCGGTGAGCTGCACGAGCGTGCGGCGCCGGTCGGTGGGGTGCGGCTCGCGGCGCACGTGGCCGCGCTGCTCGAGGCGGTCCACGATCTGGCTGGTCGCCGCCGAGGTCACCGACAGGCGGCGGCCCACCTCACCGGTGCCGAGCGGCTCGGTGAACAGGTGCTCCACGGCGACGAGCTCGTTGATGCTGAGCCCGGCCCGGGCGGCGACGCTGGGGCGGACCTGCTGGGCGACCTCCAGCAGCTGGCGCAGCAGGGTGAGCGTCTCGGTCTGCTTCCAGCCGTCGTACGGCGCCTGGCGCTCGGTCGACACCTCGCTCACTGCGACCACCCCCTCCTTCGCCTTGCTCGCCATAGTACATTTCACTAAGTTTCTTAGGTAGTCACTTACTCACCAACTTTGTCACTGGGAGCACGCCATGTCCAGCGCTCGCGACACCGACACCCACGGCCGTCTCGGCCGGCTGCTGCTCCCCCGCCGCGGCGTCGCCTGGGCGGTGGCGATCGTGCCACTGCTGGCCGCGATCGCCTTCATGGCACTGATCGGCTCGGCCGCCGTGCCGGGCGGTGCGACCGACGAGCTGCCCGACGACGCGGACAGCACGCTCGCGGTCCAGCTGCAGGAGCAGCTGCCGGACGAGGACACCAGCACCGCGATCGCCGTGTTCAGCGCCGGTGACCCGGGCGACTCGGCCGGCGACAAGCCGGTCGACGACGCCCTGGTCGGTGAGCTCCAGCAGCTCGTGGACGGCGTGCGCAGCGACCTCTCGCTGCCCAAGGGCCCGCCGGTGACGGCCAGCGAGGACGGCACCGCGGCCCTGGCCGTGCTTCCCGTCCCCGGGGGCACGTCGGGAGAGAACCGGGACCTGGTGACCGACCTGCGCTCGGCGCTCAAGGACGGCGTGCCCGAGGGCGTGAGCGTCGAGGTGACCGGTCCGGCCGCGGTGATGGCGGACCTCTCCGAGGTGTTCCAGGGCGCCGACGCCACGCTGCTCGCGACCACCGCCGGCGTGGTGGCGCTGCTGCTGCTGATCACCTACCGCAGCCCCATCCTGTGGATCATCCCGCTCACCGTGGTGGCCATCGCGGACCGGCTCACCGTGGCGGTGGCGACGCAGTCACTGGACGTGCTGGGCATGGTCTGGAACAACTCCACCACCGGGATCCTGTCCGTGCTCGTGTTCGGCGCCGGCACGGACTACGCACTGTTGTTGATCTCCCGCTACCGCGAGGAGCTCAAGACCAACGAGGACCGGTACGTCGCGATGCGCCGGGCCACCGCACGGACCGCGGAGGCGGTGCTGTCCAGCGCTGTCACCGTGTTCCTCGGCCTGCTCACCCTCGTGCTGTCGGTCTTCCCCAACACCCGTGGCCTCGGCGTGGCCTGCGCGATCGGCATCGTGATCGCGGCGGCGTTCGTGCTGCTCGTGCTGCCCTCCGCTCTGGTGCTGTTCGGCCGCTGGGTGTTCTGGCCGAAGGTGCCGCACGTCGGTGACCGCCAGCTCGTCGACGGTCGCGGCCTGTGGCGCCGCGTCGGCGACGGCGTGAACCGCCGCCCGGTGGCCCTGGTGGTCCTGGCCGGCATCTTCCTCGCCGCCCTCGCCTCCGGGACCTTGGGCATCCAGACCGGGCTGAGCGGCTCGGACAAGTTCCTCGACGAGCCGGAGGCCATCACCGCCGCCGAGCGGCTGGCCGAGTCCTTCCCCGCCGGCAACGCCGACCCGGTGGAGGTGCTGACCCGCGAGGACCCCAAGAAGGTGCTCGCCGCCGTGGAGGGCGTCGACGGCGTCGTCGCTGCCAACCCGTCGACCAGCGGCAACGGAGTCGCCCAGGTCGACGTGGTGATCGAGGCCAGCCCCGGCGAGGCCGAGGCAGAGAAGACGGTCGATGCGCTGCGGGACGCGGTCGCCGACCTCGACCAGACGTACGTCGGCGGCACCCACGCCGAGCTCATCGACAGCCGTGACGCCTCGGACGCCGACCTGCGCACGATCGTCCCGGTGCTCTCGGTGCTGGTGCTGCTGGCCCTGGTGGTGCTGCTGCGCTCCCTGGTGGCACCGGTCCTGCTGGTGGGGACCGTGCTGGCGACGTACCTGGCCAGCCTGGGGCTGTCCTGGTGGCTGTTCACCGGCGTCTTCGGCTTCGAGAGCCTGGACGTCAGCGTGCCGCTGCTCGCGTTCGTCTTCCTCGTCGCGCTCGGGGTCGACTACAACATCTTCCTGGTCACCCGCGGGCGAGAGGAGGCGCGCCAGCACGGCACCGCCGCCGGCATGCTCCGTGCGCTCACCGTCACCGGCGGCGTGATCACCAGCGCCGGCATCCTGCTCGCGGCCGTCTTCGCGGTCCTCGGCGTGCTGCCGCTGGTGGTGCTGGCGCAGTTCGGCGTGGTGATCTGCATCGGCGTGCTGCTCGACACGCTGCTCGTGCGCACCGTCGTGGTGCCTGCGCTCGCGGTGTGGCTCGGCGACCGCTTCTGGTGGCCGAAGCGGCCGCGCTCGCACGCCTGAGCGAGGCCGGTGAGCGCGCTGGGCGAGGTATGAAATCCGCCGTTCTGCCTACTGCTCAGGCATGACTTCAACGCCGAAGAAGAGCAAGAAGGCGTCCTCGAGCAAGAGCGGGAAGAACGCCAAGAGCGCCAAGAAGGCCACGCTGCACTACACGACCCCCGGGTTGGACACGAAGACCGCGGAGCGGGTCGTGGCGCTGCTGCAGGACCGTCTGCACGCCTGCAACGACCTGCACCTGACCCTCAAGCACGTGCACTGGAACGTGGTCGGCCCGCAGTTCATCGCGGTGCACGAGATGATCGACCCGCAGGTGGAGGCGGTGCGCGGATTCGCCGACGACCTGGCGGAGCGGATCGCCACCATGGGCGGTTCCCCGAAGGGCACGCCCGGCGCCATCGTCGCGGAGCGGACCTGGGACGACTACGAGATCGGGCGCGCCGGCACCCAGCAGCACCTGGGCGCCTTGGACGTCGTCTACCGGGGCGTGATCACCTCCTACCGCGAGGGCATCGAGGAGCTCGGTGACCTCGACCCGATCACCGAGGACATGTTCATCGCGCAGACGGAGCAGCTGGAGCTGTTCCACTGGTTCGTCCGCGCGCACCTGGAGGACACCGGCGGCCGGCTGAGCACCGAGGGTGCCGACAGCGAGGTCGCCGCCGCACGCGCCGCAGGCTGAGCACGAGACCGCGGCCGGCCCGGGCGCGTTGCCTTGCCCGGGCCCGATGCAGGACCCCCGGTGGACCCACGTGGACCCACCGGGGGTCCTGTCGTCCTGGGCGCCTCCCGGCGACGCCGAGCCGTGAGGTCCGGCACCTGCACTTCGGCATGGACCTGCCCAGACGTCCGGGACCTCCGACCCCGGACGGGGTGACGGGTGGCCCTACCTCCGCGCTGCCGCAAGGCGGAGTGTGGTCGGGAAGCAACCCCACGGGTCGCCCTCGACCCAGGGCCACCACCACAGCGAGGAGCCGCCCGATGAAAGCAGCAGTCGCCACTGATTTCGAGTCGCCGCTGGACGTGCGAGACGTTCCCGTCCCGGAGCCGGGTCCCGGCCAGGTCCTGGTCCGCATCGAGACCTGCGGTCTGTGCCACACCGACATCCACGCCGCCCGCGGGGAGTGGCCCGTCAAGCCGAAGATGCCGCTGATCCCGGGCCACGAAGGCGTCGGGACCGTCGAGCGACTGGGCGAGGGCGACCTGCCGCTGTCCGTCGGCGACCGGGTGGCCCTCCCCTGGCTCGGCTATGCCTGCGGCCACTGCCGCTACTGCGTGGCGGGCTGGGAGACCTACTGCACCTCACCGCAGTACATGGGCTACACCATGGACGGCAGCTACGCCGAGTACGCCGTCGCCTACGCCTCCCACGTGGTGCGGGTGCCCGACGGGGTCAGCTCCACGGACGCCGCGCCGCTCACCTGCGCAGGCGTGACGACGTACAAGGCGTTGAAGGTGGCGCAGCCGCAGCCGAACGAGACCGCGATGGTGGTCGGCATCGGGGGCCTCGGTCACCTCGGCCTGCAGTACGCCCGCGTCTTCGGCACCAACACCGTCGCCCTCGACGTGCAGGACGACAAGCTCCAGCTCGCTCAGGACCTCGGCGCCGACCACGTCGTCGACGGACGTGGGGACAGCGCCGGCGCACTGGCCGAGCTGGGCGGTGTGGACATCGCCCTGGTCACCGTCCCCTCGCCGGCGGTGATGCGCGCCGCCCACGCCGCGCTGAACCCCAACGGACGCCTGGTGCTGGTCGGGCTGCCGGCGGATGACTCCCTCGAGCTCCCCGTCTTCGACACCGTGCTGACGGGCAAGCGGGTGATCGGGTCGCTGGTCGGCACCCGCAACGACCTGGAGGACTGCTTCGCCCTGCACGCCAACGGCCGGACCCGGGTCATCACCGAACCGCGCAGCCTCGACGACGTCAACGAGTGCTTCGAGGAGGTCCTCGCCGGCCAGGTGCCCGCGCGGTTGGTCTTCGAGATCGGCAAGCCGCAGCGCTGACGGCCCGCCAGAAACGCCAGAGGCCGGATCCTCGATCGGATCGAGGAACGGGACAACGGGCGCTACCGTGCGGCCTACACCGGGCCCGACCGTCGGCTCTACCGGGCCCCGATGACGTTCGCTTCTCGGGACGACGCCGTGGCCTGGCTGTCGGCTCGTCGCGCCGAGATCGAGATGGAGGTGTGGGCCCCGGAGGAGGCGGCTCGCGGGGCGGCGAGCCGATCGGTGCCGACGCTGCAGGCGTATGCGGACATCTGGTTCGAGACGAGAAGACGCAGGGTCGCGCGCTGCGGCCGACGACCAGGCAGCAGTACCGGATGCTCCTCGACACGTTCATCCACCCGACATTCGGCGACGAGCGCATGGACCGGATCTCGTCCGAAGACGTGAACGCCTGGTACGACGCGCTCGCGCCCGGACGAGAAACCGCTCGCGCCCAGTCCTACAGCCTGCTCCGCACGGTCTTCACCAGCGCCGCGTCGGAGCGCCCGCATCCCCTCGTGCCCTACAACCCGGCTCAGATCCGCGGAGCCGGCAGCGCGAAGCGCGCCCACCACGTCCAGCCAGCCAGCCTCGAAGAACTCAGGACGATCGTCGAGGAGATGCCGGATCGCTACAAGCTCATGGCCCTCCTGGCCGCGTGGTGCGCCATGCGCTTCGGCGAGCTGACCGAGCTCCGGCGCGCCGACATCGACCTGCGCACCGGTCGGGTGAAGGTACGCCGTGGCGTCGTCCGGGTCGACGGCGAGTTCATCATCGGTCCACCCAAGACCGACGCCGGCGTCCGCGACATCGCCATCCCGCCCCACCTGCTGCCGCTGGTGAAAGACCACCTCTCCGACCACACCGCGCCCGGCAGAGAGTCGCTGCTCTTCCCGGCCGCCGGCGACAGCAACCGCCACATGGCTCCGGCGACGCTGTACAAGGTCTACTACCCGGCCCGCGAGGCCGCCGGCCGTCCAGATCTCCGTTGGCACGACCTCCGGCACACCGGCGCTGTGCTGGCCGCGCAGACCGGTGCCACGCTGGCGGAACTCATGGGTCGCCTCGGCCACTCGACCCCAGGGGCAGCGATGCGCTACCAGCACGCGGCTGCTGACCGGGACGCCGAGATCGCCCGGCGCCTGTCGGAGTTGGCTGGCTCATAAGCGGGGAGAAGACGCCCGCCGTGAGGTATCGCTGCTAGCGCTGGGAGCAGCCTGCACGGTGACCGCACAACCAGACCCCCCTCGCGCCCCGCAACGCCGACGCGCGCCTGTTCCCCCGCGCAGAATCGCGGGTGTGCTGCGCCCAAAGCGCGCCATAAGGGGGTTGCGGAGGTCTACGGCGTTACCGCGAATCGCGTCACCACAGGTCAGAGCCGGTCTTCTCCAGCAGCGCGATGCATTCGACGTGGTGCGTCATCGGGAACAGGCTTCGCCCCTGAGCGTGAACGCGATCCATTGCGATCATCTGCATCCGTAGCCCAGAAACCGCCCTGACCTGCAACGATGCCGCTTGCGACCTTGGTTGGCGTCGGCGCGGGGTTGCGTACATCTGCGAATCAAAGCGAGCCCAATCCGAGCCCTCCCGTCAAGCGACCTCTGGCAATCGCAATGGACCACAGCACCCGCGCCTGTCAGGGGCGGGAGAGGCACCTCACACTCTGGATTAATGAGCCGCGTACAACCGTCGGAGCCTCGGGCGCGGTCAAGTCGCCCCCGACTCAATAGGAGCGTAAACGCTCGATGTGCCGCCGTTGCTGCTTCTCGTCCTGCTTGATGTGGACATTCACGAGGACTCGATGTCCGTCGGGCTTGTAGTAGATGCGCCCGAGACCTTCGCTGCCGGCGATGCCGGTCGCGAGCTTAGTGACCGCGTACCAACCGCGCATGCCCTCGAGGTCCTTCCCCACGAGCCGCCCAGAATCGATGTCCATGAGCGCTCGCATCGTCGCCGCAGGCGACTCGAGGTTCGCGATCACGTCCACTGAGTCGAGCACGAACACGAGACGGCCGAACGCCTGAGGGAGGAACTCGACGACACCTCCGCGACGCGGCCGCTGGGCGGTCGCGGCGCGAAGGCGCTCGGTCTCCAACGCATCGAGTTCGGCAAGCCGCCCGAGGAGCGCGTCGACTTGGCCGGCCAGGTCGTCGGCTCGCGCCGCATTCTCGGAGGCATTGGCGTCGGCGGCGCGGACCCGCTCCAGGAGCAGGGAGTTCTCGGCGAGGGCAAGCTCGCGGAGCTCTTCCGCATCCGCCAGGCTCTTCACCAACTCGGCAGCGTCAGCCATGCCTCCCAGGCCCTGCCGAATCGACACCAACTGTTCCTGGAGGTCGGCGTGCCGGCGCTCCGCCAGGGCCAGCGACTCTCGGTAACGCTGCTCATTGGCCCGCGCGTTCGCGGGGTCCCTTCGAAGGAGCGAGAGTTCGCGCTCGGCAGCCTCTCCCTTGCGCGTCGCTATATACAGCTCGTTGAGGAGCTCCTCGATCCGCGCCTCGGCATCTGCCAGACGTGCCGCCGTCGGATCGATCGCAGGCACCGTGGGGGCAGGCACCGATGGCGGCGTGATGACGGCCCCGATCAGGGTAAGGGCCTCGGCCCGACTGCCCTTGAATCGAAGCCGGGCGAACCAGTCGTAGAAGTTGCCGTCCTCGGCCGGGCGGTGGCTGACGTCCCAGCGTTGGACGCTGAGGTCGGCCGCCTCCAGCGCCGTGACCACGCGACTCGCCGTGCGCTCCGACGCGTTGAACACGACGTAGTGCCCGTACCGGTTGGTTTCCAGGTGCCACTCGACGTCGAACCCGACCGCATCGAGCGGTTCGTCCGCACTTGGCGCATACGGAACGTCTGCGCCGGCGAATAGGAATCGGTCGCAGTCCGCGAGCTCCCAACTCGGTCCCGCCAGGTCGATGACGTCGTCCGACTGCAGCGGATAGACGGACCCGGCGTAGGCGACCCCCGCGTACCCGTCCGGGGTCAAGCGAATCGGACGGCGTACGCCAGTCTCGACCTCGGTTCCGTGGTCGAGTACCCGAACGACTGACTTCGCGCTGGCCATGTCACGCCGTGCCGCAACTGCATTCCGGGTGCCCCCACTGCCGCTTGCAAACAGCACATGGCTGGTAGTAGAGGTGCTCCAGCAGCTGGGTCTCGGTGGCGCCGTCGCGAACGTGTCTCGCGAACGCGCCCGAGTTGTGCGCGTACAGCACGTCTCCAGGGACCGCGGTCTGGTCCTTGTCCCGCACTACGTTCGCTCGGACGACGAGTCCGGTCTTTGGCAGGACGACGGACTCCTCACCTCCTTTTGGGTCCCCCGCGACACCCCCGGCGATGGCGGCCTCAGGAAGGCCGAGGCCGAACTCCAGGTCGTAGTAGGACGCCTCGACCCGATCGTGCTTCTGGCTCGATGATGCCTCGACTGTCAGCACCAGGTCGTCGTCGAGAACAACTCCGAGTTCAAGGCGCTCGTGCAGTGGAGGCGCTGACTCGTCCACGCTCAGCGTGATCATCCCGAGTGAGGTTCGGCGCTCACTCGCCTGCGGGTGGGCTGACAGCGCGGTGGGCGTGGCGATCGGGAACTTCGCCTTCCCGTCCGTCGGGTCCGCGCAGTACAGGTGGAGGGTCTCGTGCTTGACCTCGCCTCCGAGCGGCATCTCGGTTCCGGCCGCGAGGAGGGGCATCAAAGAACCACGGGCGAGCTCGAGTTCGATCGGTTTCGCCAGTCGCAGCCTCTGCCGGTCATGCGCGATCCACGCGGCGCCCTGCGAGATCAACGTTGCACTGTTCGGCGGCACTTCGACGCGGTCTGGCCCGAACAGCTCGTGTAAGCGGCTCCGGATGGCGGGCATGGCTGCCATGCCACCGACCACGACGACGAGCGAGACCTGGCCCGGGGCCATCGACAAGCTGTCCAACAGCGATTCGATCTCATCGATCCCCGCGGTCACGAGCGGTCGCGTGATCTCCTCCAGCTCCTGCCGCGTGAGCTGGTACTGCAACGTCGCGCCGGACTGGAAGTAGCTCGGGCGGTAGAACGTCACGTCGACGCGGTCCGCCGACAGTTCGATCTTGTTGCGCTCGGCGTCCTGGAACAGGCGGAGCTCGGCCTCCGGGATCGCGAGGTCGTCGTCGGCCACGCCGCCTCGTGCCCGGACGCGCTTCACGACCTCGTCCCGGATCACCTTGTCGAACTCGTCGCCGCCGACCTGCGCTGACCCGCCGTTGCGGAGCTGCCGCACCTGTTCCTCGTCGACTCGGCAGAGAGTCAGGTCGAGCGTGCCACCGCCCCAGTCCACGACGAGGACGTTTCGCCGCGCCAGGCGCCGCGCCATCTCCTCCGGGTCCTTCGCGCCCCGGATGAACCCATACAGCGCGGCCAGCGGTTCGTGGACGAACTGCGCCACGCGCATTCCTGCTCCGGCGAACGCCTCGCGCAAGGCGGCGCGGCGCTGCCCGTCCATCGTGACCGGGATGGTGACCACGGCGTTGTCGAGCGGACCGAGCACGTTGCGCTGTGGGCTTCGGAGGGACTCCGAACGGACGTGTCGGACGACGTCAGCGACGATGTCAACTGGGCTCCGATCGACGCCGCCGACGGCGACCGCTTCTTCGCCGAGGAGGAACTTCGGAGACTTCACCGTGTTCCCGTGCACCCCGATGCCAGCGGCACCCAGCGCATCCTTCGCTTCACGGCCGACGACGACCTGCTCGCCCTCGTAGCGGACGATCGACGGGTGGGGGCGGCCGGTTTCGACATCCATGACGTCGATGACGCGGTCACCGACTACCACCGATACGAGGCTGTTGGTGGTTCCGAAGTCGAAGCCGACGATCATGCGAGCCCTCCGGAGGAGTCCTTCAGCTGCTCGACCTCTCGCGTGAGTGCGAGGAGCGACCGGTCGAGGAACTCCTCAGCCACGTTGGGCGCCCCATTGCGGAGCGCGTGGAGACCGTCCGTCAGCAGATCGATCTCTCCACCGAGCCGTCGGATGATGCGTGTGCGCAGCGTTTCGTAGTCGTCAGCCATATGGCTCTTGTCGACCACGCGGTTGTCCCTCTCCGCCGCAAGCTCCTTCTGCAGCCGTACGACGTCTGCCGAGAGTGCTTCCGCGCGAGCCAGGGCCGCCTCCTCACGGTTCTTGGCCGACGCCAGCTCATCGCGGAGCCGCGTCTCTCGATTCCAAGCAGCAGCGGCGTCACGTTCAAGCTGCGAGATCTGGCGATCGAGTCGCTTGATGCGCGCGAGGTAGTTGGTGCCCACGATCCCGAGCACGGCGTGATCGCGGCTGGCGCCGATCTCGCTGGCCGCTCGCTGCAGCCCCACTGCCTCGGGCGCCTCGAACTTCCAGACAGCGCGGTAGGACGCATCGATGAACTCGTCCAGGGTCCATTCGCGCTGCAGCGCGCGGAGGAGCCCGAAACACGCGACCGCGTTCTTGACCAGGCGCTCGCTGTCTGCTGGCTTGAACCTCTCTGACGACACGCCTAGCTTCTCAGCGTCAACCTGGCGAGCTGCGTCGCGCAGATGCTCAGTGGTCGGCTGCGGATCCCGGCGGGGATCCAACAACTGGTCCGTCCAGACTCGGAAGACCGGGTGGTGACCCAACGCCACGAGGGCCAGGTCAACCAGCCGGTTGAGCGCCCGGCCGACATCGCCGTCCTCGGCTCGCTTGAGCTGAACGCCCTGGCGTGCGGCATATTGCAAGAGTTTGAACGGAACCGACATGGTGGGGTCGGTCGAGGCGAGCGTGGCGACCAGCGCGCTTTGCGATTCGATGCCCTCGTCAGTGATCGGCAGCTTCTTGAGTGCGTCCTTGGGGAACTCCAGGAGCCGGGCATTCGACTCGTAGGCGAAGGTCAACAGCTCCTCGACCGTCGTGACGACGGGTTTGGGCTTGCTCTTCGGCCGGGATCGCGGTGCGTCCTGGACACCACCGGACGCATCCGTGTCGTCGCCGGCCGGCCCCGTCGGTTCCGCCACCTCGTCAGGAGTCACCGGCTGCGCGGAGTCCTCCAGTCCGGACTTCGGTCCTGGCTCGGGGATGCTGTCGTCGCTCAACGTCCTACCTCTTGCAGTCGGGTTCGGAATCCTGCGTACCAAGCACCCGTCTCCTTCGAGTGCCTGAGAGCCTCGCCGTGTCGAGCGGCGCCATCGACGTCGCCTGCCGCGAGCATCGCCTCAGCCGCGATGAGCCGCACCTTGAATTGATCTTGCGGCCGCAACTCACTCAGCGAAGGCAGCACTTGCCCCACGACCGGGGACATCGTTCCATCGAGCGGCGCCGCGCCGACGTCGAGGAGATCTTCCGTCACCGAGTCGCTCAGCGCCTGGTCGAAGCTCCCGTGCGACCTGTCGGCCAGACTGGCCCTGCCGAACGCCCCACCGGTGAGCAGCGAACGGAAACGCGCGGCGACGTCGGACACGCGGTGGCTGTTGGTCTTTCGCACGGCGAGGTCGAACTGGTTGTAGTGCAGCGCGACCAAACCGCAGATCGCTTCAGCCGCCGGCCGATCGAACGTCGACAGCAGAGACACCGCACTGTTGTAGCGCTGCTCGTAGAGAGGCGCGCCCGTTGCATCAACTCGCCCGGGGTCGCCATCGCCCTCGCGCGCGAGGACGCCGTAGAGGTACGTCGCGAGTCCCTCTCGATAGCGGCGCGCGGTCACTCCCCTGCCCGCTCGCATGATGAACGCGTCGATCGCGTTGCGACTCAGTTCGCGACTAGAGATCAGCTTCTCGAGCGCTTGATCCACCAGCAGGAGGTCGTCCTCATCTGCGAGGCAGAAGTCGAACTCGAACGTGCGCTTAAGGGGACCGTTGGAGACTGTCACGATTTGAACGCCAGTCATCGCGCCGGCGAGGTACTTCGCAGCTTTGCCCGGCGAAGTCTCGCGGCCGTTCACCTTGATCTGCTCGACGTCCGAGGTCGTCCAGTCCGCAGGGCTGCTGGCACTCGTAACCATCAACCGGGTACGTCCGCACTCGCGGCCTCGGAAGACCAGCGCGGGCCGCTTCGTGGCATGGCCGTCGAACCTGTGCGCGCGCCTTGCGCGCTCGGACGAGAACACCAAGGCACAGTCGGGGCACGGGAACTCCGGCGGCTTGGGCGGACCTGGGGTGCCGAGAGGCTCGGAGTCGGGCTCATGGAACTCCATGTAGCCGGTGTGCCAGAACCCCACGGACCCCTCCTATCGCTTCCCGATGCCGCCATTTCCGCCTTCGGCAGGCTAGTCGGAGCGCCCGACACAAGGGCCCGAACCTGAGAGAATCAGCGCCGCGCTCGAGGGCGTCAGGCCTTGAACCCGGCCAGGTGCTCGAGGACCAAGGAGTTCGCCTCCCAGCCGTCAGGGAACTTCTCCGGCTCGTCAAGGAAGATCGGGTCCGAGTCGGGAAACTCGGCGAGGAGCCGGTCGGCACCGGCCCGGCCCACGACGATGCAGGCCTGACGGTGGCGCGACAGCATGACGCACATGCGGCCCGCCTCCAGGTGGAACGCGGTCGCGTCGCGCCGACCCGCGAGCGGGTGCCAGACGAGCACGACCTCGTACTCGCGACCCTGCACCTTGTTCGCCGTGGACACGACGAGCGAGTCGGGATCGACGCCGAGCTGACTCAGCGCGAACCGCACCGCGTGGACCTGGTCGTTGTGGGCGGCCACGACCGCGACGTCCTTCGCTTCGAGCTTCCGACCGGTGGCGTCCAGCTCGTCGACGACGTCGGCGCCGCGGGTAAGCAGTCGCTGCACGAGCTGAGCGAGCTGGGTCGCCACCTCGGCGTCGGTGCGGACGGCGAGCTTCTCGGGGAGCTCGACGTACGCCCATCCCTCGGTGGCCGCCCGGTCCAGAGCGTCGTCTTCGGGCGCGCCTCCTCCGGCGCCGATCGTGAGGGAGCGCTGGGCCGCGTCGGTGCCGGCCGAGAACCCCGTGTACGGGTAGAACGCCTGCGACACGATCCCGGCCGCGGACGGCGGCAGCCGCCACGACAACGGCAGCTGGTGGGGCGTCAGCTCCGGGTGGAACGCCGACAGCGTTCCCATCGCGGTGCGTGACGGCGCATACTCCAACCCCTTCCACAGTGCATCGTCGATCGTGGTGAACGGGTCGAGCTGGCCAGGGTCACCGACGCACATGAGTCGGTCGAACATCGTGGCGACGCCGAGCAGGGCGTCCGATCGCATCTGGTACGCCTCGTCGATCAGCGCCAGGTCGTACCCCTGGATCAACCCGTTCCGCTGCTGGCCGGACCTGACGAACTCCCACTTGCGAGCCGTCGCGACGACGACCTGCGTCCCCTTCACGGTCGGGTCGTCGTGCTTGCTGGAGATCACGAGGTCAGGATTGGCCGCGGCGAGGTTCTGCATCGCGCTCGAACCGCCGGCGCCGCCGACCAGCCGGGTAACGCGGAGGTCGGGGTGTCGCTTCAGCAGCGCCGCCACAAGGTCGTCGGCCTGCTCGTTAGTCTGAGTCACGATCGGGAGGCGGAGTTTCGAGTCGGCGTCGGCGAGCGCCTTCGACACCGACACGGTCAGCGAGCTCTTTCCCGCTCCCGGAGGGGCCTCGACCAGGACGGCGCCGCCCTTGTCGAGCGCCTCGATGTCGGCGACCACTCGCTTCGTGTAGTCGGTGTTCACCCACTGGAAGTCGACCTTCGGGTGGGACTGGCTCATACGACGACTCCCGGCTCAGCGTCCGGCGCCACGGCGCCGACGACGACGATCTCGGCCAACTCCGCCGGGGACATGTCCGGCGACCCATCCGTCGACCCGTCGCCCGGTTCGGCTTGCCCGGCGAGCTCGGTGGTCGTCGCCTCCTTGTGGGTCCACGGGATCTCGTCCGGCCCCCACGGGTTCGGACCCTCCCACGGGTCCAGACCCACGAAGATCACCTCGACGCCAGGCGGCCAGGCGTAAGTGTCGAACGCCTTCACCTGGTCGGTGACCGCGACGACGGCGGAACCGTCGTCGACCGACCGCACGACGCCGCGGATCTTCTTGTCGCCGACCCAGCGGACGACCTCGCCCGCGAGCAGGCGGGTCGGCCCCGTCAAGGACACCTCGACGAGCGGCACGCGGGTCGCGCGCTTGTTGCCGGGCTTGATCTCCTTGTTCTGCGCGTCGACGTTCGTGATGGCGCCGGTGACGCACCGGCCCTCGGCGTCGAGGCGAGCCATGATCATCGGGTCGTCGAACGCCTGGGCGGTCTCGAGCTCGTCCGCCGCCGAACTCCACCGTTGAAGCATCGCGGCCGCCCTCAACGCGTCGTGTCGACGGGCGAACCGCGGGATCCCCGTCTTGGCGCGCTTCGCGTGGGCGCCCCACTCGTACACGTCGTTCGCCCACCTCGCGGCAACGGTGGCCGCCGGGTCGATGCCGCGCAGGATGTCCACGGCGCGGTGCGTCGCCGCGTACGCGTCGGTGAGCGCGGCGCGGACCGCCGTCGTGACACTCGCTTCGGCCGTCGCCATCTTCGCCGCGTCGCCGTTCCGGAGTCCGTCACCCCACGCCTTGACTTGCGGTTCGAGTTTGGCCTCCCACTTCGGGTTCGGGACCGGACCGAACGCCTCCTCGAGCTCGATTCGTTCGAGCTCCGCCAGCAGGTCGCCGGCGACGCCGTCGATCCACGCGAGCAACGCGGCGAGGTTCTCGTCCTCGAGCGCCGACTGCCCGGTCACGAAGTGCTCGGACAACGTCTCGGTCATCGCGAGGAAGTTCGCTTGGCCCGGCAGGTTGGCGTGCTCGGTGAGCCACGACAGGTGGGAGCCCGCCCACTTGGTCGCCTCCGGCACGTCGTGCGTGCCGTCGAGGCCGAGATACCTCAGCGATCGACCGAGCCGCGCCCCGAGGTAGGACCGCGTGGCGCGGTTCGGGACGATCACCTGCGGCGCTCCGGAAGCGACCTGGCGGAACCCGCCCCCGCGCTTGGGTTCGGTCTTCAACGCCAGGAAGGGGCGGACGTACACGTCGAGGTCCTCGGCGAACTGGTTGATCGCGCCGAAGCGGCACTCGCGGTTGCGCGGTTCGGCGGCCACGACGAGCTTCGGCGCCGCCGGATCGGTCCCGTACATGATGCCCAGCGGCGCGGCGGCCTCGCCCGAGAGGTTGTAGGCGACCACGATCAACGGCCGATCGGCGAGGTGGACGTGTCGGTACGCCGTGCGACGGACCGCCCGGTGCGCGCGTGCGGCTTCGGCCGTAAGGAGCAGGTCGATCAGACTCATGCGGCGCCGCCCGCTGGGTTCACAGCCGGGACCGGGGTCAGCCCGGCGGTCGGGACGAGCGAGCGCGCCCGCGCGATCGCGGAGCGGGCCGCACCGAGCGCCTCGGCGACGTCCGCGAGCTCGTCCTCCCCTGCCGACGGACCGTCTTCGGCGAGCCTGAGCGCGTCAGCCAGCGTGTGGACGCCGGCGAGGTTGTCGCGAGCATCCCGTCCCAGCCTGGCTGGGTCGTCCTTGGCCCAGGCTTCTGCGCGGCAGAACGCAGCCATGTCGCACGTGGTGACGCAGTCCGGCACGAAGAGGGCGCCGACTTGCTGGACGGCCTTGGTCAACGCGGCCCGCAACGTCGCTTCGTCCATCGTGCCGCTCGGGTCGACGTCGAAGGTGAGGTCCGCGGGGAGGCCGGCGAGCACTTCCGCGGTCTTCGGGACGGCGGCCAGGACGCGCGACAACGACAGGCTCTTCTTCTTCAGCGGGACCCGGTGGGCGACCGGCTGCCGACCGAAGTTGCGCGGCGCCACCAGGATCACCGACCACACCAGCAGGTCGGGGTCGAACCCGAGCCGCTCGAGCGTCGACCGCAACGCCATGTGGTAGACGGCCGTCTGTCCGGCCGTCGCCGACAACTTCCCCGGGTCGGCCTGTCCATCGATGATCGGGTACGACTTGATCTCGACCAGCTCGAGCCGGTCGCCCACCCGAAACGCGAGCGCGTCGGGCTCGAGGTTGACCTCGGCGCCGGCGAGCTCGAACCGCAGCACCGGATGGTCGACGATGTGTGGGGCGGTCGAGTCTCCGCTCGCGATCTTCGCCAGAACCTCGTCGGTCTTCGCGACGCGCGCGTCCATCCAGGGCTTGCTGCCAATCTTCCCGCCCACATGGTTGATGTCCTCGACTGCGAGGTCGGGCGGCATCGGGAGCTCGACGTACGGTTCGAGGGCCTCGACCAACAGTCCGTAGCCGCTGCGCTCCTTCAGGCGGTCCTCGAAGCGGTTCCCGCCCTCGATCGCGAACGGCGACTGACCCCGCAGGGTCGGGTGTCCGAGCTTCGCCGCGAGTTCGTGCGCCGGGACGCCGGCAGAGTCGATGACGCGCCGCCGAGTGCATCCCGGGTTCTGAGTCAGCGCCGCGACCGAGCGCGCGTTCGCCCGGGCACGCGGCAGCGCCCCGCGGATGCCGTCGAGCGACGGCGACGTTGCTTGTCCTCCCACGCCGGACATGGTCGCAAGAACCTCCGACCGTTTGGGCAGATTCGTAAAGAAGACCCTCAGCATCGGCCCGAAGCGTCGGGCCACGACACTAGGCTTCGCTGCGCTCCACCAACCTGAGAGGAAACCCTGACTTGTCGCGTCTGAACGACCTGCTCCGCCAGCTCCGGATGGAGAACCCAGGCCTGGCAGACGACCTGCAACGGGAGTACGACGCCCTCGCCGACCGGCGCTCCTTCGGGCTGAACTTCGAGCGCCACGTACCTGAGGCCGTCGAGCTCCCGGGCCGGAAGGTACGCAAGGGCGACAAGGTCCGCATCCTGCCGCCGCGCGGGCAGGCACGGAAGAAGGAGAACGACCGCCTGTGGCGCGTCATCGCCTTCTCGACCCAGGACGGCGTCCGTCACGCCGACCTCATCGCCCTCGACAACGACGACGACGAGACGTCCGCACCCGTCGACGACCTCGTGGTCGTGGCCGAGTTCCGGGACCCGATCTACCCCGGCCTCGTGTCAACGGGAAAGGTCGAGCGAGGCGGCGACAAGCCGTTCCACACGGTCATCAACGCGGAGAACTACCACGCACTCCAGACGCTGCTGTTCACGCACCGCGGCAAGGTCGACTGCATCTACATCGACCCGCCGTACAACACGGGCGCGAAGGACTGGAAGTACAACAACGACTACGTCGAGGGGGAGGACCTTTATCGGCACTCGAAGTGGCTCGCGTTCATGGAGCGGCGCCTGCTCCTAGCTCGCGAACTACTCAATCCAGCCGACTCAGTGTTGATCGTGACGATCGACGAAAAGGAGGTTCACCGGCTTGCGCTGTTGCTCGAGCAAGTCTTCCCTGAGGCACGTGCTCAGATGGTCACCATCGTGATTCAGGCTGCAGGCAGCAATCGCAAGGGCGAGCTTGGTCGCGTCGAGGAATATGCCTTCTTTCTATTCATTGGGGACGCCGTTCCATTCCAGTCGGTAGACGACCTTCTGAACGAGGCGCCGTCCACCAGCTCGGACAAGGTCCGTTGGGAGTCGCTGCTTCGTAGCGGGACCGACAGTGCCCGCTCAGACTCTCCCAACCTTTTCTATCCCGTTTTTGTTAGCAAAGAGACCGGAAGAATTGTCGGTTGCGGCGACAGCAAGCCGCTGACAGCCAACCTTTCAGAGTGGACAGTTCCGGACGGTTCGATCGCCGTGTGGCCGACGAAGTCTGGAGGCCAACAGGGACGATGGCGCTGCTCACCCGCAGCCTTGCGCGAGCTCATCGCAGACGGCTTCGCAAGGGCTGGAAAGGTCGATGCCTCTGGCAAGGGCACGATCTGGTACCTCGGCAGGGCTGCGCGCAAGAAGGTTGAAACCGGCGAATTCGCTGTCACCGGTCTTGATGCCCAAGGCGCCAAGGTCGTTTCCGTCGTCTCAGCGGCAGCGAAGACCTTCCCTGCCAAGACAGTCTGGAACCGCGCCCGCCACCACGCCGGATGGCACGGCACAAACCTAGTCAGCGCCCTTCTTGGTGGCCGACAGTTCCCCTTCCCAAAGTCGCTCTATGCCGTCGAGGACGCCCTCAGGATCGCCGTTGGCGCGAAGAAGGGAGCCGTCGTCGTCGACTTTTTCAGCGGTTCAGGAACCACGGCGCACGCCGTGATGCGCCTCAACCGTCAGGATGCCGGATCACGTCAGGCCATTGTTGTCACCAACAACGAGGTAGCTGCTGCCGAGCAGAACTCCTTGACAAAGCGTGGATTGCGACCCGGCGACCCGAAGTGGGAATCCCACGGAATATGTGATTTCGTGACGAAACCACGGGTGGCCGCAGCCATCACGGGAATGACCCCCGATGGCGACCTGGTCAAGGGGGATTACAAGTTCACGGACGTGTTTCCGATTTCGGACGGGTTCCATGAGAATGCCGAATTCCTGACCCTGACGTACGAAGCACCGCTGCGAGTAGCATCGAATCGCGAATTCGAGAAGGTCGCCCCGCTCCTGTGGCTGCGCGCAGGTTCGAGGGGACGACGCATTGACGACGTCTCCAAGGGTTGGGACGTCGCGGACGTGTATGGAGTCATCGCGGACCTGGACCAGGCGGAGCCCTTCCTGAAGGCGGTCGCCGAGAACGACGACGTCGCAATGGCGTTTATCGTGACGGACGAGGATCGCTTGTTCGAGTCGATGGTCGCGGCCCTCCCCGACCACGTCGAGCCGGTTCGGCTGTACGAGGCGTATCTGCGGAACTTCGAGATCGAGGCAGGTCGAGGAACCCGATGAAGTTCACTCTCAAGTCGTACCAGTCTGAGGCTGTCGACGACGTTCTCAAGACACTCGAGCGGGCGCGGTCCGAGTACCGCTCCAAGGGCACGAGTTCGTCGGTCGCGCTCTCGGCGACGACCGGTGCCGGCAAGACCGTCATGGCGGCCGCGGTCATCGAGTCGCTGTTCTGGGGCAGCGACAAGTTCGGGACCGATCCTGACCCGGGTGCGGTCGTGATCTGGTTCTCCGACGACCCGAGCCTGAACGAGCAGACGAAGGACCGCCTGCGTCAGGCGAGCGAGAAGTTCACGTACGACCAGCTGGTGACGGTCCAGTTCCCGTTCCCGCGGTCGAAGCTGGAGCCGAGGAAGGTTTACTTCCTCAACACTGACAAGCTTGCGAAGAACTCCCGGCTGACGCGCACCGCGACCCTCGATGAGGACGGTGCGTTCGAGACTCTGCCGGGGACGGCTGCGCCTGACCAGCAGGCGTCGACGATCTGGGAGATCATCGGGAACACGATCGACGACCCAGAGTTGACGGTGTACCTGATCCTTGACGAGGCGCACCGCGGGTTCAAGAACAAGCGGACGAGCGCGGAGAAGCCGACGCTCGTGCGGCAGCTGATCAACGGCACGAATAGCCAGTCGGCGGTGCCGATCGTGTGGGGGATCTCGGCGACGCTGTCCGCGTTCACCGACGCGATGAAGGCGGCCGATGCGGATCAGTCGCGCCGCGCGTTCCCGGCCGTCCAAGTCGACCCGATCCGTGTGCAGGACTCGGGTCTCGTCAAGGACGTCGTCAACCTCGACATCCCCGACGAAGCGGGGAACTTCGACACGGTCCTCGTCCGTCGGGCCGCAAAGCTCCTCGCCGACTCGAGCGCGCGGTGGGAGCGGTACGCGAAGTCGGAGGGGTCTGCGGACGTCGTGAAGCCGCTTCTCGTGCTCCAGGTCCCGAACACGCCCGATCACGACCAGATCGGCCTCGCCCTCGACGAGATCCTGCGGGCGATGCCGGAACTGTCCGGGGACTCCGTTCGACACGTGTTCGGCGACCACACCGTCCAGAAGTTCGGCTCGTGGGAGGTTGACTGGATCGAGCCCCAGCGTGTCGAGTCGAAGACGAGCGTCAGGGTTCTTGTCGCGAAGGACGCGATCTCGACGGGTTGGGACTGCCCGCGGGCCGAGGTGATGGTTTCCTTCCGGCCGGCGAAGGACCAGGATCACATCACCCAGCTCCTCGGTCGTATGGTCCGTAACCCGCTCGCGCGTCCCGTTCCGGGCGACGAGCGCCTGAACTCCGTCGACTGCATCCTGCCGTTCTTCGACAAGACGACGGCGGGCAACGTCGCGAAGTTCCTGTCGGGGAGCATCGGCGAGCTGCCCGGCGGCAAGGGTCGCAAGGTCCTCATCGACGGCCGTGAGCTCCGGAAGAACCCGCGCGTGCCGGACTTCGTGTGGCCGGCGTGGGACGCGATGCCGACCGAGACCATGCCGCAGCGCGGGTCACGGCCCGTCAAGCGGCTCGTCGCGCTCGCTCAAGCCCTGTCGGCGGACGGCGTCCGGCCCGGCGCCCTCGCCGAGGTCGAGGCCATCATGGCGACTGTCCTCGACTCCCTCGCGGTGCGCCACCGGGCCGAGCTCGAGTCGGCGATCGAGGAGGTTTGGGCCGTGCGCGGCGTCACGATCTCCGGGCGCCGCAAGACCGGGAAACTGACCTACACCGAGTTCGTCGAGCGCGCCGACGACCGCGCGATCCGCGTCGCGTTCGAGGACGCGAAGAAGGCGTTCGGCGCGGACGTGGCCCAGGCGTACGTCGACCACCTCGCCGGCGACGACGACGGCGAGGACGACGGACTGCGCGAGGCGTACGTCAAGGCGTCGGCCCTCGCGATCGTGAAGGCCGTTCGCGAGAAGGTCGACCGCGAGGCCGACGAGTTGGCCGAGAAGTGGTTCGCCGAGCACCGCGTCCAGATCAAGGAGTTGTCGGACGAACGGCAGCAGGCGTTCGAGGACATCCGCGCCGAGGCGACCGAGCCGAAGCGCGGGGAGCTCAAGCGTCCGCGGACCCGCATGGAGGATTACGCGGTCGTCGACGAGGACGGCCAGATCGCCGTCGCGCCCCTCGCCGACCGCCACCTGATGTCCGACGAGAACGGCGAGTTCCCGCTCAGCTCGCTCAACGGGTGGGAGTTCGACGTCGTTCACGCGGAACTGGCCCGAAGCTCGTGCCGGGCGTGGTACCGGAACCCTGCTCGCGCGGCCGTCGACTCGCTCGGAGTCAGCTATCGCGACGACGTCGGCAACTGGCGCTCCATGCACCCCGACTTCATCTTCTTCAACGAGGTCGACGGTGCCATCCGACCGTCGATCGTCGACCCGCACGGCCACCATCTTCAGGACTCACTGCTGAAGCTTCAGGCACTCGTGCGGTTCGCGAAGGACTATGGCTCGGAGTTCCACCGGATCGAAGCGCTCGCCGAGATCGACGGGAAGATGCGCGTCCTCGACCTCCAGCTAGACCGAGTCCGCGCCGGAATCCTCGGGAGCGCCGACGCGCCCGAGGTTCTCTACCGCAGCGACTTGGCGGTCTTCTACGACGCGCTCTGAGGGTCGATAGGAAGCGGCAACGTGCCGGAGGGGGATCGCGATGGAACCGGTGGTGCTCGCTGCGGTCGGCGCGCTCGTGATGGCGGCGGTCGTCGTCGCGCTCGTGCGAACGCGCGCGGCACGACTGGCCGCTCTCGGCGACGACGCGGAACCGTCGCTACGTGAGCTGCGCGCGTGGAAGGCGACGGTCGAGCAGGGCCTGGCGACCGCCGTCGCAGACGGCCGCTGGGTAACCCGCGACGTGCGACACGACTGGGAGGCGCAACGGCCCACACCGTCGACGGTGGCGTCGAAGCTGGCGACGCGGAAGGAGGCCGGGGCGGAGGCCCGCGACCTGATCGCGTTCGTCGACCAGGACCTGCGTGACGTCGTCGACTCCACCAATGAGCGGATCCTGTGCGACGAGCTTCGGAGCCAGCGCGCTTTCTTCGACACGATCGAGACGAAGCCGCTGACCGACGAGCAGGCGACCGCCGTTGCGACGTTCGACAACCGGGTTCAGGTCATCGCAGCCGCCGGGTCGGGCAAGACGTCGGTGATGGTGGCGCGGGCGGCGTACGCGATCCGGCGCGAGATCGTGCCTGCCGACAGGATCCTCCTGCTCGCGTTCAACAAGGACGCCGCAGCGGAACTCCAACAACGCGTCGACGAGCGCCTCGACGCGGCGGGGATCGACCCGTCCGGACTGAGTGCCTCGACGTTCCACGCGTTCGGCCTGAACGTGATCGGGACGGCCACCGGCCGCAAGCCGCGGCTCGCGCCCTGGATCGACGGCGGGCAGGACGTCGCGATGGTCAGCCGGATCGTCGACGAGCTGCGCGACCGGTCCCCCGAGTTCCGGTTCAAGTGGGACATGTACCGGTTGTTGTTCGCGCGGATGGCGGAGGACCCCGCCGGCGGGGAGCCGGACGCCTACGACTACGCCACCCGCGCGACCGGGTTCCGCACCTTCAACGGGGAGACCGTGAAGAGCCAGGGCGAACGGATGATCGCCGATTTCCTGTTCCTGAACGGCGTGAAGTACGAGTACGAGCGGCCGTACGACCACGACGTCGCCGACACCGAGCACTCGCAGTACCGGCCGGACTTCTACTACCCCGACGTCGACGTCTGGCACGAGCACTGGGCGCTGGACCGCAACGGCGAACCCCCTCCCGAGTTCGACGGGTACGCGGCCGGGATGACCTGGAAGAAGAGCCTCCACGACCGCTTCGGAACCGCGTTGATCGAGACGACGTGGGCCTCCATCATCGATCAGAGCGGATTCCAGCCACTGGCAGCGGACCTGCGGGCACGAGGAATCACGCTCGACTGGAACCCCGACCGCCCCGTCCGTGGCGCGACCCCCGTCAAGCACGAAGACCTGGCGCGCCTGATGCGATCCTTCATGGCGCACGTGAAGTCGAACTCACTGACTCGTGAAGATCTCGATCGGCGTCTCGATGCGTCACCAGCGGGCATTCAGCGCTACCGGGCGCGCGTCTTCGTCGACCTGTACTGGACCATCCACGACGAGTGGCAGCGGCGACTCGACGAAGACGATGCGATCGACTTCGAGGACATGCTGGTGCGCGCTGCTGGGCATCTTGAGGCCGGTGACGTCGACATGGGCTTCGATCTGGTCCTCGTCGACGAGTTCCAGGACGCCAGCCAGGCACGCGCCCGACTGGCTCGCGCCCTCGTGGCCAAGCCGCATCGCTACTTGCTGGCGGTCGGGGATGACTGGCAGTCGATTAACCGATTCGCCGGCGCAGATCTGTCGGTCATGACGTCGTTCAGCGAGTGGTTCGGTGAGGGGCTGACGCTGCGGCTGCAGACGACGTTCCGCTCGCCCCAGTCCATCTGTGACACTGCTGGCGAGTTCGTCGCCAAGAACCCCCGACAGTTCCGCAAAGACGTCTCGTCGATTCACGCCGAATACGGTCCACCCGTCTCCCTCGTGCGCGTCGGGCAGCCGCACGAGGTTCCCTCCGCGGTCGAACGGGTGCTGGTCGACCTGGCGGCGCGTGTCCGTTCCGGCGAGATCCGACCAGGGCGGTCGGGTGTGGTCGAGGTCGACGTGCTGGGGCGATATCGGTTCGACCGGGACGTGATGCCGCGGTCCTTCCCACCCGAGCTGCGGGTGCGCTTCCGTACCGTGCACTCGTCGAAGGGACTCGAGGCCGATTTCGTCGTGCTCCCCAACGTCGGGTCCGGCACCTACGGGTTCCCCAGCGAGGTGGTCGACGACCCAGTTCTCGCGCTCGCCATGTCAGAAGCGGACCCGTTCCCCCACGCCGAGGAGCGCAGGCTCTTCTACGTCGCCCTGACCCGCGCTCGCCGACAACTCACGTTGGTCGGGGTCCAGGGCCACGAATCGGCGTTCGTAACGGAGCTGCTGAAGGATCAGCGGCTCGAACTCTCCCCGCTGAGCACCGTCGATCTCTCGGAGCCTTGTCCAGACTGCGAAGGCGGCGTTCTTGTGGTTCGAAAGCGACGTTCCGACGGACGGGAGTTCCTCGGCTGCAGCAGGTTCCCGTCCTGTCGGTTCACCCGGAACACCGCATGAGCGCCCACACGCGGACCGCTGAAAGACCGCAGTCTAAAGCCGGTCGATCCACGTATCGCCTTCGCGATCGTCCCACTGCGACGTCGAACTCCGGCTCGCAGCGCCCCGCTGACCAAGGCGCGACATCACCTGTAACCCCTCGTCGTGGGTGAGGGCGCGCAGAGACGTGACTGTGCGGCCGGCAGCGGACTCGATCGCCTGTTGGCGCTCCTCCATGGTCGTAAGACCACGTGCGTCGAGCGCCTTTCGCAGCAGGTCGACCTGCCAGTCGGCGATCGGCGTCGGGGCACGCGGCGGCTCGACGGGCGCGGACGTCGCGTCGTCACCGAACAAAGAGAGGTCGTCAGACACGGTTCCGATCCTACGAAGTTCGGCTGCGGGAGCTGCGGCGCGCCCCAAGGACCGGCGCCACACCGACGATCGCCCTGACGATGACGCTGACAGCGAGCCATCCAACCTTGAGTTCGTCCCAGGCTAGGACGAGTACCCCAAGGTTGAGCCACCCAGGTGCTCCGGCTGCGACGGCCTCGCTGAGCAGGTGCATCGCGACGAGCAGAACCGCCGCAAGGAAACCCAGCAGGGCAGCGGCTATGCACCGGGGTTCCTGAGCCCTAACGCGGCGTACAAGCACGTTGGAGGGCGCGTACAGCTGGATGTAGCGGTGCAACGCAGCGACGGCGATGATGACCGGCAACTCGAGCAAGGTCAGCATTGAGAACCTCCGGGCGGTCGGTATCCTCGATACGCCGGGCGGTCGGTCATTCGCCTTTTTGGCACCGCTCCCCTGTGGAGAACGCACCCAGCTGGCACCTATGGAGCCGAAATGGCATGGGCCTTCCTTGACGGCGACGCTACGGCGCGCTCGGTTGCACCAGCCGCGCCGGCGATTCGGATGGCGGAAAGGGCACGCTGGCGATCCGCCCGCTGAGCTTCGGTCTTTGCGGCGCCACCGACCAACAGGTCGGACATGACCTTGTAGCGGTCGCGGTATGCCGCGACCGTCGTCGGCGCGTCTACCCAGGCTTCGCCATGATCCCGTCTAGGTCGTCGAGTCCATGCCTCGCCGCTGGCAACGGCGTCCTCGACAAGGGCGCGAGCTCGCGACTCGATTAGCTCCTTCCGCTCGTCGATCGCCCGTCGATCCTCGGCTGACATCTGGCCGAGCGGTTCGGGGATCAGGCCGGCGACCAGTCGTGGCCTGATGCGGCAACCGCGCGGCGGCGTCGCTGCGACCTTGTCGACGCGATACCGGAGGACCGCGGCGATGTCGTCGGCGTCGTCGAGTCCGCGGCGGCTGACGACTCGCGGAACCAACTGCTCGAGGTCGTGGTGGTAGGCCTCGGCACGACGCAGCGCGGCTGTGAGCGGGCCGAACGCCGGCGGCTCGACCACCGCGGCATGCTGCTCGGCAGTCAGCCCAGAGCGCCGCAGCAGGTCGACGAACCGCTCGTGCTGAACGTCGGCCGCGATCGTCTCGAGTTCGGCCGCGAGCCGGTCGATGCCGCCGTGCAGTTCGTACTCGGCCTCGATCGTCTGCGTGGCGGAAAGGTCGGCGCCACTGTGTTGGAGGACCCCGTACAGAACCGTCCTGGCTGTGACGTCATCCTCCTCCGGCGTGGAGTGGCTGTCGTCGGGCTGGCCGAGGGCGACGTACGCGATGTTGGACTCGCGGCCGCGGGTCATCGAGACGTAGAGGTTCTCTCGGGTCGTCGATGAGGTCACGACGACGTGCGCCGTGTCGACGGTGACGCCCTGAGCGCGGTGCGCGGTGACGGCGTACCCGAGGTCGACGTGCTCGGCGACGTACTCCGGCGGCAGGACCGTTCGCACACCGCGGGCGTCGAGGCGCTTGACCATGACAGAGCCGTCCCGCCGGATGTCGGTGACCTGCCATCGGTCGCCGTTCTTCACCCACCCACCGCGCACGGTCCGGATCCGGCGGTCGTTCTGGCGCGTGATGACGACGTCTCCGAACGAGGCGCGGCAGCCGTCAGCCAGATGCGCCTCACGGTGATCGACGGCGCCATCCAGAAGTAGCCGCTCGGCCCGCGCGCGTTCGTTGAGCGCGCGGACATCACGAGCCGACTCCGTCACTAGGATGCTGGCGCGGCCGGCAGCGCAGTCGGCGCGCCAGGCGACGTACGCGGCGTCGACCATCTCGTCGGTGAGACCCTCGCGGATGCGCTTGTGACGGCCGTAGGCCGAAATGGCCTGGACGTCGCCGCGGCTCAGCGTGAGGGACGCGTCCTTCTCCCACTCGTTGGTGAAGCGGTGGATCTCGACCAGTTCCGGTACGTCCGCACGCCGGTCGACGAGGAGCGCGAATGCCCCACCGGCGTCGACGGACTGGAGTTGGTGGGGATCGCCGACGAGCAGCACCTTGGCGCCCGCGCCCGCGGCGATCCCGGTGAGACGATCGAGTGTCACCGTGTCGGCAAGGGTCGCCTCGTCGACGATCACCAACTGACCGCGCCGGAGTTCAGTGCGGTCGTGGTCGTACTCGTGGAGCCACTTCGCCGTGTTCTCGCACGCGACGCCGAGGTCGTCGGACAACGCTTGGGAAGCAGCGGCGGACGGCGCCAGACCGACCACGCTCCCCCGCCCGCGCTCCGCGGTCCAAGCTGCTCGGAGCGCTCGCATCGTGGTGGTCTTGCCTGCCCCGGCCGGCCCGACGAGTACGTCGACCTGGCGGCCCGACTGACAGATTCTCTCCACCGCACGGCGCTGTTGCGCGCTCAACTGAACCTTTCCAGTCGCAGCCACTCGGACCGCAACACTCGCAACTACCGTCGGCGCGGTCACCTTCTCGGCACGACTTAACAGCCGCGCCTCGGCATCGAGCACCGCGGTCGAGGAGTACTTCTGACCGTGCCGCGGACGGAACCGGGTCGTGCCGTCCTCACGTTGGAATCTCGCCGGGCTGAGTGCGAGCTCCGGCGGGGTCAGGACCGCTCTGGTCACCGGCGACCTCGAGTTGGCCGACTTCGCATCGAACGTCGCGCTCGCCGCGTCGCCCTACGACGAGGTCGCGAACCTCGACCGCGTCGCCGTCGACCGAGCCATGGGCAACGTCGACGACGCTGACGCGCGGGTGCGAAACGGAATCTCGAATCGAAGCGACGACAAATACGGACCGATTCAGACTCCGCCCCGAACCGAGAAGATCGTCAGCGGGGGTAATCCAACAGGCCCGGTGCGGCGCACAGGGTGAGCCCGAGAGCGAACCGATCAGTCCTCGAGGGCACCCTTGAACGACACCGAGTACGGATCAAGGATCTCCTTGTTCTCGCCGACCAACTGGCCGCCGATGAAGTACTTCACCATCCCACTAAACGCATCGTTGTCACCCACAGTGTCGACGAGTTGCTCGTTCATCGTTGTGACCGCCTGTTGTGCGACGTCCACGTCCACGGTGAGCAGACCGGCGTTCAGGTTGACGTAGACAACCCCCGGCGCGCTTCCCGGCTCGATGCCGGTGATCATCGGCGGGTCGCCGAACGCGGTGTTGAAGGAATCGGCGAACGCATCGAGGTCCTTGAACATCTGCGACGCGGTGTCAGTCTCGGGATTCGGCTTCGCGGCTTGCCCAAGGGTCTTGACGCTGACTGCTTGGAGAAAGCCGTTCAGCTTCTCACCGTCGATCGTGACCTCGACGAGTTCGACGACCATCTCGACCTTGGTGCCGTTGGCCCACTGGGACGCGTCCGACTCCTCGACCAGGACCTGGAGATCGTCGGCGCCGCCCTTGGCCTTGAACATCACCGCGTAGTGGCCGGAAGCGGTCGGCCCCCAGGCGTCGGACTCGAACAGCGGCCCGCTGATGCGGAAACGGTCACCGGTCTTCGGTCCAGAGCCCGGGCCGTCAATGGACTCGTTGTTCAACCTGTCAAGGAGGGCGTCGACGGTCGTGTCGACGATGGGCTTCTCCGCGGGCTTCGTCGGCGACGGGCTCGCGGAGGGCGCCTGCGTAGGCTCTTGACTCGGAGTCTCCGAAGCGGGGGACGAAGACGAGGGCTTCGTGTCCTTGTCGTCGCCCTCGGCGATGGCGCCAACGGTGATGCCGCCGATGCCAATGACGGCAAGGGCCGCAATCGCGCCGAGTGCCTTCTTGTTCCTCAACAGATCCGGGTCCTGTCGCCGAGTGGGGGCCTGTTCACGCAACTGACCCTTGAACTGGGTCCCCCTGTCCTTCGCGTCCTCGACGGACTTCCGCGCCTGCACGGTGGCTCGGGCGGCGGCGTCGGTCATCTTCGCCCTGAGTCCGGGCGCAGTGGACGGCGGAGGCGGCGGGGGCGGATAGGAAGCAGGCGGCGGCGTCGGCCCGCCCTCAGACGGTCGGGCGACCGGCGCGTCTGATTCTGAAGGATTGCCAAGGTTCGGAGCGCTCACGCCCGGAGTTGAAGTGCCGCTCGACTGCGCACCGCGTCGCTCCTGCTCCTCGCTCCACTTCTCGGACGCCTGGTCCTTGACGTCGGCGGCGATTTCCCTCGCCTGCTCTGCAGCCTTACGAGCCTGCGCCGCTGCTTGTGCAGCAGCATCCTTCATCTTGTCCTTGAACCCCACGGCCCACGACTCCTATCCATTGGCACCCGAATGGTTGGACACGGGGCTTCAACCTGCGGATACGACCTGCGCCGTCCGAAGACGAACCCTATGGAGCCGGAGTGGGCCCCGTACCGGTTTTCGACAGACACGTCGCTTGCTGCCGCCACTGCGCCCTGAACGCCAAAGCCCACGTGCCGTCCCATTTTCTCGAGCGCCATCGAGAGACAAGAGCAACCTTCCCGCATGACATGGGGATACCTCCTGACCTGCGCAAACGCAGGTATCCCCCTCTCGAATCAAGGCAGGTATCCCGAAATCGTGGATACCTGACCGCGCATCGTCGGGGGCATGTTCGACCCCAACAACCCGGTCCCGACGTGGTCGGTCTCGACGATGCAGCGAGTGGCCCAGGAACCCACGCTTGCGGCCGCCGCATTTCGTTACGCAAATCTCGGCATCCCGGTGTTCCCGTGCGCGCCCGACGGGAAGCAGCCGTTGACGCCGAACGGCTTTCACGACGCGACTTCGGTCGCTCGTGTCGTCCATGGCTGGTGGCAGCGCACCCCTGACGCGAACATCGGACTGCCCACTGGCGGGCCCACCGGAGTGCTCGTCGTCGACGTCGACGTCCACTCCTCGGCCAGCGGCTTCGCCGCCTTCGAGCGAGCACGCAGCGAGGGTTACGGCGACGCGTGGGCATGGCTCGTGCGTACGCCGTCTGGCGGTCTCCATGCGTACTACCCGAACGTCCGCAGCCAGGAGCAGCGAAGCTGGCAGGTGCCCACCGCGCACGTCGACTTCCGCGGCGACGGCGGCTACGTCGTCGCTCCCCCGTCACGGATCGCGGTCGATGGAGCAACACGGTCGTACGACGTCATCGCGGTCGCCACCCATGTCCCCAAGCCCGTCGATGCTGCCGAGCTCCGCCGATTTCTGGAGGCGCCCCGGCCAGCGCCGCAGCGGCCGCCCGCTGGCATGCCCGCAACCGGGTGCCGACCTGAGGCTCTGGCCCGAACCGTCGCACTGACTCCCGAGGGCGGCCGCAACCACGCGCTCTTCTGGGCGTCGTGCCGCATGGCCGAGAACGGGCTCAGCCACGCCGACGCGATGAGCTGGCTCATGCCGGCCGCGCAGTACGCCGGGCTCCCGGGCCGCGAGATCGAGGCCACCGTCAAGTCCGCGTTCCGCATCGCCTCTCGGCTCGGCCCCGGGAGCAGCCCGGGCCCTACCCCAGCGAATGAAGGGATCCACCTGTGAACACGCACGCCGAGTACCGCCGCCACAGCTACCGCCCGCCGCAGCAACCCGCCGTCCCGGAGGGCGGCGCGTCCGGCAGCGACGAGCTCGCACGGCATCGCGACCCCTCACTCCAGTCGACCCAGCCGTCACAGGCGCAGACGCAGAAGCAAGTCGCGTGGGTCCGCCCCACCGAGCTGGGTTCGTACCTGGGCCCGATGGTCGGCCGCGGGATCGACCTTGAGCCTGAATCCTTGTTCGTGGTCATAGCGCTCCATTGCACTGCGCTTCGCCTTCCCCTGCGATCGTGAGTACGTCTGGAAGTAGGGCGATGCGAGATCAAGCCACACGAGAACGGTGCCTAGGGAGTCGAGGTCACTGAAGTCGTCGGTGCCGATGATGAACCCCGTGGGCTCGACGGTGCTCGGCGCTCGGCCACAGGCCTCCAGCATCCGCCAGTAGTGGGCCAGTTGCAGGTAGTCGTCGATCTTCGCCGTCAGCTCGGCGGCGCACCCGCGGTGTTCCTCGACATCGCTCGGCGCGCTCATAGGCGAGAAGCGAAGCGGCCCCTTTGCCCGCCTCGCGATCTTGTGCTGTTTGACGTCCCCAGGCACATACGACGTCAGCGCACCAGCGCTGTCATGGCGGAGCAGGATGTCAGGCCGCCCGGTACGACCGCCATGGATGTCGTCCGGCAACCATCCGCCAAGGATTACCTCTATGCCCTGGTCCATTGCGTCAACGGTGGCTTCAATGCAAGTCCCCTTGCCCGAAGATCCGATAGGTCGATACAACGCTGCCCAAGGGATCCTTTGAGCTTGGCGAAGATCTCGGCTTCAAACGCTTGTCCGGAGTCGAGTCGCATCTGCAGTTCTGGCGGCACCTCCCAGGGGACCGACTCGATGGTCGGATCCCATTCGTTGTGCACGCGGCGGGCGCACTGCTTGGCCGCGTAACCGGTCAGAAGGATTTCCGTCAACGTCATACCCCCGGGTATTTGGTGTCCCACCACGGGTCGAGTGGGTCGTCGTATCCGTCGCCCTTCCATCCGTCGCCGGCCTGGTTCCCTGTGCTCTGACGGGCGAGGTCTCGGGCGAGAGCGTCCATGACCCAGCCGAGTTCGAGTCGCGAGCCCAGCGATGTGGGGATGGCCTCGAACCCGTGCACGGCCCCCAGGAAGGCGCCTGCCACTGCGGCGACGGAGTCGCCGTCAGGCGCCCAACCGGCGAACTCCAGAGCCTCGTCGACGGTGTCAAGATCTGGGAACGAGAGTGCGACGTAGATCCCGCCACTCAGGGCAGACGCGGCGGTCTTGTCGGGCGCCAGCCGTTCGAGGAGTTCGGGCACACAGGGCTGCGCCATGCCCTCGTCGATGAGGAGGTCGATCTGTCGGTCCAACCCACCGGGCACGCCGTGGCCGATCGCGGCATCGAAGGCGGTCTGGAAACTCTCGGATTGAAGGCAAGCAGCAGCCAGTTGGACGGCAAAACCGGTCGGGGCGTTTCGGGTGCCGTCGTCGTGGGTGAGACTGGCCGCCGCGGACGCGAAGGCGTAGATCCCATCCATCGAGGACTGGCGGTAAAGGGCAGCGATGGGGAGCGAACGCAGTAGTGCCTGACAGCCGGCGGATGCTGTCGGGGCCTCACTGGTAAGGGCCTTCATGGTCGCCGGGGAGCTGCCACGGACCTGTGACATCGCAGGCACATCGATGAGCCACCCACGGGTGGCGAGGTGGTCGCTCTCGATGAGCGGGTGCCAGTCCATGGCGGTTGGCTGCGCACCTCGGAGAAGCGCCCACCGCTGGTAGGCGTACTTGAGGACGTCGGTCGGGTTCGCGACGACATGCCCGCCGTAGCGAGTTGCCGTCCGCATCAGGCCCTCGGCCGTCCAGGCCGCGAGTTGGGTCGCTGCGCCGGCTTCAAGCATCCCCGAGCCGGGAATGTCGCTCCGGCGAGATCCGATGGCATCGCCGAGCGCGAGGCCAAGCATGAGTCCACGCACGCTGCTCTCCCAGGTTGCGGGCGCCCGGTTGCTGGCCTTGTTCCTGTTGTTCCCAGGCTGCATAGATCGATTCAATCGCGGATCTCCTTGTCGGCGAGTCGTTTCAGCGCGGTTCGAAAGGCCCGGTTCGGGTGCGCGCGGGGCAACGCGGAGCACACCTCGGCGAGCGCCCGGTCGTCGTCGACGCCGCGAAGCATCGAGTAGGCGGCCCCGACTGTGGGAGTGCGCGATTGTGCGGCTACGCAGTGGAGCAGCACCGTCTTGCCCTCGGCACGCAGCGCCGCGATTGTCTCTGCGGCATCTCGGATCGTGAAGTCCAAGTTCGGGTTCGCTGTGGGATCGACCATGTCGATCAGACGGAATCCAACGCTTTCGATGTGGTCAGGGATCTGTCTGCGCCCGACCAGGCACAGGCTCACGACCGCATCGACCTCCGCAGGAAGTTCGCTGAGCGCCGTCGCGTCAGACAGCCAGACGCCAGGGTCGTGCGGATGACGCACCAGAGTGGTCCCGCCTGCCTGCCAGCCTGTGTAGTCGATGTGATCAATCATTGGCCAGCCGTGGTGGCCCGGTTCGGCACGCGTCGCGGCCAAGTGGCCAACCTTCTCCAACCCCTTGGCCGTCGCTCCGGGCCAGCCGTGCAGGATTCGCCGCCAACGGGCGGGCACCGCGCTGGCTCCCCATCGAGCACCGATAAGGGCGCCTGCGATGGCAGCAACCGTGTCGGTGTCGTTCCCGATGCGTATAGCTGTCCCCAGCGCGTCGACCAAGTGAGCGCAGGAGTTGGGCGCTGGCACCGGGGTGTGATGAACAGCCGACCACGCCGCCTGCAGCGCTCCCACCGCCCAAGCGTTGTTGGTGAAGGCGCTCGGCGCCAGGGTCTCAGCCTGAGAGAGAACGTCACCCCAGTACGTCGGTTTCGGGCTCCACGGCTCGATGTCAGGCCAGGAAGGCAGGGTGCCGTGCAACACCGCGTGGCGGATCATCAGGCACCAGACGGCACACGCTTCCTGAGCGACGACCTCGTGGTGAGTGAGAGCGGAGACAGCCATCGCAGCCTCCACCAACGCGTCCGGATCATCCAGATGGGCCAGGGCGACCGGGCCGGTCCGCATCAACGACCCGTTGCCGGCGCTGCGACCTCGTCGCTCGTGTACTCGCCGGGCAGCGTGAGCCATCTCAGCACCAGTGGGCGTCCGGCCCGCCAGTCGAAGAACCTCAGCGGTCTGGAAACCGACATCGGCCGGGCCGTTGGCGTACCAATCGGCGAAACCCTGGGCGATCCGGTCCAGGGCCTCTGGCGTGCGCAGGTCGAGACCATCGGCCGCGACTGCAGCGATCGCCATGGCCTGGGCCGTGTCGTCAGTCCATTCTCCCGGCTCGAAGTTGCCCAGGCCGCCGCCGATCATCTCCGGGACCAACCCGTCCGGTATCGGAGCGAACTCATAGCCCGCACCGAGAGCGTCCCCCGCCGCCGAAGCGACGACCACCCCGATCGCACGGTCCAGTTGTGCCGAGGAGAGCTTCATCGACCCGCCAGGATCTGCTTGGCGGTCGTGATGACCCGAAAACGGTATCCCTTCGGCGGACCGCCCAGGCCGGACTCGGTCATGGGCAACTCCATTGCCGCGCGGATATACACCGAACTGATCGGCAGATTCCGCTGCTGCACAGCTCGCAGCGCGGACCAGCGGATCGATGCAAGCGGTGACGTCAGGCACCGGACGACGACTTCCTCCGGACAAGCCGGGTTCCGCAGCGCAGCCCGAAGCTCGACATCCTGACCGGCACTCATCTCGCGAAGCGTCTGGCCTGGCATGAAAGAGAGCTGGAGATACCGCGCCCGTGCGAGGCCCGGGCTGGTTGACCGGTACCCCTTCTTCGCCGCCTCTACCAGCATCTCCACGGGAACGTCGCCCCGCTTGGCCAAGCACTCGAGGTCCCATGCACTGGGCCGCGCCGCAAGGAAACGCATGGCGCACGCCTTCGGCCAGGTCGGGTCGCTGAGCACGCGCCGCTTGAAATCGGACGCCGCGATGAACTCCACCGGACAGTCCGGCCGGTAGAGCCGAGCCACCTCGTCAACCACACTCAGAGTCGCCAACTCGCCCCACCCTTCTATGCACACCGCTCACTTGGATTGAGCACACCGTATCACGCAATGTTGCACGGTGATCCGCTCATGCTATGCTGGCGGCATAACTCGTCTGGCTGGACGACCTCCCCACTCTCGAAGGAGTACCAGGTGGTGACCTCACCGAAGACAGGCGATATCGAGCTCGGTCGCACCATTGCGGCCCGCCGCGAGGAGCTCGGCATGTCCCGCAAGGAACTCGCTGAAGCAACCAACCTCTCCTACCCCTACATCGCCCAGATCGAGACCGGATACCGCCTGCCGTCGAGCCGTCATCAGGTCCCGATCGCCAAGGCTCTTGGGCTCTCGCTTGACGAGTTGTTCAGGACTGAGGGCGAACTCGCGCCAGCCAGGACGCGAAAGCCAGAGCGGAGGCGCCGATCCTCACTCGAAGAGGTTGTCGCCACCGCAACAGCGGAGATCGAATCGCTGCCACCGGCGGTGCGGCTCGAGGCGCTCTCACGAATCCAACTCAACGTCATGACTGGCGTCACCGAAGCCCAAGCACTGCGAAAGGAACAGCCATGACGCGAGAAATGAATCCCGCCCCGGAAGAACCCGACGCGGACTTCCCGCTCGAGGACGGGCCAGGATTCGAGGTGCCCAAGATTGGGAAGTTCGTCGAACAGCACGTGCTGGCCATCGCGGAGTACTGCGAACGTCACCCCGATGAGTTCCTGCGACTTCAGGACGACGCGTACTCGAAGTCGATGTTAAATCTGAACTATCCGCTATTCCGCAAGACCGAAGGCCTGAGCGGGAAGTACGCCGGCCGGTATCGAAAAAACCCACAGGTCGTGGTCAACGGGGAGACCGTTCATTTCACGAACGACTTGTTCCCGCGGCATTACAAGCCCTTCATCACGTACTTGACGGCAAAGCGCTTGCTCTCGACGGCCTCGGCCGAGCAACTCATCGCTGCGCTCCCGGCGGCGAGCATCGCTAAGAAAGCGTCGGGCCAGATCAAGAGCTACCCGATCGGCAATGCGCAGAACTATGCCACCAGAACCGTCCTCGACCGCACACACCCGGGACCGACCGCCGCCGAATGGCTCGCGACGATCGCCGAGTTTGGTCACGCATGCGCCTACTGCCGTCGCACTGAGTCAGAGCTGGAGAATGACTTCGTCTTCGAGCACATCGTGGGTATCAACATGAAGGATCTCGGGGAGAACGTGATCGGCAACGTCGTTCCTGCCTGCGCGCCCTGCAACGAGGCGAAGGGCAGCAAGAACTACCTGGAGTGGATCGCCACCTCACCGCGCATCACCGATGCCCCAGCGGTGCTCGCCTCCATCCAGGCTCACATGACAGCCCACGGCTACGTGCCGCTCACGGAGCTGTTCCCCGCAGAGGATCGTCAACGACTCGACATCGCCATCAACCAGCTCCGCGATGAACTGGATGCGGCTGCGACCCGATGCGCGAAGATCATCAAGAACCTCAAGGCGGAGCGAGGGGCGTCCCGCACAAGGTAGGGCGGTCGCCCAACGCCCTCGACGAGCGGCCGGACCGCGCCGCGGGTTTGCTGCGTTTGCCCATCGACGCTTGTTGCCGCCTGTGCGAGAAGGACGCACCTTACGGGCATGAGGCTGATCCAGTTTGCAAGCAGCATCGGTCCCGACTTCGGTGCGGTCGGCAGCGCCGGCGGCCTCCGATTGATCGTCGGCGCCCTACTGACCTACGGCCTTGTCGTCGCAGTGTTCATGCTCGTCATTTCTGTAACCACCTGGGCGATCGCCTCTAGCTCGGGCAGTTGGCACACCGCCCAGAAGGCGAAGGTCGGCTGCTTCGTCGCAATCGGCGGCGCGGCGTTTACGGGAGCCGCGCTCACGTGGGCCAACTGGTTGCCGGACATCGGCCCGCACCTCTAAGGCGTCCGCCCGTCCGACCTTAGGAGCCTCCGATGGACCTACTCACAGCAGCACTTCTGCTCCCCCTCGACATCTCGATCGATCCGAACTCCAACGGCCTGCCCGGATCGGTCAGCTCAAGAAGATCGTCGGCGCCTCGATGACGGTTGGCCTGGTGCTCGCCGTACTCGCCGTACTCGCGTTGATCATCGTGGCGATCGTGTGGGCGCTGGGTGCAAACTCGTCGAACCCCCACCTGGCCGGTCGGGGCAAGCTCGGCGTACTCGTCGCCCTCGGAGCTGCAATCGTGTGCGGCGCCTCGGTGACTCTCGTGAACTTCTTCTGGAACGTCGGCCAGCAGGTCTGAGGAATCGATCATGGCTGTTTGCGACGTACCGGTGATCCACGAAGTCTGCAACGCCGCCGGAGACGCGGCCGGGGCCGTCGTCACCGCGCCCTTCGATTGGCTCGCTCAGGGCATGGGCGGCGCGGCGGAGTGGATGTTCACATCTGTCTGGGAGGTCATCGACTCCACGACGTACGTCGACGTGACCGGCGGCGAGTACACCAAGGTCTACAACATCATGTTCGGCGTCGGCGTCGTCGTGATGCTCGGGTTCTTCATGCTCCAGGTCATCGGCGGCATGATTCGCCGCGAGCCCGCAGCGCTCTCCAGGGCCGCGCTGGGAATGGCGAAGTCGATCCTCGGCTCCTTCGTCGCCCTCGCCCTGCTGGCAACCGCGCTCGAGATCACCGACCAGCTGTGCATCGGCATCGTCAACGCCGCGGGCACGAAACATGAACGAGATGGGCGACAAGGTCGCCGTACTTGCCGCCGGACTCCGGGAGTATCAACATCGCCGCGCCCGGAGCAAGTGCGATCCTGACGATCTTCCTGGCCAGCCTCGCCATCGTTGGGGCGATGGTCGTCTGGATCAGCCTGCTGATCCGCAAGGCGCTGCTTCTGATCGCGATCGTGTTTGCACCGATCGCGCTCGCGGGTGCCAGCTGGGACCACACCCGCACGTGGGTGAGCCGGTGGGCGACGTTCGTGATCGCGATGATCCTGTCAAAGGTCGTCCTCGTGGTGATCTTCCTGCTGGCCACCGCGCAGGTCTCGGCGCCGATCGGCGCCGATCGACGCCGACCTCGAGTCCGTCAGCCAGCCGATGGCGGGCGTCGTACTGATGCTGATGGCCGGGTTCGCGCCGTACCTGACCTACAAGGCCATCGCCTTCATGGGCTTCGACATGTACCACGCGATGTCCGCCGAACAGGAGGCCAAAGCGTCGCTCAACCGGCCGATGCCGATCCCGCTCTCGCGCCGCATCGGCAGCGAGCCAGCCAAGGTCCTGGGCGGCGGTGGCGGAGGCGGTGGCGGCGGTACGACGTCCGGCGCCTCGCCTGCGGCCACGGGACCACCCACGGGCGGACCGTCTGGTGGAACCGGCGGCGGAGGCGCCGCAGCAGGTGGCGCCTCCGAAGGTGCTGCGGCGGCGGGCGGCGCAGTTGCCGCCGGAGTCGTGGTGGCGAAGGAGGCGGCAGCGGCCGGTCCTCGGGTCGGCAACTTCGTCGCCGCCCAGGCGACCGGACAGGCACAGGCGCATGAGTCCACCGCTCCTTCGACCGTCCCACCGCCAGTCGCGGACTCGACGGTGGTCGACACAGATGGGAAGAAGTGATCAGCTGTGGCCACGACGACCGGCGAACCAGGGCTGACCCCGATGAAGTTCTCGCGCCTGACCCGGCGCGGCGTTCTACTTGGCCTCTCGGGCCCGCAACTCGTGATGGCCAGCATGGCGTCGGGCACGTTGATCATCGGTCTGTACGTCGGCGCCGTGGTGATGACGTTCCCGATCATCCTGCTCTTCGTCACGCTGGCCTTCGTCGGCGTCGGCGGGCGCAAGCTCATCGAGTGGGCGCCGATCAGCGCGCGATGGCTCTGGCGATCAGCGGGCGGGCAACTGCTGTACCGCCGCCGAGTCGCGAAGCCCCGGCCGGCCGGAACGCTGGCGCTGCCCGGCGACGCGGCTCGGCTTCGTCAGTGGGTCGACCCCGAGACCGACGCCGTCATGGTCCACGACCCGCACGCGGGAACCCTGACCGCGGTCGTCGGTGTCTCCCACCCCGCGTTCGTGCTCCTCGACCCGGCCGAGCAGGAACGCCGTGTCGTCTCGTGGGGCCGAGTTCTCGCGACGGCATGTCGCTCCGGGCGAATCGCCTCTGTCCAGGTGATGGAGCGGACGCTCCCTGACTCCGGCAAGGGTCTGGCGGACTGGTGGGAGCAGCACGGCAACCGTTCAGGCTCGTGGGCGTCGACGACGTACGGCGAACTGGTCGACCGCGCCGGACCCGCGGGCGAGCGCCATGCCTCGACCGTTTCCATCTCGTTGGACATGAAGGTTGCCGGGCGAGCGATCCGGGCTGCCGGCGGAGGCATGCGAGGGGCGGCCGCCGCACTCCGGCACGAGATGGCGACCATGCTGGCCGCTCTCCGGTCTGCCGACCTCTCCCCCGGTGAATGGCTGACGACCGGCGACCTGGCGCTGATCCTGCGGTCGGCGTACGACCCGGCCGTCGCGGGCGCACTCGAGCGGCAGGGCGACATAGGCCGGGACCTCGCCACCGCTGGGCCCGTCGCGGTCACGGAAGCGTGGGGCTCCTTGCGCAGTGACTCCGCGCACCACTGTGTGCTCTGGATCAGCGAGTGGCCGCGGTCGCTGGTGTACCCCGGCTTCCTCGCGCCCCTCCTGCTGTCCTCGGGGATCCGGCGGACCTTCACGCTGCTCTACACGCCCATGCGTAGCGACCGCGCCGCCCGCGACATCCGCAAGAAGAAGACCGAGTACATCTCCGACGCTGCCCAACGGCAGAAGATCGGCCAGATCGAGGACGCCCAGCAGACCGCCGAATACCAGGACGTCCTCCAGCAAGAAGCCGACCTCACCGCCGGGCACGGCGTGCTTCGCGCGACCGGTTTCGTCGCCGTAAGCGCTAGCGATCCCGACGAGTTGGAGCGTGCTGTCGCGGCGATCGAACAGGCCACGATTCAGGCATCATGCGAGACACGGCGGCTGTGGGGGCAACAGGCTCGGCCTTCGCCGCAGGAGCGCTGCCGCTCTGTCGTCTCAGCCCGGGATAGTCGTCCTCCACCTGGGCAGGCTCTATCCCAGTCGCCGCCCTACACCCCGTACAGCTTCAGTCCGACGTGATCGACTATGAATCGCTGGCCCTCGGTATCAAGGGCGAAGTAGACACGACCAACTTCGTTCGGCTTGACGTGATCGTCCAACTTGAGGTGCGGCTCCCGCGAGTACTCGACGCCGTCGTACTCGAACTTGTCCCGCAGCGACTTGTTCTTCCTCAGCGGCTCATCCTCCGGCGAGTAGTTCAACTCGAACTTGGTCTTGAACCACGCCTTCATCGTCATTCCGGTGTCACACCCCGAGTTGCGCCAGTCTGCGGCCGCCTGAGCGAGCCGAACAAGCGCATCGCCCATAGCCTCGATATGCGGGTAGCCGCACTTGCGCCATGACCGCTGTGCCGCAGCGGTGAACACGATGGCACCAGCGCTAGCGCCTTCAAGGAACTTCGACAGCGCGCCGAGATCGTCCGCATCGAGCGACGGAGCCTCGGACCAGTTCGCGCCCGCGGCCGATCCGGCTGCCTCGAAAGCACGCTGAGCTTCAGCCTTCCAATATGCAATCTGGTTGTGAAGGCTGGGCACCGTTTCAGCGGTCACCGTGAGCCGATCAACTTCTTCGACCCATTGCTCGTTCTCGTCGCGGAGGCTGCGGAGCTCCGTGCGCAGTGCCTCGACCTCGGCGGACTTGTCGCCCGCAGCCGCCGCCTGCGCAATCGCGGCCTCAAATGCCTGCTCACGTACCTGCCGTTCCTTGGACGCAGCGAGCACCCGCCAGCGGTTTGTCCCGCGCGCGGCAACCGAGACGCCGGCAACCATCTTCATCAGGATGCTGACGATGCGCTCTGATCGGTCGAGATCCCAGAACTCAGGGTGTCGGGTGTTGAGCACTGGCCAGATTAGGCGCGCGCAGTTGTGTTGTAGTGGCGCGCCGATGGAGTCGAGGTACTCATTGATCTCGCTTTGAGCTCGACGATCGACGAGTAGCACCTGTGCCAGCCCTGAGAGCTGGCTAGCCGCATAGTGGCCGAGCGTCTTCGCTGCCGGGTCGCCGCCGTCGACAAGGAGAATCGGGAGCCGTTGCTCGACCGCAATGACCTCGGGGACGAGGGCAGCCTGCGGGCTGTTGATCCACTCATAGCGGCCGTCGACAATCTGGCCTTGGTACGTGAACTGAAGGTCCGGATCGCGGAGAGCGGCCCCAAGGAAACCGGGCCGACGGACGGCATCGACGGTGACGGGCGACATAAGCCCGTCAACTGATTCCCGGCCGAGTTCAACGCGAAGCGCTGCCCGGCCCACGTCCTGGAAGATCGTGAACTCACAAATGAACCGGGCTCCGCCGCCGTCCTCGATCGGCTGGCTCATCACTCCTTGGAGTGCCCGTAGCCCCCCGGCCTCCGTGACGGACCAACGAACAGCGCGAGTGAACTCGTAGGCGCCGCGGCGGGCAGGGAGTTCGACGCGGTCGGACTTCGCAAAGTCCACCGACACGCCTTCGACGCCCCGCTCAAGCCAATCAGCTGCGTGTCGCGTCAGCCTGTCGAAGACGTCCGCCGGTTCGAGATTCGAGCCGTCCGCAACCGCGACGCTCAACTCGACGATGTACAGCGGATCCACGACTCTCCTTCACTCCGGCCTGAGGCAAAGAACATCATGTAGGACCCTGCGGCGACACGCGCTGGATTCGGAGAACCCACTGGACGTTACTGACGACCGGCCGCCGATCACCGATCACAGCGAGATCCTGCCAGTCGACGCCGACAGACTGGACGAGCGGTTTCGGCGTCCGAGGTACGTCGTACCTTCAGGCAATGCGGCGACAACCGGTCCGGCGCGCGGCGCGCGAGCCCTGGGCGGTCCTCCGCAAGTCCGGCAAGAAGCGCCGCCCTTCGTCGCGGTGACCTCGGCGCCGCCGCCGACGAATAGGACTCAGTTGCAGGGGGCGCCCTCGCAGCATGGCCGGATGTAACCGCAGCCGTCGCAGCGCTCGTGAGAGGTCTCCCAGCGCATCAGGGTGTCGCAGTTCGGGCAAGGCTCCGTCAGATCGGCCACCGCAACAGGGTAGATCGGCCGCCGACGGCAGCACGGGGAGACACGGCGGACTCCCCCGCGTACCTCATCGATGAGAAGCCATCGACCGAGGAGCACCAATGCCTACCTTCAACGACCCGGTCGCCGACGCCGACGAACTCCGGGAAGCAGTCCGCGGCCTTGCTCACGCGACGCGCACGATCGACGATCCGACCGCGATCTACGCAGTCTTGGGTTCCATCAGCTCCGCCCTCGCATCCCTGAGCCAGTCGCTGCACCAGCTCGGCGAGTTCCACGACGGGCCGGCTCGCATGCAGGCGTGGATGAACGGCGACGCCAACGCCGGGCGGGCAGCGTCGTACAGGGAGGAGTCCTGGGAGCTTCATCGCGCGGCCGAGATGATCCACCAGGTCGCCGAATGCGTGGATCGGTCCCACGAGATCGAGGCGACTATCGCCGACGACATACGCGACTACCCGTCATTCGCTCCGGTTCAGCGCTCGACGCGCCGGCCAGGGATGTCACTGTGACGGGCTGGCAGGACGGGCGCCTCCACTCAGCCGTGCTCGTCTCACCGGGACGCGAACGGCGGCACGACCGCAGGATCCGCAAGGCCGCGGCGCGAGAGCTGCTGTCCGCCGACCGCGAAACTCGGCGCGCCGAAGCCAAGCGAAAGGCGGAGGAACTGTCTGCGGAGAAGCGGGCGGCCGTGACGCTCCCCCGGGCGGGGGAATCTGGCCCAGCCACACTGCGGACGCCAGGACGATTCCGCGTGCCACGCCACCAGGACACCTCGGCGACCTTGGCGGGCGCGTACCCCTTCCTCGCCGAAGGCGGCCTCGGAAGCGAAGGCGTCTTCGTCGGCCAGGACCTCTACTCCGGGAGCTCCTTCGTCTACGACCCGTGGATCCTCTACGCCCGCGGCCTCATCACCGCACCGAACCTCGTCCTCGCCGGCATCGTCGGCTCCGGCAAGTCCTGCCTCGCCAAGAGCCTCTACACCCGCTCCATCCCGTTCGGCCGCCGCGTCTACGTCCCCGGCGACCCCAAGGGCGAACACACCGCCGTCGCCGAATCGGTCGGCGGACGCGCCATCGCCCTGGGCCACGGCATGCCCAACCGGCTCAACCCGCTCGACGAGGGACACCGCCCCGCCGGATACGACGACGCGCAATGGGCCAGCCAGATCGCATCCCGCCGCCGCGACCTCGTCGGAGCACTCGCCGAGACCGTCCTCGAACGCCGCCTCACCCCGCTCGAGCACACCGCCGTCGACATCGCCATCGACCGAACCGTCCAAGCTGCCGACGTCCCCGTCCTCCCGATGGTCGTCGACCGACTCCTCGCCCCCGACCCGGCCGACGATCCCGACAGCCGGCTCACCGAGGACGGACGACTCGTCGGCCACGCCCTGCGACGCCTCGTCGCCGGCGATCTCGCCGGACTCTTCGACGGACCCTCCACAGTCACGTTCGACCCGAGCCTCCCGATGATTTCGCTCGATCTGTCCCGTGTCACCGAGAACGCCACCCTCATCTCGGTCCTGATGACCTGCGCCTCGGCGTGGATGGAGTCGGCTCTGCTCGACCCCAGTGGGGGCCAGCGCTGGGTCGTGTACGACGAGGCCTGGCGACTCATGTCCCACCCAGCACTTCTGCGGCGGATGGACGCCCACTGGCGCCTCGCGCGGCACTACGGCATCGCGAACATGCTGATCTTCCACAAGCTCACCGACCTCGACAACGTCGGTGACTCCGGCTCGGCCGTGCGCGCTCTCGCCTCGTCGCTCCTCGCGAACGCCGAGACACGGATCGTGTACCGCCAGGAAGCAGACCAACTCGGCGCGACGTCGGCAGCACTCGGCCTCACCGGCACCGAGCAGTCACTGATCCCCACCCTCGGCACCGGCCAGGGACTGTGGCGGATCAAGAACCGCTCCTTCGCCGTGCAGCACCAGATGCACCCCGCCGAACTCGAACTCTTCGACACCACCGGACGCATGACAGGAGGCACGGCGTCATGACCACTCAGGTTCGAGGACGGGCGGCCCGCGAAGCCAAACTCGAAGCCCTCCAGGAGCAACTGTCCGCGTCCGTCGCCGCGCTCGTCTCTGGCAAGGACTGGAATCGCGCCCTGACGTTCGCGGCACAGTTCCGCGGCCGAGGCTTCGGGAACTGCATGCTGATCGCAGTCCAGCACTTCGCGGCGTACAACGAAGGCAGGGTGCCCGAGACGACCCCGACGTACGTAGCCGGCTTCCACCAATGGCTCTCGCTCGGACGCAGCGTCGCGAAGGGCCAGCACGGCTACGGCATCCTCGCTCCGGTCACCGGCCGGTTCGCCTCGTTTACGCCCAACGACCCGAACTCCTGGCGGCGCCTGGCCCGCAACGAGAAGCCCATGTCCGGCGAGTACGCCCGCACCCGCGTGATTGGCGTCAAACCGACCTACGTCTGGGACATCTCCCAGACCACCGGCAACCCGGTGCCGGAGCTCCCCCGCCCGACACTGCTCCAGGGCCAGGCACCGGCCGGGCTGTGGGACGGACTGGCCGACCAGATCACGTCCGCGGGCTTCGAGCTCCGTCTCGTCTCTTCGGCTTCGGCGATCGGCGGCGCCAACGGCCTGACCGACTTCCTCTCCCGCGGGGTCTCGATCCGCGTGGACATGGACGAAGCTGCCCAGGTCAAGACCCTCGCCCACGAACTCGGCCATGTCCTTCTCCACGCGCCGCCGGAGAGCGCCCTGTCGACCGAGTCCGCCGCCGACGCGACCTTGCACCGTGGGATAGCCGAGGTGGAAGCCGAATCCGTCGCACTCATGGTCGGTGCCGCACATGGGCTCGACACCTCCTCCTACACGGTGCCGTACGTGTCGACCTGGGCGGCGAGCGTCCTGGGCAACAACCCGGTCGAGGTCGTCCAATCGACCGCCGAACGCGTCCGCGCGTCCGCGCGACCGCGCTCGGCATCCTCGACAAGGTCGACACCCAGCAGGTCGGCGACGGCAACCCGCCTGGGCTCGACCGCGAAGCCCTCAGCCACCGGACCGGGACGGCTCCTGTTGTCACTGACGCACGGCGCGACGGAGCGGTGCTCGGGCTATGAAGATCCCCATCGTCCTGAGCGTCGTCCACGTCGCCATCGACGCCGACGGCGTGCTGACGGTCGATGTCGACGGTGTCCCGCGCGAGTCCGAGCAGAGCAGAACTCGCGGTGACCTTCGAACTGTCATCGACGAGATCACCGCAGACCACGGCGCCCCCGTGCGAGTGGAGGTGCGCGAGGCCGACGGGTCGACGTACGCCGACATCGCGACACCCCCGGAATCACCGGCACCAGCGGCGGCCGAGCCTTCACCCACCACCTCAACTCCGTCGCTCGCTGGTGCCGGGTTCCAGCCGGGTGAGGAGGTCGCGCTGGCGTACGTCGTCGCACGCCAGAACGCCGACGCCGACGGCAACGCCTCACTCAACCTCCCGCCCGCCCTGCTAGCAGCAACCCGCGGTGGCCTTCTTGATCTTCGCGTCGACGGCGATCAGCTCGGCGAGCTCCTCGACCGCGATCCGACGACGGGTCTTCCCAGCGACGTCGCGTGGCCGCACGGTGGCCAGCATCGCCTTGGCCTGACCGGTGGTGATGTCGCGTTTGCCCTGGCCAGGGAGCAGTTCAGCCAGGAGGGCCTGGAGTCGACAGGCGGTCTGCACCCGGTGACGAGTCAGTGCCTCGCGTCGGTCTGTCAGCATCCGCAGCGCCTCGAGTTCGCCGTCGAGCTTCAACACCCGCAGGTTCGCGGTACGCACGGCTACGACCGCGACCGAGTGCGCGTCGAGGGCGTCGGTCTTGCGATTGTGGCCGGTGTCGAAGAGCCGCACCCGGGCCGCCAACTTCGCCGGCACGTCGACGACGTTCTCGCCGGCCGCCAGGAGCCGCTGCGCCAGGGGCCGGCCGGCGCCGTTGGCGCCTTCGACTGCCCAGACCCGCTCCGGCCAGGCGCTGGCGTAGGTGCGCATGGCTTTGTAGCCGGCCTGGTCGGTGGTGAAGCGGCCGGTGCCGAGCTTCTTCTCGTTCTGATCGATGACCTCGATGGTGGGCGACAACTTGTGGGGGTCGACGCCGATGACGACTCGATCGGTCGCGTTGTCCATGTAGTTCTCCCGCCTGATCGCTTCCTGATGGACGGCGAGGTGGGCATTGCTACTACGAGCTGGGCAGTCCCCTCTTGAGCCACGCCTCGTCAGCAGTGCTCAGCGGGCCGCATACCGGAAGAGGGCCACACCGTGCAGGACGGCGGGCAGCCCAAAAGAGAGCGAGCCCGCCGAGCACCTGAGCCGAGTCTGGCCAGACACCGGCCTTGGCGGGAGTCTCTAGTAGCCCACAAAGACGCACCTCGGTCTGCATGTCGGCGGCGCCTGAAAACTGACCCCCTATCGACGGTCGAAAACTGACCCCCTCCGAGACCCTGTCCTCACCAGTCGTGAGGCAGGGGGACGAGGAGTGTTGTCAGTGGAGGATTGGGCTGAGATCCGTCGGCTGCACAAGACCGAGGGGTTGCCGATAAAGATGATCGCCAGGACGTTGGGCGTCTCGCGGAACACGGTGCGTGCCGCGCTGGCGTCCGAGGGGCCACCGAGGTACGTGCGGAAGCCGGCGGGGTCGGCGGTGGATGCGTTCGAGCCCCGGATCCGGGAGCAACTGCAGGCGTTCCCGACGATGCCGGCCACGGTGATCGCCGAGCGGGTCGGCTGGGACCGCGGGATGACGGTCTTCAAGGAACGTGTCCGGGAGTTGCGGCCGGCCTACCTGCCGCCGGACCCGGCGTCGCGCACGACCTATGAGGCTGGGGAGCTGGCGCAGTTCGACTTCTGGTTCCCCGACATCGAGATCCCGGTCGGCTACGGCCAGACCAGGACCGCGAGGCGGCTGCCGGTGATGACCACGGTGACCGGCTACTCCCGCTGGTCCGGTGGTCTGTTGATCCCCTCACGCGACGCGCGGGACCTGTATGCAGGCTGGTGGCGGCTGCTGTCCGAGCAGCTGCTCGGTGTGCCCAAGACGCTGGTCTGGGACGGCGAAGCCGCGGTCGGCCGGTGGCGTGCCCGCCAACCTGAGCTCACCGTCGACTGCCAGGCGTTCCGCGGGGTGCTGGGTGCGAAGGTGGTGATCTGCAAGCCCGCCGACCCCGAAGCCAAGGGCATGCTCGAGCGGATCCACGACTACCTCGAGAAGTCCTTCCTGCCCGGCCGCACCTTCGAGTCCCCGGCCGACTTCAACACCCAGCTCGCCGGGTTCTTCGTGAAGGCCAACGCCCGGAAGATGCGGGTCCTCGGCTGCACGCCCGGTGACCGGGTCGCCGCGGACCGGGCCGCGATGCTGCCCCTTCCACCGGTGGTGCCCGAGGTCGGTTGGCGCCAGACGCTGCGGCTTCCACGCGACCACTACGTGCGCTTGGATTCTAACGACTACTCCGTCCACCCCGCGGTCGTCGGGCGGCGGATCGAGGTCCACGCCGACCTGGACCGGGTGTGGGTGACCTGCGAAGGCGCGATCGTTGCCGACCACACCCGGGTGTGGGCTCAGCACCAGACGATCACCGACTTCGAGCACACCATCGCGGCCAAGCATCTGCGCCACGGCCGTGCCGATCTGCTGCGCCCGGTCGCCGACGCCGCGACCGGTGAGGAGGTCGAGATCCGTTCACTCGGCTTCTACGACCGAGCACTCGGCCTGGTCGACGAGCCGGCTGAGCAGGAGGTGTCTTGATGGCCGCTAGGTCGACCACGAAGCCGAAGACCGGCCGCGACGTCACCAGCGAACTGGAGTACCTGACCCGGGCGTTGAAGGCACCCACCCTGCGCGAAGCGGTCGAGCGCCTCGCTGAACGAGCCCGGGAAGAGTCCTGGACCCATGAGGAGTTCCTCGCCGCATGCCTGCAACGCGAGGTCGCTGCACGCGAGACCCACGGCGGCGAGGGACGGATCCGCGCCGCCCGGTTCCCCGCCCGCAAGTCCCTGGAGGACTTCGACTACGACCATGCCCGCGGTCTGAAGCGAGAGACCATCGCCCACCTGGGCACCCTGGACTTCGTCGCCGGCAAGGAGAACGTGGTCCTGCTGGGCCCGCCCGGCACCGGTAAGACCCACCTGGCCACCGGGTTGGCGATCCGGGCCTGCCAGGCCGGGCACCGGGTCCTGTTCGCCACGGCGTCGCAGTGGGTCGACCGGCTGGCTGAGGCCCACCACGCCGGACGGCTGCAAGACGAGCTGCGCAAGCTGGTGCGCTACCCGGTGCTGGTGATCGACGAGGTCGGCTACATCCCGTTCGAGCCCGAGGCCGCCAACCTGTTCTTCCAGCTCGTCTCGTCCCGCTACGAACGAGCCAGCCTGATCGTCACGTCCAACAAGAACTTCGCCCGCTGGGGCGAAGTCTTCGGCGACGACACCGTCGCCGCAGCCATGATCGACCGGCTCGTCCACCACGCCGAGGTCATCGCCCTGAAAGGCGACTCCTACCGGCTGAAGAACCGAGAACTCGGCCGTGTCCCCGCGGCCACCAACGAAGAGAACTAGAGACCGAGGGGGTCAGTTTTCAACCGACGGAAAGGGGTCAGTTTTCGACCGCCGTTGACACTGCAACGTAACGCTGCAACCGGTGCCAACGCGCCAGAGTGCCGACACCATGAGCGTGACGGGACGCGGCCTATGACGAGTTAGCGGTCGAGCGATCGACGCAGTGCTGAGCCGCGCCCGATCGGCGGCTCTTCGATGTGCTCACCTCGTCGGGGGGGGCCGCCTCGGCATCGTCGTCTCCCTCCCTCATGGCATGCCACAGCGGGACAACAACGACTCGGAGAAGGAGCCACCACACATAGACGGAGCCGGGTGCTCCACTCGCCGCCGTCGGTCAGTTGTCCGTGTGCCGTCTCGTTGCGAAGCTTTAGGCCTTCCTGAACTACCAAGAACGCCCGCATTTCAAGGTGCAGATTGGCGCCGAGGAAGTCCCCGGGCTTCTGCAATGGCCAAGAGTGCTCCGAGACCTCGCTCCGACTCGACTCCAGTGAGGGGGTCCGTTGTCAGCGTATTGACGCCCCCTCTTCGAGACTATGCCGAACCAGCTTTCGGCCTGGGGCACCAGCAGCGCGACGGCTTCGGGGAAGTCACCGTTGAGGCCATGCTGCAGACCGCGGGGCCCACAGGTCGACATGGGCCGGCGTACGAGAGGCGCGTCGGCGAACAGGCGCCTGACGAAGCCGAGGTGCCAGCGCCGGGGCGCCGACCGTACGCCGCTGAACGATCCTTCGGACCTCGTGAACGCTGATCTGCGTCCACTCCGAGGGGTCTGGTGGGCCACCGTGACGTTCTACGCCGCCTTTGCTGCGGCGCTGGTCTCGGTCATCGCTATCGGCGTCGCCGTGCGGTACCTCTGGTACGGCGACAGCGCTCCAACGCCGACGAAGGTGGAGCTGGTCGTCAGTGACGAGTCGGGCGGTTCCACCACAGTGTGCGGTGCGGCGTCCATCGACGACACCGGGTCGATCACGATCAAGCCGGGCCTCCAGGGCGACCCCGCCAGCACCATCCCAGCAAACCTGATCGAGCAGATCGGGTTCTGCTGATCCCGACCGGCCGTCGGCCTCAGCGCAGGTGGCGCTTCCATCCATCCGGATCTGCGGCATGGCTGCGGGCAGCCTTACGCAGCTCACCGGGAGATGCCAGCGTCATGTAGCCACAGGAACAGCGCAGGCGGTCGGGGTGCCTCCCGCGCCCGGTCTCGTGGCGCATGAGGTTGCTGGTTGTCAGGGGACGAGTAGCTCGCAAGGGAGCGGTATATGGGCATGCCGCCGACCATGACATCCCGGAGTGCGTAGTGTCGCGTCCAGCTGAGACATCGCCTCAATCACGATGAAAAACTTCGCTACTCGCGCGGTCGACAGCGACGGCATGAGCGAGCGTTACCGCTTGTCGAACGCGTCCCGGATCTCCGGCGGGATGCGACCACGGTCCGGTACGTCGTAGCCGTTCGAGCGTGCCCAGTCGCGGATTTCGGACTGAGCCAGCCATCTGTGCGCGCTGACGCTCCGCCCTCTCCGACTCCCCCGCCAAGTACTCGAACACGTTCACGCCCGAATGGTATTCGCCGACCTCGCAGGCATGGCCAGATTGGCGACATCGTCCTCGGGGGCCGTGTCCTTGCACGGCAGCCTGAGTCTCGCAGGTAGCTCTAGCTCGTCAGCTGCAAACCGGGTCCGGCCAACCGTCCATGGGGACGTACCACACGGCACCGGATCCCGCGCTTGTCTGGCAGCCGCTGGAACTGGTGAGGGTTGTGTTGGTGCTGATGCCGCCTTCGCTGCCGAAGGTCGCGTAGATGCTCAACGGGGCATTCATCTCGGCCAGCGCATTGCTGTTCTCGTCGAGGCCGCCGATGGTGAGGTCGCCTGCGCCGATCTCCTCGTCCGTTTGGCTACCGGCCGAGACCGTGCCCGGTCGGTGGATGCCGATGCCGACTTGGCAGAAGCTGGGGTCCTGCCAGCTATCTCCTGCACGGCTCAAGTAGCCGTCGCCTCCGCAGAAGTCGGAGTTGATGTCGTAGATCGCGACGAGTGAGAACTCCGGGATGGGGGCGTCGCGGCCTTCCGTCGTGTTGGTGGCGAAACTGCTGGCTGAGGCGTAGCCGAGGGCCTCGAACTGACCTGGCTTGGAGTTGGCCAACTCGCTGGTGAATGGTGACAGTGACCCCGATACCTCGATATCGAGGGTGTAACCGTCCAGGTCCGTCACGTCGAACGACCCGGCGAACGTTGCGTCCAAGCCAGAGGCCATAGCTGTGACGGGGTCGTAGTCAGCGTCCTCATCGCCGGTCGATGCGAGCTCGACTGCGTCGACGTCCGACTCACCCAGAAGAAAGCTGACGACGGCGCCAGGGCGGTCGGTGTACTCGGGGATGGCGCTCTGCTGGTACGTCGCGTCGCCACGTTCTGTCTGCTCGAGCCAGCCGGGGGTCCAGCCGCTGAAGTCGGAGGGCAGGTTGAAGAACGTACCGTCAGGCTGAAGAGGGCCGCCCGCGTCCACGTCTTCGCCCAGGTCGCTTGCTCCGACAGTGCCAGCCCAGTCGCGCAGGTCGTCGAACGTCGGCTGGCCGTTCTCTCCGAGGTTGAAATAGGCGACGTTGACCCTGCGGCTCATGTTCTCGGAGGAGTCGGACTGGGATGCCTCAACCTCGGCGTATCCACACCCGCCGTCCGGCAGCGCGGCAGCCACGTACCCACTCAGCAGCGGTACGTCGACCGACACGTGGGACAGTTCGTCGCCGCCAACCCCAGTAGCGATGTCGTAGTCCTCGACGGAGGGACAGCCGAGCGCTGCGGCGACGACGGGCGTCACGGCCGCTTCGGTCTTAGACGAGGAGCCTTCACGGGAGTCCGAGTCCTCACCTCCGCAGGCCGCCAGGGCAACCACTGACAAGGCCAGCGCGACGATGGACGCGAGTCTTTGGGGTCGGGAACTAGTTCGCACTGGACGAGTCCTTGCGTGAGCCGGTCTGGTTGAAGGCGAAGTGCCGGGAACAGACTGGCACCGCACCCCGACCGTTCGTGAGGAAACGGCGGGACTGAGGCCGGGACCTTCCCGGTGCCACGGGTGTCTCCCGCAGGCCACGCGGACGGCAGGAGACGTCGCACGGCCCGGGCGACCACCTACACGGAGCAGGTGCGACGGACCGGGCGAAGCGGTCCTAGCGGCCCTGACGGACAGTGTCGTGCCTGGAATCTCCAGGACGAGTGACGCCCGGGTCAAGTCCCCGGTAGTGGTGTAGCGCTGCGTTCTCCTTCTTGATGGTTCAGGCGGTCAGGGCGGGCAGTTGATCAGCTCCGATCTCGGGTTCGGTGGTGGGAACGAGGTTGACGCGGCAGCGGGCGAGGAGGTCGAGTCCGAGGTAGCGGCGGCCTTCGGCCCACTCATCGGTCTGCTCGGCCAGGACAGCACCGACCAGGCGCACGATGGCCTCGCGGGTGGGGAAGATCCCCACGGCGTCGGTGCGGCGTCGGATCTCGCGGTTGAGGCGCTCGGCCGGGTTGTTGGACCAGATCTGGGTCCACACGTCCTTGGGGAACTCGGTGAACGCAAGGATGTCGGCACGCGCCACGTCGAGGTGGTCGTGGACTTCGGGCAGCTTGTCGTCGACGTAGTCCAGGAGCCGGTCGAACTGGGCGTGTACCGCCGGCCGATCTGGCTGGTCGTAGACGCTGTGCAGCATCGCCTTCACCGCCGGCCACATCGCTTTCGGGGTGGCGGACATGAGGTTGGCGGCGTAGTGGGTGCGGCAGCGTTGCCAGGCGGCGCCGGGCAGGTTGGCCGCGACCGCCTCGACCAGCCCTTGGTGGGCGTCTGAGGTGACCAGCCGGACCCCGGTCAGGCCGCGGGCGACGAGGTCGGCGAAGAACTCGTTCCACGCCGCCCCGGTCTCACTGGTAGCCACGCGCATGCCGAGAACCTCGCGGTGCCCATCACCATTGACGCCGGTCGCGAGCAGCACCACGGCGTTGATGACCCGGCCGCCCTCGCGGACCTTCATCGTCAGCGCGTCGGCGGCGACGAAGGTGAACGGGCCGGCGGTGTCGAGGGGTCGGTGGCGGAACTCCTCGACGTGCTCGTCGAGCTCGGCGGCCATCCGCGACACCTGGGACTTGCTCAACGAGTCGATGCCCAGGCTCTTGACCAGCTTGTCCATCCGCCGCGTGCTTACGCCGGCGAGGTAGCAGTCAGCCACCACGGTGATCAGCGCGGACTCCGAGCGCTTGCGGCGCTCGAGGAGCCACTCCGGGAAGTAGGTGCCCTTCCTGAGTTTGGGGATCGCGACGTCGATGGTGCCAACCCTGGTGTCCAGCGGGCGGCGGCGGTAGCCGTTGCGCTGCGCGACCCGACCCGGATCCGGGCGGCCATACTCGGCGCCGACCACCGCGTCGGCGTCGGCGGACAACAGTGCGTTGATGATCGTCTGCAGCAGGCTGCGCATCAGATCCGGACTCGCCTCAGCCAGGGCTTCACCAAGCAGGCCAGCAGGGTCGACAATGTGTGGTGCGGTCATCGTGATGACTCCGTTCGAGGGTGCTGTGAGAGGTTCACTCGAAGGATCACGCGGTGGCCGCATCTACGTCTTCCGTACACGCCGATGACGATCCCGGCGACCGCGCTACACCACTATCGGGGACTCAACTGACGCCCGAGAACGGCACGCTCAGCCGGCGCGACACTCCGACCAGAATCCGCAGCTCCACACCGCGAAGATCAGGGGGTTGGGCTCGTGCTTGTCGCGCGTGAGACTTCGTGGCAGAGGAGTTAGTTGATCCTCTGAGCATGGAAGCGAGACAAAAGCACGATGGGTAGACCACCTGTGATCCCGGCGGACAAGAAGCTGCGGATCGTGTTGAGCGTGCTGGCCGGCGAGATGACGATCGCCGAGGCAGCGCGTCGGGAGAAGATCTCCGAGCAGTCGATCGGCCGGTGGAAGGCGGAGTTCCTCGAGGCCGGCAAGCAGGGCCTGTTGGCCGGGAAGTCCGCGCCGACGACCGGGGAGCAGCAGCTCGAGGCCGAGGTCGCTGATCTGACACAAGCACTCGGTAAGGCCGCCCCCGGAGAACCAAGTCCGGTGGCCCCACAACTAGCACGGGGTGCAGCAGCACCTCGTGTCAAACAACGGACGGCCATCACCTCGTGGACCTCCCAGATCGTGGCGCTCCCGCGGTCACGCCAGTTCTTTCTGTGGACGCGCTGACCATCGATAGACGTCATCCAATGTTGCCGTCTCAGGGTTGCCTTCAATCGGACCTACCACCAGGAACGCCGGAGCATCTGACCTGCGGGCGCTCGACTCAGTCTTCGTCAGCCCGAGCAACCTGGATCTCAGCTCGATGATGCGCAAGACGGCCGTCACAGCGGTCGCGTCCCCGTCGAGGGCATCACTCCACAACGCAGACTGCAGTCGATCCAGACGCGCGACCTCGCGGACTCGGAACTCCTCAGCCCCGGCAGCCTCTCGCTCCTCCAGTGCCTTGAACACCGCCCGGTGGGCTGACCCCCGGTGCGAATACCCAACAGCGTCTGCGATCGAGTCGTACGAATACCCTTCTGACGCGAGCTCCAAAGCCCGCACCCTCTTGATCCGCGCCTGTGCAATCGACTTCATAGCGACACCTCCTGCGTCAAGAGAATCACGGGGCGCAATTCGTCAACTGCCGATGGTCACCAGCCCACTCCGAAATGCGTCAAGCCATCAGGACGTGAACTCGCACCGATCAGCGCGGCTGCGTGTCCACGACGGGGATGGTCACTGTCAAAGCCGTGCACAAACGGTTCCTCCTCACTGCAATAGACCGGGCCGAGGAACGAAACGTCGGACCACGATCGCAGTGTGCCCACAGCGAGGTGTAAGTGCGGCATGCGACGACACAGGCGATGACCCGATCCCGACAGAGATGTCGCCTTCATCAAGCGGGACCCGGGGACCCGTACCTTGGCCGAACTCGCAGCCCGTCGCGCGTCGAGGGAGTCGCTGGGCTGGCACACTGCGGGCCATGTCGACTGACGCCAGCGAGGGTCACATGCTGACTGTGACCGTGAAGAAGACTGCCGTTGGCAGCAGTGCCGCAAACGGTCACTGCTCCTGCGGCGGCTGGTTTCACGCAAGTTCGGGGTGGACAGTCGAGAGTGCGACAGAGAACGGCATAAAGCCCGCCCACGCGCGGCACCTACGCAAGATTGCCAATCAGAGCACGGGGGGCGACAAAGCATATGAGCGCGCCGAGGCCGGCTTCGGATTGGTCGTGATCCTGTTCCTCGTTGCGGCGGCCGTCGTTATAATCTTCGGTCTCGGCAGGGGTTACTTCGGACATCGGGGCGATGACTCCGATGACTCCAATCCTGACGTGCCGCTGGGACCGTGTCCCGCCCTAGCGGAGCGGCTTCAGGACCACGACGACCGAGACTCGCCTACTTGGCAGAAGGTGAACGAACGGTTCGACAGCGAGTGCTTGTAGCCGTTGGAGCCATATTTAACTTCGGCCCTGGGGAGGCGAGTCATCAGTCAAGCCCTACCCCGGCCCGTCTACTCACAATGGCTCCCCGCAACTCGCGCAGGTGTCTTCGCCATGCTCATAGATCCCACCACAGCAGTACTTCGGCCCCGAGTAGGGATCGTCACAGTCCTCACACCCGTAGTCAGCCGAGATGTCAATCGGGTCCTTCTCCGAACCACAGAACGGACATGTAGCCGTCTCCGTATCGCCGCCCGAGTTCCTGCTACCGGCGCCCTCTCCCCCACCGATACCGGCGACGGCACCCAGAGCCCTGTCGAAGAAACCCATCCTGCATCCTCCTAACTGAAACTTCGCGAATGCTCGACCGTACAACGGTCGCGCCGTCGCATCATGGCCCAGCGCGGCGGGTAGACGACAAGTCGATTCGACGGGCCGGCCCGCGCACCGCTAGCTCGCCCGAAAGCGCCGCTCACTGCATAGAGCGTCACTCAACTTCGGTTGCCGGAACCGCAGGTCGAAGCCACCGGGGGTGCGTCTTTCCCCCGCGAATGGGGCTACACACCGACGCCTTGTCCTCGCGCTCGCACCTAACTCCTGAACGCAGCTCGCAAGATGCGCTGCCCGACCCAGGAGTCAAAATGTCTATCCCGACCCAGATGAGCCTCGTCGGCTTCGTCGCGTCCGCGCCGGAGCTTCACTTCACCAAGCAGGGCGCCGAATGCTGCCGGTTACGGGTCGGCGTAGAGCAGTGGTGCCGCGAGGTCAACGGCGAGTTCACCAAACTCGACCCGACCTTCCACGACATGGTCGCGTTCGAGGGCACGGCCCGCGAGACCCACGCGCGGTTCCACAAGGGCGACTCGTTCGTGGCGAGCGGTTACATCCACGAGTACGAGGTCGAGAGCCGCACCGGCGTGGGCATCGTCAAGGAAGAGTTCGTCGCAAGGAAGATCGGCCACAACGCGAACAGGACCGACTACGTGGTCCAGCGCGGCCGGCACGCCGCGCCCGAGCGGCCGCTCTCGCCGGTCCCCGAGCCGCCGCCCATCGCGATCTGAGCCGCTGTCGATCATGGGCACGTACGAGGAGCCCAACGACTACCGTGGAGTGGCCGATCTCCTCGAGCGTCCGCCGGAGTCGATCAACTGGAATCTCCTCGGTTCCGAGGACGCTGACCGCGAGTGGCATGACCTGGACGCCTGGGTGACCTGGCTAAAAGTGACCTACGGGCTACCGCCGTCGATAGTTCCGCCGTACTGGCATCGCCACGACGAGCTCGTATGGGAACTCTCGGCGCTGCACACTCACTGGCTCAGCTGCTACCACGAATCCGCCAGCCCCTCGGCGCCGATCGCGTGGATGCGGGACTTCGCCGACGCCCGGCATCGGCTGCGGGACTGGGTCGCGACCTGCGGCACCCGCCTCGATCGTGACCGCCCGACCCGCCAGACCGTCTGGCCCGGCGAGAAGGGCGTCGAGCTCGGCGGCGAGGTTTCCATCGCCGACCGGCGTCAGGACTTCGAGGAGGCCGTTCGAGCCGACGTTCTCAGACGGAAGACCGCCGAGGCCATGGCCAACCGAGCCCTGCTCGGCTGAACCAGATCCGTCCCATGGACGCCGCTGCGCACCTGGATTCCACAGGCATTCCGATCACCGGCGACGTGGCTCGACAGCGGGGCAATGGTGGCGCTCCACCCAGGAAGGGAGTCGATCGTGCTTCTCCCCCACGCACTCACCTTGGCGCAAGCGCGCTCCTACCTCGCTGCGCTCGCCGATCAGGCATCGACCATCGACGCCTCATCGGCATACGAGCTCGTCCTCATCGAACTCGATCGTATCCACGGGGACGAGTGCCCATCGGCCGACGCCGTAGGGCTGACCGAGGACCGAGCCATCCTGCTCGCCATCGCGACGTCAGCGCTCGAGGAGCTGGAGCAGCACGGCGTCGACACGCTCACAGTGGAGCTCGTCCTCGCGATGCTCGATGACGCATACGCGTTGGACGGCACCTGATGTACGGGGAGACCGGCGCGGCGATGCGTGCCGAGTTCGCGGCACTTCTCCGGCAACATCGCGTCCAGCAGCGGCTCGTGGGGACGACGGCCGGGGAGCGTGAGGAACTCGGTGGTCTGATCCGGACCTACCGCCAGAGTGTCATCGCCTGGCTCAGCCAAGCCATGCGCGCCGCAAGCCCACTGGCCTTCTCCAACATGCCGCCGGCACAGCCGAATCCGTTCCGATCGGTCGGCACCAGCAGTTCGCATCTAACAGCAGCCGGCGAACTGGCGCGGACGATCGACCTCGCGAAGCACCAGTCGAGCGCGAGCCCGGCGTCGGCTGATGCCCTGGCCACGCCGAACGCCAACCCGATGGTGGACCGATGGCGTCTCGCTGCCCGTGCAGCGGCCCTCGCTGAACACGACACCAGCGAGCAGGTGTCCGCACAGATGACCGCTCCCCAGGCCCAGGCGCTCGTCGGCGACGTCGCCGCGTTGACCCAAGCACTGGTCGTCCTCGACCGACGGTACAAGAACACACCCGGTTGGGAGCCGCTCGCCCAGATCGCTCGTCTCGGCTGGGCCTCGCTGGCTGCTGCCCTCGACGTGAACCTCGCCCAGCCGGACTACGCCGTCGATCACCTCGGCTGGCGACCGAAGACGAAGGTCATCACCGGCCCGGAGCGTCCAGGGATCCTCGGCGTGCTGCAGGCCCAGCACAACCTCGTGATCCGGATGAATTCCGTGCCCAACGCGACCAACCTTCGCCTGGTCGTGGACTCCCAACGCCTCGTCTCCGCGCACCTCGCACCGTACGCCGCCCGGATCGACCAACGTCTCGCCGAGCGATGGACCACGCGCGCCGAGACCTACTCGGTCATGCAGAAGCAGCTACGCGAGGTCGGGGGCCTTCTCGGAACGGGCGGACTGGCCGTGGCCGAAGGTGCGAATGCCGTCACGCGACTGAAAGCCCTCCCCAAGGACACCATCCTTGAGCCACGTGTCCTCTCTGGATTCCAGTTGCTGTTCCACCGCCTCGACGACCGCATCGCCGACGTCATCGAGGACGGAGTCGAGCGTGGCGCCTTCTTCAAGCGCGTGACTCTTCCGCGAATTGTGGGCGGGGGCGGGCAGCTGGTCCACCCGGTTCGTGAGCGCTTCGTCCCGATCACGTCGGCGACCGATCTCGCAGTGGTGAAGACCGTGCGGGAGCGACTGCGCCCCAAGGACGAACCGCCCGAGGCCACCCCGGGACCGACGCGAGTTGACCTGCACTCCGCGCTGATCCATCGACCGACCAAAGGACGGGCTGTCGAAGTCCCGAACATCTGACCGCGGGCCACCGGCTCGCGCAGGCGAGGCCCGTGCACCTAGGCAGTGATGCCGGCCAAGGAGAACAGATGTCCACCAACATGAGCACGTCAGACACCGCCGTCTCGATGGCCCGAGACCCGTTCCTGAGCACTGACGACGCCTGCGGCTATCTCGGCGTGCCGAAAGCGACCCTGCTGACATGGCGCGTTCGCCTCCCCGGTTACGGCCCGCGCGCCGTGCCCATCCAGGTCCCCGACGACTGGGACGACGGAGGACTCATCACCGTCGAAGAGTTCTGCGACCTCATCCGCACCCCCCCCAACGCACCGTCCGCGACTGGCGCCGACGCGGCGTCGGCCCCCGGCTGGGCCCGCGTCAACGGCTGCGGCCGCCTCTACATCACCGTCGCCGAAACCCGCCGATTCCTTAGCTCCGCCACCACGACCAGCCGCTCGCACCACATGCCCAGCCAGGAGAAGCCCCGTGACTAGGAAGCGAGAACTCCCCGTCTACGTCAGCCTCGACGAAGCCGCCGAAATCATGTCCCTGTCCACCCGGACCATCCGCCGCCGCATCAGCGACGGCACTATCCCCGCCTACCAATGCGGGCGCCGCTCCATCCGGCTACGACTCGACGAACTCGAATCCGCACTGCGCCGAATCCCCTCAGCTCGGCAGTGACCGTGATGGACGAGGGCAATCCGCGCCTGCGCGCGGTAGGCCCGCCGACTCACCAGAACTACTCGCGCTGCTGTCCAGAGTCCGGATGAACGGAGAACTCATCGTCCTCGAGTGTCGACGACACTCGAGCCTGCCATGACGTGGTTCTTCGATCCGCCGAGCCGGACGATCTCGGCCGCCACCTCGACCAACGAGTCGCCTCTCCGTACCAGCGGCTTGGCCTTGGGGCCTCGAAGCGCGCGGAATGCGGCATGAGCGGGCGGGCCCGCAGGGTGGCATGGGCATCACTCCGTTGGCGAAGTAGCACTTCGCGGCGACGTTCGGCCGGTTTCAAACTGCCCGCGCGGCGACGGCGGCGTACTTCCGACCCGGGCGCTCCGCGAACTCCCGTTGTAGGCGCTCCACCTCGGCGAATCCAGCCTCGGTAACGCGTCGCACCATCAGGTCACACGGCCAGCGGTACGCGGTGTGGACAGCGTGGTCGAACGAGGCGACCTCGTCGTCACTGTCAAAGAACCCGAGGACCAGCGTGCCGGACGGGGCAAGGAGGCGGCGGAACTCGGCGAGCACGCCGTCCAGGTCTGCCGGGGGAACGTGGATCGTTGAGTACCAACTGAGGATGCCTGCTATGGAGTTGGCCGCTAGGTTCAGGTCGGTCATTGAGTCCAGTCGGAATTCCGGGCCGGGATGGTTGGCGCGAGCATGGCTGATGAACTCCGGCACCACGTCAATGCCGGTGACTTGGACGCCGCGCTGGTGCAGATCGGCAGTCCAGTGCCCGGGTCCGCAGCCGAGGTCGAGCACGGGGCCTTCGCTACCGGCGAGGTGCCGCCGGATGAACGTCGCGTCGGCCTTGTCCGCGTCCCAGTCCCCGTCGAACAGGTCGACGTACTGCTGCGATTTCGACGAGTAGGCGTCGCGCACCGAGCGGAGATCCACGACGGCAGGCTAACGGCCCGCCACCGAAAAGTTCCTCATGCCGTTACCCGACTCTCGGCAGGAGAGTGCATGCCCAGCGGCAGATCCGAGCGCTTCGCCCATTGCTCGGGTTTGAGAGGATGCCGTCGTGGCGGTCGACCCGAGTGAGTACTTCCAGCTCGGCACGGACGAACTGCGCGAGGTTGCGCGCTTCGCGGTCCAGGGCGCGCAGGAAGTCCTCGGAATCTTCGAGCGCGCACGTCCCGAGGATCTGCGTCCGAGGGCTGCGCTTGAGGCGGCGTGGGAGTTCGCGAACGGTGCTCCAAGGACCAACCTTCAGCGCGCCACGGCGCTCGACGCTCATCGTGCGGCCAAGCAGGCCCCTACCGGGGCCGCGAAGCACGCCGCGCATGCGGCTGGTGATGCCGCGGCAGCCGCCTACCTTCATCCCTTCGCGAGAGCGGACCAAGTCGGCCACATCCTTCGCGCCGATGCCCACGCGGCCTATGCCGAAGAGCTGAGAACAGGCGATTCCTCCCGTGCGGCACAGTGCATTGCCCGCGCCGCCGTACGGGCGACGCCAGTCCTGGTCGAGGTCCTCAGCCGGTACCCAAGCGCAATCGCTGGTCGCAGCCGCGTCAGCATCTTGATGAAGGTCCTAGACGATGAGCTCCGAACGCGCTGATCTCGCCAGATCCGTTAAACCGCCACGCTGCCTTGGACGGCAATAGGGTCACACCCAGTTGAGGGAGTGTGGCCGAGCAGGCTTTGGCCGCCTCGGCGTCGCACGCCTCGTCGATCTCGGTCGCGGCGCACGACTTCTGTGCGCGCACCAGCAGTGCGCTGTCAGAGGCGCTCATACGGCAGGCACAGCCCGACCCCTCGAAGTGGCGCTCGAACACGGATCGGCGCTGTTCCCTAGTTGTTCCCCGCGGAGAAGCGGATCTGAAAAACAGGCCTCTGACCTGCGGAAACGGGGTGGGCGATACTGGGTTCGAACCAGTGACCTCTTCGGTGTGAACGAAGCGCGCTACCACTGCGCCAATCGCCCGTTACGGTTCGCAAGGAGCCGCGGTCGGAGACTCTAGCGCACCCCCTCCCGGGAGTCCCACTCCGGGGGTCGGTTCGCGTCCTGCCAAGTCCTTGAGCCTTCACCATTGCCACCGGGGCCGAGCGCACCTAGGTTCGGTGCACCCGCAGCGTGGTGCCGCGGGCCATTCTCGGAAGGACAGTCTCGGTGAACAGAAGTCGCCACACTCGCGCGCGACGGGCAGTCGCGCTGACCGCGGGCCTCGTGCTCGCCTCCACTCTCCTGGCCCCTGGTTCGTCCCAGGCGGCGGACCCCGACCAGACGAAGAAGCTGCGCAACGCGGTCACCACCGAGGCGGTGATGAAGCGGCTGAGCACCCTGGAGAGCATCGCCAAGGCGAACGGCGGCACCCGTGCCTCCGGCACGCCGGGCTACAAGGCGTCGGTGGACTACGTCACCAAGACGCTGCGGAAGGCCGGCTACAAGCCGAAGGTGCAGGCCTTCAGCTTCCCGTTCTACCGCCAGCTGGCCCCCTCCACCCTCGCCCAGGTCTCCCCCACTGCGACGACGTACGTCGAGAACACCGACTACGCGCTGATGACCTACAGCGCCAGCGGCGAGGTGAGCGGCACCATCCAGGCCGTCGACCTCGCCCTCGACGACCTCGAGGGCTCCACCAGCGGTTGCGAGGCCGCTGACTTCACCGGCTTCACCGCGGGCAACATCGCCCTCATCCGGCGCGGCACCTGCGCGTTCGGCGAGAAGGTCGCCAACGCGCAGAAGGCCGGCGCCAAGGCCGTCATCGTGATGAACACCGGCACCCCCGGCAACACCGAGCTGCTGCAGGGCACCCTCGGGGAGCCGCTGGCCACCGTCCCGGCGATCGGCACCACGTTCGCCCTCGGCCAGGCGCTGGCGACCGGCACCCCGACGGTGTCGATCAAGACCTCCACCCAGTCCGACATCCGCACGACCTGGAACGTCACGGCGATGACCCGCAAGGGCACCTCCAGCAACGTGGTCATGGCGGGCGCCCACCTCGACGGCGTCGTGGAGGGAGCCGGGATCAACGACAACGGCTCGGGCAGCGCCGCGCTGCTGGAGATCGCGGTGAAGATGGCGAAGACGCCGGTGCGCAACAAGGTCCGCTTCGCCTGGTGGGGCGCGGAGGAGCTCGGCCTGCTCGGCTCGGAGCACTACGTGGCGAACCTGGCGAAGAAGAGCCCGGCCAGCCTGAAGAAGATCGCGCTCTACCTGAACTTCGACATGATCGGTTCGCCGAACTACGGCCTGTTCGTCTACGACGGCAACAACTCCCGGTTCACCGAGGACGACGGTGCCGCGACGGCTCCGAAGGGCTCCGCCGCGATCGAGCGCACCTTCCACTCCTACTTCGCCTCCCGCGGCGTCGCGTCCGAGGAGACCGCCTTCGACGGCCGTAGCGACTACGGGCCGTTCATCGACCAGGGCATCCCCGCCGGGGGCCTCTTCACGGGCGCCGAGGGCGTCAAGACCGCCGCCCAGGCCAAGAAGTGGGGCGGCACCGCCGGCGTCGCCTACGACAAGTGCTACCACCAGGCTTGCGACAACCTGGGCAACGTCAGCCGCCGCGCGATCGGCCTCAACTCCGACGCCATGGCGCACGCCATCCTCACCTACGCCCTGAGCACCAAGTCGGTCAACGGCAAGTCGACCCGCAAGGGCATGGAGTGGGAGCCCGCCCCGGGCATCGGCACCAGCGGCAGCCGCACGTCGGGCGGCTACGCCGGGCACGGCCACCACGGCGTGGAGCGCTAGCCGCTAACCGCACGCCGTACGACGAAGGGCCGGTCACCCCGCGGGGGTGGCCGGCCCTTCGCACGTGTTCGGGGGGCTCAGACGTCGAGGCTGAGCAGCTCCGGCTCCCGCTCACGCCACGCGTGGGCGGCGGCCTGGGTGACCGGCCCGGGGGCGGGGAGCTCGCGGTCGTCCCAGCGCCGCACGCCCTGGACGTCGCGGGTGGTGGAGACCAGGAAGACCTCGTCGGCACCGGCGGCGACCTCGATCGGCTCGTCCACCTCACGGCCGCCGAACCAGTCCAGCACCAGCGCCCGGGTGACCCCGGCCAGGCAACCGCTGGCCAGGGTCGGGGTGCGCAGCTCACCGTCGACGACGTAGAAGACGTTCGTGCCGGTGCCCTCGCACAGGTTGCCGGCGAGGTTGGCGAAGATCGCCTCCGAGGCGTCGCGCTCACGGGCGCCAGCGAGCGCCACCACGTTCTCGGCGTACGAGGTGGTCTTCAGCCCGGCCAGCGCGCCGCGCTCGTTGCGCGGCCACGGCGCGGTGACCACGGCGGTGGTCTCGGGGGCCGGCTCCATCGGGGCGGCGACCACGATGACGGTGAGTGGCGAGTCGCCGCGGCCCGAGCCCAGCGGGGCGTTGCCGCCGGTGACGGTGATCCGCAGCCGTCCCAGCGCCAGCTCCTCGCCCTCGAGGACGGCGGCCACGCCGCGTCGTACGTCGGCGACGTCGAGGCCGACCAGGCCCAGCCCGGCCGCGGAGCGCTCCAGGCGCTCCAGGTGCCGCTGCAGGGCGAAGGGCCGGCCACCGACCACCTTCACCGCCTCGAAGACCGCGTCGCCGACGGTCAGGCCGTGGTCGGTCACCGGCACCGCCGGGGCCCGGGGGTCGGAGAGGACGTCGCCGTTGATCCACACGCGCATGCCCCCAGCCTAGGAGGCCTGTCCACCGCGTTCCGGCAGGCGCGATCGGCCCTGCTCAGGGCACTCCCGACAACCCTCCCGACATGCCGAGGGACCCCCCGTTTTGTCGCCGATCATCCGATCCGCTAATGTTCTCAACCGCAGCGCAGAGCGGCCCGGAAGGGAAGCGAAACGGTGCGAGTGCGGACATAGCTCAGTTGGTAGAGCGCAACCTTGCCAAGGTTGAGGTCGCGAGTTCGAGTCTCGTTGTCCGCTCGAAAGGTCAGGCCCACTGGCTGGCCAGGTCAGTGTGCAGGCCTCCACGGTGGGTTGGCCGAGAGGCGAGGCAACGGACTGCAAATCCGTGTACACGGGTTCAAATCCCGTACCCACCTCCACGAAGAACAAGTCAACAAGCTCCACCTCGGGCGATTGGCGCAGCGGTAGCGCGCTTCCTTGACACGGAAGAGGTCACTGGTTCAAACCCAGTATCGCCCACCAGTAAACATGCAGGTCAGAGGCCCTTTTCCTTCCGGAAGAGGGCCTCTCGTGCACCCTGCGTGCAACAAGGCCGACGGCTAGCTCGGGCCATTGGGTGAACCAAGGAGCTAGCCGCCTCGGTCACGAAAGTCGGCGGCACGACATCCCTCAGCACCGCCGCAGGGATCTTCCGGGGCGCGGCTTCCAGGTCTTCGAGCTTGATCCGGATGGCCCGCTTGCCGCACCGGTAGGCCGGGAGGGTGCCGGCGGCGATCCAGCGTCGGATGGTCTTGCCCGAGACCGACCTGGCCTCGGCTGCTTCGTCGAGGCTGAGGTAGACCGGGACGGACGTCGCTCAGCCATCGGAACGCACCTCCACCCGCCTGACCGTGGCCGAGGCGAGGAAGCGCGCGCCTCGGCCACGGTGATGCAAAGCCGCCCGACGCCTTGGAAGCGGGTCCATCGCGGGCCGACGCCACAACGGCGCCAGTCGCGGACGGTGCGCTGGGGTGTGCGGATGACCGATCCCGCGGGGACCTCGGGCCACGGCACGCCGCTGGGAGGGCCGCTGACGACATCGACCGGTACGGACGCAGTGCGCCGTCAACGCGCGTCGTCGACGGACTCGGCGACGAGGTGGGCGACGTTCTGGTGACGGCCCCGCGTCATGCCGACGTACGCAGACGCGGCGCCAGTCGTCTCACCGTGCGGCCGATCACGAGCAGGCTGCCGTCCTCGCCCTCACCGGCCACGGTCCAAGTGTCACGGTTGGCGACGCCGAGGTCGCGATCATTGCGTCGAGTCGCGAAACCGGTCGCCGAGACCGATCCGCTCACCACGACGCGTGATGGGCCCCACCAGCCCGCTCACCAAGTCGTGAGTCGCAGCCGCGACGTCGGTCGCGGATGGCTGCCTTGAGGGCACTTGCCTGATCGCGGATGTCGGCGATGATCAGCTGCTCACCATCCTCTGCACCGTCATCAGCACTGTCGGCGCCGATGATGGCCAATGCGGCGGCGCGTTCCTCCGTGGTCCGCGTGGACGGGCGTGCTTCTTGTGAACCGCCTGGCGCGTCACCTGGAGCTCCACGGCGATGTCCGCCCAGGACATCCCTTGCTCCCGCGCCCGGGCAACGTGCAAGTCCTCCAACCTGTCCGCCAGTCGGTGCGAGCCAGGACCATCCGCAGCCCCTCCCTGGGGTCCTGGCGAAGACGCCGCCGCCCTCACCTGCCTAAGATCCATAGGCGTCAGCCTGGTCTGCCACATTGAATATCAACTCAATCTGACAACCGGCATGGGCACGGCGTTGCAAGTTGGGACGCACATCAGCGCGCCGAACCTCTATCCAGCCGCCACGACCGGACACAGCCGAGATCCCGGCGGGCTCCGCGTCGATCATCTGGCCGCAGCGGGATCGGTAATCGAAACGCTTCGACCTATACCAGTGAGTCGTCGTACGCGGCTGTGAGAGTGCCACCAGCGCTTCCGGTATTCACTACGCCGACGGGTTCGATGAGCACGGCGTGGACCTCGCCGTCAGCGATTGGGCAGTGCTCAACGCCGCGCGGAACGATGAACATCTGGCCAGGACGAAGAGTGACGTCGCCATCGCGCAGTTGGATGGTCAACTCGCCGTCGATCACGAGGAACAGCTCGTCAGTGTCGTCATGGGTGTGCCACACGAACTCGCCCTTGAGCTTTACGACCTTGACCTCGTAGTCGTTCAACCGCGCCACCACCTTTGGCGACCAATGCTCGGAGAACGACAAGAACTTCCCAGCGAGGTCTATGGGTACGTTGGTCATGGGCAAGTTTGACACACACCAGGTCGCTCAGGCTCGGTCCGTAAGCGGATGGTGAACTGGCTTCCTTGGCGCCAGGCCTAGAGGTCCTTCGTCGCCAGGTTCGACAGGGCTTCGGCTACGACCTTGTCGCGGTTCTTGGCCGCGTGTTGGTAGCGCAGTGCTGCGCCGGCGGTGGAGTGTCCGAGGCGGGCCATCAGTTCGGCCAGTGTGGCGCCGGTGCTGGCGGCCAGGACCGCTCCGGTGTGGCGAAGGTCGTGGAACCGGAGGTCGGGTCTACCGGCGGCCGGGAAGAGCAGTCCGTCGCGGCCCCGGTGATGGTGCTGGCCAGGTGGGTCTTCACCGCGGGGAGCAGGTGCGGCGGGATGGCTACATCTCGTGTGCCTGCGTCTGACTTTGGGGTGCCGGTGACGAACGTGCCGTCGACCCGCACGACTGCGCGGCGTATCTTCACCACGCCGTGGGCGAGGTCGACGTCGTGCCGGCGTAGCTCGGTGATCTCCCCGAACCGGCGGCCACACCAGGCGGCGAGCAGCACCCTCAGCCGGTAGCGCTCCGGCATGGCCGGAGCGAGTGCTTCGAGCTGGGGCAGCGACGCGGGCTCGATCTGCTTGGCACGCTTGACGTTCCCGGCGCCGCGGATGTGGCACGGGTTGTGAGTGATGAGGCGACGCTGCACGGCATCTCCGAGGATGGTCCCGAGCAGCCCTCGGCATCCTCAGCCGTCTCGCAGGTGACCGGCGCCTACTGACCACTTGCGTCCAGTATCGCCGCTCGCCCGGCAATGAAATTCAAACCCAGTATCGCCCACCAGCACAGAGAGGCCCCTCCCAGTCGGGACGGGGCCTCTCTGCTTTCCGCTGCCTTCTTCGGTCACCTTCTCGGCACGATCAGCGCATCACGATGGTGCGCGATGCCGACGCACCGCCGGTCTTCTTCACCCAGACCTTGAACCGGTCCTTGCCCTTGGTGTTGCGGCGAAGCTTGTTGATCTCGACCTCGCCCTCGGCGTCGGCCCGGTAGGTCCGCTTCAGGACGCGCTTGGCGTCGTGCTTGAGCACGACGATCCACCGGCTGCCCGGCCGCGCGTCGAGGTCGATGTCGATGTCGAAGCGGCCGCGCTCCTTCTCGACCTTGAAGTCGACCACCGCGCCCGCGACCCGGAACGTCCGTTCCTTCTCAGGGTCGGCGTGGGCGGGGTCGGCGACGACGCTCGTGGCGGCGGTCAGCAGGGCGGCGGCCCCGAGCGTCGCAGTGGCACGACGAGCAGTACGACGAGCAGTGGGTGACATGGTGGGCTCCTCCTCGAGAACGGATCCGTCCCCACCAGTGTGGACCCGGCGCGGTCAACCGTCACGCGGGGCAAGGCACTCCCCCAGCCGCCCGATCCTGAGTGCGTGCCAAGAATTCGCGGAGGTGCGTAAATGTTGCGCGATTCCCCGGCAGACGTGCCGGGCGAGCCGTTAGCGTCTGCGTCGGGATCCCAACAGGCGCCCGGCGATCCCCACACTCGCCGGGCGCATCGTGTCCCACTCGGCTCACGCCGAGTGGGACACCGGGGATCGCCCGCTGCGGCCCGCGGCAGCCACGTCCTGCGAGCACTCGTTGCAGCGGATGCGGTGCTCACCACGCTCCGGCGGCTCACCGAAGACGCGCCGGTGCCAACGCGTCTGCTCCGTCACCTTGACGCAGCTGGGGCACCACTCGTGGCGGACCCACGGCCCGTAGTCCCTGCCCATGCCCTTGCCCATGTCATCGATCGTGCGCCGGGCGGTGCCGCTGCGCGAGTGCCGCCGGCGCGAAAGGTCCTTCCGACCGCGAACTGTGGACGTTGGTCCCAGCCACACCCGGGCCTTGGGGACCAACCGGTCGTGCCGCACCGGCCGCTCAGGAGGCGCGAAGGTCCCCCGACGAGCTGCCACGTCGCCTCAGGAACCCCTTGCGGGACGCACGCCCGCCCGCGGCACCGATCCCGATCCGACGAGCCGCCCCGGCCAGGCGCCCGGACACGCGTCGTACGACGTCGCGCCACGGCAGCGAGGCCGGGGAGGCCCACGCCAGCGCACGCCGCCACCGGGGCGTCTGACGGCGCATCTGCCGCACCGCCGTGTCGACGTCGACCCAGAACGCCGTCACGTCGCTCCGGCTCGGCTGACCGACACCGAACACGTGGCGGTCGGCGGCGACGGCGAGGCCGACCGTGTCGGCGTCGGGGAACCGCTCGGCCAACCGGCGGCCGTGCTCGGCCCGGGTGGCACCGGCCGGCATCCGCACCCCGAGGTCGCGGGCGCGGTCGGTCAGCTCACGCCAGCCGCCGCTGACCCGGGTGACGGGGTCGCCCGCCCGCCGCCGGCGCCGTCGGCGCAGCCGCTTGAGCAGCCACACGCCCCAGATGGGCGCGAGCACCAGCAGCACCCTCAGCGCCAGCCACAACCAGCCGAGGATGCGCCAGAGCAGGTCCCAGATGCTGTCGTCGGCGTCGCGGCCCGAGCCCTCCGGGGGCACTCCCTGCACGTCCGCGGGCTCCTGCGGCAGCACCGGCGGCTGTACGACGTACGGCTGGGGCACCTCGTCGGGTGAGTCGTTCTGCGGGGGCGGGGTGCGGTCCTCCGGCGGCGTGGGGTCGAAGCGCATCCAGCCGTGGCCCTCGAACGGCACCTCGACCCAGGCGGCGATGTCGTCGCCGGTGACGGTGCCGTCGGCCCGGACCTTCTCGAAGCCGAGGACCACGCGCGCGGGGATGCCGAGGCGTTGCACCGAGTAGGCCAGGGCGGCGGCGTACTGCTCGTCGTTGCCGACCATCCGTGCCGGGTCGGCGGCGAGGTCGGCGAGCCGCTTCGCGCCGTGCCCGGAGCTGGAGTAGCCGAACTTGCGCGGGTCCAGCCCGTCGTTGAAGTAGCCGTCGGCGAACCCGGCGCTCAGCTCGACGACACGCTCGTAGTCGCTGGCCGCGGCGGCACCGGCCAGCCACTCGTCGGTCAGCTCGTCGAGCGGCTCGATGGTCAGCGGCGGCGCGGTGAACGGCACGGAGCGGTCCGCGCCGACGGCGCGGGCGTCGTTGGTGCACAGCGGCCCGGGCTCCCAGTCGACCCGGTAGGTGTCGCCGGTGCGCGAGCCGTGGTACTCCGCGAGGGCACCGGAGCCGGGGTTGAGCAGCAGCTCGCGCCGCTCCCCGGGCGCGGCGTCGTGCTCCCGGGTGGCGCCGGTGGCCCGGCCCACCGTCGGCACCCACAGGCCGCCGCGCGCCCCGACCTCGACGCCCACCGCGTCCCCGTGCTCGGCGGCCGGGGCGGGGCCGAAGGCGCTGGTGCCGGTGCGGGCGTCGGTGGCGGAGACGTTCCACACGATGCCGTCGAAGGTGTCCATCGTGGCCAGCCGCACGCACACGTCCCCGGCGGGCAGGTCGGTGAAGGTGAACAGGACGTCGTTCTTGTGGTCCTTGTAGAAGGAGCGGTAGGCCGCCAGTGGGCTCTTGAACTGCACCTCGGCCAGCGGCGGGTCGACGTGGTCGCGCAGCACCTCCCGGGTCCCGCGCTCCCCCACCAGCGTGGCGCCCGCCCAACCGACGGCCCCGGCCAGGAGCAGCACCACGGTGCCCAGCAGGACCCGCCGCGTCCACGAGGCCCGCAGGTGGCGCAGCGCCCGCCACCGGCTCCACACGAGGAGCACCACGAGCAGCAGGACACCGCGCAGCAGCGGCAGCTCGGCGTCCCGGGTGCCGAAGGCCGCGGCCGCGACGTACGTGCCGGCCACCGCGAGCCCCGCGGCCCCGGGCCAGCGGCTGCGCCAGGCGAGGCTCGCCGCGAGCGCGGCACCGAGCAGCGCCACCAGGAACGGCACCACCAGCTCCCCGCGCTCGGCGCCCAGCGGCACCGGCAGGGTGAGCGCGGTGCGCCACGACTCCACGACGCCGACCACCAGCGTCCGTTCGGCATCGACACCGGGCAGCACGCCGGCGATCGCCTGGTGGGGAGCGGCCACGGCGGGGCCCAGCACCAGGAACGCCACCGCGAGCAGCAGCACGGAGAGCACCGGGCCCCAGCGCAGCCGGGCGGCCAGCAGCGTCGCGCCTCCCCCGGCCAGCACGCCGACGCCGGCGGCCAGCGCCCACCGGCCGCCGGCGTAGGCATCGCCGAGCGGCCACAGCGCGATGCCCAGCGCCAGCGCCAGCAGGACCGCGTCCACCGCGACCGGCACGCCGGCCGGTCCCCCCGCCGGCGCAGCGTGCCGGGCGGTGGGCGGGGGTGCGGGCATCGTCGTGGCGCTCACGGCGCCGCCAGCCGGCGCATCACGGTGGGCAGCTCCTCCAGCACGCCCAGCGTCACCAGGTCGAGGTCGCCCATCGGCCGCAGCGCCAGGTCGGCGCCGACCTGGCTGCGTACGACGATCACGCGCACGTCGGGGGCGAGCTGGCGACGGGCGCGGCGCAGGTCGGCCGGCTCGGCCAGGGAACCGGTGAGCAGCACGGCGACGCTCGCGCCGTGCACGTCGCGGCCGAGCCGGCGCAGGGTCTCGGAGAGCCGAGGCGCGCCGGGGTCGTAGTCGACGCCGGAGAGCTGGTCGAGCAGCACGGTGGCGTGGTCGGAGCGCAGGTGCGCCACCGAGGTCAGCGCCGACAGGGTGTGGCCCTCGCGCAGAGTCTGCGCGCCCAGGGAGCCCGCGACGGAGACGGCGAGCTCGAGCTCGTCGTCGTCGGCGTAGTCGTCGAGCCGGGTGCTCAGCGCGACCAGCAGGTGGGAGCGCCGGGTCTCCTCGAACTGGCGCACCATCAACGTGCCGGTCCGGGCGGTGGACTTCCAGTGCACGAACCGGCGGTCGTCGCCGGGGACGTACTCGCGCAACGCGTGGAAGGAGACGTCGTTGTCGGCCAGCTTGCGGACGGTCAGGCCCTCCAGGTCGCGCAGGAAACCGGCCGCAGTGCCCTCGATCACCACGGTGCGGGGGTGGACGTGCAGCAGCCGGGCCTCGGTGAGGCGGTGCTCGCGGCGCAGCAGCAGGAACGGGTCGGCGCGCACGGCGCGGACCGGCCCGAGGTCGAGGATCGCGCGGCGCCGGGTCGGGATGGCGAAGAGCTCCTCGTGCACCGCCCCCGGCGCCAGGGACGGTACGTCGAACCCGGCGACCGTGCGCCCGACCGGCAGCTCCACGAGGGCGGAGGGGGCCCGTCGGGCACCGGCGTTGGTCAGCACCAGCCGGCCGTTGGCGCGCTCCCCCACCACGACGCGCTGGCGGCTGAGGTCGAGCTCGGCGGTGGCGCGGTGCGCGCCGAGGACGAAGGCGAGGCAGATCAGCAGCAGCGCGGTCAGGGCGAAGCCGACGAGCAGGAGCTCGACCCAGCCGAGCGCCCAGCCGGCCACGAGCGCCGGCACCAGCAGCACCAGCAGGGCCCACGCCGCCGGCGAGACCACGGCGGTGACCGGGTCGGTGAGCGGGGCGAGCGCGGCGCGGGGACGTGCGGTCGCAGCCGAGAGCCAGGCGCGCAGCGCGAACGTCCACGCACCGGCGCGCCGGCGCAGGCCGACGGCCCGCACCCGCAACGGCCCGCGTGCCGCGACGTCCCGGCCTCTGCTCATGCCAATGCCCGCTCCTGCGGTGCCGGCACGGAGCCGAGGATGCGCTGCACGACCTGCTCGCTGGTCAGGCCACGGAACTCCTCCTCCGGGTCGATCACCATGCGGTGCGCCAGCACCGGCACCGCCAGCGCCTTCACGTCGTCGGGCACGACGTAGTCGCGGCCCGAGCCGGCCGCCCACACCCGTGCCGCGCGGACCAGGCCGAGGCCGGCGCGCACCGAGCAGCCGAGCTGCACGTCGGGGGCGTTGCGGGTCTCCTCGCACAGCCGCGCGACGTAGCCGAGCAGGGCGGGATCGGTGTGCACCTGCTCGGCGAGCTCGATCATGCTGACCACGTGCTCGGCGCTGATGATGGCGTCCAGCCCGCTCCCGTGGCGACCGGCCTTCGGGTTGGCCAGGATCGCCACCGTGCTGGCGTGGTCGGGGTAGCCGAGCGAGGTCTTCATCAAGAACCGGTCCAGCTGCGCCTCGGGCAGCCGGTAGGTGCCGGCCTGCTCGATCGGGTTCTGCGTGGCGATCACCATGAACGGCCGGCCCACCGGGTGGGTGACGCCGTCGACGGTGACCTGGTTCTCCTCCATCACCTCCAGCAGCGCCGACTGCGTCTTGGGCGAGGCCCGGTTGATCTCGTCGGCGAGCACGATGTTGGCGAACACCGGGCCGCGGCGGAACTCGAAGCGCTGCGCGGCCTGGTCGTAGATGGTCACCCCGGTGACGTCGCTGGGCAGCAGGTCGGGGGTGAACTGGATGCGCTGCTGGGTGCCGCGCAGGGTCAGCGCCATCGCCCGGGCCAGCGAGGTCTTGCCGGTGCCGGGGTAGTCCTCGAGCAGCAGGTGGCCCTCGGCGAGCAGCGCGGTGAAGGCGAGGCGGACCACGTGCGTCTTCCCGACGACGGCGCGCTCCACGTTGGCCACCAGCTGGGCGAAGGTGCCGGCGAACCACTGGCTCTGCTCCGGGGTGAGGGTCACAGGTGCTCCTTGCGGGTGGGTCGGTGCGGGTGGGTCGGTGCGGGTGGGGCGGTGCGGTGGGCACGCGGTCAGGGGACGTTGCGGCGGTCGGTGAGGCCGTCGACGGTGGCGGAGTCGGCATCGCAGGTCGAGGAGATCCACCACTTGTTGGTCGCGCCGACATCGCCGCGTCCGTCGCTGCCGACCCGGATGTCCCAGCCGCCGCCCCCGGTGCCCGCACAGGGGCCGGGGCCGTAGGTGCGGCGCGAGGCCGTGTAGGTGCCGGCACGGAAGCCGGTGACCCGGAACTTGGTGTAGTAGCAGGGCCGGGCGCAGTCGGCGGCGGGGATGTCGGTGGTGCGCACGTAGTACACCTCGAGCGTGCGTGGCTCGGCGCTCGCGCACATCTCGCCGCTCCACTCCGACCAGCCGCCGTCGGCGGTGTGCGAGCGCACCTGGATGCAGCGGCGCTGACCGCCCTCCTCGGTGGCGATGGTGACCGAGCCGCCGGCGCGGCCGTTGCGGGTGCCCGAGGCGTCGCCGCGGTACTCGGTCTTGTCCACCGTGCGCCCGTTGCCGTCGCCGCCGTTCCAGCCGATGGTGACGCTCATGTAGCCCCGCCCGGCCTCGGTGTTGCTGGGGGTGCGCGGCTTGGCGAACGGGTCGAAGTCCCCGCCTTGGGCCGAGGCGCCCGAGGTCTCCGGCTGGCCGGTGGGCTGGGTGATCGGCGTCAGCCGCACCCACTGGTCGGCGGCGTTGGAGCGGAACGGCACGTCCAGGGTGGCCTCGGTGCCCTCGGCCTGCGTCGGTGCCGCCCGCCGACCGCTCCAGCCGTCCTTGGTCTCCACCTGGTAGGCCACGACCGGGAACCCGCCGTCGTCGGCGGGCGTGGTGAACGAGACCCGGCCCTGGTAGCTGGTCGGCGAGGCGGTGCAGCCCACGCAGTCGCTGGCCTTGCTGATCGCGGTCACCGCACGCGACCGGTCCCAGGCGACCTTGGCCTCCGACTGCGGCGACCAGGCCTCGGCGGTTCCCGCCCGGTTGCTGGCGCGCACCTGCGCGGTGTAGCCGTGCCCGTTCTCCACGTCGAAGGAGCGGGAGGTGCTCTGCCCGTCGACCTGGACGGTGGTGAGCTCGGCGCCGTCGACGAGCACCTTGACGTCGTACGACGCCACGGCGTCGTAGCCGTTGCCGGGCTCGCCCAGCGCGGGCCAGGAGACCGTCAGGTAGCCCTTGCCGTCGTCGTTGGGCGGCTCGACCTGCATCTCGGGAGCCGCCATCGTGGTGGGCGTGGTGAACGGCACCGCGGGCGCGGACGGCGGCGAGAGCACCCCGGCGCCGGCGTCGTTGACCGCCAGGATCTGGAAGGTGTACGACGTCCCGTTGCTGAGCCCGTCCCAGACCAGGGACGTCTCGCCGGCGCCGACCTCGCGGACCTTGCCGCCGGGGTTGACCGAGATCCGGTAGCCGGTGATGTCGGAGCCGTTGTTGGCCGGGGCGCTCCAGCGCAGGTGCAGCTTGGCGTCGCGGTCGGAGAACGCGTCGGTGACCACGGGCGCGGCCATCCGGCCGGGCACCTCGTCGGGGGTCACCGGTGCGGAGGCCGGGCTCGCCTCGCTCGTGCCGACGGCGTTGACCGCCTTGACGGTGAACCGGTAGGCGCGGCCGGGGTCGAGGTCGCCCACCACGCACTGGGTGGCCTGGCAGCGCTGCTCGCCGGCCTCGGAGCCGACCAGGTAGTGCGTGATCGGGCTGCCGTTGTCGTCGGGGGCCGACCAGGTCAGCTGCACCGAGTCGGGCCCGCCCTGCACCGCCCGCGGTGCGGCGGGGCGCTCCGGCGGGCCGGCGACGGTGATCAGCACGCGGGAGGAGACCTCGCGCTCGGCGAGCCCGGAGCCGTCGTCCATGCGGTAGCTGACCACGACCCGGCCGGCGTCGGTGGGCGTGATCCGCAGCACCGTGCCGGACACGACCGGCGCGCTCGCCGGGCCGGTGGCGGTGGCGGCGACGACCTCGTTCGCCTCGGGGACGTGGTCCTCGAGCACGGCGGCGGCCAGGTCGAGGACCACCTCGGTGCCGACCTCGGCGTCGCCGACCTCGAGCTCGCGCAGCCGCAGCGGGGGCTGGGAGCGCTCGACGTCCTCGGCGCCGATGACGGTGACCCGCACCGTGCCGGTGGCCGGGTCGGCCTCGCCGTCGTCGGCGGCGACGGTGAGCGCGACGTCGTCGCTGGAGGCCGACTCGTCCGCGCGGATGCGCAGCAGGTCGCCGCTGACCTCGGCGCTCAGCTCGTCCGTGGCACCGGTGACGGAGAAGTCGAGCCGGTCGTCCTCGTTGATGTCGGTGGCCAGGCGGGTCAGGTCGATCTCGACGGGGTCGTCGCCGGCACGGACCACGACGCTGGTGGAGCGGACCGTGGGCGCCACGTTGGCGGCGGGCAGCACGGTCACCGGGATCGTGATCTGCGACTGCAGGCCGTCCGGGTCGTTCTGGTCCTCACCGTCCAGCACGCCGAGGGTGATCGAGGCGGCGCCGTGGTAGCTGCGCGGTGCGAGGAACTCCAGGCGTCCGGCGTCGAGCGCCTCGGCGTCGCCGTGCGCCGCGGTGATCCGGTCGGTGCGCGCGATCTTGGGGGTGCGGCCGGCGCGGACCACCACGACGTCGTCGAGGGCGATGGTGGCGGCCTCGCCGGCGGTGACCTTGACCGGCACCGCGTCCACGTCGAGCACCGGCGGCATGGAGTCGGTGCCGGCGACGTACACGAAGCCGAAGGAGGTCTGCTCGGTGGCGTCGGTGACCCGGTAGGGCACGACCTGGGACTCCTTGCGCAAGGTGATCCGCAGCTTGCGGTCCACCACCGAGACGCCGTCGGGGCTGACCGGCTCCAGCCGCAGCGCGCTGCGCGGGCCGTCCAGGTCGCCGTCGTTGGCGAGCACGTCGACGTCGACGGTGTCCCCGGCGGCCTTGCCGTCCAGCGCGGCCGCCTCGGCGACGTCGTCCTGCGTCACCGGCGCGTGGTCGGGGGCGTCGTCGCGGGCCGTCACGGTCAGGAACGCCGAGGAGGAGGCGCCCAGGCCGTCGCTGACCCGGTACTGCGCGACGCCGCTGATCTCCTCGGCGCCGCCGAGCTCGGGCACGTCGACCTGCACCACGCTGTCCGCCAGCCGCATCCGGGGTGCCCGGTCGTCGCCGCGGCCGTCCTGGAGCTGGCGGAACCCGCTCTCCTCGACGATGAGCGGGTCGCCGTCGGGGTCGGAGTCGTTCTGGGTGACCGGGTAGTTGATCGTGAGCCCCGGCTTGACCAGGACGGTGTCGTCGAGCGCCGCCGGTGCCTGGTTCTCGCGGCTGCGCGGTGCGACGCCGATCCGCACGTCGGCGGTCGCCGAGAGCCCGTAGGGGTCGGTGAGCAGCACCTTGAACGAGTCGGTGCCGGTGCTGCCGTCGCCCTCGAAGGGCTCGTACTCGAACCAGTCGGCCCCCGAGCGCAGGATCCGGCCCAGCGTCGGCGGCTCCACCAGCGAGCTGTAGACGACCGGGTCCCCGTCGGGGTCGGCGCCGAAGGTCGAGACCGGCACCCGGATCGCGTGCCCGGTCACCGTCCGGTCCTCGATCGGCGGTGGCTGCGGCGCCTGGTTGTCCTCGGCGTCGTCCGGCTTGATGTTGAGGACGAGCCGGGCGTCGGCGCGGGCACCGTCGGGGTCGCGTACGCCGTACCCGACCTGGAGCTGGGTGGTGCCGTCGTCGGGCACGAGCACCCGGATGGAGGTGCCGTCGGCGATGATCGGCAGCGTCGCGTCGGCGATCACGGACTGCTCGTCGAGGTCGAAGAGGTCCTGCTGGCTGACGGTGAGCCGGTCCCCGTCGGGATCCTCGTCGTTGTCGGTGACCGGGATGTCCACGACGGTGCCGGCGCGCACCGTGACGACGTCCTCGACCGCGACGGGCCGCCGGTTGCGGCTCTCGTCGGCGAGGGTGACCGACACGATGCCGCGGACCTGGTCGCTGCGGCCATCCGAGAGCAGGTACGTGATCTCGGGGCGCTCGCCGGCCAGGTCGCCGATCACCTCCACCCGCACGAAGCGCTTGTTGATCAGCGACGCCTTGACCAGCGCCCGGTGGCGGGCGGCCACCTCGACGCCTTGGACGATCATCACGTCGCCGTCGGGGTCGGCGTCGTTGGCGAGCACGTCGACCAGGGCCGAGCCGTCGGGCCGTACGGCGGCGACGTCGCGGGTGGCCACCGGGGGTCGGTTCGTGCCCGAGGCGGGTTGGACGTCGACCCGCACCAGGGTCGGCTCGGAGGTCTGGCCGTTCGCCGAGCTGGCGGCGTACTCCAGGTAGTAGGCACCCGGCGAGTCGGCCCGGAACGTGGCGGTGCCGCGGGCGGAGTCCCGGGTCAGCCGAGCGGCGCCGCCGGCGACCGTCTTCATCGTGGGCAACGACAGCTGGCCGCCGAGCGGGTCCATGTCGTTCTTCAACGGCTCGAGCAGGATCGTGGAGCCGACCACGCCGGCGAAGTGGTCGGCCACGGCGACCGGTGCCGCCTCGTCGCGGTCCTCCACCGACACTGCGACGACGCCCTCGGCGGTGACGTCGCCGCCGCGGACGGTGAACTCGATGGTCTCCGGGCCGGTGCCGCCGGCGTCGTCGGTGAAGTCGATGGTGCCGTCGGGGCGGAACCCGACGTCGCCGCCCTCGCTGGTGGCCGCGACCAGGGCGAGCGAGTCGCCCTCGGGATCGATCCAGGCGGGCAGGACGTTGAGGGTCGCGGTGTGGCCCTCGGCGACCCGCAGCGTGTTGCGCTGGTCGGGCAGCAGCTCGGGGGCGGTGTCCTGGCCGTCGCCGTGCACGGTGAGGGTGACGGTCGCCTTCGACGGCGGGTTCTGCGGCCGGCCGTCGGTGATCTCGTACTCGAAGGTCAAGGTGCCCGAGGCGTCGGGAGCGAGCTTGGCCTGCACCTGGGTGCCCTCGCCGACCACGCTGTAGGTGGCCGCGTCGGTGCTGGCCGGCGGCTGCTTGAGGGTGAGGATATCACCGTCGGGGTCGACGTCGTTGAGGGTCACCGGCAACACCACCGTCGCCCCGGGCCGAGCACCGAACTCGTCGTCCTGCGCCTGCGGGGGCTCGTTGCGCTTGCGGTCGCGCAGCTCCTCGGAGACCTTCGCCTCCTGCGGGTCCTCGGCGTTGGGGTCGATCGTCTCCCAGTTGTCGACCCGGGTGAGACCGTCCTCCTGCACCATCCACGCGGTGCCGTTGGCGACGTCGTTGAGCACCACGACGTCGCGGTTGCTGCGGAACACCAGCAGCGAGGCGTCGGTGAGCGGGGTGATCTCGCCGGTGAAGACGTCGCCGTCGTCGCACAGCCGCAGGTAGTTGTCGCGCAGCGGGTGGTTCCAGGCGGCGTGCACGCACCCGTCGACCACCGCCGGCGGGGCCGGTACGCCGTCCACGTCGAGGTCGGAGAGCCGCTCGGCGTCGCCGCCGTCCAGCGGCACCGCCCACAGCGCCTCGCGGGTGGCGAGCAGCACCCGGTCGGCCTCGGGACCGACCTGCTGCAGCACGGGCTCGGCCCCGGTGCCGGTCCCTTCCCCTGCCCCGGGCACGGTGACCGGCTCGGTGTCGGGCAGGCGGACCTCGGAGCCCTGGAGCACGACCGGCACGTCACCGACCGCGCTCAGCGCGGGGTCGTCCTCGAACGGCTCGCCGAAGGCGTAGGTGGGGCCTGCGACCGGGCGGCCGGAGGCATCCAGCGACCAGGAGGCGACCTCACCGGTGGCGCGGTCGAGCACCAGCGCGGTCCCGGTCGCGCTCACCGTGACACTGCTGCGCGGCGAGACCTCCACGTCGGCGGGGGTGGTCTCGAACCCCTCGAGCCGGTCGGCGCGACGCAGCCACACCCGCCCGGACTCGTCGTCGAGGATCCCGACCGTCGCGCGGCCGGCGACGGCCTCGAAGGTCGGCGGCACGGGCACCGGCGCCGCGACGCCGGTGAGCACGTCGACCGCGGCCACGCTGCGGGTGGGTCCGCCGCCGCCGTCGTCGTACACCTGGACCGAGCCGGCCTCCTGGTAGACGGCGGTGGCCGTCGAGCTGGTGACCACGCCGAGCTCCAGCTCCGAGACCTGGGAGTTGAGCCGGGCCATCATCCCCAGCCCGGCGTTGGTGACCCACACGCCGCCGTCGTTGAGCTCGACATCGTGGATCGGGGCACCGTCGTGGCGCAGCGCGAGGACGACCAGAGTGCCGGCGACGAGACTGAGCGCGAGCGCCTGGACCACGCGGCGGCGAGGCGCACCGGAGCGCGCCGTACGGCGGACCCGCCGCACCCGTGACGGCAGCACCGAGAACACCCCCTCCCCGACGAGCGTCGTGCTCGCACGGCTCACCCGCGTGGATCACCTGGGCCCGCCCTGGCCCCTCCGGAGGGACAACGGTCCGGACCGGAGCTGGTGAACGCTCGGGATCATGTCAGCAGGCGCCCCGCCTCCGGAAGGCGGCGTCCAGAGGGCGACGCCCAGCGAGGGTCAGCGCGCCACCACGCACTCGGTGAGGGCGGTGGAGACCGCGGACGCACGCAGGGTGGAGACGGACACGCAGACCTGCTCGCCGGGGGCGGCAGGCAGGGTCGTGGTCTGCTCCGGGCCGCGGTACACCTCCTCGAGCGTGCCCAGGGAGGGCCCCGCCTGCACCAGGTAGGTGTCCCCCGCGGCGGCGGCGGGGTTGACCCACGCCACCCGCAGGCCCTCGCCGCTGCGCCGCGCCGTCAGCTCCGTCGGCTGGGCGGGTCCGCCCTGGATCCGCGGCGCCTCCCGGGACGGCGAGGGTGCGGTGCCGGGATCCGGTGCCGGCTCCTCGCCCCGGAACAGGGCCAGCGCCACGGCCCCGGCGACCAGGACCATCAGCACGAGCGCCACGAGCAGCCGCAGCGGGCTCCGCGCGGAACGGTGCGGCTCGGGACCGGTGCGGACGTCCGGGCCGACCAGCACCGGGCCGGACGGTGCGGCGGGCGGTGCGGCGGGCGGTGCGGCGGGCGGTGCGGCGGGCGGTGGCCCGGACGGTGGGCCGGACGGGGGCCAGGTGCCGTCGGCGAGGGTGATCGGCTTGCGGATCGTGTCGGGGCTGGGCGCCGGGGGCTTGGTGCGGTGCGCGATCCGGTCGTCGACGTCGGTGATCGATCGGGGCCGCAGCAACGTGCCGCGCTCGGCGATCTCGTCGGGCACGATGATCGAGATGGGCTTCACCTGGGTGCGGGCGTCGCCTTCCCCGGAGGCGTCGTGCGCCGCACCGGGAGAGGCGTCGAGCACCTCCAGCCGGGTCGGCGGCAGGTGCAGCTCGACCTGCACCTCCTGCAGGCCACGGGCGAAGGCCATCGCCGAGGCGGGGCGCTCGGCGAGGTCCGGTGACAGGGAGCGGGTGAGCAGGGCGTTCAGCGAGTCCGGTACGTCGGCCCGCAGGATGCGGGCGGGACGGCCACGCTCGATGCGGCTGATCAGCGTGGCGTTGTCGTTGGCCGCACCCGGCACCTCGAACGGAGAGCGCCCGGCGAGCAGCGAGTAGACGGTGGCGGCCAGCGAGTAGACGTCGCTGCGCACGTCGAGCAGCGTGGGCTGGGAGAACACCTCGGGCGGTGACCACGGCACCGACATCGCGGCGCTGCCGCCGCTGAGCTCGCCGGCGACCGTGGCGATCCCGAAGTCGGTGAGCAGTGGGGTGCCGTACACGCTGGTGAGGATGTTGTGCGGCTTGATGTCGCGGTGCAGGATCCCGACCCGGTGCGCGGTCTCCACCGCGCTGGCCACCTTGACGCCGAGGTCGAGGACCTCGGGCGCGGCCAGCTGCTGGGTGCGGAAGCGCTGGGCGAGGTGCGGCGGAGGGCAGTACTCCATCACCAGGTAGGCGTGTCCCTCCGGGCTGACGTCGGCCTGGAAGATCGGCACGATCGAGGGGTGCCCGGACAGCTGGGCCATCACGTTGGCCTCGGCGCGGAACTGGGCCACGCCGGCGGCGTCGGAGGACTCGCGCAGCACCTTGACCGCGACGGGTCGTGACGGGAACTCCTGGCGGTACAGGTAGACGTCGGCGAAGCCACCGGTGCCGATCGGCTGCAGGAAGGTCAGTCCCGCCAGCTGCGGTGGCCCCCCGGCCGGCCTGCTCACCACCGGGCTCCGCCGGGCCCGGGCGCCTCGATCCGGACCGTGGCGGTGACCCGGTCGGACAAGGTGAGCACGGTGCCGTCGACCACGGGGGTCGCGACGCCCTTGACCAGTCGCTCGGCGACCCGTCCGGGCAGCTTGACCAGGGTGCCGTTGCTGGAGCGGTCGATGACCAGCACCATCGCGTCGCGGCGGATCACCTCCAGGTGCGTGCCAGAGACGTAGGGGTCGTCGACCACCACCAAGGCGGGCAGCGCGGCGCTGCCGGAGCGGTGCGGCTGCGGGGCGCGGCCGATCAGCACGGTGCGGTGCACCACCAGGTCGGGCTTGCCGCTGACCTGCAGCACGGCGACCGGGCCGGGCGCCGAGGGCACCTGCGCCGACGGGTACGCCGACGGGTACGCCGACGGGGGCGCTGCCGGGGGCGCCGGTCGGGGTGCCGGCGGGACTGCGGGTGCAGGCGGGGGTGGCAGGACCGAGCCGAGCCGGGCTGCGGTGACGGTCAGGCCGTCGTGGTCACTCGGGAAGTCGTCGTCGGCGGGGGCCGGCTCGGCGGGGGCCGGCTCCGCGGGGACCGGCTGCGCGGGGGCCGGCTGCGCGGGGGCCGGCTCCGCGGGGACCGGCTCCGCGGGGGCCGGCGCCGCGGCCCGCCAGTCGACCTCGGCGGTGAGGACGACGCCGTGCTGCACCGGCAGCCGGCGCGGTGCGCCGGGACCGGGCTCCGCGGGGACCCGGCGGATCGTGACGACGCTGTCGGTGACGTCCGGGTCGGTGGGCACGACCTGCTCCGACCACGGGGCAGCGGCCGCGCCCTCCAGCGTCCACCGCTGCGTGCGGACCTCGAACCCGCCGCGCGCGACCGCACGCAGCCCGGCGCCGTCGTGCAGCACGCACGCGAAGTCGGGCAGCGCGGCCAGGTCGCCTCCCGACAGCACGCCGATGACCTCGAGCACCGACGGCGTGCCGCCGGAGCGGGCGAGGTCGACGACCCGGTCCAGCGCGTCGCCGGCGGCGACGACGAGCATCGTCGGGGCGACGTAGGCGGCACAGCCGCCCGGGACGTACGTCGTCATGCTGGCTGCCTAGTCGTCCTCGTCGGCGATCGGCTCGTGGTGGGTGCCGGGACGCGGCGCCCACGGCAGCTCCTTGGAGGGCCGTACGACGACCAGCCGGTCGCCGCGCGCGAGCAGGGTGACGACGGGGTCGAAGTAGCGGTAGACCTTCTCGTCGCGGACCACGGCGATGACCTGGTCCGGCAGCGACTGCGGCGGCCGGCCGACCTCGTTGACCAGCAGGTCGCGCTCGGCGACCTCGAGCCCGTCGCCGTACGTGAGCAGGTCCTCCATCACCTGGCCCAGCGTCGGGGACACGGTGGACAGGCCGAGGAGACGGCCGACGGCGTCGGAGGAGGTGATCACGGAGTCGGCGCCGGACTGCCGCATCAGCGGCCGGTTCTCCTGCTCGCTCACCGACGCCACGATCCACGCGTCGGGGTTGAGCTGGCGCACGGTGAGCGCGGCCAGCACGTTGGAGTCGTCGCGGCCGGTGGTGATGATGACCTGCTCGGCCTCGGCGACGCCGGCCCGGTGCAGCACGCCGCGCCGGGTTGCGTCACCGGTGACGACGGCGAGCTGGTCGGCGTGCGCGTCGGCCATGGCCACCGGGCTGGGATCGACCACGACGATGTGCTCGCGGTCCAACCCGTTGTTGACCAGGGTGTCGACGGCGCTGCGACCCTTCGTGCCGTAGCCGATCACCACGACGTGGTGTCCCATGTTCTTCCTCCATCGGGCGATCCGGAACATCTCGCGCCCGCGCTGGGCGAGCACCTCCAGGGTGGTGCCGATCAGCAGCACCAGGAAGGCGATGCGTGCCGGCGTGATCACCAGCGCGTTGATCAACCGGGCGGTGTCGGTGACCGGTGTGATGTCGCCGTACCCGGTCGTGCTCAGGGTGACGGTCGTGTAGTAGATGGCGTCGACCAGCGTGATCGAGCCGCCGGGGTCGGCCGCCGTCGCGTCGCCGGCGTCGCGATAGCCGTCCCGGTCGAGGTAGACCAGCAGCACGGTGCCGGCCAGGATCGCGAGCGCGGCGAGCACCCGGCGCCCCAGCTCCCACCAGGGCGAGCGGACCCGTTCGGGGAGTGCGACGGTGCCCGTCAGGGGGCTTCGCGACTCGCCGGCCGGCATCTGGCTCACGCCGCGGACCCTAGTGCACCTGGTCGGGGCGTCGACGCAGGAGCCGGGCTACGAGCTCCCGGCGCGCCTGCCGGGTGCTCTCCTGGCCGATCACCTCGTCGAAGGCTGCGTTGACCCCGGCACCGATGAGCACGGCGAGCGCGGCGATGTAGAGCCAGATCAGGATCGCGATCGGCGCGGCGAGCGGGCCGTAGATGGAGTGGGAGTCCTGGGCGGTGACGGTGAGCACCCAGCGCAGCACGTAGGAGCCGCCCACCCAGGCGGCCAGCGAGAACGTCGCCCCCGGCAGGTTGAACCGCCAGCGGGTCCGCACCGGCACCGAGACGTGGTAGAGCGTGGCCAGGAAGCAGATGCACACCACCACGATCGCCGGCCAGTAGAAGCCCATCAAGAAGTCGACCCGGTTCGGCAGCCAGCTGCGGACCAGCCGCGGCCCGGCCACCATCAGCGGCAGCGTGAGGGCCCCGGAGAGGACGGCGAGGACGTAGAGCACGAAGGACAGCGCCCGGGTGCGCAGGATCCCGCGGTGCCCACCGAGGCCGTGCATGATCGTGATGGTGTCGACGAAGACGTTGAGCGCCCGCGAGCCCGACCACAGCGCGAGCACGAAGCCGAGCGAGATGACGTCGAACCGGCCGCCGTCGAGCACGTCGTCCATGGTCGGGCGGATCACGTTGGTGACCGCGGTGTCGGTGAGGAACCGGGAGAACAGCTCCAGCACCGCGCGGCGCACCTCCTCGACCTGCGCGGCGGTGAAGTGGTCGGTGACGTAGCCGACCCCGCCGGCGAGCGCGAAGATCAGCGGCGGCACCGAGACCACCGCGAAGAACGCTCCCTCGGCCGCCAGCCCGGTGACGCGGTAGCGCAGGCAGGAGCGCACGGTGGCGGTGATCAGCCGCCACAGCACGTGCACGGCGCTGCGCAGCCAACCCGGCACCCAGGAGACGTCGCGGGACCACGACGTCTCCGCGCCGGTCCCGGGATCGTCGACCATGCGAGGAACGCTATCCGGCTCGGCTCGCCGGTCCGGGGACCGACGAGCCGACGGGCTCAGGACAGGTCCAGGCCGGGGTAGAGCGGGTGCTTGTCGAGCAGCTCGGCCGAGGCCTGGCGCACCTTGTCCGCCACCCCGTCGGCCAGGTGGTACGACGCCTTGGACGGCCCGCCGGCCTTCGTGGTGCCGGGCTGGGTGTTCTCCAGCACCTGCACGATGAGGTCGGCGACCACGTCGAACTCGTCGGCGCCGAAGCCGCGCGAGGTGAGCGCGGGGGTGCCGATCCGGATCCCGGAGGTGTACCAGGCGCCGTTGGGGTCGGAGGGCACCGAGTTGCGGTTGGTGACCACGCCGGCGTCGAGCAGCGCGGACTCGGCCTGCCGGCCGGTGAGGCCGAAGGAGGTGACGTCGAGCAGCACGATGTGGTTGTCGGTGCCGTCGGTGACGAGCTTGGTGCCGCGCTTCATCAGGCCCTCGGCCAACGACTTCGCGTTGTCCGCGACGGCCTGGGCGTAGGTGCGGAAGGTGTCGGTGCGGGCCTCGGCGAACGCGACGGCCTTGGCGGCCATCACGTGCGACAGGGGGCCGCCGAGGACCATCGGGCAGCCGCGGTCCACGCTCGGCGCGTACTCCTCGGTGGCCAGGATGAACCCGCCCCGCGGACCGCGCAGCGACTTGTGCGAGGTGCTGGTGACGACGTGGGCGTAGGGCACCGGGTCCTCCTCGCCGGTGAACACCTTGCCCGCGACCAGACCGGCGAAGTGCGCCATGTCGACCATCAGCGTGGCGCCGACCTCGTCGGCGATCTCGCGCATCTTCGCGAAGTTCACCCGGCGCGGGTAGGCGGAGTAGCCGGCGACCAGGATGAGCGGCTTGAACTCCTTGGCCTTCGCCCGCAGCGCGTCGTAGTCCAGCAGGCCCGTCTCGGGGTCGGTGCCGTACTGCTGCTGGTGGAACATCTTGCCGGAGATGTTGGGCCGGAAGCCGTGGGTGAGGTGGCCGCCGGCATCCAGGCTCATGCCGAGCAGGCGCTGGTTGCCGAGCGCGCCGCGCAGCTTCTCCCAGTCGGCCTCGGAGAGCTCGTTCATGTTCTTGACGCCGGCGTCGGCGAGCCAGGGGCCCTCGACGCGGTGGGCCAGGATCGCCCAGTAGGCGGTCAGGTTGGCGTCGATCCCGGAGTGCGGCTGGACGTAGGCGTACTCGGCGCCGAAGAGCTCCCGGGCGTGCTCGGCGGCCAGCGACTCGACGGTGTCGACGTTCTGGCAGCCGGCGTAGAAGCGGTGCCCGACGGTGCCCTCGGCGTACTTGTCGCTGAACCAGGTGCCCATGGTCAGCAGGACCGCGGGCGAGGCGTAGTTCTCGCTGGCGATCAGCTTGAGCGAGGAGCGCTGGTCCGCGAGTTCCTGACGGGTGGCCTCGGCGACCCGGGGCTCCACGGACGCGATCACCTCGAGCGCCTGGTTGTAGGCGCTGCTGACGAGGTCGCCGTTCACGGCGGGGATGGAGTGCTCGCTCATGAGGGCCAGCGTAGTGCTCGCCGCCGGCCCTCCTGCGCGAGCCTCGGCGTCCCGAGACCCGAAGCCCGGCGCGGCCGCGTGCCGTCGGCCCGAAGGCAGCGACCCGGAGCAGCCGAACGGTGTGACCTAGGTCGCAGCTGCCGCCGAAGTGGGCGGCGCCCGCTCGCAAAGCGTCCACATCGAGAGACGTCTGTCCACATAACGAGATCGCCGGTTGTGGTGCACCCGTCCGAAGGATGAGACTCGTTGACATGGTCACTGCTGAAACCCATGCGCACCTCGTGGTTCGACGCCACGTGGACTTCGGGCGCATCAGCAGCATGATGTGTTGGCCTCGCTGATCACACGCTGACCGCCCTCCCCCACAGCGGCGCCCCGACCCTGATCCCGGCGCGCCCATCTTCAGCGAAGGACCACCTCTCCGCATGCCCGACCTGCGTTTCCAGTCCCAGCCGCCCCGGTTCACCGAGGTGCCCCGCCCCCGCCGCGCGGAGGGCCAGTGGGCCTTCGGCTACACCGAGCCGCTGAACAAGAACGAGCAGTCCAAGAAGGACGACGACCCGCTCAACGTCCGGGACCGGATCCTCTACGTCTACTCCAAGCGGGGCTTCGACTCGATCGATCCTGCCGACCTGCGCGGTCGCTTCCGCTGGATGGGCCTCTACACCCAGCGCAAGCCCGGCATCGACGGCGGCCGCACCGGCTCCATGGCGGAGGAGGAGCTCGACGACCGCTACTTCATGCTGCGGGTGCGCTCTGACGGCAAGCTCCTCTCCGCCGATGCCGTGCGCGCGCTGGGCACGGTCGGCGTCGACTTCGCCCGCGACACCGCGGACGTCACCGACCGCGAGAACATCCAGTACCACTGGATCCGCATCGAGGACGTGCCCGCCATCTGGGAGCGGCTCGAGGCCGTCGGCCTGCACTCCCTCGAGGCGTGCGGCGACTCCCCCCGTCCCTTCCTCGGCTCGCCGGTGGCCGGGGTCGCCGCCGACGAGATCATCGACGGCACCACCGCGCTGGAGGAGATCGAGCGCCGCTACATCGGCAACAAGGAGTTCTCGAACTTCCCCCGCAAGTTCAAGACCGCGCTGACCGGCCACCCCAGCCACGACGTCTCCCCGGAGACCAACGACGTCTCGTTCGTCGGCACGGTGCACCCCGAGCACGGCCCCGGCTTCGACGTCTGGGTCGGTGGCGGCCTGTCCACCAACCCGATGCTCGCCCAGAAGCTCGGCGTGTGGATCCCGCTCGACGAGGTCGCCGACGTGTGGGCCGGCGTCGCCGGCATCTTCCGCGACTACGGCTACCGCCGCCTCCGTTCGCGCGCCCGGCTCAAGTTCCTCGTCGCCGACTGGGGCGTGGAGACGTTCCGCGAGGTGCTCGAGAACGAGTACCTGGAGAAGAAGCTCGTCTCCAACCCCTCACCCGAGGCGCCGGTCGGCCACCGCGACCACATCGGCGTGCACCCCCAGAAGGACGGCAAGTTCTACGTCGGTGTCGCGCCCACCGCGGGCCGCGTCTCCGGCACCGTGCTGGTCCAGCTCGCCGACGTGATCGAGGAGTTCGGCCTCGCCGGCGCCCGGCTCACGCCGTACCAGAAGATCGTGCTCATCGGCGCCGACGGCGACCGGATCGAGGCACTGCAGGACCGCCTCGACGCGATCGGGCTCAGCGCCCGGCCCTCGCCGTGGCGGCAGAACACGATGGCCTGCACCGGCATCGAGTTCTGCAAGCTCGCCATCGTCGACACCAAGGAGCGCGCCCGCCGCCTGGTCGGGGAGCTCGAGAAGCGCTTCCCCACGATCGACACTCCGATCACGATCAACGTCAACGGCTGCCCCAACGCCTGCGCCCGCACCCAGGTCGCCGACTTCGGCCTCAAGGGCCAGCTGGTCACCGACGAGAACGGCCAGCAGGTCGAGGGCTTCCAGGTCCACCTCGGCGGCGCCACCGGCCTGCGGGCGAACTTCGGCCGCAAGCTGCGCGCCCACAAGGTCACCAGCGCCGGGCTGGACGACTACATCACCGCGGTCGTCACCAACTACCTGGCCGACCGCACCGAGGGCGAGGCCTTCGACGCGTGGGTGCACCGCGCCGACGAGGCGCTGCTGCGCGGCGACAAGGTCCTCGAGGCCGACGCGCTGGGGACCGTCTGATGTCGGGCGAGGCCGGCACCTCGGGACGGGGCGCGACCCCGTTCCACTGCCCGTTCTGCGGGGAGAGCGACCTGTGGCCGCACGAGCCCTCCGGCTGGGAGTGCCGGGGCTGTCAGCGTGCGTTCTCGGTCCAGATGCACGGTCTCATCGCCCGCCCCGACAACCTCCGAGGAGGTGCCTCATGAGTGCTCCCGCCACCGCCCGCGCCCGCAGCTCGCGCGGCATCAGCACCGAGGGCCGCACCCCCGAGGAGCTGCGCGACCTCGTCTCGCACTGGGGCGCTGAGCTCGAGCTCGCCCCGGCCGAGGTGATCATCGAGTGGGCTGCCGCCACCTTCGGCGAGCGGTTCTGCATCACCTCCTCCATGGGGGACGCGGTGCTGGCCCACCTCGCCCAGAAGGTCGTGCCCGGCGTCGACGTGGTCTTCCTCGACACCGGCTACCACTTCGTGGAGACGATCGGCACCCGCGACGCCGTCGCCGCCACCATGGACGTCAACCTGATCACGATCAGCCCGGTGCAGACCGTGGCCGATCAGGACGCCGAGCACGGCCCCGAGCTGTACAAGCGGGACCCCGACCTGTGCTGCGCCCTGCGCAAGGTCAAGCCGCTCGCCGACGGCCTCGCCCGGTACGACGCCTGGGCCACCGGGCTGCGGCGTGCCGAGACCCACAACCGGGTGATCGCCCCGGTCATCGGCTGGGACGCCAAGAAGCAGAAGGTCAAGGTCTCCCCCATCGCGCGATGGAGCGACGAGCAGGTGGACCGCTACATCGCCGAGAACGGCGTCCTGGTCAACCCCCTGGTCTACGACGGCTACCCGTCGATCGGGTGCGCTCCCTGCACGCGCCGGGTCGCCCCCGGCGAGGACCCGCGCAGCGGACGCTGGGCCGGCACGAACAAGACCGAGTGCGGAATCCACTCATGAACCGGAAGGGAGCTCCCCGATGACGGCGCCAGCACTCATCGCCCTTGCCCACGGCAGCCGCGACCCGCGGTCCGCGGCCACCATCACCGCCCTGGTCGACGAGGCCAAGCGGCTGCGTCCCGACCTGCGCATCGAGCGCGCGTTCCTGGACCTGGCCAAGCCGAGCTTCCACACGGTCGTCGACCGTCTGGTCAAGGCCGGGTACGAGGAGATCGTCGTCGTCCCGCTGCTGCTGGTCGAGGCGTTCCACGCCCGCGTCGACGTGCCCGCCGCGATCGCCGAGGCCACCGCACGGCACGAGGGACTGAAGATCCGCGCCACCGAGGTGCTCGGCCTGGAGCCGCGCTTCCTCGAGGTGCTCGACGAGCGGCTGCGCGCCGCGCTCCGCGACGCCCGGGTGCGCGAGCTCGACGCCCTGGTGCTGGCCTCGGCCGGCTCCTCCGACCCGCTCGCCAACCAGGCCGTCGCCCGGCTCGCCCGGTTGTGGGGCGCCCACCACCGGCTCCCCGTCACCGCCGCCTATGCCGCCAGCGCACCGCCGGCGACCGGCGAGGCCGTGCGCGCGTTCCGCGCCGAGGGTCGCCGTCACATCGCCGTCGCATCGTTGTTCCTGGCGCCGGGGAACCTGGTGGACCGGGCCACCGAGCTCGCGCTCGAGGCCGGGGCCATCGTCGTCTCCGAGCCCCTGGGGGCGCACCCGGAGATCGCCCGCACCATCCTCGCCCGCTACGCCGTCGGCGCCGTCGAGCTCGTCCCGGTCTGAGCCCTCCCGGTCTGTGCACGGGAGGACTCAGAGCACCAGGCAGCCCAGCAGGTGTTCCAGGGTCGCAGCCGGGTCGTCGCTGACCCCGCCGTGCACCGGGCCCGGCTGGACGACGGTGCTGCGCGGCGCCTTGAGGAAGCCGAAGCGGGTGCTGTTGTCGTCGCGGGCCTCGCGCACGCCGTACGACGTGGCGCGCACGCCGATGCCGAAGCCATGGTGTGCCTCGCCGCGGCACACCCGCTCGGCCGCGGCGAGCGCCGCCCGGACCGCGTCGACGTCGACCTCGGCGTGCAGTGCGCGCACGCGCGCCTCGTCGACATGGGTGCGTGCACCGAGGAAGTCCTGCTCGGGGCAGTAGAGCACCACCCCGACGTTGACGAACTCCTCGCGCTCCACGCGGGGCACGCAGCGCAGGGTGACGTACTGGTAGGGGCTCATCGCGTCGACTCCCCCGCCCGCGCCGTCTCCGGCAGCCACGGCCGGGTGCCCCCGTCGCTGTCGCGACGCGCGACGAGGAAGGCGAGGTACCGCTCGCGCAGCGCCGCCGGGTCCTCGGCGCCGGGCACCGGGTCCAGCCAGGCGTCGGGGACGTCCGCCAGCACGGCGGTGAGGGCCTCGTCGTCCAGGATGCTCGCCAGTGCGGCGTCCTGGGCGCGGGCACGGTCGGCGTACTCCCCCAGGACGTGCTCGGAGGCGTCGTACGGCTGCCGGGCGAAACGAGCGGGGTCCCCGGGCCCGCCGGGCCACGAGTGGTGGAAGTACAGCGAGGCGCCGTGGTCGATGGCGTACAGCGTCCCGCGCCAGGAGAGCAGGTTGGGGTTGCGCCAGCTGCGGTCGACGTTGGCGGTGAACGCGTCCAGCCACAGGATGCGGCCGGCCAGGTCGCGGTCGAGGTCGGCGCCCGGGTCGTGCCCGAAGGAGCCGGGCAGGAAGTCGATGCCGAGGTTGAGCCCGGCGCTCGCGTTGATCAGGTCCTGCACCTCCTCGTCGGCCTCGTAGCGGGCGAGGTCGGGGTCCACGTCGAGGACGACCTGGTCGGGGGTGGGGATGTCGAGCAACCGGGCGAGCCCGGCGACGATGACCTCGGCGACCAGCACCCGCAGCCCCTGGCCGGCGCCGCGGAACTTGCACACGTAGGTGCCGAGGTCCTCGGCCTCGACGAGCCCGGGCAGGCTGCCGCCCTCGCGCAGCGGGGTGACGTAGCGGGTGACCCGGACGGTGGGCAGCCCACTCACAGTGGCCGCTCCTCGACCAGCCGCTGCCGCTCGGTGGCCACGTCGAAGACCGCGACCGGCCACTGCGGGTCCAGCCGGACCAGGGCGTCGTGCAGCAGCGCCCCGACGGCGAGGTTGCGGTACCACTTCCGGTCCGCCGGCACGACGTGCCAGGGCACCGCCTCGGTGCTGGTGCGCTCCAGCGCGATCTCGTAGGCCTCATGGTAGGCCGGCCACAGGGCCCGCTCGTCGAGGTCTGCGGGGTTGTACTTCCAGTGCTTCTCGGGGTTGTCCAGGCGCTTGAACAGCCGCTCGCGCTGCTTCTCGGGGCTGATGTGCAGCATGCACTTGATGATCGTGGTGCCGCTGGCGGCCTGCTCGGCCTCGAACGCGTTGATCGCCTCGTAGCGGCGCTCGATCTCGGCCTCGTCGGCCAGCTTGCGGACCCGGGCGATGAGCACGTCCTCGTAGTGGGAGCGGTCGAAGACGCCGATCAGGCCGACCGACGGCAGCGCGTTGGCGACGCGCCACAGGAAGTCGTGCTTGCGCTCCTCGGCGGTCGGTGCCTTGAACGAGGTGATCCGTAGGCCCTGGGGGTCGACGAGGCCGACGGTGGAGCGCAGTGTGCCGCCCTTGCCGGAGGTGTCCATGCCCTGGAGCACGAGCAGGATCGAGCGCTGCCCGCCGGAGATGCCCTCGGCGAAGAGCCGCTCCTGCCGGTCCGCGAGCGGACCGCCGAGGTCGGCCAGTGCCTTCCTGCCGTCTTCCTTGGAGCCGTCGAATCCGGGAGTGGTGTCGGTGGCCAGGTCCGCGAGTCGGACGGGTCCCGGTGCGAGTCGCAGCGCTGCTGCGACCTCGGCAGTGTCGACGCGGGCGGTCATGATCAGTGCGCCTTGCCGCCGCGGCGGTCGACCAGCGGTGGGGTGGAGGACCACGGGAAGTCGATCCAACCCTCGGTGCGCCGCCACACGTAGTCGGGACGGATGACCGTCCACGGCTTCTCGTAGATCACCGCGGTGCGGGTCTCGGCGACGTGGCCGGCGAAGAAGTCGTGGACGACCTCGAGCGTCTTGCCGGTGTCGGCCACGTCGTCGGCGATCAGCACCTTCATCCCGGTCAGGTCGATGGCGGCCGGCGTGGGCGGCAGCATCATCGGCACGTCGAGACGCTGGTTCACCCCGGTGTAGAACTCCACGTTGACCGCGGAGAGGTTCTTCACGTCCAGCGCGTAGCCCAGCCCCATGGCCAGCCCGAGACCGCCGCGCGCGATCGCCAGCACGATGTCCGGCTCGAAGCCGTCGTCGACGACCTGCTGGGCGAGGTCCCGCACCGCCGTGCCGAACAGCTCGTAGGTCAGGATCTCGCGTTCGGTGGCCTTCTCAGTCGTCACGAGCCCATTCTGCACCTAGCTCCTGACGGACCACGCCGTACGCCAGTCCAGCGGAGTAGCCCTTGCGTGCCAGCATGCCCACCAGCCGCCGGGCCGCGACCTGCTCGTCCAGGCCGCGCATGCTGCGCAGCTTCTTGCGGATCAGCAGCCGCGCCGCCTCCTCCTCGTCGGCGGGATCCACCTCGGCCAGCACCTCGCGGGCGGTCTCCTCGGCGATCCCCTTGCGGCGCAGCTCGACCGCGAGCGCGGGACGGGCCAGGCCGCGGGTGCGCTGCCGGCTGTCGACCCAGGCTCGGGCGAAGGCCTCGTCGTCGACGAGACCGACCTCCTCGAACCGGTCGAGCAGCCGGGCCGCGACCTCCTGCGGCACGTTCCGCTTGGCCAGCCGGTCCTCGAGCTCGCGCCGGCTGCGCGCCTTCATGCTCAGCTGGTCGAGCAGGATCTTGCGTGCCACCGACTCCGGGTCGGCGTCCTCGTTCCAGCCGCCGTCGTCGTCAGGTGGCTCCGGTGCGTTCCTCACGGCCCTCAGAAGGAGTCGACGCCGATCGGCTCGTCGGACAGGTCGTCCTCCAGCGTCGGGGTCACGCCGAGCTTCTCGAGGATCCGCTTCTCCAGCTCGTTGGCCAGGTCGGGGTTGTCCTTGAGGAACTTGCGGGCGTTCTCCTTGCCCTGGCCGAGCTGGTCGCCCTCGTAGGTGTACCAGGCGCCGGCCTTGCGGACGAGGCCCGCCTCGACGCCGACGTCGATCAGGCCGCCCTCGCGGCTGATGCCCTTGCCGTACATGATGTCGAACTCGGCCTGCTTGAACGGCGGGGCGACCTTGTTCTTGACGACCTTGACCCGGGTCCGGTTGCCGACCATGTCGGTGCCGTCCTTGAGGGTCTCGATCCGGCGCACGTCGAGGCGCACCGAGGAGTAGAACTTCAGCGCCCGGCCACCGGTGGTGGTCTCGGGCGAGCCGAACATCACGCCGATCTTCTCGCGCAGCTGGTTGATGAAGATGGCGGTCGTGCCGGAGTTGTTCAGCGCACCGGTCATCTTTCGCAGCGCCTGGCTCATCAGGCGTGCCTGGAGGCCGACGTGGCTGTCGCCCATCTCGCCCTCGATCTCGGCGCGGGGCACGAGCGCGGCCACGGAGTCGATGACGATCAGGTCGAGCGCGCCGGAGCGGATCAGCATGTCGGCGATCTCGAGGGCCTGCTCACCGGAGTCGGGCTGGGAGACCAGCAGCGCGTCGGTGTCCACCCCCAGCGCCTTGGCGTACTCCGGGTCGAGGGCGTGCTCGGCGTCGATGAAGGCCACGATGCCGCCGGCGGCCTGCGCGTTGGCCACGGCGTGGAGCGCGACGGTGGTCTTACCACTGGACTCGGGGCCGTAGACCTCCACCACCCGGCCACGCGGAAGGCCGCCGATGCCGAGGGCGACGTCGAGGGCGATCGCACCGGTCGGGATCACCTCCAGGGGCGCGCGGGTCTCGTCGCCCAGGCGCATCACCGAGCCCTTGCCGTACTGCTTCTCGATGGAGAGGAGCGCCGTGTCGAGCGCCTTCATCCGGTCGTCGCCAGCCATGTCGTGTCCTTCGTGTCGGGGTGGGGTCGGTACATCGGCGACGCTACGGCGGGGTCCCGACACAGCCTGCGAAGCCGCGTCGTGATGTGGAGGACCCGTCGGTACGTCGTACCTGTGGACAGTCGGCGGCACCGGCGTCCAGTACGGACAAACCTAGCCGAACACGTGTTCGAAGCGCATCACGCGGTGCGGCGTGTCGGCTCCTGGGGTCCCTGGGTCGCGCCGGCGCGCAGCGCCGCCCCGAGCACGCCGGCCACCAGGGCCAGGCTGAGCAGGGCGAGCGTGGGGTAGCCGGCCACGTCGACGACCAGCCCGGCGAGCGCCCCGGTGGCTGCCGCGGCGAGCCCCATGAGGAGGTCGGAGGCGCCCTGCACGTCGGTGCGCACCGCGAGCGGGGCGTGCTCGGCGACCAGGGTGGAGGCGGAGACCATCACCAGCGACCAGCCGAGCCCGAGCATGAAGAGGCCGGCGGTGACCTGCCACGACATGCCCGAGGGCGCCGCGGCACACAGCACCAGCGCGAGCAGCAGGGCGACTCCCCCGGCGCCGAGCACGGGGGCGCGACCGATCCGGTCGGCCAGCAGCCCGACCAGCGGCGAGAAGGCGAACATGCCCAGGACGTGCACGCTGATCACCACGCCGATCAGCTTCAGGCCGGCACCGCCGTGCTCCATGTGCAGCGGCGTCATCACCATCACGCCGATCATGGTGGCGTGGGCCAGCGCCAGGGCGGCGATGGCGTAGCCGAGGACGGGGTTCTCGCGGATCGCACGCCGGGCGCGCGCGGCCGACGAGGTGCGCCGACCGGACGCGCCTGCAGCGGCACCGGCGCCCGGAGTCTCGGTGTGGGCCCGCTGCGCCGCCTGGGCCAGCAGCAGCGGGTCGGGGCGCAGCAGCACCCCCACGACGAGCGCGGCGAGCAGCAGGCCGAGGGCACCGAGCGCGAAGGGCCCGGTGAGCTCGGGGATGCCGACCAGGTCGGCGAACGCACCCGAGGGGCCGCTCAGGTTCGGTCCGGCCACGGCGCCGATGGTGGTCGCCCAGACCACCAGCGACAGCGAACGGGCGCGGGTGGCGTCGGTGGCCAGGTCGGTGGCGGCGTAGCGGGCGGCGTTGTTGGCCGAGGTGCCGGCGCCGAGCAGCACGGCGCCGACCAGCAGCAGCGGCATCGAGCCGAGCACCCCGGCGAGGACGGCGAGCAGTCCCCCGGCGGCGGCGGTGAGGTAGCCCGTGGCCAGTCCGGTACGGCGTCCCCGGCGGGCCATCAGCGGGGCGAGCAGGAACGAGATCACCGCGGCGCCCAGCACCTGCGCGGTCTGCGCGAGACCGGACAGCGCCTCGGAGCCGGACAGGTCGCGCGCCAGCAGGGAGGCGGTGGCGATGCCGATCGTGATGCCCACGGCGCCCACCGCCTGGGTCAGCACCAGCACCCGCACGGTGCGCCGCTGCACCCGGTCGACCTCGGCCGGCCCGGGACCGGTCGGCACCCCGACGCCGGTGTGCTCGGCTGCGCCGGGCGTCTCGGCGCCCGGCAGGCTCACCGCTCGCTCGCAGGCAGCTCGAGCGCCTGCCACACCGCGCGCCAGACCTCCTTGGGCGACACGCCGGCGTCGAGGGCCTCCTGCGCGGTGCGCGAGCCGAGGGCGCCCATCACGTGCTGGCTCGCCCACACCCGGGCGTAGCCCTCGCCCAGGTGGTCCTCCATCCGCGACCAGAACTCGGTGTGCCTCACGCGCCCATCATCCATGGCCGCATCCACGGCGCTGTCCACGGCCGCGGTCCCCGGGCGCGGGGGTCGGCGAGGTCGGTGGTCCAGGCGGCGGCGTCGAGGCGCAGCAGCTCGCCGATGTGGGTGCGGTCGACCTCCTCGGCGGCGAACCCGCAGTCCGGGCAGGGGCGCGCGAGCACCCAGGTCCAGTCCTTGGTGTCCGGGGTGGGGGGCACCTGTGCTGCGGTCATAGGTCGATCCTGGCGGCCGTCGCGGGTCGCGGCAAGCGAGATCCGGTCAACCTCCGTCGATGCCCTGCAGCCTCAGCGCCACAGGGCGTCGACGGCGGCGGCCGCGTCGTGTTCCACGGCGGTGTGGTCGCCGTCGAAGACCACCCGGCCGTCGACGACGACGTGGGTGACGTCGGCAGCGGCGGCGGCGAGCACCGCGGCCTGCTCGTCACGGCCCGTCCTGACGGTGCGCGGGGAGTCGAGGGCGAGGGTGACCAGGTCGGCGCGCTCCCCGACGGTGAGCGCCCCGGCGTCGGGCACCCCGAGAGCGGCGTGACCGTGCGCGGTGGCCGCGGCCAGCAGCTCTGCGGGCCGCGCCGCCCGCTCCAGGGCGCGCATCTGGGCGAACGGGTCGATGACGGCGTGGCTGCCCGAGCCCAGGGTGAGCGTGGCGCCGGCCTCGGACAGTGCCCGGGCGGGACCGATGGCCTCGCCGAGGTCATGCTCGGTGGTCGGGCACAGCGCGATGCCGGTGCGCGTCGCACCGAGCAGGGCGATGTCCTCGGCGTCGAGGTGGGTGGCGTGCACGGCGGTGGTCGTGGCGCCCAGCAGGTCGTGCTCGGCGAGCAGCTCCGTGGGGCTGAGGCCGTACACCGCGCGGCACTCCTCGTTCTCGCGCGGGCTCGCCGAGAGGTGCACGTGCAGGGGGATGCCGTTGACCAGGAACGGTTGCAGCTCCTCCAGGGCGTCGGCGGGCACGGCCCGCACGGAGTGTGCGGCGACGCCGAGCCGGACATCGGGCTCCCCGCTCAGCTCGGTGACCAGGGCCGCGACCCGCTCCTGCCAGGTCTCGGCGCTGCCGTCGGCGAACCGGCACTGCACCCCCTGCGGGGGCGCACCGAACCCGGCGGACAGGTAGAGGGCGTCGAGCAGCGTGATCCGGATGCCGGCGTCGCGCGCCGCGGCGATCAGGGCGTGGCCCATCGCGTTCGGGTCGGCGTAGGGCCGCCCGTCGAGCTGGTGGTGCAGGTAGTGGAACTCCCCCACGCCGGTGTAGCCGGCGGCGAGCATCTCGGCGTAGGTGGCCCGCGCCAGCGGGTAGCAGGAGTCGGGGTCGAGACGGGCCGCGACGTCGTACACCTGCTCACGCCGGCGCCCGGTGCCGCCGCCCCGGCCGCGCAGCGCCCGGTGGAAGGCGTGGCTGTGCGTGTTCGCGGCGCCGGGCAGGGTGAGGCCGGGCAGCCGGGTGCTGCCGTTGGCCTGCGCTGGTGCGTCGGCCCCGCTCAGAAGGGTCACGGAGCGGAACCGGCCGTCGGCGACCTCGACGAGCACGTCGTCGTGCACGGCGCCGTCGACCCACGCCCGCTCGAGCAGGTACGACGTCGCCGGCGCCGTCATCGCTCGCCGCCCGCGGCCAGGTCGAGGGCGGTGGTCAGGTCGAGCGCGGTGGCCAGGGCGGCGACCCCGGCCAGGCAGTCGGCGGTGCTCGCCGTCTCGGCCGGAACGTGGGAGACGCCGGTCGGGTTGCGCACGAACAGCATGGCCGCCCGTGTGCCGGCGGCCTGCAGCACACCGGCGTCATGGCCGGCCTGGGCGTCGAGCACCGGCGCGACGAGCCGGCTGGCGAGCGCGTCGCGCAGTCCGGGCTCGAAGGAGACCGCGGCCGTGCGGGACTCGACGCTGACCTGCACGGCGGTGCCGTCGCGCCCGGCCCGCTGGGCGGCCTGCTTCTCGATCGCGGCGACGAGCAGCGCCAGGGCTTCCTCGGACTCGGCGCGGGCGTCGAGCCAGCCGCGCACCAGCGACGGCACGATGTCGCTCGCGCCGGGGTGGACCTCGACGCACCCGAAGGTGGCGCGCTGGCCGGAGAGCCGGGCCTGCTTGTTCGCGGCCAGCGCGGTCATCGCGTAGCCGAGCATCGGGTCGGCGCGGTCCTCCATCCGAGCGGTGCCGGCGTGGTCGGCGCGGCCGGTGAAGTCGTAGCGCCAGCGTCCGTGCGGCCAGGTACCGCGGGCCACGCCGATCGCGGCGTCGCGCTCGGCCAGGGCGCGGCCCTGCTCGACGTGCAGCTCCAGGAAGGTGCCCACGCCGGCGAGCAGTCCGACCTCGGCTCTCGCTGCATCGGGGCTCGCAGCATCGGGGCTCGCGGCGTCGGGGCCGGGCACCAGGTCGCCGAGCCGGACGCCGGCCGCGTCGCGCAGCGCACGGGCCGTGCTCCAGTCCACGGCGCCGGTGGCCAGGCCGGAGCCCAGGCAGGCCAGGCCGAACCGGGAGCCCTCCTTCTCGGCGAACGCCGCGACCCCGATCCGCCGCGTCGGCCGCACCCCACGCTCGTGCAGCAGGTCGATCGCGCCGAAGCCGGCCACGATGCCGAGCGCGCCGTCGAAGGCGCCACCGTCGGGGACGGAGTCGAGGTGGGAGCCGGTCAGCACGGCGTCGGCACCGGCGTCGGCACCGGCGTCGGCACCGGTGTCGGCGGGATCGGGCGGGTCCCACCAGGCGGCCAGGTTGCCGAAGCCGTCCTCGGCGAGGCGAAGGCCACGCACCTGCGCCGCCCGCCGGAACCACGCCCGCAGCTCGAGCTCGGCGCTGCTCCACGGCGTGCGGTCGTAGCCGCCGGTGCGTGCGGAACGCCCGATCGCGCTCACCTCACGCCACATCTCCTCGAAGCCCGGCATGCACCGAGCGTGCCATGCCGAGCACGACGGCACGGCTCGACGCTCGGTCGACCGCTCGACACGGGCTCGACATCCGGGCGAGGCAGCGCCTAGGACCGGCGAGGCACTCGCGCGCACCACCACTCGAGCACGTCCTCGCCGGCCCCGTAGGCGCGCGTCATCGCCGCGCCGGTCGCCCGCAGGTGCCGGGCCCGCTCCCCGGCGCTGCCGGCGTGCTGGGCGTCGCGGGCGTGGCCGGCCGCGACCTCCCAGGCAGCCTGGTCGGCGGGCAACGGCAGCGCCGCGAGCTGGCGGGCGCTGACCTTCACCGAGCCCGGCGCCAGCCCGGTGCCCAGGTAGCGCGCGGCGGCGTGCGCGACGAGCGGCGGCGCGAGGGTCAGGGCGAGCAGCCGCCACAGGTCGTCCGCGGTGTGCGGCACCACGCTGACCACCGGCACCGACGGCAGCCAGGCGCCGGCCTCGTCGGCGATGGCCTCGATGACCCGGCCCTGCCCGGCCACCAGCAGCTTGGGCACCAGCCGCGCCTGCGCCCACCCGGCGAGCGCCCCGCCGGCGCGCAGCGCGGCGAGGTCGACCGACGGGGCGTCGTACGACGTGCGCGCGAAGCGGGTGGGCACCTGGCCCCAGCGCGACTCGGCGGGGTCGATGAGGCCGGTGGTGACCAGCGGGGTGCCGTGCGGGTCGTCGCGAACGAAGGGGACGAGGCCGTAGTACTGGTCGCGGAAGTCGGCGGTGCAGGTCGCCAGGTCCCCCAGGGTGGCGAGGGGTCCGGTCGCGGTGGCGAGGGTGACCTGCGGGATGCCGAAGGCCGGTGCGGCGAGGGTGCCCCAGTCGTCGGCGTCGACGTGCCGGGCTCCCGGGCCGGCCTCGCCCACGCGGACCACGGGCACGCAGGTCAGCACCCCGGTGCCCTCGAAGACCGGCGTCGGGGAGCACCAGAAGTCGACGAGGCCGCCGCGCTCGGCGACCGCGGCGCGCACGGGTCCGGCGTCGCGGGTGGCGAGCACGGACAGCGGTTGCACGAGGGCGACCACACCGCCGTCGCGGACCAGGTCCAGGCAGCGGTGCAGGAAGACCGCGCTGGTGTCGGTGTAGGCGCCCAGGCCGCGGCGGTGGCTCTCCGCCTGTCCCCCGGTACGACGCCGCAGCTGGCCCAGGAACGGCGGGTTGCCGACCACGGCGTCGAACCGCTCGCCGCTCCAGGCGAGGAGGCCGTCGGCGACGACGACGCGGCGCTCGATCTCGGTGGCGGGCAGGTCGGGCTCCAGCTCCTGCAGCCGGGCGCGGGCCAGGCGCACCGCCTCCGGGTCCAGGTCGGAGCCGTGCACCGCGCGCACGCCGAGGCGCCTGGCCGCGGCGACGAGGAAGTGGCCGGTGCCGCAGGCCGGGTCGAGGACCCGCACCCGCTCCCCGGGCTGCTCCGGCAGGGCGCGGTCCAGCACCCACGCCACGAGCGTCTCGGGGGTGTAGAACGCACCGCTGCGGCGGCGCTGCTCGGCCAGCTCCGCACCGAGGCGGCGCTCGTAGGCGAGAGCGTCGCCCTCCGCGCTGGTCGGCTCCTGCCCGGACGCGAGATCGACACGGGCTTTCGGCACGGTGCGAGGCTAGGGCATTCCACCACCGCCTGTTATAGTCATCATGACTACAACATCGAGGAGCCGACATGGACCGCACGGGACTGCTCACCGACCGCTACGAGCTCACCATGCTGGACTCGTTCGTCCGCGACGGCAGCGCCGCGCGCCCGGCCGTGTTCGAGGCGTTCGCCCGCCGCCTGCCCGAGGGCCGGCGTTACGGCATGCTCGCCGGCCAGGGCCGGCTGCTGGCGGCCATCGAGTCGTTCACGTTCTCCGCCGAGGAGATCGACTGGCTGCTCGCCGAGGGCGTGATCGGCACCGAGACCGCGGCGTGGCTGGCGACGTTCCGGTTCTCCGGCGACATCGACGGCTACCGCGAGGGCGACCTGTACTTCCCCGGCAGCCCGGTCTTCACCGTGCGCGGCACCCTCGGCGAGTGCGTGGTGCTGGAGACGCTCGTGCTGAGCATCCTCAACCACGACACCGCCATCGCCAGCGCCGCGGCCCGGATGGTCGACGCCGCACAGGGCCGCCCGATCATCGAGATGGGCGGGCGTCGTACCCACGAGCAGGCGGCGGTCGCCACGGCGCGCGCCGCCTACGTCGCCGGGTTCGCCACCTCGAGCAACCTCGCCGCCGGCCGCCTGTTCGGGGTCCCGACCGCGGGCACGGCCGCGCACGCCTTCACGTTGGCCCACGCCAGCGAGGCCGACGCCTTCCGCAGCCAGGTCGAGGCGCTCGGTGTGGGCACCACCCTGCTCGTCGACACCTACGACATCGCCGAGGGCATCCGGACCGCGATCGAGGTCGCCGGCACCGACCTCGGCGCGATCCGGATCGACTCGGGCGACCTGGCCGAGGAGGCCTACAAGGCGCGGGCGCTGCTCGACTCCCTCGGCGCGCACGGGACCCGGATCGTGGTGACCAGCGACCTCGACGAGTACGTGATCGCCGCGCTGGCCGACGCCCCGATCGACGGCTACGGCGTGGGCACCCGCGTCGCCACCGGCTCGGGGCACCCCACCGCGAGCATGGTCTACAAGCTGGTGGCTATCGCCGACGACGTCGGCGCACCGCTGCGACCGGTGGCGAAGAAGTCCAAGGACAAGGCCTCCACCGGCGGGCGCAAGCACCCCTGGCGCACGTACGACGACGGGCAGCTGGTGGCCGAGTTCTTCACCCGCAGCGACGAACCCTCCCCTGTGGGCGCCGTACCGGCCCAGGTGCCGCTGGTGCGCGAGGGCCGCACCGTGCACGACCCCAGCCTCACCGAGGTCCGCGCCTTCGCCGCCGCCGCGCTGGCCGCCCTGCCGCGCGAGGCGCGCAGCGTCGCCGCCGGCGCCGCCTACCTGACGACCACCGAGAGACAGGACACCGTCATGACCGCTCCGCAGACCCCGAACCCCGCATCCGGCACCGAGGTCGGCGCCGAGACCGCCACCGAGACCGGGACGCCACCCACCCCGAGCAAGGCGCTCCTCGTCGTCGACGTGCAGAACGACTTCGTCGAGGGCGGCTCGCTCGGCGTGGAGGGCGGTCGCGACGTCGCCCGCCGGATCAGCGAGCACCTGGCCGCGCACGCCGACGAGTACGCCGTCATCGCCGCCTCGCGCGACTGGCACCTCGGCGAGGGCACCAACGGCGGGCACTTCCACGCCCCCGGCGAGGAGCCCGACTTCGTGCAGACCTGGCCGGTGCACTGCGTGCAGGGCCACGAGGGCTCGGAGTACGCACCCGAGCTGGTCACCGACGCGGTCACCCACCACGTCGTGAAGGGGATGGGTGAGCCGGCGTACTCGGCCTTCGAGGGCGTCACCGAGGACGGGGCGCGGCTCCTCGACGTGCTGAGCGAGGCCGGCGTGCGCGAGGTGGAGGTCGCCGGCATCGCCACCGACTACTGCGTGCGGGCCACCGCGCTGGACGCCGCCCGCGCCGGGCTGTTCGTCCGGCTGCTGCCCGGCCTGCACGCCGGCGTGGCCAAGGAGTCGTCGGAGGCCGCACTGGCCGAGCTGGCGCAGGCCGGCGTGGACGTGGCGGAGGTGGAGGCATGAGCGAGCACCCTCCGTTCGCGGTCGCCGTCGACCTGGCGATCTTCACCATCCGCGACGGCGCGCTGTCGGTGCTGCTCGTGGAGCGCGGGGAGGAGCCGTTCGCCGGGTCCTGGGCGCTGCCCGGCGGCTTCGTGGAGCCCGACGAGGACGCCGAGCAGGCGGCCTGGCGCGAGCTGCGCGAGGAGACCGGGGTGGCGCAGTTCGACGGCCACCTCGAGCAGCTGCGCACCTACTCCGCCCCCGACCGCGACCCCCGGATGCGGGTGGTGTCGGTGGCGCACGTGGCGCTCGCGCCCGACCTGCCCGAGCCGCAGGCCGGCACCGACGCCGCCGACGCCCGCTGGTGGGTGGTCGACGACCTGCTCGACGCCGCCGCCGACGCACCGGAGCTGGCGTTCGACCACCACCAGATCCTGCTCGACGCCCGGGAGCGGGTGCGGGCGAAGCTGGAGTACACGACCCTGGCCACCGAGTTCGTCTCCGAGCCGTTCACGCTGCCCGAGCTGCGCCGCGTCTACGCCGCCGTCTGGGGCGCTCCCCCGGACCTCGGCAATTTCCGCCGCAAGGTCCTCGGCACCGCCGGGTTCGTCATCCCCACCAACGCCCGCGGCGAGGCCACCGAGGCCGGCGGCCGCCGCGCGTTGCTCTACCGGCGCGGTCCGGCGAAGCTCGTGCAGCCGCCGATGGTGCGCGGCTGAGGGCTCGAGCGGCCTTGTAACTACGAGTTATGGCTACTGCCCGGGTGCTCTACCACCCTGGTAGTAGCCATAACTCGTAGTTACAAGGCCGGTTGCCACGCACGCCCGGTCACGGCCCGGCCACGCCGGGATAACGGTTGGTCGTCGGTCGGCGGCGCGCCCTAACCTCGCCCGCATGGCACAGCACGGACCAGGGCCGACCTGGCGGACGTCGTACGACGCACAGGTGGCCCTGTGATCTCGATGCGCTCCTTCTGGGCGTCCCTGCCCACCGAGGGCCGGTGGCTGTTGTCCACCGTCGCGATGCAGACGCTGGGCCGCGGGCTGACCCTGCCGTTCACGCTGATCTACCTGCACGAGGTCCGTGGCTTCGACCTCGGCCTGTCCGGAAGCCTGATGGCCCTGATCGCGGTCACGGGCCTGCTGGTGACGGCACCGGCGGGGATCCTCACCGACCGGTACGGCGCCCGTGTGGTGCTGCTGGCGGGCATCTCGTGCGCGATCGTCGGGCACTCGGTGCTGGCGGTGGCGACAACCCCGGGGGCGGCGGCGTTCGCCCTGGTGCTGATCGGTTTGAACTTCGGGATCTCCTGGCCGGCGTTCAACGCCCTCATCGCGGCGGTGGTCACCGGCGAGGTCCGCCAGCAGTACTTCGGGGTCAACTTCGCCCTGGTCAACCTGGGCATCGGTGTCGGCGGGGTCGTCGGCGGACTCGTCGTCGACGTGGACCGCCCGGCGACGTTCACCGGCATCTACCTCGCCGACGCGGTCTCCCAGCTGATCCCGATGGCGCTGCTGCTGTTCCCGCTGCGCCACGTGCACGGCCGGGCGCAGCACGCCGACGGTGCCGGGCCCGCGCCGCGGGAGGGCTACCTGCACATCCTGCGCCGGCGCGAGGTGCGCTGGCTGACCGCGCTGACGTTCGTGGTCACCTTCGTCGGCTACGGCCAGCTCGAGGCCGGGGTGCCCGGCTTCTCCCGGCAGGCCGCGGAGGTCTCGACCGGTGCGATCGGCGCGGCGTTCGCGGTGAACACCGCGGTGATCGTGCTGCTGCAGTTCACCGTGCTCTCCCGGATCCGCGGCCGACGGCGCACCCGGGTGATGCTGGTGATGTCCGCGACCTGGGTGCTGGCCTGGCTGCTGCTCGGCGCCGCCGGCCTGGTCGACAGCAGCGCGTTCGCGGTGGCCGGGCTGCTCGGGTTCATGCTGGTCTTCGGCATCGGCGAGACGATGATGCAGCCCACCGTGCCGGCGATGAACAACGACCTCGCCGCCGACCACACCCGCGGTCGGTACAACGCGATCAACGCCGCCGCCTTCCAGGGCGGCGCGATCGCGGGCCCGATCGTCGCGGGGTTCCTGCTCCAGCACCACCTCGCCGCCGGGTACGTCGCCCTGATGGTCCTCGGCTGCGCGGTGATCGCCGCGACCGCGCTCGTGCTGGAGCGGCTCGTGAGCCCGGCGGTCAACGGCGTGCTGGACCCCGAGCCCGTCCCCCGCTGACCCCGCGCACCCGTCTCCTCATCGGGCTCCTCACCCGGCGGGGCTGTCGGCACCGTGCGCAAAGATGGTGAGGTGTCCACCTCCGAGGGGTCCCGCACCCCGGCCGACGACCCGCTGGGCGCGTTCAGCGAGCCGACGCGGGCCTGGTTCCGGGCCGCGTTCGCCGAGCCGACGGCGGCCCAGGCCGGCGCGTGGGAGGCGATCGGCAAGGGACGCAACACCCTCGTGGTGGCGCCCACCGGGTCCGGCAAGACGCTGAGCGCGTTCCTGGCCGGCATCGACCGGCTGCTGAGCACACCGCCGCCCGAGGACCGGCTGCGCCGGACCCGGGTGCTGTACATCTCGCCGCTCAAGGCGCTCGCCGTCGACGTGGAGCGCAACCTGCGGGCGCCGCTGATCGGGATCCGGCAGACCGCGGCCCGCCTCGGCATCCCCGAGCCGCCCGAGGTCACCGTGGGCACCCGCTCCGGCGACACCGCACCGGCGGAGCGCCGGAGGCTGGCCACCCGGCCGCCGGACGTGCTGATCACCACCCCCGAGTCGCTGTTCCTGATCCTGACCAGCCAGGCCCGCGAGACCCTGCGCGGGGTGGAGACGGTCATCCTCGACGAGGTGCACGCGGTGGCCGGCACGAAGCGGGGTGCGCACCTCGCGCTCAGCCTGGAGCGCCTCGACGACCTGCTCCCCCGCCCCGCGCAGCGGATCGGCCTGTCGGCCACCGTGCGGCCCACCGAGGAGGTGGCCCGGTTCCTCGGCGGCGCGGCGCCCGTCGAGATCGTCGCGCCGCCCGCGCACAAGGAGTGGGAGCTGCGCGTGGAGGTCCCGGTCGAGGACATGACCGCGCTCGCCACCCGCGACGGCGACGAGCCTGCGGACCCCACCGCGCCGCCGCAGCGGGCCAGCATCTGGCCGCACGTCGAGCAGCGGGTCGCCGAGCTGATCCGCGAGCACCGCTCCACCATCGTGTTCACCAACGGCCGCCGCACTGCCGAGCGGCTCACCGCACGCCTCAACGAGATCGCCGCGGAGACCAGCGCCGACGACGTCGCACCGCCCGCGCAGGTGATGGCGCAGTCGGGTGCCGCAGCCGGGGCGCCGGCGCTGCTGGCCCGCACGCACCACGGCTCGGTGTCCAAGGAGCAGCGTGCCCAGGTCGAGGACGACCTCAAGGCCGGCCGGCTGCCCGCGGTGGTGGCCACCAGCAGCCTGGAGCTCGGCATCGACATGGGGGCGGTGGACCTGGTGCTGCAGATCGCCTCCCCGCCCAGCGTGGCCAGCGCGCTGCAGCGAGTCGGCCGCGCCGGCCACCAGGTCGGCGAGACCTCACGCGGCGTCTTCTTCCCCCAGCACCGCGGCGACCTGGCCCCGGCCGCCGTCACGGTGGCGCGGATGCGCACCGGCGGCATCGAGGCGCTGCGGATCCCGGCCAACCCGCTCGACGTGCTCGCCCAGCACGTGGTGGCCGCGACCGCCGTGCAGGAGTGGGACGTCGACGAGCTCTTCGCACTCGTACGACGCAGCGCGCCGTACACCGGCCTGCCCCGCTCCGCCTACGACGCCGTCCTGGACCTGCTGGCGGGCCGCTACCCCTCGGACGAGTTCGCCGAGCTGCGCCCGCGGATCACCTGGGACCGGCTGACCGGGCGGATCAGTGGCCGACCCGGTGCCCAGCGCCTCGCCGTCACCAGCGGCGGCACCATCCCCGACCGCGGCCTGTACGGCGTGTTCCTCGCCGGTGAGGGCACCGGTCGCCGGGTCGGCGAGCTCGACGAGGAGATGGTCTACGAGTCCCGGGTCGGCGACGTGTTCGCCCTGGGCGCCACCAGCTGGCGCATCGAGGACATCACCCACGACCGGGTGATCGTCACCCCCGCGCCCGGCGTCCCGGGCCGGCTGCCGTTCTGGAAGGGCGACACCGCTGGCCGCCCGCCGGAGCTCGGCGCCGCGATCGGTGCGTTCACCCGCGAGCTGGCGGCCCAGCCGGACGCCGAGGCGATCCGCGCCGCCCGTGAGGTCGGGCTGGACGACAACGCGGCCGGCAACCTGGTCACCTACCTGCGCGAGCAGGTGGAGGCCACCCAGGCGGTGCCCAGCGACACCACCGTGCTCGTGGAGCGCTTCCGCGACGAGCTGGGCGACTGGCGCCTGGCGGTGCACTCGCCGTACGGCACCGCGGTGCACGCGCCCTGGGCGCTGGCCATCAACGCCCGGCTGCGCGAGCGGTTCGGGATCGAGGGCCAGGCGCTGGCCTCCGACGACGGCATCGTGATCACCATCCCCGACACCGACGCGGAGCCGCCCGGCGCCGACCTCGTCGTGTTCGAGCCCGACGAGATCGCCGACCTGGTCACCCGCGAGGTCGGCGGCTCGGCGCTCTTCGCCGCCCGCTTCCGTGAGTGCGCCGCCCGGGCGCTGCTGCTGCCGCGGCGCGACCCCGGCCGGCGCTCCCCGCTGTGGCAGCAGCGTCAGCGGGCCGCGGCGCTGCTGGAGGTGGCCTCGCGCTACCCGTCGTTCCCGATCGTGCTGGAGACGGTGCGCGAGGTGCTCAACGACGTCTACGACCTGCCCGGCCTGACCGACCTGCTGCGCCGGGTGGAGCGCCGCGAGGTCGCGGTCACCGAGGTGGAGACCGCGCAGCCCTCGCCGTACGCGCGGACGCTGATGTTCGGCTACGTCGCGCAGTTCGTCTACGAGGGCGACTCGCCGTTGGCCGAGCGCCGCGCCGCGGCGCTCACCTTGGACCAGGGCCTGCTCGCCGAGCTGCTGGGCCGCGCCGAGCTGCGCGAGCTGCTCGACCCCGACGTGCTGGTCGAGGTCGAGGCGGAGCTGCAACGCACGCTGCCGGATCGGCGGGTGCGCGACGCCGAGGGCCTGGCCGACCTGCTGCGGCTGCTCGGCCCGCTGACCGTCGAGGAGATCACTGCCCGCGGCCGGGACGACGCCCCGGTCGGTGCGTGGCTGGAGGACCTCGTCGGTGCGCGGCGCGTGGTGGCGGTGCGGATGGGCTTCGGGGACGCCTGGGCGGCGGTGGAGGACGTGGCCCGGCTGCGCGACGGTCTCGGCGTGCCCGTGCCCCCGGGCACCCCGGCGGCGTTCACCGAGCCGGTGGACGACCCGCTGGCCGACCTGGTCGGCCGCTACGCCCGCACCCACGGACCGTTCCTGCCCGAGGAGGTCGCCACCCGGCTCGGGCTGGGCGTCGCGGTGGTGCGCCACACCCTGCAGCGGCTCGAGGCGCAGGGTCGGGTGCTCAGCGGCGAGTTCCGGCCGGTCGGGGCGGGTGAGGAGTGGTGCGACGCCGAGGTGCTGCGCCGGCTGCGCCGCCGCTCCCTGGCCCGGCTGCGACACGAGATCGAGCCGGTCGAGCCGGCCGCGCTGGCCCGGTTCACCGCCGCCTGGCACGGCATCGGCACGACCAGCCGGATGCGCGGCCTGGACGGTGTGCTGCGGGCGGTCGAGCAGCTGGCCGGGGCCGCGGTGCCGGCCAGTGCGCTGGAGCCGCTCGTGCTGGGCGCGCGGGTGCGCGACTACGAGCCCGCCTACCTGGACGAGCTGACCGCGACCGGCGAGGTCGTGTGGGCCGGGCACGGCACGCTGCCCGGATCCGACGGCTGGGTCTCGTTGCACCTGGCCGACCAGGCGCCGCTGACCCTGCCGGTGCCGGGCCCGGTGACCGACCCGCTGCAGCAGCGGGTGCTGGACGTCCTCGCCGGCGGCGGCGCCTGGTTCTTCCGTCAGGTCGCCGACCAGGTGGTCCGTTCGATCCTGGCCGAGCGCGCCCCCGACAACCCCGACGCCCCCGGCAGCACCGACGCCCCCGACGGCACAGGCGGCACAGGCGGCACGGGCGGCACGGGCGGCGCGCCGAGGCCCGAGCTGCCCTCGGACGACGCGTTGGCGGCGGCGCTGTGGGCGCTGGTGTGGAGCGGTCACCTCACCAACGACACGCTGGCCCCGCTGCGGGCGCTGACCCGCTCGGGACGCGCCGCGCACCGCAGCCGCCGTGCCCCGGCCCGTCCGGGCCGTGTCGCGCGCACCGGGCCGCCGACGACCGTGGGCCGGTGGTCGCTGCTGCCGGCGATCGACGCCGACCCGACGCGGCGCGCCCACGCCGCGGCCGAGCAGCTGTTGGAGCGGCACGGGGTGGTGACCCGCGGTGCGGTCGTCAACGAGCGCCTGCCCGGCGGCTTCGCTGCCGTGTACCGGGTGCTCAGCGCCTTCGAGGAGTCCGGGCGTTGCCGGCGCGGCTACTTCGTGGAGGGTCTCGGTGCCGCGCAGTTCGGCACGCCGGGCGCCGTGGACCGGCTGCGCAGCTTCGCGCCCGCCGGCGCCACGACCGACGGGGCCGCGACCGACGGTGCGAAGCACACAGCGATCGCGGTCGCGGCCACCGACCCCGTCAACCCGTACGGCGCCGCCCTGCCCTGGCCCAGCGCCGCCGACGACGGCGTGGACGGGGAGCAGACCGGCGCCGCCGGGCACCGGCCGGGCCGCAAGGCGGGCGCGATCGTGGTGCTCGTGGACGGTGAGCTGGTGCTCTACGTCGAGCGTGGTGGGCGGACCCTGCTCACCTGGAGCGAGGACCCCGAGGTGCTCGCCCCCGCCGCGGAGGCGCTCTCGGCCACCGTGCGGCACGGCGGCCTGGGCCAGCTCACCGTGGAGAAGGCCGACGGCACCGCGCTGCTGGGCAGCGGATCGGCGCTGCGGGACGCGCTGGCCGGGGCCGGGTTCGTGGCCACCCCCCGCGGCCTGCGGATCAGGAGCTGAGCCAGGTGCCCGAGGGCGACGCCGTACGACGCACCGCGGACCGGCTCGACCGGGCGCTGCGCGGCAGCGTGCTGACCGCGACCGACTTCCGGGTGCCGCAGCTGGCCGCCACCGACCTGCGCGGTGCGGAGGTGCTGCGCACCGACACCCACGGCAAGCACCTGCTCACCCGGCTGCGCACGGCGGACGGGCAGGAGCTGACGCTGCACACGCACCTGAAGATGGAGGGCAGCTGGCGCACCGCCCCGGCCGGTGCCCGGGCGCCGGGACCGGCCGCGGATGCCCGCGTGGTGCTGCGCAGCGCGAAGGCGGTCGCCGTGGGCCTGCGCCTGGGCCTGGTCGAGCTCTTCCCCACCGCCGAGGAGCAGGACGTGCTCGGCCACCTCGGCCCCGACCTGCTCGGGGCGTGGAGCGCCGACGACGCGGCGGAGGCGCTGGCCCGGCTCACCGCCGACCCGGACCGGGTGCTCGGCGAGGCGCTGTTGGACCAGCGGGTGGTGGCGGGCATCGGCACCATCTGGCTGGCCGAGTCCTGCTTCGTCGACGGCACCTGCCCGCTGGCGCCGGTCTCCGCGCTGCGGGACCCGGCGCGCTACCTCGCCCGGACCCGCCGGATGCTGCAGGCGGCGTTGCGCGCCGGTCGCCCGGTGACGACCGGGGACCGTCGCAGCCCGGTGTGGGTCTACCGGCGTCAGCGCGACGCGTGCCTGCGCTGCGGCACGATCATCGTCGCGGGCCAGGTGGGCGAGCCGGGCCGGGAGCGGACGACGTACTGGTGCCCGCACTGCCAGCCCCAGGCGCCGGCGGCCTCCGTCGAGGGGGTCCGGGGCGTTTCGTGACGGCGATCTCTCCCACGGCGGGAACGAGACTGCGGTCAAATTTCGTTTACCTGACATGCACCGCCACCACAACGGACTGAAGACCGCAGGTCTGTTCGGCGCGATCTTCGCGCTGCTGCTCGCCGTCGGAGGGCTGATCGCGGGTGCCACCGGCAGCGCCGCGTTCATCTGGATCTTCGCCCTCATCGGCGTCGCCACGACCGCGTACGGCTACTGGAACTCCGACAAGCTCGCCATCAAGGCGATGCGTGCCTACCCGGTCAGCGAGGCCCAGCAGCCGGCGATGTACCGGATCGTGCGCGAGCTGTCGCAGCGCGCGAACCAGCCGATGCCTCGGCTCTACGTCTCCCCCACCCAAGCGCCCAACGCGTTCGCCACCGGCCGCAACCCGCAGAACGCCGCCGTCTGCTGCACCGAGGGGATCCTCGGCCTGCTCGATGAGCGGGAGCTGCGCGGGGTGCTCGGCCACGAGCTGATGCACGTCTACAACCGCGACATCCTCACCGGCTCGGTCGCCGCGGCACTCGCCGGCGTGATCAGCTCGGTGGCGCAGTTCCTGGCGTTCACGTCGATCTTCGGCGGCAACAGCGAGAACCGCCCCAACCCGCTGGTGATGATCGGCACCGCGCTCCTCGCGCCGTTCGCGGCCGGCATCATCCAGATGGCGATCAGCCGCACCCGCGAGTACGACGCCGACGAGGACGGCGCCCGGCTCACCGGTGACCCGCTGGCGCTGGCCTCCGCGCTGGCGAAGCTGGAGCAGGGCACGGCCCGCGCTCCGCTGGCGCCGACCCCGCAGCTGCAGAACGCCAGCCACATGATGATCGCCAACCCGTTCCGCGCCGCGGACGTGCAGCGGATGTTCTCCACGCACCCGCCGATGGGCGACCGCATCGCCCGGCTCCAGGCGATGGCCGGCCGCTGATCAACAGCCGCTGACCAGCCGCTGATCGAGAACCGCTGAGGGCAGCGGGCGCATCCGTCGCCCGCTGCCCTCACTTCTCGGCGGCCAGCGCCCGCTTCAGCTGCCGGTGGAAGCTGCGCTCCCCGAGCACGGAGGTGGTGAGCGCCCGCTGCACCGTCTCCAGCACGACGGTGTCGGAGGCGAGGATGCGCTCGATGATCTGCGGCACGGTCGCCGGTCGCCCGACCCAGAGGAACTCGCCGGTGGCGAACAGCGGGCGCAGGTTGCCGAGGCCGAAGTAGACGAACGAGTCGCCGACGATGGTGGTGCGCCCGCGGACCAGACCGGTGCGCGGCACACTCGTCCAGCGGTGCTCGCCGTACACCGACTTGGTCTCGTCGAACGCCTCGCTGCCCGGCGCCTCCCGGACCTGCGCGCCGGTGGCGACATCGGCGGTCGGGGAGCGCTCCTCGAAGTCGAGCCCGGCGAGCAGCGTGAGGTCGCCGGTCCTGGCCCGGGTGCCCTTGACGAGGGTGAGCCGCGAGGCGAGCCGCGGCGAGAGCCGTTCGGCGAGACGCTCGGCGAGGACCGCGGACCCGACGGTGCTCCAGTGCGTGTCGGTGCGCCAGTAGGGCTGCTCCCCCGCAGCGGCGAGGTCGGCGAGCTCGCGGCGCACGGAGAGGTACCGCGGGTCCTCGAACGTGTCGAGGACCCGGTTCTGCTCGGCGAGCGCCTGGCGCGTGCACTCCGCCGAGGGCAGGAACCGGGGCAGGTGGGCGGCGTCGACCGCGGACTTGTTGGGACCGACGAAGAACACCACGCGCCGCCCGGAGCTCTCGATCAGGCGTGCGGTGCGTGCGAGCCGCTTGAGGCCGGCCCGGAACCGGCCGCGGTCGGCGCAGGCCTTGTCGAACTCCTCGCCGAGATAGAGGACGCCGTCGGAGCCGCGCAGCACCGTGGGGGTCGAGGGTCCCGCTCCGTCACCGGTGGGCCCGCCCCGCACGGTGCGCGGCAGGGTGCGCAGGACGTGGTAGTCCACCCACGCCTGCGCACGCACGGCCTGCTCACGTCCCGGAAGGTGGTCGGAGGCCCACGGCGCCAGCGCGTCGAGCGCCCGCCAGCCGGCCGCGGGGTCGGGGGCCGCGGCCAGCGGCCTGTTCTCGAACGCGGTCGGGCGCACGCCCGAGGCCAGCGCCAGCAGCGGACCGAAGACGAAGAGCAGCGCGACGACTCCGGCCACCGCTCGGTACAACCGCATGAGCACCCCGTCAGAACTGGAAGTAGAGGAAGGGACTGAAACCGCCGGCCACGGCCGCCAGGGCGGCGTACGGCGAGGAGCACAGCGCCACCAGGCGGGCCGTCAGCTGCCGGCGCGGGGAGGTGCCGTCGAGGCCGTCGATGACGCGGCCCATCACGAACGTCCCCGGCAGCAGCACGAGCATCGGCACCACGGCCAGCAGCACCCACTCGTGCGGCGCCGTGCTGGTCAGCAGCTCCGGGGCCAGGCCCAGCGCGGGCAGCGTCAGGCCGTCGGGCACGAGCATCGCGCCCGCCATCTTGGTGAACTCGTCGAGGTCGGCGGCGCGGAAGAGCACCCATCCGAACACCACGAGCACGAAGGTGACGGCCCGGCGCACCACGACGTAGCCCTCCACCTTCGCCAGGCCGGTGGCGCGCTCGAAGATCAGCAGGGCGCCGTGGTAGGCCCCCCACAGCACGAACGTCCAGGCCGCGCCGTGCCACAGGCCGGTCGCCAGGAACACGATGCTGAGGTTGCGGTAGGTCGCGGTCCGCCCGCCCCGGTTCCCGCCGAGCGGGATGTAGAGGTAGTCGCGGAACCAGCGCGACAGCGACATGTGCCAGCGCCGCCAGAAGTCGGTGACCGAGTCCGCGGAGTAGGGGCGCCGGAAGTTCTCGGGCAGCCGCAGGCCGAACATCATGCCCAGGCCGATGGCCATGTCGGAGTAGCCGGAGAAGTCGAAGTAGATCTGGCCGGTGTAGGCCAGCGCGCCCACCCAGGCGGTGGTGAAGGTCGGGTCGCTCGTCGCGAACGCGGTGTCGGCGACGGTGGCGAGGGAGTCGGCGATGACGACCTTCTTGAACAACCCCCAGGCGAACCGCGGGAACCCCTCGACGAAGTCGCCCCACCGGTCGTGGTGCTGGTTGCGCAGCTGGTCGGCGATCTCGTGGTAGCGCACGATCGGTCCGGCGATGAGCTGGGGGAACATCGCGATGTACGTCGCGAACGTGAGCGGGTTGCGCATCGGCGTCCGGGTCCCGCGGTAGACGTCGACGACGTAGGAGAGGTGGTGGAAGGTGAAGAAGCTGATCCCGATCGGCAGCGCCAGCTCGATGACGGGCGAGCCCGAGCCGCCGAGAGCACGGCCGAGCTGGTCGATCGCGACGCTGGCGAAGCCGAGGTACTTCCAGATCGCGAGCACCGCGAGGTCGCCGGCGACGGTGGCGACCAGGATCCCCTTCGGTGACGTCAGCCCTCGGGTGCGGTCAGCGGCGCGCGCCCGGCCGATGGCCAGGCCGGCGGCGTAGTTGACCACCATCATCGTCAGCAGGAGCAGCACGAACTCCTTGCCGCCGACCGCGTAGAACGCGATCGAGAAGACGGCGATGATCGCGTTGCGGAACCGGACCGGAAGGATCCAGTGGGCCAGCAGCACTGCGGGCAGGAAGTACCACAGGAAGAGGGGTGCTGCGAACGACAAGGGGACTCCTCAGCGCCCGCGCCTGTCCCGGGCGGTCAGCACCGTACCGGAGACGTGCGCCGGTGGACGCCGTCGACGCCACATTGCGGACGGGTCGCTCTGCTCACCCAGCGTCCGCCGGGGCGCCCGAGACTGGGCGTCAGGCGGCGGAGGCCACGACCTCGCCGGCGCGCCGCGGAGCGATCGGCGTGGGCACGGGGCCGAGCAGCGCGGCCTCCTCGAGGGCCACCGCGTCGGCGACCTCGCGCAGCACGTCGGACAGCGGCATCTCGAGCGCGTCGCACAGGGAGGACAGCAGCTCCGAGGAGGCTTCCTTCTGGCCGCGCTCGATCTCCGAGATGTAGCCGAGACTGACCCGGGCGGAGCCGGAGACCTCGCGCAGGGTGAGACCGAGCTCGGTGCGCCTGCTGCGCAGGATGTCACCGAGTGAGCGGCGGAAGAGCACCATCTCGATCTCCTCTCGTCGTGCGGTCAGCGGCGAGTCCACCGATGCCTGGGCCCAACGCTACCGGAGCGTCGAATCTTCCGGAGACCGACCGGCCGAGGAGATCATCTCCTGCAGTGCAGACAGGGCGGCCTCGACGCTGGCGCGCTGGATCTCGTCGCGGTCCCCGTCGAGCGCCAGCTCCTCCACCTTCGTGCCCTCCGGCCCTGCGGCGCCGACGAAGACGGTGCCCACCGCCTTGCCCTCCTGGGTGTCGGGACCGGCCACACCGGTGGTGCTGATGCCGTACGTCGTCCCGAGCACCCGCCGCACCCCGTCGGCCATCTGTCGCGCGCACGACTCCGACACGACGCCGTCGGTCTCGGTGGTCTCCTCGGCGACGCCGAGCACCTCCACCTTGACCCGGGTGTGGTAGCTGACCACGCCGCCGGCGAAGACCGCCGAGCTCCCGGGCGCCTGGGTGAGCGCCGCGGCGAGCCGGCCGCCGGTCAACGACTCGGCGGTGCCCACCGTCGCGTCGAGGTCGGTGAGCAGGTCGACGATCTTCTCAGCCTCTGTCTGCACGCCCCGATCCTTGCAACCCCGCTCAAGTCGGGTGGAGCAACGAGCGAAGCACGGGCCGGCGGGGTGGTCGTCCACCCCGCCGGCCCGGTTGTGTGCGCCGCCGCCGTCAGGTCAGCGACGGACGCGCACGGTGATGCGCTCCTTGGCCCGGTCCAGTGCGGCGCTGCCGTTGTAGGTCACCGTCACCTTCTTGCGGCCCGTGCTGCCGAACGCCTTGAGCCGGATCGTGGCCTTGCCGTTCTTGAGCTTGACCTTGCGGGCCTTCTGGCCGGCGGCCTTGATGGTCACCGTGCCCGTGACGGGCACGCCGTAGGCGTTGCGCACGGTGACGCGGACCGTCGCCTTGGTACGGCGGACCTTGAGCGCCTTCGGCGAGGCCTTGACCCTGACGCTGACCTTGCCCTTGGCCACCTTCGCGGTGGGCGCCGAGGTCGCCGTCCCGTTGGTGTGGCCGGCCAGGGTGGCCGTGACCGTCACCGTGATCCGCTTGCCTGCCTGCGCCGCGGTGGGGCGGAACAGGGTGCCGGTGGCGCCGGCGATCGGCTTGCCGTCGGCGTACCACTGCCGGGCCAGGGCCGTCGGCGCCGGGTTCCAGGTGCCGTCGACAGCCCGCAGGGTCCGGCCGACCTGGGCGGTGCCCACGATCGTCGGCGGCGCGGTGTTGACCACCTCGGGCTCCGCGGCGGCGGCGAGGGCGATGGGCACCTGGATCTCGGTACCGGTGGTGGCGCCCACCAGCCGCAGGGTGGCGTCGGCGGGCAGCGTGGCCGGCAGGGTGATGCTCACCGAGGCCTTGCCGTACTGGTCGTAGACGGCGGTGCCGATGGTGTTGTCGACCGCGACGGTGCCGAGCGTGGTGTCGCCGAGCCGGACCTGGATCTCGCTGTCCTTGGCGTCGTCGGCGGTCGACATCGTCCACGAGGAGACGTCGAACGCGACCACGTCGCCGGGGCCGTAGACCGACGGTGCACCGGCGGGAAGGTTGATCCCCACCGCCCGCTGGCTGGCGTCGACCGGCAGCGGGGCCGTCTCGGTCGTGGCCTTCATGTAGTCGACCATCGCCTGCAGGTCCGACTTGCCGGTGTCGGCGGGACCGGAGCCCTTGGCGAGCTCGTGGAAGTTGTCGCCACCGGAGGCCAGGAAGGAGTTCACCGTCACCGAGTACGTCGCCGCCGGGTCGATCGGCACGCCGTCGAGCCACATCCCGGTGATCTCACCCGTGAACGTCGCCGTGCCGCCGACGGTCTCCGGCGTCTCGGTGTAGGTGTAGGTGAAGCCCTCGGAGACCCCGAGCCGCAGGAACGGGCGCGACGGCACGGCACCGGCGGTGGTGCGCTGCCACTGCTGCTCGAGCACCGTCTCGATCTGGGCCCCGGTGAGGTCCATGTTCACCAGGGTGTTGGCGAACGGCTGGACCACGGCCGCCTGCTTGTAGGTGAGCGCGCGGGCGTCACCGTCGACGGTGCCGGTCATGTCCTGGCGCAGGCCGCCGGGGTTCATGAAGGCGATCTGCGCCGAGCCGGACTCCGGCTTCTCCGTCGCCCAACGCTGGACCTCGGCGACGAGGTTGCCCAGCGTGGACTCCCCGCCACGGTTCTCGGTGGTGCCGTTGGCCAGCTTCGCGCGGTTGAACGGGGCCTCGATCTCCCCGATCACGACCTTGCCGCGCTCCTCGGCCTCCACGACCGCGGCGTCGACGATCGGCGTGACCGCGCCGTCGACCTCGAAGCCGGTGCCCGCGATGCCCACGATGTCCTGCGAGACCGCGACCAGCTCGTCGTCGCCGGCGTAGGTGAAGACCAGCTTGTTGAGGTTCTGGCCGTACTGCCCGGCCGAGACCACCGGACGCTCGGTGACCGCGCGCCCGTCCTGCTGCCACTCGGTCACGGGGAACGAGCAGTTGTAGGCGAGGTGGGTGTGGCCCGACACGATGGCGTCGACGTCGGCGGAGGTGTTCTGGGTGATGTTGCCCCACACGGTGGCCGGGTCGGTGAAGCTCGCCGAGGTGCAGTCCGTGCTCGGCGAGCCCTCGTGGACCAGCAGCACCACCAGGTCGACGCCGGTCTCCTTGAGCGCGGCGGCCTCGGCGTTGGCCGCCTCGACGATGTCGGTGACCGTGACGCCCTCGATGCCCGAGGGACTGACCAGGGTCGGCAGGTCCTCGGTGACGGCCCCGACGAAACCGACCTCGATGCCGTCCATCGTCTTGGTCCAGCGCTCGACGAGCTCGTCGCGACCGTCGGGCTCGGTGACGTTGGTGGCGAGGTACTCCCAGTCCGCGCGGTCCTGGATGCGACCGACGAGGTCCTCGTAGCCGGCGTCGAACTCGTGGTTGCCGACCGCGGAGACCTCCAGGCCGGCCTCGTTGAGCGCGTCGATGGTGGGCGCGTCCTCCTGGATGAAGGACTCGAACGTCGAGGCCCCGACCAGATCGCCGGCGGCGACGAAGACGGTGTTCGGGTTGTCGGCGCGCAGCTCCTTCACGGCCCCGGACAGCACCGAGGCACCCGCGCTGTCACCGCCCGAGGGCAGGATCCGGCCGTGGAAGTCGTTGGTGCCGACGACCTGGACGCGCTTGTAGGGACCGCCCACCGCGGGCACGTCGATGCCGACGATCTCCGGGTTGTGGTCGGAGGCCGCGAACGGCTGGTTCGGCTGCCAGAAGTCGGTGACGTTGTAGTTGTGGCGGCTGTACTGGAAGGCCACCGACTCGCTGGCGTTGATGTCCCAGACGTCGGACCCGGTGACCATGGCGACCGCCGCCTGGTTGCCGAGCACGTGGTCGAGCGAGCCCGAGAGCCCGGAGAAGGAGTAGGTCTCCTCACCGGGTGAGTCGATCAGCGCGTAGCCGCTCGACTCCAGGACCTGGATCGGCTGCTCACGGGAGTAGGAGTTGAAGTCGCCGGCGAGGAAGACCGCCTCGATGCCGCGGGCCTCGGCGAACTCGTCGGCGAACGCCGCCAGCCGGGTGGCCTGGCGCACGCGGTCGCCGTTGAACGCGCCCACGTCGGGGTCGTTGGCGTTGTCGCCGGTGGCCACGGGGTCGCTGTCGCCCTTGGACTTGAAGTGGTTGAGGACGACGGCGAACGCGTCGCTGTCCAGCGCCCCCTTCGCCTTGAACGCCTGGGCGAGCGGCTCGCGGGCGTTGGCGAACTCGGTGGTGCCGAACAGGATGTCGGAGCTGCCGACCGGCTCGACCTTCGCGGCCCGGTAGAGGAAGGCGGGCCGGATGACGTCCTGCTCGCTCACCGAGGCCGTCAGCGTCGCCTCACCGGGGCTGTGCACGAAGCGCCAGGTGCCGGCGCCGGCCTCCGCGTTGAGCGCCGCGACCAGGTAGCGCAGCGCGTCGTCACGGTCGACCTCGCCGAGCAGCTTGACCGAGCTCTCGATCTCCTGCAGCCCGACGATGTCGGCGCCCATGGTGTTGATGGCGGTGACGATCTTGGCGGTCTGGCGGGCCAGGCTCGCCGACGTCGCGGCGCCGCGCGGGCCGTTGCCCGCGTTCTTGCCGTCGGAGCCCACGACACCGCAGGTGTTGTTGCCGATCCGGTTGTTCGCGCGGTCGGTGTAGTAGGTGCACTGCGCGTTCACCGGAGGCGACTGCGCGGCGCCGGCGGCGACGTACGCCTCGCCGGTGGTGTTGAAGTAGTTGAGGACGTTGAACGTCGCGAGCTTCAGGTCGCCGCCGACGTCGCGCGGGGTCGCGTTGGCCGCCCGGGTGTCCTCGAACGTGACGGTGGTGTCGCCATCGTCGTAGACGGGGGCGGGCGGCTGGAACTTCCAGGTGTTGTTGCGGTACTCCAGGATCACCGGTCCGGCCAGGGTGGCGCGGGCGCCGACCCGGATCGGGTTGTCCGGGGTGAGCCACGGCAGCGGCTGGTTCTTGGCCGCGGTGTTCGTCAGGTAGTTGACCGCGGTGCCGTCGTCGAGCACGACCCCGCGGGCGGCGTTGTCGTCCTTGATGGCCTGCAGAGCGGCGGCGTCGCCGGGGGCGGCGAACTCCGTGGGCTGGCGCAGCGGCGTGCCGCCGGACGCGAGACCGATCTCGGCGAACGTGTTGAGGTTGTAGACGTTGGTGACGGTGAACTCGTCGTCGGTGGGCGCGAGCAGCATGCCCTCCTGCGCCTCGCGGCCGGTCTCCGTCCGCGGGTAGGCGATCTGCAGCGGCGCGACGGCGGGCAGCGCCGCGTCGAGCTCGACGACGCCGCCGGTGAACGGCGCGATCTGCGTGGTGCCGGAGAACTCCGAGACCAGGCCGGTGACGCGCACGGAGTCGCCGGTCGCGATGCCGGCGGGGGCGCCGGCGTTGCCGTAGTAGACGAAGATCGCGTCCGAGCGACCAGGCGTGGTGTCGGTCGCACCGCCGGTGCCGCCGGTCTGGACGTAGAAGCCGTCGTAGCCGTTGTTGGCGAAGGTCGGGTCGGCGTAGGAGCCGGTCACGACACCTTCGACCGTGACGGCCCTACCCTCCTGCGGCGAGGTGGCGCCGTTGCCCTGCACCGCGGCGATGGAGAGCGCCGCGGGGGCGTCCTCGACGACGACGGCGAAGCGCACGGTGTCCGTCTTGGCGGGTGTGGAGGAGTCGGTGGCGGTGGCGACCACCTCGGTGCGACCGACACCCGTCGACGTGCCGCTCAACACCCCGGCCGAGGACAGGGAGAGGCCGGCCGGCAGCGCCGCCGCGCTCCAGGTGTACGGCGCCTTGCCGCCGCTCGCCTTCAGGGTCAGCGCCGGCATCGGGACACCGACGTACGCGGTGACGTCCGCCTGGTCGGCCGCCTCGAAGACGTTGTCCTTGCTGTTCGTCGGCGTCATCGCGGCGGCGGCGAGGACGGCGAAGTCAGCGCTGTTGGAGTCGGTGTCGGCCGCGCCGGACCGGCTGATCGAGGTCGTGTTGGACGGGGCCGGGGCGGACGCCGCGCCCTCGAACACCGCCGCGGTGCCGAAGCCGACGAAGTCGACCACCGCGTCGTGGAAGGCCCACGGCGCGGCGCCGTTGGTCTGCGCTGCGATCCCCGTGGTGGTCGAGGCGAGGAAGACCTGACCGGCCGTGCCCGACAGGTTCAGCGTGCAAGCCGTGGTGTCCGCCGTCGGCAGCGGCCCGCCGTTGGCGCCGCCGGCGCACTGCACCAGGTAGTGCTTGCCCGCCGGCACGCTCACGTCCGGCAGCGCGAAGGTGTTCGCGGCGGCGGCCGTGTTGGCCGCGGCACGGTACTGCAGGCTGCTGCCGCCGAGCGCGATCGGCGCAGCCGTCGGGTTGAACAGCTCGACGTAGTCAGCGCTGTAGGTGGCGCCGCTGTTGCCGCCGCCGCCGTACACCTCGGTGATCACCAGGCCGGTGCCGGCGGGGTTCGCACTGGCCGGCGCGAGCTGCAGGGCGCTCAGGCCACCGGCGGCGAGCACCACGCTGAGGGATCCGAACAGGAGCTTCTTCACGGAACGCATCGGTCTTCTTCCGGGGTCGACAACGCACGGGGTCGCAGCGCTGGAGCCCGAGGAAGGCCCGCGTCACGGGGGAAGAAGGCTGACCCTAAGCCCGAAACCCACGTTCCTGACAAGAACCTGAGTGAAACTCTCGGAACATCGACGTGACAGCAGGGTGACCAGCACCCGGAGTCGAACGCCAGGGCTCAGCGTGCGGTGCCCGGCTCCGTCGCACGGCCACGACGCAGCGAGTCCCGTTGGCGCCACACGTCGCGGAAGAACTCGTAGCCCGACCACAGGGTCAGCACGAAAGCGGCGAGGAGCACCACGATCGCCAGCCCGTAGGTGATCTCGCCGGGGACCTCGAGCCAGCCGACCTTGTCGCCGACCTCGAGCAGCGGCAGGGTGAGCAGGCCCAGCGCGAGCGCCTGGGTGGCCGTCTTCCACTTGCCGCTGGCGGCGGCCGCGATCACCACGGACTTCAGCACCGACAGACGGAGCAGGGTCACCGACCACTCCCGCAGCAGCACGATCACGGTGATCGTCCACATCCACCAGGTGTCGGTGATGATCGAGATGCCGATGAAGGCCATCCCCGTGATCGCCTTGTCGGCGATCGGGTCGGCGATCTTGCCGAAGTCGGTGACCAGGCCGTACTTGCGTGCCAGGTCGCCGTCGATCTTGTCGGTCACCATCGCCACGACGAAGATCGCCCAGGCGATGAGGCGCCACAGCACCGAGTCGCCGCCGTCGTGCAGCAGCGCCCAGCCGAAGAACGGCACCATGACGATGCGCAGCGTGGTGAGCGCGTTGGGCACGTTCCAGTTGCTGGGCTTGGCCGTCGCCGGCTGTCCGGGCACCGGCTGTCCGGGCACCGGCTGTCCGGGCACCTGCGGCTCACGCCTGGTCTCGCTCATGCTCGCGCTCCTACCGGCTCGGCGATCAGGTCCACGCCGTCGCTGGCCACGACGGTGGCGGCGATGATGTCACCCACCTGGGCGTGCGGGACGCCGAGCACCCGGGTGGTGCCGTCGACCTCGGGGCCCTGCTGGCCGGCGCGGCCCTCGACGGTGCCGTCCCCGGTGCCGTCGGGGTCGATCTCCTCGACCAGCACCTCCACCACGGTGCCGATCCGCTCCTCGGCGCGGTCGCTGGTCAGCTCGCCGACCAGGTCGGTCAGGTGCTGCACCCGGGCGCGGATCTCGTCCTCGTCGTGCTTGTCGTCGAAGGAGGCGGCCTCGGTGCCGTCCTCGTCGGAATAGCCGAAGACACCGGTGACGTCCATCCGGGCGGCGACCAGGAAGTCGCACAGCGTCTGGAAGTCCGCCTCGGTCTCACCGGGGAAGCCGACGATCACGTTGGAGCGCACGCCCGCCTCCGGGGAGAGCGCGCGGACCTGGTCCAGCAGGCCGAGGAAGCTCTCAGGGTCGCCGAAGCGGCGCATCCGGCGCAGCACGCTCGCGCTGGCGTGCTGGAACGACAGGTCGAAGTACGGCGCCACACCGGGCGTGGTCGCGATGGCGCGGACCAGGCCCGGCCGGGTCTCGGCGGGCTGCAGGTAGGAGACCCGCACCCGCTCGACGCCGTCGATGGCGACCAGCTCGGGCAGCAGGGTCTCGAGCAGGGCGAGGTCGCCCAGGTCCTTGCCGTACGACGTGGAGTTCTCCGAGACCAGGAACAGCTCCTTGACGCCCTGCTCGGCCAGCCAGGCGGCCTCGGTGAGCACGTCGGAGGGGCGGCGGCTGATGAAGGAGCCGCGGAACATCGGGATCGCGCAGAAGGTGCAGCGGCGGTCGCAGCCGCTGGCCAGCTTCAGCGGCGCCATCGGTCCGGAGTCCAGGCGGGCGCGGAAGCCGGTGGTCTGCGAGCCGGGCACCGCGACGTCGGCGGACTGCCGCTCGGCCGGGGTGATCGGCAGCAGCAGGCGGCGGTCGCGCGGCGTGTGCGGGTGCGGGCGCTCGCCGGCGAGGATGGCACGCAGCCGGCCGGAGATGTCGTCGTAGTCGTCGAAGCCGAGCACCGCGTCGGCCTCGGGCAACGAGTCGGCCAGCTCGGCGCCGTAGCGCTCGGCGAGGCAGCCGACCGCGACCACGGCCTGCGTGCGCCCCGACTGCTTGAGGTCGGAGGCGGCGAGCAGGGTGTCGATGGAGTCCTTCTTGGCCGCGTCGACGAAGCCGCAGGTGTTGACCACCACGGTGTCGGCGTCCTCGGGGTCCTCGACGAGGGTGAAGCCGTCGGCCGCGAGCCGGCCGGCGAGCTCCTCGGAGTCGACGTCGTTGCGGGCGCAGCCGAGGGTCAGCAGGGCTACCGAGACGGGGGCGGGCGTGGTCGTCATGTCCCTGCGAGGATACCGGGGGTCCGGCCGGTGACAGGATTCGTCACCGCCCGGACGGGCCCCGTGCCTCTGCTGGATCGAGGTGGACCAGGTTCAGCGAGCGACCAGCGTCTTGGAGACCTCGGCGCCGATCTCGCCCAGCGGCTTCGCCTCGTCCTTGCCCAGGGCGTAGGTCACCGAGCCGTCGGAGCTCCAGATCCGCACCGGCGGCACGATGCGCAGCTCGGTGGTCTGGCCGAACGCCAGGTTGCCGTCGAAGGCGATCTGGCCGGAGCCGTCGCGCACCACCAGCTGCGCTCCCCCGCCCTTCGCGGTCAGCCTCACCCGCACCGGGTCGCCCTTGGCCGCGGCGGCCTTCGTCACGCCGCCGCTCTGGTTGAGCACCGGGGCCTTCGCGGTCGGCGCCGGGTCGCCCATCACCAGCTGCGCCACGGACCACACCAGCACCGCACCCATCACCGCGGCGATGAGCACCGACCAGTTGCGCCCGCCCCGGGTGCTGCGGATCGCACCGCCCGCACCGGTGGCAAGCTCGGACTCGAAGACGCGGCGCGGGTCGACGGGGGCGTGGGCGTAGCGCTCGTCGTACGCCGCGACCATCGGTCCGGCGTCCACGCCGAGCACCCGCGCCAGCGTGCGCAGGTGGCCGCGGGCGTAGAAGTCGCCACCGCAGGGGCCGAAGTCGTCGACCTCCATCGCCTCGATGACGTGCGGGCGGATCCGGGTCCGCTCGGAGAGCTGGTCGATGCTCAGCCGCAGCCGCTGCCGGGCGGCGACCAGGTCGGGACCGATCACCGGGTCCGCGGCGGGCTGCACGGCGAGGCCGGTCAGCACCACGGTCTCGTCGCCGAGCGGGGCGTCCGCGGCGGACGCACCGACGGGGGCGCCGGCCGGGATCGGGGCCATCGGGCCCGCGGTGGGCACCGGGCGGGCCGGCGTCTCGTGGTCCAGCTCGACGCGGGCCGGCAGCACCGTGGCGCGGCCAGGTGCCGGCGGCTCCTCCAGCACGATCTCGTCGGTGGTCTCCACGTCCGCGACGTGGGCGTCGGCGTGCTGGGCGGCACGGGCGGCGTCCCGGTCGCTCTGCTCCAGCCACGCCGGGGCCGCGAGCCGAATCTCGTCGGTGTCCTCGAAGTCCGACCGCTCCTCGTCGCGCTCGGCGCGCTGGTCGGTGCGCTGGTCGGTGCGCTGGTCGGCGTGGTCGTCGGCCTGCTGCTCGGTGGCCCTGCGGGCAGCCGCGACGCCGCCGAGGCCGGCCATCAGGCGCGCCGCGATGCCGCGCCGGGGCGCCTCGGCCGTGGGCGCCTGCTCGTCGGAGGGCAGCGCGTCGGAGGGCGAGACGTCGGAGGGCAGGTCGTCGGGGTGCAGCTCACTCAGCGGCGCCACGTCGTCTCCGCGGGCCTCGCCCCGGCCGTCCCAGCCGGTCTCGTCCTGGGCGTCGTGGGTGTCGTGGGTGTCGTGGGTGTCCTCGGCAGCGGGCGCGGCAGCGGGAGCCGCACCGGCCTCGGAGGCGGGGGCGGGGTCGGCGCTGGGGTCCTCGGGCTGCGCGAGACCGGGGACGACCTCGACGACGTCGGAGCGGCCGTCGGCCAGCTCGGCCAGGACGTCGCTGAGCGAGTCGGCCTCCACACCACGCACGGTGGTGGCCAGCGTCAGCGGCACCACGAGCTGCTGGTCGTCGTACCCGTCGACGAGGACGTGGCCGTCGCGCAGCCCCCGCCGCGGCAGGTGCTCCAGGCAGTCGATGTCGTCCCAGGCGATGCCGCGCCACAGCGCGCCGTGACGCAGCCGCACGCCGTGGTCGTCCGCGACGAGCAGCGGCGCACGGCCGTCGACGAGCGCCAGGAGGTGCACGAACGTGACCAGGGCCAGGACGCCGAACAGCAGCCAGTCCAGCGCGCTTCCGTCGCCGAACGCACGGACCCCGAAGGCCACCGTGAGCACGGCCGCGAAGCCGCCGGTCAGCGCGGAGAGCCCGACGTTGCGGCGGACCTCGATCTGCCGCTCGCCCGCGTCCCGCTGCGCGGACTGGGTGGTTCCCTCGGCCGCGCCGGCCTCGTGCTCGCCCGCTGCGGCGAGAACGCCGGCTTGGTCGGTGGGCACGCCGGTCGGGTTGCCGGTGTTGTGGTTGTCGTGCGTCATCGGGCTCACGCCTCCCCCTGGATGGTCGCGATCACGGAGTCGATCTCGTCGGGCTTGACCAGGACGTCGCGGGCCTTGGAGCCCTCGCTCGGCCCGACCACTCCCCTGCTCTCGAGGATGTCCATCAGCCGGCCGGCCTTGGCGAAGCCGACCCGCAGCTTGCGCTGCAGCATCGACGTGGAGCCGAACTGGGTGGACACGACGAGCTCGACGGCCTGGATCACCAGGTCCATGTCGTCGCCGATGTCGTCGTCGAGCACCTTGTTCGACGCCGCAGGCGCGGTGACGTCCTCGCGGTAGCTCGGCTCGAGCTGGGTCTTGCAGTGCTTGACGACCTGCTGGATCTCCTTCTCGGTGACCCAGGAGCCCTGCACACGGACCGGCTTGGAGGCGCCCATCGGCAGGAACAGGCCGTCGCCCTGGCCGACCAGCTTCTCCGCCCCCGGGGTGTCGAGGATGACGCGGGAGTCGGCGAGGCTGGAGGTGGCGAACGCCAGCCGCGAGGGCACGTTCGCCTTGATCAGGCCGGTGACCACGTCCACCGAGGGGCGCTGGGTGGCCAGCACCAGGTGGATGCCCGCGGCACGGGCGAGCTGGGTGATGCGGACGATCGAGCTCTCCACGTCACGCGGCGCGACCATCATCAGGTCCGCGAGCTCGTCGACGATGACCAGCAGGTAGGGGTACGGCGTGAGCACGCGCTCGCTGCCCGGCGGCACCTCGACCCTGCCCTCGCGCACGGCCTTGTTGAAGTCGTTGATGTGGCGGAACCCGAAGTTGGCGAGGTCGTCGTAGCGCTGGTCCATCTCGCGGCAGACCCACTCCAGCGCCTCGGCGGCCTTCTTGGGGTTGGTGATGATCGGGGTGATCAGGTGCGGCACGCCCTCGTAGGCGTTCAGCTCGACCCGCTTGGGGTCGACCATGATCATCCGCACCTCGTCGGGGGTGGAGCGCATCAGCACCGAGGTGATCATCGAGTTGATGAAGCTCGACTTTCCCGAGCCGGTGGCACCGGCGACGAGCAGGTGCGGCATCTTCGCCAGGTTGGCGACCACGAAGCCGCCCTCGACGTCCTTGCCGAGCCCGGTGATCAGCGGGTGGTGGTCGTTGCGGGCCACCGGCGAGCGCAGCACGTCACCCAGCGACACGATCTCCTTGTCGGAGTTCGGGATCTCCACGCCTACCGCGGACTTGCCGGGGATCGGGCTGAGGATGCGCACGTCCTCGGAGCCGACCACGTAGGAGATGTTGCGCTGGACGCCGAGGATCTTCTCGACCTTGACGCCGGTGCCCAGCTCGATCTCGTAGCGGGTGACCGTCGGGCCGCGGGTGTAGCCGGTGACGTGGGCGTCGACGTTGAACTCGTCGAGCACGGTCTGCAGCCGGGTCACGATCTCGTCGGAGGCCTTGGACCGCGCCCGGTGCGGGTCGCCGGGCTTGAGCACCGCGGCGTCGGGCAGCGTGTAGACGATGTCGCCGGACAGCGCCAGCTGCTCCACGCGCTGGGGCAGGTCGGCGTGCGGCGGCGGCTCGATCTCGCCGGTCTCCCCGGCGTCGGCGGTGCGCGCGGCGGCCGCGGCCAGGCCGCGCCCGGCCAGCGGGTCCACGCCGTCGAGGTCGACCTCGAAGTCCGCGTCGTCGTCGGCGAGCGGGGCGTCGATCGGCTCGAGCAGCTGCATCGACTCCTCGACGGCCTCGGCGTCCTTCTTGCGGCGGCGCTTGCGCTTCGGCTCGTCGACGAGCAGCGGGGTGTCGTAGGCGGGGTCGCCGGTGCGCTCGAACGCCTCGTCGAGGCTGAGCGACTGCGTGGCGTCGGGGTCGTCGTAGGAGGCCGGGCGGCCGAACAGGACCTCGCCGACCTCGCGGAGGCGGTCGGGGACGCGGTAGAGCGGGGTGGCGGTGATGACCAGCACCCCGAAGCAGGAGAGCAGGGCGAGCAGGCCGACCACGACCGCCGGGGAGCGGAGCAGGTCGACGAGCAGCGCGGAGACGACGTAGCCGATCGCGCCGCCGCCCTCGCGCAGCGCGGAGGTGTCGCCGGAGACGGGCTCGGGGCTGCCGTTGGCGATGTGGACGATCCCGAGGATCCCGAAGGCGAACGCCGACCAGCCGATCACCTGGCGCCCGGCGGGGCCGTTGCCGATCGGGTCGCGCATGACCCGCCAGCCGGCCAGCAGCAGCAGGAGCGGGACGAACCAGCCGATCTTGCCGACCGTGCCGGACACGGTGGCCCGGCTGAAGTCCATCACGCCGCCGGGGACCTCGAACCACACCGCGGCGGCCACGACGAGGGCGACGCCGCACAACAGCAGGCCGAAGCCGTCGCGGCGCTGCTCGGGCTCGATCTCCCGGGCGCCGTGGCCGATGCCGCGCGCGACCGCGCCGATGCCGTGGGCCAGGGCGAGCCACAGCGCGACCGCCCCGCGCGCGAGCGCGGTGAACGTGCGCAGGACCGGGCCGGGCCCGCTGCGCACGGCGCGCGGAGCCGGCCGGCCGGCCGAGGACTTCTTGGCCGGCGGCTTCTTCTTGGTGGTCGTACTCCGGGCACGCGAGCTGGTTGTCTTCTTCGCGCCTGAGGAGCGGGAGGAAGAGGTGGTCCTGCTGCGCGACCCCGGCGGGGAAGACGTACGGGTCGCCATGCTGACAACCTACCCAGAAGTCTCACCCGCCACAGGGACCACAGGAGTGCGTGTCTCCCACTCCCGAGCGGGCCGGACCGAGGCCGGTGCGACCGGACGGTCGGCGGCGCCGACTCAGCCGAGCGAGGACAGCCAGGGCGCCACGACGAAGGCGGTCGGCAGCGCCAGCACGGCGACCGCCGCGCACAGCACGCCCACGCCCTGCACCCTGTGCGGCTCGGAGTCGGCGAGCAGCTCGACGCGCTCGACCAGCCCCGCTCCCCCGGCCCCCATCGCGGCCGCCGGAGCGCGGCCGGCCGCCAGCTCGACGAGCGCCCGGGCGAGCGGGCGCGGGTCGCGCCCGTGCACGGCGGCACGGTCGGCGAGCACCTCGACGAGCAGCTTGACCTCGCCGAGCACGGTGCTGGAGGAGACCCAGCGCGGGAAGGCGCGGTGCAGCACGGAGAAGGCCTCGAGCACCAGGTCGTGCCGGGCGGCGAGGTGGGCGCGCTCGTGGGCCAGGACGGCGCGGTACTCGTCCCGGTCGAGGCGACCCAACGCTCCCGCCGACACGACGACCCGGGAGCCGGCGAGACCCGGCACGCAGTAGGCGACCGGCACGTCGTGCTCGAGCACCTGCACGCCGTCGCGGCGCTCGGCCAGCAGGTCGAGCTGCCGGCGGTGCCGGCGGCGCAGGGTCCGCAGCTCGGTGCCGACCCGGTGGCCACTGAGCAGCAGGCGGCCCGCCACGACGAGCGTGAGCAGCAGCGCCGTACCGGCGACGGCGTAGCCGAACGGCCCGGCGTCCTCACGCCAGCCGTCGCCCCAGGTGTGCTGGGTGACCAGGGAGAGACCCGCACCGAGGGCAGCGAGCACCGCGGCAGCCGCGATCGCCTGCCACAGCACCACGGCCGCGGCCGGGGTACGCCGCAGCGCGGTCCAGCGCACCAGCACCGCCGGCACGGGGCCGGCGAGCGCCAGGGCCAGGACGGCCAGCACGAGGGTCGTCATCGGCCTGTGGTCACCGGCCCAGGCGTGCCAGGGCCTCGCGCAGGGCCGCCACCTCGGCTGCGGTCGCGTCCTCGACGAAGGCGACCAGGGCAGCGGGGCTGTCGCCGGAGCCGAAGTCGTCCAGGGTGGCCCGCATCATCTCCGCCGTCATCTCACCGCGCGTCGCCGCGGCGCGGTAGCTGTAGGCGCGACCGTCGCGGTGCTGGTCGACCAGGTCCTTGCGCGCCAGCCGCTCCAGCACGGTCATCACGGTCGTGTACGCGATGGCGCGGTCAGCCGACAGCGCTGTGTGGACATCCCGCACCGTGGCACGCTGGAGGGGAGACAGACCCCACAGCACCTCGAGGACCGCCCGCTCCAGATCACCTAGCTTCTGAGCCCGCTTCCTCACCATGACGCTGATTCAACCACGACAACGCGTCGTACTACACTCCGTAGTGGTTTACTACGACGCGTAGTAGTTCTGGCTCCTCAGATTCTCCCAGCCAAGGAAGGCTTGCCATGGAGGTCGTTGACATCGCGCGGTGGCAGTTCGGGATCATCACCGCGTACCACTTCCTGTTCGTGCCGATCACCATCGGCCTGTCCGCGCTCATCGCGGTCTTCGAGACCCTGTGGCTGGTCAAGAAGGACGAGGCCTGGCTGCGGCTCACGAAGTTCTTCGGAAAGCTCTTCCTGATCAACTTCGCCATCGGTGTCGTCACCGGCATCGTCCAGGAGTTCCAGTTCGGGATGAACTGGTCGGACTACAGCCGCTTCGTCGGCGACGTCTTCGGCGCGCCGCTCGCGATCGAGGGACTGCTGGCGTTCTTCCTGGAGTCGACGTTCCTCGGCCTGTGGATCTTCGGCTGGGACAAGCTCCCCCGCGCCCTGCACGCCGGGTGCATGTGGCTGGTGCACATCGGCACCCTCGCCTCGGCGTACTTCATCCTGGCTGCGAACTCGTGGATGCAGCACCCCGTCGGGCACACCTACAACGCCGAGACCGGGCGCGCCGAGCTCACCGACTTCGGCGCGGTGATGTTCAACAAGGTCCAGCTCGTGGCGTTCCCGCACGTGGTCACCGCCTGCTACATGACCGCGGGCGCGTTCGTGCTCGGTGTCTGCGCCTTCCTCTACCTGCGCAACCGCCGGGCGGCGGACGCCGCGGAGGCCGCGGCCGAGCGCGCCGGCGAGGCCGTCACCGTGACCGCGGCGGGGACGGTCGCCGGAGCCGGAACCGACACGCTGGACGGCACTGGTACCGGTGCCGACGAGGGCGCCAAGGGCGGCACGGCCGTCGGGGTCGCCGAGAGCCGCCGGCGCGACGCCGAGCTGTACCGCAAGGGCCTGCGCCTGGGTGCCGTGATCACGCTGATCGCCGGCCTCGCCGTCGCCATCACCGGCGACCTGCAGGGCAAGGTGATGACCGAGGTGCAGCCCATGAAGATGGCCGCGGCCGAGGGTCTCTACGAGACCTCGGACAAGTGCGCGCCGTTCTCGATCCTCACCCTCGGCACGCCCGACGGCAAGGAGGAGAAGTTCGCCATCACGGTCCCCTGCCTGCTCTCGTTCCTGGGCACCGGCAGCTTCGACGGCACCGTGGAGGGCATCAACCCGCTGCGCGAGAAGTACGAGAAGGAGTACGGCACCGACCCCGGTGCGGCGTACTACACCGTCGACGACTACGTGCCCGTGATCCCGATCGCCTACTGGTCGTTCCGGTTCATGATGGGCCTCGGCGTGGCGGCCGCCGTGCTCGCCGGCGCGCTGCTGTGGCTCACCCGCCGCGGTCGGGCGCCGACCTCGCGCTGGTGGAGCGTGCTGGCGCTGGGCACCCCGGTCATGGTGGTGTTCGCCAGCACCGCCGGCTGGATCTTCACCGAGATGGGCCGCCAGCCGTGGGTGGTCTACGGCCTGATGACCACCGAGAACGCGGTCTCGCCCGGCGTCTCGCTCACCGAGGCCTGGATCTCGCTGATCGCCCTGGTGAGCATCTACGCCGTGCTGGCCGTGGTCGAGATCGGGCTGCTCGTGCGCTACGTCAAGAAGGGCGCCGAGCCGTTCGCCGAGCCACCGAACCCCGGCAAGGACACCGACACCGACGACGACGCCCCGCTGGCGTTCGCGTACTGAGCCCGGCGCTGAATCGCAGAAGAGGAAGACCATGGAGCTCACCACCGTCTGGTTCATACTGATCGCCGTTCTCTGGGTCGGCTACTTCGTCCTCGAGGGCTTCGACTTCGGTGTCGGCATGCTGCTGCCCGTCCTCGGCCGCAACGAGACCGAGCGGCGCGTCATGATCAACACGATCGGTCCCGTCTGGGACGGCAACGAGGTCTGGCTGCTCGTCGCCGGCGGCGCCACGTTCGCCGCCTTCCCCGAGTGGTACGCCACGTTGTTCAGCGGGTTCTACCTGCCGCTGCTGCTCATCCTGCTCGCGCTGATCGTGCGCGGCGTCGCCTTCGAGTACCGCCACCAGCGTCCCGAAGCGTTCTGGAAGCGGCGCTGGGACATCGCGATCATCGTCGGCTCCTTCGTGCCCGCTGTGCTGTGGGGCGTGGCGTTCGCCAACATCGTCGCGGGGGTCCCGATCGACGCCGACAAGGAGTACGTCGGCGACCTGTTCACCCTGCTCAACCCGTTCGGCCTGCTCGGCGGCCTCACCACCCTGCTGCTCTTCGCCACCCACGGCGCGATGTTCGTGGCGCTGAAGACCGACGGCGAGATCCGCCACCGCGCCCGGGCGCTGGCCATCCGCCTGGGCCTGGCCTCGGCGCTGGCCGCGGTCGTGTTCCTGCTCTGGACACAGGCCAAGACGGGCTCGTTCGCCTCGGGCGTGGCGTTCACGCTCGCGGCGCTCGCCCTGCTCGGCGGGATCGCCGTCGCGCTGCGGGGCCGGGAGGGCTGGGCGTTCACCGGCACCTTCTTCGCGATCGGGCTCGCCGTCGCCGGCCTGTTCCTGGCGCTGTTCCCCGACGTGATGCCCTCGTCGCTCGACCCGGCGTGGTCGCTGACCACCACCTCGGCGGCCGCGACGACCTACACGCTCAAGATCATGACCTGGGTCGCGGCGATCTTCACCCCGGTCGTGCTCGGCTACCAGGCGTGGAGCTACTGGGTGTTCCGCAAGCGCATCTCCACCGACCACATCCCGGTCGACGACCACGCCGAGGTCGCAGGCACCGCATGAGGCCGTTGGACGCGCGGGTCCGACGCCACCTGGGAGTCGCCAAGGCTCCCCTGAGCGTGGTCCTGGCCGGCAACGTCGTGGTGGCCGTCCTGGTGATCGCGCAGGCCTACGCCGTGGCGGTGCTCATCGCCCGGCTGCTCGCCGGCGGCGCCTGGCAGGGCGCCGCCGGCTGGCTGCTGGCGATCACCGCCGGCCGGGCCGTGGCCGGGTGGGCGGTCGATGTGGCCGCCGCCCGCGCCTCGGCCAGGGTCGGCGAGCACCTGCGCGTCACCGCCACCCGGGCGGCGCTGACGTTGCCCCCGCACACGGCGGCCGCGCGCCGCACCGGCGAGCTGACCGCGCTCGTCACCCGCGGCGCGGGCGCCGTCGAGCCTTACCTCACCCGCTACCTGCCGACGCTGGTGCTGGCCGGTGTGCTGCCCGCGATGACCCTCGTCGCGATCGCGGTCACCGACCTGTGGGCGGCCCTCGTCGTGCTGCTCACCTTGCCGCTGGTCCCGGTCTTCGCCGTCCTCATCGGCCTCACCACCCGTGACCGTGCGGACCGGCAGTGGCGCCGCATGGCCGACCTCGCCGGGCACTTCCTCGACGTGGTCCGCGGACTGCCCACGCTGGTGGCGAACAACCGCGGCGAGGCACAGGTGGCCACCGTGCGCACCGTGACGCACCGCTACCGCAAGGCCACGCTGGAGACGCTGAAGCTGGCCTTCGCCTCCTCAGCCGTCCTCGAGCTCATCGCCACCATCTCGGTGGCCCTCGTCGCCGTGCTCGTCGGGCTCCGGCTCGCCGCCGGTGGCCTGGACCTGCAGACCGCACTCATCGTCCTGCTGCTGGCGCCCGAGGCGTACTGGCCCTTGCGTCGCGTCGGCGCCGAGTTCCACGCCGCCGCAGAGGGCACCGCCACCTTCGAGGCCATCCACGAGCTGACCGAGCTCGCCGCCGACGGCGGCGCCCCTTCCCAGACTGCCGCTGCCGGTGCCCGTGCTGCTGGGGCTGCGGCGTCCGCGGGGCTGCCGCAGCGGGGGGACCTCGTGCTGGAGGACCTCGACCTCGCCTGGCCCGACCGGGAGCCGGTGGTGCGTGGGCTCAGCGCCCGCATCGAGCCCACCGGCCTGACCGTGATCACCGGCCCCTCGGGCAGCGGGAAGTCGACGCTGCTGCAGGCCGTCCTCGGTGAGCTCTCCCCCGCCGCCGGCCGGATCCGGTACGGCGAGGAGGTCCTCGCCGGCGCGGACGTCCTCGCCGAGTGGCGCACCCGGGTCGCGCAGGTGCCGCAGCGGCCCTGGCTGACCCCGGGCACCGTCGCCGAGAACCTGCGGATCGCCGACCCCGAGGCCACAGACGCGGACCTGTGGCGCGCCCTCGAGGCGGTGCACCTGGCCGAGACGGTCACGGCGCTGCCCCAGGGCCTCGCCACCCCGCTGGGCGACGACGGTGCCGGACTCTCCGCCGGTCAGCGCGCCCGGCTGGCGCTGGCCCGGGTCGTGCTGGCGGACCGGCCCGTGGTGGTGCTCGACGAGCCCACCGCGCACCTCGACGCCGAGACCGAGCAGGTGCTCGTCGAGACCCTGCGCGACCTCGCCCGCACCCGCTGCGTCATCGCCGTCGCGCACCGTGCCGCGCTCGTCGACGCCGCCGACCACGTGCTGGCAGTGCCCGGCGCCGAGCCGGCCGCTACCGAGCAGGCCGGTGCTGAGCCGGCCGGTGCTGGTCTCCGGGCGGAGCCGGCGATCGACGCGGTCGCTGCGGTGGCGTCGGGTCGCACCGCGGGGTCTCTCGACCTGGCCGCTGCGGCCGGGGCCACCGCGCCCGCGCCGGCACCCGTGCCGCACCGTGTGCCGCAGTCGGTCGGCACCCGGCCGGCGGGCGCCCGGGACCAGACCGAGCGCGAGGCCGCGGCGGCGAAGGACGAGCAGGACGTCGTACGACGGGGGCGGTGGCCGCTGGCCGTGGTGCTCAGCGTGCTGGCCTCGGTCTCGGGCGTGGCGTTGACCGCGACCGCCGGCTGGCTGATCGCCCGCTCGGCCGAGCAGCCGCCGGTGATGATGCTGACGCTGGCGATCGTGGGCGTGCGCACGTTCGGCCTGGCGCGGCCGGTGCTGCGCTACGCCGAGCGGCTGGTCTCGCACGACGTCGCGCTCGGCGAGCTCGCCGAGCGCCGGGCCGGGCTGTACGGCGCCCTCGTCCCCCTGGTGCCCGCGCGCACCGGGCGGCGCGGCGAGGCGCTGTCCGGGCTGGTCGACGACGTGGACGCGCTGCTCGACGACCGGCTGCGGGTCCGGATCCCGCTGTGGACCTGGGTCGGCGTCGGGGTGATCGCGATCGGGTTCACCGCGTGGCTGCTGCCTGTGGCGGCCCTCGTGATCGGCGGGGTCGTCCTCGTCGGGGCACCGGTGTTCTGGCTGGCCCGGTTCGGGGCCGGGCGGGCCGAGCCCACGCTCGTCCGGGCGCGCGGGGAGCTCGGCCGCGACGTGCACGACGCGCTCGGCTCCGCGCGCCAGCTGGTGCTGTGGCAGGCGACCGGCAGCGTGCTGGCCCGGTTGACCCAACTCACCCACACCCTGTCCCGCGCCGCGACCGCTTCGGCGACCGCGGTCGCGAGCGCCCGGGCACTGGTCGTGCTCAGCGCCGGGCTCGGTGTGGTCGGGGCGGCCGCCGTGGGCGCCGGGCCGCTGGAGGCCGGCGAGATCTCGGCGCCGATGCTCGCGCTGCTGGTGCTGGTGCCGCTGGCAATGGCCGACGTCACCGGCCCGCTGGCCGACGCCGGCGCGCTGCAGGTGCGCACCCGCGCCGCCGGCGAGCGGCTCGCCGAGCTGACCGCACGCACCCCGGCGGTCACCGACCCCGCGCACCCGGTCCCGCTCGGCGCCGGACCAGTCCCCGTCCGGCTGCAGGACGCGGCCGCCGGCTGGGACGAGCGCACCGTGCTGCGCCACCTTGACCTGGACCTGGAGCCCGGCGTCCGGATCGGCGTCACCGGCCCCTCGGGCTCCGGCAAGTCGACGCTGGCGGCGGTGCTGATGCGCTTCTTGCCGGTGCAGGCCGGCCGGCACACGGTCGCCGGCATCGACGTCGACGAGCTGACGATGGCGGCGGTGCGCGAGCGGGTCGGGCTGATCGACGACGACCCCTACGTGTTCGCCTCGAGCGTGGTGGAGAACGTCCGCCTCGCCCGGCCCGACGCGGACGACGCCGCCGTCGCTGCCGCCCTGCGGGCCGCGCACCTCGGTGCCTGGCTGGACGCGCTGCCCCGCGGCATGGCCACCCGGATCGGTGAGGGTGGCGCCGCGGTCTCCGGCGGCGAGCGGGCCCGGCTCGGCCTGGCCCGGGCGCTGCTGGCCGACAAGCCCGTCCTGGTGCTCGACGAGCCGACCGCCCACCTGGACGCCGCGACCGCCCGTGCCGTCGCCGACGACCTGCTCGCCGCCTCGACCCAGGGCACCGCGCCCCGCAGCCTGCTGTGGATCACCCACGACGGTGTAGGCCTCGCTGCGATGGACCACGTCCTCGAGCTCACCGCCACCGGAGAGTCCGTCGGAGCCCCGGGGTCGGGGACAACACCTGGTGGGGCGTCGAATCACCCCTCGTGGTCCGTCGAATCACCAGTTGTGGTCCGCTGAGTCACCTCTGGTGGTCCGGCGAGAGGTCGACCGTGGCCGACCGTGCGTACGTCGTACCGGCGGCGCCGGTCGTCGTACGACGCCCACGACCGCAACGAGCGACTCGGTCAGCCCTCACGGGTGACTCGCTGGACCACAGGAGGCGATTCGACCCACCACAAGGGTCGATTCGCGGAGCCGTAAGAGTCGATTCGCCGAGCCACAAGGGCCGAGCGGTCAGGCCTCGATGACGACGGGGATGATCATGGGGCGGCGCTTGTGGGTGCCGGAGACCCAGCGGCCGATGGTGCGGCGCACGACCTGCTGCAGCTGGTAGGTGTCGGTGGTGCCCTCGTCCAGGGCGCGGTTCACCGCGTCCACGATCGGCTGGCGGATGGACTCGAAGTCCGAGGGACTCCAGGCGTGGCCGCGGGCGTTGATCTCGGGGCCGGCGGAGACCTTGCCGCTGACGGAGTCGACGACCACGATCACCGACACGAAGCCCTCCTCGCCGAGGATCCGGCGGTCCTTGAGCTCGGACTCGGTGACGTCGCCGACCGACTGGCCGTCGACGAACACGTAGCCGCAGTCGACCTTGCCGACGACCTTCGCGACCCCGTCGACGAGGTCGACCACGACCCCGTCCTCGGCGTACACGACGTTCTCCACGCCGGTCTGGCGGGCCAGCTCGCCGTTGGCGAGCATGTGCCGGACCTCGCCGTGCACGGGCAGCACGTTGCGGGGCTTGACGATGTTGTAGCAGTACAGCAGCTCGCCGGCGCTGGCGTGGCCGGAGACGTGCACGAGCGCGTTGCCCTTGTGCACGACACGGGCACCGAGCCGGGCGAGGCCGTTGATGACGCGGTAGACGGCGTTCTCGTTGCCCGGGATCAGGCTGGAGGCGAGGATGACGGTGTCGCCCTCCTCCAGGTGCACGAAGTGGTGGTTGCGCTGCGCGATCCGGGCCAGCGCGCTGAGCGGCTCGCCCTGGGAGCCGGTGGAGATCAGCACCTGCCGCTCCGGCGCCAGATCGGCCAGCTCCTTGGCCTCGACCATCACGCCGGGTGGCACGGTCAGGTACCCGAGATCGCGGGCGATCGCCATGTTGCGCACCATCGAGCGCCCGACGTAGGCGACCTTGCGGTCGTGCAGCACGGCGGCGTCGAGCACCTGCTGCACGCGGTGCACGTGGGAGGCGAAGCAGGCGACGATGATCCGCTGCTTGGACTCCGCGAACGCCTGGTTGAGCACCGGCGTGATCCGCTTCTCGGCGGTGGTGAAGCCGGGCACCTCGGCGTTGGTGGAGTCGGTGAGGAACAGGTCCACGCCCTCCTCCCCCAGCCGGGCGAAGGCGCGCAGGTCGGTGATCCGCCCGTCCAGCGGCAGCTGGTCCATCTTGAAGTCGCCGGTGTGCAGCACCATCCCGGCGCCGGTGCGGATCGCGACGGCGAGCGCGTCGGGGATGGAGTGGTTGACGGCCACGAACTCCAGCTCGAAGGGCCCGAAGGAGATCCGGTCACCTTCCTTGACCGTGTAGAACGGCGTCTGGCGCAGCCGGTGCTCACGCAGCTTGGAGTTGAGCAGCGCCAGCGTCAGCTTCGAGCCGACCAGCGGGATGTCCGGCCGCTCGCGCAGCAGGTACGGCGTCGCGCCGATGTGGTCCTCGTGGCCGTGGGTCAGCACGAGCGCCTCGACGGCGTCCAGCCGGTCCCGGATCGGGCCGAAGTCGGGCAGGATCAGGTCCACGCCGGGCTGGTGGTCGTCGGGGAACAGCACGCCGCAGTCGACGATGAGCAGCCGGCCGTCGTACTCGAAGACGGTCATGTTGCGCCCGACCTCGCCGAGGCCGCCGAGCGGGATCACCCGCAGCGCACCCTCCGGCAGCTCCGGCGGCGCTGCCAGCTCCGGGTGGGGGTGCGACATCAGAGCAGACCTGCGGCCTCGAGACCGGTGCGCAGGGCGGCGACCTCGGCCTCGTCGAGCTGCACGAGCGGCGAGCGGACGGCACGGTTGTCGAGCACGCCGAGCAGCTCCATGGCGCCCTTGGCGGTGGTGGCGCCGTAGTTCGCCACGCCCATCACGGCCTCGAACGCGGGCACCAGCGAGGTGTGGATCCGCAGCGCCTCGGCGTGGTCGCCGGCACCGAAGGCCTCGATCATCGCCCGGATCTGGTTGCCGGCCACGTGGGCGGCGACCGAGACGACACCGACGGCGCCGTAGGCGAGGTAGCCCAGGGTGTTGACGTCGTCGCCGGAGTAGACGGCGTAGCCGAGGTCGACCAGCTGGGCGGTGCGGGCGAGGTCGCCGGTGGCGTCCTTGACCGCGATCACCGTCTCCCACCCGGCCGTGGCCCGGTAGGTGTCGAGGGCGATCTTGGTGCCGGTGCGGCCGGGGACGTCGTACAGCATCACCGGCACGTCGGTGGCGTCGACGACCTGGCGGAAGTGGTTGAGCACGCCGGCCTGGCTGGGCTTGTTGTAGTACGGGGTGACGAGCAGCAGCCCGTCGGCGCCGACCTTGGCGGCCTGCTGGGCCAGCTCGACGGAGTGGCGGGTGTCGTTGGTGCCGACACCGGCGACGATCTTGGCGCGGTCGCCGACGGCGTCCTTGACCGCGGCGAGGGTCTCGCCGTCCTCCGCGCCGGTGGTGGTCGGCGACTCGCCGGTGGTGCCGGAGACGACGATGCCGTCGTTGCCGTTGTCCACCAGGTGCTTGGCCACCTTCTGCACGCCGTCCAGGTCGACGGAGCCGTCCGCGAGGAACGGCGTGACCATGGCGGTCAGCACGGTGCCGAAGGGTGCAGAAGTCATGCCAGGAAGCCTATCGCCCTGCCCGCTGCGATCCTGCCTCGCCGGGGTGTCGGCGCCGCCTCGCGCCGGGGCGGGCGAGGCCACCCCGGCGCGAGGCGGGTCGCTCACACGTGCGGCATGACCTCCGCGGCCACCAGGCGCAGGTGGTCGAGGTCGGCGAGGTCGAGCACCTGCAGGTAGATGCGCTGCGCGCCGAGCGCCTCGAAGCGCTTGATCTTCTCCACGACCTCCTCCGGCGTCCCGGCCAGGCCGTTGAGGCGCAGCTCGTCGGGCTCGCGGCCGATCGCGGCGGCGCGGCGGGCGATCTCGGCCTCGTCGGAGCCGACGCAGAGCACCAGCGCGTTGGACCAGGTGATCGTGGCGGGGTCGCGGTCGATCTCCTCGGCGGCGCGGCGCACCCGGCCGAACTGCAGCGCGGTGAACTCCTCGTCCACGAACGGCAGGTTGAACTCGTCGGCGTACGCCGCGGCCAGGGCCGGGGTACGACGCGCGCCCTTGCCGCCGATCAGGATCGGCGGGCCGCCGCGGCGCCCGGTGGTCTGGGTCGGCTTGGGCAGGGCGGGGCTGTCCGTGAGCTGGTAGTGCTCGCCGGCGAAGTCGTAGCGTTCCCCGACGGGGGTGGACCACAGGCCTGTGATGAGCTCGAGCTGCTCGGCGTAGCGGTCGAAGCGCTCCGCGGTGTCGGGGAACGGGATGCCGTAGGCGGTGTGCTCGGCATCGAACCAGCCGGCGCCGAGTCCGAGCTCGATCCGACCGCCGCTCATCTGGTCGACCTGGGCGACCTGGATGGCCAGCACGCCGGGGTGGCGGAACGTCGCCGACGTCATCAGCGTGCCCAGCCGGATCGTCGAGGTGTCGCGGGCCAGGCCGGCCAGGGTGGTCCAGGCGTCGGTGGAGCCGGGCAGCCCGTCGCCGCTCATGTGCAGGTAGTGGTCGCTGCGGAAGAAGGCGCCGAAGCCCAGCTCCTCGCTGGTCCGGGCGACGGCCAGGAGGTCGTCGTAGGTGGCACCCTGCTGCGGTTCGGTGAAGACGCGAAGCTCCATGGCTCCACCCTGCCAGTCCGCCGGTGAGTCGGGTCTCGGGACCGGTCCGGGGGCGCCGGTGGCGTGCGACCTGCGCCACCATCCCGGACCTGTCGCGCGGCCCGCCGGCCGACGGCCTTGCGGTCTCAGCCGACTCCGCCGCAGGCGAAGACCCGCTCCCACCACACGACGGTGAAGCCCTCACGTGGCTCCCGGCGCACCTCGCGCCAGCGCCGCCGGTTGATCTCGGGGTAGCGGGTCTGTCCCTCCGGCGACACCGGGATCTCCGAGATGACCTGCTCGTCGGTGTAGGGCATCAGGGCGGCGTACACGTGGCCGCCGCCGCCGACCATCACCTGCCGCTCGTCGGGCGACCCGGCCAGCAGCTCGTCGGCCAGCTTGAGCGCGGAGAGCACGTCGTGGGCCACGTGCACCCCCTCGGCGCTCCAGTCCGGGTCGCGGGTCAGCACGATGGTCTCCCGGCCCGGCAGCGGCCGGCCGATGCCCTCGTGGGTGGTGCGGCCCAGGATCAGCACGTGGCCCATCGTGGTGGCCTTGAAGTGCGCGAAGTCCGCGGGCAGGTGCCACGGGATGTTCTCGCCGTCGCCGATCACGCCGTTCTCGGCGACGGCGGCGACAGCGGTGACCATGCGGCCGGCAGGAGTGCTCATCGGTGTGCTCGAACCTGTCCTCAGACCGCGATCGGGGCCTTGATCACCGGGTGCGGGTCGTAGCCCTCCACGGCGATGTCCTCGAGCTCGAAGGCGTCGATCTCGGTCACGTCGGGGTTCAGCACGAGCTGCGGCAGCGGCCGCGGCTCGCGGGTCAGCTGCAGCCGGGCCTGCTCGAGGTGGTTGGAGTACAGGTGGGCATCGCCCAGGGTGTGCACGAAGTCGCCGACCCGCAGCCCACTCACCTGGGCGACCATGTGGGTGAGCAGCGCGTAGGAGGCGATGTTGAACGGCACGCCGAGGAAGACGTCGGCGGAGCGCTGGTAGAGCTGGCAGCTCAGCCGCCCGGGCCCGCCGTCGTCGGCCGGCGCCACGTAGAACTGGAAGAGGGTGTGGCACGGCGGCAGCGCCATGTCGTCGACCTGGCTGGGGTTCCACGCCGAGACGATGTGGCGGCGGCTGTCGGGGTTGGCCCGGATCTGCGCGATCACCTGGGCGAGCTGGTCGATGTGCCGCCCGTCCGGGGCGGGCCAGGAGCGCCACTGGGCGCCGTACACGGGTCCCAGGTCGCCGTTCGCGTCGGCCCACTCGTCCCAGATGCGGATGCCGCGCTCCTGCAGCCAACGCACGTTGGTCTCGCCGCGCAGGAACCAAAGCAGCTCGCCGAACACCGAGCGGGTGTGCACCTTCTTGGTGGTCACCAGCGGGAAGCCGGCGCTCAGGTCGAAGCGCATCTGGTGGCCGAACACGCTCAGCGTCCCGGTGCCGGTGCGGTCCTCCTTCGCGACGCCCTCGTCGAGGATTCGCTGGACCAGGTCGAGATACGTGCGCACGGCACTCAGGCTAGTGGGCGTCCGCGGCGTGGGGGCCGCGGCTCACGGTGTCTCACGGCGTGACCGGCAGACAGGTCACAGGGTGACCGTGCCCTGGATCGTGGTGAGCGTCTCCCCGCCGACCCAGATCGTGCCGTCGTCGTCCGTGGTGACGTGCACCCGGCCGCGGCGGCCGATCGCGGTGCCCTGCGCGGCGACGTACGACGCCGGCAGCACCTCGCCGGCCAGCCACTGCGCAACGGAGGCGTTCAGCGAGCCGGTGACCGGGTCCTCGGTGATCCCGTCGCTGGCCTGCAGGAACGCACGCACCTCGACGGCGCACTCCGCGCCGGCGGGGTGCGGTCCGACGACGCCGACCTTGCCCGGCATCGCGGCGAAGTCGGGCTCCAGCGCGAGCACGGCCTCCGCGGAGGCCAGCCGCACCGCGACCCAGCCCGGTCCGTTGTCGACCCAGGCCGCGTCGAGCAGCTCGGGGCGCGGCACGCCGAGCGCAGTCGCGATGTCGGCGACGAGGGCCTCCTCGACCGGTCCGGAGCGCAGCAGCTCGGGTGCGGCGAAGGAGAGCCGGCCGCCGGTGTTGCGCAGCTCGACGAGCCCGACGCCGCACTCCTGCACGATTCGCTCGCCGGCGGGCACGCCGCCGGCGCCGAGCCAGGCGTGCGCCGAGCCCAGGGTGGGATGGCCGGCGAAGGGCAGCTCGCCGCCGGGGGTGAAGATCCGCAGCCGGTAGTCGGCGGCCGGGTCGGTCGGGCTGAGCAGGAACGTGGTCTCGCTCAGGTTGGTCCAGCGGGCGAAGCGCTGCATCTGCTCGTCGGTGAGGTCGTCGGCGCCGTGCACCACCGCGACGGGGTTGCCGAGTGCCGGCTCGGCGCTGAACACGTCGACCTGGCGGAACTCCCGGGCACGCGGGGAGTCCGGGATGGGATCCACGCTCACACGCTCAGCGACATCGGTCCGTAGACCTCTCGGTCGACCTCGAACAGGGTCACCTGGGCGACGCCGAGCTCGGCGAGCTCGGCCCAGATCTCCCCGATCCACGACTCCGCGTCGCCCTGGTTGGCGAAGGCCTGCTCGCCGTACTCGCCTGCGGCCTCGCCGTCGAGGACGACCTCGGTGCCGGCGCCGTCCTCCAGGCGCCAGCGCCACGGGCGCTCGGGCTGGGGTGCGGGGCGGAAGGTTGCAGGCTGCTCGGGAAGGCTCATGACTCACGCACCGATGGCTCGACGAAGGGGGGCTTGGTGATCTGGAAGGTCTCGTTGCGGCCGCGTACGTCGAGCACCACCTCGGCGTCGTCGGCGACCGAGGCGGCCACCAGCGCCAGGCCGATGCCCTTCCTCAGCGTCGGGGAGAACGTGCCGGAGGTGACCTCGCCCAGCGGCTCGCCGGACGGCTGCCCGGACGACGGCTCGGCGGAGGGCAGCCGCACGCTCATGTGCGGGCGCGGGATGGCGCGGCCGGTGGACACGATGCCGACCAGCTTGCGCCGGGCGCCGCGCTCGCGCTCGGCGAGCAGCACGTCGCGGCCCCAGAACGCGGGCTTCTTCCAGCCCACGGCCCAGCCGAGCCGGGCCTCGACCGGGGTGACCGAGGCCGAGATGTCCTGGCCGTGCAGCGGGTAGCCCATCTCGGTGCGCAGCGTGTCACGGGCACCGAGGCCGCACGGGGTGAGGCCGTGCTCGGCGCCGGCGGCCAGCAGCGCGTCCCACAGGGCCGGCGCGAGCCCGCTGGGCGCGATCAGCTCGTAGCCGCGCTCACCGGTGTAGCCGGTGCGGCACACGATGACGTCGTCGCCTGGGGCGGCACCTGTGCCAGCACCTGTGCCGGCACCTGTGCCGGCACCGGGTGCCGTCGGCCACGCGGCGTCGACGAAGCTCAGGTAGTCGTGCCCCACCGGCAGGCCGACTGCGGCGAGCACCTCGTCGGAGCGGGGTCCTTGCACGGCGAGCACGGCGAGGTCGCGGTGGGCATCGGTCACGGTGACGCCCTCGGGGGCGGCCTGGGCCAGCCGGCGGTGGACCTCGGCGCTGTTCGCGGCGTTGGGGACGACGAGGACGCCGTCGTCGTCGCGGTAGTAGGTGAAGACGTCGTCGATGATCCCACCGGTCGCGTCGTCGCAGACCAGGCTGTACTGCGCCTGCCCGGGTCCGATCCGGCCCAGGTCGTTGCTCAGCGTGGCGTCGAGGAAGGCGGCGGCGCCGGGGCCGCGTACGACGAGCTTGCCGAGGTGGCTGACGTCGAAGATCCCCACCCCGGTGCGGACCCCGGTGTGCTCCTTGACCACGCCGGTCGGGTACTCCAGCGGCATCAGCCAGCCGCCGAACTCGGAGAACTTCGCCCCCAGCGCCTCGTGCCGTTCGTGCAGCGGGCTGCGCAGCGGTCCGGCGGGGGCTCCGTTCGCGCCGGTGGGCGCCGCGGTCGAGGTCGGATCGGCCATGACCCGGAATCTATGCCATCGCGCCACCCCGCGGCGCCTGCCCCGACCCGGCTACCCTGCGGAACGTGACGACCTACGTGCTCCGCTCCGCCAGCCCCGCCAAGACCCGCGCGGAGGCGGTGGTCGTCGGTGTGCTGGCCGACGGCAGCCTGGCGCCGGGTGGCGAGGCGGTGGCGGAGGCCTACGGCCGCAAGCTGCCCGGGTTGCTGTCCAGCATCGGCATCTCCGGCAAGGCCGGCGAGGTGGCGAAGGTGCCCACCGGCGGTGCCATCGCCTCCCCGCTGCTCGTGCTGGTCGGTCTCGGTGCCGAGGCGACGCCGGACGCGGTGCGCCGGGCGGCCGGCAACGTGGCTCGCGCCGTGACCAACGCGGCCTCGGTGGCGCTGGCGCTGCCCGCGGACTCCCCCGAGCTGGTGCGTGCGGTCCTCGAGGGCTACCGGCTCGGCGGCTACGCCTTCACCCGCTACAAGTCGGCCCCGCCGACGTCGACCGCGCCCGCCGATGTCGTGGTGCTCACCCCCGGGGCGCGCCGCGCCGAGGTGGCTGCGGTCCTCGAGCCCGCCCAGGTCCTCACCGACGCCGTGCTCGCCGCCCGGGACTGGGTGAACACTCCCCCGGCCGACCTCACCCCGCCCGCGTTCGCCGACGAGATCGTCGCCGCGGCCGAGGCCGCCAACAAGCTCCTCGCCCGGGCGCACGGCAGGTCCGCGGCCAAGGTCGAGGTCGAGGTGCTCGACGAGGCCCGCCTCGCCGAGCTCGGCTGCGGCGGGCTGCTCGGCGTGGGCGCCGGGTCCGCGGCGCCGCCGCGGCTGGTCGAGCTGACGTATGCGCCCAAGGATGCGGTCGCGCACGTCGCCCTGGTCGGCAAGGGCATCACCTTCGACTCCGGCGGCCTGTGGATCAAGCCGGCCGGGTCGATGGCGACGATGAAGGAGGACATGGCCGGCGCCGCGGCCGTCGTGCAGGCGACGCTCGCCGCCGCCCGGCTCGGTCTGCCGGTGCGGATCTCCACCTTCGCCGCCCTCGCCGAGAACATGGTCGGCGAGGCCTCCATGCGCCCCGGCGACGTGCAGACGATGTACGACGGCACCACCGTCGAGATCGGCAACACCGACGCCGAGGGCCGCCTGGTGCTGGCCGACGCGCTGGGCCGGGCCGTGGAGCGCGGGCCCGACACGATCGTCGACGTCGCCACCCTCACCGGCCACATGGTGATGGCGCTCGGCGAGAAGATGGCCGGCGTCCTCGGCACCGACGAGGTCGTCGCGCAGGTGCTGGCCGCGGGCGCCGGCGCCGGCGAGGACGCCTGGCCGATGCCGCTGCCGGAGTTCGTCATCGAGCGGGTGCGCAGCTCCAAGGTCGCCGACCTGGCGCAGTACGACGGCATCCGGTGGGGCGGCGGCCTGTTCGCCGCGGCGTTCCTGCGCGAGTTCACCGGCGGCCTGCCGTGGGCCCACGTCGACATCGCCGGCCCGACGTTCCTCAAGGGCGGCCCGAGCGGTCACTGGACCGCCGGTGCCACCGGCTACGGCGTGGCCACCCTGGTGGAGCTGCTGCGCAACGCCGCGGCGCCGGTCACAGACCCGGCGGACGCTGCTGCTTCTGCTGCTTCCTGACCCGGGAGTTGTAGTCGCGCATCCGCTGCGGCACCCCGACCACGGCGGCGTCGTACGACGGCACCTGGCTGCGGTTGCAGAAGTCGTGGGCCCACTTCACCGACGGCACCCGGCGCCGGGTCCACTCCCCGTCGTGCGCCACGAGCAGCAGGGTGACGTCGCTGACCGCGGTGCGCGGCTCCACGAAACCCTCGACACCGCGGCGCGTCGCGAGCCACTCGCTGAGGTGCTTCTCGTCGGTGCGATCGGAGGCCCGCACCCGGGTGGAGCCGGTCCGTGCCCCGTCGGCAGCAGGGTTACTCATCCGTAGCTTCGAGCCCCTGCGGAACCGGTCCATCCATGCCATGCCACAAGTTTGCCCGATGTCCGGCTGGGCCGTTGCGGGACGCTGCGACCCGAGTGCAAGGATGAGCCCTATGGCGACCGAAGTCACTCTCCCCGCGCTCGGTGAATCAGTCACCGAAGGCACTGTCACCCGCTGGCTGAAGCAGGTCGGCGACCAGATCTCGATCGACGAGCCGCTGCTCGAGGTCTCGACCGACAAGGTCGACACCGAGATCCCCTCCCCGGTTGCCGGAACGCTGCTCGAGATCAAGGCGGCCGAGGACGAGACCGTCGAGGTCGGCGCCGTCCTGGCGGTCGTCGGCGACAGCGACGAGGCATCCTCCGACGACTCCTCCGACGGCGCGTCCGAGGAGCCGGAGTCCGAGCCCGCCGACGAGCCGGCCGAGGCCCCCGCTGAGGAGGCCGCGCCCGCCGAGGAGCCGTCAGCTCCCGCGGCCCCGGCCTCCGGTGGCGGCGACAACACCTCCGTCACGCTGCCCGCGCTGGGCGAGTCCGTGACCGAGGGCACGGTCACCCGCTGGCTCAAGCAGGTCGGCGACGAGGTCGCCGTCGACGAGCCGCTGCTCGAGGTCTCCACCGACAAGGTCGACACCGAGATCCCCTCCCCGGTCGCCGGCACGCTGCTGGAGATCAAGGCGGCCGAGGACGAGACCGTCGAGGTCGGCGCGGAGCTGGCCGTGATCGGCTCCGGCAGCCCTGCTGCCGCCGAGAAGCCGGCCGAGCCCGAGCCCACCCCCGAGCCGGAGCCGGAGCCCGAGCCCGAGCCGGAGCCCCAGCCGAAGGCCGAGGAGCCCAAGGCCGAGGCCCCGAAGGAGCAGCCGAAGGCGGAGCAGCCCAAGGCCGAGGCCCCCAAGGAGCAGCCCAAGCCCGAGCAGCCCAAGGAGCAGCCGCAGGCCTCCTCGGAGGGCGCCGGCTACGTCACCCCGCTGGTGCGCAAGCTCGCCGCGCAGCACGGCGTCGACCTGGCGTCGGTGACCGGCTCCGGTGTCGGTGGCCGGATCCGCAAGCAGGACGTGCTCGACGCCGCCGCCGCGAAGAAGTCGGCGGAGTCGGCTCCCGCGCCGGCTGCAGCACCGGCCGCCAAGGCCTCGTCGTCCGCCGCGTCGTCGAGCCCGTCGCCGCTGCGCGGTCAGACCGTCAAGGTCAGCCGGCTGCGCAAGATCATCGCCGAGCGGATGACCGAGTCGCTGCACGTCTCCGCGCAGCTGACCCAGGTGGTCGAGGTCGACGTCACCAACATCGCGCGGCTGCGCGAGCGGGTGAAGGAGGAGTTCCTGGCGCGCGAGGGCGTGAAGCTGTCGTACCTGCCGTTCTTCACCAAGGCGGCCATCGACACCCTCAAGCACCACCCGGCGCTGAACGCGACGATCGACTTCGAGGCCGGGGAGATCACCTACTACGACCGCGAGAACGTCGCCTTCGCGGTGGACACCGAGAAGGGCCTGCTCACCCCGGTCGTCAAGGACGCCGGCGACCTGTCGGTCTCCGGCATCGCGAAGAAGATCGCCGACGTCGCGGAGCGGACCCGGACCAACAAGATCGGTCCGGACGAGCTCTCCGGCGGCACCTTCACGATCACCAACCTGGGCAGCTTCGGCGCCCTGTGGGACACCCCGATCATCAACCAGCCGCAGGTCGCCATCCTCGGCCCCGGTGCCGTGGTCAAGCGTCCCGTGGTGATCGACGACGCCGAGCTGGGCGAGACCATCGCAGTGCGCCACATGGTTTACCTCGCGCTGACCTACGACCACCGCGTGGTCGACGGCGCGGACGCCGGCCGCTTCCTGCGTGACCTGAAGAAGCGCCTGGAGTCCGGCCAGTTCGAGGTCTGATCCGCATCGACGAAGCCCCCGTCCCGCATGCTGCGGGGCGGGGGCTTCGTCGTGCTCGGGCTACCGAGTCCGGAGCGGCCGGCGGCGGACGGATCAGCGAGTGGTGCCGCGCACCTCGACCGTGACGGTGCTGTCACTCGTCGTACCGCCTTGGGCGCCGGCGCCGACCTGCGCGCCGAGCTCGCCCTTCGCCCTGGTCGACGCGGGCGCGAGAAGACCGGTGCGTCCGGTCAGGGTGCCGGTCGTGGTGCCCGACAGCGAGGACAGCATGCCCAGCGGCGTCTGCACCTCGTCCGCGGTCTGCGTCGCGGTGACCGCGACCGTGTAGCCGTCGGCGTCCAGCTCACGCAGCTCGTAGGTGGTCTCGGCGGTCGCGATGACGCCGCCGAGGTCGACCTCGCTGGTGGTGCGCCACCGCGCACCCACCCCGACCGCCTCGACGGGGAAGGGCACGGCGAGCGCGAGACTCTGCGCGCCGAGGCCGTCGAGCAGGCCGTCGAGCATCGGCGGGATGGCGGCGCCGAGGTCGACGTCGCTGGAGATGACCCCACCGGCCGGCGTGTAGGCGACCTGGGCGGTCGTGCCCTGCAGTGCCGCGAGCGTGTCGTCGAGCTGGTCCCCGAGGAGCTGGCGCAGCACCGGCACGTCGACGGTGCCACGGCCGTAACGGACCTCGACGTCGATCCGGTCGGCGCTGACCGCGGTGACCTTGCTGGTGTAGGGCAGCCGGACCGAGACCTCGATCGGGCCCGAGGACAGCATGGCGAGCTCGACCTCCGTGTCGATCCGCAGCGTGCTGGACTCGGTGTGGCCCACCTCGACGTCCAGCACGACCGCTCGCCGCGGTGCGGCGCCGGCGCTGAGGAGCTCGACGGGCGCGGCCGCACCGGCGGCGGGCGAGGACGGGGCGGCCGGCGGGCTGGCCGACGGGCTGGCCGTGGACGGAGTGGCCGAGGGCCCGGCGGCGTCGGCAGAGCGCTCGACACCCTGGATCTCGGTGGGCTCGTCAGTGCAGGCACTCAGCGCGGCGAGCGCGAGCGAGGCGACCGCTGCGGCGGCCAGCGTGCGGGAGCGGGTCATCGGAGTCCTCGGTGGAGCGGTGGGGTGCGAGGTCGGTTGTGCCGACCTCTCTGCGCAGACTTCTCTGGGCGGACAGGGTGCCATGCTCACCATGGAGGTGCGAAGGTCTGAGGATGGCTGACTCCCCCGCGCTCACCGTCGTCGTCGCCGGCGCCTCGGGCTTCCTCGGCACCCACCTGTGCACCCGGCTCAAGGGCCGGGGCCACCGGGTCCTCCGACTGGTCCGCCGCCCCGCGAACGGTCCGGAGGAGTCCACCTGGGACCCCGAGGCCGGGGTGGTGGACACCGCGCTGATCGGTGCCGCCGACGTGGTGGTCAACCTCGCCGGAGCGCCGCTGCTCGGCAACGTGCACTCCAAGCGCTGGGCGCACGAGGTGCTGCGCAGCAGGGTCGCGACCACCACCACGCTGGCGACCACCGTCGCCGCCGTGGCCACCCCGCCCGCGCTGCTCAACGCCTCCGGCGTCAGCTGGTACGGCGACCACGGCCCCGCGACGCTCACCGAGGCCTCCGACACCCGCGGTCACGCCCTGCTCACCCGGGTGGCGCGCGAGTGGGAGGCGGCCACCGCTCCGGCCGTGGCCGCTGGGGCGCGGGTGGTGCTGCTGCGCACCGCGCCGGTGCAGGACCGGCGCCACCCTCCGCTGCGCCAGCAACGGCTGCAGTTCGCCCTCGGCGCCGGTGGGCGACTGGGCAGCGGGCGCCAGCACATGCCGCTGATCTCGTTGCGCGACTGGGTGAGCGCGACGGTCTTCCTCGCCGAGCACGCCGAGGCGTCCGGTCCGGTGAACCTGTGCGCACCGCGCCCGCCGACCAATGCCGAGTTCACCCGCGCGCTGGCCGGACTCGTGCACCGGCCGGCCCTGTTCGCCGTACCGGCACCGGCGGTCCGGCTCGCCGCGGGCCCGATGGCCGACGAGGTGCTGGGGTCGATGGACCTGCGCCCCCAGGCGCTGCTCGACCTCGGCTACGAGTTCGCCGACCCCGACGTCACCGCCGTGCTGGCCTCCGGGCTCGCCGAGCGCGACGCCTGAGCCGGCTCACCGGTCCCCGGCCTGGCCCGATTCGCCCGGCTCGCCCGACTCCCCCGGCTCCCCCGACTCCCCCGGCTCACCCGACTCCCCCGGCGCCGCGACGTCACGCACCGACGCCACCCGCCACTGCCCGCCCTGGCGCCGGAACACCAACCGGCGGGTGCTGCGCCCGTCCTGCGGCAACGCACGCCGCTCACCGGCGCCGGACCGCGTCCCCGCTTGCGACCCCGCCCGGACCGCGACCGCGCCGTGCAGCCGGTCGGTGACCACCAGCACGATGCGCCGCGGCGTGCGCTCACGCAGCTCCACCGCGAGCACCTGCATGGTCATCTGCTCCACGCGCAGCCCGCGCGCCAGCCACGAGCGCAGCATCGCCACGTCGGCACGCCCGGCCTCCGAGCCGCGGACGTAGAGCCCGCGCAGCGCCGTCACGTCACCGGCCGCCCACGCCGCCGCCCGGGCGGCGTCGAAGTCCCGCAGCACCGCCAGGGAGCCGACGGCGTCGACGACCGCGACGTCCGCCGCACCCGGTGCCACGCTCGCCCGCGCGCTCGCCTCGCGGGCCGGCACCGTCGGATCCGGGGCCGCACGGAGCACGCTCCAGACGAGCGCGCCGGCGACCAGCAGCACCAGAGTCGCCGTCCCGAGGAGCACCGCGCGGCGGGGGCCGGCCGCGACATGGGTGCCCGAGATCGCCATGACCTGTTCCTACCGCTGATCGCGCCGGCCCGCACCTGCTCCTCCACAGGCCCGGAGTAACCTCGAGGCGTGAGCGCGGAGCTGGAGTTCGAGGTGGCCGGGCTGGGCGCCGACGCGGTGGAGTACCTGGCCGCCTGGGACCTGCAGCGCGAGGTGCACGCCGCGGTCGTGGCCGGCGAGCGACCCGACACCGTGCTGCTGCTCGAGCACCCGCCGGTGTTCACCGCGGGCAAGCGCACCCGCCCCGAGGACCGTCCGCTCGACCCCGGCGGCGCCCCGGTCGTCGACGTCGACCGTGGCGGCCAGATCACCTTCCACGGCCCCGGCCAGCTCGTCGGCTACCCGATCGTCCGGCTGCCTGAGCACGTGAAGGTCGTCGACTACGTGCGCCGGGTCGAGGAGGCGCTGATCGCGGTCTGCGCCGACTTCGGCGTCACCACGGCCCGGGTGCCGGGGCGCAGCGGCGTGTGGCTGCGCGCCGACCCGGAGACGGGTCGTTCGGAGCGCAAGATCGCCGCCATCGGGATCCGGGTGTCCAAGGGCGTCACCATGCACGGCTTCTCGCTGAACTGCGACGTCGACCTCGGCTGGTACGACCGGTTCGTGCCTTGCGGGATCAGCGACGCCGGCGTCACCACGCTGAGCGAGGAGCTCGGTCGCCGGGTCAGCGTGGGCGAGGTCCTCGACGTCGTACGACGTCACGTGGGCGACCTGCTCGCCTGGGGGCCCTACGAGCCGACCCCCGACTACGAGCCGCGGCCCGACCCGGCGAAGACGCCGCGCCCCGGTGCCGACGTCGGCGTGGCGGTGCTCAGCTACCCCGCTCGCTGACGACATACTGCGCTCCGAGGTCCCGTCTCACGCGGGCCCGGGAGGCAGGAGCCGCGGTTGAGCGAGCTGATCATCGAGACCACCGGCCTCCGCAAGGAGTTCCGCACCCGCCGCGGCGGCCATCGGGTCGCGGTGCAGGACCTCGACCTGGCCGTCCCGGCCGGTGGCGGCGTGCACGGCTTCCTCGGCCCCAACGGCTCGGGCAAGACCACGACGATCCGGATGCTGCTCGGCCTGGCCCGGCCCACCGCCGGCACGATGCGCCTCTTCGGCGAGCCGGTCCCGGACCGGCTGCCGCAGGTGATCGGGCGTGTCGGCGCGGTCGTGGAGTCACCGAAGTTCTCCCCCAGCTTCTCCGGGCGGCTGAACCTGCAGCTGCTCGCGGACTCCATCGGCGTGCCCCGCTCCCGGGTCGACGCCGCGATCGAGACGGTGCAGCTGACCGGCCGCGAGGGCGACCGGTACAAGTCCTACTCGCTGGGCATGAAGCAGCGTCTCGCGATCGCCGCGACGCTGCTGAAGGACCCGCAGCTGCTGATCCTCGACGAGCCCACCAACGGCCTCGACCCCGCCGGCATCCGGGAGATCCGCGAGACCATCCGCGGCCTCGGTGCGGCCGGGGTGACCGTGCTGCTCAGCTCCCACATCCTCGCCGAGGTGCAGCAGGTGTGCACCGCGGCCACGATCATCGGCAACGGTCGGCTGCTCGCCTCCGGGCAGGTCGAGGACCTGCTCGGCACCACCGGCGCCTTCCGGGTGGTGGTGCCCGAGCCGGAACGCGCCATGACGGTGCTCGCCGCGGCCGAGCTGGACGCCCGGGTCGAGGAGCACGGCGTCCGGGTGGAGACCGAGGACGCCGCGCGCATCACCCGGGTGCTGGGCGAGGCCGGGATCTGGCTCAGCGAGCTGACCCCGCTGCGTGCGGACCTGGAGACGTTCTTCCTGCAGCTGACCGGCGCCGAGCAGCTGGGCGCCCAGCAGCCGGGCACAGGGCAACCGGGCACAGGGCAACCGGGCACAGGCCGACCGGGCGCACAGCAGGTCGGAGCGGGCGCATGACGCGGCTGATGCGGGTCGAGCTGCGCCGCCTGCTGCACCGCCGGGCGGTGCTCGTGCTGCTCACGGTCAGTGTCGTCGTACCGGTGCTGGTCGGGGTGGCGACCGTCCTCGACACACGCCCGCCGTCGGCGAGCGAGGTCGCCATGGCGCAGGAGCAGGTGGAGCGCGACCTCGCCGACGGCTCCTACGCCGAGGAGCTGGCGATCTGTGTCGCCTCGCCCGAGGACTGGGGCCTGGGCTCCGGGCTGAGCGAGGCGGAGGTGGCGCAGGCGTGTGAGGAGAACACCCAGCCCCGTCTCGACTGGTACCTGTGGAGCAACACCCTCGACCTCTCCGACGAGCGCGACCAGGGCAGCGCCGTGGCCCTCACCCTGATCCTGGCCATCGCGATGATGGTGCTGGGCACCACGTTCACGGGTCACGACTGGGCCAGCGGCTCGGTCAGCAACCAGCTGCTCTTCGAGCCGCGACGCCTGCGGCTGTGGGGCGCCAAGGCGGTGGTGGTCACCGGGGTGGCGCTGCTGGTCGGCGCCGTCACGCTGACGTCGTACTGGCTGGCACTGGACGCCGTGGCCGGCTCCCGCGACCTGCCCTCGGGCGGGGCGCTGCTGCTCGACTGCCTGCAGATGGGCTGGCGCGCCACCGGCGTGCTGGGCGCGGCGGCGCTGGCCGGGTTCGCGCTGACCATGCTGTTCCGCAGCACCGTGGCCACCCTCGGCATCCTCTTCGGCGTCGCGCTGGCGGGCGGGCTCCTGCTCGGCGTGCTGGGTTTCGAGGGCCGCTGGAACCCCGCGCTCAACGCCTCCGCCGTGATCAGCGACGGGCTCGCCTACGACAAGCAGGTCGCCTGCTCCCCGGCCCAGGTGGCCGAGATGGGCGTGGGCGCCTGGTGCACCGAGCCCGAGCGGATCAGCGCCGCTCAGGGCACCGGCTACCTGGGCAGCATCCTGGTCGCCGGCTGTGCAGTCTCGGCGCTTTCGTTCCGCCGCCGCGACGTGCCCTGAGCGGCCGGCCGAGACGGCGTCCGAGCGCACGCTGCGATGCCGTCGGCGCCAGGGCTGCGGAGTAGGCTGGCGCAGTGACTGCTGCACCCGACGGCCGGAAGCTCCTGCGACTCGAAGTACGCAACGCGGAGACGCCGATCGAGCGCAAACCGTCGTGGATCAAGACCCGCGCGAAGATGGGCCCGGAGTACACCGCGCTGCAGAAGCTGGTGAAGTCCGAGGGCCTGCACACGGTCTGCCAGGAGGCGGGCTGCCCCAACATCTTCGAGTGCTGGGAGGACCGCGAGGCCACCTTCCTCATCGGCGGGGAGCAGTGCACCCGACGCTGCGACTTCTGCCAGATCGACACCGGCAAGCCGGCGCCCCTGGACCGTGACGAGCCGCGCCGCGTGGCCGAGTCGGTGCAGACGATGGGCCTGCGCTACGCCACCATCACCGGCGTCGCACGCGACGACCTGCCCGACGGCGGGGCGTGGCTCTACGCCGAGACCGTGCGCAAGATCCACGAGCTCAACCCCGACACCGGGGTGGAGAACCTGATCCCGGACTTCAACGGCCGCCCCGAGCTGCTCGCCGAGGTCTTCGAGTCGCGCCCCGAGGTGCTGGCGCACAACGTGGAGACGGTGCCGCGGATCTTCAAGCGTATCCGGCCGGCGTTCCGCTACGAGCGCTCCCTCGACGTGCTGACCCAGGCCCGCGCGTTCGGCCTGGTCACCAAGTCGAACCTCATCCTCGGCATGGGCGAGACCCGCGAGGAGGTCTCGCAGGCGCTGCGCGACCTGCACGAGGCCGGCTGTGAGCTGGTCACCATCACCCAGTACCTGCGGCCCTCGCCGCGTCACCACCCCGTCGAGCGGTGGGTCAAGCCCGAGGAGTTCGTCGAGCTGGCCGCCGAGGCGGAGGAGATCGGGTTCGCAGGTGTGCTGTCCGGACCCCTGGTCCGTTCGTCGTACCGCGCCGGTCGGTTGTACGGTCAGGCGATGTCCGCGCGCGGCGCGGTCGAAGCCACTGCCTGAGGAGACAGCAGCACCCCATGTCGAACACTCCCCTCGACCCCTCCAAGATGAGCCGACGTCGGCAGGTCATCGAGACCTACAAGATGTCCCGCAAGGCGGACCCGGCGATCCTGTGGTGGATGCTCGGCTCGTTCGCCGTGGCCGGCTTCGCCGGCTTCGCGCTGTTCCACTGGGTCCTGCCCGGCGAGGGCACCATCAAGCTGGTGCTGACCATCATCGGCACCATCCTGATCGGCCTGCTGGCGATGATGATCGTCTTCGGTCGCCGTGCCCAGCGTGCCGCGTTCAACCAGCTCGAGGGCCAGCTCGGCGCCGCCGCCCGGGCGCTGTCGATGCTGCGCCGCGGCTGGATCGTGGAGGAGGTCGTCGGGTTCACCAAGCAGCAGGACATGGTGCACCGCGTGATCGGCCCTCCGGGCGTCGTCCTGATCGGCGAGGGCAACCCCAGCCGGGTGCGGCCGCTGCTGGCCAGTGAGCGCCGCAAGCACGAGCGCGTGGTGGGCGACTACCCCGTGCACGAGGTCATCGTGGGCCGCGAGGAGGGCCAGGTCCCGCTGCCCAAGCTCGTCAAGCACGTGCGCAAGCTGGGCAAGCAGATCAAGCCCGCCGACGTCACCGAGCTGCGCCAGCGGCTGCGCGCCCTGGACGCCCAGCGGCCCAAGGTCCCGATCCCCCGCGGCCCGGTCCCCACGTCGATGAAGGGCCAGCGCGGCAACCTCCGCGGCCGCTGATCCTCTGACCTCCGCGCCCCAAGCGGATTTGTCGCTTTCCTGCCAGAAACCGACGAATCTGCTTGGGGCGCGGAGCGTTTTCAGGGGGCCGGAAACTACTTGGTCAGCTCGCGCAGCTTGGTGAAGGTGATCGTCGAGGTGCCGGCGACCTCGTCGTGCAGGCCGCGGCCGTCGGGGCGGAACACCAGCGGCGGGATCACGAGGACCACCATCACCTGACGCAGCAGCACCTTGAACGGGTTGAGCCGGCGCAGCGGCCCCCGCGCCGGTACGACGCACAGGCCGGTCAGGAGCTTGCCGATGGAGCCGCCGGCCAGCCAGGTCAGCAGGGTGGACTCCACGACGTACAGGCCGAGGACCACGAACGAGGCGGCCGAGCCCGGCTTGCTGTAGTCGTCGATGCCGTAGACGGCGATCACCGCCACGGTGCACAGCAGCCAGTCGACGATCAGGGCGAGGATCCGGCGACCCCACGGAGCGTTCTCGATCACCGGACAAGGCTAGTTGTCGCAGCCGGGACCACCACTTCGGGAACCTGTTACACCCCCGAAACATGAGAGCGGTCTCCCGAAACGTGGCGTGCTTAGGGTTTCCCGCAGAGTCGCTCGGGCGGCTGCCGTCCCCCTTCTCCAGGAGTGCCCTCCCATGACTGCCAACCCGACGCGTCTCGGCGCGATCCGCGCCATCGAGAACCACGAGACCCCCGACGCCTTCTTCGACGTCGATGCGAAAACGGGCGCCACCTTCGGCGACAACGTCTTCAGCCTCTCGGTGATGAAGCAGCGGTTGCCCAAGTCGGTGTTCAAGTCGGTGGCCGCCACGATCCAGAAGGGCGAGAAGCTCGACCCCGCCGTCGCCGACATCGTCGCCTCGGCGATGAAGGACTGGGCGATGGAGAAGGGCGTGACGCACTACGCCCACGTCTTCTACCCGCTGACGGGCCTGACCGCCGAGAAGCACGACTCCTTCATGGAGCCGGTCGGCGACGGCACCGCGGTGTGGGAGTTCTCCGGCAAGACCCTCGTGCAGGGCGAGCCCGACGCCTCCTCCTTCCCCAACGGCGGCATCCGCGCCACGTTCGAGGCGCGCGGCTACACCGGCTGGGACGTGCAGTCGCCGGCGTACATCCTCGAGAACCCCAACGGCAACACGCTGTGCATCCCGACGATCTTCGTCTCGATGACCGGCGAGGCGCTGGACCACAAGACCCCGCTGCTGCGCTCGCAGCACGCGATGTCGGAGCAGGCCAAGCGGGTGCTCGCGCTCTTCGGCCACAGCGACATCGACAACGTGGTCTCCTACTGCGGCCCCGAGCAGGAGTACTTCCTGGTCGACACCGCGTTCGTGAACTCCCGCCCCGACCTGCTCAACGCCGGACGCACCCTGTTCGGCGCCAAGCCGCCCAAGGGCCAGGAGTTCGACGACCACTACTTCGGCGCCATCCCCGAGCGGGTGCTCGGCTTCATGCACGACACCGAGCGGGCGCTGTTCAAGCTGGGCGTGCCGGCCAAGACCCGCCACAACGAGGTCGCCCCCGGCCAGTTCGAGATCGCCCCGGTCTTCGAGCGGGCGAACCTGGCCTCGGACCACCAGCAGCTGATCATGTCGACGTTCAAGTCGATCGCCAAGGCGCACGGCTTCGAGTGCCTGTTCCACGAGAAGCCGTTCGCCGGCGTCAACGGCTCCGGCAAGCACGTGAACTTCTCGTTCGGCAACGGCAACCAGGGCAACTTCCTCAACCCCGGCGACAACCCGCACGACAACGCGCAGTTCCTGGTGTTCTGCGCCGCGGTCATCCGTGCGGTGCACCTGTACGGCGGCCTGCTGCGCCTGTCGATCGCCTCCGCCGGCAACGACCACCGCCTGGGCGCCAACGAGGCGCCGCCGGCGATCATCTCGATCTTCCTCGGCGACCAGCTGCAAGACGTGTTCGAGCAGATCGCGGCCGGTGGGGCGACGTCGTCGAAGCAGAAGGGCGTCCTGTCCGTGGGTGTCGACACGCTGCCCGACCTGACCAAGGACGCCGGCGACCGCAACCGGACCTCGCCGATGGCCTTCACCGGCAACCGGTTCGAGTTCCGCGCGGCGGGGTCGAACCAGACCGTGGCCGCCCCCATGGTCGTGATCAACACGATCATGGCCGAGGCACTGGACTACCTGGCCACCGAGCTCGAGAGCGCCGTCGCCGGTGGCGCAACCTTCAACGAGGCGGTGCAGTCGGTGCTGGCCACGGTCATGGCGCAGCACGGTTCGGTCGTGTTCAACGGCAACGGCTACTCCGAGGAGTGGCACGCCGAGGCCGAGAAGCGCGGCCTGAAGAACCTGCGCACCACCGTCGACGCGCTGCCCGAGCACATCTCGCCTGAGTCGAAGAAGCTGTTCTCGACGTACGGCGTGTTCAGCGAGGCCGAGCTCGACTCCCGCTTCGAGATCGGCGTCGAGCAGTACGTGATGACCATCAACGTCGAGGCCAACCTGACCGAGGAGATCGCCCGTACGACGATCCTCCCGGCCTCGGTGCGCTACCAGACCGAGCTGGCCCAGAACGTCGTGACGCTCAAGGACGCCGGCCTCGAGCCGGACACCACCGACCTGGACGAGGTGAGCGCGCTCATCGGCGCGCTGCGCAACGGCATCTCCGACCTGGTCGCCGCCAAGGACGGCGCGCACGAGCACGAGGGTCTCGCGGAGGCGGCGTACTACCGCGACGCCGTGCTGCCGGCGATGCTCGCGGTCCGCGAGGCCGCGGACGCGCTCGAGGCCGTGGTGGCGGACGACCTGTGGTCGCTGCCGACCTACCAGGAGATGCTCTTCATCCGCTGAGCGCCTCGGGCTCGGGTGAGCTCCGTTCGACTGGCCGGCCGTCCTGCAGGGCGGTCGGCCAGTCGCAATTCAGAAACCTGTTACCTCACCGAAACAGTCCGGTGACGGTCGGGAAACCCCCTGTTCGATAGGTTGCTCGCAGGACCAACGCCGCACCGCTGCGACGTGTACCCGGACCGACACCGCCTGACCGATGGCTGTCTTCCCGAGGTCAGCCAAGGAGGAACGCATGTTCAACAACAGCGAAGAGCTGCTCAAGTTCATCAAGGACGAGGGCGTCGAGATGATCGACGTCCGCTTCTGCGACCTGCCCGGCATCATGCAGCACTTCACCGTGCCCGCATCGTCGTTCGACCAGACGGTCTTCGACGACGGGCTGGGCTTCGACGGCTCCTCGATCCGAGGCTTCCAGGCCATCAACGAGTCCGACATGCAGCTCTACCCGGACCCGACGACGGCGTACCTCGACCCGTTCCGCAAGGCGAAGACCCTCAACGTCAACTTCTTCATCCACGACCCGATCACGGGCGAGGCGTACTCCCGCGACCCGCGCAACATCGCCAAGAAGGCGCTGGCCTACCTGTCCAGCACCGGCATCGCGGACACCGCGTTCTTCGCCCCCGAGGCCGAGTTCTACATCTTCGACAACGTCCGGTACTCCACCGGCGTGAACGAGGGCTACTACCACATCGACTCCGTCGAGGGCTGGTGGAACTCGGGCAAGGAGGGCGAGGACAACCTCGGCTACAAGACCCGCCTCAAGGGCGGCTACTTCCCCGTCGAGCCCTACGACCACTACTCGGACCTGCGTGCCGACATGGTCAAGAACCTCGAGAACGTCGGCCTGCAGGTCGAGCGCGCCCACCACGAGGTCGGCACCGCGGGTCAGGCGGAGATCAACTACCGCTTCGACACCCTGCTCAAGGCTGCCGACGACGTCATGAAGTTCAAGTACGTCATCAAGAACACCGCCTGGGAGCAGGGCAAGTCGGTCACCTTCATGCCGAAGCCGATCTTCGGTGACAACGGCTCCGGCATGCACATCCACTCCTCGCTGTGGAAGGACGGCTCGCCGCTCTTCTACGACGAGACCGGGTACGGCGGCCTGTCCGACCTCGCCCGCTGGTACATCGGCGGCATCCTGAAGCACGCCCCGGCGCTGCTCGCGTTCACCAACCCGACCGTGAACTCCTTCCACCGCCTGGTGCCCGGCTACGAGGCCCCGATCTCGCTGGTCTACTCCTCGCGCAACCGCTCGGCCTCGATCCGGATCCCGATCACGGGCACCAACCCGAAGGCCAAGCGCGTCGAGGCTCGCTTCCCCGACCCGTCGGCGAACCCCTACCTCGCCTTCTCGGCGCTGATGCTCGCCGGCATCGACGGCATCCAGAACAAGATCGAGCCCCCGGCCCCGATCGACAAGGACATCTACGAGCTCCCGCCGGACGAGATGGCCGAGATCGACCAGGTGCCCACCTCGCTCGGTGCCGTGCTCGACGCCCTCGAGGCCGACCACGACTTCCTCACCGTCGGCGACGTGTTCACCCCGGACCTCATCGAGACCTGGGTCGACTACAAGCGCACCAACGAGATCGCGCCCGTGCAGCTGCGGCCGCACCCGCACGAGTTCGAGCTCTACTACGACATCTGATTCGCGGGTCTCGCTGACCTGCGCCGAGGTGCCTAAAACGGCGCCTGACCTGCGAAAACGTCTTTCAACGTCTTCCAGCGTCAGGCGCCGTTTTCCGTTCGTCTGCGGCCCCAGCGCGGCCCCACGAGCGCGCTGCGGTCCACGGCCCCGAAAGCGCAAGCTCCCCACCAACGTGGGCATGGTCCGGACGCCCGCGGCTGTTCAGTCCGAGACGCGGGGCCGGCAGTGCTGGGCTCGGCGCTATCGGGAGATCACCACCTTCAGCGCGTTGGTCTCCGCGGCGCGCCCGAAGGTGTCGTAGGCGTCCATCATCTCGTCGAGCTTGAAGTGGTGGGTCGCGAACTTCTCGGCCTCCAGCTTGTGCTGCGCGACCAGCTTCAGCAGCATCGGCGTGGTCGAGGTGCTGACCAGGCCCGTCGTGATCGTGAGGTCCATGATCCACAGGTCCTGCAGCTGCAGCTCGACCGGCCCTCCGTGCACGCCCACGTTGGCGATCGAGCCACCGGGCCGGACGATCTTGGTGCAGGCGTCGAACGTCGCCGGGATGCCGACGGCCTCGATCGCCACGTCGACGCCGAGCCCGTCTGTCATCGCGAGCACCTGGTCGCGCCAGTCCGCGTCGCCGCTGTTGACAGCGTCGGTCGCCCCGAAGCGCAGCGCCTGGTCAAGCCGGTTGGCGTCGAGGTCGAGGGCGATGATCCGGGCCGCGCCGTAGAGGCCGGCGGTCATCATCGCGGCCAGGCCGATCGGTCCGGAGCCGACCACGGCGACCACGTCGCCGGGCTTCACCCGGCCGTACCTGACGCCGATCTCGAAGGAGGTCGGGAGGATGTCGGACAGCATGATCGCGGAATCGTCGCCCACGCTCTCCGGCAGCTTGTAGACGGAGTTGTCTGCGAACGGCACCCGGACGAGCTCGGCCTGGGTGCCGTCGATCAGGTGACCGAAGATCCAGCCGATACCGCTCGCGCCCTCGTCGGCCAGGCAGTGCGCGTACAGGCCCTGATGGCAGTACGAGCACGCACCGCAGGCGCTGACGCACGAGAGCAGCACCCGGTCGCCGACGGCCACCGTCGAGACCGCGGAGCCCACTTCGGTGACGGTGCCGACGCCCTCGTGGCCGAGGATCCGACCGTCGGTCACCGCCGGCACGTCTCCCTTGAGGATGTGCAGGTCGGTGCCGCAGATCGTCGTCGTGTCGATCCGCACGACGATGTCGGTGGGTTGCTGGATCTGGGCATCGGGGACGTCCTCCCACGCCTTCTTGCCGGGGCCGTGGTACACCAGTGCCTTCATCTGTCCTCCTGTGCTGGTCGTCAGCCGCTCGGTGGGACGAGGAGCGGTGGGCCCCGCTTCCGGCTGTGGGCTCCCGAAGGGTTCGGAAGATCCTCGTGATCCATGCTGCGCCCATCTTCGTGCGGTGGCCACCCCCGGGGCCTTCGGAGCGCGGAGTCAGCGCCTGCGCGTCTTCGTCAGCTCGACGCTCGGCGAGATGGCCGCGGAGCGGTAGGCGGTCTCGCGCGCGCTGTCGGCGCTGCGGCTGACCCCCGTCATGTTCGAGGCGGGGCCCGCCCGCGGCCACCCGGCGAGCTCTACCGGGCCTGCCTCGCCCAGGGCGACGTCCTCATCCGAGCACCTGAGGCACGATGTCTCACCTCGCGAGCGATTCACTTCAGTGCGGCACATCGACGCTGAAGGATCAGTGCGCGAGCCGCATGCCGACCGACTTGGGGGCGGTCTCCACGAAGCCCATCGACTCATAGAGCTTGCGGCCCGGCGCGTCGGCCATGAGCGTCACGTAAGGCTCTGCTGGCGCGGCCTCGGCGATCTGGGCCAAGAGGTCGGCGAGCACGCGTCGTCCCAGTCCGCGTCCTTGCTGCTCTGGCAGCGTCGCCATGTCGGCGATGTGGAAGTACCAGCTGCCGTCGCCGATGACCCGCCCCATCGCAACGGCCCGTCCCTCGTGCTTCACAACGCTCCAGCACCAGCTGCCGCTCAGCGCGCCCTCGCCTTCCACGGCCAGCTTCGGCGTCAGCCCCGAGGCGGCCCTCAGGACCAGGTACTCCTCGAGGGTCGGGGGTGTCCGAACCAGGCCTGCTGCGGCATCTCCCACCCGGTCGAGGATAGGTGGCGCGAGTTCAGGCCGCCGAGCGAGCGGTCTACTCGCAGACGATCCCGTCCCCGTCACGGTCCTGGTACCAGTCGTACTCGGCGTCCACGCCGGAGACTCCGGCGCGACGACCTTCTCGGTCAGATCGTCGACCTTGGCCTCGAGGTTGCTGCGCTCCCCCGTCAGGGTGCGCACCTGGGCGGTGAGCTTCTCCTTCTCACCACCGTCGCCGCGGGTGGCGACCCTCGCCGATGCGGCTCGGACCGCCGCCTGCGAGAACGTGGAGTACGACGTACTGGTCGAGTCGGCGCACGCGAAGAAGTCCCCGACCCCGTCGACCAGCGTGATCACCCGCGGAAGGTGGAGCAGGTGCCGCCGGCCCCGCGCGGGGCTGGTTCCGTCGGGCGGGAGACGCGCTACGCATCCCGGTGAGCGGGATAGCACCGGAGCGGCGGACTCACGCACTCCTAGCGTGACGCGAGACACACTCGGCCGGTCTTCGACGGTCCCCGGCCCGACCTACTTGGAGGATCAGTGAGGAACCGCATCATGACACGGCACCGTGTCGCCGCCGCGCTTCTGGCAACCACGCTGCTGGCGGCTGGATGCGCCGGCTCGGACGGCTCCGGCGGCGAGAAGACCCCCTCGTCGCTGAGCAAGGAGGAGATCTACGCTGCCGGCCTGGTCGGCGAGCAGCAGGCCGGCGACCCCGTCGACGGTGGCACCCTCACCCTGGCCGACTACTCCGAGGCGCGCAGCCTCGACCCCACGAAGACCATCCCCAACGGTGCCGCCGGCGGCAACGCGCTCGCGGCGGTCTACGACGTGCTCGTCCGCTACGACCAGGAGTCGAACTCCTTCCAGCCTTGGCTCGCGGAGTCGCTGACGTCCGATGACGACACGACCTGGACGCTGAAGCTGCGCCAGGAGGCGGCCTTCTCCGACGGCACCCCGCTGGACGCCAACGCCGTCGTCGGCAGCGTCGGCTACTACATGGAGAACGCCGGCTACAACACGCTGCTCCTGGCGACCAACATCAAGGACATGAAGCCCCAGGGCGACGACACGGTCGTCTTCACCCTGCACAAGCCCTGGAGCACGTTCCCCAACATGCTCGCCAGCGGTCCCGGCATGATCATGGCACCGGCTGCCTACCGGGGCGGGCCGGACAAGTTCACGCCCATCGGCGCCGGCCCGTTCATCCTCGACGAGTACAAGCCGGCCGAGGAGCTCGTGCTCAAGGCGAACCCGGACTACTGGAACGGCAAGCCTCACCTCGACAGCGTCCGGTTCGTGTGGCTCGCCAGCGATGACGACCGGGTGAAGTCGCTCGCCGACGGGACCGTCGACGCCGCCAACATCCGTGCCCCGCAGGCGCTCGAGAAGGCACGCAAGGACGGATTCCGCGGCCTCATGTTCCCCAACGGCGTGGGCAGCATCTACTGGCTGAACAACCGTGAGGGCCGCGCTGCGTCCGACGTCCGGGTCCGGCAGGCGATCAACTACGCGATCGACCCCGAGGCCGTCGCGCAGCGCGTCAACGGCGGTGCCGGCCTTCCGGGACGCAACATCTACTCCCCCACCGCCCCGTACTTCGCGGAGGTCGAGACGGCGGACTTCGACCGTGAGAAGGCGACGGCCCTCCTGGAGGAGGCCCAGGCCGACGGGTACGACGGCAAGCTCACCTACATCGGGCAGTCGGACCAGGCGTCGCAGACGCAGGCCGTCACCATCGAGGCGATGCTGGAGGCCGTGGGCTTCGAGGTCGAGCTCGACCTGCTGCGCAACATCGCTGACCAGACCGAGCGGATCTACGTCACCCACGACTACGACATCGCGGTCGCCGGCATGAGCATCCCGGACGAGGACCCGTACTCGCGACTCGCGACGAACCTCAACAGCAAGTCGCCGCAGAACCCGTCTGGCTACGCGAACCCGGAGATGGACGCCCTGCTCGACAAGCTCCAGGCGGCCTCGGGCGAGGAGTCCACCGACCTGCTCAAGCAGATCAACGAGCTCTGGCAGGAGACCATCCCCGGTGTCGCGATGGGCGCCGGCGCGTTCTTCATCCCCTGGAACGACAACGTGGCCGGCGTACAGGCCACCTCCGAGACGCTCCTCCTCCTGGGCGACGCCTGGAAGAGCTGACCGCCAGGCACCACGAAGGAGCCCCCACCCGGTCTCGGGTGGGGGCTCCTTCGCGTTGGCCTGCAGGGCCGCGCGTCAGCGGTACGACGGCGCGAGCAGCTCCCACGGCCGGGCGGCCTCGAGCTGGGTGGCCAGCGCCAGGAGGGTGCCCTCGGCACCGAGGTCGCCGATGAAGTGCGCACCCACCGGCAGCCCTGCGGCGTCGATCCCGGCGGGCAGCGACATCGCCGGCATGCCGGTCGCGTTGGCGACGGCGGTGAAGGACGAGTAGTCCCCGCCCCGCTGCCACATCGCGACCGGATCGGACGTGTCGAGGTAGCCCAGCTCGGGAACGGGAAGCGGCAGCGTGGGAGTCAGCAGCAGGTCGAAGCGCCCGAACATCTCGCCGAGCTGCCAGCCCGCCCGCTGCACGGCCGCCAGTGCGTCGTACACGTGGACGGGGGTCATCGTCGCCGCGTAGTGGTCGTAGAGCATCCGGGTGAAGGGCTCCAGGTCGTCGTCGCGCAGCGTGCGCCCGAGCACAGCGAGACGGTGGGTGACGTCGGCGAGGAGCGAGACGCCCATCAGGTCGCCGAAGCCGCGCATCAGCAGCTCGTGGTCGTAGGCCAGCACGGTCTCCTCGACCTCGTGGCCGAGCTCCTCGCAGAGCGCGGCGGTACGGCGCACGGCCGCCACCACCTCGGGCGAGACCTCTCCCCCGTCGGCGCGACGGTCGACCACCCCGATCCGGAGCCGGGCCGGTGACAGGACCGCCTGCTCGGCGAAGGGCGTCGAGGGCCTGGGCGCGGCAAGCGCGTCCCCGCGAAGCGGGGCCGACGACAGGTCGAGGAGCAGCGCGCTGTCTCGCACGGACCGGGAGACGACGTGGTTGACCGGGAGTGGCGCCGCCAGGTTGGACGCCACGGGGTACGGGGTCACCCGGCCGCGGCTCGGCTTGAGCCCGAACAGGCCGCAGGCCGAGGCGGGGATCCGGAGCGAGCCGCCACCGTCGTTGCCGTGGGCGACCGGCACCATGCCGGACGCGACCGCGGCCGCGGCGCCTCCCGACGAACCACCCGCCGAGTGGGAGTACGACCAAGGATTCCGGGTCGGACCGTGCAGGACGGGCTCGGTGCTGGCGTTCTTGCCGAGCTCGGGGCTGTTGGTGGTGCCCAGCATGACCATCCCGGCCGCGCGATAGCGCCTGACCAATTCGCTGTCGACCGCCTGCACGTCGCCGGCCCACAGCCGGCTGCCGCGGGTGAGCGGCAGCCCGGCGACCTGAATGCCGAGGTCCTTCACCAGCGTGGGCACCCCGTGGAGCGGACCGTCCGGCAGGCCGGCGTCGACTTCGGCCAGGGCCTGCTCGAACCGCTCGGCGACCACCGCGTTGAGTGTGGCGCCGTGCTTGTCGATCCGGGCGATCGCATCCTCGACGACCTCGCGGGCCGACACCTCGCCCGACCTGATGGCCGCTGCGGTGGCGATCGCGTCGTCGTACGTCATCTGCTCAGCTCCTGCACGTGGTGGCAGGCCACGAACTGGGCGGCGGCGACCTCCCGGAGCTGGGGCTCTTCCAGCGCGCAGCGCTCGGTCGCCAGCGGACACCTGGTGCGGAACCGGCAGCCCGAGGGCGGGTCGAGCGGTGAGGGAAGGTCGACCGCGACCGGTGGCGCCTCCGCAGCGTCCCCGCCGGCCCCGGGCACGGAGGCGAGCAGGAGCTGTGTGTAGGGGTGGCGCGCGTCCTCCAGCGACGAGGACGGCAGCACCTCACAGGTCTTGCCGAGGTACATCACCAGGACGCGATCACTGATGTTCTTGACGACCGCGACGTCGTGGGCGATGAAGACCATGCTCAGCCCCACGCGCTCGCGCGCCTCCTCGAGCAGGTTCAGGATCTGGGCCTGGACCGACACGTCCAGGCTGGAGACCGGCTCGTCGCAGATCAGCACGTCGGGGTCCACCGCGATCGCGCGGGCGATGCACACGCGCTGGCACTGGCCGCCCGAGAGCTCGTGGGGGCGGCGCTCCCGGACGGTCTGGGGGTCGAGGCCGACCGACAACAGGAGCTCGTCGACGAAGGTCTCCTCGTCGCGGTCGCCCCAGCCCCAGATCCGGAGTCCCTCGGTGACGAGGTCCTTGACCTTGCGCCGGGGGTTGAGCGCGGACACGGGGTCCTGCAGCACCAGCTGCATGCGGGCGCGTGCCTTCCTCATGTCCCGCGGCCTCATCCCCGAGAGCTCCACGTCGCCCAGCCGCACCGACCCGGACGTCGGCGGCGGGAGCTGCATGATGGCCCGTCCAGCGCTCGACTTGCCGCACCCGGACTCGCCGAGGATGCCGAGGGTCTCCCCCAGCAGCAGGTCGACGTTGAGACCGGACACCGCGTGCACGGTCCCGGCGGAGACGGGGAACTCGACGACCAGGTCGTCGACGACGAGGGCCCGCTCCTGCGAGGGCCGCAGGTGTGCCGTACCGCTACCGGCCACGGGTCGCCCCCTCCAGCACGATCGGGTAGTGGCAGGCGACCTGTCGGCCGCCCGCCCCGGGTGTGTCCGCGGCGGGCAGGGACGCCAGCACCGGCGAGACATGGCCGCAGTGCTCCTCCGCGCGTGCGCAGCGCGGCCGGAACCGGCAGCCGGCGGGCGGCCGCGCCATGTCGGGCGGGGTGCCCTCGATGGTGCGCAGGCGCGTGTGCGGTGGGTCCTCCAGCCGCGGGATGGAGCCCAGCAGGGCGTCGGTGTAGGGGTGCCGTGCGTCGTCGAAGACCGACCCGGTGGCGCCGGACTCGACCGTGCGGCCGGCATACATGACCTGGACCCGGTCGGTGCGCCCGGCAACGGCGCCGAGGTCGTGGCTCACCAGGATCATCGCCATGTGACGATCAGCCACCAGCGAAGCGAGCAGGTCCAGGATCTGCTTCTGCACGGTGACGTCGAGCGCCGTGGTGGGCTCGTCGGCGATCAGCAACCTCGGTCGGCACGCCAGCGCGATGGCGATCACCACCCGCTGCCTCATGCCACCGGACAGCTCGTGGGGGTACTGGTCCATGCGACGGGCCGCCTCGGGGATGCCCACCTCGCGCAGCATCTCGACGCCCCGCTTCCGGGCCTCCGAACGTGAACAGCCGAGGTGGCGGCACAGGGTCTCGGTGAGATGCGTGCCGATCCGCTTGACGGGGTTGAGGGAGGTCATCGGGTCCTGGAAGACCATCCCGATCTCCGGCCCCCACAACCGGCGACGCTCGCTCGGCTTGAGCCCGTGGACGTCCACCCCGCCGACGCGGACCGAGCCGGTCACCGTCGCCGTACGGCTGTTGCTGACCAAGCCCATCACGGTGCGGCCGAGCACGGACTTGCCGCAGCCGGACTCACCGACGAGGCCGAGGGTCTCGCCGGCCGTCAGGCGGAACGACACGCCGTCGACGGCGCACACGTCACCGCGCGGCGTGTGGAAGACGGTACGGAGGTCCTCGACCTCCAGGAACGGCGACGTCACAGCTTGGCGCTCCTCGGGTCCCAGCGCTTCTGCGCCTTCTCCCCCAGCAGGTTGAAGGAGAACACGGTCAGGAACAGGCAGATGCCGGGCACGACCACGATGAAGGGGTGCTTCTCCATGACCCCGCCCTGCCCCTCGGCGATCATGTTGCCCCACGTCGGCTCCGGCTGCTCGATGCCGATCCCCAGGAAGGACAGCGACGCCTCCGCCACGACCAGCACCGAGATCATCACGATCGCCAGGGACAGCACCGGCAGCAGGACGTTGGGCAGGACCTCCCGCAGCATCAGCCGCACCTGGCCCGCGCCGATCGCGCGGGCCGCCAGGACGTACTCCCGCTGCGCGACGGTGATCGTGTTCGCCCGCGCGAGTCGGACCATGCTCGGGATGGTGAGCAACGACAGCGCGAACGCGATGGCGCGCACACTCGGCTCGAGGACGGTGCCGAGCGCGATGAGCAGGATCAGTGGCGGCACAGCGAGCAGAGTGTTGGCGAGGATGCCGACGACGCGGTCGGTGGCGCCCCGCACGAAGCCGGAGACCAGCCCGACCAGACCGCCGACGACGGTACCGATCAGAACGGCAAGGAGGGCGACGACCAGCGACGTCCGCGCACCGTGCACAGTCCGGGAGAGCACGTCGAGGCCGTAGTTGTTGGTCCCCAGCGGGTGCTCGGCGCCGAGGCCGCCGGGCTCGGCGAAGATCGGCGAGGACAGCCCGGCCACCGAGTCGGCGTGGTTGCCCAGCGGAAGCCACGGAGCGAGCGCCGCAGCGGCCAGCAGGAGCGTCAGCCAGGCCATGGCGAGCCAGAAGACGACGTCGACCGGCTTTCCGCACACGACCTGGGCGAGACGGCCGAGGCCGTTGATCGCGACCAACAGCCCGGCGACGAGCAACAGCACCCGCACGAGCGTCACCAGGGAGGTCATCTCCCACGCACACCACGCCAGGACCAGCCCACCGACCAGCAGTCCGGCGCCGACGAGGCCACCGGCCCTGCGGCGATCGCGGGTCGGGGCGGAGGCGGGCAGGGTCACCGGCAGGGCCGGGTCAGACGTGAGCACGGCGGGTCCTCGGGTCGAGCAGGCCATAGGAACGGTCGATCAGAGCGTTGCTGGCGACATAGATGACGGCGATGACAAGAACCGCCCCCTGCACCACCGGGTAGTTGCCCTGGTTGGCGGCATCGATCACCAGCTTGCCCATCCCGGGAAGCGAGAACAGGTACTCGACGATGACAGTGCTGCCGACGAGCCTGCCGATGCTCAGCCCCAGGACGGTCACCAGCGAGAACGACGAGGGTCGCAGCGCGTCGCTGAGCATGATCCGGATCGGCGACATCCCCCGGGCCCGGGCGGCAAGGATGAAGTCCTCCCGCAGCGTGGTGACCAGGTCGGCACGCAGGATCCGGGTGAACATGGCCGCCTCCATCAGCGCGATCGTCAGCGCCGGCAGGAACGCGTGGGCAAGGTTCTGGGCGATGCCGTCTCCGGGCCGGACCCACTCGTTGCGCGGGAAGAGCCCGAGCGCGTTCACCAGGACCGCGATCAGCAGCAGCCCGATCAGGAACGACGGCATCGACAGCAGCGCGAACGTGGCCACGCTGACGGCCCGGTCGACCCGGCCGCCCTGGTAGTAGGCCGACCACATCGCGAGCGGGACCGCGATCAGCAGCGCGAGTGCGAGGCCGAGGACCGCGAGCTCCAGGCTGACCGGCAGCGCGGAGACGATCCGGTCGAGGACGCTCGTCTGCGGCGGGACCAGCGACGTGCCGAGATCACCGGTCAGGACGCCCCCGAGCCAGTCGCCGTACCTGACGAGCATCGGATCGTTCAGGCCGAGCTGCTCGCGCAGCTGCTCGTACTCCTGCGGTGTCCGTCCCTCGCCGAGGACCGCGACCGCCGGGTCACCGGGGACGAGCGCGAGGAGCAGGAACACCCCGACGCTGACCAGGAACAGGACGGCCAGCAGCTCCAGCAGAGGAACGAGGATGCGTCGGGCCACGGCAGGAATCTCCCACCGCCTCATCCGGAATGGTGGGACGCGTCCCACTCACCGGGCGAGGAGGCGTAGCCCTCGGGCTTGCCCCAGCTCGCGGTCCGGGAGGTACGGCGTTCCACCAGCACGCAACGGGTGCCGGTGTAGTTGGTCGGCATGCACTTGTTGCAGTGGATGCACAGCGACCGGCGGGCGGCGTCGGCCTGGATCCGGTTGACCAGGTCGGGCTCGCGCAGCAGGGCACGCGCCATGGCGACGAACGCGAAGCCCCCGGCCATGGCGGTGTCCATGACGTCGCGGCTCGTGACGCCCCCGAGCAGGATCATCGGCAGGTCGACGGCGGCACGGACCTGCCGGGCGTCCTCCAGCAGGAACCCGTCGGTGTAGGGGTAGTGCTTGAGAAGGCGGTGGCCGATCATCTTCACGCCCGCCTTGATGGGCTGCGGCATGACGCCGGCGAACTCGTCGATCGGCACGTCGCCCTTGAAGAGGTACATCGGGTTGAGCAGCGAGCTGCCCGCAGTCAGCTCGAGGGCGTCCAGCGTGCCGTCCGCCTCCAGCCACTGCGCGACCGGAATCGCCTCGTCGAGCCAGAAGCCGCCAGGCGCTCCGTCGTCCATGTTCAACTTCGCGATGATCGCGATCCGGTCGCCGACGGCGTCGCGGACCGCCTGCATGACCTCGCGGGCGAGCCGCGCGCGGTTGCGCAGGCCGCCGCCGTACTCGTCGTCGCGGTGGTTGAGCTTCGGGCTCAGGAAGGAGCTGGCCAGATAGTTGTGGCCGAGGTGCACCTCGACGGCATCGAAGCCCGCCTCGACTGCCTTCCGGGCGGCGTGACCGTGCGCCGCGACGATACGTCGTAGGTCGGCGACGGTCGCCTCCCTCGACTTGTTCATCGCGATGACGTTGACCCGGGCGCTCGGGGCGAGGGCAGGTGAGCCGTTGCCGCGCGCCTCGGCGACCGGGCCACCGTGGCCGATCTGCGCGGAGATCGCGGCGCCCTCGGCGTGCACCGCATCGGTCAGCACGCGCAGCCCGGGCATGGCCTCGTCGGTCCACAGGATCTGGTGCCGGTCGGTCCGGCCGTCCTTGTCCACGGCGCAGTACGCGACCGTCGTCATCCCGACGCCGCCGCGGGCGTAGGCGACGTGGAAGTCGACCAGGTCCTGCGTGACCCGGCCTCGGTGGCTCAGGCCCTCGTACGTCGCCGCCTTGATGGTGCGGTTGCGCAGGGTCAGCGGGCCGATCCGTCCCGGGCTGAACACGTCCGGTGGGTTCACAGCGCGACCGCCGGCCGCACGACCTTGCCGGTCGCGTTGCGCGGCAGCGGCTCCGCGGTGACCCGCCAGCGCGTGGGCACCTTGTAGTGCGCGATCCCCTCGGCGGCGTACTCCTCCAGCGCAGCGACGAGGGCCGCCGCGTCCGTCCCGGCCGCGGCCGGAACGACGACGGCGGCGACCTCCTGACCGAGGTCACCGTGCGGGACACCGAGGACGACGACCTCCCGGACGTCCGGGTGCTCGGCCAGCAGCGCCTCGACCTCCGCCGGATAGATGTTCTCGCCGCCACGGATGATCAGGTCCGAGCGGCGTGCCGCGAGCCGGATGCGTCCCTTCTGGTCGAGCGACCCGATGTCACCGGTCCGCAGCCAGCGCTGGTGGTCGAACGCCGCGGCCGTCGCCTCGGGGTTCTCCCAGTAGCCGAGCATGTTGTAGGCGCTGCGGACGCAGATCTCGCCCTCCTCGCCCGCCGGCAGCGCGTTGCCCATCGGGTCGCGAACCTCCACCTCCACGCCCAGGATCGGCGAGCCCAGCGTGCCCGGCGACTCGGCGAGATCCATCGGGGTCGCGACGGCGACGGCCGTGCACGACTCTGTCAGGCCGTAGCTGTCGACGAGCGCCCCGGCGAACGGCAGGTGGGACCTCAGCCGGTCCTTGAAGGCGGGGCTCGACGGGGCGGACGCGAGCGAGAAGGCGTAGAGGGATGACGTGTCGTAGTCCCCCACGTGGTCGAACTCGAGGAGCCGGTTCGCCATCGTCGGTACGGCGCCCCAATGCGTGACCCGCGCGTCCTGCACGAGCTGGAGCACCCGCGTGGGGTCGAAGGCGCCGAGGTGCAGGGCGACCGTGGACCCGGTTGCCAGGCGCGGCACGGCGAGGTTGTGCAGGCTGCCGACGTGGAACAGCGGCATCGCCAGCAGGTAGACCTTGTCCTGCGGTGCCACGGGGTCGCCGTACTGCGCGGCCATCGCGTCCATGCTGCGGTGGAAGCCGACCACGGAGCACAGGTTGCGGTGACTGTGCGTCGCACCCTTGGGTCGGCCCGAGGTGCCCGAGGTGAAGAGGATGACCGCGGGGTCGTCCTCTACGACGTCGGCCTCGGGCAGCGGTGCGTCAGGGTAGGCGGCGGCGAGCCGCTCGTGGCCGTCCTCGATGCTGATGACGGGGACGTCGATCTCGCCGAGGTGCGCGCGGCGGCGCTCGTCTGCCACCACCAGCGCCGGCCTGGTGAGCTCGAGGGCGTGCCCCAGCTCCCGCGGCGACCACCAGGCGTTGCAGCCGACCGCGACCGCGCCGATCGAGACCGTCGCCCAGAAGGTCTCGATCCATTCCTGGGAGTTCGCCGCCGCGATCGCGATCCGGTCGCCCTTGCCGATGCCGTGCTCGGTGCGCAGGGCGTGGGCGAGGGAGGACACGCGGCGCAGGTGCTGAGCGAAGGTGACCGTGCCGTCCAGGGTGCGCAGGTAGGTCCGGTCGCCGTGCGCCACCGACGCGGCGAGCACCTCGTGCAGGGCGCGGTATCGATCCGCGAAGACCTGCACCGGCGCTCCCAGGACGTCCTCCACCACCAGCTCACTCACTGCCGTGCTCATGGCGCCGAGTATTCGCGGCGGGCGCGCGGCCGGAGCTGTCGTATCCCGGTCACCGGGACGTCGTGGCGGGCGTCGGCGGCCGCCGGGATCCGGGTCAGCAGGAGCGCGTCGTGAGCGCGGTGAGCGCCTGGGCGCCGCCGTCGACGAACACGACCTGGCCCGCCATGTGGGTGTTCTCCGGTGCCAGCAGCCACAGCAGCGCGTGGGCGATCGCCTCGGGCGGTGCGTAACCGTTGAGCGGCATCGGCACGGCGGCGTCCATGACCGACTTCCACTGTGGGTCGGAGACGAGCTCCTCCGTCATCGCCGTGAGTACGACGCCGGGCGCGACCGCGTTGACGGCGATCCCCGCACCGGCGAAGTCGGCGGAGACGGCCACACGACGAAGCCACTGGTTCAGCGCGGCCTTCGTCGAGGAGTAGATCTCGTGCAAACGGCCGCCGACGACTGCCGCCTCGGCGGCCTCGAGCGCGGCCTGCTCCGACCCCGACAGGCAGGCCTCGACGATCGCCGGGTCGGTGGGCTGGGTCGAGGAGATGGAGCTGACGAGGGCCACGCGTGGCGCCCGTGAGCGGGCCAGCAGGGGCGCACGAGGTCGACGGTGCCGAAGTAGTTCACGCTCACCTGCGGGGCGCCCGCGCGGCTGAGGCCCGCGCACGTCACGAGGCCGTCCAGCGCACCGTCACCCACCTGCGCGAACACCGCGGACGACGCGGCGTCCCGGCCTGCAGGTGACGACAGGTCCGCGCACACCTCTGCTTCGCGCAGGTCGACGCCGATCACGCGGTCGCCGCGCTCGCGCAGGAGGGCCGCCGTCGCTGCCCCGATGCCCGAGGCCGAGCCGGTCACCACGATGGTGCGGCTCATGCGTCGTGCTCCGCCTCGTCGTCGTACCGCGGGCCCAGCAGGAGCCGCGAGGCGAGCCGGACGTCCGCGTCGGCCTCGTCGACCGAGATGACGCCGTTGAGGACGGAGACGAGGACGCCGTACCAGGTCTGCTCGACGATCCGGACCATGCGGAGGTCCTCGTCGTCGGCCTCGTCGACCCGCAGTGCGTCGAGCAGCACGCGGTGGAACGCGGAGTTGGCCTCGGCGTACTCCCGGCCGCCCTGGAGCTGAGCCATGTTGTTCGCCTGGAGCATCGCGGTCGCCAGCTGGGGACGCTCGAGCATCCTGCGGCCCGCGGCGATGAGGACCTCCGCGACGGCCGCAGCCCGCGAGGTCTCCGGGGCCCCGCCGGCCGGCGCCGCCGTGCTCAGGTGCTGGATCTGGCTGTGCAGCACGCCGACGAAGAGGTCGGTCTTCGACGGGAAGTAGCGGTAGAGGGTCGCGATCGCGACGCCGGCCTCCTTGGCGACGTCGTTCATCTGCATGCGCTCGAGGCCGTGCTCGGCACCGAGCTTGCTGGCCGCGCGGAGGATGCGCTGGTGGCGGTCCCTCTGCTCGGCGGAGGTCGGCTCGGCGGGCTGCCGGGCCTCGGCGATTCGCGGCACGCGTCACTCCTGTGTCGTCCGGGACGCCCGCGGTCGCCGGGCGCTGCCCCATCCTGAGCCCGCCGGTCTCCGGTGTCCTCGCGAGCTACCGGTGAGTGGGACATGTCCCGGCTCTGATCGGACCACCCGCCGCACACTCCCCTCATGACACGCGCAGACGAGATCAGGCACATCGAGGTGGACGCAGGCCCGCGACGGTTCGCCCGGGGCTGGCACTGCCTCGGCCTGGCTCGCGACCTTGCCGACGGCAAGCCCCACCAGGTCAACGCGTTCGGCCAGAAGCTCGTGGTCTTCGCCGGCTCCGACGGCGAGATCAACGTGCTCGACGCCTACTGCCGCCACATGGGCGGCGACCTGTCGCAGGGCACGGTGAAGGGCGACGAGATCGCCTGCCCGTTCCACGACTGGCGCTGGGGCGGCGACGGCCGGTGCAAGCAGATCCCCTACGCCCGGCGGGTCCCGCTGCGGGCGCGGACGGCGGCGTGGCCGACGATGGTGCAGGACGGGATGGTCTCCGTCTGGAACGACCCTGAGCGGAACCCTCCACCGGCCGACGTGACGATCCCGGCGATCCCGCAGGTCGCCGACGACCGGTGGACCGACTGGCTCTGGTACGAGACGGTCATCGAGGGTGCGAACTGCCGCGAGATCGTCGACAACGTGGTGGACATGGCCCACTTCTTCTACATCCACTACTCGTTCCCGACGTACTTCAAGAACGTCTTCGAGGGCACGAAGGCCCACCAGTACATGGATGGCGCCGGCCGGGAGGACGTGCGTCCCGCGAAGCCGTCGAAACACAACCCGACGGTCCTGGGCACGACGAGCGTCGCGGCCTACCACGGGCCGAGCTTCATGATCGACGAGGTGACCTACCACTACGAGGACATGGACGTCGACACGATCCTGATCAACTGCCACTACCCGATCGACGAGAGCTCCTTCGTCCTGCAGTACGGGATCATCGTGGAGAAGAAGGAGGGCATCTCGGACGAGGACGCGGAGCTGATGGCCGCGAAGACGGGGGCGTTCATCAAGTACGGCTTCGAGCAGGACGTCGCGATCTGGAAGAACAAGGCCCGCATCGACAACCCGCTCCTGTGCGAGGAGGACGGCCCGGTCTACCAGCTGCGCCGGTGGTACCAGCAGTTCTACGTCGACGTCGCGGACGTGACGCCGGAGATGACGGAGCGCTTCGAGTTCGAGATCGACACGACTCGCCCGAACGAGGCCTGGCGGGGCGAGGTCGAGCAGAACCTCGCCGCCCGCACGGCCGGGCGATGACGGCGCCGCGCCCCGACGTCCGCCTCGAGACAGCGCCCATGCAGCCGGTCACCTGCGCGGCGTGCGGCGCCGGCGTCACGGCCCGGAAGAGCAGCTGGGACCAGACCACCCTGCAGTGGACGACCGAGGCGCTCGAGCAGTGCGCCGAGCGCCGCTCCACCGAGCTCACCTCCGACCGGCCCAACCGCAACGCCTTCCCCGGCTGCTCTGCGCTCCGCATGTCCATCCGGGAGGCCGCGGTGCGGGGCGAGCTGGACGTGCTGTCCTACGATCCGCTGAAGTCCAACCCCGACACCCCGGAGCAGTAGCTCATGAGCGACCTCGACCGGTACGGACCCTGGGCAGTGATCGCCGGTGGCTCCGAGGGCGTGGGCGCCGAGCTCGCCCGGCAGCTGGGGGCGGCCGGCATCGACGTCGTGCTGGTCGCCCGCAGGGCCGGCCCGCTCGAGGAGACCGCGGCGTCGGTGCGCGCCCTCGGTCGGAAGGTGCGCACCGTCACCGCCGACCTGACCGATCCGGCCGCGGTGGACGCGATCACCTCCGTGACGGATGACGTCGAGGTCGGCCTCCTGGTCTACAACGCCGGAGCCAACACCCATGGCCGGCCGTTCACTGCCGGTAACCTCGACGGGTTCCGAAGCGTCATCGACCTCAACATCACGGCGATGCTGGCGCTCACCCACCACTACGCCGCGCCGATGAGGAGTCGTGGTCGGGGCGGGATCCTGCTGGCCGGCTCCCTCGCCGGCTACGTCGGGACCTCCACCGAGGCAGTGTACGGCGGCGCCAAGGCGTTCTCGCGGATCTTCGCCGAGGGCCTGTGGGCCGAGCTACGAGAGCACGGCGTCGACGTGCTCGAGCTGGTGCTGGGCGTCACCCGCACCCCGGCCATGGAGCGCGCAGGGCTCAACTTCGACGTCCCCGGCATGCACGTTTCGGACCCGGCCGACGTCGCCCGTGAGGGCCTGGCTGCGCTCCCCCACGGCCCGGTGCACGTGATCAGCGGCAACGAGCAGCTTGTCGACATGCGGTCCACCGGCGACCGCGCCCGGCTCGTCGCGGGGACCGAGAAGGTCATGCGCCGGCTCGTCCCCCCGCGTTGAGGCCGGGGGCCCGCGGCGGGGCGGTTCAGTCGACGACGTTCAATCGCCGGCTGCGGGCGTCGACGTCGGGGAACAGGTCCGCGGCGATCCGGCGGGCGGCGCTGACCACCAAAGGCGCCATGCGCTCGAGCGTCGTGCTTGCCGCGGCAACGACCGAGATCGAGCCGACCGGTCCACGGGGGCCACGCACGGCGGCGGCCACGCACGCGATGTCGGGGTAGCACTCCCCCCGCTCGAGGGCGAGGCCTCCGCGCGCGCGGACCCGGGCGAGCTCGCCGTGCAGGACATCCAGGTCGGCGATCGTGGCGGCGGTGCGGGCGGGCAGCTCGCTTCCGACCAGCTCGTCGACCTGCTCGGGCTCGAGCCACGCCAGCATGGCCTTGCCGAGTCCGGTGCAGTGTGCGGGCGCCGAGCCGCCGACGCGCGACGGGACGGCAGCGGCGAAGCGACCCCCGAGCTTGTCGAGGTAGCGCACCCGGCCCTCCTCGAGGACGGCGAGGTGGATCACCGCGCCCGTCTTCAGCAGCAGATCGTGGAGGTACGGCGATGCGGCGGACCTGAGGTCCGCGTGGTCCCCTGCTCCCCCGCCGAGCACGAGCGAGCGGCGGCCCAGGCCGTAGCCGGCGTTGCCGTGCTCGATCCACTCCAGTCGGACGAGCTGCTCGAGGATGCGGTGCGTGGTCGACCGCGGCAGTCCGGTCGCCTGCACGATGTCCTCCAGGCCCAGCCAGGTCCGGCGGGTCGTGAAGAGATCGAGGATCAGCGTCATCCGCTCCACCATCGACGGCGGGAGCTCCCGCGCTGTGCGGGATGCCGTCGCGACAGCCTCGCCCATCTGCTCCATCGTCAAGACCGACATCACGGCCCCCGTCCCCAGGTCAGAACTGAAATGAATTCTAGTGACGAAGGTAACACCGACCGACCGATGCCCGGAAGAGCATTTCTGAAATTCGTTCTACTTCCGGTCACTGGGACCACAGGGCGTGCGCACTGCCGGCCGGCGGCTTGGATGGACGGCGAGCGAGGGAAGAGGAGCGAGCATGCGCGTGGGCATCACGAGCCCGGTGGTCACCGGCCTGCCCGGATTCTTCGGGGCCTGGGAGCAGGATGCCGGGATCGAGGAGCTGGCCACGATCGCCGACGCCGCCGATCGACTGGGGTTCGACCACCTCACGTGCTCCGAGCACGTCGCCGTGCCGACGGCCATCGCCGAGCAGCGCGGCGGGCGGTACTGGGACCCGCTCGCGACCCTGTCGTTCCTGGCGGCGCGGACCACCCGGATCCGCCTCGCGACGCAGGTCCTGGTGCTTGGCTACCACCACCCCGTGGCGATCGCCAAGCGCTACGGCACGCTCGACCTGCTCAGCGGAGGCCGACTGGTCCTCGGGCTCGGGATCGGCTCCATCGAGGAGGAGTTCGACCTCCTCGGCGCCGACTTCGCTGGACGTGGGGCGGTGGCCGACGACGCCCTCCCTGCGCTGCGAGCCGCCCTGTCCGGCCGCACGCCGACGTACGACGGTGCACGCTTCGCCTTCTCGGACGTCGTGGTCGAGCCGTGCGCCGTCCAGCCGCGGGTGCCGTTCTGGATCGGCGGCCACACCCCGCGCAGCCTGCGGCGGGCGGTGGAGCACGGTGACGGCTGGATCCCGTTCGGCCTTCCCCACGACCGGCTCCGCGAGATGCTCGACCGGGCCCCCCTGCCCGACGGCTTCGAGGTCGTCCTCGGAGCCGGACGTCCGGTCGACCCGGTCGGCGAGCCCGATCGCACCCGCCGCGCCCTCGAACGCACGGTCGCGGCCGGCGCCTCCGTCGTCAACGTCCACGTCTCCGCCACCTCGGCGGACCACTACGTCGACCAGCTCGCGCGCCTGGCCGAGCTGGCCGGGCTCGCCGAGCTCGCCCTGACCGCGCCGCAGGAGGGCACGTGACCATCGAGGAACGACTCCAGCGACTGGAGGACGTCGTCGCGATCACCCAGCTCGTGGCGTCGTACGGTCCGCTGGTCGACGCCGGTGAGGCCGAGCGAGTCGCTGAGCTGTGGACCGAGGACGGGATCTACGACGTCGATGAGTACTACATGGGCAGCCGTGCCGAGGTCGACGCGATGGTCCGCTCCGACGCCCACCAGGGCCTGATCGGCCAGGGCTGCAGCCACTTCCTGGGCCCTGCCCACGTCACGGTCGACGGCGACCGCGCCGTGGCTGTCTGCGAGTCGGTGCTGCTGGTCAGGCACGGCGACCGCGTCTTCCCTGCCCGAATCGGCGCCAACCACTTCGAGCTCGCCCGTACGACGACGGGCTGGCAGACCACGCGGCGCACGACGCGCGGCCTGGACGGGGGCACGGACGCCCGCGACCTGCTGTCCCGAACCGGCCGGATCTGATCGCTCAGAACCGGGAGCGGACCTCCGGGCCGCACACCTTCACGCCACCTGGCTCGTCGAGGTTCCAGGTCAGCTCGAACGTCCGGCGGTAACCGGTGCGGAGGATCCGCCACTCACCGTCGGAGCGCACGTAGGTGTCGGAGTAGATCGCGCCGCCCTCGAGCGCGAAACGGTGGGCATCGACGATGACCTTGTCGTGGAGATACCACGTTCCCGTCGCCCGGTCCGGGTCATCGCGGTCGAGGTCGATCTCGGGATGGTGCGCCTGGTGCATCGTCAGGACGCCCTGGCCCATGTTGCGTCGCATGTAGTCGACCAGCGACCCGGGGTCGTCGAAGGCGAGGCCGTTGTAGTCGGCGGTCGCGTCCACCGCGAAGCAGGTCGCGAAGCCCACCCACTCCTTGGTGTCGAGGGTGCGCAGGTATCGGTACTTCAGCCGGGTGATGGCGGCGACGTCGTCGGCTGCAGTCATGCCCTGAACCTAGGCAGCCGCGGATCTCCGCAGTTCGCGACATGCCACTCATCGGGACGGCACGGGCGGATCAGAAGTGGAGCCGGCCCGGCCTACGCCGTCAGGATCATCCGACAGATCGGCCGCGCCTCCTACCGACCCGACGACCGTTTCACCAGCTTGGCCACGACCACCCGCGACTTCGTGTAGTGGAAGCGCCCGTTGCGGTACACGGTCCGGTCACTGCAGCTGATCAGCACCAGCCGGTGGGCTCCGGTGGTCCTGAAGTACCGCTTGGGCAGCTTCCGGTTCCGGTCGTACGCCCGGTTCTTGATCACCTTGTACCGGTACGTCTTGCCGGCGCTGCGCACAGTCACGGACTGACCAGGCTTGGCCCGCCGCAGTCCCCACATGGCTCCGGGGCGGTCGGACCAGTCGGAGACGTGCCCGCCGACCACCGTGGCGCCGATCTTGTCGCCGAATCGTGCCGACTTCCGGAGCCATGCGGTCACGGCCACGTCGGAGGACAGCTTCATCCGACCACGGGAGGTCGTCGTCGGCATCACCCGGGCGCGCAAGCCGAACCCTGGCGCCTTGATCCTGTCCTGCACTGCCCGTCGGGCCAGGGCGTCACCCTGTCCACCGAGGAAGCCGGAGAATCCGCCGTCGATCACCGGCACGGCGTACCTCGGCTTGGCCACGGTCGTGGTCTCGGACGCGAGGCCGCACCGCGTCGAGGCCGCCTGGGCGGCGCCCGTCTCCCGGGTCGACACCTGCCAGGTGTAGATGCCCGGCCTGGAGAGCTTCACCGCCGGAGTCCTGGACCAGCCGTTCGTGGCACTCCACCTCACGGTGCGCGCCAGGTTCGACCGGCCGCAGGACGCGCGGGCGCGCGAGCTGAACGGCCCGTAGAGCCGCGCGGTGGCTGGCACCGAGGTTCCCGGAGCCAGGCCGCTGACCAGGACGCGGTCGTAGAAGGACTGCCCCGGCTTGACCCGCTCCTGCGAGGTGCGGGTGCGGATCCGCGGCTGGGTCCGCGGCGGGGTGACGGGCGGGTCCACCTCCACGACGGCGGAGTCGGGCGACGACGAAAGGTCTTCGCCGGTCGCGTACGTGCCGGTCCCCCGGGCGGTGTTGCGCAGCCCCGCACCGTCCAGGTCTGCCGCCGTCACCGTGTAGACACTGGTGCAGACCACGCTGTCGCCGGGTGCCAGCTCAGCCGGCTCAGCGGGGCACGTCGCGGCCGGCAACGTGCCGGACCCGGTGAAGCTGTCCTCGACGACCGCAATGTCCTCGACAGGGACGTTGCCGGTATTGGTGACCAGGAAGGAGTAGGTCACCTGTTGGCCGACCGCCGTGACGGTGGCTGGGCTCGCGGTCTTCTCCAGGCTCAGAGCCGGGGCGGCGCCGAGCGTGATCGTCGCCTGCGCCTCGGGCGACCGGACGTTCTGGCCGATCGGGCTCACGCCGGAGGCCACGGCGGTGTTGACGATCCGACCCGCCGCGTCCGCCTGCTCGGCGTCGACGACATAGGTGCCGGTGCAGGTGGTGGAGATCCCCGGGTCCAACAGGTTCTCCTCGCAGACCAGCGCCGCCGAACCGACGCGGTCATCGGTGACGTCGATGTTGGACACCGTGGATCCGCCGGTGTTCCTCACCGTGTACTGGTACTCGATCTCCTGCCCCGCCTCGTAGGGCCCGGGGGTCTGCACGGTCTTGGTGAGCGCGAGCGCCGAGACCAGTGGGACCCTGACGGACGCCTCCGGCGAAATGACGTTGTCGCCCCCGGGACTCACCGCCGTGGCGGTGGCCGTGTTCTGGACCGAACCGGCCGCCGCATCGGCCGCCGTGACGGTGTACGTACCGCGACAGACGGTGGTGGAGCCTGGAGCGGGGGCCGGCGGCAGCGTCGTGCTGTCACAAGTGATCGCTCCGGTAATCCGGTCGTCGGTGATGTCGAGGGTCGACAGGGTCTCCTGGCCGGCGTTGGTGACCGTGTACTGGTACGGGATCACGGTGCCGGGGGTGATCACCGCCGGCAGCGGCTCGCCGGACCTGTCCACCTGCTTCTCCAGCTGCAGCTGGGAGAGCGGTACGACTGACTGCACCACAGCGTTGCGGATCAGGTGCACGTCGTTCTGCCCTCCTGTGGCGGCGGAGAGGCCGAACTTGTAGGTGCTCGGCAGGCCCGCGGGAGCCGGCACGTCCAGCTCGGTGATCCACGGGTCGTCCGCGTCGGCCGGGTTGTACCGGACCTGGACGATCACCCGAGGCTCGGGCGCGGGCGTCACCTGGATGTTCACCTGGCGCCAGGAGCCGGCCAAGGTGCGGGCACGCAGCGTCCCGGTGCCCCCGTTCAGGGTCGTCCCGGGGTTGTCCGGGTCCGCCGGCGCCGCAGGCGTGGTCGAGGCCAGGTAGCAGTACCCGACGGTCCCCTGACCCGGGCCGCGCAGGGTGATCACGTTGGGCGCTACCGACCCATCGGCGGTGGACGGGGAACCCTGGTCGGCGGGGCAGCCATTGCCCCGGGCCTCGCCGTCGTCGTAGTAGTTGCCGTACGCGTCGAGCCCGACGCCGAGCAGTCCGCCGTCCACCCCGGGCTCGAACGCGCCCGACCCGACCCGCCGCTGGGCATATCCGAGGCTGCCTCCCGGTGCTCCGGTCGCCGTCAGGTCGGTGGCGCCGTCGACCAGGAAGAACCCGATGCCGTCGGCGCCGGTGCCGCCGTACTGGAACTGGTCGAACGTGATGGAGACACCGGCAGAGGCGGGGACCGGTCGGTTGTAGAGCACGCTCCCGGCGGTCTGGAGCCGTTCGTCGGTCAGCTGGAGGTATCCCGGAGTCCCGATCTCCGGCACGTCGCCAACCCGGGCGTCCGCACAGGTGGGGATGCTCGCTGCGCCGGCCGGGGGGTCGTCGGTGGCGCCGGTCAGGCAGGTCCGCCCCTGCACGGTCCAGGCCGGGTCGGCCACCGTCGCACCGGTGAAGGTCTCCGTGACGATGGTGCTGCCCCCCGTCGGGGGGGCGGCGGAGGAGGCCGGCGCGACCGCCAGTGCCGTCGCCGCGATCAGGAAGGCCGTCATTCCGCTGACCACTCGTCGTAGGTTCGCCATGGTGTCCCCCTTCGGAACGAGGGCCTCCGCCTCCGGGCATCCACCGACCGGCCGAGGCACGATGTTTCACCTTGCGATGGATCCGCCTGGGGGGAACAGGGCCCTATGACCTACCTCCAGCTATGACCATGTCCTCCTATCACCATTCCCTATGACCTTGTCCTCCTCTGCCCTTGATCCCGTCCGGCCCGTACGACGTGGTGCGCCGTACGTCCCACGCTGGCTAGCCTGACCCGATGGAGCGGTCGTGGCCGCTGACCGGCCGGGACGAGGAGCTGCGCAGGGTCGTGTCGGCGATCCGTCACGGCGCGGCGGGCATCGTGGTGGCGGGCCCGGCCGGAGTGGGCAAGACCCGGCTCGTCCGCGAGGCGCTGGCGGTCCCCAGCGGGCGCGGCGCGAGCGTGGTCTGGGCGCACGGCAGCACGGCCGCCCGGCCGTTCCCGCTCGGCGCCTTCGCCGGTCTCCTTGACGTGCCGACGGGGGACGCCGCCCAGACCATCGCCCGGGCGTTGGACCAGCTCGTCGTGGGACGCGCTGACCTTCGTCCACTGGCGAGTCGCGCCTGAGCGCGCCCAGGCACTGCTTCCCCCCGGGCTGGAGGTGGACGTGTATGACGGCTCGGCCTGGGTGGGCCTGACGCCGTTCGTGATGGGCAACATGCGTCCTTTGGGTGTGCCCGATCTCCCGGGCAGCCTCCGCGTCCCGGGATCGCAGAGACTTCCCCGCGTGGCCGACGTCTCGAGCACTCCGGAGACCAACCTCAGGACCTACGTGCGCGGACCCGACGGGCGTGACGGGTTGTGGTTCCTGACCATCGACGCCGGCAGTACGGCCCTCTCGGCCGTCTACTGGTCACACCGGTCGAGCACGAGCCTTGGCCACTGCGACGGGCGAGCCTGCGGTCACTGGACCAGAACCTCACCGACTCCGTCGGCCTGCCTGGCCTGGACGAGCCGGCCCTCGTGCACTACTCCGACGGGGTAAAGAAGGTCCGATTGGGTCGGCCTGCCGTGGTCGCCTGACTCCGAGGCGTGCTTGTCATGCCGCCCCGGCGGTTCCGCGATCGCGGCGCTGGGGACTCTCCCAGCCCTCACCCGCCAGGACTCAACACCAGCTCGAGGACCGACCTGGCGGTGGCCGGATCCGTGGGATGCGCGAGCATCCCCTCGACGGCGTACGTCGTCAGCCGGGCCCGGGCTTGCAGCTCCCGGTCCGGGACGCCCTGCCTGGCAAGCCCCTCCATGACGAACGAGTCCATCAGGGCATGGAACCCTTCGTGCCAGTTCGCCACGACCTCGGCCTGCTCGCTGCGGGCGTGGACGACGCCGATCAGGTTGCTCCGCCGTTGGAGATGGCCGAGGGTCCACAGCACCTGGTCCACCAGGTTCGCTGCCTCCGGAGCCTGGTCCAGCTGCCGCAGGGCGTCAGCGAGCAGGTGGTCCAGAGCGGCGACCAGGAGCGCGTCCTTGTCCTCGACGTACCAGTAGATCGTGTTCGGGGTGACGCCCGCAGCCCGGGCGATGCGGGTCATCGAGCTCTGCTCGAAACCGAGCTCGGTGAAGAGATCCGCGGCGGCCGCGACGATCTCGTGGAGCTTCTCGTCGCGGTCGCGACGACGTCGGTTCGGCGGCACGGCCCGATGCTACTTGAATGCCGTTCAAGAACCTGCCTACGTTCTTGCACGCCATCCCAGACTGCCTCAGCGCTCCCACCTGCACGGAGGAACGACATGCCCGGCTCGGCCGACCTCGGGTTCACCAGCGAGAACGTCACGTTTCTGTCCCACGGGGTTTCGTGCGCAGCGACCGTCTACCGACCCGTCGCGGCGACCGGTCCGACCGCCGCGATCGTGATGGGGCACGGCTTCGGTGCCGTGCGCGCCCTCCGGCTGCCCGCCTACGCCGAGCACTTCGCGGCTGCGGGCTACGCGGTCCTCACCTTCGACTACCGGGGGTTCGGTGACAGCGCCGGGGAGCCTCGGCAGGTTCTCGACATCAAGATGCAGCACGACGACTGGTCGGCAGCACTGGACTTCGCCCGCTGCCTCGACGGCGTCGACCCGAACCGGCTGGTGGCGTGGGGCACGTCGTTCGCCGGCGGTCACGTGCTGACCCTGGCCGGGCGAGGCGAGCCCCTGGCCGCGGTGATCGCGCAGGTTCCGCACGTCAGCGGCCCCGCAGCGGTGCGGTCAGCCGGTCTCCGTGCCGCGGTCGGGCTGGCGCCGCTGGCGCTGCGGGATCTAGTCCGCACCGTCCGCGGTGGGGAGCCCGTCTTCATCCCGTGCATCGGCACACCCGGCCAGGCGGCCGCGATGACCTCGTCCGACGCTGTCGCGGGGCTCGCACGTCTGGAGGCCGACTCGGGCTTCGCCCCCGGGCAGTTCCGGTCCGACGTCGCGGCCCGGATCGTCGCGAGGCTCGGGGCCTACTCCCCCGGCAGGTTCGCTGGGAGCATCACGTGCCCCGTGCTCGTCCAGATCGCAGAGCGCGACGCGATCACACCCGCCTCCGTGGCGCGCCGGACCGCAGGGCGGATCAAGCAGGCGACAGTCCGCAGCTACGACTGCGGCCACTTCGATCCCTACGTCGAACCCTTGTTCAGCACGGTGGTCTCCGACCAGCTCGCCTTCCTCACCACGCACGTGCCGCCGACCACAAGGACCGCCTGACAGGAGCTCGCCTCGGCGAGGAACTGGTCGCCATCGGCGCACAGGACTCCCCCCCCCGCACCGCAGTGCCGGGGAGCCCTGCGCGGTTCAAGAGGAGCTGGCATTCGGTCAGCGGCGCTTGATCGTGATGACGATGCTCTTGCGAGCGGTGCGGCCGTGGAGGTCGCGGCCAGCCAGGGTGATCTTGTGCTTGCCGGCCTTCGTCGGCTTCCCGGTGAAGGTGACCTTGGCACCGGTCGCATTCACCGTCGCGGTGTACCGCTTCTTGACCTTGCCGGAGGGGACGGACGTGCGGGTGATCAGCGGTGCCTTCGGAAGGATCCGGACGTGGACCGCGACCGTCGACGGTGTCGGGACCGGCAACCCTGCGATCGCTGGCAAGTACAGCGACTACGGGTCCCTGGGCCGGTACACCATTCGTGCGACAAGCGCGGATCGAGACGCGATCAGCCTGCTGAACGACGCGGGCGAGGACGCCTCCACCGGCACGATCACCGGCGAACCGTGGCGCCTCGGGGTCTTACGCCTTCACCCTGACCGTCACCGACGGCGCCGGCCATAGCGCCACCGGATGTTCAGGGTGTCTGGGCGCTCCATGCGGGTTTCCTCTTCTTGGGCTTACGGCTCGTGCACTCGCTGGCTGGGCACGCAGGACGCCCTCCCGCCCGGGAACGAAGCCCGCCAGGAGCCACGTGCGCAGCTGGGCAGGTGGCAGCCGTCGGTCACGGTCAGCGACGCACGATGGGGTACTGGTGCTTGTCCTTGAAGTACTCGATGACCGGCTTGTGGACCTCGACGCCGATGCGCGTGTTCTTGAACCCACAGGACCAGTCGACGCCGTACTCGACACCGTCGAGCACCAGAGCACCATCGGGTAGGTAGTCCTTCGCCGCCTTCTCGCTCAGCAACCCGTTGCGGTTGAGCTCGGCGGCCCGGCCGGGCACCGCGGCGCGCAGCTCTTCCTCGAAGCTGGCGAGGAACTCCTCCTTGCACGTGATGCCCTTGTCCGTGGCCCAGCGGCGCGCGATCCGGTTGACGACCACGATCTTGGGCAGCTTCGCGTCCGCACCGTCCCACGAGTACTTCGTGTGGTCGGTGACCTTGCCCAGCTTCGTGTCCACCGCGTCGGTGGAGGGGTCGCCCCCGTTCCTCTCCAAGAAGTCCTTGGCCGGTCTGAGGGAGGCCTCGATCGTGGCACCGATGCTCTTCTCCTTCGTGACGGAATCGGAGAGCAGCCCTGCGCTGGCGTCGACCAGCGCGAACCGCGCCTCGAGGAAGGAGAGCTCATCCTTCGTCGGGTCGTCCTTGGCCAGGATCGCATGCACCTCAGGGGTCGCCAACGGCTCACATATGGCGAGCGCGAACCTCTTGTCGTCTGCAAGACGCAGCCGGTCGGCAGCTTTCTGCGCCGTCCTGGCCTGCCACACCTGCGACGCGGTCACGACGACGCCGAGGAAGGCGAACAGGATCTCGATCTGGTTCACGGCGGGAGTCTGACACCGCAGACTGGCGAAGGTACCCAAAAACCGAGAAGCGCGGCGCCCGGCTGGCACCAGTCATGTCGCCGACGGCGCGGGATGTGTCGGACCCGCCAGACATGCTTCTCCCCTTCGCCTCGCGACTTCCGGCCAGCGCTTTCATGCGCAAAGCCGGTACGCGCGACACGAACTCAGGCACGCTGGGCGCAACAACGTCGGGCGTTCACCAACACGTTGAGAACTCCAGGAGCCTCATGACCGCCTCCCCTCGTACCTATGCCCTCGTGAAGGCCTTCGGCGCCAATGTCGTCGAAGTCCTCGCTTGGCCGCGTGAGCAGATCGGTGCGGTCGGGGTGGCGCTGACTGCCGCCGGCTACGAGTGGACGCCCGCCGGCATGAACGAGGACTCCGGGGTCGCCGCAGCGCTGCTGATCTTCAACGAGCAGGACTTCGGGCCCGGCGACCTGGCGCCGTACGTGGATGCGCTCGCGGAGGCCGGCATCCACACGTTCGGGTACGAGCTGTTCCACGACCACGAGTTCTCCGACTTCGACGCCTGGAGCAGGGTCGGTCGCATCCCATCTTCCGACCCGTCGGCGCCGGTGTTCGCGAAGGTGTTCCCCGGCGACGAGGAGTGGTCGACCGCGCACGTCGCGCTCCTCGGCGACGCCGCTGTGCTGGACAAGATGTGGGAGCACGTGAGTGCGGAGGCGGACACGGCCGACAAGGCGCAGGGGCCGGGTGGGACCTGCTCGGTGATGATGCACTACGAGCGCGACGACGTCGTCGAGCGGATCTGGCACATCGCCGACGTCGCCGTACGCGAGGGCGTCGACCTGCACCACCCCTGGTAGGCCCCGGCTGAAGCCTCTCGGACCGGTCCCGACCCCCGCCCCTTCTTCGCAGGAAGCAGCGTTCACATGCCTGGCATCACCCACATCCACCGTCATCAGCAGCGTTCGGGCCTGAGCGACTTCGAGGACTTCAACGACATGGGCGACCGGGGCCCGGACCACCTGAAGGTCGTCGTGGAGGCGAACATCGGTCTCCACGTCGCGGAGCAGCACGTCCAGGACATGGTCGACGGCTGCACGGGCGACAACCTGTCGCTGGGGGGCGAGTGGATGATCATCGAGCGCCGCTGGGCGGGCTTCGAGCTGTCCTACCTGTGCCTGTGCGACCAGCGGATCCCGCACAGCCCGTCGGGCCACGTCGAATGGAAGTCCTCCGGCGGCCGGGGACACCGGGCCACGGTCAAGGTCGACGCCGAGGCCGTCGCTCGCCACCTGCCCTGGGTAGGACCCGCCGGCGCCACCGACGCCGAGCTCCGTTTCGTCTACTCCGAGCTGCGCTCGGAGTTCCTCGAGGCCGTCGAGCGGTGGAACAAGCAGAACAAGCCCGGCACCCCCTGGGGAGAGGTGTTCTGCATCGACGCCCCGAGCCTGCCCGAGAGGGAGCCATCACTGTGACCCCCGCACCGCCGCTCGGCGGCTACCCCGCGAAGCGATGCCCCCGCGTCACCCACAACAAGTACTCCCCCGACGCTCCGCCGGAGCCGGAACAGAACGAGGCGGTCAAGGAGAAGCTCGCGAAGGGTCGCGAGCTCGAGGCCGTCGTGTTCTCGCGCCTCGACGCCGTGCCCGGGTGCGTGCGGGTCAGCTCCGAGCTGGAGTGGACGGCTGCGATCGAGGAGACGATGCAGCTGATCGCCGACGGCGCGGACCTGATCCTCGATGGCCGTCTGCCCGACGCCGGAGGTCGTTCCGGCGCACCTGATGTCCTGGTACGCGTTCCCGGCGGATACCTGCCCGTCGACGTCAAGAACCACCAGACCGTGGCGGCGAGCCGGAAGCAGACGGTGCTGCTGTCGACGGCTTCCGCCCCGGCCGCCCGGTTCGAGGTGGCGGGGTTGTCCAACAAGGGCGGCAGGTGGGAGGACGACGCCTTCCAGCTGGCCCACTACAACCGGATGCTCGAGGACCTCGGCCTGCACCCCGGCGACGGGCACTGGGGCGGCATCATCGGTACCTCGGACCTGGCGGCACAGACCGGTGGCGAGGTCGCCATCACCTGGTACGACCTCGACGAGCTCACGGTGCAGACCTACTCCGCGTCGGCGGCCGACAACCGGGCGAAGCGCAACCTCATGGAACGCTACGACCACGAGTTCGGGTTCCGCCGCAAGGTCGCCCGTGCGGCGCTCAACGGTGGCGAGCTCGTGCGCCCCCTGGGTACGGCGGAGTGTGGAGAGTGCCCGTGGCTCTCCTACTGCAAGGAGGTCGCCGGCGACGACGACCCGTCGTTCGCGATCACTGCCGGCCAGCTCAACACCCGCCAGTGGCTGTTCCTGCGCGAGCATGGCGGTGACACGCTCGACGGCCTGGCGTCCCTTGACGTCGATGCGGTCGCAGACGAGTTCGTCGCTCAGTCGGCGCGCTCCCAGAGCCCGAGGAAGCGGCTCGAGGACGTGGTGCGCCGAGCGCGCATGACCCTGGACGGCGTCCACTTCGAGCCGCTCACCTCGTGGGCCGACGTCGAGATCCCGACCGCTGACGTCGAGATCGACTTCGACATCGAGTGGGACAACGACCGCCACATCTATCAGTGGGGTGTCTACGTCCGTCACGACCAGGACGACGCCACCGGCCACTACTACGAAGAGCTGTTGACTCTCGACCCGCTCGACGCCGCCGGCGAGGAGGCGTTGGCGCGGCAGTTCGCCGGCCTCATCGACGGCCTGTTCGCGAAGGCCGACGCCGAAGGCAAGACCGCGAAGATCTACCACTGGTCCCACCCGGAGAAGTCGGAGACGCGGAAGTTCTCCTTCGTCGCCGACGCGCTCGAAGGTCGTACCTGTGACCTGCGGAAGTGGTACAGCGACAACTTCTTCGCGCTCGGCGGCGCAGGCCTCAAGAACGTCGCTCCGCTGTTCGACTTCGAATGGGACGTCGAGATGGCCGGGGGCGCGAACTCGCTCGCCATGATCGAGCAGGCCCGCAAGGACGGCCCCGGGTCCGCGGCCGCGGAGTGGGTGCTGAAGTACAACACCTCCGACGTCAAGGCCCAGGCCGCGATCCGCGACGGGCTGCGCGCGGCGCGAGCCGACGCGCTCGGGGAGCCGCTCCCGGTACGTCGACCGGCCGCCCCCATCACCTCTGCGGCGTCGTCGGCGGCTGGCCTGGACGAGAAGCCCTTCCCCGGGTTCGCCGCCGCCTCGGCCAAGCTCGCTGAGCTCGCCGTCCACCCCGGCATCAGGAGCGCGCTGACCAAGGTTCCCAACGTCTGGAAGATCGCCGCCTACAGGTCGACGAGCTACGAGACTCGCTACTCGCGGTTCTTCGCGTGGCTGCTCAACCCGCGCGAGACCCACAAGCTCGGCACGTGGCCGATGGAGCTGTTGCTGGACTACATGAAGGACCAGAGCTACGTCCCGATGGTGGTCGGCGCCGACGGCGAGCCCACCACGTTCGACGACGAGGGCGATCTTGCGCCTGACGAGCGCAGCGAGCACCCGGTCGCGGCGAGGACCCAGGTGAAGCCCGAGCACACCAACCGACACCTCGACGGCTTCATGGACATCTGGGCCATCGACCACGCCCACAGGTGGGCGCTGGCGATCGAGGCCAAGATGGGGGCGGTGCTCTCGCACAACCAGCTGGAGAAGTACGAGGCCGCCACGAACGGCGAGATCGCCGACAACGGCGGTGGCTACACCCGCTTCCTGATGACCTACAGCCCCCAGGACCTGCAGGGTGTGAAGGACGGCTGGCTGCAGGTCACATACGAGCAGCTCCACCCGCTGCTCGACCAGGTCATCGACCGCGCCAACAGGTCCGCCGAGGAGGCTCGGGGCGCCGGTGACGTCGATGCCGAGCACCACTGGCGCACGGTGGCGTTCCTCGTGCAGCAGTGGAAGGAGGACCAGAACACGCTCACCTTTCCGGTCGGCGACGTCCTCACCGAGCACGTGCTGACCAGCCCGGGCCTGCCTACCGCGCTGGCCTCCTACCTGGCCAACCGTGAGCTCGAGAGCGACCCGGAGGCCGCGTTCAAGCTGGAGCCGGGGACCAGTCCGGCGTTCATCGAGGCCGTTGCGGAGGCGCAGGCGATCGGGTTCGAGGAGAACGCCACGCGGGCCGCCGCCCTCGAGGAAGCAGTGCAGGCACTGGAGGTGACCCCGTCGGTGCTCGGCCAGCTCGTCGACCTGTGCTGGTCCGAGCGCCCCACCGGGAAGGTGGAGCGCACCAGCGCCGACGTCGCCAAGCAGCTCGTCGGTCCGCTGATCACGGCGATCGCCGCGAGGCTGAGTGTCGATCCAGAGCTCGCCGCTGGCGATCTCGCGGCCCCGACCGACGAGCTCAAGGCACTGGGGCTGACGCGAGTCGTGCGAACCGGTGGCCGCGGAATGGGTCTGCGTCTGTACCTGCGCGATGCCGAGAAACCGTCGGAGCAGACGAGCCAGCCGCAGCTGTACCTGTCGGCCGGAGGGGGCGAGCCCATGTTCCCCAACGACCTACTGCAGTACTACCACCCTGAGGGCTACGCCCGCGCCGGTCTGCTGCTGCCGCCTCGGAGGGTCCGCGACCTCTACAACGCCGACGACACGATCTCTCCAGCAACGATCGACGGAATCGTGGACGCCGTCCGCGCCCTCCTGTCCCACATCCGCGCCGTCCACTCCGACCCGCTCCCGGGCAGAACCGACGCCGAGCGGATCTGGCACGCCTGCTCGAACACGTGCCTGTTCGAGCACGGCTGGGCGAACCCGCCCCGCAGCCCCAAGGAGTAGCCACCCTGCTTCGCCCACGGCCCAGGGCACGTACGAGGGCCGGCGTGGCTAGCCTTCGCGGATGGACGATGGCCCGGTGACACGAAAGCGACAGCGCGCCGACGTGACCGACGTACTCCTGGTGGGTGGCGTGGAGAAGCGGGACCTCTTTCTCGTCGAGCACGCCCCGGCGTGGGTGGATCTGTACCGCACGCACGAGTCCCGCATCCGCAGCGTCCTAGGCGACGTCGCTGAGTCGGTCGAGCACATCGGGTCGACGTCGGTCCCCGGGCTTGCGGCCAAGCCCATCATCGACATCCTGGTCACGGTTCCCGACATCACCGCTGAAGAGGACTACCTCGATCCCTTGATCGCGGCGGGCTACGTCCTGCGCGTCCGTGAGCCCGGCCATCGGCTGGTGCGCACCGATCAGCGCGACGTGCACATCCACCTTCTTGAGCCCAACGCCCCAGCGGCCGCCGACTACCTGCTGCTGCGGGATCACCTTCGTTCCCATGCGGAGGATCGTCAGCTCTACGAGGCCACCAAGCGTGACCTCATCACGCGAGAATGGCCCGACATGAACGCCTACGCCGACGCGAAGACCACGGTGATCGAGGAGATCAAGAAGCGCGCGCGTTCCTCTCGATCCGCCAGCTGACACGGCGCTGATGCGCGCTCGCAGCACCGGCCCCGGCGCTCAGACGCCCGCCCTGCGGTGCTCGCCGGCTGGTTCGGCCACAGTCCTGGCGGTGATGCCCCGGTGGATGGCCAACGCACGCAACGCCCAGACGATGGCCACGAGGTCGACGACCTCCTGCAGCAGGGCGCCGACGACGGCGGGCAGGTAGCCGAAGGCTGCGACGAGCATCAGGACGATCGAGATGGCGATGCCGAGCCAGATCGCCTGCAACGCCACAGCGACGGTACGACGCGAGACCTCCATGGCGTCGGCGACGCGGGAGATGTCGTCGGAGGTGACGACGGCGGAGGCGGACTCGCTGGCCGCGGTCGCGCCGCGCCCTGCCATCGCGATGCCGGCGTCGGCCGCCGCCAGCACGGGGGCGTCGTTGATGCCGTCGCCCACCATCAGCGTGGGGCGGGGCGCCAGGGAGCCGACGATGTCGACCTTCATCTGCGGCGTGGTCTCGGCGTGGACCTCGGTGACGCCGAGCTCCCCGGCGATGGACCTCGCCGTGGAGGCGACGTCCCCGGTGACCATCACGACCTGCTCGACGCCGGCCGCCCGCATCCGGGCGACGGTCTCGGCGGCCTGGGGGCGCACCGGGTCGGAGAGCACGATGACGCCGGCGAACGTGTCGTCGGTCGAGACGTAGACGGCCGTCTCCCCGGGCGCGAGGTCCGCCCGGTGCAGGGCACCGACGGCATCCTCGATGAACGACGGCTTGCCCACCCGGACCCGGGAGCCGTCGCCGAGGAGCACCTCGACGCCGTGCGTCGCGACCTCCTCGGCCGAGGTGACCGGGCACAGGTCGACACCGTCGCGCAGCGCGACATCGACGATCGGCTGGGCGAACACGTGCACGGAGTGCTGCTCGGCGGAGGCAGCCAGCCGCAGGACCTCGTCGGGCGCTCGGCCTGCTGCGGGCCGGATCCCGACGACCGCGGGGCGGCCCTGGGTCAGCGTGCCGGTCTTGTCGAAGGCGACCGAGCGCACTCGGGCCAGCACCTCCAGGACGCCGCCGTCCTTGATGATCACGTTCAGCCTCGCCGCCGAGCTCATCCCTCCCATGAACGCCACCGGCGCGGCGATGAGCAGCGGGCACGGTGTGGCCACGACCAGCACCTCGGCGAAACGGACGGCGTCCCCACTGACGTACGCCGCCACCGCGGCGATGAGCAGCGAGACGACCGTGAACGGGATCGCGTAGCGGTCCGCGAGCCGCACGATGGGCGCCCGCGACTCGACGGCTGCCCGGACCAGCCCGACGATGGTGGCGTACTGCGAGTCCCCGGCCGACCTCTCGGCCCGCATGCGGAACGTCGTGGTGCCGTTGATCGTGCCGGAGAGCAGCGCGGCCCCTTCGGCGTAGGTGACCGGCAGCGGCTCGCCCGTCACCGACGACTCGTCGATCACCGCGCGCGGGGAGAGCAGGGTCCCGTCGACGGGCAGGATCTCCGAGGAGCGCACCAGCAGCTCGTCGCCGACCGCGACCTCCTCGACCGGCACCTGCTCGGTGTCACCGGTGCGCGGGTCGATGCGCTGGGCGAACACCGGCGCCCGGGTGAGCAGGGCGTCGAGCTCACGGCTCGCCCGACCCACCGCCCACGCCTCCAGCGTCTCCCCGCCGGTGAGCATCAGGGCGATGATCAACCCGGCGACGTACTCCCCCACCGCCAACGTCGCGATCATCGCGATCGCCGCAAGCACGTCGAGCCCCCAGCGCCCCGCCATCAGGTCGCGGACCATGTCGACGGCTGCGTCGACGATGACGGCCCCCACCACCACGAACGCGGTCACCGCCAACGCGGTCGAGGCGCCTGCGGCCCAGAGCACGACGCCCAGGGCGAGGCCGCCGACGACGAGGAGCAGCAGCGGACGTCGATGCAGGAACGCCAGCCCGTCGCTCACTCCTCCATTCTCCCACCCAGGCGCGGCGGCACCGTCCCACGCACGAGCGGGCTCCCGGTGCCTTCGCAGGCCACTCCTAGAGGTCGGAGCCGACGACGTACCCGAGCAGCGCCAGGAGCACGGCGCCCGCCAGCACCCCGATGCCGTACGCCGCGGCGAGGCCGTGGCGCTGGTCGCGGACGAGCTGCACCAGCTCGTAGCTGGCCGTGCTGAACGTCGTGTAGCCGCCGAGGAAACCGGTGCCCACGGTGCTCACGTCCGTCGAGGCGAGCCGGCCGACGACCAGACCGGTGAGGAAGCCCAGCACCAGCGACCCGGTGAGGTTGATGATCGCGGTGGACCAGGGGAACGCCGCCCCCTTGGCGCGTGCCTTGATCGCCCCGTCCACGACGTAGCGCACGCAGGCGCCCAGCCCGCCCGCGAGCACCATCATCACGAACAGCCCCGGCGTCATCGGCTGCCGCCTGCCGGCGCGTGTCGGCGACCGCCGAGGACGATGCCCAGCACCGTAGCCGCGCCGCCCACCACCACGGTGCTCAGCGCGTAGGCCAGGGCCACCCCGACCCGGGAGTCGTCCAGCAGCACCGCGGTATCGGTCGCCAGGGAGCTGTACGTGGTCAGGCCACCACAGAACCCGGTGCCCACGAGCAGCTTGATCCGCGAGACCGACTCGGAGCCGAACCGGGTGTGCGTCAGCGCCTCGTAGAGGTAGCCCAGCACGAACGCGCCGAGGACGTTGACCACCTGTACGACGATCGGGATGCCGTCGCGGTTGGGGATGGCGAGGACCAGCCCCTCCCGGGCCGCGACGCCGACGGCGCCGCCCAGCAGGACGAGGCCGATCGAGGCCCCCCGTAGGTACGCCGGCCTCATGTCCCCACCCTTGCCACCACTTCGTCGGAGGCGCTGACGGCGCCGGGCGAGACGTCGTCCAGCAGCGTCAGCAGCGTCTGGTTGATCCTGGCCACCTCATCGAGCACCGCCTCGATCGCGGCCGCGCTCTCCCGTCCCGCGTCCACCTCGCCGACGCCCACGCCCCGCCGGACCGCGCCGGGGACACGGTCGGACAGAGTAGCCATCAGCGCGGCCACGTTCTCGCTCGGGGCCGCGCTCACCTCAGCCCAGTCCGCGTCGTGGGCCGTCGGGGCGATGCCGGCTCGGATCGCCCGCTCGACGGCGCCGACGAATCACCTGGCCCCACATCCTCACGACATGGGTCCTGCTCGTGGTGGCGTCCTTCGTGCCGATGCTTCGGCGTGCCCCGCCGCTCCCGACCCCGCCGCCGCTGGCCGCACCCTGAGGTGACCTGCTACGTCGAATCCTGAAGGGGCTCGTCGCGGTCATGGTGCTGCTGGCCCTGTTCGTCGCGCGGCGCGGCCCGCGTTGGCCCGAAGCCGGTCGGCCAGGGACCGCACCTCCTCGCGCAGCGCGTCGGGGGTGAGGACGTCGAAGTCCCAGCCGAGGCCGGCGAGCATCCGGGCCATGCCGTCCAGCCGCTCCGCGCGGGTCTCCAGCAGCACCCCGTCAGGGTGCTCGCGCAACGCACCGGCGCTGCGCGGCAGCCGCTCGTTCGCCTCGACCAGGCTGGTGTGCAGCACGACGGCGACCTCGTGCGCCCACCCCACCGCGGCGATCCCGGAGACGACCTGGGTGGTGGCGTCGAAGTCGGCCGGTACGACGTACGTGCCCTCGCCGGGCTCCAGCGCCGCGATCCGATCAAGCCGGAAGGTGCGCACCGCGTCGCGGGCGTGGTCGTGCCCGCTGACGTACCAACGTCCGGAGTGGAAGACCAGGCCGTAGATGTCGAGGGCGCGCCGCGAGGTCCGCCCGTCCCAGGAGGTGTAGCCGATGACGACCTGGCGCCGATCCCGTGCCGCGGACGCGAGGCCGAGCAGCGTGTCGGCGTCGGCGGGCGCCGCGGCGCGCACCGGGGCGGTGAACTCGGCGGTGGTGAGCAGGCTCTCGAGCCGCTCCTTCAGGGGCCGCGGCAGCACGCGGGCCACCTTGCCCAGCGCGCTGGCGGTGGCAGCCGGGTCGGTGGTGGCGAGCCCGGCGCGCTCCGCGGCCTGCAGCCCCAGCACGACGGCGAGCGCCTCGTCGTCGGTGAGCATGAGGGGCGGCAGCTTGTAGCCGGGGGCGAGCCGGTAGCCGCCGTAGCGACCGCGCTGTGCCTGCACCGGGACGCCGAGGTCGGCGAGGTGCTCGGCGTAGCGCCGGACCGTCCGCTCGTCGACCCCGAGCCGGTCTGCGAGGTCGCCCACCGTGCGTTGCCCGCCTGATTGCAGCAGCTCGAGCATCGCCAGCACGCGAGCGGTCGGACGGGTCATGGCTCTCCTCGACGGAGCAGGAACGAGAACAGGGAATCTAGCCGAGATACCGGGCGGATCCTGCCCGGAAATGTGTCTACGGTCGATCCCATGACCCCCACCACCTACGTCCTGATCCCCGGGTTCTGGCTCGGCGCCGCTGTCTGGCAGCCCGTGGCGGAGTCCCTGCGGGAGCGCGGCCACGCCGTGCACGCCCTCGACCTGCCTGGGATGGGCGAGCGCGCCGACCTCGCCTCCCCCGCGACCGACCTGACGGCCCACGTCGAGGACGTCGTACGACTGCTCGAGGAGCACGACCTACGTGACGTCGTGCTCGTGGGCCACAGCTACGGCGCGCTCGTCGTGACCGGTGCGGCGGACCGCGCCGCCGACCGCGTCGCCCGCCTCGTCTACATCGACGCCGGTCCGCTGCCCGACGGCATGGCGCAGGCCGACTTCGAGGGACCCGAGGCGCGCGCCGCCAACGAGGAGCTGGTCCGCACGCAGGGCGACGGGTGGCAGCTGCCGCCGCCGCCCTGGGCCGCGCTGGCTGCCGACGTGCCTGAGGTGGACGACGCCGCCATGGCGGCCCTGAGCGCGGCCTCGCAGCCGCAGCCGTGGCGCACCGCGACGGAGGAGGTCGCGCTCACCGGCGCCTGGGAGCGGCTCCCTCGGACCGGCGTGCTGTGCAGCTTCGGGGTCGCCCAGCTGCAGCAGATGGCGCCGGTCGTGCCGGCGTTCGCGCACATGGTCGCCGGCGACTGGACCTACGTCGAGCTGCCGACCTGGCACTGGCCGATGGTCAGCCGACCGATCGACCTGGCCGACGTGCTGGCTGACGCGTCGACCGACGTGCCGGCCTGACGAACCTGCTCAGCCGAGGGCCTCGGCCATCGCCGCCGCACCGGCCCGGATCGCCTTCGCGATCAGGTCGGAGTCGCGGCTGAGGCGGGAGACCGCAGGGGTGCGGTGGCCGGGGCGGACCTGACGGACGGTGTCGCTCTCCGCGCAGGCCTGCTCCAACCAGCGCTCCTCCTCGAGCGCAGCGAGGTGCCGTACGGCGTGCGCCCGGCCGGCGCCGGCGCCGGCGCCGTGGCGCCGGTAGTAGCGCCGCAGCACGGCGCGCTCGACGCGGGAGGCCGCGCGGGTGAGGTCGTCGGCCCGCTTGGTGCGCAGCACCAACAGGTGCGTGGCGCCGCCCTGCGCGGCGAGACGGGCGGGCACGCCGTGGGTCAGGCCGCCGTCGAGGTAGGAGCGGCCGCCGAGCAGGACGGGCGGTCCGGCCAGCCAAGGCAGGCACCCGCTGGCCCGCAACCCGTCCCGCAGCGCTTCGGCGTCGGTGAGGTGGGGGTGCAGGTCCACGGCATCACCGGTCTGCGCGTCGGTGGCGATCGGGTGGAACGAGGTGGGGTGGGCCAGGATCGCGTCGAAGTCCATGGGCGTGACGTGGGCGTAGACGTGCTCGACCAGGCGCCGCATGTCGACGAGGGGACCGCCGCGTGCTGCCCGCCAGGGGTCGATGACCCGGGCGGCGAGCACGTCGGGGTAGGCCCAGGAGCGCAGGCCGCTGTCCGGGGTGCTGCTCAGCAGCCAGGCTCCGTTGAGCGCACCACCGGAGGTGGCGTAGACGGCATCGAAGGCGTCGACCAGTCCCTCGCGGACCAGCGTCAGCGCCATCCCGGCGGAGACCGCGGAGCGGCTCCCGCCGCCCTCGATGACCAGCGCGACGCGCCACGGGTCGCGGCGCTCGCCGGCGCGGGAGCCGTCCTCGCGGCGTCGCCGCAACACGGTGACGACCGACGCGTCCGCGTCGCCGGTCGCCGGGACGTGGCGGTCAGCCTGGGTCACGGTGCCTCCTGGTTCCTCGGTCATCGGGCGCGGGTCGGCGTCGCCGGGGTGCACCCGGATCCGATCCGGGCCCGAAGGCGTTCTACTACGGTTCACGGGAGATCCCGACTTCGCCGACAGGCCGCAGATCGGCTCCCACTCAGCGGGAACCACGACCGCGCGCGGGCCCGAGCCGGCTAGCGTCCGAGGCGATCGACCTCCGGGAGGCTGCGCACGCCGCTCACCGATGTGACCTACGTCAAACAATAAGGGGTCACTAGACCCCCCGGTGCTTGTGAAACGTTTCGCATGCGGCACAAAGGTACGGTGCACACCACCGCAGCGCAGCCGCCCGCGCAGCACACCACCGATGTGCTGCTGATCGGCGGCGGAATCATGAGCGCCACCCTCGCCGCCCTCGTCTCCGAGCTCGAGCCGACCTGGTCCATCCGGGTCCTCGAGCGGCTCGAGCGCTCCGCCCAGGAGAGCTCGAACCCCTGGAACAACGCCGGCACCGGCCATGCCGCGCTCTGCGAGCTGAACTACACGCCGCAGTCCGCCGACGGCCGGGTCGACGTCTCCAAGGCGATCACCGTCAACGAGCAGTTCGCGGTCACCCGCCAGTTCTGGTCGTTCCTGGTCGAGGCGGGCCGGATCCCGAACCCCGACGCGTTCATCCACGCCACCCCGCACATGAGCTTCGTGTGGGGCGCCGACAACGTGGCCTACCTGCGCGAGCGCCACGCGCTGCTCGCAGCACACCCCCTCTTCGAGGGGATGGAGTACTCCGAGGACCCCGCGAAGATCGCGCAGTGGGCGCCGCTGTTGATGGCCGGCCGCGCCGGTGACGAGCCGGTCGCGGCGACGTTCTCCGGCGAGGGCACCGACGTGGACTTCGGTGCGCTCACCAAGCTGATGCTCGACTCCGTGGCCGAGCGCGGCGCGACGATCGAGTACGACGCCGACGTCAAGCTGGTCCACCGCACCATGGACGGCGTGTGGCACGTCATGGGCAAGCAGGGCGGCGAGCGGTTCCACCACCGCGCCCGGTTCGTCTTCGTCGGTGCCGGCGGCCAGGCGCTCACGCTGCTGCAGAAGTCGCGGATCCCCGAGATCAAGGGCTTCGGCGGCTTCCCCGTCAGCGGCGAGTTCCTGCGCACCACCAGCCCTGAGGTCGCCGAGCGCCACCACGCCAAGGTCTACGGCAAGGCCGCGGTCGGCGCTCCCCCGATGTCGGTGCCGCACCTCGACTCCCGCGTCGTCGACGGCAAGCCGAGCATCATGTTCGGCCCCTACGCCGGCTTCAGCCCTCGCTTCCTCAAGCACGGGTCCTTGCTGGACCTGTTCAAGTCGCTGCGCCCGCACAACATCGTGCCGATGATCCGCGCCGGGCTGGCGAACATCCCGCTGACGGTCTACCTGATCAGCCAGCTGCTCGCCTCCCCGAAGAAGAAGTTCGCCGAGCTGCGCGCCTTCTACGCCGACGCCGACCCGAAGGACTGGGAGAAGATCACCGCCGGCCAGCGGGTCCAGGTGATCCGCCCCAACGGTGTCCTGCAGTTCGGCACCGAGGTCATCACCCACAAGGACGGCACGATCGCCGGCCTGCTCGGCGCCTCGCCCGGCGCATCGACGGCCGCGCCGATCATGCTCGAGATCCTCGAGCGTTGCTTCCCGGAGCGCTGGGAGGGCTGGCAGCCGCGCCTGCAGGAGATGGTGCCGAGCCACGGCACCAAGCTCTCCGACGACCCGGAGTTCGCCCGCGAGGTCCGCGACCGTACGGCGAAGACGCTCGGCCTCGACGTGCACGGCGTCGCCTGAGTACTTCGACAAGCGCCGAGACAGGCCCCGCTTCTCGCTGAGGAGCGGGGCCTGTCTTCGCGTCGACCTCAGCGGCGCTGTGCCCAAGAACCAGAGGCCCAAGCCCGCGGAATCCCCCACGTTGATCGCCCATGCTGACTACTTTGACATCGTGCGCGCTGCTGACGGGGCTCCCGTCTCTCCTGAACCGGTCCTGCTGTTCCTGCACGGCGTAGGCACGGGTGACCAGGACGATGCGTGGCGTGGCGCGCTGGACCGGTCACTGAGAGAGGTGGGATATCCAGGGCTGGATGGCATCCACGTGCTCGCACCGAAGTATCCGAACGCTCTCCGCGGCGTCGACGACAAGATGGACGTTCCCGAGCTCACCATCAGAGTGCCTACCGGCCAGGCGGCCAAGACGAACCGCCTCGAGTTCCAGCGCCGCCAGGGCGCAGTCGAGATCCGGATGGTGCGTCACGATGCAGGCACAGGATGGGCAGGGCCCGAAGGGGCCGCTGCGGCCGCTCTGAAGGCACCCGCCTTCGTCCAAGCGAAGAACTACCTCTCACACGCCCACATCCGAGCCTTCGTCCTGAACCGGATTCTCGAGAGGCTGCCGGAGGCCGGTCGACTGGTCATCGTCGGGCACAGCCTCGGATCGGTGATCGCCGCAGATCTCGTCAGGCGGTTGCCTCCGCGCCTCGAGGTGGTGGGCATGGTCACCATCGGCAGCCCGCTGCCGAGCACGTCGTTCGACATCGGCGGGATCAGGAAAGCTCTCAAGGAGCCACCCACCAACCTGGGGTGGTGGGTGAACTTCTGGAACATCGCTGACCCGGTCACCACCCATCGCGGCCTGTCCTCGGTTCTGCCCTGGATCGTGGACCACCGGGTGCGGACCCACGTCGGCTTGGGCGTCCACGCTGCGACGACCTATCTCTCGGATCGAAACGTGGCCACGGCGATCGGGTTCGGCCTCCACGGGTCGACGTCGAGGGAGCTCGTGGTTGCCGAGACCGGCCTCGAAATCCCACTGGACTATGCGGAGACCATCGCCCTGGTGGCCCTCCGTGCAGCCCACCTCACCTCGACCAAGTTGAGTGGCGAGAGGCAGGCTCGGTTCGCAACGGCGCTTCGACAGGTTCAAGCCACCACGGTCGACCGCATCGCACAGCGGAATGCTGACGAGGGCCGGACAATGCCCTCGGCAATCGCGGCGCTGAGGGTAGACCTCACCGATCCGGGGTCCGTGGCGCCGGAGCCGCGCAGAATCCACCACCTGTCGAAGGAGGACGCGGTGGTGATGTTGACCAGCCTCGTCGCGACGAACGTCATCCGGCCGTTCGAGATCGATGTTCCCGACGAAGTACGCAGAGAGGTCTTCGAGGACCTCACCGTCGAGATGGGCCTGGGCCGACAGTTCGGTCGTGACGTCGTCAGCGCTGCGGAAGAGGCGAGCAGGGCTCTCACTGGAAGCAACATCAATTGGGTCAAGTGGGTGGCGTTGGGAGTCGGTGCCGCCGCCGTGGCAGCCACCGGTGGACTCGCGGCAGCCGCCGCGCCGGCAGGACTTGCAGGTGCGGCCGCCATCACCAGCGCCCTGGCCGCCTTCGGGCCGGGCGGCATGGTGGGAGGGTTGCTCACCGCAGGAGCCCTGGTGAGCGCGGGGTCCGGTGGTCTGGCGATCGGTCTCGCCAATCCCACAACCTCTGCGGACACAGTCGAGGCCGTCGTTGCTGCGCAGCTCACGGCAGAGATCCTCCGGTTCCGACAAAAGCTGGATGCCGACCCCACCGTCTGGGCCGACCTGATCGAGACCTCGACGGAAGTGCGGCGTGAGCAGGCTCGACTCACGGTGATCTCAGATGAAGGGTCCCCGTTGCTCAAGGACCTCGATGTGAAGCTCGAGGTCACCGATCGGGCACTGCGCCACCTCAGCGCTCGCGGGCTGGACCCCAACGGTGATCCCGACCTGATCCCCACCGAAGATGCAAGCGGTAGCGGTCTCGCTCAGAGCGGTCTGCTTCACCGTGCAGCGGACGCCTTCCGGACCGTCGATATCGACGGCGATGGCATCCCCGACAGACCTCGAGCGGCCGTGGCAATCGACGAGGCACGCGCAGCCCTCAGGAGCAGGACCTACGACCTTCTTCGCCGTAGACGCGCGGAAGGTGGCCCGGAAGGTGGCACCGAGACGGACCGCCCTGACCAGACCTGACCCCGATGGGTTGGAGCTCCTCTCCAGCGAGAAGAAAGACGGTGGTCGGCGCCCGGTCAGTCGAGCAGGTCCAGCGTCCCCAGGTCGGCGATGGCGGCGACAGCGCGGTTCACCATGGCGGCGAACATCCGGTCGCCGCGCTCGGTGCGGGTGCCGTAGGCACAGCCCAGCACCGCGACCAGCGGTCCCTGGAGCATCGCGAACCGGTAGTCCTCCCAGCACTCCTCGAGCGGGTGGTCGGCGACCCCCTGGTCGAGGAGCGCGGCGTGGTAGCGCTCGACGATCTGGCGGTCCCACGCCCGGCGGTCCTCGACGGGCAGCGAGGTGCCGGTGAAGAACGCCAGGTCCCGCGCCGGCAGCGCCACGGTGAGGGTCTGCCAGTCCACGGCATAGACCCCGGGCCGGCCGTCGGGCGGGAACATGAGGTTGTCCAGCCGGTAGTCGCCGTGGACCAGCGAGAACCGTTCGCGGCGAGCCAGCTCCCAGTGCTCGATCACCTTGGCCACGTCCGGGAGCAGCGCGACGGTCTGCGGGGAGAGCAGGTCGCCGAGACCGTCGATGAACATGTCGACCGCCGGGGTGAAGAACTCGGCCAGCAGGGCCGCGTCGTCCGGGCCGTTGCGGGTCAGCCCGTCGATCTCCAGCAGGGTCTCGTCACACCAGCGCGGCGCGTGCAGCCCGGCCAGGTTCTCTGCGGCGTCCAGTGCCTGCGCCAGGGTGCAGCCGGCGATCTGGTCGCCCTGCGCACACGGGTCGAGGTCCTCCATCACCAGCGTGAAGGCGACGTCGTCGTCGTGCATCTGCGCCAGGTGCACCTTCGGCACCCGGATGCTGACCGTGTCGGCGATCTGCGCGTAGAACCGCACCTCGCTGCGGTAGGCGCCCGCGAGCAGTGCGCGTGAGGCGACGTCCGCGGTGGGCAGCTTCACCAGCACCGGGCGGGCCAGCTCCGGGGCCCGGACCCGGTAGACGGCACCGATCTGGCCGGTGCCCACCGTCGTCACCTCGACCTGCGACACCGCGCGGCCGAGCACCTCACCCACCCAGTCCGGGCTGATCTCGTCCACCGTGGTGATCAGCCGCGCGGCGTCCGCGGTCATCGGATCCTCCCCGGGTTGACCGGCAGTCGGTCCAGTCCCGCGGGCCGGATCGCCCGCCACTCCGGCAGGATCGGAGCGATCTCGTCCGGGGTCGCTCCGTGCAGCACGACGCTGTCCACGCCGGTGTCGAGCTGGCCGGCGATCCGGGCCGCGCACTGCGCCGGGCTGCCGGTCGCCATCGTCGCCAGCCACGAGGCCGGCAGCACGTCGTCGCGCAGGTGGATGAGCTCCTCGCTGGTGCCCACCGAGTCGAAGCCGCCCTGGTAGCCGGCGACGAGCTCGTCGGCGCGGAACCGCTCCAGGTCGTCGAGGTCCCAACCGTTGGCCCGGGCCAGGACCGGGCCGTAGCCCTGCAGGTAGGTGGCCAGGCGCCCGACGGTCTTGCGCAGCCGCAGCTCCTCGGGCACCAGGTCCGTCACGGTGCCCATCACCGACCATATCCGCACCGACGCCGGGTCGCGCCCGGCGTCGGCGGCCGCCTCGCGGACGATGCTGACGCTCTTGCGCGTCGCCTCGTCCGTCAGGCAGGTGTGCAGCACGACGCCGTCCGCGATGCGTCCGGCCAGGCGCAGCGTCCGCTCGCCGATCGCCACGAGCACGACCGGGATCGCCTCGTCGTACGACGGGTCCTGGACGAGATAGGGGAAGGTGCCTGCCGGCCCGTCGTGCCCGGCCACGGCGCCGCCGCCCCACAGCGTGCGGTAGATACCGACGGCATCCTCGATCTGGGCGCTGGTGACCCGGGGCAGGCCCATGATGTCGAAGAGGAAGTCGAAGCCGCGGCCCAGGCCGAGGGCGTAGCGGCCCTGCGACACGCGGTGCGCGGTGGCGGCCATGGTCGCGGTGACCAGCGGGTGCCGGGTGTTGTGGTTCGTGGCCGCCGTGGCGATGCCGATCCGGTCGGTGACGCCGGCGACCACGCCGGCCATCACGCCGGCGTCCTTGGCGTTGAAGCGCTCGGAGAGGAAGACGGCGCCCAGGCCGAGCTCCTCCGCGCGTCTGGCCTCCGCGACCAGGTCGCGTGGGCTGGTCGCATGTCCGGCCAGGCCGTAGCAGCCCAGCTCCGGGAACTCCTGGGTGGTCGCCGTGCTCATGGTGGACTCCCTCGTCTCGGCCGTCATTCGACCACACGGTCTCGCCGGACCGACCGCTTTCACCGGAAGCCACACGGCGCGGGTGGGTCCACGCCTCACGCTCGAGCAGCGCTCGGTAGTCTCCCTGCTCCCCGCCGGCCGCTTCCGGCCACGATCTCGAGGAGTCCGTCATGGTCACGCTCATCAAGAACGACCCGGTCTGGACGCTCGACCTCGGCGACGACGAGAACCGCTTCTCCCCCGCCTGGCTGGACGCCGTGGAGGACGCGCTGGAGGAGGTCGCGACGACCGATGTCCCGGTCGCCCTCGTCACCACCGGCGGCGGCAAGTTCTACTCCAACGGCCTGGACCTGGACTGGCTCGGTGCGCACCCCGACGAGTTCGCGTCGTACGTCGCCCGGGTGCACGAGCTGTTCGTCCGGGTGCTCACGCTGCCCGTGCCGACGGTGGCCGCCGTCAACGGCCATGCCTTCGGCGCCGGTGCGATGCTGGCCACCGCCCACGACTTCCGGGCGATGCGCACCGACCGCGGCTTCTTCTGCTTCCCCGAGGTCGACATCCACATCCCGTTCACCACCGGGATGAACGCCCTGATCATCAGCCGCTTCAGCCCTCGCACCGCGCTGACCGCGATGACCACCGGCCGACGCTACGGCGGCGCCGAGGCGCTCGCGGCGGGCCTCGTCGACGCCGACGCGCCGCTGGAGCAGCTCGCGGAGGTGGCCGCCGGTCTCGTGCGCGACCTGGCCGGCAAGGACCGGGCCACCCTCGCGACGATCAAGGCTCGGCTCAACGCCGACGTCGTCGCTGCGTTGCGCACCCCGGACGTCTGAGGCCGGTCCTCGCCGGGCCATCCTCGCCGACGAACACGCCCGTCGCCTCTGGACAGCGGGCGGCTGCCGTCGTTTGCTTGTGTGACCGACGCCACCCTCGATCGACGCTCGGGCCCTACGAGGAACCGGAGGCACCCCCATGTGCACGGCAACGAACTACACCACCAAGGACCACTACTTCGGCCGCAACCTCGACCTCGAGTTCTCCTACCACGAGGAGGTCACCGTGACGCCGCGGAACTTCCGGTTCGAGTTCCGCAAGGCGGAGCCGTTGGCCAGCCACCACGCCATCATCGGCATGGCCACGATCGTCGACGGCTACCCGCTCTACTACGACGCGACCAACGAGAAGGGCCTCAGCATGGCGGGGCTGAACTTCCCGGAGAACGCCGACTACAAGCCCGAGGCCCCCGACCGCACGAACATCGCGCCGTTCGAGTTCATCCCCTGGATCCTTGGCCAGTTCGAGACGGTCGCCGAGGTGCGCGACGCCCTCGCCGGGCTGAACCTGGTCAAGATCAACTTCAGCGACGCCTACCCGCTCTCGCCGCTGCACTGGATCATCTCCGACCGGGAAGCCTCGATCACGGTGGAGAGCGTCGCCGAGGGGCTGAAGGTCTACGAGAACCCGACCCAGGTGCTGACCAACAACCCCACGTTCGACATCCAGCTGTTCAACCTGAACAACTTCATGCACCTCTCGACCCGCACGCCGGAGAACACCTTCTCCAAGGAGCTGGACCTGGACGTCTACAGCCGCGGGATGGGCGGGATCGGGCTGCCGGGCGACCTCTCGTCGGCGTCGCGGTTCGTCAAGGCCGTCTTCACCCGGATGAACTCGCTCTCAGGTGACTCCGAGTCGGAGTCGATCAGCCAGTTCTTCCAGATCCTCGGCTCGGTCGCCCAGCAGCGCGGATGCGTGCAGGTCGGGGACAAGGACGACTTCGAGATCACGATCTACTCGTCGTGCTGCAACACCGACAAGGGCATCTACTACTACACGACCTACGAGAACAGCCAGGTCACCGGTGTGGACATGCACAAGGAGGACCTCGACGGGAGCACCCTGGCCCACTACCCGATGATCAAGGGCCAGTCGATCCGCATGGAGAACTGACCCCGCCAGCTCAGGCCAGGGCTCAGGCCAGGGCGCAGACCAGCCCCTCGGTGAGGTCGTGCCACACCAGGTCGACGTCGGAGAACCCGGCCTCGCGCAGCGCCTCGAGGTGGAAGGCGCGGCTCGGTGCCTGGTTCTCCCGGCGCTGCCCCAGTGCGGCGTCGTGGGCAGCGACCTCCGAGGCCAGCTCGGGTACGGCGCGCACCCGCTCCCACCACGTCTCCCACGCCTGGGCGCCCGCTGTGAGGGCCCGCTCCTCACGCATCCGGCCCACCTCGGTCGCCAGCTCGGCGACGCGGCCCGAGGGCCGGCGCGCCGGCAGGTAGTCACCGTTGAGGAACACCCCGCCCGGCGTGAGCAAGCCGTGCACCGTCGCGTACAGGTCGCTGAGCTCGGCCCCGGTCAGCCAGTGCAGCGCGGTGGTGGAGATGACGGCGTCGTACTCGGTGTGCGGCAGCTGCGTCACCCAGGCCGGGTCGCGCAGGTCGCCGACCAACCAGGTCGGTCCCGTCGTCGCCTCAGCCTGGTCGAGTCGACCGAGCTCGACCAGCAGCGGGTCGAGGTCGATCGCGACCACCTCCGCGTCGGGGAATCGGGCCAGCACCCGCTTGGTCGCCGAGCCCGGCCCGCAGGCCAGGTCGAGCACCCGCAGCGGCCGGCCGAGGTCGGCCGGGCGCGCGACCAGCTCGACCAGGTCGACCATGAGCGCGAACCGGTTCTCCCGGTACGCGATGTAGACCTCCTGCTGCCGCTCCCACTCAGCGACCAGGTCGCGCGCCAGCGCGGTGCGGTCGCCGGCCGGGGAAGGGTTCGGGGCGTCGGTGGGGGTGCTCATCGGGGTCGTGCTCCGCTCTGTGGGGTGGTGGGGCTGGTGCTGGGGGGCTGGTGGTGGGGGCTGGTGCTGAGGTCGGGGTGGGGTGGCTGCGGCTAGGGCTGCTGGGGGTGCTGGTGGAACCGGGGCACGGCCTCGAGCAGCCGCACGGTCGCCGGGTCGGCCGGCCGGGTCAGGACGTCCTCGGCCAGGCCGGACTCGACGATCCGCCCGGCGTGCATGACGGCGATGCGGTCGGCGATCCGGGCGAGCACGGACAGGTCGTGGGTGATGAACAGGCAGCCGGTGCCGAGCTCGTCGCGCAGCTCGACCAGCAGGTCGAGCACCCGGGCCTGCACCGACACGTCGAGCGCGGTGACGGGCTCGTCGCAGACCAGCAGCCTCGGGCCGACCGCGAGCGCCCGGGCGATCGCGACCCGCTGGCACTGGCCACCGCTGAGCTCGCGCGGCCGGCGGCGTCGTACAACGGGGTCGAGGTGGACGCGCTCGAGCAGCTCGACGACCCGGGCCTCCCGCTGCGGGCGGGGCACCCCCGCGACGGCCAGCGCCTCCGCGATCGTGGCGCCCACGGAGCGGTGCGGGTCGAGGGAGCCGTAGGGGTCCTGGAACACCAGCTGCGCCTGGCGCCGGTGGTCCCGGCGCTCGCGTCCGCGCAGCTCGTGCAGGGCGGTGCCGTCGAGCCGGACGGTGCCCGACGTCGGCCGGTCCAGGCCCACGACGACCCGGGCCAGGCTGGACTTGCCGCAGCCGGACTCCCCCACGAGGCCGACGATCTCGCCGGCGCCGACCTCGAGGCTCACGTCGTCGACCGCGAGGACGGAGCGGTCGCGGCCGTGGTGACGCACGGTCAACCGATCCACGCTCAGCACGGCGCCTCCCTCCCGTCGCCGGTCCGGGCGACCGGCCCCCCGGGGTGCCGCGCATGCCCCATGTCGAGGTGCGGGCCGCGGTGAGGGGCGAGGGCGGGCAGCATCGGCACGGCCGCCAGCAGGTCCCGGGTGCGCGGGTGCTCCGCGAGGTGCAGGGCGTCGGCGGGCAGCTCCTCGACGACCCGGCCGGCGTCCAGCACGAGGATCCGGTCGGCCACCGCGCCGACGACCGCGAGGTCGTGGCTGATCAGCACCAGGGCGAGGTCGCGCTGGTGCTGCAGCCTGCGCAGCAGGTCGAGCACCTCCGCCTGGGTGGTGACGTCCAGGGCGGTGGTCGGCTCGTCGGCCACGACCAGGCGGGGGTCACCGGCGAGGGCGGCCGCGACGAGCACCCGCTGCCGCATGCCGCCGGACAGCTCGTGTGGGTAGCAGTCGACCAGCCGCTCGGGATCGGGCAGCCCCACGTCACGCAGCAGGGCCACGACGCGGCGCCTGATCTCGCCGGCACGCTCCCGTCTCCGGCCGCGAACCGGGGGCCGCAGTCCCTCGGCGACGATCGACCCGATCCGGCGCAGCGGGTTGAGGGCGGTGGTGGGGTTCTGGAAGACGACCGCGACCTCGCCTCCGCGCACCGAGGAGAGCACGTCCTCGCCCGCGCCGACGAGCTCGGTGCCGCCGAGCCGCACGCTGCCGCTCACGCGGGCACGGTCGCCGGCCAACCCGAGCGGGGCCAGGCTGGAGGCGGTCTTGCCCGACCCGCTCTCGCCGACGATCGCGAGCACCTCGCCACGCCGTACCGAGTAGTCGACGCCGCGCACCGCGGGCACCGGGCCGTCGGCGGTGTCGAAGGTGACGTGCAGGTCGCGGACCACGAGCAGGTCGTGCTCCCCCACGGGAGCGGGCGTGCTCACCGGAGAGACCTCCGGCTCGGGGCTGCTCGGGACAGTCGGGGTCGGCGTCCGCCGCAGCCGCCAGCGTCGCAGCTCAGGCGGGATACCGAGGTGCTCGCTCAGCAGGTTGCCGGAGAACGCGACCGCCGTGATCGCCAATCCCGGCGGCAGCCAGAGCCACCAGGCCGAGGCCAGGTAGGGGCGCGACTCCACCAGCATCTGGCCCCACTCCGGGGTGGGCGGGGTGATCCCGAGGCCCAGGAAGCTCAGGCCTGCCGTGGCGAGCACGACCGCACCGACGTCGGTGCTGGCGAAGACGAGCGCGGGACGGGCCGCGGTCGGCACCACGTGGCGCACCAGGATCCGCAGCGGGTGCGCGCCGAGGCCGACCAGTGCGTCACAGACCGGCGAGGACCGGAACCCCAGCACCGCCCCCCGGGCGATGCGGGCGTACGGCGCCCAGGCGACCACGGACAGGGCGAGCACCAGGTTCGGCAGGCTGTTGCCGCGGATGCCGACGATCGCCAGGGCGAGCAACAGCGTCGGCACGGACAGGGCGACCTCCACGAGCCACGTGACGAGCCGGTCGACGAGGCCGCCGGCGAAGGCGCCCAGGGCGCCGATGCCGACCCCGATGACGAACGACAGGGTCATCACGACGGCGGCCATCGCGATGGATGTCCGAGCCGCCCAGAGCAGCCGGCTGAGCTGGTCGCGGCCGAGCTGGTCGGTGCCGAGCAGGTGTGCACCGCTGGGGCTCTCGAGGCTGGCCGACAGGTCGGTCGCGGTCGGCGCGGCGGGGGCGATCCAGGGGGCGAGCAGCCCGGCGAGCGCGATCAGGATCAGCGGCAGCGCCAGCAGCAGCGCCCGTGGCGCCAGCCGTCGACGGCCGGTCATCGCGCGGCGCTCCGGCGCAGACGGGGATCGATCAGCACCTGCACGAGGTCCGCGAGGCGGGTGAGCGCGATGAACCCGACCGCGAACACCAGCACACCGGCCAGGATCGCCCAGTTGTCGCGGAACTTGACCGCGTCGACGAACCAGGCCCCCAACCCGGGCCAGGCGAAGACGGTCTCCACCACGACCGTGCCGGTGAACACGATGCCCAGCTGCAGGGCGGTGACGTCCAGGGTGGAGCGCACCGCGTTCGGCAGGGCGTCGCGGAACAGGATGGAGCGGGTCGAGGCGCCCCGGGCGCGGGCCGCGGTGACGTAGGGCTGGGCGAGCGTCGCGGTGACCGCCACCGCGACCACCCGGCTGATCGTCGCGGCCGCCGGGATCGCGAGGACGATCCAGGGCATCAGCCAGGACCCGGCGCCGGCCTGCCCCGACGTCGGCAGCAAGCCCAGGCGCTCGGACAGCACGGCGATGAGCACGAAGGCGAGCCAGAACGGCGGCACCGACGCCGCCGCCAGCGCCCCGACCCGCAGCACGCCGGGCGCCGGGCCGCGCCGTACGACGGCTGCGGTCGTGCCCGCCGCCAGCCCGAGCAGCACGGCCAGCAGGCCCGCACCGCCCGCCAGGAACAGGGTGCGCGGCAGACGCAGCCCGACCTCCTCGGCCACCGGCCGACCACTGCGCTCGGAGCGTCCCAGGTCACCGGTGACCGCACGGGTGAGCCAGACGCCGTACTGCTCCACGAGGGAGTCGTCCAGCTTGAGCTCGGTGCGGATCCGCTCGATCTGCTCCGTGGACGCCGCCGCGCCGGCCTGGCGGAGGGCGATCGAGGTCGCAGTGTTGCCCGGTGTGGTGCGCACCAACGCGAACGTCGCGAAGGTGACCACCACGAGGACGACCAGGCCGGAGGCGACGTGCCGGACGACAGCCCGCGCCACCGACCGGTGCCGAGGCAGGCTCGGAGGCAGGGTCGGGGGCGGGGCCGGGGGCAGCGCCGCGGGTGCGAGGAGGTCAGCCAACCGTGACGCCGGTCAGGTCGAGGCGGTACTCGTGCGGCGGGACCTCGAACCCCTTCACCTCCGAGCGCACGGCGTAGTACCGCGGCGGGCTGGTGATCGGGACGAAGGCGACCTGCTCCTCGAGGTGCGCGTAGACCTTGCCGTAGGCGGTGTCGAGGTCGGCGGGCTCGCTCGCCGCCACGGCGGCGTCGACCAGGCGGTCCAGCTCCGGGGTGGCCCAGGTCGGGGTCTCCACGCCGGTTTTGAGGAACGACAGCGCGGTGTTGGGCGGGTCGTACGGCGCGCCGTACGTCGTCGCGAAGGTGAGGTCGAACTTCCCGGCTGCCTGCTCCTCGAAGTAGGCGGCGCCGTCGACCACCCGCAGCTCGATCGTCACGCCGATCTTGGCGAGCTCGTCCTGCAGCGCCTGGCCGGTGGTGCGGGCGTCCATCATCCCGTGCACGGGGTCGGAGACGAGGAGCAGCTCCAGCTCCAAGGCCTTGCCGTCCTTGGTGCGGCGCTTGCCGTCCATCGTCCAGCCGGCCTCGTCGAGCACCTTCGCGGCGGCGTCGCGGTCGTAGGTCCGCTCCACCCGGTCCCCTGCGTGCGGGACGCTCGGCGGGAAATACCCCTCGGCCACGTTCTCGGTGCCTCCGTAGAGCACCTCGTTGATGGACTCCACGTCCGTGGCGAGCGACAGGGCCTCGCGCACGGCGCGGTCACCGGCGACGCCCTCAGGGTTGAAGATCAGCGACATCGTGGTGTCGGCCTCACCACTCAGCAGCTCCAGCGAGGAGTCACCGTCGATCGCCTTGGCCTCGACGGCGTTGACCGGGGACAGGTATCCCCCGCCGATGAGGTCGACCTCGCCGGCGCGCAGCGCGGCGAGCCGGGTCTGGGAGTCGGGCAGCACCTTCAGCTCGACGCGGTCCAGCTCGGGCTTCTCGCCCCAGTACTCGTCGTTGCGCACGAACACGCCGCCGGTCTCGTCGGAGGACTCGAACACCCACGGCCCGGTGCCCACCGGCTCGGCGAAGTCACCGCCCGGCGCCGCTGCCGGGCTCGCGAACCGCACCGGCCGGACCAGGGTGAGCTCCTGGAGCAGCGGCGGGTACGGCTTGGACAGCTCCAGCACCAGCGTGTGCTGGTCGGGCGTCGCGACCTCCTCGATCACCGCCGCGGTGCCCAGCCAGGAGAACTGCTCCTTGCCGGCCCACTGCTCGAGGTTGAACTTCGCCGCCGCAGCATCGAAGGGCGTGCCGTCGTGGAACACCACGTCCTGGCGCAGGGCGAAAGTCACGCTGCGGCCGTCGGGAGCGACCTCCCACGACTCGGCGAGGGCCGGCTCGATCTCCCCCCCGTCGCCGTAGGCGACGAGCGGCTCGTAGATCAGGTCCATGGCGTGGAACTGGCCCAGGACGTCCCACGGGTTCAACACGCCGATCTCCTCGGCCACGGCGACGCGGATGGTGTCGCGCGGCCCGTCGGTGCTCATGGTTCCGCCGCAGGCGGCCAGCGGTACGAGCACGAGGGCCAACGTCGCCAGCCACAGCGGGCGGCGAGCACCCCGCCGGCGTCGTACGACGGCACCGGTGCGGCTCGCGGCGCTCGTGGCGGTCGTCCTCATCGGTGGTCCTCTCCGTGGCCCGAGCGCCTCGTGATCGTTGTTGCAATCTCATTGCAAGAAGACCGCACCCTAGCGGGGCGACCCGCGCGGCCCCGTCACCACCCCCGGCCCACCGGTACATTCTGTATCGTTTTCACTATGAGCACCGTCGGCCGCCCCGCAGGACCCGCGCGCGCCACCACCGAGGTCGTGCTCACCGCCGCGCTCGAGCTGCTGCTCTCCGAGGGCCTCGGCGCCCTGACCGCGCAGCGGCTGCACCAGGCCACCGGGGTCTCCCGCTCGACGATCTACCGGCACTGGGAGACGCCGACCCGGGTGCTGGAGGCGCTGATCGACGTCGCCCCTCCCCCGCCGCACCCGACCTCCGGCGACCCGGTCGCCGACGCCCACGCCGAGGTGGACCTGTTCTGCGACCGGCTCCGCGACAAGCCCGTCGCCGCGTTCCTGCAGGCGCTGCTGGCCGCCGACGACTCCGCGCTCAAGCTGCGCCAGCGCTACGTCGACGGCATCGCCGCACCGTTCCGGCGCCGCGCCGAGGAGGCCGGGCTGGACGGCGAGCAGGTCGACGACGCAGTCGCCGCGATCGTGGCGCCGCTCGTCCTGGACGCCCTGGTCGCCCGCGGCGACGCCGACCGGGCCCGCGCGCACCGCGCGGTGGACCGGCACCTGCACGCACCGGACGGCTCACCCACCGCTCCGTAGGGTGAGCGCGTGAGCACGCCGGGGTCGATGTCGCAGCTGTTGGACCGCGTGCGCGCCGACCTGCTCGCCGATACCTCCGGCGAGGTCAGCCCGGGCAACCCGCTGCTCGCCGACGCCGAGACCGACCGCTTCGCGCTGGCCGTGGTCGACCCGCACGACGGCACCGTGCACGCCACCGAGGACGCCGAGCACCACGTCACCATCCAGTCGGTGGCGAAGCCGTGGACGTACGCCGTCGCCCTGCTCGACCACGGCGAGCAGGTGCACGAACGGATCGGCGTGGAGCCCACCGGCGAGCCCTTCGACGCACTGGTGCTGGAGAGCCAGACCGGCCGCCCGCCCAACGCCATGGTCAACGCCGGAGCCCTCGTCGCCGCCTCGCTGGTGCGCGGCGGAGACGTCGACGAACGCGTGGAGCGGGTGCTGGACGTGTGCTCCCGCGCCGCCGGGCGCCCGCTGGCCGTGGACGAGGAGATGGCGCGCCACGAGCTCGAGCACGGCGACCGCAACCGCGCCCTGGGCTACCTGATGCACGACAGCGGCGCGCTGGCCTGCGACGTCGACGCCGCCGTCGAGGTGCTGGCCCGGGTCTGCTCCATCAGCGTCACCGCCACCGACCTGGCCACCATGGCGGCCACGCTGGCCGGCTGGGGCCGCCGCCCGGGCGCCACCGGCGACAGCGGTGAGGACCAGCGCGTGCTGCCGGAGGCGACCGTCATCGAAGTGCTCTCCGTGATGGCCACGTGCGGGATGTACGACGGCGCCGGCCGCTGGGCGCACCGGGTCGGCATACCGGCCAAGTCCGGGGTCTCCGGGGCACTGCTGGCGCTCGCCCCGGGTCGGCTCGGCATCGGCGCCTGGAGCGCCCCGCTCGACGACCACGGCAACAGCCTGCGCGGCGTGCGCGCCTGCGAGGCGCTCTCCACCGAGCTCGGCCTGCACCGGTTCGCCCCACCTCGGTGAGGCACGCCACAGGCCGGGCCGTGGGGAGCGGAGCGCCCCGCGGCCGCCGCGGACGACTCGATAGGTTGAGGCCGGGCGACGCGTCTGCTCCGCGCACCGCACCACCATCGACGTACCTCTAACCGGACCAGGAGGCGCCCGGCGTGAGATCCGTGACCACTCGATCCGTCCACGCCGCGCGGCGCGAGCCGCGAGCGGAGCTGCCCACGTGAGCGTCCTCCTGGTCGCGCACGCCGTCGCGGCCCTTCTCGCGCCGTGGCTGGTGCGTCTGCTGGGCCGGCGTGCCTTCGCCGCGCTCGCCCTGGTGCCGCTGGCCGGCTTCGCCTGGGTGCTCGCGCAGACCGGCGCGGTGCAGGACGGCGGCGTGGCCGAGAGCTGGGAGTGGGTGCCCACCCTGGGCATCGAGCTGGCGTTCCACATGGGGGCGCTGCAGTGGCTGCTGGCGCTGGTGGTCACCGGCATCGGGGCGCTGGTCCTTGCCTACTGCACCTGGTACTTCCACGACGACGACCCCGGTCTGAGCACCTTCGCCGGCGTCTTCGTCGCGTTCGCCGGCTCGATGCTCGGCCTGGTGCTGTGCGACGACCTGATGGTGCTCTACGTCTTCTGGGAGCTCACCACCGTCTTCTCGTTCCTGCTGATCGGCATCGACCCCGCTCGCCGGGCGAGCCGGCAGGCGGCGATGCAGGCGCTGCTGGTCACCACCCTCGGTGGCCTGGCGATGCTCGTGGGCATGCTGATGCTCGGCCACCAGGCCGGCACGCTGCGGATCAGCGAGCTGGTCGCCGACCCGCCCGCGGCCGGCACCGCCACGGCCGTCGCGGTGGCCCTGGTGCTGGTGGGCGCGCTGAGCAAGTCGGCGCTGGTCCCGTTCCACTTCTGGCTGCCCGGCGCGATGGCGGCGCCGACCCCGGTCAGCGCCTACCTGCATGCCGCCTCCATGGTGAAGGCCGGCGTCTACCTGGTCGCGCTGCTCGCCCCCGGCTTCGCCGGCGTGGCCGGGTGGCACGAGGTGATCCTGACCCTCGGCGTCGCGACGATGCTGCTCGGCGGCTGGCGCGCCCTGCGGCAGTACGACGCGAAGCTGCTGCTCGCCTACGGCACGGTGAGCCAGCTGGGCTTCCTGCTGGTGGTGCTCAGCATCGGCACCCGATCGGCCGCACTGGCCGGTGTCGCGATGCTGCTCGCGCACGCCCTGTTCAAGGCCACCCTCTTCCTCGTCGTGGGCATCGTCGACCACCAGGCCGGCACCCGCGACATCCGAGTGCTCTCCGGCGTCGGCCGCCAGGCCCCGGTGCTCGCCGCGGCGGCCGTGCTGGGCGGCGCGGCGATGGCGGGGGTGCCGCCGCTGCTGGGCTTCGTGGGCAAGGAGGGCATCTTCACGGCGCTGCTCGACGTCGCCGACGCCGGCGACCGACCGGACATCGCGCCGTGGGCCGGCTGGCTGGTGCTGGCCGGGGTCGTCCTCGGCTCGCTGCTGACGGTGGCCTACACGCTGCGGTTCCTGTGGGGCGTGCTCGGCACCAAGCGGGACGTGGCACTCATCGACTTCCCCGCCCCGGCGGCGGGCTTCCTGGCGGCGCCGGTCCTGTTGGCCGTGGCCAGCGCGGTGCTCGGCTTCGCCGGCGCGCCGCTGACCGAGCTGGTGGCGCCGTACGCCGAGCAGTTCCCGGCCGGGGTGCACGCCAGCGAGCTGGCGTTGTGGCACGGCTGGAAGCCGGCGCTCGCCCTGTCCGCGCTCGCGCTGGCCGGTGGCGCCGCACTGTTCGCCGCCCGCGCCCGGTTCGGGGCGCTGCAGACCCGGCTCGCGATGCCGTACTCCGCGGACGGCTCCTACCGCCTCGTGATGCGCAGCGTGGACCGGCTCGCGGTCGAGCTGACCAGCCTCACCCAGAGCGGCTCGGTGGCGGTCTACCTCGTGGTCATCTTGATGGTCGTCGTGCTGCTGCCCGGCACCGCGGCGCTGATGGCGCTCGACTCGCCCATCGACGCAGTGCTGTGGGACACCCCGACCCAGGCCGTGGTGGGCGTGGTGATCGCCCTGGCGGCGATCTTCGCGGTCCGCTCCCGGCGCCGCCTGCGGGCGGTGATCCTGACCGGCGTCACCGGCTACGGCACCGCGCTGCTGTTCCTGCTGCACGGGGCACCGGACCTGGCGCTGACCCAGGTGCTGGTGGAGACGACCAGCCTCGTCGTCTTCGTGCTCGTGCTGCGCCGACTTCCGGAGTACTTCACCGACCGGCCCCTGTCCGCGCGGCGCTACCTGCGGATGCTGCTGGGGGCTGCGGTCGGCGGCGTCGTCGCCGTGGTCATGCTGATCGCCACCGGCTCGCGCTCCGCGGACCCGGTCTCGACGGCCTACCCGGAGGAGGCGGTGGAGTTCGGCGGCGGCCACAACATCGTCAACGTGATCCTGGTCGACATCCGCGCCTGGGACACCCTCGGGGAGATCTCGGTCCTGGTGGCCGCGGCGACCGGCGTGGCGAGCCTGCTCTTCCTCGACACCCGGCTCTCCGGCATCCGCCGGGTGCACGACATCCCCTACCCGGCGACGGTGGAGAAGGTGCCCACCGGCCCCGGGCGCCGGGTCTGGCTGCCCGGCCCGCGCACCCTTCCCCCGGACCGGCGCTCGATCATCTTCGAGGTCGTCACCCGGCTGCTGTTCCCCGTGCTGATCGTGTTCGGCATCTACCTGCTGCTGGCCGGGCACAACCTGCCCGGCGGCGGGTTCGCCGCCGGCATGGTCACCGGCTTGGCGCTGATGGTGCGCTACCTCGCCGGCGGGCGCTACGAGCTCGACGAGGCCGCGCCTGTCGACGCCGGCATCCTGATGGGCGCCGGCCTGTTCGTCGCCGGCGTCGCGGGCCTGGCACCGCTGGCCTTCGGCGGTGCGGTGCTGCAGAGCGCGAAGATCGACCTGGCCCTGCCGCTGCTCGGCGAGCTGCACCTGGTCTCCTCCACGATCTTCGACATCGGCGTCTACCTGGTGGTGGTCGGCCTCGTGCTGGACCTGCTCCGCGCCCTCGGGGCACGCATCGACCGGCAGATCCTGCGCGAGGAGCGCGAGGCTGCTACTGCCGCGGCCGACGGCTCCGACAAGGAAGGGGCACTGGCGTGAGCGGCAACGTGACGCTGATCCTCATCGCCGCGGTGCTCATCGGCTGCGGCGTCTACCTGGTGCTGGAGCGCAGCCTGACCCGCGTGCTGGTCGGGCTGCTGATCCTGGGCAACGGCGTGAGCATCCTGTTCCTGGTCTCCAGCGGCCCGGCGGGCAAGGCCCCGATCGAGGGCCTCACCCCCACCGAGGACATGTCCGACCCGCTGCCGCAGGCGCTGGTGCTGACCGCCATCGTGATCGCCCTGGCGACGACCTCGTTCCTGCTCGCGATGGCGCACCGCAGCTGGCAGCTCAACGACAACGACGACGTCCAGGACGACATCGAGGACGCCACCATCCGGCGCCTGGCCGCGGCCGACGAGGCCTCGGACAGCCACGACCTGGTCACCGGCGGGGTCGTCGAGGACGACGAGCTCACCGAGGAGGGTGCGTGATGGACGCGACCACACTGCTGGTGCCCGCCCCCGTCATCGTGCCGCTGTGCGGTGCAGGCGCCGCACTGATGCTGTCCCACCGACCCCGAGCCCAGCGCTGGGTGAGCTTCCTGGTGCTGGCCGCGATCGTCGTGGTCGCGGTGGTGCTGGCCGTGCGCGCCGACCGCTACGGCCCTCAGGTCGCCTGGCTGGGCGCCTGGACCCCGCCGCTGGGGATCAGCCTGGTCGCCGACCGGCTCTCGGCCCTGATGCTGCTGGTCTCCGCGCTGGTCACGCTCGCGGTGCTGGCCTACTCGATCGGCCAGGGCATGACCGGCGACGAGCGCGAGGCGCCGGTGTCGATCTACCACCCGACGTTCCTGGTGCTGACCGCCGGCGTGGCCAACGCGTTCCTGGCCGGCGACCTGTTCAACCTGTTCGTCAGCTTCGAGATGCTGCTCTTCGCCAGCTACGTGCTGCTGACGCTGGGCGGCACCGCGCCACGGATCCTGGCCGGCACCATCTACGTGGTCGTGAACATGGTGTCCTCGGCGCTGTTCCTGATCTCGATCGCCGCCGTGTACGCCGCCACCGGCACCCTCAACCTCGCCCAGCTGGCGCAGCGGATCGAGGAGCTGCCCGACGGCGTCAGCCTGACCCTGCAGCTGATGCTGCTGGTGACCTTCTCGATCAAGGCGGCCGTCTTCCCGCTCTCCCTGTGGCTGCCGGACAGCTATCCGACCGCACCGGCGCCCGTCACCGCCGTGTTCGCCGGCCTGCTCACCAAGGTGGGCGTCTACGCGATCCTGCGCGTGCAGACGCTGCTGTTCCCACACAGCCCGCTGTCGGACCTGCTGCTGTGGGCCGCGCTGGTGACGATGGTCGTGGGCATCCTCGGCGCCGTGGCGCAGTCGGACATCAAGCGCATGCTGTCCTTCACCCTGGTCAGCCACATCGGCTACATGATCTTCGGCATCGCACTCGCCACCGAGGCCGGTGTCTCCGGCGCGATCTTCTACGTCGCGCACCACATCACGATCCAGACCGCGCTGTTCCTGGTGGTCGGGCTCATCGAGCGCCGCGCCGGCTCGACCTCGCTGGTGCGCCTCGGCGGGCTGGCCCGCCTGGCGCCGCTGCTAGGGCTGTTGTTCTTCGTGCCGGCGATGAACCTGGCCGGCATCCCACCGTTGTCCGGCTTCCTCGGCAAGGTCGGGTTGCTGCAGGCCGGCCTCGACGACGGCACCCCCCTCGCGCTGGTGCTGGTCGCCGGTGGCACGGTGACCAGCCTGCTCACCCTCTACGCGATCGCGAAGACGTGGGCGATCGCCTTCTGGCGCACCCCCGAGCAGGCCCACGAGACCGCGCAGGACCTGCCCAGCCCCGGGGACGCCCCCGACACCGACACCGGCGCGCTCGGGACGGTCCAGCACCGCGGCCACGTGCACGTCGGCGGCACCGCCTACGCGCCGCGCGACCTGGAGGAGGCCCGGCGGGTGCGGGACGACGAGGCACCCGAGCGTGACCTCTACCAGCTGCTGCGTGACGGTGCGCTGCCCGAACGGCTGCCCACCGGCATGGTGGTGCCCACCGCGGGCGTGGTGGCCGTCAGCCTCCTGTTCACCCTCGTCGCCGGGCCGCTGTTCGCGTTCACCGACGCCGCCGCCGCGGACCTGATCGAACGGACGCCGTACCTCGAAGCGGTGCTGGACGGGGGCGAGCGATGAGCGCCCCCACCCCCGTCGGCGGCGCCGAGACGCAGGCGCAGGACCAGACGACGGGCCGCCCTCCCCAGCGGTACGGCGCCCTGCAGTGGCCGATGCTGCTGTGGCTCACGGTGGTGTGGGTCGTGCTGTGGCGCGACATCTCGCCCCTCACCGTGCTCGGCGGGCTGGTCGTGGCGACCATCGCCTGCCTGGTGTTCCCGCTGCCGCCGCTGCACGTCGACGTCCGGGTCCGGCCGGTCGCGCTGCTGGTGCTCGTCGGGCGGTTCGTCTTCGACGTGGTCCGAGCCAGCGTGCAGGTGGCGTGGGTGGTGCTGCGACCCCAGCGGCCGCTGCGCAACGGCATCGTCGAGGTCAACCTGCGCACCCCCTCGGACTTCGTGCTCACCGTCGTCGCGGAGATGACCAGCCTGATCCCGGGCAGCATCGTGGTCGAGGCCCGGCGCTCCACGCACACCCTGTTCCTGCACGTCCTCGAGGTCGGCGACGAGGCCGGGGCCGAACGGTTCCGGCGCAGCGTGCTCGCCCAGGAGGCGCGGGTCGTGCGCGCCCTGGGCCGGCACACCGACCACCTCGACGACAGGCCCGGCGACCGGCCCGGCGACCCGACCGAGGCCCCCGAACCGACCGAAGGAGCGCACCGATGAGCATCGTGCTGGCGATCTCGGTGGCGATGCTGGCCGTCGCCGCCGTGGCGACGGTGGCCCGGATGACGATCGGCCCCACCATGTTGGACCGGGCGGTCGCGCTCGACGTGTTCGTCGCGATCGCGATCTGCGGGCTGGCGATCGAGGCCGCGATCAACCGGCACACCTTCACCGTGCCGATCCTGCTCGTGCTCACCCTGCTCGGGTTCGTCGGCTCGGTCAGCGTCGCCCGGTTCACCAAGGGCAGCGACGACATCGAGGCGGAGCGGTCGTGACCTGGGCCGGAGTGGCGGACACGCTCGCCGCCATCTGCTTCCTGCTCGGCGCGACGCTGGCGATGATCGCCGCGATCGGCGTGCTGCGCCTGCCCGACCTGCTCAGCCGGATGCACGCCGCGACCAAGCCGCAGTCCCTCGGGCTGGTCCTGGTGCTGATGGGGCTGGCGCTCCGGGCGCGCGAGGCCGACGTGATCGGGCTGTTGACGTTGGTCGGGGTGTTCCAGCTGCTCACCACGCCGGTGGCCAACCACATGCTCGGCCGGGCGTCCCTGCGCGCCGGCCAGGTGCGCGACGACCTCCTCGTCGTCGACGACCTCGCCGACGCCCCCGCCGGGCACGAGGAGCCGCGCGGCGCGCCGTGACCCCTGGTTGCCCGCCGGTGGCCCGGGTACCGCCGTCCCCGTCAGCAGAACTCAGACGAGGAGGCGACGTACGTGAAGGCAGTGACCTGGCAGGGCAACCACGACATGCAGGTGACCGACGTGCCGGACCCCGGGATCCAGGAGCCGACCGACGTCATCATCGAGGTCACCTCGACCGGTCTGTGCGGCTCCGACCTGCACCTGTACGAGACGCTCGGTGCGTTCATGGAGCCCGGCGACGTCGTCGGCCACGAGCCGATGGGCGTCGTGGTGGAGGTGGGCAGCGAGGTCACCGAGCTCGCCGTCGGCGACCGGGTGGTGGTGCCGTTCAACGTCTGTTGCGGCTCCTGCTGGATGTGCGACCAGAAGCTCTACAGCCAGTGCGAGACCACGCAGAACCACGAGCACGGCACGGGCGCCAGCTTCTTCGGCTACTCCAAGCTCTACGGCCAGGTGCCGGGTGGGCAGGCGGAGTACCTGCGGGTGCCCTTCGGCAACTTCCTGCCGATCAAGGTGCCCCACGAGCACGAAGACGACCGGTTCCTGTTCCTCTCCGACGTGCTGCCGACCGCGTGGCAGGGCCTGCAGTACGCCGACGTGCCCGACGGCGGCACCCTGCTCGTGCTCGGCGCCGGTCCCATCGGTGACATGGCCGCCCGGATGGGCGTGCGTGCCGGGCACCGGGTCATCTCGGTCGACCGGGTGCCTGAGCGGCTCGAGCGGGTCCGGGCCTTCGGCGCGGAGGTGCTGGACCTGAACGAGGTCGGTGTCGGTGAGGGCGTGGCCGCCGCCGTCCGCGAGCTCACCGGGGGCCGCGGCGCGGACTCCGTGATCGACGCCGTGGGCATGGAGGCACACGGATCGCCCGGGGCCCAGGCCGTGCAGAAGTTCGCCGGTCTGCTGCCCGACGCGATCGCCGAGCCCGTGATGAAGAAGGCCGGCATCGACCGGCTCGCCGCGCTGCACACCGCCTTCGACTCCGTACGACGCGGCGGGACCGTGTCGATCTCCGGGGTCTACGGCGGCGCGCTCGACCCGATCCCGATGTTCCAGCTCTTCGACAAGCAGGTGCAGATCCGGATGGGCCAGGCCAACGTGCGCGCCTGGACCGACGACCTCCTCGCCATGCTGGTCGAGGACGACCCGTTCGGCGTCGACTCCTTCGCCACCCACCACCTGCCGCTGAGCGAGGCGCCCGCCGCCTACGAGAAGTTCCAGAAGAAGCAGGACGGGATGGTCAAGGTCGTCTTCAAGCCCTGACGCACCTCCGCTGTCGGTGACCGGCGCGCGGGCCGCCTAGGGTGGCCCGCGTGTCGGTCCGTGTGCTCCGGGTGTTGGCGTGGTTCGCCTGCGTGGCGACCACGTCGACGGCGTTCTGGCTGCTGACCCGCTCCCGCGACGTCGACTTCGACGTGCCGATGCTGCTGGTGCTGGGCGCCCACGTGATGCTCGGCTGGGTGCTGCACCTGTCCGTCGAGGCCCTCGACGTACGACGCACGGCCATGGGCGGCGCCATGCTGGGCGGGTTCGGCGCGCTGCTGGCCGAGCTCGCGATCGGGTTCCTCATGTTCCCCGCGACGTTGCGCGACGGCGAGATCCCCGATCGGTCGTGGTTCCTCGTCGTCCCGTTCGTGCTGCTGCTCGGCTTCGCGGCCTTCCTGCTGGGGGTGCTGCTGGTCCGGTTGCTGCTGGCGCCGGCGGTGACCCTGGTTCGCCGTGGTCGCGCCGCGCTCGGCGGCGACGTCGACGCCCGGGACGCCGTGCTGTGGAGCCTGTTGTTGCTGGTCACGGTCGCGTGGGCCACCGCCACGGCGCTCGCCCTCCCCTCCGAGGAGGGTCGAGCCCGGCTCCTTCCCATCGTGCTGCTCCTGCTCGGGGTGCGCGGGCAGGAGGAGGCGCACCAGGGGGCGCTGTGGGCCGGTCGCGTGCTGAGCGTCCTGCTCGTCCTCGTCGGCGTGGCCCTCTTCCGGTTCCAGAGGCGGCTGCGGGCTGCGGCGGCCGAGCCGGACCCCTCGGACCCGCACCGCGGCCGCGGCGAGAGCGCCGGGAAACACGCCGACCGCTGACCGGGCGCCTCGCTGCTCGGATGCGCCCCGGATGCCCGGGTACCGCCAGGGCCGGCGCGATGCAGCAGAGGGGGAGCGATGGCGACGCACGAGCCCGGGACCGGTTCCGACGAGCAGGCCGCAGCGGCCGTCCCCGACGGGCAGCGGCTGGTGGCCGACCTCGTCGTCGAGCGGTTCCGGGCGTGGGGCGTGCCGCGGGTCTTCGGCTACTCCGGCGACGGCATCAACCCCGTGATGGGCGCCCTGCGCCGGGCCGCGGGCGACCCGGCCTTCGTGCAGGCACGGCACGAGGAGAGCGCCGCGTTGATGGCGACCGGCCACGCCAAGTACACCGGCGGCGTGGGCGTCATGCTCAGCACCCAGGGACCGGGCGCCGTGCACCTGCTCAACGGCCTGTACGACGCCAAGCTCGACCACCAGCCCGTGGTGGCCGTCGTGGGCCAGCAACCCACCACCGCCCTGGGCGCGGAGTACCAGCAGGAGCTCGACCTGACCGCGCTGTTCAGCGACGTGGCCGCGCAGTACGTGCAGGTTGTGCTCGCCCCCGAGCAGGCGGGGATGGTGCTGGACCGCGCGTTCCGCACCGCCCTCGCCACCCGGTCCCCCTGCGTCGTGGTGCTGCCGCACGACGTGCAGACGCAGCCGGCGCCGGCCGTGCCGCCGCACGAGCACGGCGTCGTGCCGACCGCACCGCAGTGGCGTCCGCCGCGTGTGCTGCCCGCCGACGACGACCTCGCCGACGCCGCGGAGGTCCTCAACGCCGGGGAGCGGGTGGCGCTGCTGGTCGGCCAGGGCGCCCGGGACGCCGGCGCGACGGTCCGGGCGGTCGCGGAGCGGCTGGGTGCGGGGGTGACCACCAGCCTGCTGGGCAAGCCGTGGTGGGACGAGACGCTGCCGACCAGCTGCGGGGTGATGGGTCACCTCGGCACGACCGCCTCAGCCTGGCTGATGCAGCACTGCGACACGCTGCTGATGGTCGGCACCAACGACCCCTGGACGGAGTTCTATCCCGCGCCCGGGCAGGCACGCGCGGTGCAGGTCGACCTCGACGGCCGCCACCTCGGCAACCGCTACCCCGTCGAGGTCGGTCTCGTCGGGGACGCCGACGAGACGCTCTCGGCGCTGCTGCCGCTGCTGACCGAGCGCACGGACACCGGTTGGCGCGACCAGGTCGCCGGCGAGGTCGAACGGTGGCAGCGGATCGCCGAGGAGCGGGCCGCGCTGGGCGCCGTACCGCTCAACCCGGAACGGGTGGTCCGGGCGCTCTCCGCGCACCTGCCCGAGACCGCGCAGGTGAGCGTGGACGTGGGGTCGGTCGTCTACTGGTACGCCCGGCACCTGCGGCTGCCGCCCGGCGTGCCGGCGCACCTGTCCTCCACGCTGGCGTCGATGGGCTCCGGGCTGCCCTACGGCCTGGCCGCCAAGCTCGCCGCCCCCGACCGGCCGGTGGTCGCGCTGGTCGGTGACGGCGCGATGCAGATGAACGGGATCGCCGAGCTCGTCACGCTCGCCTCCCGCTGGCAGGACTGGGCCGACCCCCACTTCGTCGTCCTGGTGCTGCACAACAACGACCTGGCCGAGGTCACCTGGGAGCAGCGCGAGACCGAGGGCGACCCGAGGTACGACGTGAGCCAGTCGCTGCCGGACTTCCCCTACGCGCGCTACGCCGAGCTGCTCGGGCTCGGCGGCATCCGCATCGACTCCCCCGCCGACGTCGACGACGCCTGGGCCCACGCCTTCACGGCCGGCCGACCCGTCGTGATCGAGGCGATCGTCGATCCCGACGTGCCGCTCCTGCCGCCCTTCCCCGCCGGGGCGGAGAAGATGGACAGCTTCCGCAGGGCACTGGACGCCGAGGACGGAAGCGAGCGCGCCCGGGACCTGCTCGAGCGGCAGGCGAAGCAGGAGTCCGACTGATTGCATCGGACCGCAGCCCGACCGGCTCGTCGGACCGAGGTTGTGTCGGACCCCTGGAGAAGAATCCAGTCATGGATCGCAAGAGCAGCACCGCAGCCGCGGAGCACGACGGCCGCCCGGTCGCCGAGCTGCTCAACGTCCTCGACGCCGGCGTTCGACGTCGCGCCGCCCTGATGATCGACGAGTGGGCAGCGATCGTCGCGTGGGCCGATCAGAACGTCGTCGATGCTCCCGAGCACGCCGCGACCGTGCGTGAGGGCTACCTGGACACGGGCGTGCCGATCGCCGGAGCTGGCGCACCGCTGGTCAGCGAGTTCAACCTGATGGAGCTCATCGCGGTCCTGCAGCGCTCGCCCGACGGTGGCCGCGCCTACGTGGGTCGAATCGTGGAGTGTGCCTGGCGGCTGCCTCTCCTCTACGCCCAGGTGATGGCCGGGAAGGTCGCCACGTGGCGTGCCGAGCGGGTCGCCGACCTGACCCACGGATTGAACGCAGAGGCTGCGGCGTTCGTGGACCGCCAGGTCGCATCGAGGGCAGGTCGCGTCGGCTGGGCGGAGCTCGAGCGGATCGTCGCGACCGCGATCCTCAGACATGACCCGGAGGCCGCTGAGGACCGTCGCAAGGAAGCCTCCGACCATCGGCACTTCGACGTCGGTGAGGCGAACGAGAATGGCCTCACCGTGATCGGCGGCCTCCTCGACGCCGCCGATGCCGCCGATCTCGACGATGCCGTCGCCCGCCGCGCGTCGCTCCTCGGTCGGCTGGGCTCCGAGGACTCCTTGGACGTCCGTCGCTCCATCGCCGTCGGCGAGCTCGCCCGGAATGACCTCGAGCTGGATCTGCTCACCACCGACACTGAGACCGGCGAGGTCACCGTCCGCTCGGCTGGCCGCAAGGCCGAGATCGCGGTCCACATCACCGACACGATGCTGGGCGAAACGAACCCCGTGGGCCGCTGGCACGACGGCAAGCGCCCGGTGCTGAAGGAGCAGATCCGCGAGTGGCTGCGCACCGCCACCTCGATCACCGTGCAGCCGGTGATCGACCTGGCCGACTGCGACCCCGTCGACCGGTACGAGATCCCCGCCCGGCACCGCAAGCAGGTCGAGCTCAGGGACACCACCTGCCGGTTCCCCGGCTGCACCACCCGCGCCGAGCGCTGCGACCTCGACCACCGCATCCCCCATTCCGAGGGCGGCCCGACCTGCCCCTGCAACGAGTTCCCATGCTGCAGGCGACACCACCGCGCCAAGACCCACTCCGGCTGGCACTACTTCGTCCTCATGCCAGGCCACCTGCTCTGGCGAAGTCCCCACGGGCACTTCTTCCACGTCGGCCCGAACGGCACCCAGGCCCTCGACCCACCCGGCCACTGGCCCGACGCGCTGGCTGACCCCGGCCTCGTCCCCGCCGCCTGACGCTGACGGTGCTGGTCCTGTCCTGCACGCTGAAGAAGTCGCCCGCGGCCTCGAGCGCGACGCTGATCGACCACGAGGTGCTCGACGCCCTCGGTGAGCATGGTGTGAGCGGCGAGGTGGTCCGGGTGGTCGACCACGACGTGCACTTCGGCGTCAGCACCGATGAGGGTGACGGCGACGAGTGGCCGGCGATCCGGGAGAAGGTGCTCGCCGCGGACATCCTGGTGATCGCCACCCCGATCTGGCAACGGCTCGACGTACTGGGTCGGCGAGGCGATGCAGGGCATCGACTACCAGGACCTGGACCCCAAGCCGGAGAAGACCACGGCGACCACCCGCACCGCCGCGGCCAACACCGCACACCTGGCGCGGCTGCTCCAGGGCGCGGGCTACCCGCCCGCCTGATTCCCGCCCGCCTGATTCCCGCCTGGCCGCTCCGAGCCGGGGTCAGCTCAGGGCAGGAAGCGCCGCTGCACCTCGCGGCGCAGCACCTTGCCGATCTGCGAACGCGGCAGGTCCTCGACCACCTCGATGCGGCGCGGCAGCGCATAGCGAGCGAGCAGCTGAGCGCCGTGCGAGCGGACCTCCTCCAAGGTGGGGACGTCGGCGTCGGGGTCCAGCACGAACGCCGCCAGCACCTCGTCGTCACCGGCGGCCCCGGGCACGCCGACCACGGCGACGTCGGCGACGCCGGTCAGGGTGCGCAGATGGTCCTCGACGGCGGAGGGATAGACCTTGAACCCGCCGACGATGATCATCTCCTTGACCCGGTCGACGAGCCGCGTCCAACCGGTCGCGTCGACCTCGACCACGTCGCCGGTGCGCAGCCACCCGCCCTCGAGCAGCTGGTGGGCGGTCTCGTCGGGACGGTTGAGGTAGCCGGAGAAGACCTGCGGGCCGCGCACGAGCAGCTCCCCGCGCAGGACGCCGTCGGCGTTGGGCTCCACGTCGCGGGTGTGGTCGTCGATGTCGACCACCCGCATCTCGGTGTTGGGGAACGGCACGCCCAGCGTGCCCGGGCGCCGGGTCGGGGCGCACGGGTTGCCCAGCGCGATCGGGGCGCACTCAGTCATGCCGTAGCCCTCGATCAGCAGGCCCCCGGTGAGCCGCTCCCAGCGCTCGACGACGCTCGGTGGGATAGGCATCGCACCGGCGAACCCGAGACGGACCTGGCGCAGCCCTTCGGTGGGCGGCTTCGCGGAGGCCTCCGCCGCCGCGGCGATCCGATCGAACATCGGTGCCACGCCCGCCATGAAGGTGGCGGGTCGGCGCCGGAACGCGGTGAGCACGGTCTCCGGCTCGAAGTTCGGGAACATCACCAGCGTCGCGCCGATGTGGCCGGGCAGGTTGAGACACAACGTCAGGCCGAAGGCGTGGAAGAACGGCAGCACGCCGTAGACGGTCTCCTCGCCTTCGCGGAAGCCGACCCACGCCTGCCCGTGCACCAGGTTCGCGACCAGGTTGCGGTGGCTCAGCATCGCGGCCTTGGGCGTCCCGGTGGTGCCGCCCGTGTACTGCAGCAGCGCCAGGTCGTCGCCATGGACCTCGGCCTCCGCGACGTCGGTGGCCGCACCGCGCAGCAGGGTGTGCCAGTCCGGCACGTCGGCGGGCACGGAGCCCAGCAGCGCGTGTCGCTTGGCTCGCGCCGCCTGCACCGGCATCCGGAGCAGCACCCGGGAGATGCGCGGCAGGTCGCGAGTGACGTCGACGCTGACCACGGCACGCAGCCCCGCCCCGCGCGCGGGCAGCACCCGCTCCACCGCCTTGTGCCACACCAGCGCGTGGGTGGCGGCGGAGTCGGCGAGCAGCTTGACCAGCTCCTCGCTCGAGTACGTCGGGTTGAGCTCCACCACGACGGCGCCCAGGCGCAGGGCCGCGTGGTAGGCGACCAGGTGGCTGGGGCAGTTGGGCAGCACCAGCGCCACCCGGTCCCCCGCCCGCACGCCGAGGTCGTGCAGCACGCCCATGGCGCGTCGTACGGCCTCCTCGGTCTGGGCGTAGGTGGCGGTGGCGCCGAGGAAGTCGGTCGCGACCCGGTCGGGCCAGCGCTGCGCGGCGCGGGCGAGACCGGCGGTGACGGGCTCGTCGGGGATGTCGATCTCGAGCGGGACGCCGGGTCCGTAGTGCACGGACCAGGGACGATCTCCGAGGTGCTGCATGGTTCCTGCCTGCTCTGGAGGGTGGGTCGCCCCGGGCTGGCGAGGCGTACGTCTCGAGTCTAGGAGCGCGGCTCGACCTGCCCGGTCGGGGCCGCAGCGACGACCCCACCGACGCCGGGTGCGTCACACCGACTGCACCCCGCCGGGGCCGGGCCACTAGCGTGGGGCCGTGAGCCATCCGCACCCCGAACTCAAGCCTCCCCCGAACCTCCCGCGCGACGGCCTGCGCGTGGTGGGACTCGGCGGCCTCGGTGAGGTCGGCCGGAACATGACCGTCTTCGAGCATCGCGGCAAGCTGCTGATCGTCGACTGCGGCGTGTTGTTCCCCGAGGAGCACCAGCCCGGCATCGACGTGATCCTGCCCGACTTCACCTGGATCCGGGACCGTCTCGACTCCATCGTGGCGATCGTGCTGACCCACGGCCACGAGGACCACATCGGCGGCGTGCCGTACCTGCTGCGCGAGCGGCCCGACATCCCCGTCGTCGGCTCCAAGCTGACGCTGGCGCTGATCGAGGCCAAGCTCAAGGAGCACCGGATCAAGCCGGTCCTCGACGAGGTCACCGAGGGCGACCGGGTGCCGTTCGGCCCCTTCGACCTGGAGTTCGTCGCGGTCAACCACTCCATCCCCGACGGTCTGGCGGTCGCGATCCGCACGTCGGCGGGCATGGTGCTGCACACCGGCGACTTCAAGATGGACCAGTTCCCCCTCGACGACCGGATCACCGACCTGCGCGCCTTCGCGCGCCTCGGCGAGGAGGGCGTGGACCTGTTCCTCACCGACTCCACCAACGCCGAGGTCCCCGGCTTCACCATGTCCGAGCGCGAGCTGTCGCCGGCGATCGAGACCGTCTTCCGCACCGCGCCGCGGCGCGTGATCGTCTCCAGCTTCGCCAGCCACGTGCACCGGATCCAGCAGGTGCTCGACGCCGCCCAGGCGCACGGGCGGAAGGTGGCCTTCGTCGGCCGGTCGATGGTGCGCAACATGGGGGTCGCCCGCGATCTGGGCTACCTGAAGTACCCCGAGGGCCTCGTCGTACCGCTCGAGGAGCTGGAGCGGATGAAGCCGGACCGGATGGCGATCGTGTGCACCGGCTCCCAGGGCGAGCCCCTGGCCGCGCTGTCGCGGATGGCCAACCGCGAGCACAAGATCCGCATCGGCGAGGGTGACACCGTGCTGATGGCCAGCTCGGTCATCCCCGGCAACGAGAACGCCATCTCCTCGGTCATCAACGGGCTCACCCGCTGGGGCGCCAAGGTCGTGCACAAGGGCAACGCCAAGGTGCACGTCTCCGGCCACGCCAGCGCCGGCGAGCTCGCCTACTGCTACAACATCGTCCGCCCGACGAACGTGATGCCGGTGCACGGCGAGTGGCGCCACCTCAAGGCCAACGCCGAGATCGCGATCCGTACCGGCGTGGACCCCGACCGGGTCGTCATCGCCGAGGACGGCGTCGTGGTCGACCTGGTCAAGGGACGGGCCAAGATCACTGGCAAGGTGCCCGCCGGCAACGTGTACGTCGACGGGCAGACCGTCGGCGGCGCGACCGAGACGACGCTGAAGGACCGGCGCACGCTGGCCAACGAGGGCGTGGTCACCGTGCTGGCGCTGGTCGACGCCGACACCGGCGCGCTGACCGAGCCGCCCGACTTCCTGGTGCGTGGCTTCGTGGCGAGCCCGGAGTCGTTCGAGCCGGCCGCCGGTGTGGTGGAGAAGGCGCTGGCCCGTGCCGCCGCCGAGGGGATCGGCGAGCCGCACCGCCTGGAGCAGATGATCACCCGCGAGCTGGGCCGCTGGGCACAGCGGAAGTTCCGCCGCAACCCGATGATCATCGCGATCGTCGTCGACGCCTGAGCGTCGTCGCCCACCGCGGCCCCGCCGCAGTCCTCGCCGCAGTCCTCGCGCGGTCCGTGCCCCTGACGGGGCACGGGCCGCGCGAGGCGTTTTCAGGTCATCTCACCCGGATGGTGACCCACGCGGTGTACGGCGCCTGGCCGAGCCGGTTGACTGCGGCGACGCGGACCTTGTAGCTGCCCTTCTTGAGCTTCAGCACGATCTTGCGGGCGGATGCCTTGGCGACCTTGTCCTTGCCCTTGTTCAGGTCGATCACGTAGCGCGTCACCGGCGCACCGCCGGTGGCCGGCGCGGCCCAGGTCAGCGTGACCTTGCGGCCCTTGACCTTCACCTTCGGGACGGCCATCCGCGCGGGCCGGGTCGCGGCGGGCACCGGCGCCCGCGGGGTGGCCGCCGCGGACGCGGCGGAGGCGGGGCCGGTACCGGCAGCGTTGGTCGCCGACACCGTGAACCGGTAGGCGGTGCCGTTGGTCAGGCCGGTGACCGTGCAGGTCAGCGCGGTCGTGGTGCAGCTCCGCCCGCCGGGAGCCGCACTCACCCGGTAGCCGGTGATCGCGGCCCCATTCGCCGACGGCGCGGTCCAGGAGACCCGAGCCGAGGTGTTGCCGGCAGTGGCGCTCACCGCGGCGGGGGCGCCGGGCACGCGGGCGGGCGGCGCGCTGCCGCAGCCACTGGTGACGGTGTAGGCGCCGAGGCTGCCGTAGTCGTCGTACCCGTTGGCCCAGGTGCCGCGGCCGACGCCGTCGACCCGCAGGACCCAGCCGTCCGCGGTCGCCGGCACGGTGAGGGTGGCGCCCATGTTGGAGGCGGTGATGCCGTCACCGGGACCGGAGGGCGGGTCCACGGCGAGCCGCTCGGTGCCGTCGGCGGTGTGCAGGCTGGCCCGCACGTCGAGGTTGGGCGCCACCACGCTCGGCGAGACCGTGACGGTGACGCCGGCCGCGCAGGCGCCCAGCGAGTAGACGTCGACGTCCTCCCTGCTGGTGATCACGGCCGTGCCCGAGGGCAGCGGCGAGGGCGAGGCGAGCACGTTCGAGGCCTCGTCGGCGCGCCGGCCGAGGTAGCCGGCGATGGCGGCGACGTCGTCCTGGGCCTCGGTGGCCCCGGCGTAGCTGCCGGCGCTCCACTGCACGACCGGTCGCACGTAGCCCGCGCCCATGACCGGCGCCCAGCTCCCGTGGCCCTCGTAGTAGTCCTCCTCGCCCTTGCCGTCGTGCTCGAGGCCGAGGTTGTGACCCGCCTCGTGGGAGGCCGCCTCGGCGACCGCCTTGGGGTCGTCGGACAGCGCCGGGGGGAACACCCAGGCCGGTTGGGCGTCGGGGCCGATCTCGTCGAAGGTGCCCAGGTAGGCCAGGCCGCCGCACACGGCGTCACAGAGGCCCTCATGGGCCGCGACGCTCGGGGTGATGAGCACCCGGGTGCCGTACTCGGTGTCGGCCGCGTCGCTGCGCAGCAGCGCCTCGACTCCCGGGTCCTCGGTGGTCACGTCGACGTCGAAGGGGGCGTAGTCCTCGGCCACGATCGCCCACACCTGCTGGATCGCCGACCGCTCGGCGTCGTTGAAGGTCGAGCCGTTGCCGGCGGGGTCCCAGGCAGGGTGGTCGCCGGCGGGGATGCCGGCGTCGTCGTTCCACGCCGTGCCGGCGACGGTCGCGCCGTCGAGGTCGAGGAAGATGGTCAGCCGCGCGGACGGATTGCTGTGCAGCGCGAAGGTGTCCGCCAGCGCCGCCAGCGGCTGGGGGGCCGCCCGCGGCACCGCGGCGAGCTCGGCCGGCGACGGCGCCGGGTCGGCGTAGTAGAGCGCCCCGCGACGGTCCACCCAGGCGTCGGGCTGCTCGCGCAACAGCGCGCGCAGCTCGGCCGGGGCCAGGCCGTTGCGTACGGCGGCCTGCGGCAGCTTGTCGCCCAGCGCCCGGATCGCGGCGCGGCCCGGTCGCGGATCGTCCAGCAGCGGCTCCTGGGCCGTCATGCTCACGTCGTCCGGCGCCCCAGCGCTCGCCGGGGCCGTGAGCGGGGCAAGCACGGCGGCGCCCGAGGCGAGCAGCACGCCCGCGACGGCGACACCCAGGGAGCGCCTCAGCGCAGGCATGGTCACCGCACGAGGCTAGAGACTCCAGGACGGACCGGAGGCCGTTCGGCACAAAGGTGGCCGATCGGAGGACGGCGGGACCCCGACCTGCCCATCCCGCCCCCTCACCGTGGGCCACCTGCACCGTCTGAACGTGAGTCGGATCACGTCCAGAGCGGCTCCGGTGCTCGCCCCGCGCCCACTCGGGCGCTCGGAGGCCGGGCCGTTTCGCGGCCCGGCAAGCCGGTGGCGCATGATGGTCGGCGCCGCGGCGAGCGTGCCGCGACCGCACGACGCACGCCCCGGTAGGCCGCCACCACGATCTCGGGTGGGTGGCACATCGACCGACCAGGAGGACCCGTGACCACGTCCCCCCAATCCGCCCGGCCCGACCCGTCGCGAGAGTCCGCTCCCACCTACGAGGCGGTCAAGAAGCAGCTCGGCGCCGACCCTGAGGCGCTGCCGCGCCGTTCCCACGCCGCCCACATGGAGCGCGTCCGGCAGGCGGAGTGGCTCGAGGGTCGCCTCGCCGCGTTCGCCGCCCACCGCGCCGGCACGCTGCCGCGCGGCACCGGTCGGCGCATCGCTCCCCCGCCGGGCCCCTCCGGCGAGCGCTGAGCGCACCCGCCCCCGCAAGGGGTTGACGCGCCCCGGTGCGGGCACCGAGAGGGTCACCCTCGGCGCCACGAACCGGGGTCGTCAGGAGGGCATCATGACCAAGCACTTCGAGGTCGACCCCGACCGCGTCACCGAGCTCGGCGCACCCGTGCTCGCCGTCGCACAGCAGGCGATCGACGCCGTCTCCACCGCCTACGCCCAGGACGCCGCCGCCGACGTCGAGGCCCGGCTCGTCGCGGAGCTGCACAGCCGCGGGCTGCGTGCCGACGAGGCCACCCTCGCCGAGACGGCCCACGAGATCCGCTCCGGGCACCACACCCACCCCGGCATGCCGGCCTGGAAGCTCACCGAGGAGTGAGGAGCGCGTCGCGGTCAGCCGGGCTGATCGGCGCACTCGCGGGGTACCGCGGCCTGCATGGAGACCGAGATCTCGCTGAGGGTCGACGGCACCGACCGGACCCTCACCGTCGACACCCGCACCACCCTGCTCGATGCACTGCGTGAGCGGCTGGGCAACACGTCTGCGAAGAAGGGCTGTGACCACGGCCAGTGTGGTTCGTGCACGGTGCTGCTCGACGGCCGTCGGCACCTGACCTGCCTGGCCCTGGCCGTGGCGTACGACGGCGCGGAGATCACCACCGCCGACGGGCTCTCGAACACCGCGAACGACGCCGAGGGACTGCACCCGGTGCAGCAGGCGTTCCTGCGCCACGACGGCCTGCAGTGCGGCTACTGCACCCCGGGCCAGGTGTGCTCGGCCGTCGGGGCGCTCGAGGAGCTGCGCCAGGGCCACCCCAGTCACGTCACCACCGACCTCACCGGCGCCCCGAGCGCCGACGACGACGAGCTGCGGGAGCGGATGAGCGGCAACCTGTGCCGCTGCGGCGCCTACGTCGGCATCCTCGACGCCGTCCGGGAGGCCGCGGCGCAGGAGGTGGGCGCGTGAGGGAGCTGACCTACCTGGCCGCCCCGGACCCCGCCGCCGCCGTGGCCGCGGTCGCCGGCGACCCGGAGGCGCGGTTCCTGGCCGGCGGTACCAACCTCGTGGACCACCTCAAGCTCGGGGTCGCGCGCCCGGCCGCCCTGGTCGACGTACGACGCCTGGGGCTGGACGCCGTCGCGGAGCTCGCCTCCCCCGCCGGTGCCGACGGCGACGGTGGCCCGGCCGGGCTGCGGGTCGGCGCGAACGTGCGCAACAGCGACCTGGCCGCCGACCCGCGGGTCCGCGAACGCTTCCCGGTCGTGGTGCGGGCGCTGCTGTCCGGCGCCTCGGGGCAGATCCGCAACCAGGCCACCACGGCGGGCAACCTGCTGCAGCGCACCCGCTGCGTCTACTTCACCGACGTCACGACGCCGTGCAACAAGCGGGAGCCGGGCTCCGGCTGCTCCGCGATCGGCGGCTACGGCCGCTACAACGCGATCCTCGGCGCGAGCCCGGACTGCGTCACGGTGCACCCCTCCGACCTGGCGGTCGCGCTCGCTGCCCTCGACGCCGAGGTCGTGATGCTGGGCGCCGACGGGGAGCACCGGGTGCCGTTCGCCGAGCTGCACCGACTGCCCGGGGACCGTCCGCAGGACGACACCACGCTGCGCCACGGTGAGCTCGTCACCGCCGTCGAGCTGACCGACTCCCCCGCCGCTCGGCGCTCGCACTACCTCAAGGTGCGCGACCGGGCGTCGTACGCCTTCGCGCTGGTCTCGGTCGCCGCCGGCCTGGAGCTGGCCGAGGACGGCACCGTCACCGACGTGCGGATCGCGTGGGGCGGGGCGGCGCACAAGCCGTGGCGGGCGAGCCGCGCCGAGGAGCTGCTGCGCGGCCGGGTGCCGGACGAGGAGACGGTGCGCGCCGCCGCGGACGTCGAGCTGGCCAGCGCCGAGGTGGACGAGCAGACGGCGTACAAGCCGGCGATGGTGCGCAACGCCACCGTGGCCGCCCTGCTCCACCTGGTGCGGGAAGGAGGGGCGCGATGAGCGAGCCCGTGGAGGTCCGGACCACCCCGGTGCACCAGCGTGCGATCGGCACGGCGAGCGTGCGGGCCGACGGCGTGGAGAAGGTGACAGGCCGGGCGCGCTACGCGGTCGAGCACGCACCGCCCGACGCGCTGCACGCCTGGCTGGTGCTCTCCCGGGTGGCGCGGGGCCGGATCACCAGCATCGACCCCGCCGCGGCGCTCGCCCACCCCGGCGTGGTGTCGGTCATCGACCACACCAACGCCCCGCGGTTGGCGCAGACCGACAACAAGGAGCTGGCGATCCTGCAGGACGCCTGGGTCGGCTACCGCGGCCAGGTGGTGGCGGTGGTGCTCGCCGAGACCTCCGAGGCCGCCCGCGAAGGCGCCGCGCTGGTGCACGTCGACTACGAGGTCGCCGAGCACGAGGCGGAGCTGCGCGAGGACAACGCGACCTACCGGCCCGAGCAGGTGAACCCGGCGATGCCGACCGACACCACCGAGGGCGACGTCGACGCCGCACTGTCCGCAGCCGACGTCCGCGTCGCCGAGACCTACCGGACCGCGTACGAGTCGAACAACCCGTTGGAGCCGCACGCCCTGGTCGCCCGGTGGGCCGACCCCGCTGAGAAGTCCGCCGAGGACTCCGCCGAGGGGGACGCTGATCCGGTGGTGCTGACGTTGCACGACTCCACCCAGGGCGTGCACGGCGTGGTCTCGACGCTGGCGCCGATGCTCGGGCTGACACCGGAGCAGGTGCGGGTAGTTGCGCCGTACGTCGGCGGCGGGTTCGGCAGCAAGGGCGAGGCGCACAGCCACGAGATGGCGGCGGCGCTCGCCGCGCGCACGGTGCCGGGCCGCGCCGTGAGGCTGGCGGTGACCCGGCAGCAGATGTTCGGCATGACCGGCTACCGCACGGCCACCATCTCGCACGTGACGCTGGGCGCGCGGGCCGACGGTGCGCTGACGGCGCTGGAGCACCGGGTGGCCGAACAGACGTCGCGGATCCGTGAGTTCGCCGAGCAGACCGCCTCACCGAGTCGGATGATGTACGCCGCCCCTGCGCGTCGTACCAGCCACCGGCTGGCGCAGCTCGACGTGACGGTGCCGTCCTGGATGCGCGCGCCCGGCGAGATGCCGGGCATGTACGCCCAGGAGGTCGCCATGGACGAGCTCGCCGTCGCCACCGGCATGGACCCGATCGAGGTACGACGCCGCAACGACACCGCGACCGACCCGGAGACCGGCCTGGCGTTCAACGAACGGCGGCTGATGGAGTGCTTCGACCGGGGCGCGGAGCGGTTCGGCTGGTCCGAGCGCGCCGAGGCGCCGCGGGCGACGCTGGACGGCGACTGGTGGGTCGGCCTGGGGGTGGCCTCGGCGACGTACCCGGCCATGCGCTCGCCCGGCAACCGGGCGCGGGTGCGCGCGCTGGAGGGCGGGCGATACGCGGTGGCGATCGGGGCCGTGGACATCGGCACCGGCGCCCGGACCGTGCTGGCGCAGATCGCCGCGGACGCGTTGGGCGTCGCGGTGGAGTCGGTGGAGCTGGAGATCGCGGACACGCTGCTGCCGAGCGCGAGCGTGGCCGGTGGCTCCTCGGGCACCAGCTCGTGGGGCTCGGCGATCGTGGCGGCGGCCCAGCTGTTCCGCGCCGACCACGGCGACGCTCCCTCGCCCGGCGTGGAGACGACCGCCGCGGCGGCGGACGCGCCGGGCGCGAAGACGCACGCCATGCACTCCTTCGGTGCGGTCTTCTGTGAGGCGCGGGTGCACCGGCTGACCGGGGAGATCCGGGTGCCGCGGATGCTGGGGGTCTACTCGGTGGGCCGGGTGATCAACCCGACGACGGCGCGCTCCCAGCTCCTCGGCGGGCTGGTGATGGGCCTGTCCGCTGCGCTGTTCGAGGAGTCCTGGCGTGATCCGCGGTTCGGTCACTTCGTCACCCAGGACCTCGCGACCTACCACGTGGCGACCAACGCCGACGTGCGTGAGCTGGAGGTGGAGTGGCTGGAGGAGGACGACACGCTGCTCACCCCGATGGGCTCGCGCGGCATCGGCGAGATCGGCATCGTGGGCACCGCCGCGGCGGTCGCGAACGCCACCTTCCACGCCACCGGCCGCCGGGTGCGGCAGATCCCGCTGACCCCCGACCTCTTCCTCGACTGAACGGACACCCCCATGGCCCGCAACATCGCCACCAACACCGACGTCGACCGCGACGCCCTGCTGGACTTCGTCCGCCCGCGGCACCGGTTCCTGCTGATCACCCGACGCGCCGACGGCAGCCCGCAAGCCTCGCCGGTCACCGGCGGCGTCGACGACAGCGGCCGGCTGGTGATCGCGACCTACCCCGAGCGCGCCAAGACCCGCAACGCACGCCGTGACCCCCAGGTGGACGTGGTCGTCGTCTCCGACGAGTGGGACGGCCCGTGGGTGCAGGTCTCCGGCACCTGCGAGGTGCTGGACGCCTCCGACGACGAGGGCAACCGGGACGAGGCGGCGCTGGACGCGTTCGTGGAGTACTTCCGCAACATCGCCGGCGAGCACTCCGACTGGGACGAGTACCGCGCCGCGATGGTCGAGCAGGGCAAGTCCCTGCTGCGGATCACCCCGACCGCCTGGGGCCCCGTCGCGACCGGCGGCTTCCCGCCGCGACTGGTCTGAGCGCGTCAACACCCACTGCGCACCACCGTGGGAGACTGCCGCATGCCACTGACCAACCCTTAGCTTGCGGGGCCGACGCCGCAGCAGGGACTCCCTCGCGACCAGCTGGAAGAGCGGATCCTGAACCTGCTGTCGGCGCAGAACATGGCCGTCATCGCCACGACCAACTCGGAGGGCTCGCCGGCCGCAACGCCGGTGCGGTACTACAGCCTCGGGTTCGAGATCTTCTACACCAGCTGGAATGCCTCGGTGAAGTCGCGCAACCTCCAGCGAGACCCCCGCGTGTCCGCAGGCATCTTCGCGCCGCTGGTCGGCCAAGCAAGCAGTCGAGGAGCGCAGCTGTTCGGCACCGCCAGCACCATCGAGCGCGAGGAGCCGGAAGCCGCCGCCTACTGGGAGGCATTCCGCTGGCAGTCGGACCACGTGGAGCGAGGACGCTCCCTCGACGACCCGCCGCAGGATCCGCTCACGGTCATCACTCCGCATCGAATCCTCTACACGGAGCACTGGCTGCGTCGCTCGGGCTTCGCACCGCGTCAGACATGGCGACCGACACACTCGCCGTCGACCTGAACGCGAAGGGCCACCTAGCGACGCGCGGAGGCTATCGACGTCGCGGCTCGCGGTGGCGGTACAGCGTCATCAGGTGCGCCACGAACTGGCCGAGCACACCCAAGCGTGAGGGGTTCAGCGCTCGGCCGTTGTCGCCCGCGCGCATCGTCGAGCCACGGTGAGATCGCGAGACGGACACGCGGATCGATGGGTTCCTGGGCAGCCGCCGCCGCAGCCTCGCGGCTGAAGTGTCACCACCAAGATGATTCAGAGCGTCACCGATGTCCCGATGCAGAACTGTCACCGATGCCCCTGAGACATCACACACCGCGAGCTCCAGTGAGAATCCGCCAGCTTCGCACTAGAACACTTGTTCGATTAATGGTAGGATCGACCGTAGGTCGAGCGCTCCCGCTCGACGCGTGACCCACCGTCTCGGGGAGGTCGATCGCAGTGACCGCTGGTGTTCTCACCCGCCATCCCGTGCTCCAGGCTGCCGGGCAGATGCGTCGGGTCCTGGGCGAGGTGGCGGACGTTGAGCCGTTGTTCATGGCGACCTCCGACAAGGAGACGGCGCTGGTCGAGCTGACGCACATCGAGGCCCAGGTCGCCGAGCTGAGGCTGCGGTTGCTCGCCTCGGCCGATGATGTCGCGGCGATGCACGGTGCCCGCGACGCCGGCGCCTGGATCGCCCACACCACCCACACCGACCCACAAACGGCACGGGCCGACTGGCGGCTCGCCAAGGCGCTCGAGACCCGGACCGTGGTCGCTGCCGGGATGCGGGACGGCCATGTGTCCGCGGCGCAGGCGAGGGTGATCACCCTCGGGCTCGACGAGCTGCCCACCGAGCTGGCCCCGGAGACCGTCGCCGGGGCAGAGGTGACCCTGGTCGGGTACTGCGACGAGTTCGGTCCCAAGGACCTCCGCCGGCTGGCACGCCGGATCCTCGACGTCGTCGCGCCCGAGGTCGCCGACGCCGAAGAGGGCAAGAAGCTTCAGGACGAGGAACGGCACGCCCGCGAGAGGGCGACGCTGAGCCTGCGGGACCTCGGCGACGGCCGCACCCGACTCTCCGGAGTGCTGCCGACGACCGTGGCGAACCGGCTGCGGACCTATCTCGACGCCTACACCTCACCCCGCAAGAACGGCGGGACCGGCGGGGTCTCGACAGGCTCGACCACCGCCATCCCCCGGCACCGAGCCAACGCCCACGCCTTCGAAGCACTGCTCGAGCTCCTCGACCCCGACCAGCTCCCCGAGCACGGCGGCGATGCCACCACGGTGATCGTGGCCCTGTCCCACGAGCAGCTGCTGACCGACCTCGCCACCGCGATCGCGATCACCGGCGGTGGCGCCGACCCGATCTCCGCCGGCGAAGCCCGGCGCCTCGCCTGCCAGGCGGCGATCATCCCGCAGGTGTACGGCGGGGACTCCGAGCTCCTCGACCAGGGCCGCGCGAAGCGGTTGTTCACCAAGCCCCAACGCAAGGCGATGAAGGTCCGCGATCGACGATGCCGGGCTGAGGGCTGCACCATCACCGCGGCGTGGACCGAGGCCCACCACCTCAGACCCTGGTCCCAAGGCGGTCGCACCGACCTCAAAGACGCCGTCTGTTTCTGCAAACAGGACCACCTCCGCGCCCACGATCCCAGCTACGAGATGACCCTCCTGCCCAACGGCGACTACCGGTTCACCAAGCGACAGTGTGCCCTGCCTCGGCCAGGTTGAGCGCGACAGCACCACCGCGCCCACGACCCGCGCCCACCCCACCTACGCGATGAACCTCCTGCCCACCGGTGACCTCAGGTTCCACCGACGGTTCTAGCCCGGCCGGGCCACGGTGCCAGGATCTCTGGTCCGACTGCCTGTGGTGACTCGGTAGCTGCACTGGCTGTGGAACCCCGAAGGCTGTGAGACCGTCTGATGACCATGCCGACGTTCACGATGAGCCCTGCCCCCACTGGCAGCATCCGACCGCGCGCCGTTCGCCGGGCAGGTCGCGGCGCCCTGCTGCTGAGCCTGGCCCCCGGAGCCGTCTTCCTCGCCGGATGCGGCAACGCCCCCACCACTGCCAGCCCCGTGGTGCCATCCAGTGAGCTCGCCGACGCCGGGAAGCGCCCCTGCCCAGAGGAGCTGCCCACGGGCGATGACCCTTCCGGGCACGGCTTCGGGGCCGATGAGCCGGCGGACGAGCGCCCGGACCTCCTCGCGCCCGAGGAGGCGTGGGTGTGTCAGTACTGGCCCTTCGACGCTGGCACGACCGCCGACGGCGGTGCTGTCTTCGGGTGGACGCGCAAGGGCGACCCCGAACCCGTTCCCGCCGGGGACCTACCCGCCCTCAAGACGGCCCTTGACGACCTGGCCCCTGCCGACCGCAACCGTGCCTGCACCGCTGACCTGGGCGCACGGTGGATGATCGTGTACAGCCACGGCGGCGACCAGACCGGGGTGGTCGTCGACGACTACGGCTGTCGAGACGTACGCCTGACCGACGACCCGCACGCAACAGCGCCGGGTTCGGAGGACCAGCGCGGCACGGTCGGTGGCGTGCTGGACGGCGGTCGTGCCGTCCTCGATGCCGTCGGCGTCGGGCGCTCGGACTGACCCGGACACCTCACCAACGCGACCGGCCCCCTCCGGTGCCTGACCTCGAGGGTCGAGCGCACGGAAGGGGCCGGGACGTGGTGCGGCCGACCTCAGAGGTCGATCGGACGCAGCACCCGGTTGATGGCGTGGGCGATCTGCTTGTTGCCCTTGTTGATGTCCACCGCCACCACGCGCGGGTTCTGGGCGTCGCGGTCCTTGTCGATCAGCTTGACCTTCTTGCCCTTGACCCGGACGGTGATGTTGAGGTTGGCGGCCGTCTTGAGCTTGGCGCCGTCGGACTTCAGCACCTTCTTGGCGTTCAGCCGCTGCGGCACCACGTGGTAGAGCAGCACCGCCTCGAGGGTGTCGACGTCGGCGACCTTCGCCACGGCGTTGAAGGTCGCGCGCTCGGTGCGCGGCTGCTTGCCGCTGAGGTCCTTCACCAGCCGGCGGAACGCGGCGTCGGTGGGCAGGAACGCGGTGAGGCGGGTGTCGCCGTCGGCGAGCACCGAGACCGGGCTGTTGGGCTTGGCCTTGAGGACGGTGGTCACCGCCTTCTCGAGGATGTCGAAGTCGTGCCAGTTGCGGTCGTACCCCTTGTCGGCCGCGAGGACCTCGGCGAGGCTGCGGTCGTCGAGGGCGGCCTGGGCGGGGGCCGGGGAGAAGGTGGCACCGGCGACGGCCGCGGTGACGAGGCCGACGAGTCCGATCTTGAGCTGACGCTGGTTCATCGTGCTGTCCTCCGAGTGGGTGGGGTCGCGCGGGACCGCGCGGGACTGTCACCAGTGCTTCGGCGCCGTCAGCGGGCCGGATTGCCCACCTTCTCCAGATTTCTCCGGCGATCGGCGTCGCCGTGGCGCTGCTGGGGATCCTCGCCGGGTGCCTCGCCTCAGCGGCGCACGAGGACGCCGTTGCCCCCGGGCACGACCACTGAGCCGCCCGGCACGCTGTCCTGCGCCGGCTCGGAGCCGGTGCTGAACAGCACCTCGGTGGCCGCCACCTGCCACGGCTCGGTGCCGAGGTTGACGTGGATCGCCAGCGCACCGCGCTCCAGCGTGAGCCGCCTGGCCTCCTCGTCGACGGTGGCCGACCCGAAGGAGGGGTCCGTGAGCTCGGGGCAGGTACGACGCAGCTGGGCCAGGCGCCGGTAGCCGGCCAGCACCCGGGCGTGCTCGCCGGTCTCGGCCTCCTCCCACCGCAGCCGGCTCGCGGCGAAGGTGGCCGGGTCCTGCGGGTCGAGGACCTCGTCGGGGTCCCACCCCATCCGCTCGAACTCCGCCAGCCGGCCCTCGGCGGTCGCGGTGGCCAGCTCGGGCTCGGGGTGGGAGGTGAAGAACGCGAACGGCGTGCTGGCCGCCCACTCCTCGCCCTGGAACAGCATCGGCGTGAACGGCGAGCCCAGGGTCAGCAGCGCACCGCACAGCAGCTGCTCGGTGCTCAGGTGCTCCGCGGTGCGGTCGCCCCGGGCCCGGTTGCCGATCTGGTCGTGGTTCTGCGCGCAGACCACCAGCCGCCACGCCGGCATCCGCTCGGTGTCGACCGGCCTGCCGTGCGGAGCGTCGCGGAAGCTGGAGAACGTGCCGTCGTGGAAGAAGCCGCAGTCGAGGACCTTGCCGAGCGCACCGAGCGGCTCGAAGTCGGCGTAGTAGCCGGTGGTCTCACCGGTCAGAGCGACGTGCACGCCGTGGTGGAAGTCGTCGCTCCACTGCGCGTCGAGACCGTAGCCGCCGGCCTCGCGCGGCGTGACCAGACGGGTGTCGTTGAGGTCGGACTCGGCGATCAACGTCAGCGGGCGGTTCAGGTGTGCCGACAGCGCCTGCACCTCGATCGCCATCTCCTCCAGCAGGTGGAGGTCGGAGTCGTCGTGCAGCGCGTGCACGGCGTCGAGCCGCAGCCCGTCGACGTGGTAGTCGCGCAGCCACATCAGTGCGCTGTCCAGGATGTAGCGCCGTACCTCGGCCGCGCCCTCGCCGTCGAGGTTGACCAGGTCACCCCACGTGTTGCGGCCCTGCTTCAGGTAGGGACCGAAGCGCGGCAGGTAGTTGCCCGAGGGCCCGAGGTGGTTGTAGACGACGTCCTGGATGACGCCGATCCCGGCGCGGTGGCAGGCGTCGACGAGCCGCTGGTAGCCGGCGGGACCGCCGTAGGGCTCGTGCACCGCCGACCACAGCACGCCGTCGTAGCCCCAGTTGTGCACGCCGTTGAACGCGTTGACCGGCATCAGCTCGACGAACCCGACGCCGAGCGAGACCAGGTGGTCGAGCCGCTCCACGACGCCGTCGAAGGTGCCGGCGGGGCTGAAGGTGCCCACGTGCAGCTCGTAGATGGTGGCGCCGGCGAGCTGGCGCCCCGTCCACCCGGCGTCGGTCCAGGTGTGCGCGCCTGCGTCGAAGGTCGCGGACCGCTCGTGCACGCCGCCGGGCTGGCGTCGCGAGCGCGGGTCGGGCAGCACCGTGGTGTCCTCGCCCAGCAGGAAGCCGTACGACGTCCCGTCCGGCACCCCCGCCGGCACCGAGGCGGGTGTCCACCAGCCGCCGTCGGCCGGGACCATGTCCACCACGTCCTCGGCCAGGCTCAGCCGCACCCGGTCACACCGGGGTGCCCACACGTCGAACGGTCCGCGGGCCGGTCGCTCCGCAGCGGGCTGTGCAGCGGACTGCGCGCTCATCGCTCCTCCTTCACCAGCAGGGCCACCGGCGTCTCGCCCAGCAGGACGGAGAGCCGCGGGTCGGCGGTGCGCCCGGTGACCAGGTCGCGCCAGTGCCCGCCGGGCAGGTCGAGGGTGGTCTCGCCCCAGCCGCCGGCGGCGGCCAGGCCAAGCGGGAGCCGGGTGACGACGGTGATCGCACCGCCCCGGTCGAAGGCGAGCACGTGCTCGGCCGCGGGTCCGGTCGCGGCGATCGGGGTGTAGCCGGTGAACGCCTCGGGCCGCTCGCGGCGCAACCGCAGCGCGGAGCGGACCACGTGCAGCTTCATGGTGCCCGGGTCGTCGGTGCCGGTGCCGAGACCGGGCACGACGCCGTCGTGGGTCTCCGCGAGGAGCCGGCGCCGCTGGGCGTGGTCGACGGGGCGGCGGTTGTCCGGGTCGACCAGGCTCTGCTCCCACAGCTCGCTGCCCTGGTAGACGTCCGGGACGCCGGGCACGGTCAGGCTGAGCAGCTTGGCGGACAGCGCGTTGCTCCATCCCGGCCCCGCCAGGCGGGCGGCGGCACGCTCCACGATCTCGGCCACGGCCGGGTCGTCGTACGCCGCGTCGACCAGGGCGTGCACCGCACTCTCGTAGGCGGTGTCGGGCTCGGTCCAGGTGGTGCGGTCCCCGGCCTCGCGCATGGCCTTCTCGGCGTAGGCGTGCAGGCGCTCCCGGCTCAGCGGCCAGGCGCCGAGCGCGGCCTGCCACAGCAGGTTCGCGAACCCGGGGTCGGGTGCGGGGGCGGCGTCGAGGAGCGCGGTGAGCGTCTCGGTCCACCACTGCGGGTCCTCGGCCAGCACGCTGATCCGGGCGCGCACGTCCTCGCCGCGCTTGGTGTCGTGGGTGCTGAGGGTGGTCATCGCGTCCGGGTGGCGCGTCTGGCGCTGCGTCATCGCGTCGTGGAACGCGGTGGGTGCGAGCGCGAAGTGGTCCGGGTCGGCGCCGACCTCGTTGAGCGTGGTGAGCCGGCTCCACCGGTAGAAGGCCCGGTCCTCCACGCCCTTGGCCATCACCATGCCGCTGGTCTGCTGGAACCGCCGCGCCGGTGCCAGCAGGGGGTCGCGCAGCAGCGGCAGCACCTCCTCGAGGGTCTCGCCCAGCTCGGGTCGCTCCGTGCGCACCCGGTCGGCGGCGTCCTCGAGGTGCTCGAGCCCCTCGGGCAGGTAGCTGCGGTAGACGCCGAAGCCGGCGAGCAGCTCGACCAGCACCTCCTCGACCGGTGCGCGCCACTCCTCGTCGGGGGTGACGTCCAGCTCCCGGGCGAGCTCGCGGGCCAGACGGCGGACCTCGGCGTTGAGGATGCTCCGCGCCACGTGCCGCTTGTTCTCGACCATGAGCGTCGACCAGTCGGGCACGCCGCCACGGAGCCGGTCGTCGAACGTGGTGAGCGGCTCCTCGCCGGCCGGGTCGACCAGCACGCGGTCGATCAGCGCGAGGACGTCGTAGCCGGTGGTGCCGGCGGTGGCCCAGTGCTCCGGCAGGGTCTCGCCGGGCTCCAGGATCTTCTCGACCACCACCCAGCCGCCGCCGGTGAGGTCGGCGAGGTCGTCCAGGTAGGCGCCGGGGTGACGCAGGCCGTCGGGGTGGTCCACCCGCAGCCCGTCGACCAGCCCCTCGCGGAACCAGCGGGCGATCTCGACGTGGCTGGTCTCGAAGACGTCGCGGTCCTCCACCCGCACCGCGGCGAGGGTGTTGACGGCGAAGAAGCGGCGGTAGTTCATCCGGGTGTCAGCGTCGCGCCAGCTGACGAGGCGGTAGTGCTGGCGGGCGTGCACCTGCGCCGGGTCCTCGCCTTGCGTGCCGGGCGCGATCGGGAACCGGTGGTCGTGGTAGCCGAGCATGCCGTCGACCAGGTGCAGGTTCGCGACCTCCTCGCCCGCCAGGTCGTCGTCACCGACGACCGGCAGCAGCACCTTGCCGCCGCCGGCGGCCCAGTCGATGTCGAAGAACCGGGCGAACCGGGACTCCCGGCCGGTGCGCAGCACGTCCCACCACCAGCCGTTGGTGGCCGGGCTCTCCACGCCGACGTGGTTGGGCACGATGTCGACCAGCACGCCCATCCCGCGCCGGTGCGCCTCCGCGCTGAGCCGGGCCAGCGCCACCTCGCCGCCGCGGGCCGGGTCGATGCGGGTGGGGTCGACGACGTCGTACCCGTGGCTGCTGCCGGGGTGTGACTCGAGCAGCGGCGACAGGTAGACCCAGTCGACGCCGAGGTCGTCGAGGTAGTCGAGCAGCTCCCGGGCGGCGTCGAGGTCGAAGTCGGCGGTGACCTGCAGCCGGTACGTGCTGGTCGGCACCCGGCCCACCTCCACCACCTGGCCCGCCTCAGTCCGCTCCCCCGCGCTCACTCGGTGCCGCCGGCCATCGAGGCGACCGACGCGGCCGGACCGAGGTCCACCTCGGGCTGCGGGTCGTGCCACTCGCGCAGCACCACCACGCTGCGGTGGGGCAGCGGCAGCATCTGGCCCGCCTCCAGCGGCTTCTCGACGTCGCAGGTGCCGGACGTGTCGAGCACGACCTGCCACCGCTCGCTGTACTCCGCCTCGGGCAGCATCGCCGGCACCTCGTCGCCGCCGTTGAAGAACACCAGGAAGTGGTCGTCGTGGATCGGATGGCCCTGCCGGTCACGACCGGCGATGCCGTCGCCGTTGAGGTACATGCCCAGCGTGCGCAGGCCGCTCGTCCAGTCGCCGTCGTCCATCGGCCTGCCCTCGGGGTGCAGCCAGACGATGTCGTTGAGCCGCTCCCCCTCCCCCGTGCGCACCGTGGTGCCGGTGAAGAACCGCTGCCGACGCAGGGACGGGTGCTCGCGGCGCAGCCGGGCGAGCTCGCTGACGAACTCGCAGAGCGGACGGTCCACCCGGTCCCAGTCGATCCAGCTCAGCTCGGAGTCCTGCGCATAGGTGTTGTTGTTGCCGTGCTGGGTGCGGCCGAGCTCGTCGCCGTGCAGGATCATCGGCACGCCCTGGCTGAGCAGCAGGGTGGCCAGCAGGTTGCGCTGGTCGCGGGCGCGTGCCTCGTTGATGGCCGGGTCGTCGGTGGGCCCCTCGACGCCGTGGTTCCACGACCGGTTGTCGTCGGCGCCGTCGCGGCCGTCCTCGCCGTTGGCCTCGTTGTGCTTGTTCTCATAAGAGACCAGGTCACGCAGCGTGAACCCGTCGTGGGCGGTGACGAAGTTGATGCTGGCCACCGGGCGCCGGCCGGAGTGCTCGTAGAGGTCGGCCGAGCCGGCCAGGCGGCTCGCGAGCTCGCCGACGTTCGGCTCGCCGCGCCAGAAGTCGCGCACCGTGTCGCGATAGGCGCCGTTCCACTCCGTCCACTGCGGCGGGAAGTTGCCGACCTGGTAGCCGCCGGGGCCGACGTCCCACGGCTCGGCGATCAGCTTCACCTGGCTGACCACCGGGTCCTGCTGCACGAGCTCGAAGAACGTCGCCAGCCGGTCGACGTCGTAGAACTCGCGCGCCAGCGCGGAGGCGAGGTCGAACCGGAAGCCGTCGACGTGCATCTCGGTGACCCAGTAGCGCAGCGAGTCCATGATCAGCTGCAGCGAGTGCGGGCTGCCGGCGTTGAGGGAGTTCCCGGTGCCGGTGTAGTCCATGTAGTACTGCTTGTCGTCGTCGACGAGCCGGTAGTACGCCGGGTTGTCGATGCCCTTCATGCTCAGCGTCGGGCCGAGGTGGTTGCCCTCCGCGGTGTGGTTGTAGACGACGTCGAGGATGACCTCGATGCCGGCCTCGTGCAGCGTCTTGACCATCGCCTTGAACTCCTGCACCTGGTAGCCGGGCACCGAGGTGGCGGAGGTGTAGCCGGCGTGCGGGGCGAAGAAGCCGATGGTGTTGTAGCCCCAGTAGTTGCGCAGCCCGCGCTGCAGCAGCACGTCGTCGTGGACGAACTGGTGCACCGGCATCAGCTCGACCGCGGTCACGCCGAGCTTGACCAGGTGCTCCACCACCGAGCGGTGCGCCAAGCCGGCGTACGTGCCGCGCAGCTCTTCCGGCACGTCCGGGTGGGTCATCGTCAGGCCCTTGACGTGCGCCTCGTAGACCACCGTCTCGGCGTACGGCGTGCGCGGGGACCGGTCGCCTTCCCAGTCGAAGAACGGGTTGATCACCACTGCGAGCATCATCCGCTCCGCGGAGTCCTCGTCGTTGCGGGTGTCCGGCTCGTCGAAGTCGTAGCCGAACAGCGACGGGTGCCAGTCGATCTCGCCGGACGTCGCCTTGGCGTAGGGGTCCAGCAGCAGCTTGTTCGGGTTGCAGCGCAGCCCGTTGGCGGGGTCCCAGGGTCCGTGCACCCGGTAGCCGTAGCGCTGGCCCGGCTGCACCTCCGGCAGGTAGGCGTGCCACACGTAGCCGTCCACCTCGGTCAGCTCCACCCGGGTCTCGCTGCGCCGTCCGTCCGCGTCCTCGTCGAACAGGCAGAGCTCGACCCGCTCGGCGACCTCACTGAACAGCGCGAAATTGGTGCCGCTGCCGTCGAAGGTCGCCCCGAGCGGATAGGCCGAGCCCGGCCACGTCTTGACGGTGTCTGACACGTCTCCCCCATTCGTGCGCCGGAGCATCCGGCTGGAACGACGGGTACCCCGATCCGACGGCTTCACCCTGCGCCGGGGACGTGATCTATCAGGCGTTCAGGCCGCGGGGTCTGGTCGGTCCAGGGGCAGCTCGACCACGAAGGTCGTGCCCCGGCCGACCTCGGAGTCGACCCGGATCTGCGCGCCGTGCTCGGTGGCGACCCGTCGTGCGATCGCCAGGCCCAGGCCCGTGCCCTGCCGGGCCCCGACCTCGGGCAGCGTGCCCCGGTAGAGCTCCTCGAACACCCGGCCGAGGTCCGCTTCGGGGATGCCGATGCCCTCGTCCTCGACGGTGAGCACCGCCGTGCGGGCGCCGTCCGCCGTGCCGTCCGGACCCTCGCGCACCGCGAGGCCCACGGTGACCCGGCCGTCGGCGTCGGAGTACTTGATCGCGTTCGACACCAGGTTGGACACCATCTGGTGCAGGTCCTCCGGGTCGCCCAGCAGCCACACCGGGCCCCGAAGGCGCGTGTGCACCCGCACCTGCTGGTGCTGAGCGACGGGCAGGAGCAGCGTGACGGCCTCGCGCACCACCGTCGCCAGGTCCACCCGGCTCAGGCGGCGCGCGCGCTGCGGCTCCTCGAGCCGGGCCAGCGTCGTCACGCTGTCGGCGACCCGTCGGACCCGGTCGACCGCGCGCCGCAGGAGGTCCAGCGCGGCGCCGCTGTCGTCGGTGGCGGGGACCAGGGCGCGGACGGCGTCGACGGAGTCGCCGATCGCGTCGCCCGCACCGCGCAGCACCCGCGCCAGCGCCGAGACCAGCTCGAGCCGGTCGGCCGCGACCACGTGGTCCCGCGCCACCTGGATCTCGATCACCCCCCGCTCGAGCTCGGTGACCAGGGCCCGCTCGGCGAGCCGGACGTAGGCCTCCAACGTCTGGAGCTGCGGGGCGCCGGGCCTGAGCCCGTCGACCGGGAGGTCCACCGACAACACCCCACGGAGCCGGCCACGGTCGTCGCGCAACAACCCGCGCAGCCGGTCGGCGGGCTGCCAGGCGTCGGCGACCCGCACCGGGACGAAGAGATCGAGGCGCTGGGGCCCGATCCGCGTGGCCGACGCCGCGTCGTCCCCGGCGGGAAGGAAGCGAAGCGAGCCCCAGCTCTCCGCGGCGTCGAGCTCGTCGTACAGCTCCGCGAGCGGGATGCGGATCCCCGACAGCCTCCGCACCGCCTCCTCCGGCCCCAGGATGGCGACCACCTGCAGGTGCTCGTCGTCGACCAGGCTGATCACCGCCACCCGGAAGCCGACAAACTCGACGACCCCCTCGGCGATGAGCCGGACGGTACGTCGTACCGCGGGGTTGAGCTGCAGGTCCGCACCCCCGACCCACCAGCTCATGAGGACGCCCGGCTCATCCATGGAGGGCCTTCGGGATCGTTCTCCTGACCGGCGGCGAGCGCCGCGGAGGGCAGCAGGACCTCCACGACGGTCCCCTGCCCCGGTAACGACTCGATGTCGATCAGGCCGCCGTGCTGACGGACCACCTTCTCGACGACGGCCAGGCCCAGGCCGGCGCCGGGGCGCGCCTGCACCTCGGGCGCGTCGCTGCGGAAGGACTCCTGGAACAGGTGACGGCGGTCCTGCGGCGCGATCCCGATCCCGGCGTCGGCGACGCGCAGCACCACCACGGCCGGTTCGATCCTGTCGGGCTCCCTCCGCGCGACGAGGTCGACGCGGACCTGACCCCCTCGGTGGCTGTACGTGATGGCGTTGCACACCAGGTTCGAGACCATCCGCGCGAGGTCCTCCTCGTCGCCGGCCACCACGACGCCGTCGTCGGCGGTGACGAGCACCCCGACGTCCGAGAGCCTCGCCGCGACCTCGTGCGCGGCCACCGCCCGGTGCACCACCGCCGCGAGCTCGACGGGGCGGCGCGTGAGTGGCCGGTCCTGCTGCGCGAGCCGCACCAGGGCGCTCATGTCCTCCACCACCGCACCGAGCCGCTGGGCGTCCAGGGTCAACCTGTCGACGACCTCGCCGGCCGCTCCGGTCGACGGCAGGCGCCGGCGCAGCAGGGCGACGGTGAACTCGATGGCTGCCGTCGAGCTGCGCAGCTCGTGCGAGAGGCCGTCCAGCAGGCGGCGTCGGTACTCGGCTATGGCGTGCTCGCGCTCCATGCGTTCCTCGGCGGCACCGCGCTCCAGCTCCACCGACATGGCTCGTTCGGCGAACCGGACGTAGCGCTGCAGGATGTGTCGCTGCTCGAGCCCGGGACGCAGGCCGTCACGGGGCATGTCCACCGTCAGCACCCCCCGCACCTGACCGTCGTCGTCCCGGAGCAGGCCGCACAACAGGTCGCCCGGGTCCCATGCCTCGGGGTCACGGCTGCGCGGCAGCGGCGGCGTCCGGCCGAACGGCTCCAGGTTGCCCCGGGACCGCTCGGCAGGCAGGAAGCACAGCGCCCCCCAGGTGCTCGCAGGCTCGAGCTCGCGGACGAGCAGGTCCCGCGGCACCCTGCTCCCCAACAGCCGGGCACGGGCGTCCTCAAGCCCGACGACGGCGACGGTGGTCAGGTCGGCACCGTCCACCAGGCTCACCGCTGCGACCTGGAAGCCGGAGAACTCCACGACGCCCTCGGCGATCAGGTGCAGTGTGCGGCTCAGTGCAGGCCGGATCTCCATGACACAACTTCCCCCCTGCTCCGGGCCGCTTGTCGCCAAGCGACCCGATCGAGCACCGCCGCCCCCCGCGAGGTGTCGGCTCAAAGTAGGACGGAAGTCCGGCTCCCGTGCGCGCTTTCCGCGAAACTTGACGGGCCGACAGTGGGCCGGCAGCGGGCAGGCGGCCGGTCTAGCGCACGCCCCAGGCGTAGGTCTGCTTGCGCAGCTTCAGGTAGACGTGGGTCTCGGTCGACACCACGCCCGGGATGGTGCGGATCTGCCGAGAGACGATGTCGAGCAGGTGGTCGTCGCTCTCGCACACGACCTCGGCGAGGAAGTCGTAGGAGCCGGCCGTGATCACGACGTAGGCGATCTCGGCGATGTCGGCGAGGGCGTCCGCGATCGGCTCGAGCTCCCCGGAGGCCTTGATCCCGATCATCGCCTGGCGGGCGAAGCCGACTTCCACGGGGTCGGTCACCGCGACCACCTGGACCACACCGGTGTCCACAAGACGCTGCACACGCTGGCGCACCGCAGCCTCGGAGAGGCCGACGGCCTTGCCGATCGCGGCGTACGAGCGGCGCCCGTCCTCCTGCAGCTCGGCGATGATCTGCTTGGAGACGTCATCGAGCTGGGGAGCCTTCGCCTTCACCTGGCTCATCCTTCCAGCCTGCTGTCCGCCCATGCAAAGCGCAGGTACGGATTCCGTTGCATTCACGTCAACTCTCGACGGAATCGCTTGTCGCTCCCCGGGTCTCATGCCACGATCACGAAAAGGAAGGGAGAGGCGCGTGGCGGGCAACCCTCGAATCAGCCGACGGACGGTGCTGCGTGGCAGCGCGGGCGTCGCGTTCGGCGCGGCCAGCCTGGGCGTGCTGCCGCTGTTCTCGACACCGGACCGGCAGCAGGACCCGAAGGAGTGCCGCTCCGAGGACCGCTCAGCCGACGACAAGCGCCTGCTCGTGTCCAACTGGCCCGGCTACATGGACGAGGACGACGGTGACTACGTCTCCACGCTGACCGAGTTCAGCCGGCGCACCGGGATCGACGTGCGCTACACCGCCGACGTCAACGACAACCTGGAGTTCTTCGCCAAGGTGGTCAACCAGCTGGGCTCCTGCCAGTCCTCGGAGCGGGACCTGTTCATGCTGACCGACTGGATGGCGGCCCGGATGATCCAGGTCGGCTGGATCCAGCCGCTCGATCCCGCCAAGGTGCCCAACCTGCACGCCAACCTGATCGACTCGCTGACCGGCGTCGGCTGGGACCCCGACCGCACCTACTCCGCGCCCTGGCAGACCGGTCTCACCGGGATCGCCTACAACAAGGCGAAGGTCAAGGAGGTGCGCTCGTTCTCCGAGCTGCTCAGCCGCCCCGACCTGCGCGGGCGCATCTCGCTGCTCACCGAGATGCGGGACACCATGGGGCTGGCCCTGCTCGCCGAGGGCGCCGACCCGGCCGACTTCACCGACGCCGAGTGGGAGCGGGCGATGGAGCGGCTGCGCAAGGCCCGGCGCGACGGACAGGTCCGCGCCTTCACCGGCAACGAGTACATCCAGGACCTCGCCGCCGGCAACATCGTCGCCTGCGAGGCCTGGTCCGGCGACGTCGCCGCAGCCGAGGACGAGAACCTCGTCTTCGTCACTCCCGAGGAGGGCCAGATGATCTGGTCGGACAACATGCTGGTGCCGAACCTCTCGCCCCACAAGGCCAACGCCGAGACCTGGATCAACTACTACTACGAGCCGGAGGTGGCGGCGAAGCTCGCGGCCTACGTCTGGTACATCTGCCCGGTCAAGGGCGCCCGTGAGGCCATGGAGAAGGTCGACCCGAGCCTGGTCGACAACCCCCTGATCTTCCCCACCGAGGAGTCGGCGGCCACCACGCACTCGTTCATGGCCCTCGAGGAGTTCCAGATCCGCGCCTACGAAGGAGATTTCGCCGATGTCGCTGGCGGCTGACAGCTCGCGGAGCCTCCGGCTCACCGCGCTCACCAAGGAGTTCTCCACCTTCACCGCGGTCGACTCCCTCGACCTCACCGTGCCTGCCGGCACCTTCTTCGCCCTCCTCGGCCCCTCAGGGTGCGGGAAGACCACCACGCTGCGGATGGTGGCAGGCCTGGAGGTGCCGACCTCGGGCGCCATCCACCTCGGCGACGACGACATCACCTACACCAAGCCCTACCGCCGGCCGGTCAACACCGTCTTCCAGAACTACGCGCTCTTCCCGCACCTCGACATCGCCGAGAACATCGCGTTCGGGCTGCGCCGGCGCAAGGTCCGCGAGGTCGACGCACAGGTGGCCGAGATGCTGGCGCTGGTCGAGCTGGAGTCGCAGGCCGACAAACGCCCGGCCATGCTCTCGGGTGGCCAGCAGCAGCGGGTGGCGCTGGCCCGGGCGCTCATCAACCGGCCCGAGGTCCTGCTGCTCGACGAGCCGCTCGGCGCCCTCGACCTCAAGCTGCGCCGCGCCATGCAGATCGAGATCAAGCGGATCCAGACCGAGGTCGGCCTCACCTTCGTGCACGTCACGCACGACCAGGAGGAGGCGATGACGATGGCCGACACCATCGCGGTGATGAACGCCGGCGTCATCGAGCAGATGGGCTCCCCCTCCGAGCTCTACGAGAACCCGCGCACCACCTTCGTGGCGAACTTCCTCGGTCAGTCCAACCTCATCCCCGGCACCGTCAGCAGCGCAGGCTCCGACGTGGTGAAGGTCGACATGCACGGCACCCAGGTGTCCATCCCCGCCGCGCGTGCCCACGTCACCAGCGGATCGGGCTGGGTCGGCATCCGCCCGGAGAAGGTGCTGCTGGCCCCCGAGGGCGAGCCGCTCGACGCGCCGGGCAATCACATGCACGGAGCGGTGATCACCGACGTCAGCTTCTTCGGGGTCAGCACCCAGTACGTCGTACGGATGCCGTGGGGCCAGCAGCTCGTCGCCTTCGAGCAGAACACCGGGATCCGCGGCGTGCTGCCGCAGGGCACCCGGGTCGACGTCTCCTGGCGGCCGGAGTTCGCGTTCCTGCTGCCCTCCAGCCAGGACGTGAACGCCGGCGCGGTCCAGGGCGCCCGATGACCACGGCCACCCCGGCCGCCCCGGCGACCCCGACACCTCCCTCCGCCCCGAAGGGCCCGAGAGGCAGGTCGGGCGGGGTGGGCAAGGGGCGCTTTACCGGTTACTGGCTGCTGCTGCCCGGGGCGCTGTGGCTGGCCGTGTTCTTCGTCGTCCCGCTCTACTCCCTGCTGGCCGCGAGCCTCTACGACCCCGAGGGCTCCGTCCTGACCGGGTACGACGTCTCCTACCGCTTCGCGAACTTCACCGACGCGCTGGCCGAGTTCTGGCAGCCGCTGGTCCGCTCGCTCATCTACGCCGGGATCGCCACCGTCATCTGCCTGGTCCTGGGCTACGTGCTGGCCTACGCGATCGCGTTCAAGGCGGGCCGGTGGCGCACCTTGTTGCTGGTGCTGGTGATCGCGCCGTTCTTCACCAGCTTCCTGGTCCGCACGCTGTCGTGGAAGCTGATCCTCGGCGACGACGGGTTCGTGGTGGGCACACTGCAGACGCTGCACCTGATGGGACCCGACGACCGGCTGCTGGCGACACCGGTGGCGGTCATCGCCGGGCTGACCTACAACTTCCTGCCGTTCATGGTGCTGCCGCTGTACGCCAGCCTGGAGAAGATCGACCCCCGCCTCATCGAGGCGGCCGGCGACCTCTACGCCTCCCCCACCCGGGGCTTCTTCAAGGTGACGGTCCCGCTGTCCATGCCCGGTGTCGTGGCCGGCACCCTGCTCACCTTCATCCCCGCCGCGGGGGACTACATCAACGCCGAGCTGCTGGGCAGCCCCAACGAACGCATGGTCGGCAACGTCATCCAGAACCTGTTCACCACCACCGGCGACTACGCCACCGCCGGCGCGCTGTCGGTGGTGCTGATGGTGCTGATCGTGGCGATGGTCGTGGCCTACATCCGCAAGTCCGGGACGGAGGACCTGGTGTGAGCGCCCTGCAGCGAGCCGGCCGATGGATCGGTGACCACCTGGTGATGGCGCTGGGCGCGCTGGTGCTGGTCTACATGTTCATCCCGATCGCGGTCGTGATGCTGATGAGCTTCAACGACAACAGCCGCTCACGCAACGTCTACGCGTTCCGCGACTTCACGCTGGCCAACTGGGCGGACCCGTGCAAGCCCGACGGCATGTGCTCGGCGGTGCTGCGCAGCGTCGAGATCAGCCTGCTCGCCACCCTGGTCGCCACGATCCTGGGCACCCTCGCCTCGTTCGCCCTGGTGCGCCACCGCTTCGCCGGCCGGTCGGTGATCAACTCGATGATCTTCCTGCCGATGGCGGCACCGGAGATCGTGATGGGCTCCTCCCTGCTCGCCCTCTTCGTCTCCGCCGGCTTCGGTGGGCGGCTGGGCTTCTGGACCATCCTCATCGCCCACGTCTCGTTCTGCCTGTCGTTCGTGGTGGTCACCGTCAAGGCGCGCCTCAACGGCCTCGACGAGAACCTCGAGCAGGCCGCGATGGACCTCTACGCCAACGAGGCGACGACGTTCTGGCGGGTCACCTTCCCGCTGGTCTTCCCCGGCATCCTGGCCGCCGCGCTGCTCAGCTTCTCGCTGTCGTTCGACGACTTCATCATCACCAACCTCAACGCCGGCCAGACCGTCACCTTCCCGATGTACGTCTGGGGCGTCTCCCAGCGCGGCGTGCCGATGCAGGTCAACGTCATCGGCACGGTGATGTTCCTGCTCTCGATGACCCTCGTCCTGGGCAACATGCTCGCCAGCCGCAGGCGCGCTCGCACCTGAGGCGGCGGCCCTGCCCCGAGCAAGCCCGCTCAGAGCAGGCTCTGGGCCTCGGTGAGCACGCTGCGCAGCACCTGCTCGATCTCGTCGAAGTGCTGCTGGTCGCAGATCAGCGGCGGCGAGAGCTGGATGACCGGGTCGCCGCGGTCGTCGGCGCGGCAGTAGAGCCCGGCGTCGAAGAGCGCCTTGGACAGGAACCCGCGCAGCAGCCGCTCGGACTCGTCGGCGTCGAAGGTCTGCTTGGTGCTCTTGTCCTTGACGAGCTCGATCCCGTAGAAGTACCCGTCGCCGCGCACGTCGCCGACGATCGGCAGGTCACCGAGCTTCTCCAGCGTCTTGCGGAAGGAGCCCTCCTGGGCGCGGACGTGCTCGAGCACGCCCTCGGTCTCGAAGATCTCCAGGTTCTTCACCGCGACCGCGGTGGCGACGGGGTGGCCGCCGAACGTGTAGCCGTGCGCGAACGTCTCGGCGCCGTGGGCGAAGGGCTCGTAGAGCCGCTCGGAGGCGATCATCGCGCCGAGCGGGGCGTAGCCGGACGTGATGCCCTTGGCGCAGGTGATGATGTCGGGCTGGTAGCCGTAGCGCTCGGCGCCGAACATGTGCCCGAGCCGGCCGAAGGCGCAGATGACCTCGTCGGAGACGAGCAGGACGTCGTAGGCGTCGCAGATCTCGCGGACCCGGGCGAAGTAGCCGGGCGGCGGCGGGAAGCACCCGCCGGCGTTCTGCACGGGCTCGAGGAAGACGGCGGCGACGGTGTCGGGGCCCTCCGCCTCGATGGCCACCGCGATCTGGTCGGCGGCCCAGCGTCCGAATACCTCCTCGTCGACGGTGCCGTCGGGACCGGCGAGGAACGACGGGGCCCGGTAGTGGTTGGTGTTGGGCACCCGGAAGGTGGAGGGCACCAGCGGCTCGAACTGCTGCTTGAGCCCGGGCAGGCCGGTGATGGACAACGCCCCCTGGGTGGTGCCGTGGTAGGCGATCGCGCGGGAGATCACCTTGTGCTTCATCGGCTTGCCGACGAGCTTGAAATAGTTCTTCGCCAGCTTCCAGGCCGACTCGACCGCCTCGCCGCCGCCGGAGGTGAAGAAGACCCGGTTCAGGTCGCCGGGCGCGTAGCCGGCCACCTTCTCGGCCAGCTCGATGGCGCTGGGATGGGCGTAGGACCACAACGGGAAGAACGCGAGCTCGCTCGCCTGCTTCGCGGCGACCTCGGCGAGCTCGGTGCGCCCGTGGCCGAGCTGGCTCACGAACAGCCCGCCGAGGGCGTCGAGGTAGCGGCGCCCCTTGGCGTCCCAGACGTAGGCACCCTCGCCGCGCACCATCACCGGCACGTCGGCGGTGTCGTAGGAGGACATCCGCGTGAAGTGCATCCACAGGTGGTCGCGCGCGGACTGCTGGAGCGCGGCGTGCGTCTGCTCGTCGTAGGTCACCGGCTCATGGTCGCGCGCGACCTCCGCCAGAGCAAGTCCAGACGAGTGATTCAGTTGTCTGTTCACGAGATTGCAACGGATTTCGTTGCTCCGGCGCTGTCCGGGGCTCGGAATGCTGGCTAGGCTCCCGGAGCATGACCACGCTGCGCAACCTCATCGACGGCGAGCTCGTCGACGCCGCCGACGGAGCCACGTACGACGTCGTGAACCCCGCGACCGGCAAGGCTTACACCACCGCGCCCGCCAGCGGCGCCGAGGACGTCGACCGCGCCATGCGCGCCGCGGACCGGGCCTTCGCATCCTGGGGCGAGACCACACCCAAGGAGCGGCAGGAGGCGCTGCTGCGGATCGCGCAGGCACTGGAGGACCGCAGCGACGAGCTGGTCCGCGTCGAGTGCGAGAACACCGGAAAGCCGCTCGCGGTGACCGCCGAGGAGGAGCTGCCGCCGTGCGTGGACCAGCTGCGGTTCTTCGCCGGCGCGGCGCGGGTGCTGGAGGGGCGCGGCAGCGCCGAGTACCTCGCGGACCACACCTCCTGGATCCGGCGCGAGCCGATCGGGGTGGTGGCGCAGGTGACGCCGTGGAACTACCCCCTGATGATGGCGATCTGGAAGATCGCGCCCGCGCTGGCCGCCGGGAACACCGTGGTGCTCAAGCCCAGCGACACCACCCCGGCCAGCACCGTGCTGCTGGCCGAGCTCGCCAACGAGCACCTGCCCCCCGGCGTCCTCAATGTCGTGTGCGGCAACCGCGACACCGGACGCGCGCTGGTGCAGCACCCCACGCCCCGGCTGGTGGCGATCACCGGCTCGGTGCGGGCGGGCACCGAGGTCGCCACCGCGGCGGCCGCCGACGTCAAGCGGGTGCACCTCGAGCTCGGCGGCAAGGCGCCCGTGGTCGTCTTCGACGACGCCGACGTCGCCTCCGCCGCCGAGGCGATCGCCACCGGCGGGTACTTCAACGCCGGCCAGGACTGCACCGCCGCGACCCGGGTGCTGGTCGCCGACGGCATCCACGACGACTTCGTGGCCGCGCTGGCCGAGCAGGCCAAGGCCACCCGGACGGGCCTGCCTGAGGACGCCGGTGTGCTCTACGGCGCCCTCAACAACCCCGACCAGCTGGCGCGGGTGGCCGGGATGGTCGACCGGCTCCCCGACCACGCCACCATCCACGCCGGCGGGTCGACCGCCGAGGTCGCCGGCGGCGAGGGCGGCTACTTCTACGCCCCCACCGTGGTCTCCGGGCTGCGTCAGCCGGACGAGGCGTCGCAGGACGAGATCTTCGGGCCGGTGATCACCGTGCAGCGCTTCGCCGAGGAGGCCGAGGCGCTGCGCTGCGCCAACGACGTGCGCTACGGGCTCTCCGCCAGCGTGTGGACCAAGGACCATGCCCGTGCGATGCGGATGTCGAAGCGTCTGGACTTCGGGGTGGTGTGGATCAACACCCACATCCCGTTCGTCTCGGAGATGCCGCACGGCGGTTTCGGGCACTCCGGCTACGGCAAGGACCTGTCGATGTACGGCCTGGAGGACTACACCCGCATCAAGCACGTCATGTCCTACATCGGGGAGTGAGGCGGCCATGACCGCGATGCGGATCCTGCTCGTCGGCGCCGGCGGCGTGGGCGGCGCGTTCGCCGCGATCGCCGCACGCCGGGACTTCTTCGAGACGCTCGTGGTCGCCGACCACGACCTCGCCCGGGCCGAGCGGGCCGCCGGCATCGACGAGCGGTACGTCGCCGCACAGGTCGACGCCTCGAGCACCGACGCCGTGCTCGCCCTGTGCCGCGAGCACCGCATCACCCACGTGATGAACGCCGTCGACCCGGTCTTCGACATGCCCGTCTTCGACGCCGCGCTGGCCGCCGGCGCGGACTACGTCGACATGGCGATGTCGCTGTCCCGGCCGCACCCGGAGGCGCCGTACGAGCGCTGCGGGGTGAAGCTGGGCGACGAGCAGTTCGCCAAGGCCGGGCAGTGGGAGACGGCCGGCCGGCTCGCCCTGGTCGGCATGGGCGTCGAGCCGGGGCTCTCCGACGTGTTCGCCCGCTACGCCGCCGACCACCTGTTCTCCGAGATCGACGAGCTCGGCACCCGCGACGGCGCCGACCTGGTGGTCACCGACGAGCACGGCAACGAGGTCTTCGCACCGTCTTTCTCGATGTGGACCACCATCGAGGAGTGCCTGAACCCGCCGGTGATCTGGACCGGTGACGGATCCGGGGCGGGCACGTGGCACACCACCGCGCCGTTCAGCGAGCCGGAGCTCTTCGACTTCCCCGAGGGCATCGGGCCGGTCGAGTGCGTCAACGTCGAGCACGAGGAGGTGCTCCTGATGCCGCGCTGGATCGACTGCCGCCGAGCCACGTTCAAGTACGGGCTGGGCGAGGAGCTCATCACCATCCTCAAGGTGCTGCACACCCTCGGCCTCGACTCGACCGAGAAGGTCCGGGTCAAGGGCGTCGAGGTCAGCCCCCGCGACGTCGTCGCCGCCGTGCTGCCCGACCCCGCCGGCATCGGCCCCCGGATGCGGGGGAAGACGTGCGCCGGGCTGTGGGTCACCGGCACCGGCAAGGACGGCCGGCCGCGCTCGACGTACCTCTACCACGTCGTCGACAACGAGTGGTCCATGGCCGAGTACGGGCACCAGTGCGTGGTCTGGCAGACCGCGATCAACCCGGTCGTCGCCCTGGAGCTGCTCGCCACCGGCGTGTGGCAGGGCAGCGGCGTGCTCGGCCCGGAGGCCTTCGACGCGGTGCCGTTCCTCGACCTGCTCACCGCCTACGGCTCCCCGTGGGGCATCGAGGACCGGGAGCCGGCGGTCCTGGTGAGCACGCCGGTGCACGGCGCCGGGCGGATCGCCCCGGCCGACGCTCCCCCGCTGTCATGAGCCCGCAGGCCGCGCATGCGCTCGCCGACGCCGCCGCCCCGGCCGTGCTGTGGCTGGACACGCCCGACCGGCCCGCGCCGCGGCCCTCGCTGGCCGATCTGCCCGCCACGCAGCCGCGCACCGAACCGGTGGACCTGGTGGTCGTCGGCGGCGGCTTCACCGGGCTGTGGGCGGCGCTGCGGGCCGTGGAGCGCGAGCCGGGCCGCAGCGTGCTGCTGCTGGAGCGGGACCGGATCGCCGAGCACGCGACCGGGCGCAACGGCGGCTTCTGCGAGGCCAGCCTGACCCACGGCGAGGAGAACGGCCGGACCCGTTGGCCCGAGGAGCACGACGTCCTGCACCGCCTCGGGCTGGAGAACCTGGACGCGATCGAGGCGACGGTGGCCCGCTACGGCATCGAGTGCGGGTTCCGGCGCAGCGGCCAGCTGACGGTCGCCACCCGCCCGCACGAGGTGGCCGCGCTGGACCCCGCCGCGCCCGGCTTCCTCGACGCCGCCGCCGTCCGCGGGCTGGTCTACTCCCCCGGCTACCTGGCCGGCCGGCTCGACGCCGACGGCTGCGCGATGCTCGACCCGGCCCGGCTGGCGTGGGGCCTGGCACAGGCCGCGGAGTCCCTCGGTGTGCGGATCGCCGAGCACACCGGTGTCACCGGGATGCGCCGCAGCGGCGACCTGGTCGAGGTCGCGACGTCGTACGGCGTGCTGGCCGCGCGGCAGGTCGTGCTCGCCACGAACGCGTTCACCGCGCTGCTGCCCGCGGTCGCCCGGCGGGTGGTGCCGGTCTACGACCACGTGCTGGCCACCGAGCCGCTCACCGCCGCGCAGCTCGACTCGATCGGCTGGTCGCAGCGCTTCGGCATCGCCGACGCCGGCAACCTCTTCCACTACTACCGGCTCACCGACGACGACCGGATCCTGTGGGGCGGCTACGACGCCGTCTACCACTTCCGCCGCGGCATCGACCCCGCCCACGAGCAGCGCCCGGCGACGCACCGGCTGCTCGCCGAGCACTTCTACGCGACCTTCCCGCAGCTCGCCGACGTCGGGTTCAGCCACCGCTGGGGCGGGGTGATCGACACCTGCTCGCGGTTCTGCGCCTTCTTCGGCACCACCGGCCGGGTCGGATACGCCGCCGGGTTCACCGGGCTCGGGGTCGGCGCCTCCCGCTTCGCCGCGGACGTGGTGCTGGACCTGCTCGACGGCACCCCGACCGAACGCACCCGGCTGCGGATGGTGACCGAGCGGCCGTGGCCGTTCCCGCCCGAGCCGCTGGCCTGGACCGGCATCCAGCTGACCCGCTGGGCAGCAGCACGCGCCGACGCGACCGGGCGGCGCAACCTGTGGCTGCGCACCCTGGACCGCCTCGGCATGGGGTTCGACTCCTGAGGGCTGTCCCGCGCCGGCGCTACTGCGCGGCGAGGTGCATGGCGTGCTGTGCGTGGAACACCCGGCGGGCGTGCCAGCCCAGCACCCCGATCAGGGCGACCAGGTAGGCACCGACGCCGAGCAGCAGCGCCACCGGCGCCTCGTCGCGGTTCGCCGCCCCGAGCACCGTGACCAGCACGACGACCGCCTCCAACGTGAGCACGACCAGCGCGATCAGGTTGAGCCGGCCTGCGGCCAGGACGAAGCAGGCGACCGCGACGAACAGCACGTGCGGCAGCAGGGTGCCGAACGTGAGGTCCGTGGTGAGCGCGAGCAGCGCCAGCAGCGCCTCGATCGCCAGTCCCACCCCCACCGCGGCGGCGGTGACCCGGGACGACGCCGCGACCGGCGCCAGGTCGACGTACCGCGCTGCGGGATCGTCGGCCTGCCGCGCGCCGGCCGGGGCACCGTGGTCGTCCTGATCGTCGCGGTCGTCCAGGTCGTCGTGGTCGACGAGGTGGCCGCCGGGATGCGTCACCGCGCTCGGCGCGCCCATCAGCGCGTCGATGCCGCTTGCGTGCGCCGGCTCGACGGGGTCCGTCGCGGGGGCGTCCTCGTCACCCGGCAGCGTCCACGCCAGCTCCTGCAGCTCCAGGTGCATCCAGTCGTCGTCCAGCCGGAGGCCGGTCGCGCGCTCCAACACCGCCAGCACGCCGTCCTCGGCGAACGCCTCGCTCCCGAGCGCCTCCTCCTCGACCCAGGCCTCGCCGCCCTCGGAGACCGTCTCCGCGCCGTACAGCACCCGTTCCCGTGCCCGGGCGCCGTCACGGAAGCGCAGCACGTACACGTCGGCGGTGCTGCCCAGCGCCACCCCCGCCAGCGGAGCACCGGTCGTCGCGGCCGCCTCGTCCGCGACGTCCAGCAGTCGCGGGTCGGCGCAGACCAGCACCAGCCGGCCGTCGCGGAGCACCGCACACGGCTGCTCCTCACCCAGCGCCACGTCGCCGGTGACGACACGACCCGTGGGGTGCACGCCCAGCCGGGCCAGGTCCGCCACGTCGACTCCGGTCAGCACGGCCACCGCACAGTTCAGTCCCATGCGGCGACCCTGCCACGCCGACCGCCGGCGTCCCACGGCGGCGCGCGCGGCCGGGCAGATGGGTGGGGGACGCGCCACAATCGAGACATGCCGGAGCCGACCCTCGTACGAGGTGACATCACCACCCAGGTCGTGGACGCGATCGTCAACGCCGCCGACACCCGGATGCGGGGTGGCGGCGGCGTCGACGGCGCCATCCACGCCGCGGGCGGGCCGGCGGTGCTGGCCGACTGCATCGCCCGCTTCCCCGATGGCCTGGCCACCGGCGATGCCGGCTGGACCACCGCCGGCCGGCTGCCGGCGCGGTGGGTGATCCACACCGTGGGCCCGAACTACCGCGCCGGCCAGCGGGACCGTTCGCTGCTCACCTCCTGCTACCGGCGGTGCCTGGAGGTGGCCGGCGAGCTCGGGGCGCGCAGCATCGCCTTCCCGCTGATCAGCGCGGGCATCTTCGGCTGGCCCACCGACGACGCCGTGGCCGCCGCGGTGGAGACGTTGCGAGCCACCCCGAGCGAGGTGAGCGACGTGCGGCTGGTGGCGTTCGGCGCGGACGTGCACGACCTGATCGCCGCGGCGCTGGAGCACTGAGGGACTGAGGGACTGGTGCGGGCCGGGCGCTGGGCCTAGGCGGTGTCCGCTGCGGCGCTCTCGCCGCCGGCCACCCGGCGCAGCTGCGCGCCGAGCGAGCCGTCCGGGTCGGTCAGCTCGCCGGCGACCGTGCGCAACCAGCTCTCCTCGGTCCTGCGGACCAGCCACCCGCCCGCACCGAAGAACGCGCCGAGGAGCACGAGACCGAGAGCGTCCGGCTCGACGAGGAGGCAGAGCAGCCCGAAGCCGAGCAGGAGCGCGGCCACCATGGCCAACGGTGCCACGAGCACCACGTGGTTGAGCCGACCGGAGCGCAGCTCGCCCTCGATCCGCAGCCCGCCCCGGGGTCGCGGCGTCACGTCCAGGTCGCCGACGGCGCGGGCACCGCCGTACGGCGTCGCGTAGCCGGAGGACACCTTCAGCCGCTCCCGCCCCGGGACCTCGCCCGGCACCAGCTCGGCCTGCAGGACCGGCGGCGCCGCGGCCAGCGCCGCCCGCAGGCCTGCCACGTCACCGGGCAGGTCGGCCTGCAGGTGGAGCCGGGCGCGGCGCAGCAACCGCATCGTCTTGTCCTTGTCCTCAGGCCTCGAGGGTGACGTCGGTGATCGGGGTGATCCAGGACTGGTGGGTCCGGCTGTTCTTCGTGATCGCCAGCAGGTCGTCCATGTGCGGCTCCAGACCGGTCACCTTGTCCAGCGGGACGCCGATGATCAGCTGGAAGCCCAGACCCTTCCACGCCTGCACGGCCCGGCCGGCGAACTCGGAGTCGGCCTTGACGAACCCCTCGTCGAGGAAGACCGGCGCGAACCGGGGCCGCGAGCGCATCTCGTCGCCGAGCCGGAAGCGCAGTGCGGAGCCCACGATGAACGCCACCAGCTCCTGGCTCTCCCCACCGCTCTTCTCCCCCAGCGTGCGGTACGTCGCCCGCAGCTCGCCGGTGCCGAAGTCGTAGCGCTCGGCGCTGATCTCCACGTGCCGGCGCACGTCGAGGAGCCGGTCGCGGTCGGTGGTGGTGCCGTCGCCCGCCTGAGCGGGGCGGCGCAGCTGGTTCATGAACCGGCTCAGCTCGATGAACCGCTTCTCCAGGTCGGCCTCGGCCAGCTCCGCGGTGGAGCCGGACGACAACGCACGCAGGTCCTTGAGGAAGACCTGCACGTGCGCGGGCTGCAGCCGGCGCAGCCGGATCCGCAGCCGGTCGCCGGTGGCGCCGAACTCGAGGCGGCGCAGGATCGCGTTGATCGGCTCGAGCCGGTCCTCGATCTCCTCGATGGAGGCGGCCATCGCGCCCACCAGCGGCACCAGGTCCTGTCCGCTCCACTCGGTCAGGCGCCGACGCCACTCCCCGCGCCGCTCGGCCAGGCCCTTGCCGCGGATCTCCTCGAGGATGCGGGCGTAGTCGGGGTAGGAGTCGGCGCTGGCGCCGAGGTTCGGCGAGTCCCACTGGAACTTGTAGTGCTTGAAGATCAGGGACAGGTCGTCGTCACAGCGCTTGATCTCCCCCTCCGCCTCCGCCACGGCGCTGCGCAGCCGCTCGCCGAGGCGGTGCGCGTTGTCGGCGAACCGGTCCAGGTCCTCGGGGTCCGCCGGGGCTGCCGCGGCGGCGAAGTCCGCGGCCAGCGCGGCCTCCTGCTCCTCGGTCAGCTCGACGGTGCCGGCGGCCTCCATCGCCTCCAGCCGGTCCTTGACCAGGTCCTCGGACTCGACCAGCTCGCTGTGCTCGGAGTGCACGCTGCGCTGGCGCTGCTCGAGGGAGAAGCGCTCCTTGCGGGCGGCGTCGAGCCGCTCGGTGAGGTCGTCGATCTGCTCCTGCAGCACCTGCAGCTGGTTGTCGGCGGTGAGGATGTCGGCCCGCCGCTGCTCCAGCTCGGCGATCCGGCGGTCGGCTCCGGTGACGTCGACGTCGTCGAAGCGGACCATCGCGATGGCGTCGTACGCCTTGCGCTGCTGCTCGAGCACCCGCGAGCGTCGGTCCAGCTCGGCCAGCCGGGCGTCGAGCTCGGTGAGCTGCTGCTCGAGGCCGGCGAGCTGGGCGTCGATCTCGGCGATCGCGTCCTCGTTGGAGAAGCCGATGATGCTGCGGGTGTCGTTGCGTCCGTGCGCACCGCGACGCCCGTTGCGGGTCTGGCCGGCGATCGTGACCCGGAAGCCGGGGCCGTCCAGCCCGGCGGCGTCCTCCACACAGAGCGCGTTGCGCGAGGGGTCCTCGACGTGCTGCTGCACCCAGCCGGAGAACGGCGAGTCCTTGAACAGCAGCTTGCCGGCGATCCGCTCGGGGTCGCCCGGACCGCTCTCGGGCAGGTCGAGCTCGACGCCCTGGAAGGTGAGGCGCCCGGGCAGCCGCAGCCCGTCGATGGCCGCGGAGAACGACGAGAGCTTGTCCAGCGGCACCAGCATCAGCCGGGCGGTGCCACCGAGCACGGTCTCGATGGCGGTGCGCCAACGCGCCTCCTCGGGCGCGACGTCGATCAGCTCGGCGACGAACGGCAGCTCCTCGGGCGCCAGGCCGCTGGCCTGCGCCACGGCGGCACGCAGGTCGTTCAGGTAGGCGGGCACCCGGCCGGCGCGGCTCTCCAGCGACGCCCGCTCACGGCGCAGCATCGACTGCTCGTTCTTCAGCGGCACCAGGCCGTCGCGGACCACGTCACGCTCGCCGCGCAGCCGGGCCTGCTCGGCCTCGCCCTCGGCGAGCCGCTTGCGGGCCAGCACCTGCAGCTCGCCGAACGCCGCGACGCTGTCGAGGGCGGACTCCAGGTCCGGGGCGTCGGCGTCGGTGAGCCCCACCAACGGGTAGATCCGCTCCTCGAGCTCGGCGAGCCGGTTGCCGCGCTCCTCGCGCACCACCCGCTCGTGCTCGACCTGACCGGCGAGTGCCTGCAGGTCGGCTCCCCCGGCGGCACGGTGGGCGTCCTTGGCGGCCTCCAGGTCGCGAGCGAGGGCGGCCTCGCTGGCGCGGGCGCTGATCAGACCCTCGGCGGTGGCGTTGCGTGCGTCGCGGTTGGTGGCGGTCGCCTCCTCCAGCAGGCGCAGGTGGGTGCGCAGCAGCCACAGCCGCAGCGGCGTGTCCCCCGACAGCGTGACGCCGTAGGAGTCCAGCTCGCCGAGCCGGCGGGTGGCCTCCACCTTGCGCTCATGCAGCTCGGTGATCGGCTCGAGCAGCTCGAGCTTCTGCTCCTCGGTGCGCATCGCGGCGTAGGAGGCGTCGAGGTCGTCGAAGTGCTCGATGGCCCGGTCCGCGGCGGCGTACGTCGCCGGGCGCTCCAGCACCATCTCCTTGTACAGCTCATCCACGCTGCGCACCTGGTTGCCGGCCTGGATCCGGGCCAGCAGACGCAGCGCCTTGGCGCCGTCGCCGTTGGCGCCGATCCCGAGCCGGGCGTGCAGGACGGCCGAGAACTCGGCGTAGGTGCGGTGCACGCGGATGCCGGGATAGAGCTTCTTGAGCGTGTGGGCGTGGAAGCGGTCCGGTACGGCGACCTCGAGGGTCTCCAACGACAGCGCGCCGTCGTGGGTGACCAGCTGCATCTGCACGTCGGTGGAGCGGACGGCACGACGCGGCACGTAGTACGTGCGCAGCACCGTGAACCGACCGCCCTGGTCGTTGACGAAGGTCATCGCGACCGCGCCCCAGGTGTCGGCGCCCTTGCCGCGCAGCAGCTTCTCCACCGGCCGGCCGGTGGCCGGGTCGTCGACGACGTCGACGGCGCCGCGCAGGTAGGACAGCAGGTTGCGCTGCCCGGCGCTGCGGGCACGGCCGGCGACCGCGTCGTTGGAGGCGCCGTTGAACTTCGTGTCCGAGGGCATCATCAGCGCCGTGTAGGCGTCGAGGATGGTCGACTTCCCCACGCCCGAGGCGCCGGAGATCATGGTCGCGCCGCCGCGCAGCGGCACCGTGGTCAGGCCGCCGAAGCCACCCCAGTTCACCAGCTGCAGCAGCGAGGCGCGCCACTGCATGGTGTCGTCGGTGGGGGTGTCGACGAGCTCACGGTCGAACAGACCGTCGCTCGCCTCCTCCTCGGCCGCGTCGCTTCCCTGCGGGTCGAGCCCGTCCTGGGCGTCGACCTCCTCGGGGCGGTCGAGCTTGTCGAGATCCATGCCGTCGATGCTCACTGCGCGTCCTCCGCCTGGTCCTCGTCGTGGAACAGCTCGTCGTCGGGCGCCGCCGGCGGCGCCTCGTTGCCGTTGGCCCGCTGCAGCGCCTCCAGCAGCTCGCGCAGCAGCTCGAGCGGCAGCAGCGGCTCGACGGCCTCGCTGATCTCGAAGCGCTCGTCGGTCGGCGAGCCGATGAGCAGGCCGGACTTCACGATGGACAGCACCGCGTTGCGGGCGCGCTTCTCGTCACCGGACTCGTCGGTGGCGTGCAGGGGTCGGAAGCTGGCGACGTACTTCACCAGGTCCTCGCGGTCGATGAAGACCCGCGCGTCGCCGCCGGCCAGGCCGGCACGGAGACGGTCGCGCAGGTGCACCAGCACCAGCGTCTCCTCGCGCGACCAGGCGGTGTCGTGCAGCAGGGTCGGGAACCGGCCCCCGGTCTCGGAGGAGGCCTGCCGCTTCCAGGCGACCTCGCGGCCGCGGTCGATGGCGAGCTCGAGGAAGAGGTCGTTGAGCCGCGAGCGCAGCACGCGCTCGTTCTCCACCAGCACCCGCCAGTCGCGCGGATGGGTGCGGGCGCTGATGAACCGCTGCTTGAGCAGGGCCACCAGGGCGTGGCGCTGGGCGTACTCGAGCCCACCCTCGTCGCCCTCGAACAGCGAGACCGAACGCTCGTCGAGGTGGTCGAGGTCCTCGAGGTCCTGCACCGCCTGCTCGGCGTCCGTGGGGTCGGGCCTCTCCGTGTCCGGCAGCTCGCTGGTCGGGCCGTCGACGTCGACGCTCATGCGGGGCTCTCCTGGTGCTCGAGGTCAGGGTCGGGAAGCGGGGTGCGCGGTACGGCGAAGGTCCGGGTGCTGCCGTCGGGGCGCAGGGCCGCGAAGGTCTCCAGCACGTCCTCGGTGGTCCAGTCGCGGTCGGCGGCCAGGTGCAACAGGCCGAAGATCTCGACCGGTCGACGCAGCGCCGGCTCGAGGCCGTCGAACAGCTCGCCGAGGGTGTCCGCGGGCACGATGTCGCGCAGGGCGTCCTCGAGGCGCTGGCGCAGCGGGCCGAGCTGCGGCCCGCCCTGCGCCTTCAGCTCGCCCAGGCTGAGCCGGGGCGCCTCGTCGGGGTCCGCGACGCCGATCGGGTCGGGCAGCACGTCGTCGGCGGGGTCGTAGAACCGCTCGCGCAGGTGGTCCACGGACGCCCGCAGCGGCAGCAGCGGCACGTCGTGGGTGGCGCGGGGGCCGGTCGTGGCCATCCAGGTCATCAGCTCGGACTCGACCTGCCGCAGGGTGCGCTCGAGCTCCCGGTCGCGGGCGGCGTCATGGGAGACGATGTACTCCTTCAGCGTCGCGGTCACCCGCGAGCGCTGGGCGAGCACCCGGTCCAGCCCGTCGCGCACGAGGCGCACCGTGCCGCGCAGCTCGGCGCGGTCGGCGTCGGCGAGGATGGCCGCCGACAGCGGGTGGTCCAGGAGCGCGCCGAGGTCCTCACGCAGCCGGCCGACGAGCTCCTCGTCGCGCAGCAGCGCGAAGGCGCCCTCGAAGGCGCGCCCCTCCGGAGTGGCGGTCATCAGCGCGTCGGCGCGGGCGAGGTAGTCGTCGATCACCTCACCGGCGGGCCGGTCCTCGGCCCGGAACGCGGCCAGGATCTCGCCGCGGATCGTGGCGAAGCGCTCCTCGACGCGGGCGAAGTCGCTGGGCAGCGCGGAGACCAGGGACAGCAGCTCGGTGAACCCCTCGAGCATGTAGTCCTCGCTGGCGCTCGGCAGCTCGGCGCCCTCGACGAGACGGTCGCGCTCGGCGGTGAGCCGGGAGATCTCCTCGTCGAGCAGGGCGACGCGGGCACCGCGGTCGGGGTTGGCCTCGGCGTTGAACCTGCGCACCGTGCCCAAGATGGTGGCGATCCGGTGCTCGCTGAGGGTGGCCCGGTCGCGGGCGAGGTTCTTGACCAGCTCGAGCGCCTGCTGGGCGTGGGAGGTCAGCGAGTAGACCTCGTTGCCGAGCTCGTCGAGGGAGCGCACCAGCCACTGCCCGCGCATCCACCGGTGGCACAGGTCGCGGCCGCTGCCGGTGGGCACGTCCTCCTCGCTCACGGCGCGCATCCCGGCCAGGTGCTCCTCGACCTGCGAGTGCAACCGGGCGGTGGGGATCGGCTTGTTGTTGCGGCCGAACGCGGCGCGGAAGATCGTGATCACCACCGGCGCCTGCCGCTGGTGCAGCAGCGTCAGGGTCGGCTGTGCGAAGGCACCCTTCACCCGCGCCAGCTCGCTGGCGATCTCGCTCATCACTCCCCCAGATCCTCGTGCCCGACCGTCGTGCTCACCCGTCCCGGGCAAGGCGACAGTGTTTCAGAGGGGTACGACGCGCCCGGCGGGCAGGCCGGGGGGTGTGAAGGGTGGGGCGGGCGTGATGCCGTCGGTCTCCTCACAGCGGTGAACTACGACGACGTCGACTGGCTGCGTTAGTCCCAGGAATCCGGTTGGATCGAAGTCGTCCGCGAAGCCGAGGGCCTGCCGGTCCAGCTCGACGTCCGTACGGTGGTTCGCCGACGGACCGTAGGCTCGGGGCTGCCCGTCGGCCCGCCAGCAGGAGGCACCGTGTCCCGAACCACCGACCGGATCCGCACGATCCTGCCCACCTCGGGCCGCACCGCGGTCGGCGCGACCGTCGCCACCGGGCTGCTCACCGGCCTGGCGTCCGCACCGGACCGGGTGGGCCGGCTGTTCCGGCGCCGGTTCCCGACCGTGGCGGTCACCGGGATGACGGGGGTGGGCAAGACGCAGCTCGCGAACCGGCTCGCCCGCCGGACCGGAGGCGAGGACGTCGCGGACGTCGGCTCGGCGGTGATGGAGCGTCGTACCCGGCGCTCGGCGCGGCTCAAGGGGTTCCGCTTCCTGGTGGTGCCCGGCGACAACGCCGCGACCCGGCTCGGCGCGCTCGACGAGGTCTTCCACGACGAGCCGGTGGACGGTGTCATCCACGTGGTCGCGAACGGCTACGCCACCCCGCGTCGTACCGCCGGCACCACCGGCGCGGCCACCGCCACCCGCGAGGAGCTGCTCGCCGCCGAGCTGGAGGACTGGACGATCACCGCGCACCGGATCGCCTCCATGGCGGTACGGCGCGAACGCCCGGTCTGGCTCGTCATCGCCGTCACCAAGGCCGACCTGTACGCCGACGACCTGGACGAGGTCGTGCGGTACTACTCCCCGGGCAGCGGCTCCCCCTTCGCCGCCCGCCTCGACGAGCTGCGCGCCCTGGCCGGCGGCGCGAAGCTCTCCGTCGACGTGCTGCCCGTCTCCAGCCAGGGCGGCGACCGCAGCTCAGCGATCTCCGCGAAGAAGGCCTCCGCCATGGTCGACGCCCTGGCCGCCCGGCTCGCCCAGCTCAGCGGTCACGTCTGAGCTGCACCTCCGGGTGCCGCCCGAGCCGCTCGAGGGCGTCCCGGAAGGCGTGGTTCGGGTACGCGGCGGGCAGCGCGTCGCACACCCGCCGCAGCGCCTCGCCGACCGGCGCGCCCTGCAGCACGGCGTACGCGGCGCCGACCGTGGGCGTGCGGCTCTGGGCGGCGACGCAGTGCACGAGCACGGTGCGGCCCTCGGCGCGCAGCGCCTGCACGGTGCGTGCGGCGTCGAGCAGCACGAAGTCGAGGTTCGGGTTGTCACCGGCGTTGGTGACGTCGATCAACCGGTAGGTGACGTGCTCGACGTGCTCGGGCACCTGCGCGGTGCCGACCAGGCAGAGGCTGACGACGGCGTCGATGTCGGCGGGCAGGTCGGCCAGCACACCGGCGTCGCCGAGCCACACCCCGTCGTCGTACGGGTGCGGCACGAGGGTGCGCGGGATCCCGTAGTGCGCGTAGTCGATGCTCGCCACCGTCGGCCAGTCGTAGAGCCCGGGACCGCGGTTCGCCGCGAGGTGGGCGAGGTGCACGAGCTGCTCGCCTCGCAGGCCCGGGTAGCCGTGCAGCACGCGGCGCCACTGCGCCGGCACCGCGGAGGCGCCCCAGCGGGCACCGAGCAGGCCGCCGGCGATGGCCGCCACGGTGTCGGTGTCGTTGCCGATCGCGATCGCGGTGCGCAACGCCTGCACGAGGTGGTCGCAGCCGTCGGAGCCGGCGGGCACCCGCGTGTGGTGGATCGCCGACCACGCCGCCTGGAACGCCGTGACGACGTAGCCGTTCGGGTTGAACCGGCCAGGCTCGCTCTCCTCGGCCTCGGCGATCCGCTCCGCCCAGTACGACGCCGCCTCCGGCTCCAGGTACGCCAGCCCGACGCGCACGTCGATCTCGGCGTGCAGCACCGCGTGCCGGATGGCCAGCGACCACAACACGCACGCCTGGCCGGCGAGCGGGTCGTGGTGGGTCAGGGCGCTGATCCGCCACGCCGCCTCGGCGACCGCGTCGGGGTCGTCGAGGTGCGCCAGGGCCACGGGCGCGGTCCGCATCAGGGACCCGTTGCCGGCGGTGTGCCCGGTGCGCTCGTGCAGCGCCGCGGACGCTGCCGTCATCCGGGCCGCGGTGGGCAGCGGGCCGACGGCACGCAGCACGCTGGCGGTCTGGTTGCCGATGTCGGCGGGTCCGGTCTCGTACCACTCCCGGAACCGGCGGGCGACCTCGTCGAGCGCGGCCTCGGTGCGCAGGTCCGCACCGGTCGCGGCGACGTCGGCCACGCACCAGGCCATCGTGGTGTCGTCGGTCCACTCGCCGGGGGCGAAGTCGCCGAGGCCGCCGCCGATCATGGCGGGTCCCTCGGGGCCGAGCCGGGCGGAGCCGAACTCGTAGCCGGCGCCCAGGGCGTCGCCGGCGGCGGAGGCGAGCAGGGTGCCGCAGGCGCGGTCCATCTGGGCAGCTGTCAGTCGGGTCATCAGGCGGTCCTCCCGGCGACCCGGAGCACCAGGTCGTCTCGTGTCGTCGTCAGGACGTCGAGGTAGAGGTCGAGCATCCGGGCCAGGTGGTCCGGTGCGTAGGGGAACCCCGGGATCGCCAGGGTCTGCACCACGTCGCGGTCGCGGACGTCCCACTTCACCCACAGGTGGTCGCGGTTGAGGATGCTGGTCTCGACCGCGGCGCCGCGCCGCGAGCGCACGTCGTGCGCGACCCGGGCGAAGATCAGCACGCCGGGCTGGTCCTGCAGGACCCGGACGAAGACCGGCTGGCCCAGGTGGGCCAGCACGAAGTCGCCGTCGTCGTCCGTCTCGACCTTCGCCTGCGCGCGGCGGCTCAGGGTGCGCTCGACGAGGGCGAGCATCCTGGCCCGGGTCTTGGGCCGGTACGCCGTCTTCAGTGGACGTCCGTCCGGGTCACCCGGCGGCGGGAACGGCTCGCCCGCCTCCGGGGCCAGCTCGTCGTGGGCCAGCTCGTCGTGGGCTGCGGCGTCCTCGACGGGCACCTCGTCGGAGGGCCAGAGGCCGAGGGCCTCGGCCTGCTCCGCGCAGGGGCCCCAGGCCTGGTAGGTCAGCAGGTGCGGGTGCGCGATGCCGAAGACCTGGCGCAGCGCGAAGACGCACTGCTGGGCCAGCATCGCGACCCGCTCGGTCGGCTGCTCGCTCACCCAGTTCGTCGGCTCGCCGGCCTCGTCGAAGTCCAGGGTGAAGCCGGCGTCGGCCAGCCCCTGTGCGGCGTGGCCGAGCCGGTGCTGCGGGGCGAGGTAGCGGTCGCCGCTGATCTCGCCGTGCACGGTCACGCCGTCGCCGCATCCGGCGAACTGCGCGTACGGCGCCGTGCCCCCGGCGGACCCACCGGGCGGCTCCGGCAGCTCCACGATGAGGTGGTCGTCGACGTCGGTCATGGTGGCGAGGTGGACCGCGAGGAGCTCCTCGAACTCGGTCCACGCCGCGGCGCAGGTCTCCTCGGCGGGCGTTCCGCCGTGGCTGTCATAGGCCATCGCAGCCTCCTTTAGCATGTCATCGTCGCTAAACATTAGCACGGGAAACGCGCTAATGTGTGCGCTATGTCGATCTCGTCGGACCTGGACACCTATCCCCGCCCCGGCCTCACCGTCGACCTCGCAGTCCTGACCGTAGTGGGGACCTCCGACACAACCCCCGAGCTGCGCGTCCTGGTGCTCGACCGGGCACAACCGGCCGGACGGGCACTGCCGGGAGGGTTCATCCGCGAGCGGCAGACCGTGGCCCGCACGGTCGACGACGTGCTGCGGCGCAAGGTCGGCATCGACCCCGCCGACCTGCCCCGTCCGCACCTGCTGCGCCTGTTCGACGACCCGCAGCGCGACGACCGGACCTGGGCGATCTCCGCGGCGCACTCCGTGTCACTGCGGGAGGCCGACCTGGCCGGCGCGAGGGGCACCCTCGTCCCCGTGACGCCGCACGGACGGCTCGGCGACGGCCCTCCGCTGCTCTTCGACCACGACGAGATCGTCGAGGCCGCGGTCAGCGCCCTGCGCGAGCGCTACGAGATCCGGTTCCGCTACGTCGACGTGCACCCCGACCCGGACGGTTTCCTGTCCGAGCCGTTCACCCTGCACCAGCTGCGCAAGGTGCACGAGGCCGTCGTCGGCGCACCGCTGCACAAGGACAACTTCAACCGGCGGATGAAGCCCCTGCTCGAGCCCCTGCTGCGCGACGGCCGGCCGGTCCTGTCCGCGAACCTGCGCGGGCGACCGGCGACCCTCTACCGGCACCGCCGCGACGCCGACGACAGCCGCACCACCGACTGAGCCGGCGGGACCGTCGGCCCCGGGGCACGACGAGGTCATCCACCCATCGCGGGGGCCCGCTTCGTCAGGCGGGCTCGGCGGCGCCGTCGACGGGCCGGTAGCGCAGCGCGAGCGCCCCGGAGCCGAGCTCCCGACGATCGAGGAGCTCCAGCCGGATCCGCTCACGCAGTCCGGCGAGCAGCGTCGGCCCGCGACCGGCGAGCACGGGGTGCACCAGGAACTCGTACTCGTCGATGAGCCCCAGGTCCGCCAGCGCGGAGGGGAGCGTCACGCCGCCGACCCACAGGCCGGCTCCGGGCTCCTGCTTGAGTCGACGCACCGCGCTTCCCAGGTCGTCGTGCACCAGCTCGGCGTTCCAGTCCGCCTCGGCCAGGGTGCGCGACACGACATGCTTGCGCGCGCCGCCGATGACCTCGGCGAACTCGACCTCGCGCTCCCCCATCCACGCCGGCCATCGGCCGGTGGCCGGCCGGCGCCAGGCCGCCTCCATCATCTGGTAGGTCACCCGCCCCAGGAGCAGCGCGTCGGCGCGGGCCAGCTGGGCGGTCCAGTAGCGCATCGACTCCTCGTCCGGCGCCAGCCCTGCCTCGTGGTGGCAGCAGCCGTCGAGGGTCAGGTTGATCGAGTAGCGAAGCGGTCTCATCACGGATCTCCTCGGGTGCGGACACGGACCAGCCACGTGTTCCGACCATCGTCGCGGCTCCGTCTCATCGCGGCAGCCCTTCCGGCACCCAGCGCCGGGTCGCCGCTCGGCACAATGGCGCCCCTGCTCGACGGAAGGGGACGCGATGCACATCGTCTCGGTGAACGCCTGGGGCGGCGCCCGGTACGACGCCCTGGCCGCCTGGCTCACCGTCTGCGACGCCGACGTGATCTGCCTGCAGGAGGTCACCCGGGCTTCCGGCATGTCCAGTTGGACCTCCTTCACCGACGGCGAGCGTTCGCTTCCCCAGCGTGCGGACCTGTTCGACGACGTGGCCGCGCTGCTGCCGTCGTACGACGGGCGGTTCCTGGCCTACGACGCCGGCCCGGTCACCGACGGGGCCGGCGCCGTGCACCTCGAGCAGTTCGGCATCGCCACCTTCGCCGGCCCTCGCACCCCGGTCGCGCAGAGCGCGGAGCGGTTCGTGCACGGCGACTACACGGTGCACGAGGAGTGGCCGACCGGCGACCGGCCGCGCGCGGCGCTGGCGCTGCGGGTGCGCGACCCGGCGACCGGGCGCACGGTGTGCGTCGTGCAGCTGCACGGCCTGCGTGACCCCGCCGGCAAGGGCGACACCCCGGCGCGGCGCGCCCAGGCCGAGCGGCTGGCCGCGTTCGTCGAGGACACCCGCCGGGACGGGGACCTGGTCGTGGTGGCCGGCGACCTCAACCTGCTGCCGGACAGCAGCACGTTCCCGGTCCTGCGCGAGGTCGGCCTGGTGGACCTGGTCGGCACCGCCGACACCCGCACGGCCGACTACCCCAAGCCGGTGCGGCACGCGAACTACCTGCTGGTCTCCGAGCCGGGCGCGGTCCGTGACTTCCAGGTGCTCGACTCCCCCGTGGTCTCCGACCACCGGATCCTGTCGCTACGGGTGTGAGCCGGCCCGGCCGATCCCACCCGGGCCCACGACCGGCGGGCACCTAGGCTCGACGACGAGACGATCTCGAGGAGGATCCGGTGCCGACGTACACCGAAGCGGGCAAGGCCTTCGACCGCGACATGAACTACATCCCGGACCGGATCACCGCCGAGCCGGGCCGCAGTCGCGACACCTTCGCGGGCGCGGAGCTGGACGTGCCGACGTGGCCGGTCGAGCCGGGCCGCTACCGGTTGGTCGCGGCGGCCGCCTGCCCGTGGGCGAACCGGGCCATCATCGTGCGCAACCTGCTCGGCCTCCAGGACGTCATCTCGATGGGCCTGGCCGGCCCCACCCACGACGTGCGGTCGTGGACCTTCGACCTCGATCCCGGCGGCGTGGACCCGGTGCTGGGCTACGAGCGGCTGCAGCAGGCGTACTTCGCCCGCTACCCCGACTACCCGCGCGGCATCACGGTGCCGGCGATGGTCGACGTCGAGTCCAAGGCGGTCGTCACCAACGACTTCCCGTGGATCACCCACGACTTCTTCTTCGAGTGGCGCGAGCACCACCGCGCGGACGCCCCCGACCTGTGGCCGGCGGAGTGCCGCGAGGAGATGGAGGAGGTGATGCGCCGGATCTTCACCGAGGTCAACAACGGCGTCTACCGCTGCGGCTTCGCGGGCTCACAGAAGGCGTACGACGACGCCTACGACCGGCTCTGGACGGCGATGGACTGGCTGGAGGAGCGGCTGACGCACCGGCGCTACCTGATGGGCGAGTCGATCACCGAGGCCGATGTCCGGCTGTTCACCACCCTGGTCCGCTTCGACGCCGTCTACCACGGCCACTTCAAGTGCAACCGCAACAAGATCACCGAGATGCCGGCGCTGTGGGGCTATGCCCGCGACCTGTACCAGACGCCCGGGTTCGGCGAGACCATCGACTTCGAACAGATCAAGGCGCACTACTACGTGGTCCACGAGGACATCAACCCGACCGGGATCATCCCCAAGGGCCCGGACACGTCGGTGTGGACGACGCCCCACGGGCGCGACTCCCTCTGACGCCGCCACCCAGCGCCCCGGCGCCCGGGCGCTGCGGTACCCGGCTCAGACCGGGACCGGGGGCATGCCCTCGAGCGGCGCGCCGGCGACGGTCACCACCCCGACGAACCGGGCGGAGGTGCCCAGCAGCGACGCGCCGTGGTCGGTGCGCAGGGTGCTGCGCCCGAACTGCACCTCCAGCACCCCGATCTTCAGCCGGCCGCCCTCGCGGACCAGGGCGACCTCGCCGCGGCGCGGACGTCGTCCGGCACTGACGAGCAGCTCGGTCCCGGCCGGCCAGCCCCTCGAGGCGAGCGCGTCGTTGCGCAACCGGATCCGGGTGTCCCCCGACCCCGCCGGGCGTGCGCCGCGACCGGTCGTCCCCGCCGACGGGGTGGACGACCTCGGGGCGGCGGAGGGCGTCGGAGCGGCGCCCTCCTGTCCGACGTGGCGGGCGACGGTCTCCGGCAGCTCGAACGGCAGGCACTCCTGCCCCTCGGCCACCCTCCGCCCCGAACGCATGTTCGAATCATACCGCCGTGGGAGTGCTGGACAGCGCCGGTGACACGTCACGGACACCTCAGGGCAGATTTAGGAAGTGTCACCACGATCACACCGGCGCGGCCTCGTCGCCGACCGCGGTTCGCCCCCGCGGCGTGAGCGTGCGCACAATGAAGACATGGCGTCCCGGATCACCTGCCCCGTCCTGAGCACGAGGGTCACCTCGGCCGAGCACGCGGCGACCCTGATCGCGCACGGCGACAACGTCGGCATCAGCGGCTTCACCGGTGCCGGCTACCCCAAGGCGCTGCCCGCAGCGCTGCACGACCGGATGCAGGCCGCGCACGCTCGCGGGGAGGACTTCCGCATCGGCCTGTGGACGGGCGCCTCGACGGCTCCGGACGCCGACGGCGTGCTGGCGGAGGCGCGCGGGGTGTCCAGCCGGCTGCCGTACAACTCCGACCCGACCATGCGCAAGCTGATCAACTCCGGCGAGGTGGACTACATCGACGCCCACCTGAGCCACTCGGCGCAGCACATGTGGTTCGGCTTCTACGGCAACCTCGACGTCGCGGTCGTCGAGGTCACCGCGGTGCTGCCGGGCGGCCTGCTGGTGCCGAGCAGCTCGGTGGGCAACAACAAGACCTGGCTGGACCAGGCGGACCGGGTGATCCTCGAGGTCAACCACTGGCAGCCGCGTGAGCTCGAGGGCTTCCACGACATCTACTACGGCACCGCCCTGCCGCCGAACCGTCGCCCGATCGAGCTGACCGACCCGATGCAGCGCATCGGCGAGCCCTACCTGCGCGTCGACCCCGCCAAGGTGGTCGCCGTCGTCGAGACGAACCTGCCCGACCGCAACTCGCCGTTCACGCCGCCGGACGAGACCTCGGCGGCCATCGCCGAGCACGTGGTGGACTTCCTGCGTCACGAGGTCGCCGCCGGCCGGGTGCCCCCGGGCCTGCTGCCGCTGCAGTCCGGCGTCGGCAACGTCGCGAACGCCGTGCTCGCCGGGCTCGACGAGAGCGAGTTCAACGACCTGGTCGCCTTCACCGAGGTCATCCAGGACGGCATGCTCGACCTGATCGACTCGGGCACGCTGACCGCCGCCTCCGCGACCTCGTTCGGGCTCTCCGACGCGGGCGTGCGCCGGTTCATGGCGAACATCGACACCTACAAGGGCCGGATCCTGCTGCGCAGCGAGGAGATCTCCAACCATCCCGAGCTGGTGCGCCGCCTCGGCGTGATCGCGATGAACGGGCTGATCGAGGCCGACATCTACGGCAACGTGAACTCCACCCACGTCATGGGCAGCTCGATCATGAACGGCATCGGCGGCAGCGGCGACTTCACCCGCAACGCCTTCCTGAACTTCTTCGTCACGCCCTCGACCGCCAAGAACGGCGCGATCTCCACGATCGTTCCGATGGTCAGCCACGTCGACCACACCGAGCACGACGTTCAGGTGATCGTCACCGAGCACGGCCTGGCCGACCTGCGCGGCTCCTCGCCGCAGGACCGCGCGCCGCGGATCATCGAGCACTGCGCGCACCCGCGGTTCCGTGACGCGCTGCAGGACTACTTCGACCGCGCCTGGAACGCCCGGCCCACCGCACGCCACACGCCGCACCTGCTGAACGAGGCACTGAGCTGGCACCAGCGCTACCTGGACACCGGCAGCATGTGACCCCTCAGCGCCCGGCTAGCCTCGGGCGCGTGGAGGCGACCGTCCAGCACCCGGCACGGCGCGAGCCGGGCTCGGACCGGCCGCGCCGGCTGCTGCTCGCCGTCGACGCGCCCTCGCTGCTGCACCGCAACCACCACGCCCGCGCCCACACCCGGCTCACCGACCGCAGCGGCCGGCCCGCCTGGGCGCTGCACGGCATGCTGCGCCAGATCATCGAGTCGATCGACACCTTCGCCCCCGACGCGGTGATCTTCGGCCTCGACGACCGGCAGGCCTCGGTGCGCCGCGACCTCTACCCGGCCTACAAGGCGCACCGCGCCGACAAGGACCCTGACCTGGTCGACCAGCTCGAGCGTGCCGGCGCCCTGCTCGACGCCCTCGGCCTGGCCACGCTGACCCCGCCCGGCCTGGAGGCCGACGACGTCAATGCCTCCGCCGCAGCCTGGGCCGAGGAGCAGGACTGGGCGTGCGTGCTCATCACCTCCGACCGCGACGCGTTCGCCCACATCAGCGAGCACACCCAGGTGCTGCGCCTGATCGACGGCGGCATCAACGCCTCGCCACTGCTCAACCCCCAGCGCCTGCGGCTGATGTACGGCGTCGCCGCCGAGCACTACCTGGAGTACGCCGCCCTGCGCGGCGACGCCAGTGACAACCTGCCCGGCGTCAGCGGCATCGGCGAGAAGACCGCGGCGGTGCTGCTCTCGGCGATGGGCTCCATGCAGGCGGTGTGGGCCGACCTCGAGCACGACGAGGGCCGCACCCTGGCCGCCGCCCTGGACTCCTGGAGCGCCGAGCACGGCACCCGGCGGATCAGCGCCGGCGTGCTGCGCCGGCTGAGTGCGCCGGGAGCCCGGGAGCGCTTCGAGTTCAACCTGCAGCTGATGTCCGGGCGCCGCGACCTCGACCTGGGGCTGACCCCGGACATCCCGGGCACGCCCGGGCTCCTGCCCCTCGACATCTCCCGGGTGGAGCGGGTCGTGGGGCACCTGAACATGGAGGCCACCACCGCGCTGGCCCTGCGCGTGCTGACCGGCGACCCGGCCTCCGCCAGGCGCTAGCGCGCCTGTTCCACCCTCCCGCCCGCCGTCATCTCCCCCGCCGCGGACGACCACCACGCAGACGTCGGCGCCGAGCGTTCCGCGGGTATGTCATGGTTTCGCAGTGAGGTTGTCGGCATTGCAGGAAGGCTCTCGATGACGGACCACAGCTACGGGTTCCGGACCCGGGCGATCCATGCCGGCAACATCCCGGACGCCGTCAGCGGCGCCCGGGCGCTGCCGATCTACCAGTCGGCGTCGTTCGTCTTCGACGACACCTCCGATGCCGCGGCCCGGTTCATGCTGCAGAAGTACGGCAACATCTACTCCCGCCTCGCCAACCCGACCGTGGCGGCGTTCGAGGAGCGGGTGGCCAGCCTGGAGGGCGGGCTCGGCGCGGTCGCCACCGCGTCGGGACTGAGCGCGGAGTTCATCACCTTCACCGCGCTCGCCGGGGCCGGGGACCACATCGTCGCCTCCGCCCAGCTCTACGGCGGCTCGCTGACCCAGCTCGACCTGACGCTGCGCCGGTTCGGGGTCGAGACCACCTTCGTCACCGACACCGACCCCGCGGCGTACGCCGCCGCGATCACCGACCGCACCAAGCTGATCTTCGCCGAGACGATCGCCAACCCCTCCGGCGACATCGCCGACATCGAGGGCCTGGCCGAGGTGGCGCACGCCGCCGGGATCCCGCTGGTGATCGACTCGACCATCCCCACGCCGTACCTCAACCGGCCCTTCGAGTGGGGCGCCGACATCGTCATCCACTCCGCCACCAAGTTCCTCGGCGGGCACGGCACCACGCTCGGCGGGGTCGTCGTGGAGTCGGGCCGCTTCGACTGGTCGCAGCCGCGGTTCCCGCTGTTCACCGAGCCGATGCCGCACTACAACGGCCTCACCTGGTGGGGGAACTTCGGCGAGTACGCCTTCCTCACCCGACTGCGCTCCGAGCAGCTGCGCAACATCGGCCCGGCGCTGCCGGCGCAGTCGGCCTGGCAGCTGGCCCAGGGCGTGGAGACGCTGCCGCTGCGGATGGACCAGCACGTCGCCAACGCGCGCACGGTCGCGCAGTGGCTGGACGCCGACCCGCGCATCGAGAAGGTGAACTGGGCCGGGCTGCCCGACCACCGTCACCACGACCGGGCCCGCAAGTACCTGCCGGCGGGCGCCGGCAGCGTGTTCAGCTTCGTGATCAAGGGCGGTCGCGCCGTCGGCCAGCGTTTCATCGAGTCCCTCGACCTGGCCAGCCACCTGGCCAACATCGGCGACGCCAAGACGCTGGTGATCCACCCGGCCTCCACCACGCACTCCCAGCTCAGCGAGGAGAAGCTCGCCGCCGCCGGCGTCGAGCCGGGCCTGGTCCGGATCAGCGTGGGCATCGAGGACGTCGACGACATCCTCTTCGACCTCGACCAGGCCCTCACCGCCGCCCTGAAGGAGGAGTGATGGCCGCCCCGAGCAGCGTGACCATGCCCCGGCTGGACCACGAGCCGAGCGCGCGCGAGCGGCTGGCGATCCTGCGTGCGGCGAAGTCGGTCGCGATCGTCGGCTTCTCCCCCAAGCCGTCGCGGGCCAGCTACTTCGTGGCGACGTACCTGCTGCAGGACGCCGACTACCGGCTGCACTTCGTCAACCCGGTGGCCGCCGGCCAGGAGGTGCTGGGCCAGCCCGTGCACGCCTCGCTGGCCGACCTGCCCGAGGTGCCCGACGTCGTCGACGTCTTCCGCAAGGCCGACGACATCCCCGGGGTCGTCGACGAGACGGTCGCGATCGGCGCTCCGGCGCTGTGGATCCAGCTCGGCATCGTCAACGAGGAGGCGGCCGCCGACGCCCGGGCCCGTGGACTGACCGTGGTGATGGACCGCTGCATCAAGATCGAGCACGCCCGCTTCCACGGCGGGCTGCACATCGCCGGCTTCGACACCGGGCAGATCTCGGCGCGCAAGCAGTTCCGCTGAGCCACCCGCAGGGAGCGGCACTGGCGTCCAGCATCCGGGACCGCAAATCTCTACTGGATCACTCGTATTACTCTCCTCACGCACACTCCCTCTGACTCCAGGAGCACCACCATGAGCGAAACCTCCACCGCCAGCAACGGCGTCAACGTCGAGGCGCTGCTCGGCGCCCGCGGCGCCATCACCGAGAACCCCGACCTCGCCCAGTTCACCTGGCGTGCCACCAACACCTGGAAGAACGGCACGCACAGCGTCGCGGAGGTCGAGAACTTCTACGGCCTGGGTGCGGAGCAGTCGCACACCCGCAAGTTCACGTTCGAGGGCGACCACCCGCTGCAGTTCGCGGCCGAGGACAACGGCGCCACCCCGGTGGAGACCGTGCTCGTCGCCCTCGGCGGCTGCCTGACCGCCGGCGTCGCCTCGATCGCGCAGCAGCGCGGCATCCAGCTCCGCTCGGTCAAGGCGACCATCGAGGGCGACCACGACATCCGCGGCATCCTCGGCGCCGACCCGGAGGTCCGCAACGGCTTCAACGAGGTCCGCGTCAACTACGAGATCGACGCCGACGCCTCCCCCGAGGACCTCCAGGCCCTCGTCGCGCAGTCGCAGAAGCGCTCGGCCGTCTTCGACATCCTCACCAACCCGACGGCCGTGACCGTCAACGTCTCCTGAAGGAAACCATGACGCTGTCCTCGCGATCGACCACCGTCGTCGTGGTCGGCGCCGGGCACAGCGGCCTGGCGATGAGTCGCCGCCTGGCCGAACGCTCGATCGACCACGTCGTCCTCGAGCGCGGCCAGGTGGCGCACTCCTGGCGCACCCAGCGCTGGGACTCGCTGCGCCTGCTGACCCCGAACTGGATGACCCGGCTCCCGGGCCACACCCACACCGGGGACCCCGACGGCTACCTATCCGCCGGCGAGGTCGTCACCCTGCTCGATGACTACAGCGCCGGTGCGCCCGTGCAGACCAGCACCACCGTCACCGCGGTCCGCCCTGCCGACGACGGGTTCGTGGTGGAGACCGACCAGGGTCCGTGGCGCGCCCGCGCCGTCGTCCTGGCCGCGGGGATCACCACTGCTCCCCTGCCGAAGGTCGCCGAGGCCGTTCCGGCCGGCATCGCCTCGGTCACCTCCCTGGACTACAAGTCGCCGGCCCAGCTGCCCGAGGGCGGGGTGCTCGTCGTGGGCGCCGCCGCGAGCGGCATCCAGCTGGCCGACGAGATCCACCGCTCCGGCCGCCCGGTCACGCTGTCCACCGGCGAGCACGTGCGGGTGCCGCGACGCTACCGCGGCAAGGACATCCTCTACTGGCTCGACGCCAGCGGGATCCTGGACGACCGCTGGGACGAGGTCGACGACGTCGTCCGCGCCCGCAACCTGTCCTCCTTCCAGCTCGTCGGCGGTGACCGCACGCTCGACCTCAACGCGCTCCAGGCCGCCGGCGTGAACCTGGTCGGCAAGCTCGGCGGCATCCGCGACGGCGTCGCGCAGTTCTCCGGCTCGCTGCCCAACGTGATCTCGCTGGCCGACCTGAAGCTCAACCGGCTGCTCAACAGCATCGACGAGTTCGCGGGCGGCGAGAAGGGCGAGCGCCCCGAGCCGACCGTGGTGCCGAAGGCGCCGCTGATGCTCGACCTGCACAAGGCCGGCATCCGCTCGGTGGTGTGGGCCACCGGCATCAAGCCCGACTTCTCCTGGCTCGAGCTGCCCGTGCTGGACCACAAGGGCGGCATCCGCCACGAGGGCGGGGTCGTCGACTGGCCCGGCCTGTACGTCGTCGGCCTGCCGGTGCTGCGCCGGCGCCGCTCCACCTTCATCGACGGCGCCGCGGCCGACACCGCGGACCTGGCCGACCACCTGGTCGGCCACCTGTCGACGACCGTCGACGCCTGAGCGGACGCCCGGGCCGGTTCCTGCACCGGTCCGGGCATCCGGGCGCCTCACCAGGGTGAGGGCGCGTAGTCCTTCAGGAAGCAGCCGTACAGGTCCTCGCCGGCCTCGCCGCGCACGATCGGGTCGTAGACCCGGGCCGCGCCGTCGACCAGGTCCAGCGGGGCGTGCCAGCCCTCGGCGGCGATCCGCAGCTTCTCGTGGTGCGGCCGCTCGTCGGTGATCCAACCGGTGTCGACCGCGGTCATCAGGATCCGGTCGGTCTCGAACATCTCGCCCGCGCTGGTGCGGGTCATCATGTTCAGCGCCGCCTTGGCCATGTTGGTGTGCGGGTGCCCCGGGCCCTTGTAGCGCCGCGAGAACTGCCCCTCCATCGCGGAGACGTTCACGACGTAGGCGCGCCGGGCGCCGCCCTGCACCGCCGCGCGCATGGCCGGGCGCAGCCGCGAGTTGATCAGGAACGGTGCGATCGAGTTGCAGAACTGCACCTCCAGCAGCTCCAGCGGGTCGACCTCGTCGAGCACCTGGGTCCAGGAGTTGTTCTCCTGCACGTCGGGGATGAGGCCGCCGGCGTCGATCGCGGTGCCCGCCAGGTGCGCCTCGAGCGAGGCGCCGCCCGCCTTGAGCGCCAGCGCGGCCAGCGACGCGGCGTCGTGCGCCGCGAGCGCCACGTCCGTCGACTCGCCGTCGTGGTGCGCCACCGGGGCCGCCGACAGCGCCCCCGCGATCGCCGCAGGGTGCGCCTCGGAGATCCGGTCGAAGGTCACCATCTCCGGCAGCTCGCGACCGTCCGGGAGGCCCAGCAGCGGCGCCGACTCGCCCTCGATGAGGTGGGAGTAGGCGCCGGGCAGGCGTCGTACGGTCTGGCAGGCGTTGTTGATGATGATGTCGAGGGGGCCGGCCGCGGCGACGTCGTCGGTCAGCGCGATCACCTGGGTGGGGTCGCGCAGGTCGATGCCGACCACCTTGAGCCGGTGCAGCCAGTCCGCGGAGTCCTCCTGCGCGGCGAAGCGGCGTACGGCGTCCTTGGGGAACCGGGTCGTGATCGTGGTGTGCGCCCCGTCGCGCAGCAGCCGCAGCGCGATGTACATGCCGATCTTGGCCCGGCCGCCGGTGAGCAGCGCCCGCTTGCCGCGCAGGTCCGTGCGCTGGTCGCGCTTGGCGTGGCTCATCGCCGCGCACGAGGGGCACAGCCAGTGGTAGAAGGCGTCCACCAGGGTGAAGTCGGTCTTGCAGATGTAGCAGCCGCGGGCGGTGATCAGCTCGCCGGCGAACGCGCCCTGCGCGGTGGAGACCAGCGGGATCCCCGCGGTCTCGTCGTCGATGCGCATCGCCGAGCCCGTCGCGGTGCGCTCGATGATGTCCTGGTCGTGGCGCTGGCGCTGCTCGCGGATCTCCGCGCGGCGCGACTTCTTGATCGCCTTGTACATGTACGACGCCGCCCGCTTCACCGTGCGTACGTCGTCGTGGTCCGAGGGCAGGTGCTGCAGCTCGGCGAGGACCTTCAGGGTGGTCGCCAGCTCGGCGGGGTCGATCCCCTCAGGCCGGCCCGGCCGGTCGGTCTGGTCGATCTCACCCGTCACGGGCGTGTCCTCGGCGGTGGTGCTGCTCACCGGCGCATGGTACGTGGCCCCGCGTCGCCGACCTCCATCCCCGGCACGCGTCACCGCCGGTCACCGCGTCACTTGAGGCGTGTCGCGTCGTTGGGGTGACGCGGTAGTTGGGACCGCAGGCACTTCGACGGATGGGGAGCGTGGCGTGGTGGGACGCCCGGGGAAGGCTCTGTGGAGCGCGCTCGCCTACGCGGCGGTGTATGTGGTGTGCGTGCTCTCCGGCCGTGCCACGAAGGTCGACGACGCGACCCAGATCTCGCTGATCTGGCCCGCCGCGGCGGTCTCGGTCCTGTGGGGTCTGCACGCGCAGCGCCTCGGCGGGCGCGCCGGTGCGGCGCACTGGGCCGCGCTGACCCTGGTCACCGCCCTGACCTCCTGGGCGGTCGACGGCGTGTCGGCGATCTGGTTCACGCCGGTCGGCCTGACCTTCACGGGCGTGTCGGTGTGGCTGCTCACCCGCCGAGGGGGTGAGTCACGGGAGGCGTGCCTGCGTGAGCCGGTCGACCTCGCCCGGCTCGTGCTCGCGGTGGGTGTCGCCAGCGTGGTCTCCTCCGCACTGGCCGCCATGTACTTCGCCTGGGCCGGTGACGACCGGTTGCACATGAGCGCGCTGCACTACGCGGTGCGCAACGCGGTCACCGCGCTGGCGGTGGTCGCGGTCGGGCTGCGGCTGCGGGAGACGAGCTGGCCGCCACGGCTGCCCTCCCCTGCTCGACTGGCGGAGGCCGTGGCCAGCGCGGTGCTCGTCACGGCCGTGTTCGCTGCGGTGCTGTGGTTCAACAACGGCCTGCCGCTGGCCTTCCTGGCCCCGCTGCCCGCGATGTGGGTCGCCCTGCGGTACTCCACGACCAGCGGGTCGGTCTTCGTGCTGGTGGCCGGCGTGGCGATCGTGACGGCCGGGCTCGACGACCAGGGCGTCTTCGAGGGGTTCCCGCCGCGCACGCGGGCGCTCCTGGCGCAGGCGATGGTCGGCAGCCTGACCGTGATCGTGCTGACCCTGGCGCTGATGCGCGACTCCCGGACCGTGCTGATCACCCGGTTGCGCCACCTGGCCCAGCACGACCCGTTGACCGGGCTGGCCAACCGGGCCCTGCTCACCGAGCGCCTGCAGACCGCACTGGACCGGTGCCGACGCGAGGGCACCGCGGTCGGGGTGGTGTTCATCGACCTCAACGGCTTCAAGAAGGTCAACGACGGCTGGGGTCACGGGGAGGGGGACCTGTTGCTCGTCGAGATCGCCCGACGGCTGCGTCGGGTCGCGGGCCCGCGGGACACGGTCGCCCGCATCGGGGGCGACGAGTTCGTCCTGGTCCACCTCGACGCGCCCGACGAGGAGGCGCTGCGCGTGTTCGCCGATCGGGTGCGCGACGCGGTCGCCGCGCCGTACGGCGACGCGGCCGACGCGCCGTTCGACCGGATCACCGCGAGCGTCGGTCTTGCCATCTCCGACGGCGAGTGCACCGTCCGCTCGTTGCTGCACAACGCGGACCGGGCGATGTACGAGGTCAAGCACGGCGATCGCGGAATGACCCCCGCGCACTGGCTCAGCGATCTCTGAGCACAGGGCACAGGGCACAGGGGTGCAGGGGTGCACGACCCCGGTGCCCGACCCCGGTGTGCCCGCTCAGAGGCGGGGCAGGACCTGCTGCACGATCGCCAGCAGCGCCTCGCGCAGCAGCAGGTGAGCCTGCTCCCTGCTGAGCGCGCCCTCGCGCGAGAACTCCCGCAGCGCACCGCGGGCGAGCTCGCCGTAGGCCCGCACCGCCGCCCGCTGCGCAGGGTCGTCGACGCCACCGCCGACCATCTCCAGCACACGCCGCGCCGCCAGGTCGTGCGCCTCGTCGAGGATGGCGCGGACCTCCGCGTCCTCGCCGACACCCTCCGCGGCACGCACGGTCAGGTAGCTGGCGCGCTGCGGGGTGATCGACTCCAGGAACCAGTGCACCGCCACGTCGACCCGGGTGTCCAGCGGGCCGCTCGGCAGCGGGGTGTCGGCGATCTCGGGCAGCAGCGCGGCCCGGCGCACCACCTCCAGGTAGAGGCCGCGCTTGTCGCCGAAGTAGTGGTTGAGCAGCCCGCGAGCGACGCCCGCGGCGCGGGCGATCTCGGTGGCGGACACCGCCGAGTAGGGCCGCTCGGCGAAGAGCCTCTCCGCGGCCACCAGCAGCTGCTCACGGCGTACGTCGGGGTCGAGACGTCGACGTACGGGGTGCTCGGCGGCCGCAGGTCCCATGTCCACGACCCTACTATTGGCGCTGTGCCAATAGTAGGGTGGGCGCCGGCGCCGAGCCCGCCCGAGAGGAGATCCCCGTGACCAGTCAGGTGGAGCCGAGCAGCACCGCGGTCCTCCCGGCATCGCCGCCGCCGACCTCGCCGTCGGTGCGTGGGCGGCGCGACGTGCCGGTGCCCGCCGGCTTCGACATCCGTCCTCACCTCTCCGGCCTCGGCGCCAACCTCGCCGGCCCGGCGAACGTCATCATGCAGCTGGCGTGGCCCGGGGTCGGTCACGGAGTGATGAACAGCCGGGTGCACGACGGCTCCGCGATGAAGCGGCCGTTCAAGCGCGCCCGGACCACGTTCACCTACCTCGCGGTGGCGATGCTGGGGACCGAGGCCGAACACACCGCGTTCCGCAAGGCGGTCAACGGCCAGCACGCGCAGGTCTACTCCCGCGAGGGCGAGCCGGTGGAGTACCGCGCGATGGACCCGCGGCTGCAGACCTGGGTGGCTGCCTGCCTGTACTACGGCACCGTCGACATCATCGAGAAGATGCACGGGCCGCTCCCCGAGGCCGAGGCCGACGCCCTCTACGCGCACTGTGCCCGCTTCGGCACGACGCTGCAGATGCCTGCCGAGGCATGGCCCGCCGACCGGGACGCCTTCGCCCGCTACTGGGAGCAGTCGCTGGCCGAGGTCGCCATCGACCCCGACGTCGCCGCCTTCCTGATCACGCTGACCACGCTGCAGAACTTCCCGCGCCCTCTCCGCCTCGCGGCCCCCTTCGTGGTGTTCGTGACCACCGGGTTCCTGCCCCCGCTGTTCCGCGAGGCCCTCGACCTGCCGTGGAGCGCGCGCCAGCAGGCCCGCTTCGAGCGGTTGCTGCGGGCCCTCGGCGCCGTCGAGCGGCGCTGCCCGCGCGCCCTGCGCATCTTCCCGTTCAACCTGTGGCTGACCGACCTGCGGATCCGCCGCCGGCTCGGCCGGCCGCTGCTCTGAGCCGATCCTCGACCAACCTGGAGCCTCCATGGACTTCGACCTTCCCGACTCCGCCCTCGCCGTCGCCGAGGGTGTCGGCGCCGTCGCCGCCAAGTACGACCATGCCTACTGGTCGCGCTGCGAGGAGGAGCACCGCTTCCCGCAGGAGGTCTTCGACGACCTCGGCAGCGGCGGCTGGTTCGGCCTGTGCATCCCCGAGGAGTACGGCGGCGGCGGTCAGGGCCTGCTCGAGCTGGCCGTGGCGAACATGACCCTGTGCGCCTCCGGCGGTGTGGCGGGCACCTTCTTCTACGTCACCACCCCCGGGTTCGGTGCGATGACGCTGACCCGGCACGGCACCGAGGAGCAGAAGCAGCGGATCCTGCCCGGCCTGGCCGAGGGCCGGCTGCAGTTCTGTCTCGCGCTGACCGAGCCCGACGCCGGCAGCAACGCCATCGAGATCAAGACCGCGGCGCGCCCGGACCCGGAGCGACCGGGCGACTTCTTGGTCAAGGGCCAGAAGGTCTGGATCTCCAACGTGGAGAACGCGGACTGGATGGTCGCGGTCACCCGCACCATCGCCGCGGACGAGACCAAGGAGCGCGGCCTTCCCCGGACGGCGGGGTTCACCCTGTTCCTGATCGACGTGAAGGAGGCGCTCGCCGCGGGCACCCTCTCCTACACGCCGATCCCGAAGATGGGCAGCAACATCCTGCACTCCAGCCAGGTGTTCCTCGACGACGTCAGGGTGCCCGCCGGCAACGTCCTCGGCGAGGTCGACGCCGGCTTCGCGGTGCTGTGGGACGTGTTGAACCCGGAGCGCGTCCTGGCCGCCGCCGGCGGTGTCGGCACCGCCGACGCCGCGCTGCGCATCGCCGCGGACTACGCCAAGGAACGGGTGGTCTTCGGCCGTCCGATCGGCGCCAACCAGGCGCTGCAGTTCCCGCTGGCCCAGCTCAAGGCGAAGGCCGAGCTGGGAAGGCTGATGACCTACAAGGCCGCGTGGCTCTTCGACCAGGGCCGGCCGTGCGGCAACGAGGCCAACGTCGCGAAGCTCACCGGCGCGCAGGTCGGCTGGGAGGCGGCGAACCAGGCCTTCCAGACCTTCGGCGGCATGGCGTACTCCAAGGAGTACCCGATCGAACGCATCTTCCGCGACGCCCGTATCGCCAAGAACATCCCGGTCGCCGAGGAGCTGGTGCTCGCCCACATCGGCACCCAGATGCTCGGGCTGCCGAAGAGCTACTGAGGCCCCGCGCTCCTGGCCGGTGGCTCAGGTCCGGTGGCTCAGGTCCGGTGGCTCAGGTCCGGGGCCGCGGCCGGGTCGCTCAGGCCTGGTCGAGCCGCTTGGCCACCTCGACGACCGCGCGCAGCGGGACGCCGGGGCTGTAGCGGTAGCCCTGCACCTCGTCGCACCCCCGCTTGCGCAGGTAGCGCTCCTGGACCTCGGTCTCCACACCCTCCGCGACGACGCTCATCCCCAGGGCGTGGGCCATCACGATGATCGCGTCGACGATCGCGGCTGACTCCTCGACGGCGGTGATCGCCTGGACGAAGGACCGGTCGATCTTGATCTTGTCGATCGGGAACCGGGTCAGGTAGGCGAGGCTGCTGTAGCCGCGGCCGAAGTCGTCGACCACGATCGTGACGCCGAGGCGCCGCAGCGCGGTCAGCATCGCCACCGTGTCGACGTGGTCCTCGATGAGCATGCCCTCCGTGATCTCCACCTCGAGCTGCTCGGGAGCGATGCCGCTGTGCTCCAGCGCCTCCGCAATCTCCTCCAGCCAGGCCGTCCCCCGCATCTGGCGAGGTGAGACGTTGACCGCCAGGCGCAGCTTGCGGTCCAGCCGGTCCTGCATGAGGGCCAGGTCCGCGCACGCCGTGCGCAGCACCCAGCCGCCGAGGCGGGAGATCATGCCGCCGTCCTCTGCGACGGCGACGAAGGTGTCGGGCGGGACCTGGCCCATCGTGGTGCTGCGCCAGCGCGCCAACGCCTCGACGCCGACCATCTCTCCGGTGCGCAGGTCCAGCTGCGGCTGGTAGGCCACCGAGAGCTCGCCGAGGTCGGGGCGGTCCAGCGCCTGGCGCAACGCGGCGGAGAGGGCCAGCCGGTCGCGGTTCTCCTCCATCATGTGCGGCTCGAACCACTGCAGCTCGTTGCGGCCCGAGGCCTTGGCGCGGTACATCGCGATGTCGGCGTGCTTGAGCAGCTCACCGGCGTCCACGCCGTCGCGGGGGCACCGTGCGCCACCGACGCTGCCGGTCACGGCGAGCTCGTAGCCGTCGACCACCACGGGCGCGAGCAGGTCGGCCATGAGCTCGCGCAGCCGCGCGTCGAGCTCCTCGCCGAGCCGCACGCTCCGGAAGACCATGACGAACTCGTCGCCGCCGAGGCGGGCGACGAAGTCGTCGCGGCGGGTCCACGCACGCAACCGGTCGGCCACCGCGACGAGCAGCTCGTCGCCGACGTGATGCCCGAGCGAGTCGTTGATCCGCTTGAAGTGGTCGAGGTCGAAGAGGATGAGCACCAGCTCCCTGCCGTCGTCCGGCAGGTCCGTCAGGAGCGTCTCGAGGTGGCGCAGCAGCAGCGAACGGTTGGGCAGGTTCGTGAGCGCGTCGTGGGAGGCGAGGTGCTCGACGTGCTCGCGGGTCTCGATCCGGTGGGTGATGTCGTAGGAGACCACGAGGAACGCCTCGCCGCCGGTCGCGGCGGGATCCAACCGGACGATCGCCTGCTGCACCGGGACGAGCTCGCCGGAGCGGTGCCGGTAGACCCACTCGTAGTCCTCGACCTCGGCGCCGCTGGCCAGCAGCGACCCGTCGTCGTAGATGTCGCGGCCGACGCCGTCGATGTCGTTGAGCGACATCCCCACCAGCTCGTCGCGCTCGTAGCCGAGCAGGACCTGCGCGGCCGGGTTGGCGTTGAGGATCCGGCCGCGCTCGTCGGTGACCAGCGTGCTGACCGGGATGGTGTCGAGGACCGAGCGGCGGATGCCGTCACCGCGCGCATCCTCGGCCAGGCGTTGGGCCCGCAGCCGCTCGGTGATGTCGATGACCGAGGCGATCACGTGCTGCTCGCCGTCGATGACGATCGGGTTCAGCCCGATCTCCACCGGCAGCTCGCTGCCGTCCTTGCGGCGGGCGTAGAGCTCACGGCCGGTTCCCATCTGCCGGCGCGACGGCGCCAGGGCGAAGGCGGCCCGCAGGTCGGCGTGACCGAGGCGGAACCGCTCGGGGAGCAGGTTCTCCACCGTCAGTGAGAGGAGCTCGTCGTGCGTGTAGCCGAAGGAGCGCTCGGCCTCGGGGTTGGCCAGCACGATCCGGCCCGAGGCGTCCGTGACCAGGATCGCTCCGGGCACGGCGTCGACGACCATGCGCACCTGGTCGTAGCCGCGCACACCGACGTCGTGAGGAGCCGTCCCCTGCACTCGGGTGTCCATCGCTCCTCCGTCGTGTCTGCGGGATCCCCACCCCCGCGCACATTATGGCCACCAGACCATGAGCCTGGCAGGAGAACGTCTCAGCCCGGGACCTCCTCCCGACTTGGCTGCGATGGTCCCGAGAACGCGGGCCGGTCCCGGCTCAGCCGAGCAGGACCCGCACGCCGATACCGATCAGGATCAGCCCGCCCACGACGGTGGCCCCGCGACCCAACCGCTCCCCCACCCGGCTGCCGAGGAACACGGCACCGAGGGAGAGCACGAAGGTCACGACACCGATCAGCAGCACGGCCGGCGCCACGTCGACCTCGAGCACGCCGAACGTCACGCCGACGGCGGCGGCGTCGATGGAGGTGGCGATCGCCAGCGGCAGCACCGAACGCATCGTGACCACGCTCGGCACGTCCTCCTCCTCGTCCGCACCGAAGGACTCCCAGAGCATCTTGGCGCCGATCAGGGTCAGCATCGTGAAGGCGATCCAGGGAGTCACCGCGGAGACGGCGTCGGCGAACCAGAACGCGAGCACCCAGCCGAGCACCGGCATCAGGGCCTGGAAGAGACCGAACATCCCGGCCAGCAACAGCGCGTCGCGCCAACGCGGGCGACGCAGCTGCAGCCCTTCGGCGAGGGAGACCGCCACCGCGTCCATCGCCAACGCGAAGGCCAGCACCACCAGCTCGAACGAGGTCATGGGCAGTCATCCTCAGCCATGAGACCGGACCGCGACCTCTGGGGGGGTCGGTCGCGGCCCGGCGGCAGCATCCTCTCACAGGCGCTGGTGGCTGTTCGGCACGTCCACAGGGTGTCTCAGCCGTCGCCGGTCTCACTCCCAGAAGACGCGGTCCACGACGGCCCGGGCGTGGCGGGTGACCTTGAGGTAGTCGTCGAGGAGGCGGTCGGACTCCTCCGGTGGGTAGCCCATGATCCCGGCGACGGTACGACGCTCCAGGATCGAGCGCGGGAACTGGTCGGAGGCGCGTCCGCGCGCGAGCACCATGCCGTTGCGCACCCGGCTCGCCATCCGCCAGGAGGCGGTCAGCGTCTGCGCGTCGTCGGCGGTGATCAGGTCGGCCTCGGCGGCAGCGTCCAGCGCCGCGAGGGTCTGGGTGGTGCGCAGCCCCGGCACCTGGGCGCCGAAGCGCAGCTGGAGCAGCTGCACCGTCCACTCGATGTCGGCGAGCCCACCGCGGCCCAGCTTCAGGTGCAGGTTGGGGTCGGCACCGCGGGGCAGCCGTTCCTTGTCCACCCGGCCCTTGATCCGGCGGACCTCCACGATGTCGTCCTCGGCCAACCCCTCCGCCGGGTAGCGCAGCGGGTCGATCATGGTCGTGAACCGCTCGCGCAGCCCGGCGTCGCCGACCACCGCGTCGGCACGCAGCAGCGCCTGGGCCTCCCACACGTGCGACCACTTCGCGTAGTAGGCGGCGTAGGAGTCGAGGGTGCGCACGAGCGGACCCTGTCGGCCCTCCGGGCGCAGGTCGGCGTCGACCACCAGGGACGGGTCCGGTCCCGGCGCGGCCAGCGCGCGTCGTACCTCCTCGGCGACGGAGCGGGCGAACGTCGCGGCCTGCTGCGGGTCCGCCTCCGGCTCGGGCTCGTGGACGAACAGCACGTCGGCGTCGCTGCCGTAGGACAGCTCGAAGCCGCCGTAGCGGCCCATCGCCACGATCGCGATCCGGGTGGGGGCGGCGTCCAGGCCGCGTTGGGCGAGGACGGTGCGGGTGACGGCCTCGAGGGTGGCCTCCAAGGTGGCGTCGGTGAGCCGGGACAGCGCGAAGCCGACCTCGTCGACGCTGGTCAGCCCGAGCACGTCGCCGGCAGCGATGCGGAGCAGCTCGCGGCGCCGCACGGCGCGCAGCGCACGGACCGCCCGCTCCCCCTCCTCCTGGCGACGTGCGGTGGCGAGCATCTCCTCGGTCAGCGCCGCCGACCCGACGGGCGCCAGGTCGCCGGCGAGCAGCCGCACGCCGGCGGGCTCGCGCTCCAGCAGGTCGGTGCAGTAGCGCGAGGTGGCCAGCAGCCGGGCCAGCCGCTCGGCGACCTCGCCCTCGTCGCGCAGAGTGGCCAGGTACCACGGCGACGTCCCGAGCGCCTCGCTGAGCCGGCGGAAGCCGAAGAGCCCGGCATCGGGGTCCGGGCACTCCGCGAACCACTGCAGCATCGCCGGCAGCAGGGTGCGCTGGATCGAGGCGGCGCGGCTGACGCCGGCGGTGAGCGCCTCCAGGTTGCGCAGCGCGGCGCTGGGGTCGGCGTACCCGAGCGCGGCGAGCCGGGCGCCGGCCGCCTCGGAGGAGAGCCGGACCTCGTCGGAGCTGATCCGCGCGACGGCGGTCAGCAGCGGCCGGTAGAAGATCTTCTGGTGCAGCCGGCTGACCTCGCGCCGATGCCTCTGCCAGGTCTCCTCGAGCCGCTTCTGGGACTCCTTGAGGAAGCCCAGGCTGCGGCCCAGCCGGCGCAGCGACGCCTCGTCGGAGGGTACGACGTGGGTGCGCTGCAGGCGGTAGAGCTGGATGCGGTGCTCGAGCTGGCGCAGGAACGCGTAGGCGCGGTGCAACGCCTCCCCGTCCTCCTGGCCGACGTACCCGCCCTCGGTGAGGCGGGCCAGGGCGCTGAGCGTGGTCGCGGAGCGGATCGACTCGTCCGCGCGGCCGTGTACCAGCTGCAGCAGCTGCACCGCGAACTCGACGTCGCGCAGCCCGCCGGAGCCGAGCTTGAGCTGCCGCTCGGCCTCCTTGGCCGGCAGGTGGTCCAGCACCCGGCGCCGCATCGCACGGGCGGCCTCGACGAACCCCTCGCGCTCCACCGCCGACCACACCATCGGCGAGACCATCGCCACGAAGTCGCGGCCCAGGGCCAGGTCGCCGGCCACCGCGCGGGCCTTGAGCAGCGCCTGGAACTCCCACGGCTCGGCCCACCGCTCGTAGTAGGCCCGGTGGCTGCTCAGCGTGCGGCTCAGCGGGCCGGCCTTGCCCTCGGGGCGCAGCGCCGCGTCGACCGGCCAGATGGTGCCCGCGCCGGTGTGCGCGGAGCAGACCTGCATCATCGCCGCGGCCAGCTTGGCCGCGACCCGGCCCGCCGCGGCCGCGGCGGTGTCGTCGGCGTCGGCGTCGCGCGGGGCGTGCAGGAAGATCACGTCGACGTCGGAGACGTAGTTGAGCTCGTGCCCACCGCACTTGCCCATCGCGACCACCGCGAGCCGCACGCCGAGCGACTCCTCCCCCAGGCGCTGTCGCGCCACGGCCAGGGCGGCGTCCAGGGTGCCGGCGGCGAGGTCGGCGAGCTCGGCCGCGGCGTCGTCGACGCCGAGGTGGTGGGTGAGGTCCCGGGCGGCCAGCCGCAGCAGCTGGCGGCGGTACTCCACCCGCAGCGCGTCGACGGCCTGGGCGTGCGGCACGGTCGCGACCGGGACCGGGTCGGTGTGCTCCGCGCCGACGGCGGCCATCAGGCCCGCGCGCATCGCCCAGGCGGCGGGCCGGGTCGAGCCAAGGGTGGGGTCGCGCAGCTCCTGCCACTGCTCGGGGTGCGCACACAGGTGCTCGGCGAGCGCGGTGCTGGCGCCGAGCACGCCGAGCAGGCGCATCGCGGTGCCCTCGTCGTCGAGCAGCACCCGGCACAGCTCGGCGCGGTCGGGGACCCGCTCGCCCAGCCGTACCAGGGCGTTGAGCGCGGCGTCGGGGTCCGCGGTGTGCCCGAGGATCGGCAGCAGCGCCGCGGCGTCCGGGCCGAGCGCGTCGAGCTCGGCGAGGGCGCGGTCGATGTCCGCGATGCCGAGGCGCAGCAGGTCGCTGCGCGTGCGCTGCCTGCTGTCGCCGGGCGTCACCGTGCCCCCTCCTCCGAGGGGGCGCGGCGCCCGTGGTGGGACATGCTCGGCCCGCGGGTCACAGCACGGGCAGCATCCGGTCCCGCTCGAAGGCGGAGACCTGGCCTCGGTACTCGTCCCACTCCGCGCGCTTGTTGCGCAGGAAGAAGTCGAAGACCTGCTCGCCCATCGTCTCGGCCAGCAGCTCGGAGTGCTCGGCGACCTGGATCGCCTCGTGCAGGCTCTTGGGCAGCGGCTGGATGCCGAGGCTGTGCCGCTCCCGCTCGGTCAGCGCCCACACGTCGTCCTCGGCCTCGCGCGGCAGCTCGTAGCCGTTCTCGATCCCCTTCAGGCCCGCGGCCAGCACGGCGGCGTAGGCGAGGTAGGGGTTGCAGGCGGAGTCGATGGTGCGCAGCTCGATCCGGGTGGACTGGCCCTTGCTCGGCTTGTACATCGGCACCCGGACCATCGCGGAGCGGTTGTTGTGCCCCCAGCAGATGTACGACGGCGCCTCACCGCCGAACATCATCCGCTTGTAGGAGTTCACCCACTGGTTGGTCACCACGCTGATCTCGCTGGCGTGCTTGAGCACGCCGGCGATGAACTGCCGCCCGGTGGTCGAGAGCTGGTACTCCGCGCCCGCCTCGTAGAAGGCGTTCTGGTCGCCCTCGAACAGCGAGACGTGGGTGTGCATACCGGAGCCGGGGTGCTCGGTGAGCGGCTTGGGCATGAAGGAGGCCCAGATGCCCTGGCTCAGCGCGACCTCCCGGATGACGGCACGGAAGGTCATGATGTTGTCGGCGGTGCTGAGCGCGTCGGCGTAGCGCAGGTCGATCTCCTGCTGGCCGGGGCCGGCCTCGTGGTGGCTGAACTCCACCGAGATGCCCATGGCCTCCAGCATCGTGATCGCCTCGCGGCGGAAGTCCGAGCCGTAGGAGTGGGCGGTGTGGTCGAAGTAGCCGCTGGCGTCGATCGGCACCGGGACCTTGCCCGGCTCAGGTCCGTCCTTGAAGAGGTAGAACTCGATCTCGGGGTGGGTGTAGAAGGTGAACCCCTGCTCGGCGGCCCGGCCCAGGGTCCGCTTGAGCACGTTGCGCGGGTCGGCGAACGACGGCGAGCCGTCGGGCATCACGATGTCGCAGAACATGCGGGCCGTCGACGGCCCGTCCCCGGAGCGCCACGGCAGGATCTGGAAGGTGGTGGGGTCGGGCAGGGCGAGCATGTCGGCCTCGTAGACCCGGGCGAACCCCTCGACCGCGGAGCCGTCGAACCCGATGCCCTCGGAGAAGGCGCCCTCGAGCTCGGCCGGCGCGACCGCCACCGACTTGAGGAAGCCGAGCACGTCGGTGAACCACAGCCGCACGAAGCGGACGTCGCGCTCTTCGAGTGCGCGGAGTACGAAGTCTTCCTGCTTGCCCATGGCTTCAGCCTAGGGGGTGCGCAGTGTGTCGCCGCGCACGGTCCCGCCCTCAGGCACCGGGCGCTCGGTGGCTGCTCACCGGCTGCTCACCGGCTGCTCACCGGCGGGGGCGCGCGCCCCGGGCGGCCGTGCGCCGTGAGCGGCTCGGCACCGCCGGGACCGACGCCGCAGGGCTGCGGTGCCAGGTCCAGTCGGCCGGCATGGTGACCCCGTCGAGCCCCACGCCCTGGAAGATCAGCCGGTAGGCCTCGGGGTCCTGCTGGCGCTGCTGCTCGAAGATCCGGTGCAGGTTCGTCCACAACGGGGTGCTGTTGGCCGAGCCGAGGTACTCCCCCGTCCTGGTGCCGGGCAGCGCCTGCGTCTGCAGGCCGACCGCGGAGAGCAGGCGGCGGGCGCCGGCGTCCATGATCATCACGATGTAGTCGATGTCGTTGGCGAACGCGGCGCGCACGATGCCGTTGTAGAGCGCCGCCGCGCACAACCCGCCGCGCCCCGAGCCACGTCGTACGGCGATCGTGGCGATGTCCCAGGTACGGCCGACGTCGACGCCGGCCGCCCGCGCCGAGCGCAGGCCGTCGACCTCCCACGGCGGTCGGGAGAGGTCGTTCAGCGTCTTCAGCCCGGCGGGACCGGGGGCGATGAACCGGGTCATCGCGGCCGCCTCGCCGTTGTCCTCGAGCACGACCATGAAGCCGGTGTCGGCGGCGTAGGGGCCGTACTCGACCTCGAACTGCTCGGGGGTGTTGCCGTAGGTCTCCCAGAACACGTCGGCCTCGCAGCGCAGCGCGGCCTCGAGCTCCTCGCCCTGCGGGTCGAACACGAGGCGCAATGGAGCAGCGCTCATCACACCCTCCTCTCCTCAGCGCCAGCGCGCTGGGTCATCTTGCCGGTGTCGGCGTTCTCGTCGGAGGCGAGCACGGCGTTGCTGAACTTCCACTCGCGCACCCAGGTCGCGACCTCGCTCGGCGGCATCGGCCGGGCCAGGTGGTAGCCCTGCAGGGTGTCGATGCCCATCGCCACCAGGCAGGCCAGGTCGGCGGCGTTCTCGATGCCCTCGGCGACGATGCGCATGTCGAGGGCGTGGGCGAGCTGGATGGTGGAGGCCACGATCATCCGGCTGCGGTCGTCGGCGGCGACGTTGGCGATCAGGGAGCGGTCGATCTTGAGCTCCTGGATGGGCAGGTTCCGCAGATAGGTCAGCGAGGAGAACCCGGTGCCGTAGTCGTCGATCGACACCTGCACGCCGTGCTCGCGCAGGTCGAGCAGGATGTCGCGGGTGCGCTGCGGGTCCGCGATGAAGGAGTCCTCGGTGACTTCCAGCACGAGCCGGTCCGGCGGCAGCTCCCACTCCTCGATGGCGGAGTAGAGGGTCGGCAGGAAGCTCGGGCTGAGCAGCTCCGCCGGCGCGCAGTTGATCGCCACCCGCACGTCGCTCATCTCGATGAGCGCGTGCAGCTTCTCCACCGCCTGGCGCACGACCGCGTCGGAGAGCGCACCCATCAGTCCGGCACGGCGCGCGGCGGACAGGAAGGAGACCGGGGAGATCAGGCCCTGCGTGGGGTGTCGCCAGCGGACCAGCCCTTCGAGCCCCGAGACCTCCATCGTGGCGGCGTCGAGCTGTGGCTGGTACCAGACCTCGATCTGGCCCTCGTCGATGCCGCGGCGCAGCTCCTCGGCGAGCTGGAGCCGGGAGCGGGAGAACTCGTCGAGCTGGGCGTCGTACAGCGCGACGCCGGTGCCGGAGTTCTTCGCCTGGTACATGGCGACGTCCGCGCGGCGCAGGATCTCCCCACCGTCGGGATCCTCGGGTAGTGCCACGGTGACCCCGATCGAGCCGGAGGGGCGCAGCTCGATGCCGTCCACCGAGATCGGGCGGGCCAGCTCGGCCAGCACCCGCTGCGCGGTCTCCATGAGCTCGATCTCGTCGGTGCGGTGCAGCACGATCGCGAACTCGTCGCCGCCGAGGCGTGCCACCCGCACATCGGCGTCGACCGACTCACGGATCCGCACCGCCACCAGGCTGAGCACGGTGTCGCCGGCGCGGTGGCCCAGGGAGTCGTTGATCTCCTTGAAGCCGTCCAGGTCCAGCATCATCAGGGCCAGCGGCTTGCGCTCGGCGAGCCCGGCCCACAGCCAGGAGCGCACCGCCCGCCGGTTGGGCAGCTTGGTGAGGTCGTCGGTCTGCGACAGCGCAAAGGCCTCGGCGGCCTTGTTGGCCTCGCGCAGCGCCAGCACCATCCGGGCGATCACCGCAGTCATCGTCACCATGGCGGGGGGAACCGTGTAGTAGGCCAGCGTCTCGTCCGGGCGGATCGCCAGCACCGCCAGCGCCACGGTGCCGGAGCTCACCACGATCGCGTTGCCGCCCGGACGCGGCACCGCGCGCAGCACCGCGCGGTCGGGCCGGCTCGCGGCGGCGGTCAGCAGTGCGAACGCGCTGGCCCACAGCGCGATGCTGAGCGTGTTGAAGTCATAGGTGTTCGCGGTCTCCTGCAGCCCCAGGGCGGAGTCCGCGAGCGCCAGCGTCACGAACCCGCCGACGAGCAGCAGGGACTTGCGGGTGTCGCTGCGCACCTGCAGCAGCAGCTGACCGAGCACGGCCAGGGCCAGCGCCACGTCCGCCAGCGGATAGATCAGGGCCAGCAGCAGGGAGACGCCATCCTGGCCGGAGGCGAGCCGGATCGGCGTGACCAACAGCAGCGAGGCCACGCACGAGGTGCCGCCGCAGATCACCACGATGTCGAGCCAGCCGCGGGCGGCGCGGCGCTGCACGCGCTCGACGTCCAACATCAGGTACCCGGCCATGCCCAGGTAGGAGAGGAGGAACAGCCACTCCCCCGTCGCCGGGAAGTGCGCGCTCTCGCTGCGGCTGGCGTTCACGGACGCCGACCCGGCGGCCCAGGTCGCGATGCCGGCGAGCAGCAGGAACAGCGCCCTACGACGTCCCGGGTAGAGCTTGATCACCAGTCCCAGCCGCAGGGCCAGGAGCGCGAAGAACACCGAGAGCATCGTCAGCAGGATCTGCTGGTGCGTCTGCGGCGAAGCGGACTGGGCGAGGTGGTTGATCACCAGGCCGACGGCCAGGACCGCCCATGAGGTGCCTGTGAGCACGCGCTGGGCGAGGCGGAGCCTCTCTGCGCGCGTGGAGCGGGAGGTGTCACTGTGCGGCGGCATCGGATTCCAGGCTGTCGAGGACGAGGTCGACGTCGTCGGTCGAGGTGAGGGGGTTGACGAAGCAGAGGCGGAGCACCGGCTCCCCGGCGAAGGAGGTCGGGGTGACCAGGGCGAGACCACTCCGGCGGGCTCTCTCCGACCACGCAGCGTAGCGGTCCAGCGTCCAGCCCCGGCGCCGGAAGAGCACCACCGACAGGTGTCGCTCGCCGACGAGCTCGAGGTGGGCGCTGTCCTCGATGCGCTTGGCGGCGTGGTCCGCGGTGGCCAGGCACTGCTCGATGGCCCGGACGTAGGCCTCGGTGCCGTTGGCCATCAGCGAGGCCCACACCGGCAGCCCGCGTGCCCGCCGGGTCAGGTGGATGGCGTAGTCCGCGGGGTTGTCCACGCCCTCGTCGTTGACCGGCTCCAGGTAGTCGGCGTGCTGCCGGTGCGCCGCGCGGGCCAGCGTCGGGTCGCGGTAGAGCACCGCGCCGCAGTCGAACGGCGTGAACAACCACTTGTGCGGGTCGATCGTGATGGAGTCGGCACGGTCGAGACCCGTGAACGTGCTGCGCCAGGCCGGCACCAGGACCGCGGCGCCGCCGTACGCGGCGTCCACGTGCAACCAGGTGCCGTGCTCGGCACAGAGCGCGGCGATGTCGTCCAGGTCGTCCACGGCGCCGGTGTTGGTGGCACCGGCGCTCGCCACGACCGCCACCACGGTGGCGGGGTCCAGGTCGGCCAGCACGGTCCGGAGCTCGTCGGCGCGCAGCGGCAGGTCCGGGGAGCCGGCGGTGCGCACCGTGCACCCCATGATCGCGGCGGCGGATCGGATCGAGGAGTGCGCGGCCGCACCGGCCACGATCACGTGCGGCACGGCGGCGCCGGGCTCGGTGCGTGCGTGCCGGGCGGTCACCAGGGCGCTGAGGTTGGCGACCGTGCCGCCGCTCACGAAGGTGCCGTGGGCGGCCGCCGGGTAGCCCACCGCGTCGCACAGCCAGCGCAGCGCGGTCCGCTCGGCGGCGACGACGGCGCCGGCCTCCAGCTCACTGCCGCCGTAGACCGCGGCGGCCGAGAGCGCCGCGTCGGCGATGACGGACGCCGCCGTCGGCGCGCCGCCGACGAACGCGAGGTAGCGCGGGTGGTCGGCGGGGAAGGTGGTCGGGAGCAGCGTGTCGCGCAGCAGCGACCAGGCCGCGTCGATGCCGATGCCCTCACAGGTCAGCCCAGGCAGCTCGACGGGGCTGCCGGGCTCGAGCCGGCCCGGCTCCGTCAGACGCCCGGCGACCCAGGCAGAGACCTCATCGAGGACACGTCGCTCCTCCGTTGCGAACTGGTGCACGTGGGTCGTCCATCGTCGTAGAAAGAATGTGGAGAGCGCTTGCCACAAAGGCTACCCCGCGGTGGCTCGGCCGGGAACCGAACGACACGCAACCGGGACCGTCCCGGATTGCCTGTGGTCACAACCGCTCACCGCGGGCGTCCGGTCGGCGCCGGACCGCTCAGAAGGCGGGCACGTTCTCCAGCTCGGCCAGCCAGGCCGCCGCGCTGGCGTCTGAGGGCATCCGCCAGTCTCCTCGCGGCGACATCGTGCCGCCGGGGGTGACCTTCGGGCCGTTCGGCAACGCCGAGCGCTTGAACTGGTTGGCGAAGAACCGGCGCACGAAGACCTCCAGCCAGCGTCGGATCTCGTCCAGGTCGTAGTCCACGCGCCTCTCCTCGGGGAACCCGGAGGGCCACTCCCCCGCCGCCGCGTCCCGCCAGGCGTGCCAGGCCAGGAACGCGATCTTGCTGGGCCGGTAGCCGCGACGCAGCACGTGGTACAGCGTGAAGTCCTGCAGCGCGTAGGGCCCGACCGAGTCCTCGGTCGCCTGGGGCTTGGTGCCCTCCTCGGTCGGGATCAGCTCGGGGGTGATCTCCTGCTCCAGGATCTGGCGCAGCACCTGGTCGGCCTCGTCGTCGTACCCCTTGCCGTCGTGCAGCTGGTCGGAGTCGATCACCCAGCGGATCAGGTGCTGGATGAGGGTCTTGGGGACGCCGCCGTTGACGTTGTAGTGCGACATCTGGTCGCCGACGCCATAGGTGCACCAGCCGAGCGCGAGCTCGGAGAGGTCGCCGGTGCCCAGCACGATCCCGCCCCGGTGGTTCGCCAACCGGAACAGGTAATCGGTGCGCAGGCCGGCCTGGACGTTCTCGAAGGTGACGTCGTAGACCGACTCGCCCTCCGCGAACGGGTGGTCGAGGCCCTCGAGCATGGTGCGCGCCGCCGGCCTGATGTCGAGCTCGGCGAAGGTGCACCCCAGTGCCTGCGACAGCCGCGTCGCGTACGACTTCGTGGTCTCGCCGGTGGCGAAGCCCGGCATCGTGAAGGCGTGGATGTCGCTGCGGGGGCGGCCGAGCCGGTCCATCGCCTTGGCCGCGACGATCAGCGCATGCGTGGAGTCCAGCCCGCCGCTGACGCCGATCACGATCTTCGGCTCGCCGATCGCCTTGATCCGCTGCTCCAGCCCGGAGACCTGGATGTTGTAGGCCTCGTAACAGTCCTGCGCCAGCCGCGCGGGGTCGTCGGGGACGAACGGGAAGCGGTCCACCTTGCGCATCAGCCCGATGTCCCCGCTCGGCGGCTCCAGCTCGAACTCGACGACCGTGAACTCCTTCGACGAGGCCCACACCCGGTTGTCGTCGAAGGTGCCCTGACGCATCCGCTCCTGGCGCAGCCGCTCGAGGTCGACGTCGACGACCGTACGGCGCGGCCCCTCGGGGAAGCGCTCGGTCTCCCCCAGCAGGGTGCCGACCTCGTAGACCATCGTCTGCCCGTCCCACGACAGGTCGGTGGTGGACTCGCCCTGGCCGGCGGCGGCGTAGACGTAGGCCGCCGAGCACCGCGCGCTCTGGCTGCGGGCCAGCAGGTGGCGGTCCTCGGCACGCGCGATGGTGATCGGGCTGCCGGAGATGTTGGCGAGCACGGTCGCGCCCGCGAGCGCGGCCTCCGCGCTGGGCGGGATCGGCACCCACACGTCCTCGCAGACCTCGACGTGGAGCAGCAGTCCCGGCACGTCGGTGGCCGAGAAGATCAGGTCGGCACCGAACGGCACCTCGGCGCCGCCCAGCTCGATCGTGCCGCTCTGCGTGGCACCGGAGGCGAACCAACGGGCCTCGTAGAACTCGCGGTAGGTCGGCAGGTAGGACTTCGGCGCCACCCCCAGCACGCGACCGCCCTGGATCACGACCGCGCAGTTGTAGACCCGGTTCAGCACCCGCAGCGGGGCGCCGACGACGAGCACGGGCCGGATCTCGGCGGAGGCGACCGTGAGCTCCACGATGGCCTCGCGGACGGCCTCGAGCAGCGGGTCCTGCAGGAACAGGTCGTCGACGGCGTAGCCGGTCAGGCACAGCTCCGGGAAGACCGCCACCGCGACCCCGTCGTCGTGGCACAGCCGCGCCTGCTCCAGCACCCGGCCCGCGTTCGACGCCGGGTCGGCGAGGGCGATGGGCAGCGTGCAGGCCGCGATGCGGGCGAATCCGTGGTCATAGGCCGAGTAGAAGTCCACGTCCGGAGTCTAGGGACGTCCCGGGTGAGGCAACCCACAACGTCGTACGACGTGGGCGGGACTAGCCTCGGCGTTGTCCTTCACGAACGTGGACCCGCAGCTGCGGGCCGCGAGTCAGCGACGATGAGGAGCTCGACGATGAGCAGCACCCCCGAGGAGACCGCCCCCTACGGTGGCGGCCCGAGCGGCACCCCCACTCCCGCCGGCAACCCGTCCGGCACGACCGGGCCCGCGCCGATCAAGCGGATCCGCACCCACCACCTGCGCGAGATGAAGCAGCGCGGCGAGCGGATCTCGATGCTCACCAGCTATGACCAGCTGACGGCGCAGATCTTCGACGAGGCCGGCATCGAGCTGCTGCTCGTCGGCGACAGCGCCTCCAACAACGTGCTGGGCAACAGCACCTCGCTGCCGATCACCGTCGACGAGCTGATCCCGATGACCCGTGCGGTGAGCCGCTCGGTGAGTCGCGCGATGGTCGTGGGCGACCTGCCGTTCGGCTCCTACCAGGCCTCTCCGGAGCAGGGGTACCTCACGGCGGTGCGGTTCATGAAGGAGGGCGGCGCGCACTGCGTGAAGCTCGAGGGCGGCGTCGAGATGGCGCCGCAGATCGAGCGGATGACGCGCGGCGGCATCCCGGTGATGGCGCACATCGGCTTCACCCCGCAGTCCGAGCACGCCCTCGGCGGCTACCGGGTGCAGGGCCGTGGGGAGACCGCCGAGCGGGTGCTGCGCGACGCGCTCGCGGTGCAGGAGGCGGGCGCCTTCGCGGTGGTGATGGAGATGGTCCCCGGCGACGTGGCCGCCGAGGTCACCGCGGAGCTGGACATCCCCACCATCGGCATCGGTGCCGGCAACCGTTGCGACGGCCAGGTGCTGGTCTGGCAGGACGCCTTCGGCCTGCGCACCGGCCGGCTGCCCCGCTTCGTCAAGCAGTACGCCGACCTGCGCTCGGTGCTGCTCGACGCGGCGCGCACCTACGACGCCGAGGTCAAGGACGGCAGCTTCCCCGCTGCCGAGCACACGTTCTGAGCCGCCCGGCCTGACCCGGCCGGCTCGCCGACGCGGGGGCTCGCGCGGGCGGTGACCTGAGCGTCGCCGGGTACCGCCCGGGCATGGCTCGCCGTCTCGCCGTGCTCTGCTCGCTCGCCTGCTCGCTGGTGCTGCTCGCCGCCGCCCTGACCGCGCCACCGGCCTCGGGCGCGGCGCGCGGCGTGGCGCTGGACGTGGCGGTCGTCGCACGTGGCCTGGACCACCCGTGGGAGGTCGCGGAGCTGCCGGGCGGTCGCCTGCTGGTGACCGAGCGGGACCGGGCTGCGCTGGTGCTGGTCTCCCCCTCGGGCGACACGCGGCGTATCGGCTTCCCGAGCTCGCGGGTCTTCACCCGCGGCGAGACCGGGCTGCTCGGCCTGGCGGTGGACCCGTCGTTCGAGCGGAACCGGCGGATCTACACCTGCTCCGGCTGGCGGCGCGCCGGCGGCGGCCACGACATCCGGGTGATGGCGTGGACCCTGGACGCCGGGCTGCGCACCGCGACGCTGCGCAAGACGCTGCTGCGCGGCCTGCCCAGCAACGCCACCGGCCGGCACGGCGGGTGCCGGCTGCTGGTGGCCCGCAGCGGTGCGCTGATGGTCGGCACCGGGGACGCCACGAACCCGCGCAACCCGCAGAACCGCCGGTCCCTGGGCGGCAAGGTGCTGCGGTTGAGCCGGTTCACCGGCAAGCCGTGGCGCGGCAACCCGTGGGCCGGCGGGCAGGGCAAGCGCCGCTACGTGGTCAGCTACGGCCACCGCAACGTCCAGGGACTGGCCCAGCGCGCCGACGGCAGCATCTGGGCCGTCGAGCACGGCACCTACCGCGACGACGAGATCAACCGGATCCGTGCCCGCGGCAACTACGGCTGGCAGCCCGGCCCCGGGTACGACGAGTCGCGACCGATGACCGACAAGCGGCTGCCGGGCGCCCAGGTCTCGGCGCGGTGGCGCTCGGGCCGCCCGACGATCGCTCCCTCGGGTGCGGACTTCGTGCGCGGCACGCGGTGGGGTGGCTACCGGGGCGCGCTGGCCGTCGCCGTGCTCAAGGGCGAGCGACTGATGTTCGTCAAGCTGTCCCGCTCGGGCAAGGTGCGCTGGACCCGCTCGCCGAAGGCGTTGCGCGGCTTCGGGCGGCTGCGCGACGTCACGAGCACCGCGTCGGGCGACCTGCTCGTGACCACCGACAACGGCGGTGGCCGGGACGTGGTGCTGCGGATCCGGCCCCGGTCCTGACCCCGCGGCACCGCCCGGGAACCTGGCAGGAGGACAGCCCGGGCCCCGGTCGCCGACGATCCTGGGCGGGCACCTCGGTTGTGGCAGCATCACCGCATGTCCAGCACGCCCCAGCACGTCCGCTCCCGCAAGAACCTGCGTCACCACCGGGCGTCGCGGGTCGAGGTCGAGGGCCCGGTCTGGTTCATGTCCGCCACCGTCACGAAGATGCCGGTGCGGATCGGTGCGTTCAGCTACTTCGTCGGCGGCCTCCTCGACGGCTGCTCGGAGATCGGCCGGTACTGCTCGATCGCTGCCGGCGTGCGGATCGGCGACCCCGACCACCCCACGGACTGGCTCTCCACCTCCCCCTTCCAGTACGACGCTCGGCGGTTCGGCTGGCACCCCGACGGCGCCGAGGTCGGTGCGCTGCCGGGCTGGGCACCCACCCGCGAGCCGGCCCGGATCGGCAACGACGTGTGGATCGGGGCGGACGCGGTGATCCTGCGGGGCGTGAGCGTCGGCGACGGCGCGGTGATCGCGGCCGGGGCGGTGGTGACCAAGGACGTGGCGCCGTACGCCATCGTGGGTGGGGTGCCGGCGAAGGTGCTGCGGCACCGCTTCGACGACGACCTGGTGGCCGAGCTCCTCGAGCTGCAGTGGTGGCGCTTCTCACCGCGCCAGCTGGCCGGGCTGCGCTTCGACGAGCCCCGCGCGGCCCTCGCCGAGCTGCGCCGCCGGATCGAGGAGGACGGGCTGCGCCCCTGGCAAGGCGAGTGGCGCACCTACACCGCCGACGACGCCCAGCCCGCAGCCCAGCCCGCAACCCAGCCCGCAACCCAGCCCGCAACCCAGCCCGCAACCCAGCCCGCAACCGACCCCGCCGCCCGCCGTACCGCCGGGCCGTCGACGGTGCCCGCTGCGGCGAAGCGGATCGCGCCGCCGAACCTGCCGGAAGCGGAGCGTGCCGGCCGGCGCTCCCGGCTCCCCTGGCTCACCCGGGGACCCCGGCCCTGAGATGATGCGCCGGTGGCCGAGCTGACCTTCCGCACCGGGACGATGGATGCCGGCAAGTCGACGCTGGCACTGCAGACCAACCACAACCACGCGGCCCGCGGGCGCGCCGGCCGGCTGTTCACCTCCCACGACCGGGCCGGCTCCGCCCAGGTGTCCTCCCGGCTGGGGCTGCGCGCCGAGGCGATCGAGGTGGGCCCGGACCTCGACTTCTGGCGCTACACCGTCGACGCCCTCACCCAGGGGGCGCGCATCGACTACTTCATCTGCGACGAGGCGCAGTTCTACACCCCTGAGCAGGTCGACCAGCTTGCGAAGGTCGTCGACGAGCTGCAGATCGACGTGTTCTGCTTCGGCATCCTCACCGACTTCCGTACCCGGCTCTTCCCCGGTTCGGCGCGCCTGGTGGAGGTCGCCGACCGCACCGAGGTGCTGCAGGTCGAGGCGCTGTGCTGGTGCGGCAAGCGGGCCACCCACAACGCCCGCACCGAGAACGGCGTGATGGTCACCGAGGGTGACGTGATCGTGGTCGGCGACGTCGACGACGTCACCACCCCGCCCGACGTCCACGACGTCGAGGTGGCCTACGAGGTGCTCTGCCGCCAGCACCACCGGCGGCGGATGACCGCCGCCCGCGCCCGCGCGGTGAGCCTGTCCCCCGAGCCGCTGCCCTTCAGCTGAGCCCGGCGCGCCCCCGTCAGTCGAGCAGGACGGGGATCAGCATCTCGTCGGCGGTCAGCGAGCCGTGCATGCCGATGAGCCGGGCCTCGTAGGGGAAGCCTTCGGTCGACAACACCGCGAGGTCGCCGTGGCAGGCGACCACGACGTCGCCGATGCGCGGCAGCACGGACGGGTCCACCGGGCCGAACCAGCCGCGCCCGATGGCCTCGGCGCGGCTGAGCACCTCGGCGCGGGTGCCCAGCACCTCGCGCCAGGTGGACAGCACGTCGGGCACGGCGCCGCCGCTGCAGTACAGGTGCCGGAAACGCGCCTCGCCGCCGATCAGCGCCACGCCGGAGCGCAGGTCGTCGTGCTCGGCGAGGTCGATGCGGGAGGTGGCGGGCACGTCGACCATGCCGTGGTCGGCGATCACCAGCAGCCGCCGGTCGGCCGGCAGCGCCTCACGCAGCTGCTCGGCCTCGTGGTCGATCATCGAGAGCTGCTGCAGCCACTCGCTGGAGGCCACGCCCCAGCGGTGCCCGGTCCAGTCGAGGTCGCCGTCGTAGACGTAGGTCAGGGTCGGCTGCCCGGGACGTGGCCGGGAGGCGGCGACGACGGCGGCGATCCGCTCACCGACCCGGTCCGCGCCCACGTAGTCGGCACCGCGGTGGGCGGCGACGGTGAGCCCGCTGCCGAAGAACTCACGCTTGTTGACCACCGAGACCTTCACCCCGTTGGCCTGCAGCGAGGTGAACGTCGTGGGGTGCGGCTGCCACTCCAGCGGGTCGATGTCGTGGTCCCACACCAGCGCGTTGAGCAGCTCGGAGGTGCCGGGGATGCGGGTGGTGAACCCGACCAGGCCGTGCGCGCCCGGGTTCAGCCCGGTGCCCAGCGAGGTCAGCGACGTCGACGTGGTCGACGGCACGCTCGCGGTCGCCGGGGTGGAGGACGCCAGCAGCGAGGAGAGGTACGGCGCCGCGTGGGCGTAGCGCTGCAGGAGCCGGGCGCCGAGGCCGTCGATGAGGAAGAGCACGTAGGCCGAGGCGTCGGGCAGCTCGAGCCCGCTGGGCGGCGGGCCGAGCGGGCTGCCGAGGGCGCGGGCGGCGGCGGGGACGATGTCGCCGAGCGAGCGCACGCCGTACGCAGGCTCGCAGAAGTCGTCCGTCCCGGCCTCGCCGGGCACCGGCTCAGCCACGGGTCAGCGAGGACAGCGCGGCCCCGAAGGACAGCAGGCCGGCGACGGCCCCGGCGCCGTCGGCCGCGGCCGAGACCCGCAGCGAGAAGTCGTCCGAGGAGAGCATCCCGGTGTAGCCGTGGTCGGCGTCGCACTGGGGGTCGTCGCAGCCGGCGGGCTCGAGGTCCACCCGGCTGACCGCGCCCCAGCCGATGGTGAGCACGGCCTCGGCGGGCGGGCGGGAGCGGCCGGTGGGGTCGGTGCTCATCCGGGTGATCACGACCGAGGAGACCGCCGAGAGGCTGACCGCCTCCGTCGACGTCGAGGTGTAGGGCTCCGGCAGCAGGTCGTCCCCGGCGTGCTCGTCGGTGTGGGCCAGGATCAGCCGGGTCGGGGTGAGCACCACGACCGTCTGGTGGCGGCGCACCTCGTCGCGCTCGAACGTGGGCTCGTGGTGCACGTAGTACGACACCACCGGCTCTCCGCCCAGGGCGTCGGTCACCGCGTCGGACACCACGCCCGGGTAGTAGCCGGTGCGGTCGAGGGCGGTGTGCAGGTCGGCGATGCGGTCCTGGTCGTCACCGCCCCGCAGTCGAGGGTTGGGCATGCGCGCATCCTCCCACGCCCACCCGAGCCGCCGGCAGGAACGTCCGGGTTGGCCGCGGCGGCTCCTCAGTCGGCGGCTGTGGCGATCAGGTCGGGCATCCGGCGCACCGAGGAGTCGGGCCGCGGGTCCTTGACCGCGGCGACCCGGGCGGAGGCGGTCAGCACGGTCGCGCCGGCGGTCCCGGCCAGCGCCAGGGTCAGCTCCAGCGAGCTGACCGCGGGCTGGTCGTTCTTCAGCGCCGCGACCCGGGTGATCAGGTCCTCGACGGCTGCCACGTCCACGGCATCGGCGCCTCGGTAGCCGAACAGCAGCGGCGAGCTCTTCACCTCGCGGACCATCGAGGAGACCTCGTGCGCGCTCAGCGGCGGGATCCGGTAGGACCAGTCGCCGAGCAGCTCGATGACCGGACCGGAGATGCCGAACGAGACGACCGGCCCGAACAGCGGGTCCTCGAACGAGCGGACCGTGATCGGCACCCCGGGCGCGGCGTTGCGCTGCACCACGAAGCGCCCGACCACCGGGTCGATGGTCCGGGTCAGCGCGTCCCACGCTTCGCGCATGTCCCGCTCGTCGCCGATGTTGCGCCACACGTGGGTCTGGTCGGGACGCTCGCGCAGCGAGTCCAAGGTCGACTTGAGCACCACGTCCCAGCCGAGCTCGGCACCGGCGGCGACGGCCGCCTCGACATCGGCGACGGACCGGATCGGCCACAGCTCGATGCCGTAGAAGCCCAGCAGCCGGGTGAGCTGCTCCTGGTCGAGGACGACCTCACGGTCGTTGGCCGCGACCTCGGGGTCGCTGAGGATGCGCTCGACCATCCGGCGCGCCGAGCGTGCGTCGGCTCCCGCCGGCTCGGCCGGGGCGCCGTCGGGGCTGTGCAGCCAGACCGCGTACTCGACCACCCGGGCCAGCGCCCGCACCGCGGCCTCCACCGCCGGGTACGACGGCACCGAGCCGCGCCCCGCCGAGGAGCCGGCCACGTCGGGCACCCGCAGCAGCTCGGGCACACCCTCCGCGCCGAGGAAGGAGGAGACCAGCGGCTTGTCGGACTGCTCGCCGACCGCGGCCAGCACGTTGGCGACCTCCTCGCCGGAGACGTCGAGCGGCGGGATGTAGACCGCGATCACCGAGTCCACGTCCGGGTCGTCGATCGCGTCGTCGAGGGCGTCCTCGAAGTCCTCCGCGGTGGCCTCCGCGCCGAGCGCGACCGAGCGGTTCACGACCAGGCCCACCGCAGACGCGGCGTCGGCGGCCAGCAGCCCGATGGCGTCGGAGTTGCCGACGATCGCGACCCGGCGCCCGCGCGGCAGCGGCTGGTGGGCCAGCAGCTGGGCGACGTCGAACATGTCGTCGAGGGTGTCGACCTGGATCACCCCGGCCTGGCGGAACATGGCGTCCACGGCCGCCTGCGGGGCCCCGATACGTCGTACGGCGTGGCCCATCGGGACGCCCTGGGTGGTCCGGCCGGAACGGACCGCCACGATCGGCTTGCGCTTGGAGACCCGTCGGGCGATGCGGGAGAACTTGCGCGGGTTTCCGATCGACTCCAGGTACATCATGACGACCTCGGTGGCCTCGTCCTCCTCCCAGTACTGCAGGAGGTCGTTGCCGGAGACGTCGGCGCGGTTGCCGGCACTGACGAAGGTCGAGATGCCCAGGCCCCGGTTCTTGACCTTCTCCAGGATCGCCGAGCCCAGCGCACCGGACTGGCAGAAGAACCCGGCACGGCCCCGGGCGGGCATCACCGAGGACAGCGAGGCGTTGATCTGCACCCGCGGGTCGGTGTTGATGATGCCCAGGCAGTTCGGCCCGATCAGCCGCAGCCCGTAGGAGCGGCACAGCCCGGCGAGGTGCCGCTGGCGCTTGCGGCCCTCCTCGCCGGTCTCGGCGAAGCCCGAGGAGATCACGATCAGTCCGTGCACGCCCTTGTTGGCGCAGTCGAGCACCACGTCGGTGACCGCGTCCGCGGGCACCGCGACGATCGCCACGTCGACGTCGTCGGGGATCTCGTTGACGTTCTTGTAGGCCGGCATGCCGGAGACCGCCGGGGCGGACGGGTTCACCACGTAGACCCGGCCGCCGTAGTCGGCGGTGACCAGGTTGCGCACCAGCACCTGCCCGATCGTCTCCTGGCGCCGACTGGCGCCGATGATCGCGACCGACTTGGGATGGAAGAACCGGTGGATGGAGGCGGCCTCGGCGGCATGCTCGCGGTCGTGCATCACCCCGATCGCGGTCTCGGTCGGGTCGATCGGGAACTCCAGCGTGATCACGCCGTCGTGGTAGCCGCTGGCCACCCGGTAGCCGGCGTCGCGGAACGTCTGGATCATCCGCGAGTTGTCGGGCAGCACCTCGGCGGTGAACCGCTCGATGCCGCGCTCGCGGCCCGCCTGGGCGAGGTGCTCGAGCAGGAGCTGCGCGATGCCTCGGCCCTGGTGGTTGTCCTCGACGAGGAAGGCGACCTCGGCCTCCTTGTCCCCCACCGAGTCGTAACGGCCCACCGCGATCATCCGCTCGCCGAGCAGCACCACGAACGCCACCCGGGCCTTGTGGTCGACGTGGGTGAAGCGGCGCAGGTCGCGCTCGGAGAGCACCGGCATCGGCGAGAAGAAGCGGTAGTACTTCGACTCGTCGGAGACGCGGGCGTAGAACTCGACCATCAGCTCGGCGTCGTCGGGGCGGATCGGGCGCAGGTGCGCCGTACGGCCGTCGCGGAGCAGGACGTCGCCCTCCCAGTGCGCGGGAGGTGCCTGGACGTCGGGCTGGGCGGTGGGGTCCCCGGTGCTCACGGGAGAAATCTATCGGTCCTCGCGGCATCCGCCGACCCCCGCGGTGCGGCGGCCGTCACCAGTCGCCGCGACGACAGACCGACCACCTCCGCGGATCGCGCGGAGGTACCCGCGACAATGGCACCATGGCCCGTCGTACCAAGTCCGAACCCGTCCCGGAGGACTTCGAGGAGCACATCCTCGACACCGACATCCGGGACGAGATGCAGACCTCGTTCCTGGAGTACGCGTACTCCGTCATCTACTCCCGGGCGCTGCCGGACGCCCGCGACGGGTTGAAGCCGGTGCAGCGCCGGATCCTGTACACGATGAACGAGATGGGGCTGCGCCCCGATCGCGGCCACTCCAAGTGCGCCCGCATCGTCGGTGAGGTCATGGGTCGGCTGCACCCGCACGGCGACGGCGCGATCTACGACGCGCTGGTGCGCACCGCGCAGCCGTGGGCCATGCGGCTGCCGATGGTCGACGGGCACGGCAACTTCGGCTCGCCCGGCGGCGAGGACCCGCCGGCTGCGATGCGTTACACCGAGGCGCGGATGGCGCCGCCCGCGGTGGTGATGACGGACTCGATCGACGAGGACACCGTCGACTTCAAGCCGAACTACGACAGCCGCGAGTTCGAGCCCACCGTGCTGCCCTCGGCGATCCCGAACCTGGTGGTCAACGGCACCACGGGCATCGCGGTGGGCATGGCGACCAACATGGCGCCGCACAACCTGGTCGAGGTGGTCCAGGCGCTGCGCCACCTGATCAAGCACCCGAAGACCGACGTCGAGGGCCTGATGCGGTTCATCCCGGGCCCCGACCTGCCCACCGGCGGCAAGATCGTCGGTCTCGACGGGATCCGCGACGCCTACGAGACCGGCCGGGGCGTGTTCAAGATGCGCGCCACCACCCGGATCGAGACCATCGGGCGCCGCAAGGGCATCGTGGTCACCGAGCTGCCCTACGGGATCGGCACCGAGAAGGTGATGGAGCGGATCAAGACCCTGGTCCAGGCCAAGAAGATCCAGGGCATCGCCGACATGAAGGACCTCACCGACCGCGAGAACGGCCTGCGACTGGTGATCGAGATCAAGAACGGCTTCGTGCCCGAGGCGCTGCTCGAGCAGCTCTACAAGCTCACCCCGATGGAGGACTCCTTCGGGATCAACAACGTCGCGCTCGTCGACGGCCAGCCCCGCACCTTGGGCCTCAAGGAGCTGCTCGAGGTCTTCCTCACCCACCGCTACGAGGTGGTCCGCCGCCGCTCGCAGTTCCGGCGCAACAAGAAGGCCGACCGGCTGCACCTCGTCGACGGCCTGCTGCTCGCGCTGATCGACATCGACGAGGTCATCCAGGTCATCCGGACCAGCGACGACTCCGCCTCGGCGCGCGAGCGACTGATGAGCGTCTTCGAGCTCTCCCAGCTCCAGGCCGAGTACATCCTCGAGATGCAGCTGCGCCGGCTGACCCGGTTCTCCCGGATCGAGCTGGAGAAGGAGCAGGAGCAGCTGCGCCGCGAGATCGAGGAGCTCGACGCGATCCTGGCCGACGAGGGCCTGCTCAAGCAGGTCGTCTCCGACGAGCTGGGCGAGGTCGCCAAGACCTTCGGCACCCCGCGACGCACCGTGCTGCTGGAGTCCGCGGGCACCACCGCCGTGGCCGCCGCGACCGCGTCGCTGGAGGTCCCCGACGACCCGTGCTTCGCGCTGCTCTCCTCCTCGGGGCTGCTGGCGCGCACCACCTCGGACGAGCAGATCGGCACCGGCGGCGGCCGGGCCAACCACGACGTGGTGGTCTCCGCGGTGCGCACCACCGCCCGCGCCGACATCGGGGTGCTCACTTCCGCGGGCCGACTCCTGCGGCTCGCGGTGCTCGACCTGCCCGCCATCCCGCCGTCGGCCAACGAGCCGAACCTGCAGGGCGGCCTGCCGCTGACCGAGGTGCTCGAGCTGGCCGCCGGCGAGCGGGCGCTGGCGCTGACCTCGCTGAGCGACGAGGGGCCGGGCCTGGCCCTCGGCACCCGCCAGGGCGTGGTCAAGCGGGTCAACCCCGAGGTGCTCGGCAAGGACGAGTGGGAGGTGGTCCGGCTCGCCGACGGCGACGAGGTCGTGGGCGCCGTCGAGCTGCGCACCGGCACCGAGGAACTGTGCTTCATCTCCTCCGACGCCCAGCTGCTGCACTTCGGCGCCGCCAACGTGCGGCCTCAGGGTCGCTCCGGTGGCGGCATGGCGGGCATCAAGCTCGCTGCCGGGGCCAAGGCTGTCTGGTTCGGGGCCCTGGAGCCCGAGGGCGCGGTGGTGGTCACCTCCTCCGGCTCGGCCACCGCGCTGCCCGGCACCGAGCCGGGCTCGGTCAAGGTCACCGACTTCGCCGAGTACCCCGGCAAGGGCCGCGCCACCGGCGGCGTGCGCTGCCACCGCTTCCTCAAGGGCGAGGACACCCTCGTCTTCGCCTGGGCGGGCACCGGGCCCGCCCGGGCCGCGGCGGCCAGCGGGGCGCCGGTCGACCTGCCGCCCGCCGAGGGTCGTCGCGACGGCTCCGGCGTCCCGGTCAGCCAGCCGATCGCCGCCGTCGCCGGACCGCTGGCCACGGCGCTCGCCGACGCCGGACCGAGGACTGAACCCGGCGCCGAACCGACCGACGGTATGCCAGGGTGAGCCCCATGTTCTCGCGACGCCACCGAGCCGCCGCCGTGCTCCTGACCGGAACGTTCACCCTCACCGCCCTGTCCGCCTGCTCCGGCGACGACGGCGAGAAGGACACGAGCAGGGACTGGTCCGAGGCCGGCCCCAAGGCCGCCGACCTGCTGGACGAGACCAGCGGCGTGACGCTGCGGCTGAGCACCGACGACGACCCCGGGGTCGACTACCTGTCCTCGGCGACCGGCACCGTCATCGCCGAGCCGCCCGCCTTCGAGGGCACGGTGAACGGCTCGGTCTCCGGCATCCCGGTCACCGACGTTCCGGTGATCTCCGTCGACGACACGATGTGGATCAACTACGCACTGCTGGGCGGCTGGAGCGACCAGTTCAAGCCCGCCGACCTGTGCGCACCGGACCCGGCCCTGCTGCTCGACCCCGACGCCGGCATCTCCACCGTGCTCACCGGCACCGAGGACGTGAAGACCGGGAAGCGTGAGCGTGGCGGCAAGGACAACAAGGAGACCTTCCAGACCTACTCCGGCACCGCCACCGGTGACGCGGTCCGCTCGATCCTGCCCTGCGCCGAGGGTGACGCCTTCGACGCCACCTACACCGTCGACGACGACGGCCGGCTGCGCACCGCGCGGCTGACCGGCGTCTTCTTCCCCGACGCCGAGTCGGTGACCTACACCATCGACGTCACCGAGTACGGCGTCACCAAGGACATCACCGCACCGCGATGACCGGCCCCGACGCCGCGCTGCCCGACGGCCCCATCGCCCCGCAGGGTGGTGGGGCCGGTGTGGTCCCCCCTGCCTCCTCAGGCCCTGGCTCGTCGGGTCCTGGCTCGTCGGGTCCGGGCTCGTCGGGTCCGGGCGCCTCGGGTCCGGGCTCCCCCGCCACGGTCCGCGACCGGGTGCTGCTGACGTTCTGTGCCGTGGCGGTGGCCTTCGCGGCGATCGACACCTATGTGGTGGTGCTGGCCCTGCCCGACATGATGGGCGGCGTCGGCATCCCGATCGACGAGCTGCAGCGTGCGGCACCGATCGTCTCGGGCTTCCTGCTCGGCTACATAGCGATGCTGCCGCTCATCGGCCGCATCGCGGACCTGCGCGGCCAGGTGCCGGTGCTGGCGATGTCGCTGGCGCTCTTCGCGTTCGGCTCCCTGGTCACCGCGATCAGCTATGACTTGCCGAGCATGGTCGCCGGCCGCTTCGCCCAGGGCGTCGGCGGCGGCGGGCTGGTGCCGGCCACGATGTCGCTGGTCGCCGCGATCTATCCCGTCGAACGCCGCGGCCTGCCGCTGGGCCTGGTCTCGGCGGTGCAGGAGTTCGGCAGCGTCCTCGGCCCGCTCTTCGGTGCGCTCGTGCTCGGCTTCACGAGCTGGCGCGGCATCTTCGCGATCAACCTCGCCGGCGGCCTGCTGCTCCTGCTCGCCGTCGGTGTCCTCGCCCGCGGGCGCGGCGCTGGGGGCGCTGGGGGCGCTGCGGATGGGGCGGGCGGGGCCACGGGGGCTCGTCGGGACGGCGGACGGTTCACGCTCGTGGCGGCGCGGGGCGTCGTACTGCTGTTGGTCGGGGTGACGCTGGCCGCCGGGCTGCTCACGTTCCTCCAGCCCGCCTCGGTCCAGCGCGACCTGACCTGGGGGCAGCTGTTCATCCCGGTCACCGACGGCGGCGGCCGGTGGTTGACCCCGGTGGGCCTGGTCACGGTCGGCGCGTTCGTGCTGTTCCTGCTCGGCTGCTGGTGCTGGCCTCGCTCGCTGGTCGACCTGCGCAGCTGGTACCGCCACCTGCTCGACGCCGACCTGCTCGGCGCCCTGCTGCTGGCAGCCGCCCTGGGCGGGGTGGTGCTGGCCTTTGCGACCGCCGATCCCGAGGTGGCGGTGTTCTCCGAGCAGGGCCCGTGGTTCCTGGCCGGCTCGGGGATCGCCCTGGTCCTGCTGGTGGCGCACCTGCGCACCGCGCAGGCGCCGATCGTGCCGCGGGGCGCGCTGCGGCCCACCCCGGCCTGGGGTGCGCTGCTCGTCAGCTTCCTGGTCGGCTGGGCGCTCATCGCCGCCCTGGTCGACATCCCGCTCTTCGCCCGCACCACCACCGAGCCGGACTCCCAGCTGGGCGCTGCGCTGGTGCTGCTGCGGTTCCTGGCCGCGCTGCCGGTGGGCGCGATCCTCGGTGGCTGGCTGCTGCGGCTGCTGCCGCCCGGCGTGCTGACGGCGATCGGGATGACCGCAGCCGGGGTCGCGTTCCTGGGCATGGCGGCCTGGGACGCGACCAGCCTGGACACCTTCGCCGCCAACGGGCCGCTGCTGCTCGGCGGGCTCGGCTTCGGTCTGGCGCTGGCGCCGGTGAACGCAGCCATCCTGGCCGCGACCGACGACCACACCCACGGCGTGGCCAGCGCGCTCGTCGTGGTGGCGCGGATGATCGGCATGCTCGTCGGCATCTCGGCGCTGACCACGGTGGGCCTGCGCCGCCTCTACGCCGCCCAGGCCGAGGATCCCTCCCTCAGCCTGCGTGAGCTCGGCATGGTGCAGGAGCACGCCGTGTTCGTCGGCGCGGCCGTCGTCGCGTTCGCCGCGGCGGCCCTGGCGCTCGCGGTGCTGGGCCGGGACCGGACCCGCGCGGTGGGCACCGCCGAGCTGTTGCGGAGCGCCGGATAATCTGGCCGCCATGACCGATTTCGACGACCTCCTCAAGGCGAACCAGGAGTTCGCCGACCACTTCCAGCTCGGCGGATTCGACGGCAAGGCACACGCCGGTGTGGCGATCGTGACCTGCATGGACTCCCGCATCGACCCGCTGCGGATGGTCGGCCTCAAGCACGGTGACGCGAAGATCTTCCGCAACCCCGGTGGCCGGGTCACCGAGGCCGCGCTGGAGGCGCTCGTCCTCGGCGTGCACCTGCTGAACGTCGACCGGATCCTGGTGATCCCGCACACCCGCTGCGCGATGGCGGCGAGCACCGAGGACGAGATCCACGAGAAGATCGGCGCCTCCACCGGCCAGGACGTCACCTGGCACACCTTCCACGTCATCCCCAACCAGCGCCTCGCGCTCGACGAGGACGTCCGCAAGGTGCGCTCGCACCCGCTGATCCCCGACACCGTGAAGGTCGGCGGCTTCATCTACGACGTCGACAGCGGCCTCCTCACCCAGCACGCCTGACGCCCCTCGCCGAGTCGTGAGTTCCCGCGCGCCGACTCGTGACTTTCCGCTCGCCGACTCGTGAAATACCGGCTCCGAATCGTGAGGTTCGGACCGTCGAGTCGTGTCTTTCCGTCAGATCCGGAAGGTCACGACTCGGGTGACGAAAACTCACAACTCGGGGGACGGGAAGTCACGACTCGGGTGACGAAAACTCACAACTCGGGGGACGGGAAGTCACAACTCGGGGACGGGTCAGGGCTGGGTGGCGAGCAGGTCGCGCAGCTTGCGGTCCACGAGGGCGCCCGGCAGGTCTTCGAGGCGTACGGCGAGGGTGGGCAGGTCGCCGATGCTGCCGACCCGCGCCACGAGGTCGGCCACGGCACCGACCGGGTCGTCACCGACGGGCAGGTCGAGCAGCAGCGGGCAGTCGACGGCACCGCCGTCGGGCTCCGGCGGCAGCTGGGCGCTCCAGCAGCCGACCTCCAGGCGTAGCGCCGCGCGCTGACCGACGCCCTCGACGAGCGGGTCGACGTACCAGTGCAGCTCGCCGACGGTGAGCCGCAGGTGCCCGCGGCGCGCCTTCGCGCCATGCGCCTTGAGCGCCTTCACCACCGCCACTCGCTGCTGGGCCACCGTCATGCCGTCCTCCGTCCGTGCGCGGCCCGCCCCGCCTCGGGCAGGCACCTGCGGATCCTGCCACGCCACCCCTGCGGGCCCACGCGCCACCCGGCACCATCCCCGCGACGCCACGATGGTGGTCTCCTACAGCCGCAACCGCACCGACTTCGGCGAGGTGCTCGCTGACCCGCTGCAGTATCGGCCGCACTTTCTGCGGGTCCGCCTGCCGCGCGTGAACTGAGCAGCGACGACCTGCTCAGGCGTCCAGCGTCTCCAGGTCGACCTCGTAGGCCCCCTGGACGATGAACTCCTTGCGCGGCGCGACCTCGGAGCCCATGAGCAGCTCGAACACCTCGGAGGCGACCTGGGCGTCGTCCACGGTGAGCCGTCGCAGCGTACGACGCCGCGGGTCCATCGTGGTCTCGGCCAGCTGGTCGGCGTCCATCTCGCCGAGACCCTTGTAGCGCTGCACCGGGTCCTTCCAGCGCACGTTCTTCTTCTTCAGCTCCGCCAGCTTCCGCTGCAGCTCGGCGTCGGAGTAGGTGTAGACGTACTTCTCCTGGCCCTTGCGCGGGTTGGAGATCTCGATCCGGTGCAGCGGCGGCACCGCGGTGTAGACGCGGCCCTCGGCGACCAGCTCGGGCATGTACTTGAAGAACAGCGTGGCCAGCAGGCAGCGGATGTGCGCGCCGTCGGAGTCGGCGTCGGCCATGAAGATGATCCGGCCGTAGCGCCGGGCGTCGAGGTCGAAGGTGCGGCCCGAGCCGGCGCCGACGACCTGGATGATCGAGGCGCACTCGGCGTTCTTGAGCATGTCGCCGACGGAGGCCTTCTGCACGTTCAGGATCTTGCCGCGGATCGGCAGCAGCGCCTGGAACTCGGCGTTGCGGGCGAGCTTGGCGGTGCCGAGCGCGGAGTCACCCTCGACGATGAACAGCTCGGTGCGCTCGTTGTCGTTCGCGCGGCAGTCGGCCAGCTTCGCGGGCAGCGAGGAGGACTCCAGCGCGTTCTTGCGGCGCTGGGTCTCCTTGTGCTGACGGGCGGCGAGGCGGGTCTTGGAGGCCGCCACGACCTTCTCCATCAGCAGCTTGGCCTGCGCCTTCTCCGCCCGCTTGGTGGAGGTCAGGAACTCCTTGAGCTGAGCCGCGACGATCTTGCGCACCACGGTCCGCGCGGCCGGGGTGCCGAGGATCTCCTTGGTCTGGCCCTCGAACTGCGGCTCGGCCAGGCGCACGGTCACGACCGCGGTCATGCCCTCGAGGATGTCGTCCTTGACGACGTCGTCGTCGTTGACCTTGAGCGCCTTGGAGGCGCGCATCGCGTCGTTGAACGTCTTGGTGAGGGCTGCCTCGAACCCGGAGACGTGAGTGCCGCCCTTGGGAGTGGCGATCACGTTGACGAAGGAGCGCAGCTCGGAGTCGTAGCCGGTGCCCCAGCGCACGGCGACGTCGACCGTGAGCTCACGCTCGACGTCCTGGGGGGTCATGTGCCCCTTGTCGTCGAGCAGCGGCACGGTCTCGGTGAAGGTGTCGGCGCCCTGGAGCCGCAGCACGTCGGTGACCGGGTCGTCGGAGGCGAGGAAGTCGCAGAACTCCCCGATGCCGCCGTCGTGGCGGAACTTCTCCTCGACCGGCACCTCACCGCGCAGGTCGCGGATGACCAGCTCGAGGCCGGGCACGATGAACGAGGTCTGCCGGGCGCGGCCGATGAGGCCGTCCAGCACGAAGTCGGCGTCCTTGGTGAAGATCTGGCGGTCCGGCCAGAACCGGATCCGGGTGCCGGTGCGGCCCTTGGCGACCCGTCCGCCCTTGCGGGTCAGACCGGACTGCGGGGTGAAGGCCGCGGCGGGCCCCTCGCCGTCGAAGACGCCGGGCACGCCACGCTGGAAGCTCAGGCCCTGGCGCGCCGGGGAGCGGTCGACGTCGATGTCCATCCGGCTCGACAGCGCGTTCACCACGGACAGGCCGACACCGTGCAGACCGCCGGTGGCGTTGTAGGAGCCGCCACCGAACTTGCCGCCGGCGTGCAGCTTGGTGGCCACCACCTCGACGCCGGGGAGCCCGGTCTTGGGCTCCTTGTCGGTCGGGATGCCGCGGCCGTCGTCGTACACCTCGACGGAGTCGTCGGGGTGCAGGGTCACCTCGACGCGATGCGCGAAGCCACCGAGCGCCTCGTCCACGCCGTTGTCGATGATCTCCCACAGGCAGTGCATCAGCCCCCGGGTGTCGGTGGAGCCGATGTACATACCCGGACGCTTCCGCACGGCCTCGAGTCCCTCGAGGACCAGGAGGTGGGCTGCGTTGTAGGTGTTGTCGGCGATGACCGGCTCCTCTGGATGACGGGGGTGTGCGGGTCCGAATCTACCGGCGACACGCCGGAGCCCGATGCAGGCACACGGGCGGCAGCACGCAACGATGTGGCCACCGGCACGGTGACCGGTCGGATCGACCCCCCGAGGTGTACGACGAGGTGAAGCGTGGACGTCCCAGGCCGTGGAAACCGGGTGGCCCCGGTCACCGAGGTGGTTGGATGTGACTCCCACGGCAGCACGATCGACGTGGGATCGAACACACGCAGTCGGGAATCTTTGATCCAGTGGCTACGTTGAAACCGGCAGCACCCTCAATGGGTTGTTGAGATGAAAGAGAGGCCCGAGATGACGACTACCGTTGCTCCCAGTGCCCCGCTTACCGCGGAGGATCGCTGTGACCGTTGTGGTGCCCAGGCCTACCTCCGCGTAGAGCTCACCACCGGTGGCGAGCTTCTCTTCTGCGCTCACCACGCTCGCGAGCACGGTGACAAGCTCAAGGAGATCGCGGCCCATGTCCACGACGAGACCCACCGGCTCACCGAGAAGCCGACCCCCGTCGACTGACGCCACCGACCACGAACCTTCGAAGAGCCCCGGGCAGCCGCCCGGGGCTCTTCGCATCCGCGCACACCCGGTACGACGCCCCGACAACGACATACACCCGCGGCCGAAGCCGCGGGTGTATGTGGGAGCTGGGTCCGTGCGGACTCAGTCCAGGTAGTCGCGCAGGACCTGCGAGCGCGACGGGTGCCGCAGCTTCGACATGGTCTTGGACTCGATCTGCCGGATCCGCTCGCGGGTGACGCCGTACACCTTGCCGATCTCGTCGAGGGTCTTGGGCTGACCGTCGGTGAGGCCGAAGCGCATGGAGACCACACCGGCCTCACGCTCGGAGAGCGTGTCGAGGACCGCGTGCAGCTGCTCCTGCAGCAGGGTGAAGCTGACCGCGTCGGCAGGCACGATGGCCTCGGAGTCCTCGATGAGGTCACCGAACTCGGAGTCGCCGTCCTCGCCGAGCGGCGTGTGCAGCGAGATCGGCTCGCGGCCGTACTTCTGGACCTCGACGACCTTCTCCGGGGTCATGTCGAGCTCCTTGGCGAGCTCCTCCGGGGTGGGCTCGCGCCCCAGGTCCTGCAGCATCTGGCGCTGCACCCGGGCAAGCTTGTTGATGACCTCGACCATGTGCACCGGGATGCGGATGGTGCGGGCCTGGTCCGCCATGGCGCGGGTGATGGCCTGGCGGATCCACCACGTGGCGTAGGTGGAGAACTTGTAGCCCTTGGTGTAGTCGAACTTCTCCACCGCGCGGATCAGACCGAGGTTGCCCTCCTGGATCAGGTCCAGGAACAGCATCCCGCGGCCGGTGTAGCGCTTGGCGAGGGAGACGACCAGACGCAGGTTGGCCTCGAGCAGGTGGTTCTTGGCGCGGCGGCCGTCCTCGGCGATCCACTCCAGCTCCTCGTGGAGCTTCGGCGAGATCTTGCCGCCCTTGGCGAGCTTCTCCTCGGCGAAGAGGCCGGCCTCGATCCGCTTGGCGAGCTCGACCTCCATCTCCGCGTTGAGCAGCGGGACCTTGCCGATCTGCTTGAGGTAGTCCTTGACCGGGTCGGCGGTGGCACCGGCCACCATGACCTGCTGCGCGGGCTCGTCGGTCTCGTCCGCGGCGGACACGACGAACGACGAGGTGGCGGTGGCCTCCTCCTCGGCCTCCTTGATGGTGGGGTCGACGGCGACGGCCTTCTCGAACTCCTCGTCAGGGATGTCCGGCAGCACCTTCTTGCCGTCCGCGCCCACCACGGGCGCCGCGGGAGCGGCGGCACCGAGGTCGACGACCTCGGGCTTCGCCTTCGCGGCAGCCTTCTTCGCCGGGGCGGCAGCCTTCTTGGCGGCAGGCTTCTTCGCCGTCGAGGCGGTGGTCGCCGCCGACTTGCGCGCCGCAGCGGCCACGGCGCGCTGCTCGACGGGCGAGCCGAGCTCGACGGAGATGCCCTGGGCGGAGAGGTGAGCCATCAGGCCCTTGAGGTGGGCTGGGACGACCTCAGCGGCCGCACACGCCTGCCGTACCTCCTCCGCGGTGACTCGACCCGTGGGTGCACCACGCTCGAGGAGCGCGGCGATAGCGGGGTGCGTCAGCACGTCTGGTGGGACCGAACGGTTCGAGGACACGAACACCTCTCGATGCAACTGGATCTTGGGCACGGCCCAGCCCGGAGGCGTCAAGACCGCTTCGACATTCTGACATGCAGCCTGAAACCTGGCCGCATCTGGGGCTACCCCGCCTTCGCCTCCGCCTTCTTGGCCTTCTTGTAGTCACGCACCTTCTGCAGCGACGCCGGGTCGACGACGTCCGCGACGGAGCGGTACCCGTCCAGCGCGTAGTCACCAGCCACTTTCTCCCAGCCCGCAGGCCGGACGTCGCGCTGCTTGGCGAGCAGCGCGACGAAGATCTTCACCTTCTGCGCCCCGAAGCCCGGCAGCGCCTGGAGCCGCTTGGCCAGGTCCTTGGCGTCGGCGGCCTCGGTCCAGATACGGGACGCGTCACCGCCGTACTCCTCGGTGACGATGCGGGCCAGCTCCTGCAGCCGGGCGGCCATCGAGCCGGGGAACCGGTGGATGGCCGGCGTGGTGGAGCACAGCGCCGCGAACTTCTCGGGGTCCACGGCGGCGATCTCGGCGGGGTCGAAACCGCCGAGGCGGGTGGCGACCTTCTGCGGCCCGGCGAAGGCGTGCTCCATGGGGTACTGCTGGTCCAGCATCATCCCGACGAGCAGGGCGAAGGGGTTCGTCGTCAGCAGCTCGTCGGCCGCCGGGTCGTCGGTGATGTGGATCGCCATGCCTCCAAGGATGCCTCAGCGTCCGGTCCGTCCCAACGCCCGCCTCCGGCGCGGACACCGGATCCGGGGGCTACGACGGCCGGGCTCACCAGTCCAGCAGCACGCCGCCGGTGACGACCGCGACGAACCACCAGACGAAGGAGAGGACCCCGAGTGCGACCACCCGTTTGGGGTAAGGCCTCCACCAGACGAAGCACAGCGCGAACATCACCAGCCAGGTGAGCAGCAGCAGCACCACCGCCCAGACCGGCGCAAGCAGGCCCGAGGCGGCATAGAGGAAGAACGACGAGACGACCATGACGAGCCCGACGAAGGGCCACGGCGAGATGACCTCACCGGTGGCAGGGTCGACCGCGACGGCCCGCACCCGGCGGCGACGTGAGAGCAGCACGAGAGCGCGGACCTCAGGCGCCGCTGGGCCCCGACGGGCCACCCGCGTCGCCCGCGTCGCCCGCGTCGCCCGCGTCGCCCGCGTCGCCCGCGTCGCCCGCGTCGCCCGCGTCGTCGTTCCAGTCCGGGTCGTTGTCCCAGGCGGCCGTCCGCTCGGCGGCCCTCTCCAGCGCCCGCGCCGCCTCGGTCTCGGTGTCGTAGGGACCGAGCCGGTCCTTGTTGGGGCACCCCGCGGCGCCCTCGACGGTGCGGTGCGTGAGGCAGAACCAGTAGGCCATGAGGTGAAACTACCCCGCAGCGACGAAGCGTCACCGCCGGCAACACCGGCGTCACGTGGCGTCGGTAGGGTCCGCCCATGAGCACGATGTTCGAGGGCTACGGAACGTCCGGTCCGGCCTACGACGAGATGTTCGACGGCGACGCCCGCCTGCGTCCGCCGTACCTGCGGCTGCGGGACTCCCTGGACAAGATGAGCACCCCCGAGCTGATCAGCCGGGTGGAGGCGCTGCAGGCCAGCTACCTGGACCAGGGCATCACGTTCGACATCGGTGGCGAGGAGCGGGCGATGCCGCTCGACATCCTGCCGCGGGTGATCGAGATGGACACGTGGTCGGTGATCGAGCGGGGCCTGCAGCAGCGGGTGCAGGCGCTCGAGGCCCTCCTGGCCGACGTGTACGACGCCGGGCGCATCTTCGACGACGGCGTGCTGCCGCGCGCGGTGGTCACCACCAGCTCGCACTTCCACCGCGCGGCCGCGACGGTGCGCCCGGCCAACGGGGTGCGGGTGCACGTCTCGGGCATCGACCTGATCCGTGACAACAACGGCGAGTTTCGGGTGCTGGAGGACAACGTGCGGGTGCCCTCGGGCGTCTCGTACGTGATGACCAGCCGCCGGGCCATCTCCGCGGCGCTGCCGGAGACGATCACCCAGCACCGGATCCGGCCGGTGGCCAGCTATTCGCAGCGGCTGCTGGCGGCGCTGCGGGCCGCGGCGCCGGCCGGGGTGGCCGACCCGACGGTGGTCGTGCTGACGCCGGGGGTCTACAACGGCGCCTACTTCGAGCACACCCTGCTGGCCCGCACGATGGGCGTGGAGCTGGTCGAGGGCCGTGACCTGGTGTGTCGCCGCGGCGAGGTGATGATGCGCACCACCAAGGGCCTGGCGCCGGTGCACGTGATCTACCGCCGCGTCGACGACGAGTTCCTGGACCCGGTGCACTTCCGCGCCGACTCGATGCTGGGCTGCCCGGGGCTGATCGACGCAGCCCGTGCGGGCAACGTGACGATCGCCAACGCGGTCGGCAACGGCGTGGCCGACGACAAGCTGGTCTACACCTACATGCCCGACGTCATCCGGTACTACCTGGGTGAGGACCCGGTGATCCGCAACGTCGACACCTGGCGGTGCGGGGAGCCGCAGGCGCGCGAGGAGGTGCTGGACCGCCTCGACGAGCTGGTGGTCAAACCGGTCGACGGCTCCGGCGGCAAGGGCATCGTGATCGGCCCGCGCGCGACCCGGGCCGAGCTGGACGAGCTGCGCACCAAGGTGCTCCAAGACCCGCGCGCCTGGATCGCGCAGCCGGTGGTGCAGCTGTCCACGGTGCCCACGTTCGTCGACGGCGAGCTGGGTCCGCGCCACGTGGACCTGCGGCCGTTCGCGGTCAACGACGGCAACCGGGTCTGGGTGCTGCCCGGTGGGCTGACCCGGGTGGCGCTGGCCAAGGGCGAGCTGATCGTGAACTCCTCGCGCGGCGGCGGCACCAAGGACACCTGGGTGCTGGCCGGGCCCACCCAGGAGCAGCTGCAGAGCCAGGACCAGCCCCAGTCGCAGGTTCAGTCCAACGGCCAGTCCAACGGCCAGTCCAACGGCCAGTCCAACGGCCAGTCGCAGTCGCAGTCGCAGGTCACCGTCGGGGAGGTGGAGTGATGCTGAGCCGGATCGCGGAGTCGCTGTTCTGGATCGGCCGCTACATCGAGCGCGCCGACGACACCGCGCGCATCCTCGACGTGCAGACCCAGCTGCTGCTGGAGGACGGCTCGGTCGACGAGACGCAGACCTGCCGCGACCTGCTGTCCTCGATGGGCGTCGAGCCGGGCGAGGCCGCCGGGTTCGGCATCGACATGTCCGGGCCGGTCACGATCGAGCAGGTGCACCGGGTGCTTCTCTACGACCCGGCCAGCCCGAGCTCGATCGCCGCCGTGCTGGGCTCGGCCCGCGAGGCCGCGCGCGGTGCGCGGGAGACGTTGACCGTGCCGCTGTGGGAGGTCATCAACACCAGCTGGCGCCCGATCCCCTCGGGGCACTTCCTGACGCTGCGGCCGCCGTACGTCTTCCAGTGGGTGCGCGAGCGGGCGGCACTGATCACCGGCACCGCGGACGCCACCATGACCCGCGACGAGAGCTGGCAGTTCATCATGCTGGGCCGCACCATCGAGCGCGCCGACATGACGTCGCGGCTGGTGGCCACCACGGCGCTGTCGGGGGCTGCGGACCACTGGACCTCGGCGCTGCGGGCCTCGGGCTCCTACGACGCGTTCCTGCGCACCTACCGCGGGGTGGAGACCGACCGGGCGGCAGCGGAGTTCCTGCTGCTGGACCGGCTGTTCCCCCGCTCGGTGGTGTTCTCCCTGGACCGGGCCGAGCAGGCGCTGGACAACCTCAACGGCGATCCCCGCCGGGCCGGTTTCCAGGACGAGGCGCACCGGCTGCTGGGGCGGGTGCGTGCGGAGCTGGAGTACCGGGCACTGCCGGACCTGCTCGACGACCTGCCCGCGGAGATGGAGCGGCTGCAGCGCACCTGCGCGGCGGCCACGGACGCGATCAGCCGGCGCTACTTCGCCGGTGCCGAGGCCCTGGCCTGGAAGGGGGTCGGCGCGTGAGCCCGATGCAGCTGCGGATCGTGCACACCTCGGAGTACGCCTATGACGGGCGGGCCGTGGCGTCGTACAACCAGGCGCGGATGACGCCGGTGACCACGCCCGACCAGATCGTGGTGCACCACCGCCTCGACGTCAGCCCGAAGCCGTGGACCTCCACCTACACCGACTACTTCGGCAGCGTGGTGACCGCCTTCGAGGTGGTCGACCCGCACGACGCGATGACGGTGACCGCGACGTCGACGGTCCAGGTCGACCGCTCCCCCTTCCCGTCGCCGACCTCGAAGTGGGAGGCGTACGGCGAGCGCGAGGTCGCCGACCGCTGGACGGAGTACCTCGTGCTCGGCGACCTCGTGCTGCCGCCCGTGGACTTCGCCACCCACGTGGGGCGGCTGCGGGAGGAGACCGCGCTGCCCGGGGAGGCGGCGATCGAGATCTGCCGGCTGGTCGCGGCCGAGATCGAGTTCCTGCCCGGTGCCACGCACGTCGAGTCGCCCGCCGCCGACGCCTGGACCCAGCGCGCCGGCGTGGCCCAGGACCTGGTCCACCTGACGATCGGGGGGCTGCGCTCGCTCGGCATCCCCGCCCGCTACGTCTCCGGCTACGTGCACCCCGTGGCCGACCCGGTCATCGGCGAGACGGTGGCCGGCGACTCCCGGGCGTGGCTGGAGTGGTGGGACGACGGCTGGGTCGGGTTCGACCCCTGCACCGGCGCGGCCCCGGACAACCGCTACGTCGCGATCGGCCACGGCCGCGACTACCGCGACGTGCCGCCGCTGCGCGGGATCTACTCCGGCGCCGCGACCGCGGACCTGGACGTGCGGGTCGAGGTCACCCGGATCAGCTGAGCCTCCGCCGGTCGGGCCCGCCCGGTGCCGCCCGGTGCCGTCCGGTGTCAGGGTTCCGTCAGGGCGGGTGCCCGCACCGTCAAGGAACCGTCAACGACAGCCCCCGCGACCGGCCGCGACCCCTAGACCTGGGGCCGTGTCCGACCTCCTCTATGTCTCCCTGACCCTGGTCCTGTTCGCCCTGCTCGCGCTCGCCGCCGGCCTCCTCGACCGGAGGCTGTCGAAGTGAGCAGCCTCGGCCCCGCCCTCGGCCAGATCGCGCTGCTCGTCGCGGCGCTGGCACTTGCCGTGCCCCTCCTGGGGCGCTACCTGGCCCACACCTACACCTCCCCGAAACACCTGAGGGTGGAGCGCGGGCTCTACCGGGTGCTGCGCCTGGACCCCGACGCCGACCAGCACTGGAGGACCTACACCGGCTCCGTGCTGGGCTTCTCCCTGGTCGGCGTGCTGCTCCTCTTCGCGCTCGGCCGGCTGCAGGAGCACCTGCCCCTGAGCCTGGGCTACCTCGGCCTGCCCGCCGACGGTGCCTGGAACACCGCGGTCAGCTTCGTGACCAACACGAACTGGCAGTGGTACTCGGGTGAGTCCACCGCGGGCCATCTGCTGCAGATGTCCGGGCTGACGGTGCAGAACTTCGTTTCCGCCGCGGTCGGCATGGCCGTGGCTGCCGCCTTCGCCCGCGGCCTGGGCCGCTCCGGCGAGAGCGGCCGGGTGGGCAACTTCTGGGCCGACCTGGTCCGTGGCACCCTGCGGGTGCTGCTGCCGGTGGCGGTGGTCTCCACGGTGCTGCTGATCGCGTGCGGCGCGACGCAGAACCTGCTGTCCACCCGGGCGGTGACCACGCTGTCCGGCGACACCCAGCAGGTCACCGGCGGGCCGGTGGCCAGCCAGGAGGCGATCAAGCAGCTGGGCACCAACGGCGGCGGCTTCTACAACGTGAACGCCGCGCACCCGTTCGAGAACCCGACCCCGTTCACCGACCTGCTGCACATCTTCTTGATGCTGCTCATCCCGTTCGCGATGGCATGGGCCTTCGGCCTGATCGTGCGCGACCGGCGCCAGGGTGCGGCGGTGCTGTCGGTGATGGCGGTCCTGCTCACCACGGCCGTGGCGCTGCTGACCTGGGCCGAGCTCGCCGGGCCCGGCCTGGCGCCGGAAGCGGCCGGTGGAGCGCTCGAAGGCAAGGAGGTCCGGTTCGGCACCGCCGCCTCCGCGCTGTACGCCGCCGCGACCACCGGCACCTCGACCGGCGCCGTCAACGCCATGCACGACTCGCTGACCGCCCCGGGCGGCGGCGTGGCGCTGTTCAACATGATGCTGGGCGAGATCGCTCCGGGCGGGGTCGGCTCGGGCCTGTACGGCATGTTGATGCTGGCCATCGTCACCGTCTTCCTGGCCGGGCTGATGGTCGGGCGCACCCCGGAGTACCTCGGCAAGAAGATCGGCCAGCGCGAGGTCGTGCTCGTCGCGTGCTACGTGCTGGCCACCCCGGTGCTGGTGCTCGCCGGCATCGCGCTGGCGATCAGTGCCGACGCCGGCCTCGCCGGACTGCAGGAGGACGGCACGCACGGTCTCTCCGAGGCGCTGTACGCCGTGACGTCGGCGGCGAGCAACAACGGCTCCGCGTTCGGCGGGCTGACCTCCGGCACACCGTTCTGGAACACCCTGCTGGGCCTGCTGATGCTGCTCGGCCGGTTCGTGCCGATCGTGCTCGTGCTCGCCCTGGCCGGCCGCTTCGCCGCCCAGCGCCGGCTGCCCCCCAGCGCCGGCACCCTGCCCACCCACCGACCGCTGTTCGTCGCGCTGCTCACCGGCGTGGCGCTGGTGGTGGTCGGCCTCACCTACGTCCCCGTCCTTGCTCTCGGCCCGATCGCGGAGTCCCTGTCATGAACGTCTCGTCCACCATCGACCTGCCGGGCGCGCTGCCCGGCGCGCTCGCCAAGCTCGACCCGCGTGCCCTGCTGCAGACCCCGGTGCTGCTGGTCGTCGAGCTCGGCGCACTGACCACCACCGTGCTGGCGGTGCTCGACCCCAGCGTGCTCGGCTGGATCGTCACCGTCTGGCTCTGGCTGACCGTGCTGTTCGGCACCCTGGCCGAGTCGGTCGCCGAGGGCCGCGGCAAGGCGCAGGCAGCCAGCCTGCGTGCCCTGCAGACCGAGACCGTCGCCCACCGGGTGCGCGGTGCCCTCTCCCCCGCCGGCTCCGCGGCCCCGTCCTCCCCTGCGGCCCACGCATCCTCGGCGAGCGACATCAGGCTCGACGAGCTGCCGGTCGAGGACGTGCCCAGCGCGTCGCTGCGCGCCGGCGACCTCGTCGCGGTCGGCGTCGGCGAGCGCATCCCCGCCGACGGCGACGTGGTGGCGGGGATCGCCTCGGTCGACGAGTCCGCGGTGACGGGCGAGTCCGCGCCGGTGATCCGCGAGTCCGGCGGTGACCGCTGCGCCGTCACGGGTGGCACGGTCGTGCTCTCCGACGGGATCGTCGTACGGGTCACCAACGATCCGGGGCAGTCCTTCGTGGACCGGATGATCGCCCTGGTCGAGGGCTCCGAGCGGCAGCGCACGCCCAACGAGATCGCGCTCAACGTGCTGCTCTCCGCGCTCACCGCGATCTTCGTGGTGGTCGTGGGCTCGCTCGCCTTCGTCGCCGACTACAGCGACGCCCGGCAGTCGCCGATCGTGCTCACCGCGCTGCTGGTGTGCCTGATCCCGACCACGATCGGTGCGCTGCTCTCCGCGATCGGCATCGCCGGGATGGACCGGCTGGTGCGGCGCAACGTGCTGGCCATGTCCGGACGGGCGGTGGAGGCCGCCGGCGACATCGACGTGCTGCTGCTCGACAAGACCGGCACGATCACCTACGGCAACCGCCGCGCCGCCGAGCTGATGCCGGTGCCCGGGGTGGAGGCCGACGAGCTCGCGGAGGCGTGCCTGCTGTCCTCGCTGGCCGACGAGACACCGGAGGGCCGCAGCATCGTCGATCTCGTCGGGGGGCGCCGCGCGGTGCCCAGCGGCGCGGAGCTGGTCGCCTTCTCCGCCTCGACCCGGATGAGCGGCGTCGACGTCGACGGGGTCAGCATCCGCAAGGGCGCCGGCACCGCCGTGGCGGCCTGGGTGGCCGAGCACGGCGGCGCGCCGGACACCGAGGACCAGGGGCTGGACGAGCTGGTGGACAAGGTCAGCAGCAGCGGCGGCACGCCGCTGGTGGTGGCCGAGTGCCGCGGCGACGCCCCGGCCCGGGTGCTGGGCGTCATCCACCTCAAGGACGTCGTCAAGGAGGGCATCCGCGAGCGCTTCGCCGAGCTGCGCGCGATGGGCATCCGCACGGTGATGATCACCGGCGACAACCCGGTCACGGCGGCCGCGATCGCCGCCGAGGCCGGCGTCGACGACTTCCTCGCCGAGGCCACCCCGGAGGACAAGATGCGGTTGATCCGCCGTGAGCAGGAGGGCGGACGGATGGTCGCCATGTGCGGCGACGGCACCAACGACGCGCCCGCACTGGCCCAGGCCGACGTCGGTGTCGCGATGAACACGGGCACGAGCGCGGCCAAGGAGGCCGGCAACATGGTCGACCTCGACTCCGACCCGACCAAGCTCATCGAGATCGTCGAGATCGGCAAGCAGCTGCTCATCACCCGCGGAGCGCTGACCACGTTCTCCATCGCCAACGACGTGGCGAAGTACTTCGCGATCCTGCCCGCGATGTTCATGGTGGCGTTCCCAGGGCTCGCCGTGCTCAACGTGATGCGGCTGTCCAGCCCCGAGTCGGCGGTGATCTCGGCGGTGGTGTTCAACGCGCTGATCATCGTCCTGCTCATCCCGCTGGCGCTGCGCGGCGTGAAGTACCGGCCCGCGTCGGCCACCGCGCTGCTGCGCCGCAACCTGGCCGTCTACGGCCTCGGCGGCCTGGTGGCCCCGTTCGTCGGGATCAAGCTGATCGACCTCGTCGTCTCGCTCGTCCCCGGTCTGTGAGGAGAGAAGAACCATGAACGACCTCTACACCCTGTTCCGCCAGAGCCTGGCCGGCCTGCGACTGCTCGCCGTGCTGACACTGCTGCTCGGCGTCGCCTACCCGCTCACCCTCACCGGCATCGCCCAGGTCGCGCTGCCCTGGCAGGCGAACGGCTCCCTGGTCACCGCCAGCGGCGCGCACACCACCGACGCCGACGAGGCGGTCGGCTCGGTGCTCATCGGCCAGCCCAGCGACGACGAGGCGCTGTTCCTCAACCGGCCCTCCGCGGCCGGCGACGGCTACGACATGCTCGCCAGCTACGGCTCCAACCTCGGGCCGAGCAACACCGACCTGGTGGCGGCGATCCTCGAGCGTCGTACGGCGATCGCCGAGCTCGAGGACGTCGCCGCCGGCACCGTGCCGCCGGACGCGGTGACCGCGTCGGGCTCGGGGCTGGACCCCGACATCTCGCCGACCTACGCCGCCCTGCAGGTGCCGCGGGTGGCGCGGGCCAACGACCTCGCCGAGGTCGAGGTGGAGCGGCTGGTCGCCGAGCACACCAGTGGCCGCACGTGGGGGGTGCTGGGCGAACCGCGGGTCAATGTGCTGGAGCTCAACATCGCGGTGCGGAGGCTGGCAGGATCGTGACCGTGGAGGAGCCTCGCCGGGGTCGGCTGACCGTCTACCTCGGCGCCGCACCCGGCGTCGGGAAGACCTTCGCCATGCTCGACGAGGCCCGCCGCCGCTGCGAGCGCGGCACCGACGTGGTCGTCGGGTACGTCGAGACCCATGGCCGCGAGCAGACCGCGGCCAGGCTCGACGGTCTGGAGGTGGTCGCCCGCAGGGAGGTCACCCACCGCGGCTCGGTCTTCACAGAGATGGACACCGAGGCGATCCTGGCCCGCCGCCCCGCGGTGGTCTGCGTGGACGAGCTGGCGCACACCAACGTGCCCGGAAGCGCTCGGGAGAAGCGGGCCGAGGACGTCGAGCTGATCCGCCGCGCCGGGATCAACGTGGTCACCACGGTCAACATCCAGCACCTGGAGTCGCTCAACGACGAGGTGTACCGGATCACCGGGGTGCGCCAGCGCGAGACGGTGCCCGACGAGGTGGTGCGGACCGCCGAGCAGATCCAGCTCGTCGACATGCCCCCCGACGCGCTGCGCCGCCGGATGGCACACGGCAACATCTACAAGGGCGACCAGATCGACGCCTCGCTGGCGTCGTACTTCCGGGTGGGGAACCTGACCGCGCTGCGCGAGCTGGCGCTGCTGTGGCTGGCGGACCGGGTCGACGACGCGCTGGACGTGTACCGCCGCGAGCACCGCATCGACCAGCCGTGGCCGACCAAGGAGCGCATCGTCGTCGCGGTCACCGACGGCGCCGAGAGCGAGACCGTGCTGCGCCGCGGGGCGCGGCTGGCGCAGCGCGCGGCGGGCGCGGAGCTGCTGGCGCTGCACGTGCTCGTCAACGACGGCCTGGTGACCACGCCGCAGCAGGGCGGGGTGGAACGCGCCCAGCAGCTCAGCGCGGCGCTGGGCGGCACCTTCCACACCGTCGTCGGCGAGGACGTGGCCCAGGCGGTGGTCGACTTCGCCTCCGGTGCCAACGCCTCGATGATCGTCGTGGGCATCTCCCGGCACGGACGCCTGCGCCGGCTGCTGCGCGGTACGACGGGTGAGCGCATCGCCTCGCTCGCCGGGCCGGTCGACGTCCACCTCGTCACGCACGAGAAGGGCGCCGACGTCGCCCGGCCGCGCCCGTACGCCTCGCCGCTGAGCCGCAGCCGACAGGTGGCGGGGCTGATGCTGTCGGTGCTGCTGCCGTTGCTGCTGGCCGGGGTGCTGCGGCTGCCCCAGGACCCCGACCAGCTGCCGTTGGACGTGCTGCTGTTCCTCGCCGTCACCGTGCTGGTCGCGCTCGTCGGCGGGCTGTTGCCGGCGCTGGTGGCGGCGCTGGGCGGGTTCGTGCTGCTCAACTGGTTCTTCACTCCCCCGGTGAACGGGCTGAGGATCGGCGACCCGTTGAACCTGGTCGCGCTCGTCGTCTTCGTCGCCGTCGCCGTCGGTGTGGCCAGCGTGGTGGACCGGGCCTCGCGGCGCACCTCGGACGCCGCCCGCGCCCGCGCAGAGGCCGCCACGATGGCTTCCCTGTCCCGCTCGGTGCTCACCGGCCAGGACACCGCGGAGGCGGTGGTCACCCGGCTGCGGGAGACCTTCGGGCAGCGCTGCGCCTCCCTGCTCACCCGCGGCCCGGCGGGCTGGAGCGTGCTGGCCACGTCGGGGGCCGAGCCGGTGCTCACGCCGGAGGAGGCCGACACCCGGGTGCCGATCGACGACGACCACGTGATCGCGTTGTGCGGACCGCCGCTGCGCGCCGTGGACCGGCGGGTGCTGGAGGCGTTCGCGGTCCAGACCGGTCTGGTGCTGGAGTACCGCCGGCTGCGCGAGCGTGACGAGCGGGCGGCGACCCTGGAACGGGCCGAGGCGACGAGCACCGCGATCCTGCGCGCGGTCTCCCACGACCTGCGCACTCCGCTGGCCACGATGCGCACGGCGGTCGACGGCCTGAGCTCCGGCGGGCTGGCGCCCGAGGAGGTCAAGGAGCTCGTCGCGGTGACGGAGTCCGCCACCGACCAGCTGGAGCGGCTCATCGACAACCTGCTCGACCTGTCCCGGGTCGAGTCCGGGCTGCTGCACCCCACGCTGCGCGAGCGCAGCCTGGAGGAGGTGCTGCCGCTGGCGGTGGCCGGCCACCCGCCGGGTGCTGTGGTGCTCGACGTGGACGAGTCGTTGCCACTGGTGCGCACCGACGCCGGGCTGCTGGAGCGGGTGGTGGCCAACGTGGTGGGCAACGCGGTCCGGGTCTCACACGGCGAGCCGGTGCGGGTGCTGGCGCACGTGCTGCCCGAGGTCATCGAGATCCTCGTGGTCGACCGCGGGCCGGGAGTGCCACCGGGCCAGCGCGAGCAGATGTTCGACCCCTTCCAGCGCCTCGGGGACGGTTCCGAGGGCGGGCTGGGCCTCGGGTTGGCGGTGGCACGCGGGCTGAGCACCGCGCTGGGCGGCACGCTGAGCGCCGAGGACACCCCCGGCGGTGGACTGACCATGGTGCTCACCGTGCCGCGGGCGCACCCGGACACCCCGGGCGCTCTCGATGGGGCGGGGCCACCGGAGGGGGCGGGATGAGCAAGGTGCTGGTCGTCGACGACGAGCCGGCGCTGGCCCGGGCACTGGCGATCAACCTGCGCGCGCACGGCTGGGAGGTGGTCACGGCCGCCGACGGCCGCTCCGCGCTGGAGGCGGCGGCCGCGGAGCGACCCGACGTCGTCGTACTGGACCTGGGGCTGCCGGACCTGGACGGCACCGAGGTGATCGCCGGGCTGCGCGGCTGGACGTCGGTGCCGATCGTGGTGCTCTCGGCGCGCCAGCACGGTGAGGACAAGGTCGAGGCGCTCGACCTGGGTGCGGACGACTACGTGACCAAGCCGTTCGCGATGAACGAGCTGCTGGCGCGGCTGCGCGCCGCCGTACGACGGGGGCAGTCGGCCTCTCCCACCGACGCGGTGGTCACCGCGGGATCCCTGGAGGTCGACCTGGCCCGCAAGCGGGTGACGCGCGACGGGGCCGAGGTGCGGCTGACGCCGACGGAGTGGGCCTTCCTGGAGCTGCTGGCCCGCAACATGGGCCGCCTGGTGACCCGCGAGCAGGTGCTGCGGGAGGTGTGGGGCCCGGCGTACGAGCACGAGTCGCACTACCTGCGGGTCTACGCCGCCCAGCTGCGCCGCAAGCTGGAGGACGACCCGGCGCACCCGCGGCACCTGATCACCTCGCCGGGGCTGGGCTACACCCTCGAGCCGTGAGCCGAAGGGGCTCAGCGGCGGGACCGCTCAGCGGTCGATCATCCGCTGCATCGCCTCGGGGTACCGCTCGCCGCGCACCTCGATCGTGGCGGAGGCGTGGTCGAGCTCGGCCAGGTCGTCGGCGCTGAGCTCGACGGCGGCCGCGCCGAGGTTCTCCTCCAGCCGGGTCAGGCTGCGGGTGCCGGGGATGGGCACGAGCCAGGGTCGCTGCGCGAGCAGCCAGCTCAGCGCGACCTGGCCGACGGTGGCGTCGCAGCGTTCGGCGACGCGGCGTACCTCGTCGACCAGGGCGAGGTTGGCGGCCAGCGCCTCCTGCTGGAAGCGCGGCAGGGTGGCGCGGATGTCGCCGTCGCCGAACTCGGTCTGCGTGGTGACCTGCCCGGTCAGCGCGCCGCGGCCGAGCGGGCTGAACGGCACGAAGCCGATGCCGAGCTCGTCGAGCACGGGCAGGATCTGCTCCTCGGGCTCGCGCCAGAACAACGAGTACTCGCTCTGCAACGCGGTCACCGGCTGCACCGCGTGGGCGCGGCGGATCCGGTCGACGCCGGCCTCGGAGAGGCCGAAGTGGCGCACCTTGCCGGCCTCGATCAGCTCCTTGACGGTGCCGGCGACATCCTCGATCGGCACCTGCGGGTCGACCCGGTGCTGGTAGAGCAGGTCGATGACGTCGGTGCTCAGCCGGCGCAGGGAGCCGTCGACGGCCGCGCGGATGTGCTCGGGCCGGCTGGAGACGGTGCTCTGGTCGTCCTCGTCGAAGACGAACCCGAACTTGGTGGCGATGACGACCTGGTCGCGCACGGGAGCCAGCGCCTCGCCGACGAGCTCCTCGTTGTGGAACGGCCCGTAGACCTCGGCGGTGTCGAACAGGGTGACGCCCCGGTCGACCGCCGCGCGCAGGAAGTCGATCATCTCCGCCCGCGGTGGGCGCGGTCCGAAGCTCTGGCTCATGCCCATGCAGCCGAGGCCGAGCGGGGAGACCTCGAGTCCCTGGGTGCCGAGGATGCGTGGCTCCATCGCTTCTCTCCTTCACGTGCGGGCCCGGGCGGGCATTCAGTCGAGTCTAGGACTGTTTCCGCCCCCACCGCCGGGCCGTTCACCGCGCTCCGCCGCGGCCCGTGACGTCGGCTCAGCCGCCGACGTAGCCAGTCTGCGGATCGATCATCGCTAGGAAGTCCCGGATGTGCTCGCCGTGCTGCTCGACCGTCTCGGCGGCGGGACTGGAGCCGAAGCTGTAGCCGTCATTCGGTCCCGTGAGCCAGGTGTACGACGTCCCGCCGCGACCATCCGGCGCCACCAGGAACGTCTCCCCAACCACGTCGCCAGAAGCCTTGAGCCACTAACGGTCGAGGGCAGCGAGCTCGCGGGTCGTGTCTGGGACCTTCGTGCCGTCGATGAGGGAGACAACAGCGTCTTCGTCGGTGCCGGCTACGGCGTGGAGGACGCCGTCGGCGACTTCGTAGCGACCCTGCGCGCCACCGAGGACCCCGTACGTCCCATCCTCGCCGGGGCCCAACAACGCGAGGAAGTACTGGTGGCCCTTCTCGAACGGTGGCTGGCCTTCCAGCTGCAGGCGGTACGGCTCTTTGGTTCCCGCGGTGACGAGCCCACCGGTGAACTTGACCTTCACGGCCTTCTCGCCGGCGAGACCAGACAGCGCCTTGTCGACCGTGAACTCCTGGGTCGTCATCACGATGGTCGGATCCATGGCGAGCGGTTCCTCGACGGATTCCCCCGCCGTGGCGAGGACCGTTGCCTGCGCCGTGGAGACAAGCTCGGTGACCGTGCTGACGCCCGAAGCGAGGCTAGCCTGGGCTATCCGCACCGGGACCTCTGGCGACGACTCGCGATCAGCGGTCGGCGCCTGCGTGTCGACCCCGCAAGCGGAAAACCCCAGCAGTAGGGCGGGTGCAGCGATCCAGCAACGAGTGATTCTGGTGCGCATCGTGAATTCCCCCGACTTTCCGAAGTGACCCAGCCCTGCCAGATGCCTGGCGAAGTCGTGATGTAGATGTCTAGATAGTGGCACTCGTCCACGGCAGTCCGGGAAGGTCGACTTCGACGGATCCTGGCAACGGGGCAGCGCTCGCGGCTCGACCGCTCAGTAGATCTCCGCGACGTCATTCTTGTCGTAGGAAGTCGGGTTAGTGAGCCCCTTGACGTGACATCCTTGCCCGTGGTCTACGTTCATGACCTTGTTGCTCCCTGCGGACGTGTGAGCCAGGCCAATGACATGACCCATCTCGTGGACGACGACGCACTTCTTCTTTGCTGAGGTGTCCGCCGCATACGTGCACGTCGAGTGATCTGGGAGCAGGCAGTTGAAATGCCTCCTGTTCAGCCAGCCGGCGTTTATTTTGATTGACCCGTACGTATATGTGCCCGAAGAGTGGCTCGGGCCGGGCGTCCCAATCCCAAGCCAATCGGTCGGTCCGTAGTTGTTGACGGCCACGGAAACCGTGGCCGACGTAGCTGAAACCGCCGAGATGGTGAACCCGCCGAACTTGGTCCACCCCGCTGCTGCTGAGGTGACAGGGCTGTCGTAGCCGGAGTAGCCGTTGAGCTGGCTGAAGTAGGTGTAACTCGGGTTCCTCCACTTTCCACCTAGGGGATTGGCCTTTGACGGTTCTGGGGCCAGTGTGCCCGCCGCGACGGAGAAGGCGACGGCGGAAACGCACGCCACCATGACCCGGAGCTTGCGCTGCTTGGGGAGGGGCTCCTGCACAGTTTCGTTGATGTTAGGCATTCGGCGTGATCCTCCGGTTGTGCTTGCGCAAGATCGAACTGTGCTACCCGTGGCGAAAAACATACCCCCGTTTTCTGGAGGATTGCTCCTGCGCGGCTCAATCTTTACCGGAACGATCAGGGCTGAGGTACCGGCAGCCGTCGCATCGCGGTAACTCGGCTTCACCCGTGCATGATGCCGAGCCGACTGCTCATACCCGCACGCGGCAGGACCGCGGCATCTAGTGCATTCCGCCCAGAATGACGCGAGATCGCCGCCTCTTGCTCGGACCTAGCTCCCGCGTGTGATGTCGCCGCAACGCGGGCAGCACACTCGGCCGCCGTCCGATGTAGTGCTGATGAACTGCCCGGACAACGGCAGGGACTACCTACCGCCCGCGGGATTGCCTGTACCGGGATCGTTGTCGGCCCGCGTCGACTCCGACGGCGTCGGCGGTGAGGTCGTCGATGGCGACGACCGGGAACGGGCTCTCCGTCACCAGGGGCATGAGCAGCGGCTCGCTGGTCACGACGGCGCCGAGCACCCTAACGTGAGTGCTTGCGGGGAGGCCAAGGTCGGCAGTGACCATGACGATGTTGTCGTGGAGCCAGTCGATCCGTCGCGAGTGGAGTTCGACAGTCGATCTCTTGCCGTTCTTCCCGGTGAACAGCTTCTCGACCTCGTTGGCGATCTCGACCGGCGTACGGGCGATCTCGAAGTCCTTGGCTTCAACGGCGAGGAGGGTGTTGCTGACCTCGTGGAAGGCGAGTACGTCGATGTCGCCGATGTCGTTGCCGTCCGGGTCGGCTACTCGGTTCTTTCCGAACTTCTTCACCGAGAGTCTGATGGTGAAGCCGAGACGGTCGAGCTTACGGGCGACCTGTTGCGCGAATTGGTCGTTGATTCGGCGTCTTGCCTGGGAGATGAACTTGATCATCTCGTCGGTCTCGGCTCGTCCCTGGAGCCGACCGGAGAGGAGGTTTTCGACCCAGTACGGTCCGAGCCGGTAGAGGGTTCGGAAGCCGAAGACGAGGTCAGTTCCTTGCTGGACGACGGGTCTCCGGATGTACGACATGTCTCGGTTGAAGCGCCATGGCACGGCGTCGTATCCGATCGACATGAAAGACGCTCTGGGGACGAGTGTGATCTTGTCGAGAACCCGCTTCACGGTCCCTTGGGTCAGACCCCTGCTCCTCGCAATCTCCGCGATGGCACGCGTTCGGTCGACGCGATTCACTTGGTCTGCGGCCGCGAGATCCAGCAGACCCCCACATACCTCGCGCAGATCGTCGAAGGTGAATCGGAACTCTGCGCGCGTTGCTTCGGCACTCGTTGCAAGGAACTCGGCGAAGTCGAACCGATTCGATTCGTCAGCGGAGCCTTCGACCGAGTCGTCTGCTTGGGCCTCACGGAGCGATCGGGACCCAGAGTTCTCGGCGTACATCTGCATCGCTTGGTGGACCGGGTGACCCCGCTCTACTCCGAGGCGCCCCGACTCGAGGATGGACACCTCGAAGTCTGCTAGCCGGTGATGCAGGAAGTCTGAAGCTGTTCCTCGTTCGGCGATCTCGCTCGCGATGCTGAGCAGTCGATAGTAGTCGCGCGTCTGGACTTGTTCGGTGCCGGTCGGCGGACGCGCTGCCACGTACTCGATTAGGAAACGGTTGGCACGCTGTGCAGAAGCACTCGCTTTGCGCTCCTCAACGAGATCGGTGGCAGCCTCAGAGTTCTCTCCGAAGCACGCGATTCGCGACCGGAGCATGAGGCCGAGGAACTTGGCATCGTGGAGGAGCGATTCGTTCTGCGCGATCAGGTACGCGAGCAGGTCGTGAGGCTCATATTCAGCGATCTCGCTTTCGAGGCGCTTGAAGAGGTACTTGACGGCCGCGTTGAGGGCAGCGACGCGGTCGTTCCCGTCGAGACCGCCCGTCGGGAAGTTGCCGCCTGACGGCGAACGGAGCCAGTCGCCCAGGTCATCGAGCAGCTGCGCGACGACTTGGGAGTGTCCTGTCAGCGGGCGAGGCAGCCCCTTCGCCCACATGTCAGGTGCCTGGCTTTGATCGAAGGCGTTGAGCATGCGCTTGGAACCGCTCGGTGCGACCGGATCCAGGGTTCCTGGCAGATCGGCAACCACTACAGCGAACAGGCCTTCCAGCAAGGCCGACACCAGCTCGCGCTCGGCGACGTTGTCTCCTTCTTGCAGGAGGGCAACGAACGTCTCGGTGATCTCGAAGTCGAAGCCACCTGCGCGTGGGGAGACGCGCACCGCAGGATCGGACTGCGACCAGTCGCTTGACCTGCGCCACGACTCGGGCGAGGACAGTTTGAGCACGATTTCAACGGTCGGATCGGCCGGTAGGACACCGACGCGATTCGCGCATTCCCAGACCCAGTAGGCAGCGCATTCCACGAGGTTGGCCTCGACACCTATCGGTCCGTGTTCGTCTAGGTCAACGGTGATGAAGACGCTGCTGTCGGTCAGCTCGACCACGTAGCCTCGGAAGGGACTGCGTGGATCGACGATGTAGATGCCGTGGCCATCGCTTCGGTATCGGCGTTGAGCAGGGACGATGATTTGAGGTTCACGCGGCGGCACGACTCCGTGCAGGTCGACCTCGAGTTGGTATTTGGCACGAGGCGCAAGCGCCTCTCCGGTTTGAAACAGCGTGAAATTCGGCGGCGGCCCGTCCGAGACGTAGAACGACTTCTCGGACGCCTTGTAGACGCTGAACTCGTCGAGGATGTCGGTGACAAATGCTTCCCCGGGCCGCCTGTCCTGCGCTTCGGCGAAGAGGAGCAGGCCCAGAGCGCCATCAGGCTCGTGATGAAGCATGACCTCGAGATCGTCTGACCTGACGATGAGCATCGGGTCGGCGTCGTTGATGTTGGGGACGCCCCAGAATGCGGCGCCGCCCGGGTTGTCGCTGATGACGAGGTGCAGGAGCGTCGAGGCGCTGGAGTACGTGCGACGCTCCTCAGGCGCTATGAGGTGGGCAAGGCGCGCCAAGACCGCCTGGGTGTCGTGCAGGTGGCCCCAGACGTTGGTATCCCAGTTGGTCAGCGGGTCGGTTGCGAGCACGACGTGAAGGTCGCGTCTGTCGTCGATCGGCAACAGATACCTGGAGACCAGGTCGTCCTCTTCGAGAAGGATCGCGGTCCTGTCGCGGTCGAGCAGGCGCATGACGCGATAGAGAGCGGCGGTTCGCCACCTCCGTCCCAGTTCCTCGAGTTGGCCGGCCTGCTTCGCGAAACGCAAGAAGTGGAAGCGCATTGTCACGAGGAGATCGAGGGGGAGCACCACCCGATAGCCGTCGGCCAGTCGAAGGAATGGATACATATGCAGACGGTCATCTGTGATCTCGTCGCCACAAGGCTCTGTGAGGGTTCCCGGATCGAGCGCGAAGGTGTCGATGACCATACGGAACCACGGGCCATACGAGTCGAGGTCGTCGTTCGATATGAACGCAGCAGAAGCGAGTTCTCTCAGCCGGGCCGCTCCGGGAACGTCAACGGGCGTCCGCGCAGACCCCAGCGGCAGCGTCCCCCGCCGGAGGCCGGCGCGCCTCAGGACAAGGTCGCTGACGATGAGCAGAGTGTGAACCATTCGGAATGCCGGCTGGTAGAGGTCTATGTCCATCCAACGCTCACGGAGCATCGCGTCGATGAGGTTCTTGACGTCAGCCACCGTGTGGTCCCCGGAGCCCGACGAGACAAGGTATGGGCCTCCGGCGAAATCGATGCTCTGCACAAGGACGTCGGAGTAAGGGTCTTCTTCCCGGAGGACATCAGGACCGCCGATGTCGTCCCTCTTTAGCAGCGCGCGGACAGCGCTGGCACTGGCCGCGGAGATTTGCCGGTCCCCAAGCGCCATGCCGAGAGCCGCCATCCTGTGCAGGCGCAGGTGCCGCGACGCGTTCTCCGGGAGCAACATCAACGCGGACGCAGCAGCAACGACGGACGGCCCGTCGACGGTTCGCGGGACGTTATCGATGCTGATGCTGGTCACGGCGGGATCTTCGCAGGCGGTACCGACAAACCCCGGGGCATCTCGATGCCCCGAACGCGGGTCATATCGCCGCCTCTGCCCTTGCACTTGTCACGCGCCGATGGAACTCGACGCCTCCACCGTGAACCCTGACGTGCATGCGGAGCCGCTTCCGGGGAAGTACACACAGCCAGCTGCCATTGGACGCCGCCCGCCTGTCCGATTGACTTCGACCCTCGGTCAGCTGTCTCGGTCTGCCGGAGTCTCCTCGACGGTCGGGGTGCCGTTCCCAGCCGACGCCAGGACGAGCTCGTCGTTGATCTTGATCGTCAAGGCGATCATCAGCCGCAGTGCCCTGTAGTAGGTGTCCTGGTGCTGGGCCTCGCCTTCGCCCTTGGGTTGGACTCCGTGCTGGTACTTATTGCGGAGCTTGGGGCCGTTGCTGAAATCGACCGAGTTCAGGTTGTAGTTGAAGTACGCGGCCTCTGCCTCGGTCAGCAGGGATGAGCGTCGCACCAGCCACCCTGCGTCGACCATCGTGTCTACGTGGGCGCGGGCCGCCTGATCGAGGTGGTGGTAGGCCACTGCCTCGTGGTGACTGAGTGACCTCAGGACCGAGAAGAGCGGGAAGTTCGTCAACACGATGCGCTGCCCTGTGTTCTCTGCGAGCCCGATCTCGATGAGCTTGTCGATCATCGGCCGCTGGAAGGCGTGCAGTGCCTCGTAAGGGACCTGGTTTCGGACCAGGAGGTCGACGGCGTTGTCGCCGCTCAGGTTCTCGTCGACGTAGGTGAGGTGTGACTGGTCGGAGAACAGGACGTGGAGGATTGACTGGATCTCGGGGTGGTCGGTCGCGTAGGCGTACTTGCCCTCGAGCGAGCTAGGGATGGCTCGGTACCGGACCAGGTCTGCGCCGGCGGTGGCCACGTCGTGGTCGATCTCGCCGTCCTCGATGAAGAGGATGTACTGAGTGGCGATCGACTCCATCTCTGCAAAGAGGTTGCGGCACCGCTCCAGGTAGTTCGCGGTGGAGCTGCTGGGGGTGAAGGCGAACCCGGTGATGCCGAGCTCCGAAGGAAGGTGCTCCTCGAAGTACCAGCGGAGCACTTCCTCGAGGTCGATGCCCCTCGCTGCGAGGAAGCGTTGGCACATGACCGTCTGCGAGAGAGTTGCGAGGTCCTTGGCTGTGAAGGCGTGTCCGGTGAGGTAGTCGTGGGTGCCATCGAGACCGAAGACGGACTCGAGACCGCGGCGCTCGCTGTCGACGGCCGGCATCGTCAGCAGTCCGTCCTCGGGCGCGAACTCGAACAGGAACTGGAAGTTATTGAGGACCGAGGCGTAGTCCAGGGTGTCCTCGAGCCGGGCCTCGCTGAAGGTGTACTCGATGACGGCGTCATCCAGAGAGACAGTCATCGGCTCGATCTGCGTGGCAGACACGGAGACCGAGCATCCGGTCCTGATGCCGGTGTTGGTCGCGAAGAACTCCTTCACCTGAGCGTCATAGCAGCGCCTGGCGTTGACGATCAGCCGCTTGTCGACACCGGTCTTGGCGTCGATCGGGGCGTTCGCTACGAGCCTCAGGTAGTTGCCGTTCGGGTTGTCACTGTCGATGTACTTCTGAATCAGAGCACGCTGGTCGGCCGGAGTGAGGCTGGCAGGGAGGAAGGTCTCCTTCCTGACTTGGTCCTCGAGGTGGTGCCGGATGACGAGCTCGGCTCGGTCTGGGTCGGCGAGGAGGAGGTCGCGGACCTGCGTGTCGTAGTTCTCGACGAGGCGCTTGCTGGTGAGCAGGTCACCGAGGTGAATGCGGGCACGGTCGAGGGCGGCCAGCATGGAAGTCGCACTGCACCGCCCGAAGACACCGAGTCCGGCCAGGAGCTCGAGAAGTTGCTCGTGGTACTGCCAGTCAACGTCGCTGAGCTTGTCATCAAGATCCTCGTCCTCGAGCGCGTGGAACCACTGGGCGACGACTCGTCGGATGGGGCGGGCCGCCTCAGTGAGCGTGGCCTGCTCGGCCTCGGACAGGTCCTTCGGCGGGAAGCCTGCCTCCACGAACAGGCGTGCGTTGTGGATCTCCAGAACGCCGTTGACGTCGTCGGGTGGGGCGGACGGGTTGAACCGCTGAATGATGTCTGCCGCCTCCTGGATCTGCCAGTAGGTGGCGTAGTCGCCGGCGCCGTAGAAGCGCAGGCGCATAGTGACGTCGTCGTCGATGTCCGCGGTCATGTCGTTCCTCCCCTGAGCCAAGGCCAACGCCGACCGGTCAGGCAGCCGGATCGAAGTTGGTCGCCTCACCATTGAATCTCGCACCACCGACACCGACCGAATAGGTTTCCACGCGGCTCGAGTGCCGCCGCCAGATGCTGTCGTATAGCCCTTCAGCCCGCGACGGGACGCATGCCCGGACGCCACTGGTCACGCCCAGTGGCGCAGGGATGGCACCTGGGCAGATGCCTCCGCATTGGCCTGGCCAAGCGTGCTCGTCCTCGGCACCTGAGACTCCGGTCAAGCCGGTCTGACACTAGCCCAGCCGGTGCGTCACTCCGCCGCCTATCAGCGTGTGCTGGAAGCGCACTCTCATGCCGAGAGTCGGGTAACGGCATGAGGAACTTTTCGGTGGCGGGCCGTTAGCCTGCCGTCGTGGATCTCCGCTCGGTGCGCGACGCCTACTCGTCGAAATCGCAGCAGTACGTCGACCTGTTCGACGGGGACTGGGACGCGGACAAGGCCGACGCGACGTTCATCCGGCGGCACCTCGCCGGTAGCGAAGGCCCCGTGCTCGACCTCGGCTGCGGACCCGGGCACTGGACTGCCGATCTGCACCAGCGCGGCGTCCAAGTCACCGGCATTGACGTGGTGCCGGAGTTCATCAGCCATGCTCGCGCCAACCATCCCGGCCCGGAATTCCGACTGGACTCAATGACCGACCTGAACCTAGCGGCCAACTCCATAGCAGGCATCCTCAGTTGGTACTCAACGATCCACGTTCCCCCGGCAGACCTGGACGGCGTGCTCGCCGAGTTCCGCCGCCTCCTTGCCCCGTCCGGCACGCTGGTCCTCGGGTTCTTTGACAGTGACGACGAGGTCGCCTCGTTCGACCACGCTGTCCACACCGCGTACCGCTGGCCGTGTGACCTGATGGTGCGACGCGTTACCGAGGCTGGATTCGCCGAGGTGGAGCGCCTACAACGGGAGTTCGCGGAGCGCCCGGGTCGGAAGTACGCCGCCGTCGCCGCGCGGGCAGTTTGAAACCGGACGAACGTCGCCGCGAAGTGCTACTTCGCCAACGGAGTGATGCCCATGCCACCCTGCGGGCCCGCCCGCTCATGCCGCGGTGAGTGCGTCTTACCGCCGCAAGTGTGCGCGCTCCGCACGCATCCCGAGGTCCGATGCTCAGGCGAGGGCGGAGTCGGGGATCCAGTTCCCATGGAATCCCTGCGGCACGCGGGCCGGGAGGTGGACCGTGGCCACCGGATGCCCGAAGTCGTGGGCATCGATGATCACCAGGTCGCTGGCGCCGCGCGCCGCGTCGTACACGTAGCCCATGAGCCAGCCGTCGTCCTCGCCAGCCGTGCCGCCAGCCGGGACGAACACCATCTCGCTGGCGATGCGGCCGGGGCCCAGGTCCACCTCGACGCTGGTGCCGCCGACAAGGTCGTGCTTGCGCACGGCGGTCCGAGGATCATCGCCCAGGGAGCCCAGGTCGAGCACCGAGGATGCGCCGATCGTGTAGCCGTAGCGGTGGCGGCTGCCGGTGAGTCGTTCGTCCCCGCGTGGGAACTCCGTGCCGCGATCGTCGATCGTCTCGGTGAGGACCTTGCGTGTCCGCGGGTCGAGCGTCCAGCGCTCCAGACGGGGGCGATCCGACACCGGCTCGCCGTCCTCGGCGAAGGCGTGGTCGTGCACCACCAGGTCGATGATCACTCGATCACCGTCGTCGAAGGCGTTGAGGGGGTGGTAGACGAAGCACGGCTCGACGTCGATCCACACGACGTCGGACCCGGCGCCGGCCCGGGGCAGGAGCCCGACCCGGGCCCCGTTGTCGGGGCGCCAACGGAAGGGCAGGGCAGCGCCCTGCAGGGCGAGCTCCAGGTCGAAGAGCACAGGCAGGTCGAAGAGCACGACCCGGGAGGCGGTCAGGCCCATGTCGTGCAGCATGACCGGAGCCGGAAGGTCGATGTCGACGGTGCTGGCGAGCTCCCCGGCAGAGTCGATCACGTGGTAGCGCAACGCGGGGTTGTCGAAGCCGTAGCTCATCACGTGCATCTCGCCGCTGTGCGGGTCGAACTTGGGGTGGGCGTTGATCCCGGCAGGGAGAGGGCCGCCGAAGTTGCGCGTGGCGACCGTGTCCAGGTCGCCCGTCAGCTCATAAGGCAGCGACCCCTCCGTCACGGCCAGGATCCGGCCGGCGTGGGCGAACACGTTGGTGTTGCCCGAGCCCGAGTACCACCCGCCGTCCTCGTGGGGCACGGGGGACGCGCCGAGGTGCGCGCTGGCCTCGGGGCTGCGCACCCAGCGGTTGCGGTACCAGCGTGGCCGGCCGCCGTGCAGGTCGACGCCGTGCACCATCCCGTCGCCCGCGAACCAGTGGTACGTGTCGGCCTGCGCTGCGAAGGGGTTGGGGCCGGTGCGGATGTACCTTCCCGCCAGGCCCGACGGAACCGCGCCCGTGACCTCGAGATCCGTGGCGGTCACCTCGGTGGCCACCGGCGCAAAGTTGCCGTCGAGGTACGTCGCTGCAGTCATCGCCTGCTCCCTGGAATAGGCCGCCGAGCCGACCCCACCAATAGACACCCTCTCCGACAACGCGTCAATCCGCGGCGGACGAGGTCTGCCGATGAGCGGTAGATTCCGCGCTGGCGACTGGGAGACTTCCGTGATGGATGAGGTCGAGATCGTTCAGGTGGATGAGCGCGACAACAACTGGGAGAACAGCCACCCTCGCTTCCGGGTACCTCCACGGCAGCGGTGAGACGCCTCCCGGTGTGCCCGACCCCTACAACGACGGCACCCAGAACCGCTGAACCGACCGCTCCCGCCGCGATGAGCGCACGGCCCCCTGCGTGAACGGGTCCGTGCGGCAGACTTCAGACGTGTCCGACCCGCTGCGCCGCCTGCTCGCCGCACCGCCGGACCTCCCGGTCACCGCGGGCCTGCCGGCGCTCGACGAGGCGCTGCGCAGCACCGGGACCGCGGTGGTGCACGCTCCGCCCGGCACCGGCAAGACCACGCTGGTGCCGCCCGCGGTCGCCCAAAGCGTCGACGGGCGGGTGGTGGTCACCCAGCCCAGCCGGATCGCGGCCCGTGCCGCGGCCCGGCGGTTGGCGCAGCTGCTGGGCGAGCCGGTGGGTGAGACGGTCGGGTACGCCGTACGCGGGGACCGGAAGGTCGGCCGCGCCACGCGGGTCGAGGTGGTCACCACCGGGCTGCTGCTGCGACGGATCCAGCACGACCCCGAGCTGGCCGGCGTCGGCGCCGTCGTGCTCGACGAGGTGCACGAGCGGCACCTCGACGCCGACCTGACCCTGGCCCTGCTCGTCGACATCCGCGCCAACCTGCGCGACCTGTCCCTGGTGGCGATGTCGGCCACCATCGAGGCCGAGCGGACGGCGTCCCTGCTCGGCGGAGCTCCCGTGGTCACCGTCCCCGGTGCCCTGCACCCGGTGCAGACCGTCTGGTGCCCGCCGCCGCCGGGCGTGCGCCGTACCGACGACCGCGGCATCACCCCGGGCTTCCACGACCACGTCGCCGCCACCGTCCGCCGTGCGCTCGCCGAGCACACCGGCGACGTCCTGGTCTTCGTGCCGGGTGTCGCCGAGGTCGACGCCACCGTACGACGCCTCGCCGGCCTCGACGTCGACGTGCATCCTCTGCACGGCCGGCTGCCCGGCGCCGCGCAGGACCGGGCGCTGCAGGAGGGACCGCGGCGCCGGGTGGTCGTGTCCACGGCGGTCGCCGAGTCGTCGCTGACCGTGCCCGGGGTCCGCATCGTGGTCGACGCCGGGTTCTCCCGCGAGCCGCGCACCGACCACCGCCGCGGCCTGGCCTCCCTGGTCACCGTCGCGGTCAGCAAGGCCGCGGCCGAGCAGCGGGCCGGACGCGCCGGACGACTGGGGCCCGGCGCCGTGCTGCGCTGCTGGTCCGAGGCCGAGCACGCCCACCTCGCCGCGCACCCCGAGCCCGAGATCGCCACCGCCGACCTGACCGCGTTCGCACTGGAGGTGGCGTGCTGGGGCAGCACCGACGTGCGCGACCTGGCACTGCTCGACCAACCGCCGGCGCACGCCCTCGCCAGCGCCCGCGAAGTGCTCGTCGAGCTGGGTGCACTGACCGAGGACGGTCGGGCCACCGCACGCGGCCGCCTGATCGCGGGCGTGCCGACCGACCCGCGCCTGGCCCGCGCGCTCCTCGACGGCGCACCGCTCGTCGGCACCAAGCGCGCCGCCGAGGTGGTCGCGATGCTCAGCGAGGATGTCCGCGCCCCCGGCGCCGACCTGGTCGCCGCGCTCCGCGGGTTGCGTGCCGGGGAGCGCTCCGGCGCCTGGCGCAGCCAGGTCACCCGGCTTCAGAAGATCGCCGACGCGCAGGCCGCTCAAGAGTCCGACAAGGGCGCCGGTCACTCCCACCGCCTGACCGACGACGTCGCCGTCGGGCTGGTGGTCGCGCTGGCGCACCCGGACCGGATCGCGCGCAAGCGCGCCGGCTCCTCGAGCTACCTGATGGCCTCCGGCACCGGCGCCGCCCTCGACCCCCGCGACCCGGGGCCGCTGGCCGGCCTGGAGTGGCTCGCGGTCGGCGACGCCGAGCGCCGCGCCGGGCAGCGTGAGGCACGGATCCGCGCCGCTGCGCCGCTCACCGAGGACCTGGCGCTGGAGGCCGCGGGGTCGGTGTGGCGCGAGGTCGACGAGGTCACCTGGACCGGCGGGCGGGTGGTGGCGCGGCGTCGTACGTTGCTGGGCGCGATCGAGCTCAGCTCCGTCCCGCTCCCCGATCCGCCCACCGAGGCCGTGGCCGCGGCGATCCGTGAGGCGCTGGCCAGTGAGGGCATCGGCCTGCTGACCTGGACCGAGGCCGCCACCGCGCTGCGCGCCCGCCTCGACTTCCTGCACCGCGCCCTCGGCGACCCGTGGCCCGACGTCAGCGACACCGCGCTGACCGAGAACCTCGAGTCGTGGCTCGGCCCCCAGCTGGCGCGGGTGCGCTCCGCGGCCGACCTGCGCCGCATCGACGTCACCTCCGCGCTGCGGGCGCTGCTGCCCTGGCCGCAGGCCGGCCGGCTCGACGAGCTGGCCCCCGAGCGGGTGCAGGTGCCCAGCGGATCGACCGTGCGGATCGACTACACGGGCGAGCAGCCGGTGCTCGCCGTACGGCTGCAGGAGGTTTTCGGCTGGAGGGACGTGCCGGTGCTCGCCGACGGCCGGGTGCCGCTGCTGCTGCACCTGCTCTCCCCCGCCCGGCGTCCCGCCGCCGTCACCGCAGACCTCGACTCCTTCTGGGACAACGGCTATCCGGGGGTGCGCGCCGACCTGCGCGGGCGCTACCCCAAGCACTCCTGGCCCGAGGACCCGCGCACCGCCCCGGCCACCGCCCGCACGAACAATCCGCGGCCCCGGCGGTAGCGGCCGGCCTAGGATGCGCCAATGCCGGTGACGATCGCCCATCCCGCCGCCGTGCTGCCGCTGCGGCGCCTCGGGCTGCCGATGGTCGCCCTGGTGATCGGGTCCATGGCGCCCGACCTGCCGGTCTTCCTGGGTGCGTGGGGCGTGTACGGCGTCACCCACAGCGCGCTGGGGATCGTGAGCGTCGACCTGGTGGTCGCGCTCGCGGTGCTGCTGCTGTGGTTCACGGGAGTGCGCGACGCACTGGTCGACATGGCACCGCAACGGCTCCGGATCCGGTTGCGGCCGCGGGTCCGGCTGAGCGGGCGGGAGTGGCTGCTCGCGGTCCCGGCGGCGTGCCTCGGCGCGCTCACCCACGTCGGGTGGGACTCGTTCACCCACGCGGACCGCTGGGGCACGAGCCGCATCGCGTGGTTGCGCGAGGAGCACGCCGGCCTCCTCGGGGCGCAGTGGGCGCAGTACGGCTCCGGGGTCGTCGGCTCGGCGGTCCTCGGGTGGTACCTGGTGCACCTCGTGCGCTCCCGGAAGCCGCTGGCCGAACCGCGCGCGCCGCGGGTGCTGCCGGCACCGACGCTGCCCGTCGTGCTCGCCACAGCCGCCGCGACCGGGCTGCTCGCCGTCGTCCGGCACGCACCCGCCCCGCACGCCATGGCGTACTTCGCCGTCGTCGACGGCGTCATCGCCCTCGTGGTGGCGACGTTCGCGGCATGCGTCGCCTGGCACGTCGTACGCGCACGGAGGGTGTCCGTGTCGTCCTCGCCGGGCTGAGACACGGAGCGGGCAAGCGGCGTCGAGGACCGAGACGTGCGAGCCTGTCGACACCCGGGCGAGTGGCTCATAGAGTGCAACGATGGTGGCTGACGGCTTCGCCGAGGCGCGAGCGTTCCTGGACCGGTTCGAGGTCGGGATCGCTGCTCGGGACATGACCGCGCTGAGGACGATGTGCACCGACGACGTCGTCATCTTCGGTGCCTCACGGGCCAACTTCGGCCCCGATGAGGCCAGCGACTACCTGCAACGCGTCGTCGACGCCAACACCATCCGCTGGCACCTCGACCGCCACGCCGTCGTGGACGCGAGCGACACGCACCTGCTCGTCGCGACCGAGGGACAGGTGGAGTCCGACGACGGCACCGGGCCGCATCGCTTCGACTTCCGGCTGACGCTCTGGTTGGTGCGCGAGGATGGGGAGTGGAAGCTCAAGCACTTCCACGGCTCCCTCCCCGGGGCGCTGACCGCGGAGCCCGGTCGGTCGCGCTGAGCGCACCGCGGCCCGCGTGGATGTCGCGGTGGCACAGTGGAGGGATGGCTCGTCCCGAACGCATCACCGGTGACGGCGTGCGCCGCTCCCAGAGCGAGCGGCTGCGCCGCCGGCGGCGGTGGTACGTCGCCCTGATGGGCACGTGCGTCGTGCTGATCGTGCTGGCCTGGAACGTCGTGCGGCTGTGGTCGACGCCGGCGGCGGTGGCGATGTCGGCGGTCGCGGCGGTGCTGCCGCCGATCGCGGTGATCGTCGCCAACTGGGGCGAGGACCACTGAGCAGCGACGGCGCCGCCCGGGCTCACACCCCGTCGATCTCCACCCGGAAGGTGGCCGCGAACCCGGTGCCGGCGACGTCGAAGCGCCAACCGTCGTCGGCGTGCTCGGCGCGCTGCACCTGTGGCGAGGGCGCCTCCGCGTCCCTCACCACTCCCCGATCGTCGGTGCTGCTCAGGTCTGCCGCCTCCTGGCCCATGGCCTGCTCGGTGCGCGTCGCCGCGGGGCCCAGCCACCGCTCGTCGGTGTGCACGAACATCTGCATCGGGCTGCCCGGGAAGACCTGCACGTAGTACTGCTTGCGGAAGATCACGTTGTCGGAGAACCCCACGCCGTAGCTGTCCCGCTCCCCGACATACACGTCGAGGCGGAACACCATCTCCGGGCTGTCCGGGTCGGGCACCGCGTTCGCGTCGATCCAGCCGTCCCAGATCAGCCGGTCGGGACCGGCCCAGCAGGTGGTCTCGTCGCCGGTCTTGGCCAGGGGCCGGGCCAGCTCCTCGGCGAGGTCCTCCCGCCCGTCGCTGAGGTCCGCCTCGCGGAACGGGCCGTAGCAGTTCTGTGCCGCCCGGCTCTGGTGGAACAGCTCGAAGTCCACGCCGCGCGGCTTGATCGTGACACCGAAGTAGAACTCGGACTTGCCGAAGAAGTCGCGTCCGCGGCTGATCCGGGCCTCGTCCAGGTGCAGCCGCACCCGGTGGGTGCCGTGGAAGAACCGCATGGCGATCTCGTAGGCCTCCCGCGAGGTCACCAGCGAGTCGGGGCCGCCGTGGCACTTGTGCACGAACGTCCGCGGCGCACCGGGCAGCTGGGCCGCGGCCTGCTTGACCAGCCCGTCGCTCCGGTTGGTGGCCAGCGTGCCCTCGTCAGGAAGGGAGGTGAGCCGGTTCGCCAGTGAGGCGGCGGCGTTGTGGTAGGTGCGGAAGTCGGTGCCCACCACGGTGAGGATGTTCTCGGGCTCGAACCACTGCTTGACCCGGGCGGCGTCCTTGCGGTGCGGGCTGAACGCCGCGAGCTCGTCGCTGGTGTCGCGCACCCCCGGCAGCACCGCCGTGAGCCACCGCGGCAGCCCTTGGAACGCGATGCCCCGGTGCGGGGTGCCCAGCGTGACCACCTTGTGCACCAGACGCCTCGCCGAGTCCTTCTTCTCGCCGTGCAGCACCTTCAGCCCCTCGCGGACCACGAGCCCGCCCATGCTGTGCGCGACGATGTCGACACCCTCGAAGTCGTGCCCGTGCACCGCGGCGGCCTTCTCGATCAGGCGCACCAACCGGGCCAGCCCGGCGCCGTACGTCGCCAGGGCGCGGGGCCGCAGGTCGTAGTAGCGGTAGACCCAGATCGTGCCGGCGAGCCCGGAGGCCAGCACCAGCTCCGCCGTCGCGGGGTCGATCACCACACTGTTGCCGCCGATGTCGTCCGGCGCGAAACCGCCGAAGTAGCGGCTCGAGTCGGCGGGCTCGAGCGCCTCGGGGTAGTAGCCGACGACGTTGGTCGCGTCGGTGTAGCGGTAGCGGGCCGACTTCAGCGCGCGCAGCACGAAGCCCTCGTAGATGAAGTTCTGGCCGCGCCGCTCGGGATACACCGTGCCGTCGTTGAAGCCCTGGTAGGCGTTGCGCTGCTCCGCCTCCACGTCGAGGCCGCCGAACCCGCGGACCAGCAGCAACGGACGGGGGTGCACCCCCGGCACCGCCCCGTCATCGGCACGGCGTGCAGCGGTGGTCTCGCTCATGGCATCCCCCGAGGGTGGCGTCGTCGGACGGACACCACGTTCCTCGCGTGCTCCCCCGACGAGTGGAGGGGGAACGCGGAGATACCCAGATTTCGCTGCGCGGCCCGCTGGGGCTGCGGGGAGTCAGTGGGCGATGGCGCCGTGGTCCTCGGTCATGGCCTGCTCCACGCCGTACGTCGCCAGCCGCTTGCGCAGCAGCCGCAGCGTGTAGGCGTCGAACGGCGCGTGGAACCGGCCCTGGGTGGCCCGCAGCACCACCGTGAACCGGCCGAGGATGAAGGGGGCGGTCGCCGCGACGAGGGCGCGGTCGAGGCCGTTCAGCTCGACTCCCATCGCCGCCGCCTCTCGGGCCCGGCCGAAGGCGCGGGTGAAGAAGGTCTTGCTCCAGGCCTTCTCGACGCGGTCCGCGACGAGGTCGAAGGGCGTGCGGCCCGGGCGCAGGTAGGCGGCCAGGGTGGAGCGGACGAGCTCTCCGCAGGTGGCGTCGTCGAAGTCGTGGCGCAGCGTCGCGGCGCGGGTGTGGAACACCCGGACGATGCCCTCGGGGTCGCTGGGCAGCAGGTCCTCGGGCAGGCCCATCAGGAAGCAGCGGTACCGGACGAACTCGTGGATCGCGCGCTCCCGCGGCGTCCACTCGGTGCGGCCCTGGCGCAGCGCCGCCGAGGCGAGCAGGTAGACGTTGATCATGCCCGCCGGCATCTGGTCGACCTGCGGCACCGGCACGCCGTACACGTCCCGGTCCCACTTCGCCGACCGGCGCAGCGCGTTGAAGCGCACCACGGAGTGCATCAGCCGCACGTGCGCGGTGGTCTCGAAGCCGACGCCGTAGCGCTCCAGGGCGCCTGGCAGGGTCGTGATCGCGAAGAAGCTCGTGGTCTCGGTGACCCGGCGCGCGGCGCGTTTGTCGGACAGGGCGCCGGTCAGGGCCATCGGCAGCGCGGCGTAGGTGTTGATGAAGGTGGCCAGGAACGCGCCGCGGGTGAGGAACGGCGCGAGGAATGCGGTCGGCACCCGGATGTGGCGGGCGCCCTCCTCGACCAGCTCCATGTCCAGCCAGTCCGGCACCTGCTCCATCGAGGCGAGGAACGCGACCAGCTCCTCGGGGGCGTCCGGCACCGCGTCGATGCCCTCGCGGCAGGCGGTCGTGAGCATCTCGATCAGGCCCTTGACGCCGTAGCGGTCCTGGAGCGCGGCGTAGGGGTCGGCGACCACGTCGCCGAGCATCGTCGCGGTGCGCATCAGGTCGACGGTCTGCTCGTCGGCCAGCAGCGGGTCCCGGTCGGCCACCCATTCGGGCAGCGAGGAGCGCACGTCGGGGTCGACCGTGAACCGGTACGGGATCGCGGTCAGGTCGACGTCGCCGTACATGGCCGGTTGCAGGCGGGACTGGCTACGCACGCGGTCGGCGAGCTCGGGGTGGTGCACCGTCATCGAAGCCAACTTTCAGTCTGTTAGTTCCATCCGACATGCGCGGGACTAGGGTGTCAAGGGCCATGACCGCCACCACGGGCCGCAAGCGGATGACCGGCGAGGACCGGCGCGAGCAGATCCTCGACGTCCTGCTGGAGATCGTCGACGCCGACGGCTTCCCCGCCGCGACACCCCGCCGGGTCGCCGAGGCCGCAGGCGTGTCCCGCGCGGTGCTCTACCAGCAGTTCGGCGACATGGGCGGCCTGTGCGTGGCGCTGGTCGACCGCGAGTTCGCCCGGATGCGCGACCAGTTCGCCCACGGCGTGGCGGCGCTCGAGGTCACCGAGCCGTCCGCGGTCTTCCTCGGCGCCTTCCGTGTCGCGCTCGACGCCCTCGCCGCGGCGCCCGCCACCTGGCGGCTCTTCCTGTTCCCGCCCCAGGGCGCCCCACCGGCACTGCACGCCCGGCTCGAGGAGTCCGAGGCGATCATCCGCGCCTTCCTGCGCCACGGCCTGGAGCTGGCCTTCCCCGACACCCCCGACCCCGAGTACGTCGCCCGGCTCGTCCACGTCTCCGGGCGCGAGCTGCTCCGGATGCGACTGGAGGAGCCGGAGAACGCGACCGAGAAGCGGCTCCTCGCGCTGATCGACCACCTCGTCGCCCAGGCCTCGGCGCCGGAGGTGCGTGAGCGGTGAACGTCCTCCGCGCGTCCGCGCATTCTGCCGCAGCGACCGGCTGTCGCAGGCCATGATTCCCGGGTGCTCTCGGCAGAGGTCTCGTGGCGATGCGAACCAGGCATCAACCGCGCCTACGTCTGGCTCAGCGACGGCACTGTCGTCGGCTACCGGGACCTGGACACGTCGCGCGACCACGTGGCGGACCCGGCGTGCCGTGCGCCACGAACCCGTGCGAACCGGAGCCGCCCGACCTGACCACATCTGGCATGCGCGGTTGGTGGCGGCGTCGCCGAGCGAGACGGACCTATGAGCACGAGTCGCGGTCCTATAACCGTTGGCGGGCCGAGCACCCGTTGTGGCGGATTCCCACCGACCCTCCGCACGGCGGTTGGCGGGATCTTGTGCGCAACGACCCCGGTCAGTCCCTGTGGGAGCACCTCGGCGGGCTTCCGGTCCCACCTCGACACGCGCCCACCGCCATGCGCGAGGAGCGGGCGTGGAGCGTCGGAGCCAGCGGTGAGGAGACGGTGGCCACGGAGCTCGCTCGTATCGCACGAGGCAGCAGCTGGCGTTTCCTGCACTCGGTCCCCGTCGGCACGATGGGCTCAGACATCGATCACGTCCTCATCGGGCCCGGCGGCGTGTTCACGATCAACACGAAGGCACTCCGCAACGCCAAGATCTGGATCGCCTCGAACACGTTCATGGTGAACGGCCACAGGCAGCCGTACCTCCGCAACTCCCGCCACGAGGCCGACCGCGCTACGAAGCTGCTCTCCGCTGCGGTCGGTCGGGCGACGAGGGTGCACGCCGTCATCGCCGTGGTCGACCCCCGCGAGATCACTGTCCGGGAGCCACCCGCCGACGTCACGGTCCTCACCCGACGTGACCTGCCACGCTGGGCCCGCGACCTCCCACCTGTCCTGGACGCCGAGGCGGTCGAAGCCGTCTTCAACGTCGCCCGGCGGTCCACGACCTGGAGGTGAGGCCGGACGACGCCCCAGACGTCGGCCGCCAGGTTCCGTCGGACGCTCCTGCTTCCATGAGTCATGACCACCTCCCAGCTCCATTCCGACCAGGACGCGCTGCGTTCGATGTCGGCCGAGGAGCTTCTCGGGTTCGTGGAGTCCCAGCACGCAGCGCGGCTCGAGGCAGAGCGCATGCTGTTGCGTGCCGCGCGGCAGTGGGCGGTGCTGCACAGTCCCGACGCACTTCCTGTCGGTGATCGTCGTGGCCGTTCCCGGGCCCGGAGCGCGGGCGCCGAGGGCACGCCGAAGATCACCGAGTACGCCGCCGCGGCCTTCGGCGCCCGGATCCAGACCTCCCCGTACGGCGCCAGGAAGCTGATCGCCGACGCCGTCGACATCGAGCACCGCCTGCCGCAGCTGCACGCGGGCCTCGACTCGGGCGTGGTGCGGGTCCGGTGCGCCCGCCACGTCGCCGAGGCCACGCGGGAGCTGTCGGCCGAGGAGGCGGCGTGGGTGGACGGCGAGGTCGTCGATTCCGCGGACGGCCGGCTGCCGTGGGCCAGGTTCGAGGCGTTGGTGGACGGCAAGGTCGCCGCCGCGGCACCCCACCTGGCGAGGGCCCGCGAGGAGCTCGCGCAGACCGAGAAGCACGTCCGGATGTCCCGGGTGAACCGGCACGGCATGGCCACCTTGACGATCCGCGACAACGCCATCGTCATCATGACCGCCGAAGCAGCGATCACCCAGGTGGCGAAGAAGCTCGAAGACACCATTCCCGAGGCGAGCCGGGACGAGCGGCGCGTCGCCGCCTTCGCTGCGCTGGTGAACCCCGCGACCCACGTCGACCCCGAGATCCGGCAGATCAGGCCGAAGGTGAGCGCCCACCTGCACTTCGCCATCGGCACGCCGGTCGCTCGGCTCGAGGGACACGGTCCGGTGACCATGGACTGGGTGCGCCACACGTTCGCCACGGTCGCCGGGAGGATCAAGGTCACCCCGGTGCTCGACCTCGCCGGCCAGGCACCCGTGGACGCGTACGAGATCCCGCAGCAGCTGCGCGACGCGGTCCGGCTCATCCACCCGGCCGATGTGTTCCCGTACGCCGCCAGCCTCGCCCGCACCGGCGACATCGACCACACGATCCCCTACAGCGAAGGCGGACCGACCGCCATCGGGAACCTGGCGCCGATGACCCGCACCCACCACCGGGTCAAGACCCACGCAGGGTGGGAGGCCCGACAACCCTTCCCCGGGATCGTCGTCTGGCGAGATCCGTACGGGGCCTTCTACCTGGTTGATCCCAGCGGCACACGCAGGGTGTGGGGCACGGGGAGCAGGCCGGCGCTGACACGGGACGACGTGACGACGACCGCCATCGTGCTGGACGGGTTCGCGGCGTGACCGGCGGACGGTCCCGATACCGTCCACCGGTGGCCAGCCCCCGACGTTCCCGCACCCGCCGCCGCACGGCTCCACGACCGCTGCCGGTCGCCGGTCCGGGTGAACGGCTGTGGGTGCTCGACGTGCCCTACGGCACGCAGGTCGAGGACGCGTCGTGGCACCCGGCGGTCAAGACCCACCTGTACGTCGGGCGGGTGCTGCCGGCGCACCTGGCGCCGTACACGCCCGGGCCGCACACGCTGGGCCGGTTCCTCGAGAACCAGCTCAACCCGGACTCCCCGACACCGAACCCGACGCCGGCCCCCGAGGACACGCTCGAGCCGCGGCGGCTGCAGTTCGAGGCCGCCGACGCGATCGCGGCGCGGGCCGAGGCCGGCGGGCGGCTGTTCCTGCTCGCCGACGAGCCCGGCGTGGGCAAGACGATCTCCGCGGTCCTCGGCGCCTCGGCCGTGGCCGACCTGCGCGGCGCGCGCCGGGTGCTCGTCGTGGCCGACCGGCCCGCCGCGATCACCATCGGTCACTGGTGCCGCACCATCACCGCGCTCGGCGACGACGGCCTGGAGTGGGTCGTGATCACGTGGGACCGGCTGGAGAAGGTCAAGGACCACACCTGGGACGTGATCATCGCCGACGAGGCGCACGCCTTGCGTCGTACGACGACGAAGCGGTGGAAGCTCTGGGCGCGGATCTCAGGGCACGGCAAGGCGCACGACAAGGCACCGTTCGTCATCGCCACCACCGCGACACCCGGACACACGCCGCTCGAGCTGCCCTACCTCGCACCTGCCTATGCGCAGGTGCTCGAGGAGCCGATGAAGGAGTGGACGAACGCGACGCAGCCGGGCGCCGCGTTCGCGGCCGCGCTGGAGCGGCACGGCGTCGCGGTGGAGCACGGCCGGTACGGCGCCACCTGGACCACCGACGCCGCTCGCCGTGCGGCGGACCTGAAGCTGGTGCGCGGCTGGCTCGACGACGTTCGACCGGCCGCGATGCTGCACCGGGCGGCGCCGTGGGGACCGGTGCCGATCTCCGGCATGCCGGTGACGCTCACGCCGGCGGAGCGGACGGCGTACGAGGCCGAGTGGGGTGCGTTCTGCCGCGAGATGGACGTCGCCCGCCGCGGCCGCAACGTCGCCAAGGGCCGCGCCGCGCTGCTGCGCTTCCGGCAGAAGGCCGGCCTGATCCGCGTCGACGCCACCGTCGCCTGGATCGCCCAGCAGGTCGAGGCCGAGCGGCAGGTGGCGTGCTCGGTCGAGTTCGTCGCGACCGCTGCCGACCCGATCGTCGACCGGCTGCGGGACTCCGGCATCGAGGTGGCCACCATCTACGGCCGCGACCGGTTCGACGCCGAGGCCGAGCGGCTGCGGTTCCAGACGGGTGCGGCGAAGGTGTGCGTGTTCACCACCGTCGCCTCGATCAGCCTGCACGCCGGCGAGACCCTCGCCGACGGCCGCCAGGCCAGCACGGAGCCGCGGGTCGGCGTCTTCCACCAGGCCCGGTTCTCCGGCATCGCCGGCCGCCAGGTCACCGGCCGCACCCACCGCGACCACCAGGTCTCGCCGTGGCACATCGCCTACGCCGAGGGCACCGTCGAGGAGCAGGTCGCGAAGGTGATGGTGGAGCGGATCGCCGCCGCCTCCGACACCGTGGGCAGCGACACCGCGGGGCTGGCCGACGTCGCCGGCCTGCTCGGGGCGGACTGGCTACCCGCCGCGTCCTTGACCCACGACGGCAGCTGAACCTGACCGCCGGGCGCGACTCGACGGACCACAACGGGTGATTCGACGAGCCACACCGGGTGATTCGGCGGACCACAACGGGTGATTCGGCGGACCACGAGGGGTTATTCGGCGGCTACCCGGCGGGGGCGGCGTGCACCGCGTCGGGGCCGTGGCCGCGCCGCTCGATCTCGGCGAGGGCGCGGTCGATGCCGCCATGCTCGAGGGCGGCGCTGGTGGACTCGCCCTCCCACACGACCCGGCCGCGACGGCGGACGGTGACGTTCATGGTGGCGCCGAGGTGCTCGATGGCGCCGGGGATGTTGCGGCGCTCGGCGGGCAGCGGCACCGGCAGCACGTGGGCGCTGCCCAGGCTGCCCTGGCCCTCGACGTCGACCTGCCACTGCCGGCTGCGCCCACGCAGGGACCAGTGCTCGTCGCTGACCTCGGCGTGCACCGGGGTGACGACCGGGTCGCCCAGGCGGATCAGCTCACCGCTCGGCAGGAGCACGACGAGCCCGGTGACCGTCGTACGCAGCGGTCCCGCGGTCACCTCTCCTCCGGCGAACGCGACGCACGCCGACGGCTCGGCGAAGCCCTGCGCCTGGCCCCACCACCACGAGTCGGGGAAGCCGCCCTTGCCCCAGTTCTTCTCGCCGTAGACCGACCAGCCGTCGAGATCCCAGGTCTCGTCGCCGACCACGGCACGGCCGGAGGCGGAGCCGCCGAGCAGCCACGGGTGCCAGTACTGGTTGAGCGCGGGCACGGACTGGAACACGCTGGAGCCGCCGAAGCTGCGCCGCGACCACTCCACCCGGTCGCTGACCTTGACGTCGATCCGCGTCTGGGGGCCGAGGTCCACCAGCAGCCGGTCCGCGGTGCCGGCGAAGGCGTCGCCGGCGAACGCGCCCAGCGCGGTGTCGTCGGCGGAGCCGATCGGATGCGCGACCGTCGTCACGAAGCCGCTCGGGTGGGTGGCCACGCCGAGGGTGGCCCAGGTGCCGTCGGCGGCCCGGTTCACCCCGATCAGCGCGATCAGCACCCGGCCGGTGGCCGGGTCGGTGAACCGCCAGAAGTAGCCCTCCATCGCGACCCCGTGCGCCGGCAGCGGGTCACCGAAGGGGACGTCAGCGCCGCTGGCGCGGTATGCCTTGTGCAGCGAACCGATCGCGCTGCGCACGAGGGAGCTCATGGCAGCACTATGGCAGGCGGGCGGTGACGGCCCCCTCGAGCGATCACCGCGGCCACCCGGACCGTCGGCGAGACGCTCTTGGTCAGCGAGCGCAGGTAGATCACGTGCCCACCTTCGTCGTACGACGCCACTGCGGCAGGCTCGGCGGTGATGCCGAAGTCGTGCGCCTGTCGTCCTCGACCAGGAACGGGCCGTGGGCCCGCACCACCTGCAGCACCCCGGCCTGCTGCGCGGCCGGCGCGGTCCGGGTGCGGCTCAGCTCCCGCCCGCCGGCAGCTCCTCCAGCATGACGTCCGGGTTGTCGCGGGCGGTGACCATCGCGCGCCACTTGTCGACGAACAGCGCCATGTAGGTGCCGTCGCTGCGCTGGAGCACCTCCACGCCGCGGATGCCCGCGAGCGCGGCCGCGCCGGCGGCGTCGGTGCGCCGGGCGACCTGGTAGTCGAGGCGGGAGAACTTGATCGGTGAGTTGAACTCGTGGGTCATCCGGTCCTCGACGACCTCGAACTGCATCGGGCCGACCGCCGCCAGCACGGGGCTCTGGTCGCCGCGCAGGTCCGAGCGCAGCACCTGCACCACCCCCTCCTGGTCCAGCTGCTCGATGCCCTTGCGGAACTGCTTGTAGCGCCCGATGTCGCCGGCGGTGGCGGTGACGAAGTGCTCGGGGGCGAAGCTGGGCACCGGCGGGAACGCGATGGGCTCCCCGACGTACACGGTGTCGCCGACCCGCAGCAGCTGGGCGTTGACGAAGCCGATGATGTCGCCGGGCTGCGCGGTCTCCACCGAGGTGGTGTCGCGGCCGAAGACGGACTGGGCGAACTTGGTGGCGAAGGGCCGGCCGGTGGCGGCGTGGGTGACGACCATGCCGCGCTCGAAGGTGCCGGAGACGACCCGGGCGTAGGCGAGCCGGTCGCGGTGGGCGTTGTTCATGCCGGACTGCACCTTGAACACGAAGGCGCTGAACTCGTCGTCCACCTTGCGCACGCTGCCGTCGACGCCCTCGGTCGGGCTGGGGTCGGGCGCGATGTCGAGCAGCAGCTCGAGCAGCTGGGCGACACCGAAGTTCTGCAGGGCGGAGGCGAACATGACCGGCGTGGTCCGCCCGGCCAGGAACTCGCTCTGGTCGTGGTCGGCGTCGTCCAGGCTGAGCAGCTCGTGCTCCTCGACCGCGGCCGCCCACAGGTCGCGGTCGGCCTCCTCGACCTCCTCGGAGGTCATCCGGCGCTCGGGGGCGCGGGTGGCGCCGCCGGCGGTGCGGGTGTACTTCACGAACTCGCCGGTGCGCCGGTCCAGCACGCCGCGGAAGTCGCCGGCCTCGCCGACCGGCCAGGTCAGCGGGGTGGGCCGCAGCTTGATCTTCTCCTGGATCAGGTCCATCAGCCCGAGCGCGGACAGGCCGGGGCGGTCCCACTTGTTGATCACGGTGATCACCGGGATGCCGCGCAGCGCGCACACCTGGAACAGCTTGAGCGTCTGCGGCTCCAGCCCCTTTCCGGCGTCGACCAGCATCACCGCGGAGTCGACGGCGGAGAGCACCCGGTAGGTGTCCTCGGAGAAGTCGCTGTGCCCGGGGGTGTCGACCAGGTTGATCACGTGGTCGCGGTAGACGAACTGCAGCGCCGCGGAGGTGATCGAGATGCCGCGCGCCTTCTCCATCGCCATCCAGTCCGAGACCGTCGCGCGCCGGTCGCCCTTGCCGTGCACCGCACCGGCCTCGGTGATCACCCGCGCGTGCAGCGCGAGCGCCTCGGTGAGCGTCGACTTCCCCGCGTCCGGGTGGGAGATGACAGCGAACGTACGGCGGGGGCGGGTGTCGGGCACCGCACGACTTTACCGGCGCAGCGCCCCGGTTCCGGATTCGGCGAGCGCCCCGTGGATGCAGGAGCGCGTGCCGAGCGAGTGCGGAGGCGAGTGCAGACGGCCCGGCGGGGTAACGCCGGAGCCAGGACGTCGGCCGCCCCTCGGCCGGAGAGGAAGTGTGATGAAGCCACGCTGGGAGAGCGGACCGAAGAGCCTCGTGCTGGTGCGGCACGGCGAGAGCCGGGGCAACCAGGCCGACGACGCGGCGCGCTCGGCGGGCGCGGAGGTGCTCGACCTCAAGGAGCGCGACGCCGACGTGGAGCTCTCCGACACCGGCCGCGAGCAGGCCCACGCCCTGGGCTCCTGGATCGCCGAGCTCGACGCCGAGTCGCGTCCCACGGTGGTCCTCGCGTCGCCGTACCGCCGGGCCGCTGACACCGCCTCACTGGCCCTGGAAGCCCTCGCCGACGCCGGCCTGCAGGTCGTGTACGACGAGCGGCTGCGCGAGCGCGACTTCGGGGCCCTCGACCGGCTCACCGGCGCCGGGATCCGCGCCCGGCACCCGGAGGAGGCCGAGCGGCGCAAGCACGTCGGGAAGTTCTACTACCAGCCGCCGAGCGGGGAGAGCTGGGCGAACGTCGCCCAGCGCGCCCGCAACCTGCTCTCGGACCTGCGCCACGGCTTCGACGGCGAACGGGTGTGGATGTTCACCCACCAGGCGGTGATCATGACGTTCCGCTACATCCTGGAGGAGATCGAGGAGGCCGACCTGCTCGCCCTCGACCGCGAGGTGCGCATCGGCAACGCCTCGGTCACCACCTACCGGCGCGAGGGCGCATTCCTGGAGCTGGAGAGCTTCGCCGACACCACCGCGTTGGACCGCTCTCCGGCGCAGTCCACCCACGAGGCGCCGCAGGCGGAACGGACCGATCATGGCCACTGAGCCCCACGACACGACGCCCCACGACACGACACCCGGCACCACGGCGTCCGGCGACACTGCTCCCGGTACGACGACGGCCCCGGTCGTCACGCCCACGCTGCTGCGCACGATGCCGCTGCCCGGCCCCGGCGGCGACAAGGACGGCAACGGCCGGGTGCTGGTGCTCGGCGGGTCGCGCCGCTCCCCCGGCGCGGTGCGGCTGGCCGGCGAGGCGGTGCTGCGCGCCGGGGCCGGCCGGGTGACGCTGGCGACGATCGGCGACGTGGTGGCGGGGCTGTCCACGTTCGTGCCCGAGGCCGGGATGATCCCGCTGCGCAGCGACGACGACGGCGCGATCGCCCTCGACGCCGACGACGAGGCCTTCGACGAGCTGCTCGAGGAGGCGGACCGCGCCGACGTCGTGCTGCTCGGGCCAGGGCTCGTCGACGCCGGCCACGCCCGATCGCTGGTGGAGCTGATGCTGCCCCGGATCGGCGGCACCGTGGTGCTGGACGCTGTCGCCACCGCCTACCTCACCGACCGCCCCGACGCGCTGCACCCGCTGGCCGATCGGTGCGTGGTGACCGCGAACGTGAAGGAGCTGGGCCGCATGGCCGGCGTCGAGGAGGTCGGGAGCGACGAGCAGCTCGCCACGACCGCCGAGGTCGCTGCGCGGCTGCGCGCGGTCGTGGTGTGCGGCGGCGTCCTCAAGCACGTCGTTGACCCCGGCGGCGAGGCCTGGGTGATCGAGGGCGGCGGGCCCGGGCTCGGAGCGTCCGGGTCAGGCGACGTGCAGGCCGGCATCCTGGCCGGCTTCCTGGCCCGCGGCGCCAGCCCGGCGCACGCCGCGGTGTGGGGCGGCTACACGCATGCCCGCGCCGGCGAGCGTCTCGCCGCCGAGGTCGGCGGGCTGGGCTACCTGGCGCGCGAGCTACCTGCCCAGGTGCCGGCCGTGCTGAACGAGGTCGGCTGAAGAGCGGCACACCACGCAAGCACCGCTGCGCGGCCCGTCCTACGATCGCGGCATGGCAGCGCGCGCAGGGATCGTGGTCACCGGCACCGAGGTGCTCACCGGACGGGTGATGGACCGCAACGGGCCGTGGCTGGCCGAGCAGCTGCGCACTCTCGGGGTCGACGTCGGCCGCACCGTCGTGGTCGGTGACCGGCGCGAGGACCTGGCCGCGGCGCTGCGGTTCCAGCTCGCCGACCACGACCTCGTGCTCACCACCGGCGGGCTCGGCCCGACCGCCGACGACCTGACCGCCGAGGTCGTCGCGGAGGTGCAGGGCCGGGCGATGGCCCTCGACCCCGAGCTGGAGCAGCGGATCGGCGAGGTCGTGGGCAGGTTGAACCGGCACCGCGGGTGGAGCCCGTCGCCGGAGATCGTCGCCCGCAGCGTGCGCAAGCAGGCGATGGTGCCCGAGGCCGCCACCGTGCTCGGTCCGGTCGGGACGGCGCCGGGCCTCGTCGTGCCCGGGCCGGACGGTGCGCCGCCGGTGCTCGTGCTGCCCGGGCCGCCCTCGGAGCTGCAGGCGATGTGGCCCGAGGCCCTGGCCGCCGACCCGGTGCGGGCGGTCCTGGCCGCCGCGGTGCCGATCCACCAGGCCGAGGTCCGCATCTGGGGCCCGCCGGAGGCCGAGCTGGCCGACCTGCTGCGCGCCCACGAGCAGGTGCACGGCTCGCTGGAGTCCGCCGGGCTGGAGGTGACCACCTGCATCCGTGACGGCGAGCTCGAGGTGGTCACCCGGTTCGCCCCCGCCGCGGCCGGCGCGTACGACGCCCTGCTGGCCGCGTTGCGCGACGGCTTCGGCGACCAGCTCTACGCCGACGACGGCCGCGCCGTCGACGACGTCGTCGCCGAGCTGCTGCTCGCCCGGGGCGCCACCGTGGCGACTGCGGAGTCCTGCACCGCCGGGCTGCTGGCCGGCCGGATCGCCGACCGGCCGGGCGCCTCGGCCTACCTCGTCGGCGGGTTCGTCACCTACGCCGACACGGCGAAGACCACCGAGCTCGGCGTGCCGGCGTCGTTGATCGCCGAGGTCGGCGCCGTGAGCCGGGAGGTCGCCGAGGCCATGGCCACCGGCGCCCGGACCCGGCTCGGCACCACCGCCGGGATCGGCGTCACCGGCGTCGCCGGCCCCGGCGGCGGCACGGCCGACAAGCCGGTCGGCCTGGTGCACATCGCCGTCGACCTCGAGGGCCGGCTGTGGCACCAGCAGGTGCAGCTCGGTGGCGGGCGCGAGGTCGTACGACGCCGGACGGTGGCGACCGCGCTGCAGCTGCTGCGCACCGCACTCGCCGACTGAGCCGCTGCGCGCACCTGGGAGACTGAGGGCGTGTCCGCGCCTGCCAGCAACCCCACGATCGTCGTCGCCGCCGTCGCCCTGGTCCGCGACGGCGCGGTGCTGACCGTCCGCAAGCAGGGCACCGCGAGGTTCATGCTCGTCGGCGGCAAGCTGGAGCCGGGCGAGAGCGCCCGCGATGCCGCGATCCGGGAGACCCTGGAGGAGGTCGGGCTGCGCCTGCGCGAGGTGCAGCTGCTGGGCGAGTACGAGTCGGCGGCGGCCAACGAGCCCGACCACCGCCTGGTCTCGACGGTGTTCCTCGCCGAGGCCGACGGCGAGCCGACCGCGGCCGCCGAGATCGCCGAGGTGCGCTGGACGCCGCTGGACCCCGCCGGGCTCGACGACCTCGCGCCGATGCTGGAGCACAACGTGCTGCCCGAGCTGCGCCGCCTGGCCAGCGCCCCGCCCGCTCAGCAGCCGTAGCCGAGGCCGCGCAGCACGAGGCGCGCGATCGCGTCGTGGCCCGCGACCGACGGGTGCACCCGGTCGCCGGCCACCAGCCCGTGCGGGTCGCCGTCCGCCACCCCGGCCGCGGCGAACCACGGCGCCAGGTCGAGGAACAGCCGGCGCTCCGGGTCGGCCTGCGCGACGTGACGCATCGCGTCGCCGTACTCGCTCCACGGCGCGGTGCGCGGCCCCGCCGCCGGCGCCTGGTAGGCGCCGAGGAAGAGGTGCACGGTGGCCGTCGGGAACAGCCGTACGGCGGCCTCGAGCCCGGCCGCGTACCGGCGCGGCGCGATGCCGTTGGCGTAGTCGTTCGCGCCGACCATGTGGATCACCGCCACCGGCTCCTGCCCCATCAGTCGGGCGAGGGCGAGACCCACGGCGTGCACGACGCCGTAGTTCAGGGTCAGCGGCGCCAAGCCACCCGGGTTGAGCAGCGGCGCGGCGGCCGTCGCGCCCGGCGCCGCAGCGTTCACCAGCGTCAGCCGGGGCTGCGGCGTCAACGCCCGCACATCCAGCGGACCGACCGTCGTCGGCGCCACCGGGAGCCCACGCTCGGCCAGCCCGGCCACGAACCGGTCGGTCCAGCGCTGGGATCGCGACGCAGCACCGACCCCGGCCGTCGTGGACGAGCCGAGCGCCAGCACGTGGCCGCGGCCGGTCGCCACGACGCGACGCAGCGCGTCCAGCGCGGGGGTGGCCGGCAGGGGCGCCAACGTGCACACCGACGGCACGTCCCCCGCGGGCGGGCTGGCGGTGGTCGTCCTGGTCGGGGTGGCGGCGGTGGCTGGGAGCGGAGGCGCCAGGAGCAGCCCGCTGAGCAGGGCCGCGACCAACGGGAGCATGCGCATGGCCGGAGCGTAGTGACCGCTCACGCCGGCGAGGTCAGTCGAGCCCGAACAGCCGCACGGCGTTGTCGTGCAGCACCCCGCGCAGCCAGTCGTCGCCGAGGTCGAGGTCGACCACGGCACGCACGGACTCAAGATAGGGGTAGGGGATGTTGGGGAAGTCGCTGCCGAACAGCACCCGCTGCCCCAGGTCGCGCAGCCGCGGCAGCTCCGCACGCGGGAACGGCGCGGTCTCCTCGGTGAACCGGGTGAAGGCCATGGTGGTGTCCAGGTGCACGCCGTCGTGCTGCTCCACCAGGTCCAGGAATGCGCCGTAGTCGGGCAGCCCCATGTGCGCGACGACCAGCACCAGGCCCGGGTAGCGCTGCAGCAGCCTCACCATGCCCGCCGGGCCGGTGAAGGTGCCCGGCGCGGGGCCGTGGCCGGCGTGGATCACCACCGGCACCCGCCGCTCGGCCAGCACCTCCCACACCGGGTCCAGCAGCGGGTCGTTCGGGTCGTAGTCACCGACCTGCACGTGCGCCTTGAACACCTGCGCACCCGCGTCGATCGCCGCGGCGACGTACGCACCGGCACCGGGCTCGGGGTAGAAGGTCGCCGAGTGCAGGCACGCCTCGTACGACGCCGCGAACTCCGCGCTCCACTCGTTGAGCCACTGCGCCATGCCGGCACGGTGCGGGTAGTTCAGCGAGGTGAACCGGCGCACGCCGAGGTCGCGCAGGATCTCGATGCGGCGCTCCTCGTCGAAGCGGTACGTGATCGGCCAGGTCCGGCCGGTCAGCGGGCCGACCTGGTCGAAGTAGGCCCAGACCTTGCGCAGCACCCGGTCGGGCATGAAGTGCGTGTGCACGTCGACGATGCCGGGGATGCCCAGCGGCTCCCACAGCGCCCGCACGGCCGAAGCCTCCGCGGCCCCATCCGCCGTGCCGGCCGGCACCGTCGCCCCAGTCATGCGCCCGGCCGGCGCTCGACGAGGACGTTCTGGGCGACCCGGGCGACGGGGCCGTGGACGTCGTACAGGACGCCCACGCTCATCCCCACGCCGTCGGGGCCGGTGGTGTTCTCGGCACGGATGCCGAGCCACTCGCCGCGCGGCACGGTGTGCAGGTGCACCGTCATGTCGGTGTTCAGGAAGGTGAACGTCGCCGGGTCCAGCCGGGCGCCGACGCCGTTGACCGTATCGGCGAGGGTGAGCGTGCGCTGCAGCGCGGTGGTCTCCTCGCCGGCGACCAGCGGGCAGTCCAGCCGCAGCCATGCCGTGGTCGGGTGCCCCGGCTCTCCGCCGCGGTCGACCATGTTCCAGGTGACGGCGTCCACGAACCCGTCGAGCGCCCAGCCGTCCGGCAGGCCGAGCCAGGCCAGGCCGGGGACCCCGCCGGGGCCAGGGAACGGTAGGGGTCCGTCCGCCTGCCACACGACGTCGTCGGTGGGGCTGCTCGCGAGCCGCCAGGCCGAGGCCCGGGCGACCGGGCGGTGACCACCGGCACCGTCGGCGGCCTCCATCACCGCCGAGAGCAGCTCGATGCGGCGACCGGGGCGCTCCACCCGGGCGCTCACTCGGACCTCATCGATCGGTACGGCGCCGAGGATGTCCACGCCGACCTTCGAGATCCGGGCTCCCGGCCGGGCGCCGAGGCGCTCCATCGCGCGGGTGAGCAGGCCGGCCACCGGTCCGCCGTGCTGCATCGGCCCCCAGGCGCTGCCGGTGTGCTGGTGGCTGGCGAAGGTCTCGACCACCGTGCCGTCGGCGTCGGTCCGGCTCTCCAGCAGCGCGTAGCAGCTGCCGGTCCCCCTCCCCGCCGGGGCGCTCACCTGCGCGCTCGCCACCGGGGAGCTCGCCACCGGGGAGCTCACGTTCGCGTCCCGCTGGTCAGGGTGGTCGGCCGTGGTCGACGTCAAGGGTCCTCCTCGCTGCTCGGTACGACGACGAGGATCCCACCGCGGCACCCGGGGTGGAGCACCACCCGCCCGCGCCGCGCCGCCCGGGCACCGATGGCTAGCGTTGCGGCCATGTTGATCGCGCTCGATGACCGCTCCCCCGTCGTACCGGACTCGGCCTGGGTCGCTCCCAGCGCCACCCTGATCGGCTCGGTGCAGCTGGCCGAGGGCGCCTCCGTCTTCTACGGCGCGGTGCTGCGCGCCGACAACGAGCCCATCACCGTCGGTGCCGGCTCCAACGTGCAGGACAACTGCGTCTTCCACACCGACAAGGGCAAGCCGATCACCCTCGGCGAGGGCGTCTCGGTCGGGCACGGCGCGATCATTCACGGCGCCACCGTCGGCGACCACGTGCTCGTCGGCATGGGCGCCACGATCATGAACGACGCCGTCATCGGCGACGAGGTCCTCATCGCCGCCGGCGCGCTGATCACCGAGGGCATGCAGGTGCCGCCGCGCTCCCTGGTCGCCGGCGTCCCGGGCAAGGTACGACGCGAGCTGAGCGACGCCGAGGTCGAGCGACTGCACCTCAACGGCCGCCTCTACGAGACCCACCGCGAGATCCACCGAGGCGGCGTCGTCGTCGGCTGAGGTTCAGCGGGTCCGGGAGGCGCAGTCGATGCAGGTGCGCGCCACCGGCCGCGCCTCCAGCCGGCCCGCGGCGATCGGCCGGCCACAGGACTCGCAGACGCCGTACGTGCCGGCGGCGAGGCGCGCCTCGGCGGCGGCGACCTCGCGCAGGTGGGTACGGGCCTGACGGACGAGCGCGCCGACCTGGGAGCGTTCGAACGCGATGGTCGCGCCCTCCGGGTCGTGCTCGTCGTCGGCGTTGGTGTCGCGGGAGGCGGCGACCACGGCGTCGTAGTCGTCGGTCAGGTCGCCGAGGCGGCGCAGCGTCTGCTCGCGCTCGGCGGCCAGCCGGGCACGCACCTGCTCGATCTCGGTGGGGCTCACGCGCTGCGCAGCACCTTCTCGAGGGCCTTGCCCTTGGCCAGCTCGTCGACGAGCTTGTCGAGGTAGCGGATGTTGCGCATCAGCGGGTCCTCGACGTCCTCGACCCGCACCCCGCAGACGAGGCCGGTGATCAGCTCGGCGTCGGGGTTCACGGTGGCCTGGTCGAAGAACTCCGCCAGCGTCGTACCGGCCTCGAGGTGGGCGGCCACGGCGGCCTCGTCGAAGCCGGTCAGCCACTCGATGACCTGGTCCACCTCGGCCTTGGTGCGGCCCTTGCGCTCCGCCTTGGCCACATAGAGCGGGTAGACACTGGCGACGCTCATCGCGAACACGCGGCTCATGGAGCCGAGGGTAGTGCGCTCCCCCGCGCCTTCCGAGGCTTTCGCCCCGGGGTCAGCACACGCCCCAGATGCCCTTGCTGCGCACCTTGGACCACCGCTGCACGCCGCGGTAGTCGCGGGCCCGCTGGAACGGCTTGCCGCCGTAGACGTAGACCTCGGCCCAGCCGCGCTTGACCAGCAGCCGGCCCACGTCCGTGCCGCCCTTCTGCACGTAGCGCAGCAGCCGGCCGTAGCGGTCCTTGAGCTGCTGGGTGGGGTCGGAGGTCAGGGTGACGGTGGTGCCGCGCGGCAGCAGCCGCTTGGTGGCGCTCGAGGCCGACCGGCCGCCGCACTCGACGGTGCCGTGCACCTCGGGGGTGTCGATGCCGAGCAGGCGCACCTTGCGCACCGCGCCACCGCTGAGCCGGACCTCGATGGTGTCGCCGTCGACGACGCGGGTCACGCGCACCCGGTCGCGGTAGGTCTTCTTCGCCTTCGGCTTCGGCTTGGGCGTGGCCTTGGGCTTGTCGCTCTTCGGCTTGCTGCCGCCCGGCGTCGTGCTGGTGCTGCACGGGCACGGGTTGGACTCGCACGCGATGCCGTCACCCTCGCGGTCGAGGCCCTCGGGGTCGTACGACGGCCCGCCGTGGGCGAGGAAGTACGCCTGCGCCGCGGCCTGGGTGCTGAAGTCGGTGCAGTTGATCCCGGCTCGGGCCACCGACGGCGCCCCCGCCTGCGCGGTCGGCGCGACCAGGGCGGCACCGGTCAGGGACAGGGCGAGGGCAAGCAGCAGGAGAGAAGTACGTCGCAACACGCCGCGACGCTAGGCGGCGCCGGTGGTGGCGCGGGCCGGTTCAGCGAGAGTCGAACCGATCGACCCCACCGGGGTGGTCCGACCGGATGGTCACCGGGGGCCGGTCAGCGAGCCTGGTCATCGAGTGTCGGTCGGCGCCAGCCGAGGCGTCGTACTGCTCAGCCGTAGGCGGTGCCGGTGTGCGGGCGCCACGGCACCGGGGTCAGCCGTTCCCGCTCCACCCACTCGGTGACGAACTCGTGCCCGCGGCGGTAGGTCACCAGCGCCGACCACGTCCCGTCGGCGGCCTTGTCCCAGGTGATCACCAGGCCGGGCCAGCGCTCCGGGCCGTGCCGCTGACGCACCCACACATGCGCCACACCTCGCTGACCGACCATGGGTCCAATTTAGAACACATGTTCGAAGGATGGTGAAGGGGACGGGCTGGCCTGTAAGCCGGGTTCTGTAGTTGGCGACCATCCATCTAGGACTGCCGTTGCCGACAGCCTCCAGCGACCTACCCGCGCACTCGGGCGAGCAGCCCTCCCGGCCGGAGCCGATCGTGCGCTGTCTGGTCTTGCTCCGGGTGGGGTTTGCCTAGCTGCGCCGGTCACCCGGCACACTGGTGGGCTCTTGCCCCACCGTTTCACCCTTGCCTCCGCTCCGAGGAGCGGCGGCGGTCTGTTCTCTGTGGCACTTTCCCGCGGGTCACCCCGGGTGGGTGTTACCCACCACCCTGCTCTGTGGAGCCCGGACTTTCCTCGGGACCTGTCGCCTCGCGGCGGAGGTCACGCGGTCGCCCGGCCAGCCCGTCCACGGCACACCCTAGGGAACATCGGTCCCGCAGGGGTAGTTGATGAGGGCATGGACGACAGGCAGTTCCCGGTCACCGTCGGCCTTCCGAGTGCCACGGCGAGCCATGCGACGGCGTACCGCACCGCCGCACGACCTGCTCTCCCGGCGTGACCTGGCACGAACCAACCCGACGTGAACGCCCTGGCGTGAACGAACCAGGGGTGAAAAACAACGATCCCCGATGCCAGAGGCATCGGGGATCGTGCGCCGACCTTCAGGTCAGCAAGCTCTGATGAATCAGAGAGCGGTGACGTTCTCCGCCTGCGGGCCCTTGGGGCCCTGCGTGACGTCGAACTCGACCTGCTGGTTCTCGTCCAGCGACTTGTAGCCGTTGCCCTGGATGGCAGAGAAGTGGACGAAGACGTCCGGGGTGCCGTCGGCCGGGGCGATGAAGCCGAAGCCCTTCTCGCTGTTGAACCACTTAACGGTGCCCTGAGCCATGATTTTCTCCTTGGTGTTCCCGACACCGCATCGTGCAGGTGTCGTGTTGTGTTGCTGAACACATCTAGTTCGTGCCTGATGCCCAGCTGAACCGGAAGACCAAGTAACCAAACGATGAACTGAGCCCGTTTGGGGCCCAGGAGCTTCCCTCACGGGAAGACCCTTCAACAAGATGAACACTACCACCGATCCTGCTCACGTCTACTATTCACGCACGGTCGGATCTCAGACCGCCGGACGAGGGAGCCGTACCCGGCGCGCGACAAGACGGCCGTGAGGGGTGGTCATGGCCTGGTTGGTGCTCGTCGTCTCCGGCGGTCTCGAGGCGGTGTGGGCGGTCGCCTTGTCGAAGACCGAGGGGTTCAGCCGGCTGCTGCCCTCGGTGGTGTTCCTGGTCGCCGTCGTCGCCAGCATGGTCGGCCTCGGCTACGCCCTGCGCACCCTGCCCGTGGGCACCGCGTACGCGGTGTGGGTGGGCATCGGGGCCGCGCTCACCGTCGTCTACTCCATGGCGGTCGGCGACGAGCCGGTCAGCGTCGTACGGCTGCTGCTGATCTGCGGGCTGGTCGGCTGCGTGATCGGCCTCAAGCTGGTGCACTGAGCCGCGCGAGCGGCCAGCCGGCCAGCACCCGGCACTCCCCCTCGCCGTACCAGTGCAGCTCGAGCCGATCCGCACGGACGGCGACCGGGACCAGGTCGGCGAGGTCGCTGCGTACCTGGGCCACCGTGACACCGGTCGTCGCGCTGTCCAGCGTCAGGTGCGGTACGACGTCGCCGAACGCGCCGCCGTAGGGCGGGAACTGCGGGAACTGCGCGTGCAGCCGGGCGGTGAGCGCCATGAACGGCTCCAGCGGGTCGGGGCGCAGGTGGATGAGCCCGTCGGGGAACACGTCGACCTCGGCCAGCGTCGCGGTGAACGCCGGCGTGGCGGCGGCGACCCGGGCGAGGTCGGCGAGCATCGCCGCGTCCGGGTCGGGGTGGAAGGGCCCCAGGGCGGTGATGTGGGCGTGGGTGAACGCGGGGTCGGTGGAGACCCAGTCCGGCTCGTAGTGCTGCCACCGGGACCGGACATACGGTTCGAGCGCCGGGACCGGCACCACGAGGACGGAGTGACCCACCCGGGGAGGATAGGTTCTGGACTCATGAGCGAGCCCGTGGTCCCCCAGCCCGATCCCGCCGTGCAGACCGCCGCCGCGGAACGGTTGGCCGGTCTCGCCACGCCCGCCGGCGCGCTGGGCCGCCTGGGCGAGCTGGGCGTGTGGGTCTCCGCGGTCCAGGGCACCTGCCCGCCGCGGCCGCTGGACGACGTACGGCTGGTGATCTTCGCCGGCGACCACGGGGTCGCGCAGCACGGTGTCTCCGCCTATCCCCCGGCGATCACCGGCGCGATGGTGCGCAGCTTCGTCGCCGGCAAGGCGGGCGTGAGCGCGCTGGCCGCCGCCCACGACGTGGCGGTCCGGGTCCTCGACATCGCGGTCGACGACGACCTCGAGGGTGTGCCCACCGACGTCGGTGCGCACAAGGTCCGCCGCGGCAGCGGGGCGATCCACCTCGAGGACGCCCTCACCCCGGAGCAGACCGCCGCGGCGCTCGAGGTCGGCCGCACCGTGGCCCGCGAGGAGATCGCCGCCGGGGCGCAGCTGCTGATCTCCGGCGACATGGGCATCGGCAACACCACGCCGGCCTCGGCCATGGTCGCCGCGGCGCTGGGCCTGCCGGCCACCGAGGTGACCGGCCGCGGCACCGGCGTCGACGACGCCGCGCTGGCGCACAAGCTCTCCGTGGTGCAGCAGGCGCTGAACCGCGCCGGGGACCGGCTGGCCGACCCGGTGGAGACGCTGACCGCCGTCGCGAGCGCGGACCTCGCCGCCACCGTGGGCTTCCTGCTGGAGGCCGTCGAGTCCGGGGTCCCGGTGCTGCTCGACGGGCTGATGTCGGTGGCGTGCGCGCTGAGCGCCGAGCGGATCGCCCCCGGCGCCCGCGCCTGGTTCGCCGCCGGTCACCGCTCCACCGAGCCGGCGCAGTCCCTGGCGCTGGAGAAGCTCGGTCTGGAGCCGGTCCTCGACCTCGGCCTGCGGCTGGGTGAGGGCTCCGGCGCGGTGGCCGCGGTCCCCGTCCTGCGCTCCGCGGTCGCCCTGCTGCGCGACGTGGCGCTCCTCGCCGACCTGCTGCCGCCCGCCGAGGCGTGAGCCGCCCCGGGGGCGGTGACGCCGATCCGCTGCCGGGCGGCAACCTGCTGAGCCGCAGCCTGCCGGTCCGGGGCCTCTTGCTCGCGGTCGGCATGTTCACCTCGCTGCGGGTGCCGCCCGTGGTGAGGGTGACCCCGCGCACCGCCACGGCGGCGCTGCTGCTGGCACCGGTGGCCGTGCTTCCGCTGGGCGTGCTCGCCGCGGCGGTGGTCTGGGCGGGCGGGCAGCTGCAGCTGCCGCCGTTGGCGGTGGCGTTCGCCGCGCTCGCCGGGTTGGCGGTGGGCAGCCGGGCGCTGCACCTGGACGGCCTCTCCGACGTCGCCGACGGGCTGACGTCGTCCTACGACGCCGAGCGGGCGTTGGCGGTGATGAAGTCCGGCACCGCCGGACCCGCCGGGGTGGCCGCACTCGTGCTGGTGCTGGGCGCGCAGGCGGCGGCGCTGGCGAGCCTGGTGAACCTGGCGAGCCGCGGCAACGGACTGCGCGCGGCGCTCCTGGTCGGGGCGCTGGTGTGCGCCTCGCGCGCCGCGCTGTGGATCGTCGGCTGCGCGCTGGTGCCGCCGGCGCGCCGTGACGGTCTCGGTGTCACCTTCACCCAACGGGTGCCCGTCGTGGTCGCGGTCCTCGGCTGGCTGCTCCTGGCCGCCCTGGCCGCGCTCGTCGACCCGGTCCGAGGTCCGCTCACCGTCCTGGTCGCCGCCCTGGTCGTGGCGGCGTTGACCGCGCACACCGTCCGCCGCTTCGGCGGCGTGACCGGCGACGTGTTCGGCGCCGCGATCGAGGTGGCGCTGCTCGTGCTGCTGGTGGGGCTCGCCGGCGCCTGAGCCACTGCACCGCTTCCCAAGCGAATCTGTCGAGATTTCTCGGCCCGCCGTCGGCGCAGCGCTACAGCCGCAGCACCCGTCCCGCGACGACCAGGTGCACCTCGTCGCACACCGCGCCGACGCGTTGGTTGATGGTGCCGAGCAGGTCGCGGAACACCCGCGCCGAGCGGTGCTCCGGTACGACGCCGAGGCCGACCTCGTTCGTCACCAGCACCACCTGCCCGGCCTCCGCCGGGCGCTCCCGCAGCGCCGTGACCAGGGCGTCGACGTGACCGAGCACGTGGGTCTCGATCTCCCCGACCGGCGCCTCCCACAGCTCGGCGGCGTCAATGAGGCCGGTCAGCCAGGTGCCGAGACAGTCCACGAGCACCGGGCCCGGGGAGCCGGCGAGCACCCCCGCGACGTCCCTGGTCTCCGCGGTGCGCCAGCCGGCCGGGCGGCGCGCTCGGTGCGTGGCGATCCGCGCGGCCCAGTCCGCGTCGTCGTACGACGGCCCGGCGGCGACGTAGGTGACCGGCAGGCCGTGGGGAGAGTCCTCCTCCGCGGCGACGAGCAGCGCCTCGGCGTGCCGGGACTTCCCGGAGCGCACTCCCCCGGTGACCAGGACCGACGGTGCCGCGTGCGAGCTGCTCACGACTCCCCCAGCCGGAACGCGACCCGGCGGGCGGCCAGGTCGACCTCGGCGAGGGTGACGGTGACGTCGTCTCCGAGCGGCAGCGGGCGATCGGCGGTGACCAGCGCCTCGACGCCGAGCTCGCTCAGCACGACGACACCGGCCGTGGGGTCGTTGTCGCGCACGCTGGTGACCACGCCGGCGAAGTGCTCACCGACCCGGCCGGCCAGCACCGCGGCCTCGACGAGGTCCAGGACGGCACGCTCGTAGGCACCGGCCCGGCGGGCCGAGGACTGCAACGTCTTCGGCAGCTCGGGCAGGGCGGCGCGCACCCACGCCGGCAGGGGCTCGCCGGCACACAGCACGAGGCAGACCTCGCCGGCGTACCGGTCGCCGAGGCGGCGCAGCGGGGCGGTGACGTGGGCGTACTCCTCCGCGATCGCGGAGTGCCGGGTCTGGGCTGGCAGCTCGCCGTCGAAGGCGGCGTAGCCGCTGCCGCGCAGCAGCCGGGTGCAGGCGACGACCATCGCCTGGTGGGCGGGCTGGGCGGGGTCGAGGGAGGCCACGAACGCGGCGTAGTCCTGCTCGACGGGCCAGGCGATGCCCAGCCCGCGCGCGACCCGGCGCAGCCGCTGCACGTCGGCGGCCTCGGCCGGCGGCAGGGTGCGCAGCAGTCCGATCCGACCGCGCACCATCAGCGAGGCGGCGGCGATCCCGGTGAGCAGGGAGACCTGCGCGTTCCACTCCTCCACCGGCAGCGACTCGCGGAAGGTCAGGCGCAGCCCATCGCCGGACTCCTCGACCTCCTGCTCGGGCAGCGGCAGGGACACCCCGCCCCGGGCGCGCTCGGCGTCGTGGCGCAGCGTGCCGACCTCACGCAGCAGCCGCAGCACCTCGTCGGCGGTGCCGTCGTCGAGCGCGGCCTGCGCCTCGGCGTAGCTCCATCGCGCCGTGGACCGCACCCGCGCCCGCTCCACCCGGGTGCGCGCCAACGCGCCACCGGCGTCGAGCTCGTGGGTCCACAGCAGCGCCGGACGCACCTGGCCGGGCAGCAGCGAGGCCGCCCCCTCCGACAGCGTGGGCGGGTGCAGCGGGATCCGGTCGCCGACGCCGTACAGCGTCTCGCCGCGGCGGTGCGCCTCGACGTCGATCGGTCCGCCGGGCTCCACGAACGCGGCGACGTCGGCGATCGCGTAGTGCACGACGTAGCCACCACCAGCAACCCCGCCGCCCGGGGCCTCGGTGCGGGCGATGTGCAGCGCCTGGTCGAGGTCCATCGCGCCGGGCGGGTCGATGGTGACCAGCGGCAGGTCGGTGCGGTCGAGCTCCGGCAGCACGACCGAGGCGGCCGCCTGCTCCGCAGCCGCGAGGACCTCCGCGGGGAAATCGCCGGGCAGCTCCAGCTCGGTGGCGATGCGAGCCAGCCCCGCGGTCAGTGCGGGCGAGTCGGCGCGGAGGCGGACCACGACGTTGCTCGGCACGTCGCCGACCCTATCCTTTGCCCAGTGCTGATCCTGCTGCCGCCGAGCGAGGGCAAGGCCACCCCCACCCGGGGCCGGCCCCTCGACCTGGACACCCTCTCGCTGCCTGAGCTGACCGACGCCCGCCGCAAGGTCCTCGACGCCCTGGTCGCGCTGTGCCGCGAGGCACCCGAGGATGCGCGCACCGTGCTCGGCCTCTCCGCCGGGCAGGTCGACCTGGTCGTCCGCAACGCCGATCTGCCCGATGCGCCGACGGCTCGCGCCGACCGGATCTACACCGGCGTGCTGTACGACGCCCTGGACGTCGCCACGCTCTCCGCGGCCGCGAAGCGCCGCGCCACCGGCCGGGTCGCGGTGGCCTCCAGCCTGTTCGGCCTGGTCCGGCTCAGCGACCGCATCCCGTCGTACCGGCTCTCCGGCGACGTGACCCTGCCGCCGGTCGGCCCCGTCGCCGCGGTGTGGCGCGAGGCGCTCGCCGAGGTCGGCCCGGCCGCCGTCGGCAACGGCCTGCTCGTCGACCTGCGCTCGGGCATGTACGCCAACTTCTGGCGCCCCGGCCCGGAGCTGTCCGGCCGCGTGGCCACCGTCCGCGTGCTGCACGAGCACAACGGCGCCCGCAAGGTCGTCAGCCACTTCAACAAGGCCACCAAGGGCCGGATCGTCCGCGCCCTCCTCGAGGACGGCGCCGACCCCCGCACCCCCGCCGCCTTCGCCGCCGACCTGGAGCGCCTCGGCTGGACCGTCGAGATCGGCCCCGAGACCAAGACCGGCACCCAGCTCGACGTGGTGGTGACCGAGGTCTGACGGGGCCGTCTGCCGGGACGTCGCGGCGGCCTGGCTCCTAAGCCGCCGAGGCACACGGGGCGGCGGACCGAGGGCGCTGCACCCAAGACCGACGCCCCCAGCCAGACCCGCCCAGGCGGGCCAGAGTCACCAGCGCCCGGTGTCCCGCAGCGTCCGGCGCCCCGGTGCCAGGCTGTTGAAGAAGCGCAGCGACCCGCGCCGCTTCCCCGAGCTCGGGTCGGCGTAGAAGGAGATGACCGACACCGCGGCGGGTGCCAGCTCGAGGCGGAAGATGGCGTCGAGCGGCGCCTCCATCGCGTGCGCGACGAGCGTCTTGATGGGCGTGACGTGGCTGACCAGCACGACGGTGCGGCCCTCGTGCGCGCTCAGCAGTCGATCCAGCCCGGCGAGCACCCGCTCCTGCACCTGCAGGAACGACTCGCCGCCGGGCGGGGCGGCGGCCATGTCGGCGAACCATGCGTCGAGGCGCTCCTTGTCCCGCTCGGCGACCTCGACGAAGGAGAGCCCGTCCCACTCGCCGAACTCCATCTCGGCGAACCCGGCCTCCTCGGACACGGGCAGCCCCAGCTCGGCGGCGATGATGTCAGCGGTCTCGCGGGTGCGTCGTACGGGCGAGGCGACGACGGCGTCGACGCTCTCCTTCAGCTCGCCCAGCCAGCCCGCGACCTCGGCGGCCTGGGCACGGCCCTCCTCCGACAACGGCGGGTTGTCGCCGCCGAGCCCACCGGAGAACCGGCGGCCGGTGGTGTGCCGGGTGACGCCGTGGCGGACCAGGACGACGGTGGTCGGCTGCGCCATGTCGGGCGGGCCGCTAGCAGCCTTCGCGGCCGGCGAGCCGGCCTCCTCGGCGGCGGAGTCGGGGGCGTCGGGGACGCCGTCACCCGGGGCGTCTGCGGCGGTGACGCCGGAGCGGGTGCCGTCGAGGGCCTGGTTGACCAGGGCGTCGGCGTCGCCGTTGGCCGCCCGCGGCACCCAGGTGTACGACGTCCCGGCCGGTGCCAGCTCGCGGGCCTGCGCGGCGAGCCGCTGCATGTCGGGATGCTTGATCTTCCAGCGGCCCGACATCTGCTCGACGACGAGCTTGGAGTCCATCCGGACCTCGATGGTGGCGCCGGGCGTGAACCGTCGGGCCAGCCGCAGTCCGGCGACGAGCCCGGAGTACTCGGCGACGTTGTTGCTGGCGATGCCGATCGTGGCGCCGTCCTCGGCGATCACCGCACCGGTGGCGGCGTCCTTGAGGACGGCACCGTAGGCAGCCGGTCCGGGGTTGCCGCGCGAGCCACCGTCGGCCTCGACGACGACGCGCGCCGGACCGGCTGACGCCATCAGAGTCCGCTCTCGGCGCCGCGCACCAGGATCCGCATGCACTCCTGGCAGCGCACGACCGTGTCCTCCGGGGTGGAGCGCAGCACGTTGAGCTCGCCGGGGTCGAGGGTGATCCGGCAGCCGGTGCAGGCACGCACCCGCAGCTCGGCGGCGCCGACTCCGTCCTTGGCCGCGCGCAGCTTCTCGTAGAGGGCGAGGAGGTCCGCGGGCAGCTCGGCGACGATCGCGTCGCGGCCGGCGGCGACGGTGGCGATCTCCTGGTCGAGCTCAGCGGCCCGCTCGTCGCGGGCGGAGGTGAGCACGCCGAGGCGGGCGTCGATCTGCTCGAGGGCGGCGGTCAGCTCGGCCAGCGCGGAGCCGGCCTCCTCGACCTGCTCCATGACCTCGATCTCCTCGTCCTCCAGCACGGTGATCCGGCGCTCGAGGGTGGCGAGCTCGTGCTGCATCCGCTCCAGGTCCTTGGGGTTGCTGATCGCCCCGGAGTCCATGCGGTCCCGGTCGCGCTTGCGCCGCGCCTTGACCTGCTCCACGTCGGCGTCGGCCTTGGCCTGGGCGGCGCTGAGGTCGTCCACGACGATGCGCTGGTCGCGCAGCCGGCCGTCGACGTCGGCGCGCTTGCCGAGCAGCTCCTTGATCTCGGCGGCCTCGACGGGGTGGTTGCGCCGGTGCCGGAGGTGGTCGACCTGGGAGTCGAGGGCCTGCAGGTCGAGCAGCCGCAGCTGTGCGGACGGGTCTGCCTTCATCGAGGGCTCCGGCGGGTCGAGGGGATGCTCACGGGTGCGCTCACAGGTGCATTGTCCAAGGGTCGGTGACGATCTCGCTCACCCGGGTCTCCACCGCGTCGCCCAGCGCCTCGCGCAGCCGCTTCTCCACGACCGGCAGCCAGGTCCACTCGGCCGCCCAGTGGGCGACGTCGACCAGGGCGGGGCCGTTCTTCTCGGTGAACTCGGCGGCCGGGTGGTGGCGCAGGTCGCTGGTGACGTAGGCGTCGACGTCGAGCCGGGCGACGTGGTCGAGCAGGAAGTCGCCGGCGCCGCCGCAGACCGCGACGCGCTTGACCAGGCGCTCCGGGTCGCCGGCGACCCGCACCCCGTGGTGGGTGGTCGGCAGCACCGCGGCGACCTCCTCGGCGAACTCCGCGAGGCTCACGGCGCCCACGGTGCCGATGCGGCCGGTGCCGGTGGTGACGATGCCGGGGTCGGCGAGCTCGACGACGTCGTACGCGGGCTCCTCGTAGGGGTGCGCGGCGAGCACGGCGCGGACCACGGCCTCACGCAGGCTGCGGGCGAGGACGACCTCGAGGCGGACCTCCTCGGTGGTGGTGATCTCGCCGACGTTGCCGATCATCGGCGTCGAGCCGGCGAGCGGCCGGAAGCGGCCCTCGCCGGGGGCGCTGGTGAAGGAGGAGAAGTCGTAGTTGCCGATCTGGCCGGCGCCGGCCTCGGCGATCGCGGCGCGCACCGGTGCCGCGGCGTCGGCGGGCACGAAGACGGTGAGCTTGTCGATGGGGTCGCCGGAGGTGGGCAGGATCGGGCTGAGGTCGCTGAGCCCGAGCGCTTGGGCGAGCGCCTCGGAGACCCCGCCGTCGGCTTGGTCGGCGTTGGTGTGGGCAGCGAGCAGCGCGCAGCCGGCCTTGGCCAGGGTGTGCAGGGTGCGGCCCTTGGGCGTGGTGGCGGCGACGCCGTGCACGGGCTTGAGGAAGAGCGGGTGGTGCACGACGAGCAGGTCGGCCTTCCACTCCGCCGCCTCGGCGGCGACCGCCGGGGACGGGTCGACGGCGAAGAGGACCTTGCGCACGGGCTGCTCGGGGTCGCCGGCGACCAGCCCGACCGCGTCCCAGTCCTCCGCCGTCGCGGGCGGGTACCAGGAGTGGATCAGGTCGGTGACGTCGGAGAGCGTGGGCATGGCGCTCAGGCTAGCGGGGCAGACGGTGCCGGGGTCCTCGGCCGCCACCCGTCTGCGGGGTCCCGGTTCAGGGCACCACGCAGCCCATGACGACGATCGATGAGGACCACACCCGGCCCGAGGGTGTCGACGACCTGACGGTCGAGGCGCTGGGCAACATCTCCGAGGCGCTGGAGGCCATCGAGATCGCCCGCGGGCACCTCTACACCTTCCACCGGCTCAGCGGCACCGCCGACTTCACCCTGGGCAAGGGGGTCGACCAGCTGCGCGAGGCCGGGCACACCGAGCTGGCGGACCGCTTCGAGCGTGAGCTGGTCGGCCGCAACGTGCTGGAGGGCCGGTGGACCTTCCAGATCATGGAGGAGTACGACGACGGGTACTACGCCACGTTCAAGGAGCTGGACCGGCTGGCCCGCGAGCAGCTCGTGGCCGGCAAGCGGCACCTCTACGAGGCGGAGCTGAAGGAGGCGCGGCGCACGGCCGGCCGCGGCGGCCACGAGGCTGCGCCCGACGCGGAGGACTGAGCCGGCTACCCCTACGGTGGGGACGTGGTCTCTCCCCAGGCAACCGGCCTCCAGGTCTCCGTGCACGGTCACCCCAACGCGGACACGCTGCTGCTGTGGCACCCCGCTGCACGCACCGGCTCCGACGCCGAGGAGGTCGCCGCGCTGGCGAGCCGGATCGCGAACCGCAGCGGTGCGCGGGTGCTGGTGCCGCGGTGGAGCGACGGCCGCGACCTGCTGCGCTCGGTGCGCTACGCCCGCGAGTCCTCGGTGCACCCGCCGGACCAGCTCTCCGTCGTCGGGTACGGCGACGCCGGCATCGCGGCGCTGAGCCTGGCGCTGCACCAGGGCCGGCTCGGCATCGGCCTGACCCGGGTGACCTGCGTGGACGGCGGCGCCGACCTGCGCGACCCGATCAGCGGCCAGCCGCTGTCCGACCCCGCCCCAGGCGGCGAGCCCGACAGCACGGGGCCCGTGCCGGCCACGGCGGTCGACGTCGTCGAGGGCGACTCGCCGGCCGCCGCGGCGTGGGCGAGCGAGCGGGTCGAGGCGTGGCGCGACGCCGGATGGTCGGCCACGCTCGTCCCGGCGACTCAGTTCACCTGGCGGGTGCGGCCCTCCCAGTAGGGGGCGCGCAGCTTGAACTTCTGCAGCTTGCCGGTCGCGGTGCGGGCCAGCTCGTCGCGGAACTCCACCGAGGTCGGCGCCTTGTAGCCGGCGAGGCGGTCCTTGCACCAGCGGATCAGCTCGGCCTCCTTCTCGGGGCCCGCCTCGGCGCCGGCGCTGAGCACGACGAGCGCCTTGATGGTCTCGCCCCACTTCTCGCTGGGCACGCCGATGACGGCGACCTCGGCGACCTCGGGGTGGGAGAAGAGGGTGTCCTCGACCTCGATCGAGGTGACGTTCTCGCCGCCGGTGATGATGACGTCCTTCTTGCGGTCCGCGATCGTCAGGTAGCCGTCCTCGCCGAGGTAGCCGCCGTCGCCGGTGTGGAACCAGCCGTCGGCCAGGGCCGCCGCGGTCTCCTGCGGCTTCTCCCAGTAGCCCTCCAGCACGACGTTGGAGCGGGCGAGGACCTCGCCGGCCCCCTCCTCGGACTCGTCGATCTTGAGGGTGACGCCGATCGCCGGCGCCCCGGCACGGGTCAGCAGGCTCGCGCGCTCCTGCGCCGACAGGTCGTCCCACTCCGCCCGGGTGCGGTTGAAGGTGAGCAGCGGGGAGGTCTCGGTGAGGCCGTAGATCTGGATGAACTCCCAGCCGAGCTCCTCCTGGACCCGGATCACGGTCTTCGTGGGCGGCGGGGCGCCGGCCATGATGATCCGCACCCGGTCGCGGCCGGGGATCTCGCCGTCCCAGTCCTGGGCGGCCTCGAGCACGGCCGCGGCGACGGCGGGCGCCGCGCACATGACGGTGACGCCGTGGTCACGGACCCGGCGCAGGATCTCGGCGCCGTCGATCTTGCGGATCACGACGTGCTTGGCGCCGACGCCGGTGGCCACGAACGGCCAGCCCCAGCCGTTGGCGTGGAACATCGGCAGGGTGTGCAGGTAGACGTCGCGGTCGCCGGCCTGCGCGTGCAGGCCGAAGGTCATCGCGTTGGTCCAGATGTTGCGGTGGGTGATCTGCACGCCCTTGGGCCGGGCGGTGGTGCCGGAGGTGTAGTTGATGGTGGCGGTGGCGGACTCGTCGTGTTCCCACGGCTTCGGCTCGGTGCCGGGGGCGGCATAGAGGTCGTCGTCCTCGCCGATCACGAACTTGTGCTCACAGGTGACGCCGGCGAGGTGCTCGGCGACCTCCGGGTCGACGTACAGCACCCGGGCACCGGACTGCTCGACGATGTACTGCACCTCGTCGGGGCTGAGCCGGAAGTTGATCGGCACCAGCACGCGGCCCCAGCCGGCGACGCCGTAGAAGGAGGTCAGCAGCCGGCTGGAGTTGTGGCTGACCATGGCCACCCGCTCCCCCACCCCGATGCCGAGCTCGTCGAGCTTCGCGGCCTGGCGGCGCGCGAGGTCGCCCATCTGGGCGTAGGTGAGCTCGCCCTGGCTGGGCGCCGGCTGCGAGGGCTCGTCGACCACGCCCACCCGCTCGCCGTAGACCTGCACCGCGCGGTCGAGGAAGTCGTTGACGCTGAACGGGACGAACATGCTGCCTCCGGGAACTGCTGGTCGAACGTGACGGCAGACACCCTAGGAGACCCCTGGTCGGCCGGGCCGCCGGCGAAACGGCCGGTACGACGAACGGCCGCTCTGCTGCGCCGAGCGGTCAGCGAGCAGGCCGCCGATCCGCTAGCGTGCCGCGGACCGGGACCGGCCCACGGTCCGCGCAACGACTCCGGAGGCGCCTGGTGCGACCACGTCTGCTCGCCCTCGCCGGCGCCGTCCTGCTCTGCATCTTCGTCTGGCTCGCGATGGACAACCCGTCCATCGACCACGGCCGGCACGGCGAGGACACCTACGACTGCCTGGCGCCGTACGACACCGCGTTGAACGGCGCCGACAACATCCCCGGGGGCGAGCCGGACCCGGTGAACGACGACACCGTGGCCGCGTCGTGCCGCGAGGCCGGCCGGGAGCGGTTCCGGCTGGCCGCGGCCGCCGGGATCGCGGGCGTCGTCGTCCTGCTCGGCGCCGCCGGCACCGGGATCGCCGGGCACCGGCGCACCAGGCACGCCGGGCGCGACCGGCGTGCCGGACGCGTCTGATCGGTGGACGCAGAAGGGATTGAAGCCCCGACCACCTCGTTGCGAGGGAGACGGAACTAGCCACTGTGGCAACCTGCGGAAACACCGCGCCGGGCGCGCCGTTGTGGCGACAACTATGTGGTCGCGCTGAGCGGCCCTCGTCCCACCAGGACTCGCCCCCGTCGTCCCACTTGACATCGCCGTAGACCGCATCGGGGAAACAAGACTCCGCGGCATCGAGCCGGCGCTGGATCTCCATCCCCTCAGCCCTCGGTGACGGTCGGCACCCGGGCGTGGACCATCGCTTCGTCGACCCACAACACGGCGGGGAGCTCGGCGATGTCGTACGCCCAGGACCATGCCGTCGGTCAGGCGTCGAGGCTGATAAGTCGCTGCGCGGCGATCTTGTCGGGCACGTCGAGCTGTTCGAGCACGCAGCGGGCGATGTTGTCGGTGGTGCCGGCGGTGCCGGCGGTGCCGGGGGTGCCGGGGGTGCCGGGGGTGCCGGTGGAGCCAGCTACGCGGTTCGTCAAGCGCTGCGGCCCCGGATGGCGCGCATGGTGTCGACAAGGCGGGCGGCTACGACTTCTCGAGCAGCTTGTCGATCTGGCCGAAGTTCTTCGCGATCGTGCGTTTGATGCGCTCGCTGGACGCTGCTATCTCACACCCGATGGCCGGCAAGGTCGCCAGCGCTTGGCGCCGGGCGACGTCACCTAACCCGTACTAGGCGCACGACCGCCCCCGCCACCTTGCGAGGGTGGCGGGGCGGTGCGCGGCGGGACTGTCGTACGAAGTCGTGGAACTTGCCTCGAAAGTACTGTGAGGGGAACCATAAACTGCGAAAGCTCACCTCAACCGCGCGCGCCCTCCTCGGCGGCGCGCGTCAGTTCGTTGAAGGTGTAATCGGGCCATCCGCTCATAATTCCACCATCCTCAGTTTCTAAAGCGAAGGTTTGAGGGTGGCCTCCTCGAGCAACAGGTGCGGCGGGGTGTTTGAGAGACGACGGGGCAACGACCTCTCCCCTTGCGGGGGGCGCCCATTGCTCTCCCATCACAACGACCCGGGTACCCAGGGGCAACGCCTTGTCGAAGACGTTGACCGAGGTGATGGTCGAAGGTGCCCCTTCCGGACGTGCCGCCTCTCCATTTCGGTCGATTACCTCGACGCCTCGGGAGAGCGCAACATAGACGAAATCGGTCTCGGCGCCCTTCACGAGGTTCCGGTAGGTCGCGTCCACCTTAATTGGCTCATCCGAATCCAGGGTGTAGGCGCGGCCTGAAGCCACCGGTCTCCAGCAGGCTCCTGGCGATGTAGTTGGTGAGGTTGCGGAACCCGAGCGCGGATCCGCGGAGGTGCTCGAGCCTGCCGTTGATCGCCTCCGTTGGCCCGTTGCTGGTGCCCGGTCGGTCGAAGTAGGCCAGCACGTCGTCGGCACGCTTCTTCAGCGTCCGACCGAGGGTGACGACCTCGCTGAGGGCCTTGGGGACGCCTGCGCTGACCGCCTCGATGAGCTTGACCATCTGTGCCCGGCCACGGCCGCGGTCCTCGTCGCGGTAGGCGGCGATCATCTGCTGGTAGATGCCCCAGGTTGCCTCGACCTCAACATGCGCATCGACGGCGAAGAGCGCGGCGAGTCGGGCGGTCTGCTTGTCGGTGAGCAGCCCGGCGCCGGTGTGCAGGGTGCGCCGGGCCCCGTAGAGCGGGTCGCCCTTGTGTCCGCGGTGGCCGTGGATGGCCTGCTGGACCCGCGCGTCGGCACCGATCCAGCGCGTCGCCGGCCAGGCGCACCACGTGGAAGGGATCCATGACCGCGACCGCGTCGGGGAGTTCCTCGGTGGTGGCGGTCTTGAACCCGCTGAACCCGTCCATCGCGACGACCTCCACGCCCTGGCGCCAGGCGTCGGGGCGGGCGGCGAGCCAGGTCTTGAAGGCCTGCTTCGAGCGGCCCTCGACCATGTCCAGCAGCCGCGCGGGTCCGGTGCCGTCGCGGACCGGGGTGAGATCGATGATCACGGTGACGTACTTGTCGCCCTTCTTGGTGTGACGCCAGACGTGCTCATCGACGCCGACAACCTTCACGCCGTTGAAGCGGGCCGGGTCGTCGATCAGGGCCCGCTTGCCCTCGGCCAGGACTGCGTCGTTCGCGGTGCCCCAGGCGACCCCGAGTGCCTCGGCGACCCGGGCGACGGTGAGGTGGGCGACCACCACTCCTTCGAGTGCCCACCGCAGCCCACGGCGCGACAGCTTCGCGCGCGGCTCAGCCGCACGGCTGGTGTCTTGGCGCCACACGTGACCGCAGCCGCTGCACCGGTAGCGACGGATCGTGACGATCAGCGTCGTGGGCCGCCACCCGAGCGGTTCGTGGGCCAACTGTCGGGTCACGGTGTCGCGCGGTGCCCCTTCGCAGCCGCAGCGGCGGCACCACTGGTCGGGCTCAAGGACCCGGCATGCGAGGACCGCGCGACCGGGTTCGAGGCGCTGGCCGGTGACGACGAGGCCGAGCTCATCGAGTCGGCAGAAGGTGGACAGATCGGGGTGGGCGAACGCATGCGAGCGGTCGCCGACGGTAGCGTCGGGCACGTCGAGGTCTTTCGAGATGAGCGTGTAGGAGCCTTCATCTTCGGGAGACCTCGACGCCTATCCCGGGACCGCCACGCCAACCCGCGCTACACCCTCAACTGTGATGAGCCCCTTAATTCTGACCACAGCGAACCTCTCTCTCAGATCGGGATATCCCAAGCCCGACTCAGACTCGAGCACGGTCGGCCCATCCTCCACCCCGTCTATCGCGCCACTGACGGCGATTTCGACTTCGGGTCGCGAAAGCAACGCACTGGGCGAAGGGAAGACATAGGAGTCTCCCGCACCGATATCTAGAACGGTAAAATCGATTCGGGCCGACGCGTCAGACCGAGTGTGGGCAGAGCGCGCATCGACGGCATCGTCGCCACCTGAGCACGCAGTCACTAATCCGGCGGCGGCGACGATCGACGCCACCGCACCCAACAGGAACCGCTGGGAGCGTCCCGCATGCTTGCCGATAAGAGTCATCATGTTTGTTCCTCACCACCAGTCTTGAACGTGGTCGATGTGATGCGGACCGTATGTGCGCGTCCAGGCCTGCCCGCCACCAAAGTGGCCCGATCGGAGGCAACTGTTAGCGGGCGCGTCAGGTGAAGTCACATAAGGATCACCATTTCCGTAGTGCGCCATCCCTGCGGTGTGACCGATCTCGTGACATGTGATTTTTCGGACGGCGTAGTCGGTGTCACCGTCGCCGTTCCTCAGTTCCGAGAAGTTGATTCTCACTCGCCAACGGTCACAAGGGCCATTCTCATGTTGAACTGTGCACTGGGCGTAGCCGAGGTGCCCAATGCCGAGCCACTCTTGTCCGATGCGCACGTCGGTCCCAGCCTTGCACGGACCGTGGAACTCGACCGTCACGCCAGTCTGAACTCGGAAGTTGTACATCGAACTGGTGGCCTGGCCCTGCACGTGATTCGAGACTGCTTTCTTTCCGGGCACGGGATTCAGGCACGCCTACATCTGCTGGCTTCCGCCACTTACGCCTGGGGCGTGACCGTGGCGATCGGCCTCGCATCCGGCCTGATCGTTGCGATCACGAGCGCTGTGGCTAGGTCGGGTGTCAGCCGGGAGGTTGGCGATCCCGTAACGTTGTGGAAGCCCTTGTTGCTGCTGCTCGGGGGGAGTGCCTACGCAGTCCTACTTGGCTTTGCATTCGCGCTCATACTGGGTAGTCAGCGCTTCGCCGTTGTGGTGCACACGACGATGCTGGTTTTGTTGCCAACGGTCGCCGCGGCGTCTGACAGCATGATCGGACGGTTCCTGGCATGCGCACTTCCGGCTGCGCCTGTGTGGGGATGGCTGGGTGAGGGGGAGGTGGGCCCGATGGCGCTGGACATGACCGCGTCCGCGACGGTTATAAGCGCGGCGGTTTGGGCTGGAGCCTGCAGTTGCACCATGGGATTCTCTCTGCGACATCTCGGTGGATTGAGTATCGCTGCATGGGTGAGGGGCATGTGACCATTGGTTAGGGCCATTGGGTGTGCATTCGCCCGTAGGCACCTTGGGACTCGTCCAGCCGATGAGCAGGCGCCAGCGCTTTCGAGGGCTTGCTTCCCTCGACCGCGCCGACGCGCGCCCGGATCATCTCCTAGCTGTCGCCGATGTGGATCAATCGCGATGGAGTGGTTCGGTGCGGTCGGCGCCCGCGGCCGTTGCTCGGTTTCCGACATCGACTTGCCGGGACTGTCGCGAAGCCGTCGTTCTGAGAGTGACGTGACGCTGGAACTCCGTCGCGAGTAAGGGGGCAGTTTCAGGCGCCGTCGACGTTTTGGCCACTATGCTGCTGAGATGGATGACTGGGTGGAGCGGCCCGAGGACACATCGTCGGCGCGCGCAAAGTACCGGCTTGGACACCTGATTAACACCGCGTGGCTCGCGGACTCGGCCGCGTCGCGTCACGTCAGTGCTCTTGAGGCGGGGTGGGACGCTTTGGCCGAGGACCCGGAATGGCGTGCTTGGGTTCGCGAGCACCTCATCCCAGCTGATCCCTTTCTTTATCTAGCCATTAGAGACGATCTCGACCGCCGGCGAATGTTGAAAACGAAGAGCGGCGTTTCCGTGCACGTGCCTATCGCCGAGGTTCTCTCGGCGGAGGAGTCAGGAGAACTCGTCAGATTCTTCGCTGCGCTGATCGGCGCGATCTACGCCAAGTGGGCATCAGGCGCGGATTGTCCGGCGCCGCCGATGCTGCCTGAGCACCTCTAGGTGTGATGCCGAGCCAGGTTGTCCAACCTGGTGATGGGGGCGGCTTTCCCGATTGCTGAGTGGGGTCGGTAGTGGTTGTACTCGTGGACCCATGCTGGCAGGGCGGCGAGGCGGGCTGATTCGAAGTTGTAGAACGTCTTGAACGCCCAGCCTTCGGCCAGGGTGCGGTGGAAGCGGTCGATCTTGCCGTTGGTCTGGGGTCGGTAGGGGCGGGTCTTCTTCGCGGTGATCTCGAGGTCGGCGCAGGTGTCGCGCCACAGGTGGGACTTGTAGCAGCTGCCGTTGTCGGACAGCACTCGCTGCACGGTGACCCCGCGTTCGGCGAACCAGGCGACAGCGTTCTTGAGGATCTCGGTTGCGGTCTGGCTCGTCTCGTCGTCACGTGCTTCGATGTAGGCGACGCGGGAGTGGTCGTCGATGACGGTGTGCAGGTAGCAGGTACCGATGAGCGGGCCGCGGCACTTGTTGCGGGGTTTGCCCGGTGTCGCTGCGCGGTTCTTCTCGCCTTGCCGGCGTCCGACTTAGCGCCAGCCGCCGCCGTCGGGGACCTTGCCGAGCTTCTTGACGTTGACGTGGAGCAGGTCGCCGGGCCGCTGGTGCTCATAGCGACGGATCGGCTCACCGGTCGCGCGATTCGGCGAACGGCGCCGCCACCGCGGCCCGTTGCCGGCGGCGCTGCTCCCGCAGGCGCCGGAGCCGGCGTACGCCGAGCGGGTCGTAGGCTGTCGGCGGCGTGCCGGTCGATGAGCAGGTTCACCTTGCGGTGATAGAGCGTCGCGCTCAGTCCTAAGTACTCGCGGATCGCCGACTCCTTCGCGCCCGGGTACTTCCACAAGCCGCGCTCGAAGTCGAGGATGGCCTTCTCGGTGTCGGTCAACTGCATGTCGTGCGCGACGGAACACTCATCCGAGGTTGTCCATCGGCGACCGCCCCTGATAGGCCTCCCGAGCACGCCGCGCACGGTTCCCCGCGCCGTACCGCGCCAGCATCTGCCGCGAGCGCCACCCCGCCAGCTCCATCAGGTCCCCCTCGTTGCCGCCTGAGGCCAGCCAGGCGTCGGCGAAGCCGTGCCGGAACATGTGGGTGTGCAGCTCCGGCACCCCGGCGGCCGCGCCGCGGCGCTTCATCATCTGCTGCACCGCGTTCGTCGTCAGCGCCTTCCCGTCCTTCCCGGAGATCCACAGCCATGGACCCTCGGCGTACTTCGACCGGGCCCGCATCCGCAGGTATCGGTCGAACGCCCGCGCGGTGCGCGCCACGAACACCACGATCCGCTCCCGGTTGCCCTTCCCGACCACGAGCAGTTCGCGGGCCCGCTCATGCTCCTCGGCCGCCCAGGCGAAGAACGATCGGAGTCCGTTCCACCGGGTGCGGTCGGTGGAGGCCGACCTGGTGTCGACAAGCTCGACGATCCAGGTGCGCAGCAGCCGGGCGGTGATCTCGTCGGGGTCGACGGGGTGGTCGTTGTCCTCGAGCCAGCGGGCGAAGAGCTCGAGGGACGCGGTGTCGCCCTCGACGGTGCGGGGGCTCTTGTTGACGGCCTCCATGGCGAGGATCCAGGAGGGGAAGAGTGCGCGGAGTGCGCGGGCTTCGGTCATCGGGGGTGGTCTCCGGGTGGGCGGGATAGGTGGTCTGGCACCGCCGTGGCTTCGAACGCGTGTTCGATGCTACGGGAGGGGCCCGACAGTTTCCGCAGGTCAGCCCGGAGATATGGAGTTGGCGGTGGGCGCAGAGGGGATCGAACCCCCGACCACCTCGTTGTAAGCGAGGGGCTCTACCGCTGAGCTATACGCCCGTGAAGCGAGCGAAAGAGTACCCAAGCCCGCGCCCGCGGAGGAAACACGGACACCGCGGCGAGACCGCGGCATGACCTCGACGGGCCGGGACCGGCGCAGGTGCGGCAAAAAAGCGTCGAACCGCCGGCGTCTCGGGTCGCCAGCGGTTCGACGTGAGGAACTGTAGCCACCCCGCACATCGGATGCCAACGATTCGGGGAGATTTCGTTGAAATTGATCCGAAGTAACCAGGCGCCCAGGGACGAGGGACCTAGGCCTCGTGCAGCGCGGTGAGCAGCGCGGTGAGGTCCCGGGCCTCCGACTTGCGCTGGTGCACCGACCACACCAGCCGCCCGTCGCGGTCCACCACGTAGGAGGAGCGCTCGGGACAGCCGGCGACCTCGTCGAACACGCCGTACGCGCGGGCGACCTCGCCGTGCGGCCAGAAGTCGCTGAGCAGCCCGAAGTTGAGCCCGTCGGTGTCGCTGAACGCCCGCAGCGCGTAGACCGGGTCGCACGACAGCGCCAGCACCTCGGTGCCGAAGGTGAGGAAGTCGTCGAGGTGGTTGCGGATGAAGCTCATCTCGCCGGTGCACACGCCGCTGAACGCGAACGGGTAGAACACCAGCGCCACCGCCTTGTGCCCCCGGTACGACGACAGCGTGACGTCCTGGCCGAACTGGTCGCGCAGCGTGAAGTCGGGGGCGAGGCCACCCAGGGGGATCCCGGCCGCGGTGCCCGGAGCCCCTGGGGTCGTGGCCACCTCAGGCCTCACTCGGCCGGCTCGGTGGCAGGCAACTCCCGCTTGAGCACCTTCCCCGTCGCGTTGCGGGGCAGCTCGTCGAGGAAGACGATCTCGCGGGGCACCTTGTAACGGGCCAGCTTCTCCTTGACGTGACCCTTGAGCTGCTCGGCCAGCTCCTCGGAGCCGTCGGTCCCGGGTACCGGCACCACGAACGCCAGCAGCCGCTGGCCGAAGTCGTCGTCGTCGACGCCGATCGCCGCGACCTCGTCCACGCTCTCGTGGGAGGCGAGACAGTCCTCGACCTCCTTGGGGAAGACGTTCTCGCCGCCGGAGACGATCATCTCGTCGTCGCGGCCCTCGACGAAGAGGCGGCCCTCGGCGTCCATGCGGCCGACGTCTCCGGAGGCCATCAACCCGTCGACGACCTCCTTGCCGCCGCCGCCGGTGTAGCTCTCGATCTGCAGGTCGTTGCCGACGAAGATCCGCCCCGACTCCCCCGTCGGCACGTCGTTGCCGTCGGGGTCGAGGATCCGGATCACGGTCTTGTGCGGCAGCCGCCCGGCGGTGCCCGGTGCCTCCCGCAGGTCGGCGGGCGAGGCGATCGAGGCCCACGCGATCTCGGTGGAGCCGTAGACGGAGTACAGGTTGTCGCCGTACCGGTCCATCCACCGCGTCGGCAGGTCGCCGGGAAGGGCGGAACCGGACGAGGCGACCGCCTTCAGCTCGGGGAGCGGGTAGGCGTCGAGGACCTTCTCGTCCAGCGCCAGGATCCGCTGCAGCATCACCGGGATCACCGCGAAGGAGTCGCAGCGCTCCTCGTTCAGCAGCCGCAGCGCCCCCTCGGGGTCGAACTTGCGGCGCAGCACGACGGTGGTGCCGAGCATCATCATCAGCTGGTAGTGCGCGAAACCCCAGGTGTGGAACAGCGGCGCCGCGATGTAGCACTTCCAGCCGCTGCGCAGCGGCATCCGGGACAGGATGGAGATCGCCGCCGGGATCCCGCCCTGCGGGCGGGGGGCGCCCTTGGGGGTGCCGGTGGTGCCGGAGGTCAGGATGACCGTGCGGCCGCGGTGGCCCGGCGGGCGGAGGTCCTCGGTGCGGCCGGCCGCGACCTGCGCGGCGACGATGCCCTCGAGGCTGTCCTCGCTCGGCTCACCGTCGGTCCACGCCAGCACCCGGTGCTCGATGGGGGCGTCCGAGAGCAGCTTGGTGAACTCCTCGTCGTGCACCACCACCCGCGGCTGCTCGCGCTCCAGCACGTCGGCCAGCTGCGGGCCGGCGAAGGCGGTGTTGAGGTAGAGGACGTCGGCGCCGAGCTTGCTGATCGCGATCGAGGCCTCGATGAAGCCGCGGTGGTTGCGGCACATCAGCGCCACCCCGTCGCCGGGGCGCACCCCCCTCTCGCGCAGCCCGTGCGCCAGCGCGTTGCTGCGCTCGTGGAGCTCGCCGTAGGTGATCGAGCCGTGCTCGTCGATGATCGCGGTGCGGTCGGGAGCACGCAGCGCGATCGTCTTGAAGCCGCCGGCGGGCGTGGTGCTCCACTGCTTCAGCGCCTTGACCAGGCCCGCGAGCACCACCGGCGAGTACGGGCGCACGATGCCCGACTCGGCCAGGATCCGCAGACTGGTCCCAGCGTCCTTCACCCCAGTGACGATGGTCCCCATGCTCGTATTGTCAGCCGACGGTCTTGGGAGCGACGAGTCGGGTGGCGGCCCAGTCCTTGCTCACGGTCGCCGCCGTGGTCTGGGACAGGCCGGCGATGGGGGCCGCCTCCGCGATGTCGGCGGGGTCCACGGCGCCGGGCCGGCCCACCTTCGGGGTGAGCAGCCAGATGACGCCGCCACCGACCAGGTCGGTCAGGGAGTCGACCAGGCCGTCGACGAGGTCGCCGTCGTCGTCGCGCCACCACAGCACCACGGCGTCCACCACGTTGCCGTACTCGCCGTCGACCAGGTCCGCGTCGATGACGTTCTCCATGGCGACCCGGAGCTCGTCGTCGGTGTCGTTGTCCCAGCCGAGCTCCTGGACCACCATGCCGGGCTTGAGCCCCATCCGCTCGGCGGGTCCGGTCGGGTCAGATGAGCTGGAGCCGCCGGTGGCGGTCGATGTCACGGTGCTTCCTCCAAGTGGATCTTCGGGTTCGCTTCGGGCCGTACGACGTCTCCGCTGACGCGGGTCGAGGGACAGTCCAGCGGAGTCGGGTGGTGTGGCGCAACCCTGCGGGCCGCTTCGGGCCCGACCGTCCGATACTCGCGGGTAGATTTTCTGCTTGCTCCCAGGGTGGGACGATGGGTACGTGACCACCGACACCCCTACCTCAGGCCCCACCCCGGCCGCCTCCGTGGGTTCGTCCGCCACCGTGATCCACGAGGGCCTCCCGACCCAGCTTCCCGACATCGACCCGGACGAGACCCAGGACTGGATCGACTCGTTCAACGCCCTGATCGACGAGCGCGGGCGCGAGCGCGCCCGCTACGTCATGCTGCGGCTGTTGGAGCGGGCGCGCCAGAAGCAGGTCGGAGTGCCGGCCCTGCGCAGCACCGACTACATCAACACCATCCCCCCGGAGCGGGAGCCGTGGTTCCCCGGCGACGAGGAGACCGAGCGCCGCATCCGCTCCTACATCCGCTGGAACGCGGCCGTCACGGTCTCCAGCGCGAACCGCAAGGGCCTGGAGGTCGGCGGCCACATCGCCACCTACCAGTCCAGCGCGAGCCTCTACGAGGTCGGCTTCAACCACTTCTTCCGCGGCAAGGACCACCCCGGCGGCGGTGACCAGCTCTTCCTCCAGGGCCACGCCTCCCCCGGCATCTACGCCCGCGCCTTCCTCGAGGGCCGGCTGAGCGAGCAGCAGCTGCTCCGGTTCCGCCAGGAGGTGCAGCACGGTCCGGGCGCCGGCCTGTCGTCGTACCCGCACCCGCGGCTGATGCCGGAGTTCTGGGAGTTCCCGACGGTCTCGATGGGCCTGGCCGGGATCAACTCGATCTACCAGGCGCGGTTCAACCGCTACCTGGCCGGCCGCGGCATCAAGGACACCTCCGACCAGCGGGTCTGGGCGTTCCTCGGCGACGGCGAGATGGCCGAGCCCGAGTCGCTCGGTGCGATCCGGGTCGCCGCCCGCGAGGAGCTGGACAACCTCACCTGGGTGATCAACTGCAACCTGCAGCAGCTGGACGGCCCGGTGACCGGCAACGGCAAGATCATCCAGGAGCTGGAGGCCAACTTCCGTGGCGCCGGCTGGAACGTGATCAAGGTCGTGTGGGGCCGCGAGTGGGACGCGCTGCTGGCCCGCGACGTCGACGGCGTGCTGGTCAACAAGATGAACTCCACCCCCGACGGTGCGTTCCAGACCTTCTCGGTCGAGTCCGGTGCCTACAACCGTGAGCACTTCTTCGGCCCCGACCCGCGGCTGCGCGCGATGGTCGAGCACATGTCCGACCGGCAGATCGAGAAGCTGCCGCGCGGGGGCCACGACTACCGCAAGGTGTACGCGGCGTTCGACGCGGCGACCAAGACGGTCGGGCAGCCGACGGTGATCCTGGCGCACACCATCAAGGGCTGGACGATCGACGCCCTGGAGGGCAAGAACGCCACCCACCAGATGAAGAAGCTGACCAAGGACGACCTGAAGAAGTTCCGCGACCGGCTCTACCTGCCGATCAGCGACCGGGACCTGGAGAGCGCCTACGAGGCGAACGGCACCGCGCCGTTCTTCCACCCCGGGGCCGACTCCCCGGAGATCGAGTACATGCTCGAGCGGCGTCGCCAGCTCGGCGGCTCCCTGCCGAAGCGGGTCAACCGCTCGAAGATGCTGACCCTGCCGGGCGACTCCGTCTACGCGGAGCTGCGCAAGGGTGCGGGCAACCACAAGGTGGCCACCACGATGGCCGCGGTCCGCCTGCTCCGGGACTGGATGAAGGACCCGGAGATCGGCAAGCGGATCGTCCCGATCGCGCCCGACGAGTACCGCACGTTCGGCATGGACTCGATGTTCCCCTCGGCCAAGGTCTACGACCCGCTCGGACAGACCTTCGAGTCCGTCGACCGCAACATGCTGCTGCAGTACAAGATGTCGCCGCAGGGCCAGCTGCTCCACGAGGGCATCTCCGAGGCGGGCGCGATGGCCTCGGCGATCGCTGCCGGGTCGTCGTACACGACCCACGGCGAGCAGATGATCCCGTTCTACATCTTCTACTCGATGTTCGGTTTCCAGCGCACCGGCGACCAGATCTGGGCGATGGCCGACCAGCTCGCGCGCGGCTTCCTGGTCGGCGCGACCGCGGGCCGCACCACGCTGACCGGCGAGGGCCTGCAGCACGCGGACGGGCACTCCCCGCTGCTGGCGTCCACGAACCCCGCGGTCGTGCACTACGACCCGGCGTTCAGCTACGAGGTCGCGCACATCATGCGCTCGGGCCTGGAGCGGATGTACGGCTCCACCGAGGAGCACCCCCAGGGTGAGGACGTCATCTTCTACATGACCGTCTACAACGAGCCCGTCCCGCAGCCGGCCGAGCCGGCGGACCTCGACGTGGCGGGGCTGCTCAAGGGCATGTACCGGGTCACCGAGGTCGAGCAGGGCGAGGGCCCCCGCGTGCGGCTGCTCGCCTCGGGCGTCGGCTTCCCGTGGATCGACGAGGCGCGCCGCCTGCTCGCCGAGGACTGGGGCGTGCGCGCGGAGACCTGGTCGGTCACCTCGTGGAACGAGCTCGCCCGCGACGGCGTCGAGACCGGGAAGTGGAACCTGCTGCACCCCGACGAGGCGCCCCGTACGGCGTACGTCACCGAGGCGCTCGGCGACGACACCGCGCCCGTGGTGGCGGTCTCGGACTACATGGCCGCCGTGCCGCTGCAGATCTCGCCGTGGGTGCCGGCCGACTACCGGGTGCTCGGAGCGGACGGCTTCGGCTTCGCCGACACCCGCCCGGCCGCGCGCCGGTTCTTCCAGATCGACGCGGAGTCGGTGGTCGTGCAGGCGCTGTCCGCGCTCGCGGAGTCCGGGGAGATCGACCCCGCCCGCGTCGGTGAGGCGCTCGCGAAGTACCGGATCGACGACCCGACCGCGGTCGCCGACCGCAGCCAGGAGGGCGGCGCGGCCTGACCCGCCTCCCGCCACGACGACGGCGCCCGGTCACCCCGCGAGGGGTGGCCGGGCGCCGTCGCGTTCAGGCGGGAGCGCCGTCGGCCGCCTCGACGCTGACCAGCGGCGCGGGCCGGGCGGCCCCGCCCGCCTTGAGCATCCTGCGGAACCGCGCGCGGTTGTACGTCGCGGGCTCGGTGGTGGCGATGAACTCGTTGAGGATCGCCACGAACTGCTCGGGGTGGTCCTTGTGCGGGAAGTGCCCGGAGTCCGGGATGACCTCGACGTGGGCCTGCGGGGCCAGGAACGCCGCGATGCTGGCGTGCCGCACCGGGATCACCTGGTCGTCGCGGCCCCACACCACGGCGATCGGCATCACCTCGGTCAGGTAGGCGCGGTCGGCGATGGTCACGACCTGCCCTCGCCAGTCGATCACCGCCCGCACCAGGTGCCGGATCGCGTACCGGGTGCGCCGGTCCTTCCAGGAGTCGACGATCGCGGCCACCTCGCCGAGGTCGCGCACGTATTTGCGCGCCGGACCGGGCAGCTGGGCCGCGGTGCGCATCGCGGCGAGCTCCAGGTGCCGGATCCCGGGCAGGGTGAGGACGCCCATCGCAGCCGACCAGCCCGGCGCCTGGATCAGCTTGATGAACGGGGTGACCTCGGGGCCGAAGCCGCCGGTGGCCACCACGACGATCCGCTGCGTGCGCTCGGGGAACTGGTAGCCGAACTGCAGCGCGACACCGCCGCCGAAGCTGTGGCCCACCACCGTGGCCTTGTCGATGCCCAGCACGGTGAGCAGGTCCCGCATCCCGTTGGCGTAGCCCGCGACGGAGTAGTCGGCGCGCGGCTTGTCGGAGGCCCCGTGGCCGAGGAAGTCCGGCGCGATCACCGTGTAGCGCTTGGCGAGCTCGTCGATGACCGGCAGCCAGGTGGTGTGGTCACACCCCAGCCCGTGCAGCAGCAGGAGCGCCGGCCCCCGGCCCGCCTTGAGGTACGCACGGCGCTTGCCGTGCAGCACGACGTACTGCAGCTCGTGCTTGCCTGCCTGGTCCTGCGGCGCACTGTACGTGCTGGCGGCCATGGGCGTGCCTCTCACATGCGTGGGAGATGTGACGTTCGATTCAAGCACGCTGCGACCTGCCCCACACCCGGAGTGGGCCGAGTGTGACGCGTCCTACGCTGTCCCCATGTCCCCCACCGGGCCCGCGGAGCGGGCTGACGCCACCCGCCAGCTCCGTGCGGCATCCGGCTCGCTCGGCGCCGCGGCGATCGCCCGGATGGAGACCGACCTGGCGTGGTTCGGCGCGCTGAGCGCCGAGGACCGCTCCTGGGTCGGGATGATCGTTCACGCGGGCGTGAAGGGGTTCGTCGACTGGTTCGCCGACGGTGGCGGAAGCGACCCCGAGCAGGACGCGATGATCCACGTCTTCGGTGTCGCGCCGCGCGCGATGGCCCGCGTGATCGACCTGCGCCAGACGGTCGAGCTGATCCGGCTCACGATCGACGAGGTGGAGCGCAACATCGAGCGGCTCCTCGACGCCGAGGTGTTCGCCGACGTGCACGCCGGGGTGCTGCGCTACGGCCGGGAGATCGCCTTCGCGACCGCGGAGGTCTACGCCCGGGCGGCGGAGGTCCGCGGCCGCTGGGACGCCCGGCTGGAGGCGCTGGCCGTGGACGCCGTGCTGCGCGCGGAGACCGACGAGTCGGTGCTGTCGAGGGCCAGCGCAGTGGGCTGGTCCTCGCGCGGGCGGGTCGTGGTCGTCGCCGGCCCGGCTCCCGAGGAGGCCGCGGAGACCCAGACCGGCGTCTTCGACGAGGTACGACGCGCCGCCCGCGAGCGCGAGCTCGACGCGCTCAGCGCGGTGCAGGGCCACCTGCTGGTGGTGATCCTGGGCGGCGTGACCGACCCGGAGAAGGACGCCGCGGCCGTGGAGGGCTCGTTCGGCAAGGGCGCGGTCGTCGTCGGCCCGGTGGCCGGCGACCTCTCCCAGGCCCACGTCTCGGCGACGGTGGCGCTCGGTGCCCTGCGGGCCGCGGTCGGTTGGCCGGACGCGCCACGCCCGGTCTCCGCGCACGACCTGCTGCCGGAGCGGATCCTGGCCGGCGACGAGTCGGCCCGCATCGACGCCGTCGAGCAGGTCTACCGCCCGCTGGCCGAGGCCCGCGGCGAGCTGGTCGAGACGCTGGTGGCCTACTTCGCCAACGGCGCCGGCATCGAGGCGACCGCCCGCGGCCTGTTCGTGCACGCCAACACGGTGCGCTACCGGCTGGGCCAGATCGGCGACCTGACCGGCCTCACGCCGTCGGTGCCCCGCGACGCACTGGCGCTGCAGCTCGCCCTGATCCTGGGCCGGCAAGCGGCGTTGTAGGGATCTCACAACGCCGCGGCGTCAGATTCGTTCGTGGCGTAGCCACCGTTCGGGGCCAGATGACGGCAGGCTTGCACCGTGCTCGTCATCGTGGCCCCTGGGCAAGGGGCACAGACCCCCGGATTCCTGTCCCCCTGGCTGGAGGACCCCACCTTCGCCACCCGTCTGGAGTGGCTCTCCACGGTCGCCGGCATGGACCTCGCGCACTACGGCACCGAGGCGGACGCGGAGACGATCCGTGACACCGCGATCGCCCAGCCGCTGCTGGTCGGAGCCGGCCTGGTCACCTCGCTCGCCCTCTACCCGCACCCCGCCGACGCCTTCACCCGCCTGGGTGCGGTCGCCGGCCACAGCGTCGGTGAGATCACCGCCGCGGTGGGCGCGCGGGTGATCACCGCCGAGCAGGCGATGGTGCTGGTCCGCGAGCGCGGCAAGGCCATGGCGGACGCCTCCGCGGTCATGCCGACCGGGATGACCGCCGTGCTGGGCGGGGACCGCGACGAGGTGCTGGCCGCCATCGCCGCGCACGGCCTGACCGCCGCCAACGACAACGGGCCCGGCCAGATCGTCGCCGCCGGCACGATGGCGCAGCTCGAGGAGCTCGCCGCCAACGCCCCGGCGAAGGCGCGGGTGCGCCCGCTGCAGGTCGCCGGCGCCTTCCACTCCCCGCACATGGCGCCCGCGGCGGACCACGTCGCGCGGCTAGCCCGCTCGGTCTCGGTGCACGACCCGCGCACCCGCTTCATCTCCAACACCGACGGCACCGTCGTCCACGACGGCGCGGACGTGCTGCGCCGCATCGTCGGCCAGATCGCCCGTCCGGTCCGCTGGGACCTGTGCCTGGAGACGATGGCCGACATCGGGGTCACCGGGCTGCTGGAGATGCCGCCGGCCGGCACGCTGACCGGGATCGCCAAACGGTACTTCCGCGACCGCGGGATGAGCGTGGAGACGTTCTCCCTCAACACCCCCGACCAGATCGACGACGCACGCGCGTTCTGCCGCAGCCACGGCGAGGAGTCGATGATCGACGCCAGCCCCTCGTGGCGGATGGTTGTCTCCCCGGCCAAGGGCGTGTTCCACCGCTCCCCCGACGCCGCCGCCACCGAGATGCTCGAGCCGGGCGTCACCATCGGCGACGTGGCGAGCCTGCGCGACCGGTTCTCCGTGACGGCCGTCCACGGCGGCCAGGTGGTGGAGTGGCTCGTGGAGGACGGCGACCCCGTCGCCCCCGGCCAGCCGCTGCTGCGCCTGCACCCGACGGCCGTGCCCGCATGAGCGCAACGAAGACCATCCGCCAGGCCACCGGCCCCGCGGCGACCCGGCTGCTCGGCGTCGGGGCCTACCGGCCCGCCCGGGTGGTGCCGAACGCGGAGCTGGTCGAGGCGATCGACTCCAGCGACGAGTGGATCCAGCAGCGCTCCGGCATCCGCTCGCGCCGGATCGCCGACGAGTCCGAGACCCTGGTGTCGATGAGCGTCGCCGCCGCGACCGAGGCGCTCGCCTCCGCCGGCATCGCCGCCGGCCAGGTCGACTGCGTCATCGTGGCCACGGTCTCGCACATGCTCCAGACCCCCTCCGCGGCGACCGCGATCGCCCACGAGCTGGGCACCGAGCAGGCGGCCGCGTTCGACGTCTCCGCCGCCTGCGCCGGGTTCTGCCACGGCGTGGCGCTGGCCAGCGACATGGTCCGCGCCGGCAGCGCCGGCTACGCGCTGGTGATCGGCGTCGAGCGGCTCTCCGACGTCACCGACGTCACCGACCGCGGCACCGCGTTCCTGTTCGCCGACGGCGCCGGTGCGGTCGTGGTCGGGCCCTCCGAGACCCCCGGCATCGGTCCCGTCGTCTGGGGCTCCGACGGCGAGCACTACGACCACATCCGCTCGCGTGAGGACTGGCGCGACGTGGTGGCCTCGGACTCCCCCCGGATGCCGCACCTGGTCATGAAGGGCAACTCGGTCTTCCGCTGGGCGTCGTACTCGATGGCGAAGGTGGCCCAGCAGGCGCTCGACCGGGCCGGGATCACCGTGGACGAGCTCGACTGCTTCGTGCCGCACCAGGCCAACAACCGGATCACCGACACGATGGTGCGCACGATGGGCCTGCCGCCGTCGGTGCAGGTCGCCCGCGACATCGTCGACACCGGCAACACCTCGGCGGCCTCGATCCCGCTGGCGCTGCACCGCATGATCACCGAAGGGCAGGCACGCTCCGGCGACACCGCGCTGCTGGTCGCCTTCGGCGCCGGGCTGTCGTACGCCGCGCAGGTCGTCGTCGTCCCCTGATCGCTCCGCGATCCCCCCAGATTCTCGGCACCATCACGCAACCCTCAACAACACCATGGAGATGAAAATGAGCACCGAAGAGATCCGCGCCGCCCTCGCCGACATCGTCAACGAGGTCGCCGGTATCCCCGCCGACAGCGTGCAGCTCGACAAGTCCTTCAGCGACGACCTGGACGTCGACTCGCTGTCGATGGTCGAGGTCGTCGTCGAGGCCGAGGAGAAGTTCGGCGTCACCATCCCCGACGACCAGGTCAAGAACCTCAAGACGGTCGGCGACGCGGTCGCGTTCATCGAGCGCAACATCGCGGCCTGACGCGGACGTGACCGAAGCCATGTCGCGCACTCGCGTCGTCGTCACCGGGCTGGGCACCACGAGCCCGCTCGGTGGCGACACCGCCAGCACCTGGGAAGCGATGCTGGCTGGACGCTCCGGCGTCCGCCAGCTGGGCGAGATCGCCGACGGGCTGCCCGTGACCATCGGCGCCCCCGCGGCCGTCGACCCGACCGACGTCCTGGACCGGGTCGTGGCCCGGCGCCTGGACCGCACCTCGCAGCTGGCGCTCGTCGCCTCGCTCGAGGCCTGGGCGGACTCCGGGCTGGATGCGGCCAAGGAGGCCGGTGAGCTGGACGGCGACCGCTTCGGCGTCGCGTTCGCCTCCGGCATCGGCGGCGTGCACACGCTGCTGAGCAACCACTCGACGCTGCTCGAGAAGGGACCGCGGCGGGTCTCCCCGATCTCGATCCCGATGCTCATGCCCAACGCCCCCGCGGCGACCATCAGCCTGCGCCTCGGCGCCCGCGGACCGGTGAACACCCCGGTCTCGGCGTGCGCCTCGGGCAACGAGGCGATCGCCCTGGCGGCCGACCAGATCCGGCTCGGCCGGGTCGACGTCGCGCTCGCCGGCGGCACCGAGGCGGCCATCCACCCGCTGCCGATCTCGGCCTTCGCCAACATGATGGCGCTGTCGAAGAACGCCGGGGACCCGACGACGGTCTCCCGGCCCTTCGACACCGCGCGGGACGGCTTCGTCCTGGGCGAGGGGGCCGGCGCGCTGGTGCTGGAGTCGCTCGAGCACGCCCAGGCGCGCGGCGCCCGGATCTACGCCGAGCTGCTCGGCACCGGCATCACCGCGGACGCCCACGACATCGCCCAGCCTGACCCCGAGGGCCGCGGTGGGACGCGTGCCATCCGGGCCGCGCTGCGCGACTCGGGCATCGACCCCGCCGACCTCGTGCACGTCAACGCACACGCGACGTCCACGCCCCAGGGCGACGTCGCGGAGTCGCTGATGCTGCACGCCGTGCTCGGCTCCCGCGCCAACGACCTGGTCGTCACCAGCACCAAGTCGATGACCGGGCACCTGCTCGGCGGCGCCGGCGCCCTGGAGGGCGTCGCGACCGTGCTCGCCCTGCACCACCGGGTGGCGCCCCCGACGATCAACCTCGACGACCAGGACCCGCGGGTCGAGCTCGACGTGGCCACCAAGCCGCGGGACCTTCCGCAGGGCGACATCGCCGCCCTCAACAACTCGTTCGGCTTCGGCGGTGCCAACGTCGCCGTGCTCTTCGGGACGATGGGATGACCGTGACCACCAGCACCACTCCCCCCAGCACCACCTCCGGTGCCGTCAAGCCCGCGCGGGAGGACGACCCTCGTCACCCCGTCAAGCGGTTGACCGCACTCCTCGACTCGGGGTCACTGGAACTCCTCCCGTCCAGTGACCCCGACTGCGGCATGGTCGCCGCGACCGGCACGGTCGACGGCGCCCGCGTGGTGGCGTTCTGCTCGGACGCCACCGTCATGGGTGGCGCGATGGGCAACGACGGCTGCACCGTGGTCGTCGACGCCTACCATCGCGCGCTGACCGACCGCATCCCGATCATCGGGCTGTGGCACTCCGGCGGCGCGCGCCTCGCCGAGGGCGTGCTCTCCCTGCATGCCGTCGGCCGGATCTTCGAGGTGATGACCCGGGCCTCGGGCGTCGTGCCGCAGATCTCCGTGGTGCTCGGGCCCGCGGCGGGCGGTGCGGCCTACGGCCCGGCGCTGACCGATGTCGTCATCCTCGGCCCCGAGGGCCGGATCTTCGTCACCGGCCCCGACGTGGTCCGCTCGGTGACCGGCGAGGCGGTGGACATGCTCCGCCTCGGCGGACCCGAGCCGCACGGCCGGCGCTCCGGCGTCGTGCACGTGGTCTCCCCCACCGAGCAGGACGCGCTCGAGAAGGCCCGCAGCATCGCGGTCCTGATGGGCGCACAGGGCCGGGTGGACATCGCCAGCGTCGCGGACCGCGACCTCGCCGCGATCCTGCCGGAGAACCGCAAGCGGGCCTACGACGTGCACCCGCTGGTCGAGGGCATCCTCGACGAGGGCACCTCGGTGGAGCTGCACGCCGGCTGGGCGCCCAACATCGTCACCGCGCTGGGCCGCATGGGCGGGCGCACCGTGGGCGTGGTGGCCAACAACCCGCTGCGCCTCGGCGGCTGCCTGGACTCGCCCTCGGCGGAGAAGGCCTCCCGGTTCGTGCGTACCTGCGACGCGTTCGGCATCCCGCTGCTGGTCGTGGTCGACGTCCCCGGCTACCTGCCCGGCGTCGGGCAGGAGTGGGACGGCGTCGTACGACGCGGCGCGAAGCTGCTGCACGCGTTCGCCGAGTGCTCGGTGCCCCGGGTCACCCTGGTCACCCGCAAGTCCTACGGCGGCGCGTACATCGCGATGAACTCCCGCTCCCTGGGCGCCACCCGCGTGTTCGCGTGGCCCGGCGCGGAGATCGCGGTGATGGGTCCGCTGGCCGCGGTCCGGATCCTGCACCGCCGCCGCCTGGCGGAGGTCGCCCCCGAGCTGCGTGAGCAGGTCGAGGCGGAGCTGGCCGAGGAGCACGAGCGGATCGCCGGCGGCGTGGAGCGTGCCGTGGAGATCGGCGTGATCGACGAGATCGTGGAGCCCGCCCGGACCCGCACCGCGCTCGCGGCGGCCCTGGTCGCCGAGGTGCACCAGCACGGCGTACGACGCGGGGCGCACGGCAACATCCCGCTCTGAGCGGAGCGCCTCCTGGCCCCAGAACGCAGATCGGCCCGGCTCGTGGACACGAGCCGGGCCGATCTGTTTCTCGCCTACGGGGTCAGACCACCTGGTGGAGCCAGCGGACCGGTGCGCCCTCGCCGGCGTGCCGGAAGGTCTCCAGCTCGTCGTCCCAGGGCTTGCCGAGCAGCTTGTCGATCTCGTTCTCCAACGTCACCTCGCCGAGCGCTGCGCGTACGACGGCCGCCTTGAGCCGGTCCTCGGGGATCATGATGTCCCCGTGGAGGCCCGTGACGGCGTGGAAGACGCCGAGGTCCGGGGTGTACGAGTAGCGCGCGCCCTCCGTGGAGGACGTCGGTTCCTCGGTGATCTCGAACCGCAGGTGGTTCCAGCCCCGCAGGGCAGAGGCCATCTCCGCCGCCGCACCCGCCTTGCCGGTCCAGGAGAACTCGCACCGGTAGCTGCCGGGCTGTGCCGGCTGCGGTGTCCAGTGCGGGTTCACGGCGACGCCAAGTACACCGCCCACTGCCCACTCGATGTGAGGGCACAGCGCGGACGGCGCAGAGTGGACGTAGAAGACGCCCCTTGTTGCACTCATGCTTCCGGTCACCACGAACTCCTCGACTGCTTCCTACCTCCGGCGCGAGATACGCCTTCCCCAGCGGTCTCGGTCTCCTCGGTCGGATCGTCGTGAAACAGGTGGGTCACCATCGGATGAGTGACATCTGTGTAGTTATGACGCCCATTGTGGCCCATGAGACGGCCTGAGGCCAGGCTTTCGGGCCGTGTCCTGCGTACTCAGAGGCTCAGGTCGGCTGCCATCATCTCCTGCATCACCATCTGTCCGATCCCCAGACCGCCCAGGTGGCTCTCGCCGTCGATCGGGGTCAGCGTCGCCGACGGCAGACGAGACACGCAGTGCACGCCGTGCGCGAAGGGCACGATGTGGTCGTCATCGCCGTGCCACCAGCGCACCGGGACCGCGACATCGGCCAGGCGGAAGCCCCAGTCACGGGTGAAGAGCACCAGGTCGGCGACCGGCGCCGACGTCTGGAAACGGGAGCCGTTCAGCAGGTCGTCGAGGAACATCGCGCGGAACTCAGGGCGCGCGAGCAGCTTCCGGTCCCCGTCGGGCTGGAACGCGGCGTAGAGGTCGATCGCGGGCCCGGCGAGCGGTTTGACCACCCGGATCGCGTTGGTCAGCGCGAGCCCGACCGGAACCCGCGCCGCGGCCAGCAGCGGCGCCGCGTGCACCGCGATGCTGATCAGACCGCCCTCGGCGGCGTCGGGGCCGCGGGTGGGCGCGACGCCACCCAGCACGCCGACCCCGTCGATCCGGTGCGGCAACATCGCACCGGCGGCCAGGGCATAGGGCCCGCCACCGGAGAGGCCGATGACGCGGGCGCGCTCGATGCCCAGGGCATCCAGCAGGAGTGCCAGGTCCTCGGTCCAGTCGGCCACGTCCGGGTACAGGTGCGGGGTCGAGGAGCCGATGCCGGGGCGGTCGACGCCGATGATGCGCACCCCGGTCTCCTCGGCGTAGGAGCGCGCGTCGACGGGGATCTGCCGCCGGCCGCCGGGCGTGCCGTGCAGCCACACCAGCGCCGGTCCGCGCGGTGCGCCGTACTCGGCGAAGCTCAGGCGGCGCTTGCCGCGCACGGCCACGCTGCCCTCCAGCGTCGGGCGCCGGGGCTGCTGGGGAATGCGTAGGCCAAGCCTCATGGAGCGAGATTGTGACAGGTTCGTCACGTCCGCGGGGACGTTGTCCTATGGTTCGACCATGACCGTGGGGGATGACGCGCCGGCCAAGCCCGCGCCCGGACGCTGGCGGGTCCGGCGCCAGGAGCCGCACGAGCAGCCCCGAGAGCCCCGAGAGCCCCGGCAGCCCGGCGATCTCGCTCCGCACGTCCCCCGGCCGTCGTTCGCCTCCCGGCGGTGGCGCGTGGCGGTGTCCGTGCTGGCCCTGGCCGTGCTCGCCGGCTGGACCGTCTGGTACGCGACGACGCCGGCGGAGCTGGCCACCAGCGACCGCACCATCACCGCGGACGGCGTCGCAGGCACCCCGCTCTACATCGGCGTGTACGGCGCCCCGGACGGCCGCACCCTGCGACTGTCAGGGGTGAAGGTGCACGCCACCAGCAGCGCCGAGATGCGCATCTCGCCGCTGCTGTGCCGGCGCGGCACCGTCGGCGTGACCACCCGGCCGGAGCAGTTCTGTGCCGATCTCGTGGACACCGAGGGCGCCCGGATGGTGGGTGGCGACTCGATCGTGCTGCGGGTGGAGGCCGACCAGGCGACCATCGCGGTGATCGACCGGGTCAGCCTCGGCTACCGCGAGGACATCCGGTTCGGCACGCAGCCGGCCGGCTACCAGCAGGTCATCGTCACGATGAACGCGCGCCCCGACGCCGGCTGAGCCGGCACCGGGGCACGTCGACGACCGGCAAGCGCCGGACGCCCATTTCGTCAGTCGGTCACATCAGTCGCGCTCGACGCGCTTCTCGAGGTCCTCGGCACGCTCCGCGGCGTCGGTGAGCTCCTCGGCGTCGATCGCGTTGGTCTTGTGGAACCACGTCAGCGCGTCGTTGAGCCGGCCGGCCTGCTCGAGGGTGTCGGCGTAGGCGTAGCGCAGCCGGACGACCCAGGACTCCCGGCTCTTGTTGTTCAGCGGCGCGACCTCGAGCGTCCGCAAGGCGGCGTCGAGCTGCCCCATGTCACGACGGGCGCCGGCCTCGACGATGGTCATCTCGGCCTTGGCCTCGGGCGCGAACCGGGCGACCGACGGGCTCTTGGCCAGCTCCAGCGCACGGGTGGGGTTCCCCAGCGCGCGGTGGCAGTCCGCCATGATCGGCAGGTACGACGTCGCGCCGTTCATCCGCTTGGCGGCACGCAGCTCCGAGAGCGCCTCGGCGTAGTGGCCGGCGGCGTAGGCGGACTCGCCCACGGCCTCGCGCACCACCGCGATCCGCGGCGCGCGGGCCTTCGCGGCCAGCGTGTGCTTGTACGCCGTCTCCGGGTCCTCGTCGACGATGCGACCCGCGGCCGCGAGGTGGCGTGCCACGCGGGCGGCCAGCTTCTCGGGCAGGCCCTTGAGGTGTGCGCGCACCGACGGGCTCAGCTCGGCACCGGTGACGTCATCGGGGATCACGGGACCGTCGTAGGTCTCCTGGTCCACCGCACGCTCACGCTTCGGAGCTGCGTCGCGGGAGTCCATACGACGCGCACCGGCGCCCCGCTCCGGTCCACGGCCGGCCGAGGGGCCGCGCCGCTCGCCCTGCCGGCGGTCGTCCTGCCGGCGCTCACCGGGCTTCCGGTCGCGCTCGGTGCGGTCGGCCGGGCTCCGGTCGCCGGGCTTGCGATCCGACGTCCGGCGGTCCTGCCCGGCCTTGCCGCGGCCCTGTGCGCCGCGCTCGCTGCCGGCGCCGCGCGAGGGCGCGCCGGCCTTGCGGGGGCCGCCCCCTCGGGGGTCCGCCTTCTTGGGCGCGCCATCGCGCCGTCCACGCTGGTCTGCCACGGGAGTCTCCCTGAACGTCGTGTCGCTATTGAGTAAATGATGTCTGCAAAACAGAGTAGAGGCCACCCGAAGGTGGCCTCTACCTGAATGTTTGTCCGGCGGCGTCCTACTCTCCCACAGCCTCTCGGCTGCAGTACCATCGGCGCTGGCAGGCTTAACTTCCGGGTTCGGGATGGGACCGGGTGTTTCCCTGCCGCTATGGCCGCCGTAACTCTATGAACCCTCACTCCACCAGCCCACAGGGGTGTGGTGGTGTGGGGTTGAATCGTGGACGCGATGCGTGGTGCGCGGAATGTCATGTGTGTTCGTGTGTTGCCATGACCCGTGTGCACATCGGATTTGTTGGATGTGTTGGGGGTTTGTTGTGGCAAGTCTTCGGCCTATTAGTACCGGTCGGCTGGGCATTGCTGCTGTACACCTCCGGCCTATCAACCCAATAATCTGTTGGGGGCCTTAACCCACAAAGGGGTGGGAAACCTCATCTTGAAACGTGCTTCCCGCTTAGATGCGTTCAGCGGTTATCACTTCCGAACGTAGCCAACCAGCCATGCACCTGGCGGTACAACTGGCACACCAGAGGTTCGTCCATCCCGGTCCTCTCGTACTAGGGACAGCCTTTCTCAAGTTTCCTACGCGCGCGGCGGATAGGGACCGAACTGTCTCACGACGTTCTAAACCCAGCTCGCGTGCCGCTTTAATGGGCGAACAGCCCAACCCTTGGGACCTACTCCAGCCCCAGGATGCGACGAGCCGACATCGAGGTGCCAAACCATCCCGTCGATATGGACTCTTGGGGAAGATCAGCCTGTTATCCCCGGGGTACCTTTTATCCGTTGAGCGACAACGCTTCCACTCGCAGTTGCCGGATCACTAGTTCCGACTTTCGTCCCTGCTCGACATGTCTGTCTCACAGTCAAGCTCCCTTGTGCACTTACACTCAACACCTGATTGCCAACCAGGCTGAGGGAACCTTTGAGCGCCTCCGTTACTCTTTAGGAGGCAACCGCCCCAGTTAAACTACCCATCAGGCACTGTCCCTGAACCAGATCATGGCCCTAGGTTAGACATCTAGTACGACCAGAGTGGTATTTCAACGTTGACTCCACCCCCACTGGCGTGAAGGTTTCACAGTCTCCCACCTATCCTACACAAGCCGAACCAAACACCAATGCCAAACTATAGTAAAGGTCCCGGGGTCTTTCCGTCCTGCCGCGCGTAACGAGCATCTTTACTCGTAGTGCAATTTCGCCGAGTCCATGGTTGAGACAGCGCCCAAGTCGTTACTCCATTCGTGCAGGTCGGAACTTACCCGACAAGGAATTTCGCTACCTTAGGATGGTTATAGTTACCACCGCCGTTTACTGGGGCTTAAATTCTGAGCTTCGACTTGCGTCTAACCCGTCCTCTTAACCTTCCAGCACCGGGCAGGAGTCAGTCCGTATACATCGTCTTACAACTTCGCACGGACCTGTGTTTTTAGTAAACAGTCGCTTGGGCCTGGTCTCTGCGGCCCTTCACGCTCACCCAGCAAGTGGGGTCACGATCCGGGCCCCCCTTCTCCCGAAGTTACGGGGGCATTTTGCCGAGTTCCTTAACCATGGTTGTCTCGATCGCCTTGGTATTCTCTACCTGATCACCTGAGTCGGTTTGGGGTACGGGCGGCTCATGGCTCGCTAGAGGTTTTTCTAGGCAGCATAGGATCACCCACTTCCCCCCTACGGGGTCGGCATCACATCTCAGACTCACCCACCAAAGGGCTGCAACCCGGATTTGCCTAGGTCACGTCCTACATGCTTACCCGCCGTCTACCATCGCGGCGGTTGGGCTACCTTCCTGCGTCACCCCATCGCTTGACTACTACCGGATCGGGTCCCACGCTCCGCCCAGCCCTCTCACCCCGAAGGGATCAATAAGCTGGGTTTCGGGTGGTTAGCATCACCGGGCTCGTCATGGGCGCCATTTTGCCGGTACGGGAATATCAACCCGTTGTCCATCGACTACGCCTGTCGGCCTCGCCTTAGGTCCCGACTTACCCAGGGCAGATTAGCTTGACCCTGGAACCCTTGATCAATCGGCGCACGGGTTTCTCGCCCGTGATTCGCTACTCATGCCTGCATTCTCACTCGTGTCACGTCCACCCCTGGATCACTCCGGAGCTTCACCCGTGACACGACGCTCCCCTACCCAGCCACACCCCTGAACCACCATCAAGTGGGGCTTGGGTTACATGTGGCTGCCATGGCTTCGGCGGGCGGCTTGAGCCCCGCTACATTGTCGGCGCGGAATCACTTGACCAGTGAGCTATTACGCACTCTTTCAAGGGTGGCTGCTTCCAAGCCAACCTCCTGGTTGTCACTGCGACTCCACATCCTTTTCCACTTAGCCGCCTCTTAGGGGCCTTAGCCGATGGTCTGGGCTGTTTCCCTCTCGACTACGAACCTTATCGCCCGCAGTCTCACTGCCACGCTCACACTTACCGGCATTCGGAGTTTGGCTAACGTCAGTAACCTGGTCGGGCCCATCGGCTATCCAGTGCTCTACCTCCGGCAAGAAACACGCAACGCTGCACCTAAATGCATTTCGGGGAGAACCAGCTATCACGGAGTTTGATTGGCCTTTCACCCCTACCCACAGGTCATCCCCTCCATTTTCAACTGAAGTGGGTTCGGTCCTCCACGCCGTCTTACCGGCGCTTCAACCTGCCCATGGGTAGATCACTCCGCTTCGGGTCTAGAACACGCGACTCAAACGCCCTATTCAGACTCGCTTTCGCTACGGCTACCCCACACGGGTTAACCTTGCCACGTGCCGCTAACTCGCAGGCTCATTCTTCAAAAGGCACGCCATCACCCCAACACCACAAGTGGCAGCCGGGCTCTGACGGATTGTAGGCACATGGTTTCAGGTACTATTTCACTCCCCGCCAGGGGTACTTTTCACCTTTCCCTCACGGTACTTGTCCGCTATCGGTCATCGAGGAGTATTTAGGCTTAACGGGTGGTCCCGCCAGATTCACACACCATTCCAGGAGTGGCGTGTTACTTGGGAGATACCGAACACAGCCAGCCTCTATCGTCTACGGGGCTATCACCCGCTCCGGCACCGCTTTCCAACGGACTTCGACCTCAAGACTGGTTTCTGACTGTGCGCACCACCGGCAGATGGCACAACGACATTCCCACGACCCCCCACCTGCAACCCCTGCCGGGTATCACACAAGTGAGGTTTAGCCTCATCCGATTTCGCTCGCCACTACTCTCGGAATCACGGTTGTTTTCTCTTCCTGTGGGTACTGAGATGTTTCACTTCCCCACGTTCCCTCCACACACCCTATTTTATTCAGATGCGGGTAACTGGACATGACTCCAGCTGGGTTTCCCCATTCGGACATCCCCGGATCAACGCTCGGTTGCCAACTCCCCAGGGCATTTCGCAGGCTCCCAGTCCTTCATCGGCTCTCGATGCCAAGGCATCCACCATGTGCCCTTAACAACTTGCCCACAACAAACCCCAACACACACAACAACAAACAAACACGTCATGCACGAGATGGCCATATGGTTTCTCAAATCAGTTAAGAAACACCTTAACAATCACGAAACAACACAAACATTCACCACCCACAACCACACCCCACCACCAAGTTCCGAAGAACAAACTCCGAAGACTCAGGTGAGCTGCATGTGCGGGCGGATGCTCGCGTCCACTATCCAATAATCAAACAACCAGAAGCCCTACCAGCACCCACCACCCCAAACAGGTGATCGGCGTCTGATGCCTCAGACACCCAACAGCGTGCCATACACCCACAACCACACCAGCCCCCAGAAAGGAACCACCATGGCTGCAGAAGATCATTGTGTTCCACTAGTGAACACCCCAAAGAACAACCAGCACATTCGGCCGGCTGCGTGAGTGTGCTCCTTAGAAAGGAGGTGATCCAGCCGCACCTTCCGGTACGGCTACCTTGTTACGACTTCGTCCCAATCGCCAGCCCCACCTTCGACGGCTCCCCCCACAAGGGTTGGGCCACCGGCTTCGGGTGTTGCCGACTTTCGTGACGTGACGGGCGGTGTGTACAAGGCCCGGGAACGTATTCACCGCAGCGTTGCTGATCTGCGATTACTAGCGACTCCGACTTCATGGGGTCGAGTTGCAGACCCAATCCGAACTGAGACCGGCTTTTTGGGATTCGCTCCCCTCACGGGATCGCAGCCCTTTGTACCGGCCATTGTAGCATGCGTGAAGCCCTGGACATAAGGGGCATGATGACTTGACGTCATCCCCACCTTCCTCCGAGTTGACCCCGGCAGTCTCCCATGAGTCCCCGGCATTATCCGCTGGCAACATGGAACGAGGGTTGCGCTCGTTGCGGGACTTAACCCAACATCTCACGACACGAGCTGACGACAGCCATGCACCACCTGTACACCAGTATCAAAGAGACCTCTATCTCTAGAGGCTTCCGGTGTATGTCAAACCCAGGTAAGGTTCTTCGCGTTGCATCGAATTAATCCGCATGCTCCGCCGCTTGTGCGGGCCCCGTCAATTCCTTTGAGTTTTAGCCTTGCGGCCGTACTCCCCAGGCGGGGCGCTTAATGCGTTAGCTACGGCACGGAACCCATGGAATAGGTCCCACACCTAGCGCCCAACGTTTACGGTGTGGACTACCAGGGTATCTAATCCTGTTCGCTCCCCACACTTTCGCTCCTCAGCGTCAGGTAATGCCCAGAGAACCGCCTTCGCCACCGGTGTTCCTCCTGATATCTGCGCATTTCACCGCTACACCAGGAATTCCATTCTCCCCTGCATACCTCTAGTCTGCCCGTATCGAAAGCAAGCCATGAGTTAAGCCCATGGTTTTCACTCCCGACGTGACAAACCGCCTACGAGCCCTTTACGCCCAATAATTCCGGACAACGCTCGGACCCTACGTATTACCGCGGCTGCTGGCACGTAGTTGGCCGGTCCTTCTTCTGTACCTACCGTCACTTTCGCTTCGTCGGTACTGAAAGAGGTTTACAACCCGAAGGCCGTCATCCCTCACGCGGCGTTGCTGGATCAGGCTTCCGCCCATTGTCCAATATTCCCCACTGCTGCCTCCCGTAGGAGTCTGGGCCGTGTCTCAGTCCCAGTGTGACCGGTCACCCTCTCAGGCCGGTTACCCGTCAAAGCCTTGGTGAGCCATTACCTCACCAACAAGCTGATAGGCCGCGAGCACATCCTGGACCGAAAAAACTTTCCACCACCAACCCATGCGGGTAGTAGTCATATCCGGTATTAATCACCGTTTCCGGTGGCTATCCCAGAGTCCAGGGCAGATTACTCACGTGTTACTCACCCGTTCGCCGCTCGAGTACCCCGAAGGGCCTTTCCGCTCGACTTGCATGTGTTAAGCACGCCGCCAGCGTTCGTCCTGAGCCAGGATCAAACTCTCCATAAGAAAATTCAATACCTGACAACCAAACAAACCTGACAATGTTAATCGCCAGAATCATTTCATTGCCGAAAAACCCACACCAGCCATAAGCTGATGCATTAATTCACAACAATCATATGCATGACACACTGTTGAGTTCTCAAACATCACACGCACCGAGGTTCCCCGTTGCCGGATCTTCCTCGCGCTGATGGTTCCGTGCGCTCGGTATCGGTTCCGGTCTGTCCCAGGCCCACAAGGCCTGCTTTTCTGACCAGCGCCTGACTTCGCGCTCGGGATGTTCGCTGGGGCCGGAAGCCCTCCGCGGTGATCCGCGTCTTGCTTCCCGCCGCACCCGGCGACAGAGAGAACATTACGCACACGCCTCAGAACGCACAAATCGGGGTGGCGTGTCCCGGGCCACACCACCCCGACGCGTGCGTCGTACGTCTGAGATCAGCGCACCCGCACGCCCGCGAAGCGCTTCTTGCCGCGGCGCAGCACCAGCCACGACGAGGCGATGAGGTCGCCGGCAGCAGGCACGTGCTCGGGGTCCTCGACGCGGACGTTGTTGATGTAGGCGCCGCCCTCAGCGACCGTGCGCCGCGCCTCGCCCTTCGACTTGGCCAGCCCGGTGAGGGTCAGCAGCTCCACGACGTCAGGGATGCCCGCGCCCGCGTCGAGCTCCACGGTGCCCGCCTCTGCCAGCGCCGCCTCCAGCGTCGCCGCCGACAGGCCCGTGATGTCGCCGGTGCCGAACAGCGCCTGCGCGGCGGCCTTGGCGTTCTCCGTCTCGGCCTGCCCGTGCACGATCGTGGTGACCTCGTCGGCCAGCACCTTCTGCGCCTCGCGCAGGAAAGGCTTCTCCGCATGGCGCGCCTCGAGCGCCTCGATCTCCTCGCGGTCCAGGAAGGTGAAGACGCGCAGCAGCTCGCCGATCTTCTCGTCCTCGACGTTGAGCCAGAACTGGTGGAACGCGTACGGCGCCAGCAGCTCGGGGTCCAGCCAGAGGGCGCCCCCCTCGGTCTTGCCGTACTTGGTGCCGTCGCTCTTGGTGAGCAGGGGCGTGGCGAACGCGTGCGCCGTACCGCCGGCGGACCGGCGGATCAGCTCGACGCCGGCTGTCAGGTTCCCCCACTGGTCCGATCCGCCGAACTGCAGCGTGACACCGTGCTCGCGGAACAGGGTCAGGAAGTCATGGGACTGCAGCAGCACGTAGGAGAACTCGGTGAAGCTGATACCGGACTCCAGGCGCCGGCGCACCGTGTCCCGGGCGAGCATCCGGTTGACCGGGAAGTGCTTGCCGACCTCCCGCAGGAAGTCGATCGTGCTCAACGAGCCGGTCCAGTCGTAGTTGTTGACCATCCGCGCGGCGTTGTCGCCGTCGAAGGACAGGAACGGCTCGATCTGACCGCGCACCCGATCGGTCCACTCCTGGACGGTGTCCAGCGAGTTGAGCGTCCGCTCACCGGAGTCGCGCGGGTCACCGATCATCCCGGTGGCACCGCCGACCAGGGCATAGGGCTGATGCCCGGCGAGCTGCAGCCGCCGCGCGGTGAGGATCTGCACCAGGTGGCCCATGTGCAGGCTCGGAGCGGTCGGGTCGAAGCCGACGTAGTACCGCACGCTGCCCTCGGAGAGTGCGGCGCGCAGCGCATCGCGGTCGGTGGACTCGGCCAGCAGGCCGCGCCACTCGAGGTCGTCGAGGAGGGTGGGGTCGACGGACACGTCGGTCCTTTCCGTTTCGGGGGTTGCCAACGGATGTCGGCGAAAGGTTTGCTCAAGCGTGCCCCATTCTCCGCCTCCCGGCCCCCACCGGGTTCACCGCACCGGATTCACCACACCCTCTCTGGGTACCTGAGCAAGCCATGAGCATCACGACACACGTCGGGCAGCGCTACGCGCTCGAGCGGGAGCTCGGGAGCGGTGCCGGCGGCGCCGTCTGGCTGGCCCACGACGAGCTGCTCGACCGGGCCGTCGCCGTCAAGCGCCTCCCCCGCAGTCCCGGTGACACCGAGGTCTCGCTGCGGGCCGCACGGGAGGCCCGGCTCGCCGCCCGCGTCAGCCACCCCCACGTGGTGTCCGTCTTCGACCTCGTCGAGGACGACGACGAGCTCTGGTTGGTGATGGAGCACGTCGAGGGCCGCTCACTCTCCGAGCTCCTCCGGGCCGACGGTCCGCTGTCGCCCGACGAGGCGGCCGAGCTGCTCGCGCCGATCGCCGACGCCCTGGCCTCCGCCCACGACAACGGCGTGGTGCACCGCGACATCAAGCCCTCGAACATCCTGGTCACCTCCGAGGGGGTCGCCAAGCTCACCGACTTCGGCATCGCGCGCGGCGACGACGACGCCACCCTGACCCAGACCGGCATCGTGACCGGGTCACCGGCGTACCTGGCGCCCGAGGTCGCCTGCGGCGGCACCGCCGACAAGGCCAGCGACGTGTGGTCCTTCGGCGCCACCCTGGTGCACGCCCTCACCGGGCGACCGCCGTACCACCAGGAGGACGGGACGAACGGCGCCCTCGCCGTGGTCTACCGGGTGGTCCACGAGCCGCCGCCGCGGCCGAGCGAGGCCGGCTGGCTGGCTCCCCTGGTCGCGGCCACCCTGACTCCGGAGCCCGACGAGCGGCCCGACATGGCCACCGTGCGGGACCTGCTCGAACGACCGGACACGGAGACCGAGGCGACCGCCGCGCTCGACCTCACCGCGCTGGACCTCGCCCCTGTGCTGCCCGCCCCGCGGCCGTCCCAGCCGCCACAGTCCCAGGCGCCGCAGCTCCAGCTGCCGTCTCACCTGCCGCCGCCTCCCCTGGTCCCGCCGCCCCCGCCCGGCGCCGGGCCGGCCCGCCCGGGTGGACAGCGGCGCAGGCGTCGGTCGCGCCATGTGGGGGTGATCGCCGCCGTCGGCGCCACCGCCGTGCTCGCGGCGCTGGCGGTCGGAGTGGCCCTCACCCGTGACCACAGCGGGTCCCCGACGGCCGCCGTCACGGCCTCCGGGTCCCCCGACGCCGGCGCGAGCGACGCTGGGAAGGACGTCGGCGAGGACGCCGGCGCATCCGCCCCGAGCGCCGAGACCCTGGAGGCGTTCGCGGAGGACTACGTCCGCACCGCGCACCGCGACCCGGCGGCCGGGTTCGCGCTGCTCACCCCCGGCTACCAGGACGAGAGCCCGGCGTACACGGAGTTCTGGCGCTCGGTGCGCTCACCGAAGGTGCTGTCGGTCTCCGGCGACCCCGCCACGATGACGGTGACCTACACCTACTCCTACGCACTGCCCGGCGAGGGACGCCGGACCGAGCAGGTCACCCTCGACCTGGTCGAGTCCGGCGACCGGCTGCTGATCGCCGGGGCGTCGTCGGTGCCCGTGGAGCAATGAGCGATGACCGAGGCGCGGCGTCGGGCGGGAGCGGAGCCGCAGGGGCGTCCCCGGGTCTCCGGCCTGGTGCTCACCGCTGTCGGAGTCCTCTGCTTCGGCCTGCTCGGTGCCTACCTGATGTTCTTCGGCGGCCCGGGCTCCGACGACTCGACCGGGGACCGTTCCGTCGCCGAGGGTGGCGCTCCGGCTGCCGACGGCAAGGGCGCCGCTGAGGAGAAGCCGACCGCCACGGCGTCGGCGGAGCCGGTCGACGACAAGGCGCTGGAGAGGTTCGCGCGCGCCTACGTGCGCATCGCGAGCCGGAACCCGAAGCGGGGCCTGGCCCTGCTGACCGCCGACTACCGCGGGGCCAGCCCGCGGTACCTCGAGGTGTGGTCGAGGATCTCCGACCCGCGCATCCTCGAGGTCGAGGGCGACCCGGACACCCTCTCGGTGACCTACACCTACACCTACTCCTACTCCGGGCGGCCCCGCACCGAGGAGGTCACGCTGCGGCTGGTGAAGCGCGGCGACAGCTTCCTCATCGCTGGAGGGAAGGCGCGCCCGCATTGAGCGCCGCGGCGACCTTCTCCGCCGGTCCCGCGACGAACAGGTACTCGACGTTGCGCAGCCGCCCCACCTGGCCGACCCGCACGCCGTCGCGGTTGTGGATGCCGATCTTCGCGCCGACGTACCGCTTGGAGTCGAAGCCGAGGATCGCCACCTCCTCGTGGCCGGCCTGCCGCAGCGCCGCCGTCATCTCGTCCGCGCTCATCCAGGACTCGTCGTTGTAGGAGACGATCACGACCTCCGCCGAGATCCGGCCGAGGACGTCGGCGAGCGCCGCCGGCATGGTGCGGCGGCTGTTGAAGGCGCTGCGCTGCTCACGGGTGTCGACCCGCTTGCAGGCGACGCCGTAGTGCTCGGGAGCGTCCCAGCGGACCAGGGTCTCCCAGATGTGGTAGTTCGCGAAGTAGCGGTGCTGGTTGTACGGCGGGTCGACGTAGGCGAGGTCGACCGGCCCCACGCTGTCGACGGTGTCGAGCACGTCGCCGGCCACGGTGCGTCCGGCGCCGCTGAGCAGCACGGGACGGCGCAGCTCGAGATCGGCGTGGGACCGCGGCGACCACTGCTTGAGGTAGGCCATCTGGATGCCGGTGGTCGAGTCGACCCGGTCGGCGGCAAGCATCAGGCTGGTCAGCAGGATCGGTCGCAGCGGGCTGCCGGGCGGGTGGTCGCGCTCGATGGCGGCCCGCACGGCGTCGATCCGCAGCCCGTTCTTGGGCTGGAAGAAGCGCGCCTGCTCGCAGAAGGTCTCGGTGACGTAGCCGCGCTCGCCCGGCAGCGCGGCCAGCCGCTCCAGCTCGGCGTCCAGCGCAGCGAGGTCCACGCGGTCGGCATCGGTGGCGACGTAGCAGTCGCTGAGCACCTCCGAGTACGACGCCACGTCCGCCGCGGTGACGTGCAGGCCGCGCCGCTTGAGCTCCTGGGCCACCCGGGTGGTGCCGGTGAACAGGTCCACGGCGGTGCGGGCCCCGACGGCGACCGCCATCTCCCCCAGCATCGGCACCAGCGTGCGCTTGGAGCCGAGGTACTTGATCACGCGTGCAGCGTAGGGCGCCCCGGCCGTGCGCGGGCGCAGGTCCGTGCGGCGTGCCATGCTCGAACGATGAGCCCTGACCCGAGCCCGCTCGCCCCGCTCGACGAGGACTGGGAACGCGCGCTGTGCCTCGTGGCGCACCCCGACGACATGGAGTTCGGCGCGGCCGCCGCGGTGGCACGGTGGACCGGCCAGGGCAAGTCGGTCGTCTACTGCATGGTGACCAGCGGCGAGGCCGGCATCGACGGCCTCGACCCCGAGACCTGCCGGGAGGTCCGTGAGGCCGAGCAGGTGGAGTCCGCGCGGATCGTCGGGGTCGACGTCGTGGACTTCCTGCGCGAGCCGGACGGCATCCTCGAGTACGGCGTCGCGCTGCGTCGCCGGCTCGCGGCCGTCGTCCGCGCCCACCGGCCCGAGATCGTGATCACCGGCAACTTCCGCGACACCTGGGGCGGTCGCAACCTCAACCAGGCCGACCACATCGCCGTCGGGCGCGCCGTGCTGGACGCGGTCCGCGACGCCGGCAACCGGTGGGTGTTCCCCGAGCAGGTCGCCGAGGGCGCCGAGCCCTGGGGCGGGGTGCGGGCGGTGTGGGCGTTCGGCTCGCCGCAGGCCACCCACGCCGTCGACACCACCGACTCCTTCGACGCCGGCGTGGCCTCGCTGGAGGCCCACGCGGCCTACATCGAGGGTCTCGGCTGGGAGAACTGGGACCCGCGCGAGTTCCTGGAGGGGATGGCCCACAGCGCCGGGTCTCGCCTCGGCACCCGGTTCGCGGCGCCGTTCGAGGTGTTGCCCATGGGCTGGGGCGACTGAGCGCTGCTCTAGGGTGAGCCCGCACCTAGGGGCGGTAGCTCAGTCGGTCAGAGCAGAGGACTCATAATCCTTGGGTCGTGGGTTCGAGCCCCACCCGCCCTACGCACTCCCCCTCGCGGTCAGTCCGCCAGGCCCAGGGAGACCAGCAGGACGCACGCGCCGGCCATCAGGAAGATCACGCCGTGCAGGTAGATCGCCGGGCGCGGGATCTGGCTCTCGGCGACCCGGGCGTCCGCCGGGTCCTCGGACACGACGCCTTCGAGGATCGGCGGCTCCGCCAGCGTCTTCACCGCCATCGTCATGCCGCCGGCGGCGGTCAGCGCCAGCACCCCCAGCGTCGCCCAGGCGAAGGCGATGTCATGACCGGCCTGGTAGATCATCCACAGCGCCAGGGCGGCGAGCGCCGCCAGCAGGTGCAGCGCGGAGACCGGGTCCGAGATCCGGGTGGCCCGCGCGGTGGCGCGCGGCTGGCCCGCGCTCAGCAGGTAGGAGAAGAGGTAGCCCCCCAGCAGCACCTGCACGGCCAGCAGCCCGATGGCGAGTTTGGAGACCATGAGGAAGCGGTACCCGCACGACGCGGGCGCACCCGGCACGGCGGCGCGACTGCGATGATGCGGCCCATGGACACCGCGCGCTCCATCGCCCTCTTCCTCGCCGCCGCGCTCGCCGAGATCGGCGGCGCGTGGCTGGTGTGGCAGGGCGTGCGCGAGCACCGGGGTTGGTTGTGGATCGGGGCCGGTGTGATCGCGCTCGGGATCTACGGCTTCGTCGCGACGCTGCAGCCCGATGCGAACTTCGGTCGGATCCTGGCGGCGTACGGCGGGGTCTTCGTCGCCGGCTCGCTGCTGTGGGGCATGGCGCTGGACGGCTTCCGCCCCGACCGGTACGACGTCGCGGGCACCCTGTGCTGCCTGGTGGGCGTGGCGGTGATCATGTACGCGCCGCGGACCGGCTGAACCACGACACCCGCCCGGTCGCAGGCCGGTTACGGCCGCTCACGGGGAGGGCGGAGGTCCTCCCGGCTCCCCCGGTCCTCCGGTCCCACCGGTGCCTCCGGTGCCTCCGGTTCCGGTGGTGCCTCCGGGTGTCCGAGGCGGACCTGGATCCGGGTGTCGCCCGGGACGCTGGACAGCTCCACCGTGCCGCCATGGGCCGCGACGATGGCTTGCACCAGGGCGAGGCCGAGGCCGACGCCGTCGCCGCGCTGGCGTCCCGCGTCGCCGCGGGTGAACCGTTCGAAGGCGGTCTCGCGCAGGTCGGGTGGGAAGCCGGGGCCGTCGTCGTGCACGTCGAACCCGTCCGGGCGGACGGTGACGGTGACGGTGGTGCCGGCCGGGGTGTACTTGCGGGCGTTCCCCAGCAGGTTGGTCGCCACCTGGCGCAGCCGCTGCGGGTCGCCGACGACCTCGACCGGTTCGCCGTCCGCTGGCAGCTCGATCTGCCAGCGGTGGTCGGGGGCCACCACCCGGGCGTCGTCGACGACCTCCAGCAGCAGCCGGGACAGGTCGACCGGCTCGGCGGCGAGCGGGCGTCCGGAGTCGAGTCGGGCGAGCAGCAGCATGTCCTCCACCAGCGCGGTCATCCGCCCCGCCTCCTCCTCCACCTTGGCCAGGGCCAGGCCGACCGTCTGCGGGTCGCCGCGGTGCCGGGCCAGCTCGGTGTAGCCCACGATGGTGGTCAGCGGGGTGCGCAGCTCATGCGAGGCGTCGGCGACGAACCGACGGACCTGCTGCTCGCTGCGGTGCCTGGCCGAGAGCGAGGACTCGACGTGGGCGAGGAGCTGGTTGAGCGCGGCGCCGACCTGTCCGGCCTCCGTGCGGGGATCCGTCAGGCGCTCGGGGACCCGCTCGGCGATCGCGATCTCCCCCGATCCCAGCGGCAGCGCCGCCGCGGCGCGCGCGGTGGCGGCGACCTCCGTCAGCGGCCGCAGCTGGCGGCGCACCACGATCGTGCCGGCCACCGAGGCGGCAAGGACGCCGAGCAGGGTGAGCACCGCCTCCCACCGCACCAGCGAGGCCGTCGTGTCGTCGACGTCGCGGGTCGGCAGACCCACCACCACCGTCTGGCCGAAGCGGTCCTCACCGGCCAGGACTCGGTAGCGGCCGACGTCGGTCACCTCCAGGGTGTGGGCCTCGGTGGTGTCGGCCACCTCGGCCACCTCCTCGGAGGCCGCCGACTCCAGGCTGCGCAGCTCGCCGTCACCGTCGACGACGACGCCGGGGGTGCCGTCCTCGTCGGGGAAGACGATGAGCATCCCCACCTGGACCCCGAAGCCGCGGCGGTCCTCGGAGTCCCGGCCGGATTCAGGCGGGCCCAGCGGCGGGGTGCGCGGCCCCGTCATCCGCGACAGCGCAGCCGTGACGTCGCCGTCGAGGCGGTCGGTCAGCCACGCCCGCATGGCCAGCGTGGTCACCGTGCCGATCAGCAGCGAGACGACGGCGACCAGCGCGACCGCGGTCACCACCAGCCGCGAGGCCAGGGAGTGGGGCCAGCCGGGCCCGGGGGGACCGGCGGTGCGGCGCATCAGGTCGCCGGCTTCAGCACGTAGCCCACTCCGCGCATCGTGTGGATCATCGGCGCCCGCCCAGCGTCGATCTTCTTGCGCAGGTAGGAGATGTAGAGCTCGACCACGTTGGCCTGGCCGCCGAAGTCGTAGTTCCAGACCCGGTCGAGGATCTGCGCCTTGCTGAGCACCCGGCGCGGGTTGCGCATCAGGTAGCGCAACAGCTCGAACTCGGTCGCGGTCAGGGAGATGTCCTCACCGCCACGCGTCACCTCGCGGCTGTCCTCGTCGAGCACCAGGTCGCCGACCACGAGCACCGAGCGGCCCTGCTCGATCGCGGTGCCGGCGCGTCGTACCAGCGCGCGGAGCCGGGCGACCAGCTCCTCCAGCGAGAACGGCTTGGTCACGTAGTCGTCGCCGCCGGCGGTCAGCCCGGCGACCCGGTCCTCCACCGCGTCCCGCGCGGTGAGGAAGAGCACCGGCACATGGGGCGCCCCGGCACGGATCCGGCGCAGCACCTCCATGCCGTCCATGTCCGGCAGCATGATGTCGAGCACGACGACGTCCGGCGCGTGCTCGCGTGCGGAGGCGACCGCCTCCGCGCCGCTGCCCGCGGTGTCGACGACCCACCCCTCGTAACGCAGCGCCATGGCCACGAGCTCTGCGATGTTCACCTCGTCGTCCACGACGAGGGCACGCAGCGGGGTGCCGTCCGGACGGGTCTCGCTCATGCGTCCATGCTCACCCACGATCCTGTGTCGTTGCTATGCGATCTCTGTGGGAATCCGCTCATGCTCCGGTCACGGCACGAGCACAGCAAGGGCACAGAGACGCCGTCCACCGTGGAGCCATGACCGAGCAGAAGAACACCAACCCGAACAAGCCCGACGACAACCACGACCAGGCCCCCGAGAGCCAGGCCCCCGAGAGCCAGGCGCCGGGGTTCGCGTATCCCACGACCCCGCCCCCGGCGTACCCCGCTTCGGCGGTCCCGGCGCCCCGCGCCAAGGCGAAGGACCGTGTCTTCCGGTGGCGCGCGGTGACCGCGGTCGGCGTCGCCGGCCTGCTCCTCGGCGCCGGCGCCGGCACGGGGATCACCCTGGCCGCCGCCGACGGCGACTCGGCGCCCCGGCACGAGCAGGTCGGTCCCGCCGACGGGGACTTCCCCGGCTTCCCGGGCGGCCCGGGCTTCCGCGGCGGCCCCGGCGGTCCCGGCGGTCACGGCGGCGGTCAGGGCGGCTGGCACGGCGACCGCGACCAGGACGGCGACCAGCGCGGACCCGGCACCGCTCCCGACGGCGGCCAGCAGGACCAGCAGCAGGACCAGCAGCAGGGCCAGCAGCAGGGCCAGCAGCAGGACCAGCAGCAGGACCAGCAGCAGGACCAGCAGCAGGACCAGGGCCAGGCCCCTGGGACCGGGGGTGCGACGACCGGCTGAGCCACCGCGAATACGGGGCGCCACCTCGAAGGCGCCCTGACCCAGACGCCGCGACCGTGGGCGCCACCGCCCACGGTTGCGGCACTGCTGCTCGGGGCACCGAGCACGCATGAGCGGCGACCCCCTCGAGCGCTACCGCCGGATGCGCGACTTCGCGCGGACGCCCGAGCCCGAGGGCGAGGGCGCCCGGCCGGGCGCGGGGCGCCGCTTCGTGGTGCAGCGGCACCGGGCGAGCCGCCTGCACTACGACCTGCGCTTCGAGATCGACGGCGTGCTGGTGAGCTGGGCGGTGCCCAAGGGCCCCACGCTGGACCCGGACGTGCGCCGGCTCGCCGTGCACGTCGAGGACCACCCCGTGGAGTACCTGCACTTCGAGGGCATCATCCCCAGCGGCGAGTACGGCGGCGGTGACGTGGTCGTGTGGGACGCCGGCACCTGGGAGCCGGTGCACACCGACGACCCGGCGGCCGCCGTGGCCGCGGGCGAGCTGCACGCCGAGATGCACGGACGCAAGCTGCGCGGCCGGCTGGTGCTGGTGCGCACCGGCACGGACGGTGAGCGGGAGTCCTGGATGCTGCGGCACAAGCACGACGAGCACGCCGTACCGGGCTGGGAACCCGAGGCGCACCCGCGCTCGGTGCTGAGCGGACGCACCAACGCCGAGGTGGCCGAGGACCCCGACCGGGCCTGGCGCTCGGACGCCCCGGCCGCCGAGGCCGAGGTCTCGCTGCTGCCCGAGCCGCTGCCGGGCGAAGCCATCGACGCGCTCGCCGACCTCGGCGGATCCGGCACCTGGGCGGTCTTCGGCCGCCGGCTGAAGGTGACCAACCTGGACAAGGTGCTGTTCCCCGGCGCCGACGGAGAGCCACCGATCACCAAGCGCGAGCTGCTCGCCTACACGGCGCGGGTGGCACCTGTGGTGGTGCCCTACCTCGAGGGCCGCGCCGTGAACCTGCACCGCTACCCCGACGGCGTCGAGGGCAAGGGCTTCTGGCACAAGGCACGGCCCGACCACGCCCCGGACTGGGTCGGCGCGTGGGACAACCCCGACGCGGGCGCCGGCGAGACCACGACGTACGTCGTCGTCGACGAGCCGGCCACCCTGGTGTGGGCCGCCAACTTCGGCGGCCTGGAGTGGCACCCGTGGACCTCCCGGACGACGGCACCCGAGGAGCCGACGTACGCCCTCATCGACCTCGACCCCGGCGAGCGCACCAGCTGGGAGGAGCTGCTCACCCTCGCCCGGTTGCACCGCACCGCGCTGGAGCACCTCGGCGTCACGGCCCGGGCGAAGGTGACCGGCAGCCGCGGCATCCAGATCTGGGTGCCGGTGGTGGGTGGCTACACCTTCGACGACACCCGGGCCTGGGTGGAGCGCCTGTCGCGGACCGTCGGCAAGGTGGTGCCGGAGCTGGTGAGCTGGAAGTGGGAGGTCAAGCAGCGCGAGGGCCTGGCCCGGCTGGACTTCACCCAGAACGCGGTGAACAAGACGCTGGTGGCGCCCTACTCGCCCCGGCCCCGGCCCGGCGCGCCGGTGTCGGTGCCGATCTCGTGGAGCGAGCTCGACGACCCGGACCTGCGGCCCGACCGCTGGACAATCCGCACGGTGCTCGACCGGCTCGCCCGGCGGGGCGACCCGTTCCGGGCGCTGCTGGGCGCGGCGCAGGAGCTGCCCGAGATCACCTGAGGCGGGAACGACGAAGGCCCCCGACCGGACCGGTCGGAGGCCTTCTCCTGCTCCCCCGATTGGACTCGAACCAATAACCCTGCGATTAACAGTCGCATGCTCTGCCAGTTGAGCTACGGGGGATCACACGCGCCGACGCACCGGGGTGCGCGGCAGCGGGGAAACCCTAGCAAGCCGGCGCGGGGCCAGAAAATCGAGGCCGCCCTCCCGGTGCCGGCACCCGATCAGACGCCGACGTCCGCGCGGGCTGTGGCGAGAGCGCGGTCCACGACCTCGGCGACCGCCGGGTCGGCGGGGTCGAGGCCGTCGTCGTACTCCACGAACCAGGACAGCTCGGCCGCAGCGCCCAACGGACGGCGGGCGAGCACCCGCACCGACCGGTCGGCGACCGGCACGTGGCGCTGCAGGACGATGCTGGCGGTGACCCGCTCCCGGACGAGCTGCAGCAGCCGGCCGGCCTCGGCGAGCCGGCGCAGGTGCACGGGCGCCGGGACGCCGAAGTCGGCGACCTCGACCACCCGCAGGGTCGAGGTCTCCGCATCCCACTCCGCGGCGGCCACCTGCTCCCAGCCCAGCCGCTGCGGCAGGTAGAGGGCCTCCCGGCTCGCGCCCACAACGTCACCGCCCAGCTCCGCTTCGCTCGCCCAGGCGAGCAGGCGCTCGCCCGGTGCCAGCGGCAGCACCGGACGCGGACGACGCCGCGACGGTCGCCTCACGCGCTGGCGCTCACGATCTTCTCGCGCAGCATCCGCCGGTGCTGCTCGAGCGCGGCGAGCTCGCCGAACATCCGGTTGTACTCCGCGGCCTGGTCGACGGGGTTCGTGCGCTGCAGCCGCGACTTCACCTCGTCGATGCGCCGCAGCGCCGTCAGCTCCTGCAACCGGTGGATGTGGTGGGCCACGTAGCCGGCGTCGACGTCGCGGGTGAGCGGGATCGGCTCGACGGCCAGGGCGCTCAGCGCCGAGGAGACAGCCGGGTCGGTGGCCGCGTCACGCAACCGCGCGATCCAGCCGGGGTCGTTCTGGCCCGCGACCGTGCCACCTGCGGCGGCCACCAGTTCCCACACCGCGCGGTAGGTCGGGTGCGTGAAGTCACCCGCGTCGATCTCCGCGGTCGTGCGGCCGATCGCGATCGGGTGCTGCAGCACGAGCTTCAGCGTCTCCCGCTCGATCCCGAACCGCGGGTCGCGCAGGTCCGGCACCGCGGCGCGCGACGGGGCCTGCGGGGTGGACGCAGACGGCGCGTCGCCACGCTCTCGGCTGGCGAAGCCACGGTCGCGGGCCCCGCCGGACTCGTTGCCGCGGGCCGCCTCGCGGCGGACCATCGCCAGCACCTGGTTGGTGTCGATGTCGGCGCCGACCATCTTGGAGATCTCCTGCGCGAACGCCGTCACCTTCGACTGGTCGCGGATCGCGGCGACGAGCCTGGCCGCGGCGCGCACGGCGTCGATACGGCCGTCGGCGCGGTCCAGGTCGTAGCGGCCGATCACGTTCTCCAGCACGAAGCGGTACAGCGGGCGGCGGGTGGCGATCAGCTCGCGGACGGCGGCGTCGCCCTCCTTGATCCGCAGCTCGCAGGGGTCCATGCCCTCGGGAGCCACCGCGACGTACGTCTGCGCCACGAAGCGCTGGTCACCCTGGAAGGTCTTCAGCGCGGCCTTCTGCCCCGCCTCGTCGCCGTCGAAGGTGAACACCACCTCGCTGCGGAACTGCTCGTGGTCGTCGAGGAACCGGCGCAGCACGCGGGCGTGGTCGTCGCCGAACGCCGTGCCGCAGGTGGCCACCGCCGTCGTCACCCCGGCCAGGTGGCAGGCCATCACGTCGGTGTAGCCCTCCACGATGACAGCCTTGGAGCTGCGGGCGATCTCGCGGCGCGCCAGGTCGATCCCGTAGAGCACGTGGCTCTTCTTGTAGAGCGGGGTCTCGGGAGTGTTGAGGTACTTCGCCTCGATCCGGTCGTCGTCGAAGAGCCGGCGCGCACCGAAACCCAGGGTGTCGCCGGTGGCGTCACGGATCGGCCACAGCAGCCGGCCCCGGAACCGGTCGTAGGCCGAGCGTCCGATCGCGACCAGGCCCGCCGCGACCATCTCATCGGAGGTGAACTTCAGCCCGCGGAGGTGACGCAGCAGCGCCTCCCCGTCCCGGGGCGCGAAGCCGACCCCGAACGTCGTGGCCGCCTGCTGGTCGAAGCCACGCTGGTCGAGGAACTGCCGGGCGGCCAATGCGTCGGGCGTGCGGAGCTGGGCGGAGTAGAACTCCGCCGCGGCCGCGTTCGCCTCGATCAGCCGGCGCCGCTGCGGGCCCTTCGGACGGTCGTCGTTGCCGGACTCGTCGCGACGCAGCTGCACGCCGTACTTGTCCGCCATCCGTTCGACGGCCTCCCCGAAGCTGAGCCCGTCGATCTTCATCAGGAAGGTGAAGACGTCGCCGCCCTCCCCACAGCCGAAGCAGTGGAAGAACCCGCGGCTGGGCGTGACATGGAAGGAGGGCGACTTCTCGTCGTGGAAGGGACACAGCCCCTTCTGCGACCCGCCGCCGGCGTTGCGCAGGGTGACGTAGCTGGAGACGACCTCGTCGATGCGGACCCGTTCTCGGACGGCCGCGATGTCCTCGTCACGAATCAACCCGGCCATGCCCCGATCCTACTGAGCGCGGCGCCTGCGCGGGGCGCCGTCCCCATCCCGCTCCTCTCCCGCCCGCCCGATCGGACCCGCGCGTTCCCGGGGGACGACGCGCCCCGGCAGGTGTTGGGGATTGAAGCGTGACCAAACTCCCACCACTCTCGTTAGGGGTCCGGGAGCAAGGTCCGATTCAGGGGACGAGACATGACGATTCGGGGAGGGACCCGGGATGGAGCAGTCGTCGGCACGCTCGCGCGCCTCGTGGCCGATACCAGTCGTGGCGGCGTTGTTCGCGCTGTCGGCACTGGTGCTGGTGGTGACGGACGACAAGGGTCAGGCGGGGCCGGAGCCGCGGCCCGCCTCGGCGGAGACGACGGTCGACCTGGCGTCGCTGCCGGAGAGCACGACGCACACCAGGATCAAGGGTGCCCCGAAGGACCCGCGTCCGGGCAAGCTGCCCAAGGGCACCGTGGTGCACCCGAAGAAGGTCCTGCCCCTGTACGACGCCCCGGACGGCAAGCCGTTCGCCAAGATCGGTCCCCGGCAGTTCGGCGACACCTGGTTGCCGGTGATCACCCGCAACCGCGACTGGGTGCAGGTGCTGCTGCCGTCGAAGCCCAACGGCTCGACGGGGTGGCTGCGCTCCTCGCAGCTGGCGCAGGCGCACAGCCGGTTCCTGGTCCGCGTCGACCTCGGCGAGCGCTCCCTGGAGCTGCTGGAGGACAACCGGCCGCTCGGCCGATGGTCGGTCGCGATCGGTGCCTCCAAGACGCCCACCCCGACCGGTCGCACGTTCGTCCTGGGGCAGCTCGTGGACGACAAGCAGCCGTTCTCGCCGGTGATCCTGCCGCTGGGCACGCACAGCGCGACGCTCGACAGCTACGGCGGCGGCCCCGGAACGGTGGCCCTGCACGGCTGGACCGATCCGTCCGTCTTCGGCAAGGCGGTCAGCCACGGCTGTGTCCGCGTGCCCGACGACGCGCTGGAGGCACTGCGCCAAGTGCCGATCGGCACACCGGTCCTCGTCAAGGCCTAGACCACCCCAAGAACACCACTCGAACCGTCGACAAGTGATGATGATGAAGGGATCCACCCCCATGAAGAAGACACGGACCCTGGCCTCCGCGGCCGGAGCCCTCGCCCTGGTGACCGGCGTCGCTTCGCTGGCTCTGATCGGCGGTGGCGGCGCCGCCAGCGCAGCTGGCCAGCCGTCCTCCGCGTTCGGCATCCAGCTGACCGCGGCGGGCACCAACGCCATCGACGCCACCCCGCTGGTGACCTCGAACGACGGCGCGCCGATCACCGACTCCCTCGTCACGCTGCCCCCGAACCCGCTGCTGACCGGCGGCGTGATCAGCGTCGAGGCCAAGAACGGCTCCGCTCGCGCCAGCGTGGCCGACCTGAAGGTCGCCGGCGGCCTGCTCGAGCAGGCGCCGCAGCTGCAGCAGCTGTTCACGCAGCTGCAGCCGGTCTGCGACGGCCTGGACCTGATCCCGCTCGGCCAGGTCCTCGACCAGCTGCGCGACCCGGTCACCGGCACCTTGCTGCCTGCGGCGCTCGAGCAGCTCGTCGCGGGCGCCGGTCAGGCCGGTCTCGACCTGAGCCTGGTCACCGCGCTCGACCTGTCCGAGATCCTGCCGGAGACCCTCGGCGACCTGTGCGACGTCGTCGCCGGCGGTGCCCTGGTGGGCGCGACCGCCGTCGCGGCGGAGTGCACCGGCACCACCGGGACGACCACGATCACCGACCTCGGCATCCTCGGCGTCGACTCCCTGCTCGACACCAACAAGCCGAACTCCAAGGTCGAGGTGCCCGGGCTGCTCGAGGTGACCGTCAACCGGCAGACCACCAACGCCGACGGCACGTTCACGGTCGACGCGCTCTACGTGAACCTCTTCGGCCAGCTCGAGCTGACGGTGGGCTCGGCCACCTGCGGTGAGGTCACCAACCGCGTGGACAACCCGGAGACGCCGGACACCCCGGACGCTCCGGTCCCGACGCCGGTGGAGACGAACGTCCCGGTCACCGGCTGATCGCAGCACCATCTCGGCACCGCTCGTCGACACGACCGGCCGGTCGCGCACCCTGGACAGGGTCGCGGCCGGCCGGTCGTCGTTTGTCAGCCGTGTCAGCCGAGCAGGCGCCGGTGCCAGGCCAGCGCACCCGCATCGGTGAGCGAGGCGACCTGGTCGATCACCACCCGGGTCCGCGCCGCGTCGTCGGCGGCGGCGTCCCAGTCGGCGGCGAAGGTCTCGTCCAGGTCCTCACCCTCACGCTCGAGCAGCGCCGCGACCAGCTCGGCGAGCAGCTCGCGCTGACGCTCCTGCAGCCGTATCCGCGAGGCGTCCTGCATCACGTAGTGCGCGGCGATGCCCTTGAGCACCGTGATCTCGGCCCAGGTGTCCGCCGGCACGACCAGGTCCGCGCGGTAGCGCACGAACGGGGCCTCCCCCGCGGCGAACGTCGCCTCCTGCACGGCACCGCAGAACCTGCCGACGAGGTCGCTGGTCAGGTTCTTCAGCGCGGCGCGGCTGCCGCGGCGCCCGTCGTACGGTGTGCGCGGCCAGCTCCCGACCGCGCGCAGCCGGTCCAGCACGGCGTCCAGCTCGTCGTCGCCGGCGTCCGGCAGGTACCAGGCGCGCACGGTCTCCCAGGTCGCGGCGGTGTCGAGCCGGGTGAGGTCGATCTTGCCGGCGACCGTGCCGTCCTCGACGTCGTGCACGGAGTAGGCGACGTCGTCGGCCAGGTCCATCACCTGCGCCTCCATGCAGCGGCGTCGCGCCGGTGCGCCGGCGCGGACCCAGGCGAAGGCGGCCAGGTCGTCGTCGTACACCCCGAACTTGCCGGTCTCGGCGGCCGGACCGTCCGAGGCGTCGTCTCGCTGCCAGGGGTACTTGGCGCAGGCGTCCAGCGTCGCGCGGGTCAGGTTGAGCCCGACGGAGGTTCCCGCGGCGTCCGCGGTCTTCGCCTCCAGCCGGGTCAGCAGCCGCAGCGTCTGCGCGTTGCCCTCGAACCCGCCGCAGTCGGAGGCGAGCGCGTCCAGGGCCCGCTCCCCGTTGTGCCCGAACGGCGGGTGCCCGAGGTCGTGGGCCAGCGCCGCGGTCTCGGCCAGGTCCGGGTGGGTGCCCAACGCACGGGAGAGGTCCCGGGCGATCTGGGCGACCTCGAGGCTGTGGGTGAGCCGGTTGCGCACGAAGTCGTCGCTGCGCGGGTCGACCACCTGGGTCTTCGCCGCGAGCCGACGGAACGACGCCGCGTGCACCACCCGCGCCCGGTCGCGCTCGAACGCCAGCCGCTCGGGTGCCTCCACCCGCTTCGGCGGCTCGGCGACGATCCGCTCCCGGTCGGCGTCGCCGTAGAGCTGCTCGACCACGTCCACGGCACCGACCTTAGCGGCGCCGACCTGCTCGGCGCCGCCGGACTCAGTACGTCGTGACGTGCACGTGGTCGTAGTGGTTCGCCGTGGCCGAGCCGCGGTCCGACATCGGCCGCCAGCCCTCGCCGGCGCGCTCCACCGACCAGATCTTCTGCGCGTAGATCAGGTAGTTCACGCCAAGGGCCTGGTGGTTGGCGCGGACGAACTCCGCGACCTCCCAGCCGCGCTCGCCGGAGACCATGATGTCGACCGCGAGGCCCTGGGAGTGCTCGCCGTCACCGCGGAACGTGCCGTAGGTGCTGATCTCCGGGAAGTTCCCGCAGACGGCCTCGTGCACCTTCTTGACGTTGGCGCTCACGCCGGAGGCCACGGAGGTGCCGTTGGTGCAGGACGCGCCCAGCGCGGGCTTCTTGACCGGCTTCTCGTCGCTCAGGTAGCCCTCGGTGACCCAGCGAGCGGCGCCGTCGAGAACGATCTCGACGCGCTCTCCGTAGCTGCGGCCGGTGATGAGGACCTTCTCGCCGGCGTCGATCACGCCGACCTTCTTGGCCTTGGCGTCGGGCCGGGTCCACAGGTTGAGGTCCTCGGTGGTCCAGCGACGCTCGTCGGCGTTCTTCACCGCCGCGGCCACCGCCTTCTTGGCGAGCAGCCGGTCAACCGCGGAGACCTTGACCTTGACGGGCTCGGCCTTCTTGGCGGGCTTCTCCTTGGTCCGCGTGGCCTTGCGCGACAGGGTGGGCATCTTGCGCACCGCCCCGCTGACGCTGCCGGCGACGGCCGTGGGCTTGGTGGCGGTGCGATCGACGGCGACGACGCTGGTGTCGGACTCGGGACTGCTGGTGAGCACGCCCCCGGCCACGACCGCTCCGGTCGCCAAGGCCGCGAGCGAGCCGGCGAGTGCGGCTGCTCGGGGAGTACGTCGCGCGGTTTCCCGCTTGTGGCTGGTGGCCACGCGCTGGTCCTTTGCTTTCGACTACATGACAGCGCCTGACACCGTAGCCGGATCAAGCGCGCCAAATGAGTGAAACACAGAGCGTGAGAGGCCTCCGAAATAAGACCCCGGTACGCCGCTGTGGGTTCCCTCACCCCGGGGGTTCGGGGCGCGGCCCCGGCGCGCCCGCGGGGCGGGCGGTGCGCTAGTGCAGCCGGCGGTGCGTGGCTCAGCCGCCGGTGGCGGCGTCGACGTCCTCCAACGGCCGCACGCAGCCCTCGCCGAGCCCGTCGGTGTCGTCCAGCCAGCCCTCGGGGATGACCACCTTGTTTCGCGGCGATCCCTGGCGTCCGCGCGGTGCGCCGAGCTCGCCCACCGGGAACGGCTCGCTCGGGTCGAGCGCGCCCAGCAGCGTGTCGAGGGCGGCCAGCGAGTCGACCAGGCCGAGCGAGCGGCGCATCTCGCCGCCGGTGCGGAAACCCTTGAGGTACCAGGTGACGTGCTTGCGGAACTCCTTGCAGCCCCGCTCCTCCCCCATGTGCTCGCACAGCAGCTCGGCGTGGCGGCGCATCATGGCGGCGACCTCACCCAGGGTGGGCAGCGTGGTGGCCTGTGCCCCCGTGCCCTCGAAGGCCGCGGCGAGGTCACGGAACAGCCAGGGCCGGCCCAGGCAGCCGCGTCCGACGACCACGCCGGCTGCGCCGGTGTGCTCCATCATCCGCAGCGCGTCGGCGGCCTCCCAGATGTCGCCGTTGCCCAGCACCGGGATGTCGACGTGCTCGACCAGCTCGCCGATGGCGTCCCAGTCCGCCTCACCCGAGTAGGCCTGCACGACGGTGCGCCCGTGCAGCGCGATCGCCGCGCAGCCGGTGTCCTGCGCGATCCGGCCGGCGTCGAGGTAGGTCAGGTGGTCCTCGTCGATGCCCTTGCGGGTCTTGATCGTGACCGGGACGTCGTACGGCGTGGCGGCGGCGACCGCGGCCTCGAGGATCGCGCCCAGCAGGTTCCGCTTCCACGGCAGCGCACCGCCGCCGCCCTTGCGGGTCACCTTGGGCACCGGGCAGCCGAAGTTGAGGTCGACGTGGGCGACGCCGTACTCCTCACAGAGGATCTTGGTCGCCTGCCCGACGTAGGTCGGGTCGGTGCCGTAGAGCTGCACCGAGCGGACCTGCTCGGCCTCGTCGAAGACCAGCATCCGCCTGGTGGTCTCGTCGCCCTCGACGAGACCCCGGCTGGTGATCATCTCGCAGACGTAGAGCCCGGCGCCGTGCTCGGCGCAGAGCCGGCGGTAGGCGGCGTTGGTGATGCCGGCCATCGGGGCGAGCACGACCGGGGTCGCGACGTGCAACGAGCCGAGCTGCAGGCCCTGGGCGACGACGGTCATGTCGTCATTGTCCGGGCGCGGTCGTGGGCCACCCAAATCGGGTGCGGGCTCAGCCCTGCGACTTCTCGTCCTGCTTCTCGTCCTGCTTCTTGTCCCGCTTGTTCTTCTTGCCCGGCTTGGTGACCTTGCCGGGCTCGCCGCGCCAGGTCACCGCCTCCAGCCCGGCCGGGGGCTGGAAGCTGACCGACTCCAGCTGCCGGGCGGGCGCGATGAAGTACACCTGGCACAGCTCGGCGCTGGCCCCGGTGGCGAACGGCGTGGGCAGCGGACCGCCGGTGCAGGCCGGCAGCTGGGCGCGGGTGTAGTAGTTCGGCGCCTCCAGCGTGCTGCCGTCGTCGGCCCACAGCACGTTGTCCAGCAGCATGCCGCCGAGGTCGGTCTGCCCGACATTGGTGACCACGAGCCGCACGAAGTACGGCGTGCGCGCCGACGTCGCCTCGTCGACGTTCCAGCCGGCGAAGGACTCACCGAAGGAGGTCCGCTCCAGCCGCTGCACGGTGACCGACAGCGCGCCGACCTCCTTCTGCCGCCGCTCGAAGGCGATCACGCCGTCCTCCCCGAACGCCAGCTCGGTGCCGGGCTCGGTGAGGTCGACGTCGCCGGGGACCTCCAGGTACGCCGGCGCGGCGCTGCTTGCTCCCGAGGGAGCGTTCGACTCCTCGTCGCCGGCCGAGCCACCGCCGGACCCGCACCCGGCGAGCACGACGAGGCCGAGGCCGGCGACGAGGAGTCGGGTCAGCATCCGACGAACCGCTCGGCGAAGTAGCCCGTCAGCTTGTCCAGCGACACCCGCTCCTGGGACATGGTGTCCCGCTCGCGGACCGTCACCGCGTTGTCGTCGAGGGTCTCGAAGTCGACGGTGACGCAGTACGGCGTGCCGATCTCGTCCTGGCGACGGTACCGACGTCCGATGGCGCCGGAGTCGTCGAAGTCGACGCTCCAGTTGCGACGCAGCTCGGCGGCGAGGTCCTTGGCCTTGGGCGAGAGGTCGGCGTTGCGCGAGAGCGGCAGCACCGCCATCTTGACCGGCGCCAGGCGGGGGTCGAGGCGCAGCACGGTGCGCTTGTCGACGCCGCCCTTGGTGTTGGGCGCCTCGTCCTCGGTGTAGGCGTCCACGAGGAACGTCATCAGGCTGCGCGAGAGGCCGGCTGCCGGCTCGATCACGTACGGCACGTAGCGCTCGTTGTTGGCCTGGTCGAAGTACGACAGGTCGGCGCCGGAGTGCTGGCTGTGCGTGGACAGGTCGAAGTCGGTGCGGTTCGCGATGCCCTCGAGCTCACCCCACTCCGAGCCGGCGAAGCGGAAGCGGTACTCGATGTCGACGGTCCGCTTGGAGTAGTGGGAGAGCTTCTCCTTGGCGTGCTCGTAGTGCCGCAGGTTGTCCGGGTCGATGCCGAGGTCGGTGTACCAGGCGGTGCGGGTGTCGATCCAGTACTGGTGCCACTCCTCGTCCTCCCCGGGCTTGACGAAGAACTCCATCTCCATCTGCTCGAACTCGCGGGTGCGGAAGATGAAGTTGCCCGGGGTGATCTCGTTGCGGAAGCTCTTGCCGATCTGGGCGATGCCGAACGGGGGCTTCATCCGCTGCGAGGTGACCACGTTGGCGAAGTTGAGGAAGATGCCCTGGGCGGTCTCGGGGCGCAGGTAGTGCAGCCCGGACTCGTCCTCGGTCACACCGAGGGTGGTCTTGAGCATCCCGGAGAACTCACGGGGCTCGGTCCAGGCGCCGCGGGTGCCGCAGTTGGCGCATGCGACGTCCTTGAGGTCGACGTCGTCGGGGCTGGCGTACTTCGAGCTGCCCTTCTTCTCCGCCTTCTCGAACTCGGCCTCCTGCAGGTGGTCGTAGCGGAAGCGCTTGTGGCACGACATGCACTCGGTGAGCGGGTCGTTGAAGGTGGCGACGTGACCGGAGGCCTCCCAGGTCTGCCGCGGCAGGATGACGCTGGAGTCGAGACCGACGACGTCCTCGCGGGCCTGCACCATCGAGCGCCACCACTGGCGCTTGATGTTCTCCTTCAGCTCGACACCGAGCGGACCGTAGTCCCAGGCGGAGCGGGTGCCGCCGTAGATCTCCCCGCAGGGGTAGACGAAGCCACGACGCTTCGCGAGGGAGACGACCTGGTCGACGATGGACGGGGGCGGCTTTGCCACGGTGATTCCTTTGTGGGAACGAGCCCGGCTGGCTGCCGGGCGGTGTTGTGATGAGACTCCAGCAAGCTCCTCACGGGGAGCAACCCCCTAGGTTACGCGAGCCTGCGCCACGTTGAGCACGGCGTGCGGCTCGACCGTCTCGAACGCGCTCGGCTCGTCGAGCGCCCGGCTCAGCACCGGGACGCCGTGCAGCTTGACGTCGTACGACGACAGGGCGCGGCGGTAGGCGCCGACGCTCGCCCAGCGGGTGGCGAGCACCCACAGCGCGGGGTCGTCCAGGCTGCGGCCGAGCACCCCGTCGACGTAACCGGCCTGGTCGGCGAGCAGCACGTGCACGGCCTCGAGCTCGGCGCGCAGGTCCTCGGCCGGATCGGCACGGAAGCGGTTGACGACGAGCACGCAGCGCACTCTACGCGCGCGAGCGGCACCTGCTCGCCGGTTTGACTCCACCCCTCCTTCAATTGAGAATGATTCTCATGCGTTTCCTTCCGGCCCTCGCCGCGCTCGTCCTCCTCGGAGCCGGTTGCTCCGCACTCGACGACGATCCCGCGGGCGACGGAGAGGTCCGGGTCGCTGCCGCCACCTACCCGTTGGCCTGGGTCGCCGAGCGACTCAGCGAGGGCACCGGCACGAAGGTCGACCTCCTCACCCGGCCCGGCGGCGAGGCGCACGACCTCGAGCTCGGGGTGCAGGAGACCGCGCTGGTCGCCGACGCCGACCTGGTCGTGCTCCAGGGCGGGTTCCAGCCCGCGGTCGAGGAGACGGTGGCCCAGAACGCCACCGGCAGGGTCCTCGACGCGGCCGACGTCGTCGACCTCGTGGCGATCGACGAGAGCCACGAGGAGCACGCGGCCCACGACGGCCACGGCGACGAGCACGCCGAGGAGAGTCACGACCACCACGGCCACGGTGACACCGACCCGCACTTCTGGCTCGATCCGATCCGGATGGTCGCCCTCGGCGAGGAGGTCGCCGACCTGCTCGCCGCCGTGGACCCCGAGCACGCCGAGCGCTACCGCGAGAACCTCGAGACGCTGCGCACCGACCTCGTCGACCTCGACGAGACCTGGACCGCTGGCCTCGAGCGTTGCGCGCGTGACACGATCGTGGTCTCCCACGACGCCTTCGGCTACCTGGAGAAGTACGGCCTCGAGGTGGCCTCGATCGTCGGCCTCTCCCCCGACGCCGAGCCGACCGGCGCGGCACTCGGGGAGCTGCAGCAGCTGATCCGGAGGGAGGGCATCACCACGGTGTTCAGCGAGCCGCTCAAGCCGGCGCTCGGCAAGAACCTCGCCCGCGACCTCGGGCTGACCGAGGGTGTCCTCGACCCGATCGAGGGCCTGTCCAAGGACTCCTCCGACGAGGACTACCTCTCGCTGATGGAGGCCAACCTGGAGGCCATCCGGGCCGCGAACGGATGCCGGTGAGCGACCAACCGCCCCCGGAGCACCCGCGCCGCGACTCGACGGCGCCGGGCACGTCGGACTCCCCCTCCGTCGTGTCCGTCCACAACGCCGGCGTCGCCCTCGGCGGCCGGCCGGTGCTGCGCCGCATCGACCTGGAGGTCCGGGCCGGCGACTTCGTCGCCCTGATGGGAGCCAACGGGTCGGGCAAGTCCACCCTGGTCCGCGCCATCGTCGGCCTGCGCCCCCTGGTCAACGGCGAGATCCGGCTGTTCGGCACTCCCCTGGAGCACTTCTCGCAGTGGCGGCGGATCGGCTTCGTGCCGCAGCGCGCCAGCGCCGTCTCCGGCGTGCCCGCCTCGGTGTGGGAGGTCGTGGCCGCCGGCCGGCTCACCCGCCGGCGCCTGCTGCGGCCGCTGAACCGGGCGGACCGGGCCGCGATCGACGACGCGCTCGAGGTGGTCGGGCTCGCCGACCGGCGCCGCGACGCGGTCTCCAACCTGTCCGGTGGCCAGCAGCAGCGGGTGCTGATCGCCCGCGCGCTCGCCGGGGAGCCGGAGCTGTTCTTCCTCGACGAGCCGACCGCCGGCGTGGACCTGCCCAACCAGCAGGTGCTCGCGGAGACCCTGGGCCGGCTCAAGGAGCGCGGGTCCACGATCGTGCTGGTCGCCCACGAGCTCGGCCCCCTGGCCCCGCTGGTGGACCGCGCGGTCGTGCTGCGTGACGGCCGGGTCGCCTACGACGGCCCCGCGCTGAGCGACCACGAGGTGCACGAGCCGCGGTTCGCCGAGCCGCACACCCACCACCATCACCCGCACGAGTCCCGCGGCGTCGTACGGGACCACGTGCCGCACGTCGCCTCGCCGGTCGACCGGCACCCGGAGGAGCACGAGTGAGCCCCGTCGAGCTGTTCGCACAGCCGTTCATGCAGCGCGCCCTGATCGCCGCGCTGCTCACCGGGCTCGCCGCTCCCGCCATCGGCACGTTCCTGGTGCAGCGGCGACTGTCGCTGATGGGTGACGGCATCGGGCACGTCGCCGTCACCGGCGTCGCGCTCGGCCTGGTCACCGGCGCCTCGCCGCTGTGGACCGCCGTGCTCGTCGCCGTGCTGGGCGCGGTGCTGATCGAGATCATCCGAGAACGCGGGCAGACCAACGGCGACGTGGCCCTGGCGCTGCTCTTCTACGGCGGACTGGCAGGCGGCATCTTCATCAGCGGCCTGGGCGGGGACAGCGCCTCCGCGCTCAACCGCTACCTGTTCGGGTCGCTGACCACCATCTCGCCCGGCGACGTGCTGGTGACGATGGTGCTGGCGATCGCCGTCGTCGGGCTCTGCGTCGGACTGGCGCCCCAGCTGTTCGCCGTCGCCCAGGACCAGGAGTTCGCCCGGGTCGCCGGGCTGCGGGTGCGCGGCTACAACGTGCTCGTCGCCGTCCTCGCCGCGGTGAGCGTCACGGTGGCCATGCGCACCGTCGGCCTGCTGCTGGTCTCCGCGCTGATGGTCGTCCCGGTCGCGACCTCCCAGCAGCTCACCCGCTCCTTCCGCACCACCCTCGGCGCCGCGATGGCCCTCGGCACCCTGGCCTCGGTCGGCGGCCTGGTGATCGCGACCCTCGCCTCCTACCGCGCCACGGTCGCGCCCGGCCCGACCATCGTCCTGCTGGCGCTCGCCTGCTACATCGTCGCCTGGCCGGTCGGTAGCTGGCTGCGGCACCGGGCGCGGCTGCGCGAGCCCTTCTCCGACGCAGAGCCGGACGAGCACGAGGAGTGCGGCGAGCACCCCCACGCCCACGGCCCCGGCTGCGGCCACCTCGCCGTGGCGCACGACGACCACGTCGACTACGTCCACGACGGCCACCGCCACGCCGAGCACGGCAGCCACTACGACGAACACTGAGCACATGGCGCGAGCGCGTCATCGCTTCGCTCTGCCGGATGGGCCGGCGCTACTCGGCGACGGGGTTGGGCTCGGCGCCGCCGTAGCGCCGGTCGCGGCGGGCGTAGGTGTCGATGGCCTGCCACAGGTGGCGGCGGTCGACGTCGGGCCACAGCACGTCGGAGAAGACGAGCTCGGAGTAGGCGGCCTGGTAGAGCATGAAGTTGGACAGCCGCTGCTCACCGGAGGTGCGCCAGATGAGGTCGGCGTCGGGCAGCTCGGGCACGTAGAGGTAGCGCGCCAGCGTGCGCTCGTCGACCTTGTCCGGGTTCACCTTGCCGGCGGCGACGTCGCGGGCCAGCCCTCGGGCGGCGTCCCCGAGCTCGGAGCGACCGCCGTAGTTGACGCACATCGTCAGGGTCAGCACGTCGTTGTCGCGGGTCATCTCCTCGGCGACCCGCAGCTCGTTGATGACCGACTTCCACAGCTTCGGCGCCCGTCCGGCCCATCGCACCCGCACCCCGAGCTCGTGCATCTCGTCGCGCCGGCGCCGGATGACGTCGCGGTTGAACCCCATCAGGAACTTGACCTCCTCGGGGCTGCGCGACCAGTTCTCGGTGGAGAACGCGTACGCCGAGACGGCCTTCACCCCGATCTCGATCGCGCCCTCGACGACGTCGAAGAGGCTGGACTCGCCCTCCTCGTGCCCCCTGGTGCGCGGCAGGCCGCGCTCCTTGGCCCAGCGGCCGTTGCCGTCCATCACGATGGCGACGTGGTGCGGCACGAGCTCGGCGGGGATCTGCGGCGGGCGGGCGCCGGAGGGGTGCGGGCGCGGTGCCCGCACCTCGGTACGACGTGCGGCAGCCGCCGCAGCGGCACGGGATCGGCGGGAGGTGCGGCTCACGGGGTCAGTCTGTCAGCGCCCCGCTCAGCGCTCGACGTAGGCCAGTGAGCGCAGGCCGCGCTCGAGCTGCCACTGCACGAACGCGGCGACCAGTCCGCTGGCCTCGCGGACGTGACGGGGCTCGGCGGCCTCCACGACCGGCCAGTCACCGGCCAGCAGGCCGCCCAGCAGCACCAGCGTCTGCGGCGCCGGGCTGGCCGAGCCGGGGATGCGGCAGGTGGAGCAGAGCACGCCGCCCATGGACGGGTTGAACCAGCGGTGGTGACCCAGCTCGCCGGTCGCGGTCACCGGCGGGCGTCCGCAGTGCGCACAGTCCACGAAGGTCGGGGCGTAGCCGGCGATGGCCAGAGCACGGAGCAGGTAGGAGTCCAGCACGTGCCCGACGGCAAGCTGGCCGCCGGCCATCGCGGTCAGCGCACCGGCCAGCAGGTTGAACTGCTGACGCGCGGGCTGGCGCTCCTCGACCACGACCCGCTCCGCGGTCTCCAGCATCACCGTGCCTGCGGTGTAGCGGTCGTAGTCGTTGCCCAGCGTGGCGCCGTGGGCGGCCTTGGTCTCGGCCTGGGTGATCGTGTCGAGGTTGCGGCCCTCGGCGAGCTGCAGGTCGACGTGGGTGAACGGCTCGAGCCGGGAGCCCCAGCGCGAGGAGGTCTTGCGCACCCCCTTGGCCACCGCGCGGACCCGCCCGTGCTGGCGGGTCAGGAGCGTGATGATCCGGTCGGCCTCACCCAGCCTGTGGGTGCGCAGCACGATCGCTTCGTCACGGTAGAGCGGCACGGGACCAGTGTGCCTCCTTCGGCCCTCGCTCCCGCGCGCCACCCCGGCGCCCGACCCGACCTACGGCCCGACGTACGGCCCGACGTACGGCCCGATGCGCGGCGCGGTCCCCTACGGTGGGCGGCGTGCCGCTCCCCTCGCCCTCCCCGCGCACGCCCGCCGAGGTGCACCTGCACGTCGTGGTGATGGGGGTCTCCGGCACCGGCAAGTCGACGCTCGCCCGGGCGCTGGGCACCGAGCTCGGTCTCACGATGGGCGAGGGCGACGAGCACCACCCGCCGGCCAACGTCGCCAAGATGGCGGCCGGCCACCCGCTCGATGACGCCGACCGGACGCCGTGGCTGGCCGCGCTGGCCGACTGGACCGCACGGCGGCACGAGGCGGGCAAGGGCACCGTGCTGACCTGTTCGGCGCTGCGCCGCCCCTACCGCGACGTGCTGCGCGCGGCCGTGCCGGAGGAGACGCTCTTCGTGCACCTGACCGGCTCCGCGGACGTGCTGAGCAGCCGGATCACGGCACGGATGACGGGCCGCGAGCACTTCATGCCCCCCTCGCTGCTGGAGTCCCAGCTGCGCACGCTGGAGCCGCTGGAGGACGACGAGGTCGGCGGCATGGTCGACTGCGACCTGCCGCTCGACCTCGTCGTCACCGACGCGGTGACGCTGGTGCGCCGGCTCAGCCCCGGCGGATCTTCGGGGCCAGCCTGAGCGGGCGCTCCTTGTCGGCCTACGACGACCGGGTACGACGCCCCCGCAGCGCCGAGCGCAGGCACTCGCGTGCGAACCGGGTCACCACCATGTCGATCCGCTCCGGGTGGCGGCGCCACTCCAGCGGCATGGTCGCGCTCTCCAGCGTGGCAGCCGGCAGCTGGGCGGCCAGCATCCGGGCGTCGGAGGCGGGGTGGAGCGGGTCCCGCCCGCGGGCCAGGACCAGGGCGGGTGCGGTGATGGCCTCCCGCTGGGTCGCGGACGGCGCGATCCTGCCGAAGAGCACACCGTGGATCACCGCGGCGACGGCGCTGGGACGCTGGTCGATCGTGTCCCGGGCGAGCCGGACGACCTCGGGCAGCCAGCGGGTGGGCACCGGCCGCGAGGCCAGCCGCAGGGTCTGCAGCGCCAGCGGCGCGTACCGCGCGAGGTACATGCTGGGGGCGAGCACGGCGAGCTGCGGTGCGAGCGCGTTGTCGAGCACCGGAGCGTCGAGCACCAGGCCACACACCCGCTCCGGGGCGATCGCGGCCACCTCGAGGGCGATGTTGGCGCCGAAGGAGCTGCCCCCGACGACGGCCCGGGTCGCACCCACGTGGTCGAGCAGCGCGACGACCTGCTCGGCGAACGCGGTGACGGAGTAGACCAACGGGTCGGCCGGACGGTCGCTGCGGCCGTGGCCGAGCGGGTCCAGCACGAGCACGTGCAGGCCGGCCGCGGCCAGCGCCCGGGCGGTGTGGTCGTGCACCTGGCGTGGGACCAGCAGCGGCGGCAGCAGCACCACCCAGGCGTCGCCCGAGCCGTGCTCGGTGAACTCCAGCCGCTCGCGCCCGCGCCGGCACTCGATGAAGAACTGCCGATTCCCCTCGGAGGCCAGCGCGGGGCGGGCCACGTCAGTCGCCGATCAGCGGGGCGGGCGTGGCCGGGATCGTGATCGCCTGCGCCCGGTTGGCGGCGCAGACCACGGCTCGCAGCGAGGCGGTGACGATGTTGTGGTGGATGCCGATCCCCCACACGATCTCGCCCTCGATCTCGCACTCGACGTACGCCGCGGCCAGGGCGTCGCCGCCGGAGCTGAGCGCGTGCTCGGCGTAGTCGAGCACGCGGATGTCGGCGCCGGCCTGGCGCATCCCGTCCACGAACGCCGCGACGGGGCCGTTGCCCATCCCGGTGAACGTCTGCTCCTCGCCGCGTACGGCGAGCCGGACCTCCTGCCGGTCGTCGCCGTCGACGTCGGTGGTCGAGGAGAAGCTCACCAGGTCGTAGGGCTCCTCGCGGTCGAGGTACTCGCTGCGGAAGATCGCCCAGATCTCGTCGGGGGTGACCTCGCCGCCCTCGGCGTCGGTGCGCTGCTGGATCACGCGGCTGAACTCGATCTGCGCGCGGCGCGGCAGGTCCAGGCTGTGCTCGGCCTTCAGCACGTAGGCCACCCCGCCCTTACCGGACTGGCTGTTGACCCGGATGACCGCCTCGTAGGTGCGGCCGACGTCCTTGGGGTCGATCGGCAGGTAGGGCGCCTCCCACGGGATCTCGCCGACCGGCTTGCCCTGCTCGGCCGCGATCCGCTCCAGGTCCTCCAGGCCCTTCTTGATCGCGTCCTGGTGGGACCCGGAGAAGGCGGTGTAGACGAGGTCGCCGGCGTAGGGGTGGCGCGGGTGGACGGGCAGCTGGGTGCAGTACTCCACGGTGCGGCGCACCTCGTCGATGTCGGAGAGGTTCACCTGCGGGTCGATGCCCTGGCTGAACAGGTTCATCGCCAGCGTCACCAGGTCGACGTTGCCGGTGCGCTCGCCGTGCCCGAACAGGCAGCCCTCGACCCGGTCCGCGCCGGCCATCAGGCCCAGCTCGGAGGCGGCCACCGCGGTGCCGCGGTCGTTGTGCGGGTGCAGGCTGATCACGGAGTGCTCCCGGCGGGTCAGCGCGCGGGAGAAGTACTCGATCTGGTCGGCGTAGGTGTTGGGCGTGGACATCTCCACGGTCGCCGGCAGGTTCAGGATGATCTCGCGACCCGCCTGCGGCTGCCACACGTCGGAGACCCGCTCGCAGACCTCGACGGCGAAGTCGGTCGGGGTCTGGGTGAAGATCTCCGGGGAGTACTGGTAGCCGAAGTCGGCGTCGCCCAGCAGCTGCTCGGCGTACTTCATCACCCACTCGGTGCCGCGCACCGCGATCGCGATGCACTCCGCCTCGCTCACCTTGAACACCACGCGGCGGAACAGCGGCGCGGTGGCGTTGTAGAGGTGCACGGTGGAGCGGGGGGCGCCGGCCAGGGACTCCACGGTGCGCTCGATGAGGTCCTCGCGGGCCTGGGTCAGCACCGAGATCCGTACGTCGTCGGGGATCCGGTCCTCGACGATGAGCTGGCGCACGAAGTCGAAGTCCGTCTGGCTCGCGGCGGGGAAGCCGACCTCGATCTCCTTGTAGCCCATCTTGACCAGGAGCTCGAACATCGTCATCTTGCGCGAGGGACTCATCGGGTCGATGAGCGCCTGGTTGCCGTCGCGCAGGTCGGTGGAGAGCCAGCGCGGCGCACGCGTGATCTTCGCGTCGGGCCAGGTGCGGTCCGGCACGGTGACCGGCTCGAACGCCGTGTAGCGCTGGAACGGCATCCCGCTGGGCTGTTGGCTCGGGATGGTGACAGGGCGGGGCTGGATGGTCATGACTTCCTCGGCTGGAATTCGCGGTGGCTTCGAACGGTCGATCCGAAAGGGCGCCGGGCGCGCGACTCACTCCGCAGCGAGGGGTCCGGCTGGGTCAGACCTCGCTGCGGCCGCTAAGAAGCAGGGCTCGCATCATGACGCCGCCACCTTAGCAGCACGGTCGGGCGCGAAGCAGGCAGGTCGGGAGGTGACTCACCGCGACCTCGGGGGGTACCGCGCAGGACCCCGACCCACGAAGGAGCCTCGATGGACCCCAAGAAGGCAGCCAAGGACGTCGCCGACAAGGTGGCCGATGCCGCGGAGAGCGTGGTCGAGAAGGCCACCGATGCCCTCACCCCGCAGATCCCCGGCGCGCCGGGACCGGCGCCGGCGCCGTTGAAGGAGCCGACCGAGCCGGTGCCGCCGCTGCCCCCGAAGCCGGACCAGGCCGCGCCGCAGGCCCGCACCGCCACCGGTGCTGACACCGGCGCCGACCCGCACGTGCGCACCCAGCAGGGCGCCCACCTGACCACGGCCACGGGCGTGAAGCTGCGCGACACCGACCACTCGCTGAAGGCGGGCAGCCGCGGCCCGACGCTGCTGCAGGACCACCACCTGCGCGAGAAGATCACCCACTTCGACCACGAGCGGATCCCGGAGCGGGTGGTGCACGCCCGCGGCTCGGGAGCGCACGGCTACTTCGAGGCCTACGGCACCGCCGAGTCGATCTGCCACGCCGCGGTGTTCGAGAAGGGCGAGACGACGCCGGTGTTCGTCCGGTTCTCCACCGTGCTCGGCAACCGCGGCTCGATGGACACCGCCCGCGACACCCGCGGGTTCGCGACGAAGTTCTACACCCGTGAGGGCAACTGGGACCTGGTCGCCAACAACATCCCGGTCTTCTTCATCCAGGACGGCATCAAGTTCCCCGACATCATCCACGCCGGCAAGCCGCACCCGGACCGGGAGATCCCCCAGGCGCAGTCGGCGCACGACACCTTCTGGGACTTCGTCTCCCTGCACACCGAGGCGCAGCACCACACCATCTGGAACATGTCGGACCGCGGCATCCCGCGCTCCTACCGGATGATGGAGGGCTTCGGGGTGCACACCTTCCGGCTCGTCAACGCCGAGGGCGTGACCTCGCTGGTGAAGTTCCACTGGAAGCCCAAGCTGGGCGTGCACTCCCTGACCTGGGAGGAGGCGCAGATGCTGGGCGGCGTGGACCCCGACTTCCACCGCCGCGACCTGGCCGACGCGATCGAGTCCGGCGCCTTCCCCGAGTGGGAGCTGGGCGTGCAGGTGTTCGAGGACAACCCGGAGCAGGTCTTCGAGGGGATCGACCTGCTCGACCCCACGAAGATCGTGCCCGAGGAGCTGGCCCCGGTGCAGCCGATCGGCCGGCTGGTGCTGAACAAGAACACCACCAACTTCTTCGCCGAGACCGAGCAGATCGCCTTCCACGCCGGTCACCTGGTGCCGGGCATCGACGTCACCGACGACCCGCTGCTGCAGACCCGGCTGTTCTCCTACGTCGACACGCAGCTGTCCCGCCTCGGCGGCCCGAACTACAACCAGCTGCCGATCAACCGGCCGCACACCGAGGTCAACGACATGTTCCGCGACGGCTTCCACCAGCACGCGGTGCACTCCGGCGTGGCGCCGTACAAGCCGAACACGCTCGACGGCGGCTGCCCGTTCGCGGCCGGCGCCGACCTGAGCGAGGAGCAGACCAAGGCGTTCACCGACGCCGCGGTGCGGGTCGCCGAGTCGACCAAGGTGCGCGAGAACCCGGTCTCCTACGACGACCACTACAGCCAGACCCGCCAGTTCTGGCTGAGCATGTCGCCGGTGGAGAAGGAGCACATCATCCGGGCCTACACCTTCGAGCTCGGCAAGTGCTACGAGCAGGCGATCAAGGAGCGCCAGCTGCAGGCGCTGGCCAACATCGACCCGGTGCTGTGCGCCGAGGTGGCCACCGGGCTCGGGCTGCCGGCCCCGGAGCCGACCGTGCCGCTGACCGACCTGGCGCCCAGCCCGGCGCTGTCCCAGCTGACCGGCGGGCCGTGGCCGGGCGACGGTCGGATGGTGGGCATCGTGGTCGACCCCGACGGCGACCTGGACGGCGTCACCGAGGTGCGCACCGCGATCCTCGCCGCCGGCATGGTGCCGCTGATCTTCGCCCCGCACGGCGGCAAGGTCGGCGGGCTCGACGTGCAGCGCACCTTCGCCACCGGTCGCTCGGTGGAGGTCGACGCGGTGCTCGTGGCCGGCAGCCCCGTGCCGGCACCGGACGCGCGCCCGCTGCGTGAGGAGAAGGCCGGCGCCGCCGACACGCCCACCCTGGACCCGCGGGTCACGATGCTGCTCGAGGAGTGCTTCCGGCACGCCAAGGCCATCGGGGCCTGGGGCGCCGGGGTCGACGCCCTGGCCGCGGCCGGCATCGCGACGGACGCACCCGGCGTGGTGACCGGCTCCGCAGGGGCCGAGGTGCTCACCGAGGTGCAGACCCTGATGGGCACGCACCGCGCCTGGGAGCGGCTCGGCGCCCCCGTCGCCTGAGCGACATGAGCGACACGTGGGGCCCCGGTCCAGACGGACCGGGGCCCCACGTGCCTAGCCTGGTGTCGTGACCAGGCTGCTGATCGTGCACCACTCGCCCACCCGGTCGATGCGCTCGCTGCTCGACCGGGTGGTCGCGGGTGCGCACGACGAGGACGTGCAGGCCGGCGCCGGGGTCGAGGTCGTCGTACGCCCGGCGCTGGAGGCCGGTGCGGAGGACGTGCTGGACGCCGACGGCTACGTGCTCGGCACGACCGCGAACTTCGGCTACATGTCCGGGGCGCTCAAGCACTTCTTCGACACCACGTTCCTCGCCGTGGGCGGCGAGCTCGACCCCGGCGGCGCGCCCGGCTCCTCGGCGGGCGCCACCGCCGGGCGACCCTATGGGCTGTGGCTGCACGGCCGCTACGACCTCACCGGGGCCCAGCGCTCGGTGGAGTCCATCGTCGGCGCGCTCGGCTGGCGCCAGGGGTACGACGCCCTCGGCGTGCTCGGCGACGTGGACGACGCCGCGGAGCAGGAGGCGTACGCGCTGGGCGCTACCATCGCCGCACTGCTGGCCGGTTGAGGGGGCCACGGACCGTGTCGCCGAAGGGAGCCCGCACGATGTCGTACCGGCGTGGCCTCGCTCCGGCCCTGCTCGCCCTGCTGCTGCTCGCGGTGGGGTCGGCGTGCGGCGCCGAGGACCAGGGGCAGAACTCCGACCCGGACCTCGTCGATGCCGTCGAGGTGCCCACCACCGGCCTGTGCCGCGTGCTCACCCCCGACGACGTCCGGCTGCCCGCGAACGCGACGAAGCCGGTGCCGTGCACCCAGGAGCACACCGCTGAGACGTTCGCGGCCGGTGAGCTGCCTCCCGACCTGAGTGATCTCGACTACGACGACCCCGCGCTCGGGGCGTTCGCCTACAAGACGTGCTCGGCGGCCTTCGCGGACTTCGTCGGGGCCGACGAGAGCCTGGTGCTGCGGACCACGATCAGCTGGGCGTGGTTCCGGCCCTCGGAGAAGGCGTGGAACAAGGGCGCCCGCTGGTACCGCTGCGACGTGATCGGCGGCAACGCCGCCAGCGCGTCGTACCGGCCGCTGCCGCAGACCGCCAAGGGGATGCTGGCCGGACGCCCGAAGGACACCTGGCTCAGCTGCGCGCGCGGCCCGTCCGTGGCCCAGGGCGAGAAGGTGCCGTGCTCGGAGAAGCACGACTGGCGTGCGGTGACGACCGTCAAGATCGGCGACCCCGACGACAAGTACCCCGGGGACCGGGTGATGGAGAGCCGCACCCGCTCGTTCTGCTCCCAGTCGGTCAAGGCCTGGCTGAACTACCCCACCGAGTACGAGTTCGGCTTCACGTTCTTCCACGCCGCCGAGTGGAAGGCGGGCGTGCGCCGCTCCGTGTGCTGGGCACGGACGAGCGAATGAGCCCGCGCGCCGCGCGTCGCCTCGGCAGCCTCGCGGCCGCCGTGCTGGTCGCGGTCACCTCGGCGGGATGCTCCGGCTCGGACGAGCCCGACAAGGACCCCGGCCCGCGCGCGCAGCAGACCACGGCCGCCCCGCCGTCCGCCGGTCCCGCTGCCGGGGCGTGCTACCGCCTGCCGTTCGACGCCGCCGTCGCGCCCACCGCGGATGCCGACCCGGTTCCGTGCAAGCAGAAGCACACCAGCGAGACGGTCGCGGTCGGACGGATCGACGCCGTGGCCGACGGCCACCTGTTGGCGGTGGACTCCGCGCAGGTGCAGGCCCGGGTGGCGAGACAGTGCCCGAAGGCACTGGCCCGCTTCGTGGGCGGCAGCACCGATCGGCTGCGGTTGAGCATGATCCGGCCGGTCTGGTTCACCCCCACCGTCGCCGAGTCCGACGAGGGCGCCGAGTGGTACCGCTGCGACGCCGTGGTC